>NZ_LQMT02000042.1:0-363108 GCF_001620365.2 Amycolatopsis keratiniphila subsp. keratiniphila
GGTTGTCATGACACGGCCCACGGCACCGCATGATCGAGGTCGCATGCTTGAGCCGGGCGATGACAGCCGGGTCTTCGGCATTCACGATCCCGCACCCGCACGAACTCCGCCAAACCCGCCGTCGGCCGATACCGGCCCCGGCCGAGATCGAGCACCTGCCCGGACGATGGATCGGTGACGATCCGCCGCAACAGAGTGTTCTCACCCGTGGCGATGTGCCGGGCCAACGCGGCGGGGATCGTGCCATGTCCGGCCAGCTCCGCGGGGTCGTCGTTCAAGCCGAGGTAGGTGAACAAGTCCATGTAGAGGAACACTTCGCTGCACTCACTCACCCCGCCCTGCCCGCCGAGCAGCAGATCGAGCGCGACGTCGGCTCTCAGCTGCTCCAGAGTGCGGGTCTCACCATCGCCCCTGAGAGCCCGTGCTTCACGGTCGATCCGTTGATACGCGGCAGCGACCTTCTCGACTGGGCCGTCCTCGACCTCGATGGAGGCGACCCCGGTCTCACCATGCCGCAAGGTGAGACGGCGGCCTTTGCGATTCTGCTCGGCTCGTTTACCGGCCCCGTCGGGGTCGATGGTGTTCGCCGCATGATTGGCGGCTTTCCGTACCTGGTCCGGATTCTTCTCCGCGATCCGATCCTCCAACAACGCGTCCACCGCACGAGGGTCCTCATCCGAGAGCCACGTGGTGGCCGTGGCGACTTTCGCCGCACCGAACCCGCTCAATTTCCCGTTGTCCATCAAGGCCAGGGTGCGAGGCAAACGGCTGGTCACCGCGTCCGCGGCGGCTACCAGCGCACCCGCGTGATCGTCCGTGACAGACAACGCCAACGCGACGGAATCCTTGTCTTCCACCATGTTCGCGGCACCGTTCACCGCGGCCAGCACCTCAGGATCGGTGAGGCTTTCCACGAGCGCCACAGGCGCGGAATGAGTATCCACCCCACGAACCTACGACCCACCACCGACAATTCCCGGCCCCACGAACGACCGAAGCATTACCGAGTTCCGGCAACGACCGATGATTGCCGTGCCAGGTCGCCGATTTCCGGCAACCCGACGCAACCCCAAACCCCACACACCACCATCCGGTGCCCGGCCCGAAGACCGGACACCGGACAGCACCGTTCCCCGCTCAGTTCGTATCGAGCGCCACCGCGACATCCGCGATCGGCAACGGAAAATCGCCGACCTTCGCAGCAGCACCAGTAAGCAGATTGACGCTGTAGAAACTCGAAGGCCCGGAGGCCGGGTTGAGCACGGCGAAAGCACTCACCGAAGTCGTCTTGCCGTTGGTCAGGTCGCTGTAGATGTCGAATCCCGCCGCCGGGCCGGTGTCGACGCCGAGTGCGCCGGTCGGGCTGAGGAAGCCGTTGTTGGCGGGCGCTTGGACGAGTACCTGGTCGGTGAGCGTGCCGATGTCGAACAACGTGGTCGCGGTGTCGGGGTTGAGATCGTTGTTCGTGTAGGCGGCGGCCGTGACGCCCCTGGTCGGCCCGCCCGCCGGCGGGGTGGTCAGGATGGTGTCTTCGATCGTGACGTGGTCGGCGAGATTGTGCCGCAGGTTCTGGCCGTAGTCGCTGATCACCCGCAGCCGGTCGGCGGCCGGGTTGAAGTCGACGCCGAAGTCCTTGCCGTACAACGGAACGCTCAGTTGCGAGACCTTCGTGACGACGACATCGGGTGCCGCGGGCGGGAATTTGATCGTGTAGATACAACCTTTCTCGCCCACGCCGTACAGCAAACCGTTCTGGACGCGGAAATCGATCCCGATCAGCCGCGTCTCCCCGCAGGTGAGCCCCTGCACGAGCCGGACCCAGTCGAGGACCTGGGGTGTGTCGATGTAGAAGGTGGCCATCAGCTTGCCGTCCGACGAGATCGCGAACGCCCGCGGACCGGCGGCCTGCGCAGGGTTCGCGGTCCCGACGACGAGCGTCGACGCGAGCGCCACCGCGGTCAAGACCTTCGTGAGTCGTGCCCTCATCCGTACTCCCCTCAGCGGAAACTGTGCGAGCACAAGCTATTCGGCGGCACTGGACGGCCATTGGACGTCGATTGGACCCGGCATCCGGCGGCTTGCGGCCGGGCGAATCCGGCGGAACAGTGGGAGAGATGAACATCCTTGCCTGCTCGATGGTCCTCGGCGCCGGCCTCGCCTTCGCCACACCCGGTGAGGCGGAAGCGGCCCGGGAATGTGGTTCCGGCGTCAAGGTCATCAAGCCGGTCGTGCTCGAAGATCCGGGGAGGTGGACCTACACATTCGACCTCGCGTGGTGCGCGGACGGCGGCAGCATCGTTTGGGCGGAGCCCTCGGTGACGGCGCGGGTGCACAGCCCGGCCTGCCGCTGGGTCGGCCGTGTCGAGGAGTCGATCAGGCAACTCCCGGACAAGGCGTGGAGCGTGTTCGACATGAGCGAGTTCTCCTGCCAGGACACCTCGGGCAAGGAACACGGCGTCAATCCGTGGGTGGTCGTGACCTTCCACCCGGCGGGCGCGTACGACACCAGCGGTGACATCGCGGCTTAAGCCCGGAGGATCGACTCCACCGCGGCCGCCGCCCGTCTTCGCAGCGCGCGATACCCCGCTCGCTCGGCGAGCGCGAGCGCCTGACGGGCCTGCCCGAGGTCGCCGGTGACGGTGGCGAGCCCGATGAGCGCGTCGACCTCGGGGTACCGGTCGCCGGTCTCCCGCAACAGGATCAGCGCTTGCCGGTACCGGCGGACGGCCTCCTGCCGGTGTCCCGCGCGCTGGTGCACACTCGCGAGCGCGACGAGCGCTTCGCCTTCACCGCGCGGTTCGCCGGTCTCCCGCGCGAGCCGTAGTCCTTCGCGCGCGTGGTCGAGCGCGTCGGCGCGACGGCCGAGATCGCAGTACACCGACGCGAGCCTGCCGAGCGTTTCCGCTTCCCCGGCGCGATTCCCGGCCTCGCGATGCAGCGCGAGCGCCTTGGCGAGCAGCCCGGCGGCCTCGGCGACCCGGCCGCGGGCGTGCTGCGTCTGCCCGAGGTTGGCCAGGTTGATCGCCTCCCCGTACCGCGAGCCGATGCCGCGATACCGGCGCAGCGCCTCGACGTAGTTTCCGGCGGCTCCGGGCAGATCGCCCATCTCCCACCGCACCAGCCCCAGATTGCCCAGCGCGACGGCCTCCCCGGCGGGTGTTCCGGCGCGTCTGCTCAGCTCCAGTCCCCGCGAGAACCGTGCCGCGGCCGCCGGGAGCCGTCCGGATTGCCAGTACACGCAACCGAGATTGCCCAGCACCGCGGCCTGCGCCTCCACCCACCCCGCCCGCCGGGCGAGCACGAGCGCGCCGGTGTAGCCCCGGACGGCCTCCCGATACCGCCCCTGCCGGAAACCCAGGTCCGCCAGGCTGAACCGGGCGGACGCGCGGGCGCGGAGATCGCCGTCCTCCTCGGCGGCGGACAGCGCGGCCCCGGCGGTCTCCCGCCATTCCACCTGGCGCGACGACATCCAGAAGTAGCCGCGCAGGGCGTCGGACAGCAGCCAGGCGACCGGAAGCGGTCCGGTCCGTGCCGCTTCCTCGGCGACGGCGGCGAGACTTCCCAGTTCGGTTTCCAGCCACTCCGCCGCCGCAGCGGGAACCGGGCCGTCGGGCACGGACAGCGGGAGACGGAACATGTGCGGATACAACAGTTTCGCCGCGACGTCGACACCACGCAGGTACCACTCGTGCAGGCGGCGGCGGGCGGACGCGCGTTCCGCCGGGGATTCCCGCGCTTCCAGGCGATCGGTCGCATAACGGCGAAGCAGGTCATGGAAGTGATAGCGGCCCGGCGCGTGCTGCTCGACGAGATGCGCGCCCGCGAGCGTGTCCAGCATCCTGCCCGCCCGGTCCGAACCGGTGAGGATCTCGACCGCCTCGACGCCGATGTCGTTGCCCGGCACAAGGCTCAGCAGCCGGAACAGGCGGCGCGTTTCGGCGGGCAAGCCCGCGTACGAAAGGTCGAAGGCGGTCCGGACGGCGATCTGCTCGTCACCCGGCACGGTGAGCGCGGCGAGCAGATTCCCCTTGCGCAGCTCGATGGCGTAGTCCTCGATGCCGTTCCCGGGATCGTCGGCCAGGTTGGCCGCGGCGATCCTCAGCGCCAGCGGCAGATACGCGCACAGCCCGGCCACCTCGGCGGCCGCTTCGTGTTCGGCCCGGATCCGCTCGGTGCCGAGCAGCCGCGCGAGCAGCTCCAGTGCTTCGCCGGGATCGAGCATGCCCAAGGTGAGCCGCCGGGCGCCGTGGAAGGCGGCCAGGCCGGCCATCCGGTCCCGGGCGGTGACCAGCACCAGACAGCCCGGACCGGCGGGCAGCAGCGGCCGGACCTGAGCGACGTCGACGGCATTGTCCAGCACCACCAGCGCCTTCCGGTCGGTCATCAGCGTCCGGTACAGCGCGGACGCGGTCTCCGTGTCCGCGGGAAGTCGTTCGGCGGGCACCTCCAGCGCGGCCAGGAACCGGGTGAGCACTTCGAGTGCCGTCGCGGGCGCGCCGCCGGAATGGCCGCGCAGGTTCGCGTACAACTGCCCGTCCGGGAAGCGGCGCTTCACCCGATGCGCCCAGTGCACGGCCAGCGCGGTCTTCCCAGCACCCGCTGTCCCTGTGACGGCCGCGAGTGCCACCGTCCCGCCAGAGCCGCCGGGCCGCGGTACCAATTCGTCCAAAATGGACAGTTCGATCGCCCGTCCGGTGAAGCCGGGTGGTTCGGCGGGCAACTGCCGGGGGACACAGAGGGCGGAAGGCGGGCCCGGGAGCGGTTCCCCGTCTTCGAGCAGCGCGGCGTGCGCCGCCACTAGTTCCGGCCCGGGTTCGACCCCCAGTTCGTCGAGCAGCCGCTCGCGAACCTCCTGGTAGAGCCGGAAAGCCGACGCCCGCTGGCCCGCGAGATGATACGCGCGGAGCAACCGGGCCTGCGCGGGTTCGTCCAGCGGCTGATCCGCGGCGGCTTCGACCAGTTCGGTCAGCACCTCGTCGGCGGCGCCGATCGCGAGCATCGCGTCGCCGTAACGGGCGAGCAACGCGCGCCGTTCCGCGAGCAAGGCGACGACCTTCGGATGCGTTGCGAGCAAAGGGACATCGGCCAGCGGCCTGCCACGCCACCGGCTCAGGGCCTCGCCGAACAGCGCCGCGGCTCGGCCGGTCTCGCCGTCGCGCTGGGCGCCGGTCGCCTCGGCGACGAGCCCGCGGACGTGCGGCAGGTCGATTTCGACGGCGTCCCAGCGCACCGCGTAACCGCCGCCGACATGCGGCAGGATCTCGCTTCCGGACCGCGACGGGCGGCCGGGTTCCAGCAGCCGCCGCAGATGTTTGACGTGGGTCTGGAGGACGTTCACCGCGCTGCGCGGCGGCCGGTCACCCCACAGCGCGTCCACCAGTTCCTGCTTGGACATCGCCTCACCGCCGGCGAGCACGAGCAAGCCGAGGACGGCGCGGCGGCCCGGTGGGCCCAGGTCGACTTCCGACCCGGCCAGCCATACGCGCAGCGAGCCCAGCACCTGGATCCGCACAGCCACCGGCAGGAACGTAGCGAGCCCTTCCGCGCCGCACAAGGAACAACGACGGAAAGGGCCCCGCTGCGCCCGGCTTTGGGGCCGCTCAGGCTAATGCCCGGCGGGCTGGAGGTCGTGGCCGTTCCAGGTGAACCGGGCCGTGGTGACCGCGTCGTCGCCGTCGCCGCCGGTGATGAGCTGATGGATCCCGACGCCGCCGAGTTCGGCGTAGGTGCACCATTCGTGGTCCGAGGTCAGCATCAGGTCGAGGTCGAGTGCGGACAGCAGGCCGAACACCTGCCCCCGGTTGGTGGTGTCGACGCCGACGAACACCTCGTCGAGCAGGATCACCCTCGGCGCCTCTGGTGCGGCCTGGTAGTGCGCGGCGACGGCGGCGAACAGCGGCAGATGCAGTGCGATCGCCTTCTCCCCACCGGAAAGCGCGCCGTGCAGCTTCTTGGTCAGCAGCTGCCAGCCCGCCCCGTTCGCGCGGTCCACCTTGACCACGAACCGGTGCCACGACGTGTAGTCGAAAACCTGCGCGAGCTGCTGTTCCCAGCTGGTCGCCGTGTCGTCCGCCTTCGCCTGCTCGACGCGCTCACGGAAGAACTTGTGCAGGGACACGCGATCTTCGGCGGTCAGCTGATCCGGATCCTTCAGCAGTAGATCCCGTGCGGTCTTCGTACCCGGCGCCAGATCCGGGGAGACCTGCCAGACCAGCCGAACGGCCACCCGCGACGCGGTCCGCACGCGTTCCAGCCGCGCGTTCATGCCGTCGACGAGGTCGTTGGCCTGCCGGATACGGGCCGCGAGATGACGGCGGGTGTCGCCGGTGAGGGTCTTGTCGAACAGGTCGCTCTCGCGGTCGGTGATCTCGTGCCTGCTCTGTTCCGCTTCCGCGTAAAGGATCTTGAGCAGTTCGGCCGCGCCGACCCGCAGCCCGTCGACGACGGCGGTGAAGATCTGGACGTCCTCGTCGGTCTCCAGATCGAGTTCCGCGCGCGAGCTGAGCGTGTTCCGGCAGGTGTGCACGGCTTCGGAGAGCCGGTGCAATGCCTCTCCGAGGTTGCTCGGCGCGTGCGGCACGGACGGCCACGCCGCGGCCACCAGCCGGGCGGTGTCGAGCGCGGCACGGACACTTTCGGACGCGGACAGGGTGGCCTGGAACTTCGGCAGATCCTCGATCCCGCCGTCGGCGGGGAAGATGCCGGTGGCGAGCTTCCGGAACCGGAGCGCTGCCGCGTCCTGTTTCTTGGCCGCCTCTTCGCGTGCCCGCGCGTCGGTGGTCCGGCGGACGCCGAGCGCGCCCAGCGACACCGCGAGCTCCTTGGCGTCGGCGTTCGCCGCGCGGAGTTCGCCCGAGAGCTCGCGCAGTTTCGTGCGCAGGCCGTCGATTTCGGCGAGCACCTCGCGCTGTCCGGTGCCGACCGCGCCGTCGATCGCGTCGAGCATCGCGGTGAGCTTGGTGCGTTCGGCCTCCGCGTCGGCGGCCTCCTCCTCGCGCCGGGCCGCGTTCCCCTCCGACCGGTCCGCCTGTTCGGCGCACAGCTCGGCCCGCTGGGTCGCGGTGAGCAGGTTCCCGTGCTCGTACAGCCAGTTCTCGCCCTGATCGGAGTACGTGCGCAGGGCCGTGGCGAGCGCGGCAAGCGGCGCGCGTTCGGTCGGCAACCCGGACTCCGAAGCCCGGGCGGTCAGCTCGTGCAGCGCGGTCTTGGCCTCGGTTTCCAGCGTGGAGACGGTGTTCTCCAGATGCCGGACGGCGGCGTCGGCGGCGGTCAGCTCCGCCTCGGCCGTGGTCAGTTCCCCGGTAGCGGCAAGGAGATCGTCGTGACCGGGACGGGCCGCGCGTTCGATCTTGATCAGCTCGCGCCTGCCGCGCAGCGCGGCCAGCTCGCCCTCCAGCTCGGCGATGGTCTTCTCACGGAGGGAGATCGTGTCCCGCAGCGCGGCGATGCGGCGTTCGCGGGCGCACAGCCGGGCGGAACCGCCGATGTACGCCGGGGCGTCCTTCGTCCAGCTGCCCGACAGGCCGCCCATCCGCCAGGCGCCGTCCGCGCCGATCGCGGCGGGACCGGCGGGGAGTGTGTCGTCGAAGGCGATCACTTCCAGGATCCGGCGGATCTTCGTCGGGGAAACCTCCGCGTCGGGCTCCGGCACGAGGACGTCGGCGAGCGAACGACCGGAGGCCACCGGCAGCGTCCCGGACTCCGCGAGCACGTCGTGCCCGTCGACCACACCGTGGGAGTTCACCCAGGCGTCGAGCAGCCCGGCGCCTTCGAGCGCGGCCTCGATCCCTGCGTGGGTGCTTTCCGGGACCGAGCCGGCGAAATCGACCAGCCGCCACAACGGCGCGCCGCTCATCTCGGCCCGGTCCGCCGTGCGGGTGCGCGGCGGCTCGGGCGCGAGGACGTCCTCGGTTTCGAGCACGCCCGCCTCGACGAGGAGTTCGTCGTGTTCGGCGCGCGCGGTGGCCAGCGCGGCACCGGTCGCCGCCTCCCGCCGGATGATGTCTTCGAGCACGGTCTCGGCGACGGCGCCGAGCCTGCCCAGCAGCGAGACCTCCGCCTCGGCGTCCCGGACGACCGCTTCCACGTCGGGGAACCGCAGCTCACGGCAGCCGATCGCCCATTCGGCGAGCCGGGTGCGCAGATCGCTCAGCGCGAGTTCCCGCGTCGCAGTCGTGAGTTCCACCCGCTCCTGCGCGACGGAGAAATCCGCTCGCGCGCGGTCCAGGTCCGCCTCGGCCTGGTGGCGCCGCCCGACGGCGCGTTCGTGTTTGTCCAGCGCCCGGCCGATCGTCTCGACCTGGTCGCGTTTGCCGCGGACGGCGGCCTGCAGCAACGGGCGGAGCCGGGCCGGTTCGTCCAGCCCGGCGACGAGTTCGTCGTGCACCCCGGCCAGGTTCGCGCGGGTCGCGGCGGCGCGGACCTCGGTCTCCAACGAGCGGACGAGGTCCGCCTGCCGTTTCGCGACCTGCTTCGCCGCCCGTGAGCGCTCCTCGTCGGCGTCCGCCTCGGCGCGGAGCCGGTCCGCGTCCGCGCGCAGTGCCTCCGCTTTCTCGCGCGTGGACAAGGTCCGTTGCCGCAGCTTGTCGAGCTCCTGGCCCTTGCGGTACGACTCGGATTCGGTCAGCCCCGACAGACGCGCTTCGGTCTCTTCGACGTCCTTTTCCAGCTTCGCCGCCCGCTCCTCGGCGGCCTCCTTCTTCGCGGCGACCTCGTCGTGCTCCTCGGCCGAACGGCGGGCGGCCGCGGCGAGTTCGTCGAGTTCCGCGGTGGCGTTGATGAGGTTCGCGGCGCCCGCGCGCAGCACACGCTGTGCGTAGGTCTTCTGCCGGGCGGCGAGCGCACGGGTCGCGTCGACCTCGGTCTCCAGTGAGCCCAGCCGTTCGCGTTGCGCGTCGAGCCGCTCGAAACCCTCGGCGAGATCCGCGATCTCCTGCTGCCCCAACGGCGGAAGCGCGCGAGAGAGCAGGTTGGACAGCAGGCTCGGGTCGAGCCGCTGCGAGAGTTTGGGCATCCGCAGCTGGAGCAGCGCGGTGATCAGCGCGTCGTAACGCTGTTCGCTCAGGGTGGGGAACAGTTTCGCGCGGATCTCCGCGCGGTACTCGGCCGCGCCGTCGTGCACTGTCCCGTGCTCGCCGAGCGCCTCCTCCAGCGCGTTCTTGGTCAGCGGCTGGCCGGCCTCGTTGACCAGCGGCAAGCCGTCGCCCACGCGCAGATCGGTGGTGAAGAAGTCGGCGTGCACCGTGCTGGTGTGCGTGCTGGCCTGCAGCCGCGCGCCGCAGGTGAACCACTTCTCGCCGGCCATGCCGAATTCGAGCCAGACGTACCCGACGCGCGTGGCGCCGGAAGCGCCTTCGCCCATCAGGTTCCAGTGCATGCTGCGTTCACTGGTGCCGAAGGTCGACAGCCGGTTCGCGCGCAGGCTCGCGTCGAACAGGAACGGCAGCAGCAGCTCCAGCGCCTTGGACTTCCCGCTCCCGTTGGGGCCGCGCAGCAGCAGGCGCCCGTCGTGGAACTCGAAGATCTCGTCGTAGTAGCGCCAGATGTTGAGAATGCCCGCACGGGAGGGGATCCACCTCGTCACGGTCACGGCGCCTCCTCGGTGCGGTCGGTGTACCTCGCGGCGGCCGGGAGCGGCCGGACGAGTTCGGCTTCGGTGCGGACCAGGCCGAAGCCGGTCAGCACGGCGAGCGCGTCGACGGTCAGCCGCCGCACACCGTCCCGGCCCCGGTACGTCTTGGCCCAGCGCGGGAAGCGTTTCAGCAGTTTGGCGGTGGCCTTCTGCAAGTAGTCGATGGTCCGCGGCTCGTCGAGCGCGTCGAGCAGCAGGAGCGCGGCGACCTTGGCGTTGCTGCCGTCGTCCGGGAACCGCTCGTCGGTGGCCAGCCCGTCGACGTCGACGAGCAGCACACCCTCGGCGCGTTCTTCGAGGACGAAACCGCCCTGCTCCGCGGCACGCCGCAGCAACTGGCGTCCGGTCGGCGTGCCGAGGTACGCGCGTTCCTCCGCGGTCAGCTCGGCGAAGTACAGCACCGGATCGTCGACGAGACGGCGGAACACCGTGTGCCGCAGCCACAGGTTCCGCTGGACGTCCGACGCGCTCGGCGTGTCCTCGTGGCGGCCGGAGGAAAGGCCGTAGCGCTGCTCGTGCGAAACCGCCTCCAGCAGTTCCTCGAACCGCAGCGCGACGTCGTCGGCCGGCACCGCCAGCTGGGAAGGACCGACCGGTGCGGCGAGCAGCCGCAGCAACAGCGTCGCGTCGACCCGGAACAGCACCTTCGCCGCCGGATCGTCCACAAAGGACTCCGGATCGCCGTCGGCGGCTTCGAGCACGCCGAAGGACTCCAGCAGTTTGAGGACGTCCACGAACGCCAGCCGCTCCGCCCTGGTGGCGACGTCGAACGTGGTGACGAGGTCGTCGGCGGCGCTCGCCTGCGCGACGCGGCCGGCGAGCAGACCGATGGTCGTCACCGGCACGGTCAGCAGTTCGGCCGCCACCACGCACAGCAGGACGTAACGGCGGCGGTCGAACGCCGCGCGCCCGGACCGCAGCCGTCGAGCCGGGCGGGTGGAGTCGGCGGCCGCGCGGACCTTGACCAGCCGGGCGTAGCCGAGCCGCGGTTCGACCGTGAGCGTCCAGCCGCAGTAGTAGTCGAACCACTGCCGGATGGGCTCGCGGCGGCGCCGGATGAGGTCGAAGGTCTCGGGGGAGCCGCGTTCGCCGATCAGCGGGGTGGCCAGCAGGGCCCGGATCCCGCGCGCGACCTCTTCGCGCTCCGCGATGACCAGTTGGTTCGTGAGGCTCACGCACCGCCTCCGGCCGTGCTGATCTCGATCTCGTAATCGGGGCCGCGGAAGACGCCGCTCGTGGTGGTCAGGCGGGCGACCGCGCCGTTCCTCGGCGGCCGCAGGACGATCTCGATCTGGCCGTCGGACGTCGTGCTCCTCCTGGTGCCCTCCGCGCCGGGCGGCCTGCCCAACGCCTGTCCCAGCAGGTCCAGCAGCCGCTCGAAAACGGTGTGGTCCAGCTTCTCGAACGCCGAAAGCCGCACGACACCGCCGGTGTCGAGCATGTTCCACGCCGCTTCGAGTTCGGCGCGTTCCTGGAGGGCCTTTTCGGCTCTCGCGGCTCTGATCGCGCTGACGTCGCGGACCCGCCCGGTCCGGGTGAACCGCTCGGTGCGGCCCGCGGAGCGCAACAGCTCCGACACCTCGACCGGCGGCGCGTCGAGCCACGAGGCCGTCGTGCTGACCACTTCCGGGTCGGCGTGGGCGAGATGCGCGTGCCGCGCGGAGCTCAGCCCGAACATCGTGGACCACAGGCGATGCAGGTCCTCCTGCGCCGGGACGACGGTGAACCACCGCGCCAGCTCCCGGAAATCGGCGACCGCGCTGCTCGCGCGCCGCCGCGACTCGGTGATCCGGTCCAGGACCTGGAGGAGCGTGATGATCGCCCGCCGCGCGAGGTTGTGGAGATCCTCGACCCGAGGCGTCGCCCCGTCCTCGGGCAGGAACCACGCGCGGAGCCCGTCCCAGCGCGCCTTGCGGACGTCGAGCCAGCGCTGATCCGGGTTGAGGAGGGCCGCCCCGTTGAGCGCCCGCCGATGCACGCGCTCGATGCCGTGGTCGTCGATCTCCTTGATGCGGGTGGCGATGGTGTGGGTGTGATGCTCGAGGTCGTTCAGGAACTCCTGCAGATACGCGACCGTGGCCGCCTTGACCTCGTGGAACGTCGCCATGTCGGCCTCCGCGTGCAGGAGGCGCTGGAGGTCGCCGTTGAAGCGCTTCGTGTTGTCGCGGAACGCTTCGAGGTGGCCCTCGACTTCGGCGAGCGTGCTGAACACGCGCCTGTCAGTGCCGTCTTCGAGCTGCTTCGCGAGCTCACCGAGCCGCTCGCCGAGCGCTTCGAGCGTCGCGGTCTGAAGCGCGCCCGTCGCGTTGAGCACCTCGTTCGCGCGGACCACCCCCGCGTACGCCGCTTCACCCTGCCTGGTCAGCGCGTACTGGAGATTGCGGCGCTCGTACTCGGACGCGGTCCGGTAGTCACCCGCGTGGCTCTGAACGGTTTCGAGATGGCCCTGGTCCTTGAGCTGGTCCAGCGTTTTGACGAGGTCATCGTCGTCGAGCGTCTCCAGCCAGCCGACTTCGCGCAGCCGAGTGCGGACGTCGTCGATCCCGAGCGCCGTCTCCAGCCGCTCGTTCGCCTCACCGAAGGCGTGCAGGATCGCCAGGGGGAGCCCTGATCTGCTGCCGTCGGTGAAACGGAACAGCTCGGGCGGTACACGGAACGGATCCATGCGTCCTCCGGCGGATGGTGCGTGGAGGTACACGTTAGGGGGTCACCCAAGCGAGTTCGAACGGCCCATCTTTTTCACGCAGAGTGCTCACGTCGTGAACATCTCGAGGCGCACCGTGGTCCCCTCGACAGTGACCTTGCGGTAGACATGACGACCTTCGACGACCCGGTCGTCGTTCATGACCCCGGGCGCGAAGTTCGACGCTTCGAGCAGCTTGGGCACGTCCTCCACCGGCAGGGTCAGGACGACGACGTAGCGCGAGTCGATGCCCCGGTCGTGCTGCGTCTCCAGCACCTTGCCGCTGGACGGCATCGAGATCCCGCCGAACCGGAAGGCGTCCTCGGGCGTCGGGCTCGGCGGGGCCGTCGCACAGCCGGCGAGGAGGAGGGCGAGGACCGCGAGCAGGGTTTTCACCTAGCGTGAGACGCACGGTGGACGTAAGCGTTCCGTCACGTCGGCGATCAGAAGATCCCCGCGGTCGAGCGGTGAGGCCTCCAGTAATTCTGCGAATATCTCGAGCATCGCCCGATGCTCGGCGGCACGCCCGCCGAAGGGCTTCGTACCGGACCAGCGGAGCCACCCACCGTCCGCTGTGACGCCGCTGTCGAGGATCGAGAACGGCGCGTCCGGTGTCCCCGCGCCGTGCAGGTGCTCCGACCTGGCGTCGAAGAATTCGGGAGCCAGATCTTCTACCAAGGCCGCTGCCGCACGCAGGTCCGAGACGATCGAGCACCGGCCGTGGGACGAGGCCGGCCGCAGCATGAACAGGGCGAGACACTCCAGCGGTTCGGTTCTCACCGCGTAGCCGACAAAGCTGACCGGATCCAGTGCGGGGTCCGGCCTGCCTCGCAACCGAAGTCCGTGACCGCCGGAAATCGAGAAGTACGGCACGCCCAAGGCGGACACCATGACCGCGGCCGCGCGTCGCGCCGGCTGATCCGGTACTTCCGGTGGGACGGCCGCGAGACGGACGTAGCGCCGAAGATCGTCCATCGCTTGCCTCCGCCGGTCGTCGCGTTGTCAGAGTTCGAGACCATGGAACGCGCGTTCTCGCCTCGGGACAGGTCTGTGTGCTCGATCGGCAACAAGTTTGCGGAACTGTCAAATTGCGATCCGGGCAACGTCCTACTGATCGGGGGATCCGGTGCGGGACCATCGCCGGGGAGGTCGCCATGGACGCACTCCACCCGTTTTGGTCGTCACCCGAGGTACTGCACGCCGCCGCGACGGCCCGGTACGGCTGGTTGGCCAGAGCCGTCCGACGCGCTCGACGGCTGACGCTGGCGCAGGTGGCGGCCCGCTGTCATCTCTCCCTGAGCACGCTGTCGAGGATGGAGACGGGCCAACGCAAACTCATCGATGTCCATTACTTGCGGACTCTCTCCGAGGTGCTCGAAATCCCGCCCCACCTCTTCGGTCTCGCACCCGCATTCACCGGCGCGGCGCAAATGCGCGAGGATGGCGCGCCGGTTAATGTCGGCACTGCTATCCCCGGTGGACAGGACGGTGACGAGGCGATGCGGCGACGACAGGTGCTCGCGGGGCTGGTCGGTGTCACGATCGCCGGGGTCTTGCCTGGCACAGCGCGCGCGTCCGCAGGCGAGGAATCTTTAGAGGCCTTGTTGCTGGCGAAGTCACAGTGCCCGGCTGTACCAGTGCCACTGGTCTCGCTTTCCCAGGCGCTCGCCGAAGCGCAGAGAAAATTCGAAGCCTGCGAGTATGCGCATCTCAGCCGAGTGCTGCCTCAATTGATAGCCACCGCACACGCGAGCAAGGACGCGTCCATCGGGCTAATGCGGGAACGGATGTCCGCGGCACTCTCCAGGGCGTATCTGCTCGGTTCGGAACTGGCGGTCAAACAGCACCGTGATTGTGTCGCCCGCGTCGCCGCCGATCGGTCACACTCGGCGGCTGAGTCGAGCGGCGACCCGTTGGTGATCGCCGCGAGTTCCCGGGCCATCGCGATCGGAATGCGGCGGCATGCGCTCAGCGCTCCCGAGAAGATCGACAGAGACGCCGGTCTGAACGGTGCCATCACCATGCTCACCAGGACCGCTCTCGACCTGGGAGCCGATCGAGGCAGTCCGCCGGATCGGCAACTCGCGTCCTACGGCTCGCTCTTGTGCACCGCGAGCTATTCGGCGGCGCAGAACGGGAACAACGCCCAGGCCGTCGCACTCATCGAAGAAGCAGAGGACGCCGCGCGGCGGTTGAAGGCCACCGGAAGCGGGATGGGCAACGCGCAATTCAGCGCGACCACGGTCTCCGTCTATCGCATCGGCGTGCACACCACTCTCGGTGACACCGCCCGCGCGCTGACGTACTTCGACTCGGTCGATCCGCGGCGACTGCCGAGCGCAGAGCGACGTGCACGAGCGTTCGTGGACGGCGCCCGAGCCTGGAAGGACCACGGCGACGTCGAGCGCGCCACGGAGGCGTTGAACCGCGCCCACGACTGTGCGCCTCAAGAGCTCAGCAGGCCGTCGGTCCAGCGGCTCATCGCCGCCATGGTCGACTCACCCGGGCGTACCCCGGCGGCCCTCTCCGCGCTGGCCCGTCGGACGTAAGCGTTCCGTCACACTTGGACGGGGATGACAGGGGCGGTCCGACACGTTGTACTGGGTGTCAACGACCGAAGGAGATCTACAGTGACGGAAAAGGCTGTTCTCGCGGGCGGCTGTTTCTGGGGCATGCAGGACCTGTTCCGCCGGCACCCCGGGGTCGTCTCCACCAGGGTCGGCTACACCGGCGGCGACGTGCCGAACGCGACCTACCGCAACCACGGCTCCCACGCCGAAGGCATCGAGATCGTCTTCGACCCGGCGCAGCTGACGTATCGGCAGATCCTGGAGTTCTTCTTCCAGATCCACGACCCGACGACCCGCAACCGCCAGGGCAACGACATCGGCACCAGCTACCGGTCGGCGATCTTCTACACCGACGACAAGCAGAAGCAGGTCGCCGAACAGACGATCGCCGACGTCGACGCCTCCGGGAAGTGGCCGGGCAAGGTGGTCACCGAGGTGACCCAGGCCGGTGACTTCTGGGAAGCCGAGCCGGAGCACCAGGACTACCTGGAGCGCATCCCGAACGGCTACACCTGCCACTACGTGCGGCCGGAATGGCAGCTCGGCGAGCGCTGATCGTCGCGCTGCACGTCTCTTCCGTGCACGCTTACGAGGGCCGTCCCGCTGACGGCCCTCGCCCCGATCCCGCTCCGGTCTCGCGCGACCACGTCGAGGTGCGCGCGGGACTGGGGCTGGTGGGGGACCGGTACTTCAACCACCCCGCGCATCGCTCGGCTGCGGTGACGCTTTTCTCTGCGTCCGTGCCTGGTGATCCGCTGCTGGCCCGGCGGAACATCGTGCTGTCGGGCTTCGAAGTGGACGCTCTGCCGCGTGGCTCGGTGGTGGCTTTGGACTCGGGTGATGGACCGGTGCGCTTCGAGGTCCACCGGCCCGCGAATCCGTGCGCCTGGATGGACGTCGTTTACCCGGTCGGGACCTTCCGTGCTTTGCGGGGCCGCGGTGGGAAGCGCTGCGTGCCGTTGGATGACGGGGTCTTACGCGTTGGCCCGGTAGAGATCTACTAGGCCTGCTCTTTCAGGGCAGGTCGGGATCCGGATGCTCCGCGGCGAACCGGTCAACGCCGCCCTCGTCGATGAGGGCGTTGTCGGCGAGCCACTCAACGGCGCGAAGCTTCGCGCGGTTGTCGCTGTAGGCGTTCCAGACGGGAACAAGGTGCTGGTACCGGTCGTGCAACTCGTTCTTGAAACGGCGAAAAGCTCCCTTACCGCTGAGGGCTCTCGATAGCCGTTCGCCGGCTCGTTCCTCGCTGAGACCCGCCGCGAAGTCCGCCATGTCCTGGTACCAGACGGACGACGGCAAAGGCTCGATGACGGTCAGTAGTCGGTCTGGTCCTGCAGCGCCATCGCGATGCCGCCAAGGTCGAACTTCTCCAAGTCGAGCCGTGTCCGTCCTATCGACGTGCGGTGAGGCGCTGATTCGCCTCTTCGAGGCTGAAGTGTGCGGGGTCGAATCGGCCGGGGTCGTCGAGACCGAGCCAGCCGACGACGTCCTGGTGTTCCGGGTGCCCGGGCTCGCCGAGGATCTGGATCAGCCGGGCGTACCCTCCGGTTCCGCCGACGTCCTCCGGCGGGCACGCCGCTTGGCCGGCGATACACCGCGGATAGCGCCCATCGGACGTGGCGACCGTGGCTTCCTCGATGAGGATCTCGTGGTCCCAGCTGTCGCCGAAGTCGTAGTTGTACTCCAGGCGGTCACCGGGTTTCACCAGGTCGTCCAGCCGCACTTTCCGTTCGTCGCGGTACTGCAGCTCAGGCTCGGCCTCGCCGTAATAGGTCTTTCCATCGAGGAAGTAGTGCAGGTGGTAGTTCTCCCAGCCCATCGCGGCCTGGATGACGACATGCAGCCGGTCGAGCGGGATGGCCGCCGGAACCAGTACCCGTCGCCATACCGGGAGACCCTCGATTTCCAGCAGAGTGATCTTCACCTGGTAGATGGGATCGCCGGCTTCCGGCTCGCCCAAGATCCGCCGCATACCGGATCGGCCGAGTTCGGTCAGCTCGGCCGATCCGTTCTTCAGGGTCACAGCGCCCAAACGCCGCAGCACCTCGAGCGTCTCCTTGGTGTCACGGTCGTTCGTGCTCCGCAACATCTCAGACTGGAATTCGGTAAGGTCGTCCAAGATGTAGGGCGCACTGACGACACTCCGGACGGTCATGCACAAGCTCGCGATCGGGACAGGACCGTCCGCGCCGTACAACGACGCCAACGCGGCGCGGCTGCCGTGGGCGAACTCCCGGCGCAGCAGTGACTCGCTGAATCCGCCGTGCAGGAACGCCTCGCCCAGCTTGTCGAACTCGGTGAACAAAGCGAACCACAGCTTCTGCGGGTCATCGAGAAGTGTCTGATTCTTCTTCACCGGAACCAACCGTTGCCCGGTCTTGCGGACCAGCCGCGCCGCCTTGGCGCACTCCACGACGAGCATCAGGTAGGACAACCGCTCGCTCGACCTGGTCCGGTACACGTGGTCGCCGATGGTCTGCTCGAGCACATCACCGGTGCCCAACAAAGGCACCAGCGTTTTGGCGTCGGCCAAGGTGATACGCCCGGTCTGGGTGAGTTTTCGTCCGGCGCCCACCCATTCGGTGAACGCGCGCACCTGCTCGACCAGTTCGGACTTCACCGCGAGATCCATGCCACCCCTTCCGGACTTCCGGCGAGTCTAGGTGCGTTGGTACAGGTCACGCAGTCCGGCTTTGATCTGTTCCGGTGTCATGCTTTGCCGCTGGTAGACGTACTGCGCCGCTGCCAAGGGAGCGAGCAACGCGTCGGCCCTGAAATGCGCGTCGGTATCAGGGGCGATCTCGGTCAGCAGCGCGACCAGGTGACTGTGGTGCAGCCGGTACGCGCCCGTGACGAACCGCGCCATCGGCGTCTCCGTCTCCGCGACCATGAGCAGCTCGCCATGCGTCTCAAGCCTGTCGACGTAGGCTTCCAGGAACGCCTTCAGCCTTTGGGGCGCTGGTGCCCCCGGCCCGAGTGGCGGCGGCCCGCTGATGAACGCCTCCTGGAATTCGCGCTCGTTCTCGTCGAGCAGCGCCTGCGCCAACGCGCCCTTGTCCGGGAAGCGCCGATAGACGGTCCCGATCCCGACGCCCGCCTCCGCCGCGACCTCGTCCAACGCGAGCCCGCCGATCCCTTTGGCCGCAACGAGCTTGGCCGCCGCGCGGACGATCTTCTGCCGGTTGCGAGCCGCGTCCGCCCGCTCTGGAGTGCCGGCTCCTGCGATGGGAAGCACCTCGTGAGCTTAGTCGGTGGACAAGTGGAACTTTCTCCAGTTAACTAAGTGGAGGAACTTCCACTTAAGGAGACTTGGATGTCCGTCGAACACTTCACGAGCGATGACGCTTCGACCTGGTTCCAGCGGCTCGACCAGCAGATCTTCCTGGCCGACGTCCTCGCGCAAGACAGCGGCGCGGCCATGTCCGTCGGCTTCGCCCGCTACGGCAAAGGTGAGAAGAACCCCTGGAAGATGACCTACGACGAAGCCCTCGTCATCACTTCCGGCGTTTTCACCGTCGAGGGCCCGTCGGGCTCTGTGACGGCTCGGGCCGGCGAGGTGATCTACCTGCGTTCCGGCGCCGAGGTCGTCTATGTGGCCGATGAGGACACTGAACTCGTCTATGTCACCTATCCACATTGGCTGGCCGCCACAGAGTCATCGGCCGAGGCGCATCGCCTCGACGACTTCCACGAGGCCTAGCGGAGATCCTCCAACAAGGCGGGCAGGACGAGTTCCTCTTCGATGCGTACTCCGCGCCGCTCCAGTGTCGGCCGCAGGTCCGGATCCCAGGTAGCGTCCGCCGGCCTTCCCACCAGCGGGCCGCCTTCCGCGGTCGTCGTGGAATACGCCGAGGCGTCGAAACGCCAGGGCATCCACGGAATCCGGTCGCGCAGGGTGTTTCCGATCCGGATACCGCCCCAGTCGAAGTCGCCGTGATACCGGAAAGAGGCACGGTCCTCCGCGAGCAGATCGAGGAGACGCCACACCGCGGCGGACGGCTGGCCGTTCACACAGACGAGAGGAGGGCAATCGGGGCCCAGTTCATCGGCCGCGGAGGCGAGGACGATCGGGTTTTCGCAGACCGACACCACCCCGGCTCCGACGCCGAGCCCCGCGGTGTTCAACTGGCGTAGCGTCAGGACGCACGGTTCGCCGGTTTCCTTCGCCAGAGCCAGCATGCGGCCGGTCGGCGTCTCCGTGTCACCGGGTAGACCGAGGCACAGCACGGACGAGGACAGTTCGTCACGGTGCACGCCCACCGCCGCCCAGGAAGTACGCCGTTCGCCGGCTGTTCCGTCACCGGCTGGTGGGCTGCCACGGAGGGCCCTCGCCGCCGAGAGGACGAGCGTCGCCAAGGGGCGTCCATCGTCCAAGCTGTGCGCGTCGCCGGTGGTCTCCGCCGCGAGCCTGCCCAACGCGATGCCCCGCGAGGGCAACTCGGCGAGAACGTCGACCACCGCGGTGATCAACGCCGAAGCGCGCTCCGGTTCGGAAGCCAACCTCCGGACCATGCCGGTGGAGTCCAACCACGCGCGCCACGTCGCCAGCATCGGACGTCGCGCGACCAGTTCGTCCAGTGGCCCGAAAGCCGCCGCCCAGGCCGCAGCTTCGGTCGCCCGGTCCGGCACGGTTCCGATCAGCAGTCTCGTCGCGTCGGCGAGCCCGTCAGGGGCGGAACCGCTGCGACGAAGCACCGCGTCGACTTCGTCGAGCGAAACGCTCAAGGAGGTACCGGTACCGGCCCGCCTGCCGAGCAAACGTTCGATGGCCCTGCGCTGATCGTGCGTCGCCGAACTGAGCGTGACGACTCCGCTCAACGGCCTGCCGGCGACCATCCGCCGCCGCAAGCGGTCGAGCAGCCACGCCGTTTCTTCGCCGCCCAGGAGCCTGCGGAGCCGGTCCGGATCGGCCATCAGGCGCTCGGTACGTAGGGGAGCGGCCGTTGCCGCTGGACCCGCTCGCGGCCATCCCAGCGCCAAGGAGTCACGAGAACGGCGTCGATTCCATCGCGCCGGGTGAGTTGTGCGATGGCCAGTCCTGGCACCTGCGGGTAGCAGCCCCATTCGCGCTCGCTGGTCATCACGACGTCGAGGTCGAAGGCGGCGAGCAGACCGAGGCACTTGGCTCGTGAGTCGTCGTCGACGCCGGCGAACGCTTCGTCGAGGGCGACCAGGCGGGGTGTGTGGGGATTGGCCGAAGACGAGTAGAAGGAGGAGGCCGCGGCGAAAAGCGGAACCGACGCGGCGAGCACTCGTTCACCGCCGGACGCCGGCCCGGTCGCCGACCGCCACTGGCCGTCCTGGTAGCGCTGAATGGCGAATTCGTGCCACGACCGATAGTCCAGCGCCCTGGTCAGTTGTTCGACCCAGCCGCCGGCCGCGTCCTCGGCGTGCTCGCGGTTGATTTGCTTCTGCAGAAATCCGCCGACGGTGGTCCGGTCGTCAGCACTCCAGGCGTCCGCGGTCTGCCGCAGCAACCGGTCTCGTACTCGATCGAGCCCGTCAGGCGCCGTCCGTGAAGTGCGCCATTGCAGCCGCAGGCGCATTCCGGTCGATGTCGGCCGGGCTTCGAGGTCGGTGTTGATGGACCTGACCTGATCCTCGGCGTTTCCGATCAACTCTTGCAGCGTGCCCGCGACTTCATTGATGAGGTGGTTCTCGAGGATCTCGCGTTCCTTCGCCGAAAGAAGGTTCGCACGTTGCTCGTTCTCCACCGCCAACGCGGTCACCAAGGTCGGAATGTCCTGGGTCCGCCCTTGGAACAGCACGTCGACGACGATGATCCCGTCCCGCACGGTCATGCCGACCGAGTGGCCATGCGTGGAAAGCGCGTCGGTCAGCAGTTTGTGCTCGGCCGACACCTTCTGCTGAACCAGTTCCCACGGCCGGTCCGCGTCGTCCACGTCGTCCAGCGCCGCGTTGATCGCCCGTGCGAGGGAGACCGCTGGATTCGCTGCCCATTCCTTGCCTGGATCGGGGAAGTCCAAATCGGGAAGGGCGGTCGTCAACAGCCCTGTCGTCGCGAAAGCGCGCAGCTCACCGATGGCCTGGTCACGCTCGGCCACGGCGGTCGAGATCGAATCGCCAAGCGTCTCACGCCGTCCGATCGCCGTGCCTCGGTCTTGATGCAAGACCCGTTCTTCTTCTCGCACTCGCTTCTCGTGGGCGTCCCGCTCGTCCGATTCACTCGCGATCGCGGCCAGCTTCCGGTGGAGTTCCGCGACTCCCGCGCCCGCGGTCTCCACCAGTACGCGATGACGTTCGGCCGCGATTTCGGCTTCAGCGCGGGCTTCGGCAGCCAGCTCTCGTGCTTCGTCGTGGCGTTCGGCGGCGTCCCGCTTCTCATTTTCGGCCTTGGCCGAATCCGCTTTCGCCCGAGCCAACGATCGCGCCGCGGGCCAGAGCCCGGCAAGGGCCACCCGGTAGTCGCCGACCGCCTTGTGGATGCGGGCAAGTGCTTCGGGGTCCGTCGGCAGACCGACATCGCCGGCGAATTCGATGGCCTTGCCGCGAGACCGCTCGGCTTCGTCGGCACACTCGGCGGAAACTCCGACAGCTTCGCCGAGACGGCCGTCGATCCGGCGCTTCTCCTTGTGCTCGCCGGCGAGCACGGAGTGGGCCTCGCGGAGATCGGTGTCTTCCGGGCGGGCTCGGTGCTCCGCGGTGAGGGCGGCTCGCTGAGCGGCCAGGCCGTCCGCGGCTTCCGCCAGCTCGGCAAGGCGCAGGGACATCCGTTCGCCCGCATCTCGCAGCTGCTGGATTCGTTCCCTGCGCGCGGCTTCCCGAGCGCCTTCACCCAGGTAAGCCGCGGTGTCCTTGTGCCATGCCCCGGTCAGTACGCCGATCGCGAACCTGCCGTCCACCGCGACCCACGTGTCCGCGCCTGGACCGAGACCGATCGCACCCAAGACCGCGTTCACCACATCGTCGGTCAGGGCCGAGGCCTGAGGGTCCGCCCGATCGACCGCCGGCGCGAGCACAGCGGTGAGGCCGCCTGACGGCGCGGCCTCACCAGGCTCGACGACCACGTCGCCGGTCCGTGTGCTGTGCAGTTCACCTTCCGGGGATACCCAAGCGTCCAGAACGCCAGAGGCCTCCAACGCCGCTTCGAGCCCGGCGCGGTGCCGCTCGTCGACGCCGGGGAGGAAGTCCACGACTTTCCACAGTGGAGCACCAGGACGGCCGGTCCGTGCGTCCTCGTCACGCGTGTGGGGCCTTGGCGGAGCGTCGTGCCCGCCGGCTTCCAGTCGTGCGATCTCATCGGTGATCGCTCGCCGCTCGTTTTCCGCAGCTGTTCGTTCTGAATCGAGGGTGGCTTGCCTTCGGGCAAGTTCGGCGGTCGCCCGCAGCACGGCCTCCTCGACGGCCGATGCCGCAGGGCTGACGCCGACGAGCGTCTCGGTCCACGCGGCGAGTGAGTCGAGCAGCTCGTCCATATCGGACAGTACGAACTGCTCGGCGTTCGCCAGGTAGTACCGGTAACCGTCGACAAGGGCCGCACCGTGCCCGGCGACGCTCTCCTCGGCCGCGGTGATCCGCTCGGCGGCGCTCTGCTGCTCAGCCGTGATCCGGTCGACGCTTGCCCGCGCCGAACGCAATGCCGCCTCGGCCTGCGTCGCGGCATCGAGCAACCGTCGAAGCTGATCGACCGCCTTGGTCCGTCGTTCGATGATCGCCTGCCCGGCTCGCTCGTCTTCGTCGGCGATGAGAGCGGAATGTTCATCGGTCAGGTAGGCGGCATCGGCGGCCGCTTGTGCGATCTCCTTGGCCCGCTCCAAAATCTCCGCATCGTCGTCGGCCGTCCGTCGAGCCGTCTCGGCTTGCTCTTCACGGAGGCGCAGGTTGCCGGCGGCCGACAACAGGTCGCGCTCTCGCAATTCCGAGAACTCCCGGAGCTTCGCAGCTTCCTTCCCCACTTGTTTCAGCGCTTCGGCGTCCCGCATTTCGGGGCTGCTCTCCAGTGCGGCACGCCGCGTCTCCAGCTGGGCTTTCGTGGTCGCCAGTTCATCGAGCAGACTCTGGGTCTCTTTGAGCGCCAGGGTCGCTTTCTCGTACGCGGTCTCGGCTTCACCCAACTCACGTCCGAGCTTTTCGTATGCGCTGTGTGTATGGCGAACCGGTGCCGCGCGGCGTTTGGCCGCGATTCGGGAGTATCGCCGGTAATGTGCGAGGAACTGTTCGGCCGCCGTCTTCGCCTCCGCGAGGGCGCGTAAGGTCTCGCGTTCCTCGTCCAGGCCACGAAATGCCTCCGCGACCGTGGCCACCAAGGCCGGGTCGAGCGGCGGGAGTGCCTCGGTGAGCGCCCGGGACAACAGTTTCTCGTCCGGCTTCTTCGACAGCTGCGGTTGCCGCAGCTGGATCAGCAGATTGACGAGGGCTTCGTAGCGGTGGCTTCCCAAACCGAAGAGCGCTTCGTCCACCGCGCGTCGATAGTCCGACGCGGTGTCGTACACCAGGCCATGCCCGACGACGGCGTCCTTGAGCTTCTCCCTGGTCAAGGCCACCCGGGTCGGGCTCACCAGGGAAAGGTCCTGTCCGACGCGCTGGTCGGTGACGAAGAACCAGTGCTTGGCGATTCCGCGCCCGGCGACGGCCTTGAGACCACAGCCGAGTGTTCGATACTCGGCGCCCCCGTCGGGAAGGGCACGACCGAATTCCAGCCAGGTATAGCCAAGGCGTTCGTTGTGTGGATGTTTCCCGCCGAGCAGCAGGTTCCATTCCATGCGTTTGTTGCGATCCCCGTCGGGCTCCACCCGGTGCGCTGAGAGCTCACCGTCGAGGAGGAACGGCAGGGTCAGCGCGAGGACTTTGGATTTCCCGGTTCCGTTGTTGCCGCGTAACAGCAACCGGCCGTCGTGGAAGTGGAACTCCTCGAGGTCGTAGTAGAACAGGTCGACAAGGCCTGCCCGGAGCGGTTGCCAGCGGGCCTTGTCCGGGACGGGCAAGGTCATTTCCCGGTCTTCCTCTCGCGGACGGTGGGCGCGTCGACCCGGTACCGGCCGATCGCGGGCAGCGCACGCACCATCGGTGGATTCCCGACGGAATCCTCGACGAGCCGCAGCGCACGCAGCTTGTGCAACGCGATGGCGAGGAGTTCCTCGTCAGCGCCTTCGTCGGTGACTCCGCGGCGCCAATATGAGGCATGCTCACGGGCGATCTTCCTGACGTACGCCAGCATCCGCTCGATCGGCACCGGGCCGTTCCGTGCCGCGAGGTACTCGGCGACGAGCAAGGTGGCGTGGCCATCGGTACGCTGCTCCGGCATGCGCACATCGGTCAAGTCGTCGTCGGGGTCGACCATCGCGATGCCCTCCGCGCGGACCTCGGCTACCAGCCCGGTGGCGGCCTCGATCCGCTGCGTTATCGCGTGCCGCTGGCCGGTCAGGTACGCCCGTTCATCGTCGGCCAGCTCGTCGTAATAGACGACAGGATCATCGAGGAGGCGGCGGGTCAGCCGGTGGCGCAGCGCCCGATTGCGCAGGTCGTCGGTGTCGGCGACCGGCTCGTGGGCGAGCTCTTCGAGCCTGGTTTCGAAATCGACGGCATGGATAGTCGAAGGGCCACGAGTGCTGGTCAGGAGCGTGGCCAGTACCCGGCGCTGCACGTCGTACAAGACGTCTCCGTTGTCGCTGAGATAAGCGTCTTCCTCGCCGGCGACCCGTTCGAGGACACCCCAGGAGAGCAGCAATCTGACCGCGGCGACGAGATCCGAACGCTCGTCCCGCCTGCTCATCGTGAAGGACACGCCCGCGTCGACGAGCTCGGGTTCACCGGCGGCGGCGAGTACGCCTTCAGCGAGCCGACCGAGGGTGATCTGCGCGTCGGCTCGCTCCAGGACGGCCAACGCCAAGCAGAGCAAGACGTACCTGCGGCGCCCGAACGGTGGTTTGCCCTTACCGTCTCTCGCCGGATGGGTCTGGTCGGTCAGCGTCGGCGCGGTTTTGAACAGGCGCGCGGATTCCGCACTGACCAGCAGCCGCCAACCCGTCTCCGTGGCCAGCCAGTCGCGCAGCTCTGTCGCGTGGCGCCGGACCAGCCGTAGTGCTTCGTCGTCCGTTCCGGCTGTCAGCAACGGTTTGGCAAGAAGCGCCCGCAGGGCCTTTCGCTTCTGGGCGACGGTTTCCTCGCCAAGCACGGTCACGCGATTGCCTCCGCCCGGCCGTTCCCGATCAAGTCGATGATCTCGATCAGGTGTTCCGGTCCGTGCAGAATCCCGTCCTCGGTATCGATGCTCACCGTTCCCCCGCCGCGCACGAGAGTCAGGCGAACCTCCATCGTGCCGTCGCTCGTGGTGGTCCGGACTTCGTGATCGCCAGGGGCGCGCGCCGACAGCGCGTCGCCGAGAAGACCGAGGAAGAGCCGGAACGCCCGCGCGTCGAGCTCGCCAAGAGCCGACAGACGCGTCGGCCCCGGTGTCGCCAGCCGCTCACGTGCGGCGGCGACCTGCTCGGCTTCGAGTACCGCCTGCTCGGCCAGGATCCGACGCTGCTCCGCGCGGTCCGCGACCCGGTTGGGCTGGCCGCGCCGCTCGTAGGATCCCGTCCTGCGCAACTGCGGGCTGATGTGCACTCCGGGAGCTTCCCGCCACGGCGTACTCGGTGCGGGTTGCTCTTCCTCCCACGCGGCAACGGTTTCGTTGTCGACGGTGAGGTGCCGCGCGGAACCGAGCCCGAACGCCGTCCGCCACAGGCGATGCGCCGCGTTGTCGTCCGGTGCCTCCGCGAACCAGCGAGCCAAAGTCCGGAAGTCGGCCGAGCGGTCGGAGCGTCCGGAACGGCGTTCGTTGAGCGCGGCCACCGTGTCGATCAGCTGCTTGATCGCCGTGACCGCGGCTCCGCGCAGCAGTCGCGCCTGTGACTGATGCCGAGAGTCGGCCGAAACGAACCAGTCGTGCAGTCCACGCCACCGGTTTCGCCAGATTTCGTAGTGGCTTTCGACGGCGGTCGCGTTCTCGCGGTCGTCAGGCGCGACATCGGCGGCTTCGCGTTTCGCCGCCACCATGAGGACGTCCCTGACGCCGGCTTCCTCGATCTTGCCAAGCAGGGTGGCGATCTCCGCGCCCCGGTTGGCGAGGTCCGCGATGAATCGGTTGACGTAGTCGATCAGCCGCTGCTTGTAGGCGACGAACGCCTCCACGTCGCCGTCGGCGAAATCGATGACACGGCGGAGCGATGCCATGAACGCCTGCGCGTTGTCGGCCAGACCGGTGAACCGCTCGGCGAGCGCGAGCAACAGCAAATGCACCTTCGCCGGGTCGAGCTCCCGTGCCCCAGCCAACTCCACAAGCGCTCGCAACTGCGCGGCTATGTCCTCCAACGCCACCGACTGCAGTGATCCGCGGCGGCCCAGCGCCTGGTCGTAAACCGCGAGCGCTTCCTCGGCGGCTTGGCCTGCGGCCGTGAGCTGGTACAGGTACCGGGCGCGATGGAAGTCGGCGACACTGGTCACCCGGCTCGTATCCGGATCGGCCCGCAGGTTGTCCCAGTCGACGAGCTTGTCCAGCGCGTCCGCGACCTGCTCGACATCACCCGGCCTGCCCAGATCCGCCGCGACGTCCTCCGGCCGCATGTGAACGATGAACCGATCCCTCGCTCGCGCGAACGTCAACAGGACGTCGCGATAGAGCACCGAGTTCGGCGCACTGAGGTGCGCGAACGGCTGGGGCTCCTCGTCGACGGTCACGATCCCATTATGGGGAGGGCACCGACAGTTTCGGATGTGCCCCGTCGGGTGCCTGGTCAGCACGCTTTTGCCGCTGTCAGCGGGGCAGCCTGCCGTTCGGTCATGTCGGCGGCGATGGTCAGGGTCGCGGCGAGCTCCCGAGTTTCGACCGGCGTCATGTACCAGTCATGGTTGGTTTCACCCTTCCCGCACCAGATACGTGGCTCGATTTCACGTACACCCTGGAGAAGGTGCACAGTCGCGTACTCGGGTTGGTCCACTCCGACATATGCCGTCGGTCGTCACCACTGTCGTCGTCGCTGTGCCACCCTGAGTTACACCACCACGGGCAGGGCTGCGTCAGCCAGAACACCGAATCCGTACAGATGCGTGCGTGCTCATCCGCGCAAACGACGAGGTCCGCGCCATCGAGACTCTGTGGGCTGAGCGGGCCACGTCCGCAGCGGGTGCAGGTGCTCCCTCGCTTCTGCGCCTCACTCAACGTGGTTATCTCTACGGGTGGGTAATTCGAGTTGGTCATGAAGGCGGCTCCTGCGTAGCTGCTTCCGATGAATACATGGGCTGCACGTCATGCTGCGGAACTACTTGTTTTCAAGTAGCCAGCGAGATGCCGGGTGGCGGAGTCCAGCTGGCACGACACCTGGTAGCGGCTGATGCCAAGCCGCTCAGCTGCCACTGACCGCTCGTCGTGATCCAGAAGCACATCGGAGACCAGGTCGGCTTGCGCCGGTGTCACCGCACCCGCGAGCATCGCTCCGGCCAGGACAAGATCCGGATGTCCAGCGGCCGAACTCGGCGTGACGACGGTGTCGTCGAGTTCGGATCGGGACATCGCGAGCCGAGTCTCGCGATTGCACGCCTCGTGCGCGCGTCGGAACGCGGCCCAGTAGAGCTGGCCCGTACACTTTCTGAGCGCCGTCGTCGGCGAGGTCCAGTGCTTGCAGGAAGCCTTCGAGAATCTCGGAATCCAGGTCATTCCGGTCGCCGGGATAACGTGACCGGAGCTTGCCGCCGATGTGCTTCAGGCCGGGCATCATCATGGCGGCGGCCACGACGATCCATGGTTCAGGCGTTGCGTGCGCCCGCTTGACCAAGTCTCGCCAGACGGCGTTCGTGGTGACCCAGCTCGTCTGCCGCTTGAGCAGCAGCACCCGCACCTCGTCGATGGGTTTCATTTCGGCGGGCAGACCGCAGCCGAGCGCGGCGCAGTCAAGGGTCAGCGCCCGCGGGCCGGATGCCAACGCCAGGAACCGTCGCTCGATCACGTCCAAGTCCGACGGGGAGTACGTCATTGTGGGCCTTTCGATCTCGGCGGAAATCTCACTCCCCAAATCACCTCAGCCGGCGTCGTATGCAAAGGATTCACTTCATCGAGTGACATGTCGGTTCTTGCAAAGTGAGAATCTCCAGGTTTGATCCAGGTAGCTGGCGTAAACTTCGCCACAGCGCACGAGCGGAATCTGGTCAATCAACACGTCCAAGTTGCCATGAACCTGCCCAACAAACGAAGTCGGTTGCGCGATCGCCCGAGCCGACCCGGACGGCGGATCCCGAGGGTCTGGCGAGCCTGGTAGAAAAAGCCGTCAAGGACGGCAAAATGATGGTCATCGACAGAACGACACGTTGGTATCGTCCAACGAATCGCCTCCTGAGGAGACCCGCGAAACCAAGAACAAGCCGTGGCTAACGGACAATCCGGGGCGCAATGGCGACCACGACCTTGGCGAACCGTCAGCGACTCCGGGCCAATACTGACCATGCGCGTGATGCTCGCCCTCGTGGGTGGGCTGCGGCACGAGCACCCCTGGAGTAACAGTGGAATTCGACGAAGGTCTCGATCTATCGTTTGAGCAGCAGTACGCGCACGCGGTCTAGGGGCAGCTACCTCGTCGGGCAGGCCGCAGCCGAGTGCCGCGCAGTCGAGCGTCAGCGGATGCGGGCCGGCGGTCATCGCGAGGAACCGCTGTTCGATCACGTCCAGGTGCGGGGGGGGGGAGCAAGGTCATTGGGGAAGTGCCTTTCGGGGCGGGGACCATCTCATCGCCAAATCCGGCTTATCGCGCGCGCCCGATGTCACCACGAAAGGCTTGCACGGGCGTTGCTCCTGCCCGTACGGAGCTGACTGCGTGTGCAGTAAGCACTGCGTCGCTACTTCGCGGGCCTGGCTGAAACAAGACGGAGAGGCGGGAAAGCCGCGCACGAATCCAAGCGCTTGCGGCTGTTCCTGCGAGGTTGTGTTCACGAGCGGCACGTCGACCAGCTGATGACGGCCGCGAAATCGGATCGGCTCATCTTGCCCGATCTCCGGCCTGGCGTGTCGGACCGAAAACACCGCTCCTGGGACAGTCCCAAGGTCCCAGACCCATGGTTTGGGAAAGCTTAGCAGGCGCTGTGGGCGGAGTTCAGGCTGTTGGGCTCGTGAGCTCGCGGACGCGGTCGCCGTAGAAGCCCTGCTTGTCCGCGTCTATGACTCGCTCAAAGTACTCGCGGGCGCGCCGCCGATCACCGACCATGAAGTAGTACTTCCCGAGCTCGAAGAGGCTGAACAGGTCGAATGCGTCGAGCGTCAAGGCCTGGTTGTAGAAGCTGAGAGCGAGGCGATCGTTCCCGTTCAGGGCGTGCGCCCACCCGAGCTTGGAGTAGACGACGACGGCATCTGGTCGCTCCGCTCGAACGGTCTCGAGCAACTGGATCGCGCGCCCGTAGTCGCCATCAAGTCCCGCCGCGACGGCCAGCCGGAACCGCGAGTAAGGCCGGTCGACGGCGTCCACAAGGCGCTCGTAGATCGCCAACGCGTCGGCGTACCGCTGGAGGCTCGTATACAGCTGACCGAGTCGCTCGAGCACGTCGCGTCGCTGATGCCCCTCGACTGGGTATCCACGATCGAAGGCAACGAGCAGCTGCTCGTACGCTTCGGCCGCTTTGCGGTCATACCCCAGGCGCACGCAAATGCCGCCGAGCATCCGCAGGTACTGAGGATGGCCGTCGCTCCGATCGACAGCGGCCTCTGCCGCCTCCAGAGCACCTTGAGCGTCGCCCTCGGCGAGCCGCTTCTTGGCCAGTTCGAGGTAGTAGAGCGGACTCGACGAGGGAGGCTTGAAGCCGAGCTGGCTGGGCTCCGAGCGAGCTGGCATGGCTGCCGTCGCCGCGTCAGCGCGCAACCGGTCAAGACATGCCTGCACGGCGGCGTGCATCGACCCGCAGCTCTGAAAACGGTTCTCGGGCCGCCACGCCATCGCGCCAAGGATCACGTCTTCGAGATCCGCAGGCACATCGCGGTTGATCTCACGAGGCTTGGCGATCTGCATGCCGGTCAGCAGCTGATGCGGGGTTGAGTAGGGCAACCGCCCCGTGGCCATCTCGTAAAGGAGAACGCCGATCGAGTAGATGTCGCTGACGTGCCGGGCGCGCTTCCCTTCGAGCGCCACCTCCGGGGCCATGTACGCCTCCGTGCCGTGGCGTTTGGTCCAGACCCACACATCCTCGAGCCGGCGGCTCGATCCGAAGTCGGTGATCTTCGCTACCCCGGACTCCTTGTCGACGAGGATGTTCTGCGGCTTCAGATCGTTGTGCGAGATGTTCGCGGCGTGGACTGCAGCAAGACCGTCGAGGATCTGCATCGTCCATTCCAGCATCTGTTCGAGCGTGAGCGGCGCCCGCGTACTGACGCTGTCGAGGACCTTCGCCAGATCGTAGCCATCGACGAACTCCATCTCGATTACGAAGAGCTCGCTGATGTTGTGGAAGCCGTGGACGCAAACGATGTTCGGGTGACGGATTTCCCTGATTATGTCTGACTCCTTGCGAAGCACCTCCTCGCCCTTCTCCTGGTCTTTCGGAATCTTGATCGCGACCGTGGCACCATCCTTCAGCCTCCGCGCCTGCCACACCTCGCCGAAGCTCCCTTTGCCGACCTCGGCTAGCAAGCGAAACCGATCGCCCAGCTCCTCGCTGGGTTTGCCGCGGAACACGATCAACGCCATGACTACGCCCTCCCCAATGCGAGCCGCTCATTGCGCTCGTCGCGCAGGAACTCGCCGAACACGAGACGTTCGGAATCAGGAGCGAGGCGCATCACGCACTTGATGATCATCAACGGTGTCTGTGCCGGATCCACGTCTCTGCCACGACGCCTGAACCCTTCGCGGTAAGTTGCGATGATGGCGTCCATGCTGCGTGGAGCCGAGCCGCTGCGCACCCAGTAGATCAGGACACACAGCTTCAAGCTCGGGGACGCGGTCGACGCGATCGCGAGGTTCTCGACCTTGCCCCGCAGCTTTCCCTCGTCACCACGCTCGAACCTCTCGAACTCGAACGCGAGTGAGGCTTCCCCCGAGTGCTTCTCGAACCACACGGAGTCCGCGCGCACGTCCCCGAGGCCGTTCCCGCGGGCCCACCAGATCGGGCACTCCGCCACGGCGGAGTAGCCCTGCGACTGCCCTGCGGTGGCCAGGACCGTGAGGAAGTGCGAGTGCACCGTGAGCCCGATGTCCGGAATCCCCGAGAGCAGCATCGGGAAGTGCTCGATCATCAGTTCGCGGTTGGTGAGCCCGTCGAACACAAGGTCTGCCGGTGATGTCGAGCGGTCACTCATCGTCCTCCCGGCCTCCCCCAGCGCTCGCACACGCGCGGTGACTCACCGCCGTGGATGAGCGCCTTGGTGCCAACCTTCACTACAAGCGGCGCGATGATCGCCCGTCCGCAGATCAGCGCCTCACCGGTCGACAGCGTCGGGAGCTCCGCCAGATCCGCTGCAGAGAAGTAGTCGGAGGTCTTCTGGATGAACCGCTGGTCGTCCGGGTTTTTGATGCGCATCGCGACAATGGTGTTGCACTGACTCGTCACGTCGGAGTCGAGCTTGCTTGGGCGCTGGCTGACGATGGCAAAGCCCACGCCGAACTTCCGGCCCTCGGCCGCGATGCGCTTGATGATGTTCTTCGAGATCGCAGCCTCGCCGGCGGGCGCGAAGTTGTGCCCCTCCTCGTAGACAATGAAAACCGGTCGGGTCGGGCGCTGCTTGTCGGCCGCCGCCTTCATCAGCTCGCTTGAGATGAGCGCGACGATGACTTGCCGCGCCGTGTTCGAGAGCCCTTGGAGGTCGACGATGCAGAGCCGTCCGGCCTCGGCATTGTCGTCGCCGACCATTGCGTAGACGTCGAACGGCTCACCGGCCGCGCGCGAGTAGAAGCTCTGGGCCTCGTTGATCATGCGCCGGAGGCGGATGGCGGCGATGTTGGCGCTCCCTCCGCGGAGCGCGCTTGCCTCTCCCTGGCTGCCGGACTCCGTCACCCATTCCTTCAGGCGATCGAGATCATCGAGGACCGCGAAGAGCTCCTGGATGTCGCGAGGCTCGTCGATGTTCTCCTTCCAGTAGCGGAGCGCGACGTCAAGCACGCGCTGCTGCGGCTCCGTCAGTCCAGGGAGCACACCGGAGAACTCGTCCACGTCGAAGTGGTCGAGCTGAAGAGCGAGGCGCGTGTTCTTCCCCGCGTACTTCTCGTCGAAGCTCCGCAGCTGCGGCGTGTAGACCTTGATACCGCCCCCGCGGCCCTGCAGCTGCTGGAGGACATCTTGGATCTCCGCGAGCTTCTGACGGTCCCGAGGATCCTCAACCTTGTCGAGCCGGTCGTTGAAGTTGAGCTCGCCGGCGCGGAAGGCCTTGCCGTACTCGCCGTGCGGGTCGAAGACCACGACCGACGCGTTGAGCTGCGAGACCAGCCGCTCGATGACGCGCCCGACGGTGTAGCTCTTCCCCGAGCCGGTCATCGCAAGCACGGCGAGGTGCTCAGTCACCAAGGTGTTCGCGTCGAGGAAGACCGGGACGATGTTCTCGCCCTTCTCGTAGCCGACGAGGTTGCCGAGATGGATGCTGGTGTCCTCGGAAAACTCGTAAAAGCTCGTGAGGAACGCGTAGTCGACTCCGTAGACCTTCGCTCCCGGTGTCAGGGGGCGTCGGGGTATCCGGATCTCGCCGGTGAATGGATCCTTGTAGCCGACCAACTCGAGCTTCGCGTACACGGTCTCGCCCGAGAGCCGCGACTGCGGCAGCAGCTCGACTTCACTGATCCCTTCGCCGAGCGCCGGGCTGAATAGGATGTTCGACCGCGAGAGTCCCACGATGCGGCCCAGCACGTCGAGCTGCGATTCCGACTCGCGCTCCTGGTGCGCGACCCGCACGAACTCCCCTCGCCGCGCCGAGAAGCTCGTACGCAGCGCGATCGTCAACTTGTTGGGCTCCCCAGTGTTGCCGACCAGCTTGCCAATGTAGTTGTCGTCGTCTCGGAACATGCTCACTCCTCATCCATGGTGTCGACGCCCTCGAGCCAGGCTCGATCAACGGCACGGTCCTTGAGCATGCCCAGAGTCGAACGAAGGTAGTTGGACAGGACCTCGCGGGGCATCATTACGAGCTGCTCGGCGTACCAGAGCGGCAGCGGCTTCATCCGCGGGTTGTCGTTCAGCGTCAGGAAGGCGGTGATGCTGGCCAGCCTGTCGAGGGCCTCGGAGTCCCACTGCCCCGGAGCACCGACTGTCTCGATCTTCCATATCGGCGTTCGGAGGCCGACCTGGATGTGGAAGCCGATGAGCCCGTGGTTCGCGACCGTCCGAGGCTCGAAGCGCTTCATTTGGCGCCCCAGCGCTTCGTAGTAGTAGGCGGCCGTCCGATGCCCTGCGCGTAGGGCACCACGGAGGAAGCGGAGAACACCGACCCGCCGAAGCTGCACCCACTCGCCTTGCACGAGGTCCAGCGCTTCGCTGCTGATCGCCTCGGGGGAACCGGCCGGTCCCTTCTCACGGAGCGCGTTCAAGACGGCGGCGTTGAGGTCGCGGCGCGACTGAAGCGAGACGAGGAACGGACCGTTCGGGTCGTTCGGGTAGATGGACGGCAGGAACCGCTGCCAGAACGCCTCCATCACCTCGATCAGCTCGTGCCACTCCTCCTCGACGTCGGGCTCGGCGACGCTGAGACTCTGCTCGGCGCGCGGGACAAGGAGCGGGATGTCGACGAAGATGACATCCGGTTTCGTGTCCGAATCCAGGAGGTCCGTCAGGAGCTGGTAGACAAGGATGTACTCCTTCCAAGCAAGTCGCTCGGACGCGTCCAGGAAGTTCATGTCATTGATGTCGACACGGCTGTCTTGGAAGCCCTCCGTCACCTGGTTGCCGGACACGACGATGTCGTGGCGGAGCGCCGCAGCTCCATAGAGCATGCCGCCCAGGGCGGGCATGCTCCGGCTCTTGGAGGAAACGCCGACGGCGTAGACGCGATCGAACCGGCGCGACTCGATGCTGCGGATTATGCCGCCACGCACGAAGAGCGGGGCCTTCGAGTCGATGTACCGCATCTTGTTGGCGATCTTCCCGACGGTGCCGGGAAGCCGCAGGCTCATTGCCGCGGCGAGTGCGCGAGCCAGCTCGATGCTCTTCATGTCATCGTCTCCTCTGAGGCGAGCATGGCCCCGAGCTCACGCAGGTACGGGTGCATCCCGCGCTGCTCGAGAAACCGGACGAGAGCCCCGCGATCGCTCGTTGTCGGCGCGTCGAAGGCCGCGAGCCCCTGACGCGTGAACTCCTCGAGGGCTTGATCGACGTCGTTGGCGCTCAGGTCCACGCCAAGGAGCGCCCCGGCTCGAGATCGCAGGAGCTCCGCTGTTTGCGGGCCGCCGGCCGCAAGGAGCAGCGCAACGGGGACGAGTACCCCTTCACCGACTGCCTCGGCCTTCGGCGGGCTCGACGGCTGCCGTGCGATCCCCCTGGACTCCGCCGTGACCGACGGAGTCCACGACAGGAGGTGCCCAAGCAGACTCTGGCGATGCGCCTCGTCGGTCAGCGCCGTGTAGGTAAGCAGCTGGAGCGCGGAGAAGAACACCGGACCCGCGGTGTTGGTCGCCTGGTACCGGAGGAGCAAGGGCTTGTTCTGGGCATCCACAGCGAGCACGCCTGCGCCGAGCGTCGTGTCGAAGAAGTGGTCCGACCGTACCTTTACCCCTCCGCCGAGGACCTCCTCGAGCGCGCCGTCGGTGATGCGAGCAGCCGAATCCGCGGCGCGGCGTCGGACTCCCAGCTGGACCGGCGTCTCGAAGTAGCGGCCGAGGTCCAGATCCGTGAACGGCGGCACGACGATGACGGCTACCCGCGCCCGCGCGAGCGCGGACGATAACTTGCGCAAGTCGACGAGGCGCTCGGCATCCAGCAGCCCACCGATGACGACGAGCGGAGGCCCCGACGGGTCAGCCAGGAGCCGATCCGTGGGAACACTCTCGACGCCTGCCGTCTGCGAGAGGACGCCTACCTCGAACAGGTCAGCCTGTGCTTCGACGATGCGCGCTTTCATCGGAGTTCCAGCTTCGAGCGGATGAGCTTCATCTCCTTGAGCTCGCGAATCGCGTCGGCGTGGTCCGGGTGCTGGTCTTCGTTGTAGGAGCCGGCCTCCAGGTCGCCGGAGATATCGACCCACAGACCGAAGTGGACGTCCGTGCCAGCGCCTTCGAAGAAGCCTGCACCCTCCTGGGAGACCTGGCCGTTGAACGCCTCGTAGCGTGCCTTCGTGGTCCCGAAGGTCGCAGCCGGCGTCGGCTCCGCCTTGGCCGGTTTCCCGTTCGCCCTAAGGACCCGGTTGAGCGCGCGCAGTTCCTTCTGCCGAATCACCTGACGGAGTCCCGTCTTGAGCTCGTCGAGCTTCTCTGTGACCTGCTGCGGGAGCCCCTGGACTGCTTGTCCGGTCGCGACGACCTCGGTCTCCAGGCTCTTAAGGAGCTCGGTCTCCGGCACTTGGTCGATCAGCGACTGCACCTGCTGCTTCAGACCTCCCTCCACGAGGCCGCAGAACTTCTGGACCTCGTGTTTGAGCGGATTGAGCGAGGACTGCACCAATTGCGGAGCGTCGGCCATGAAGTCGCCCAGCGACTGCCACGCGGAGGTGGCGGCCTTATAATCCTTAACCGCCTTCGCCCATTGCTCATGGAGCTTCTTGAACTGCGCGAAGAAGCTACCGGGCCGCTCCTTGCTGATAAGGTCCTTTAGCGCGTCCATGCGCTTCCACGCGTGCTCGTACTGCGAGTTGACCAGGTACTGGTCGATCATCAGCGTGTACGACGCGACCGGGATCGTCGCCATTCGCGTCTGCGTGCCTGCCGCAGCGGGTCCTTTCACCGCGTTCTCGAGCTCGGACTTGATGGCCTTGAGCGGCAGCGTGACCGGGGCGACGGGGAATGGGTGGTCCTCAGCCTCATCGAGCGTGGCCGACTCGCCCAGCAGCTGGTCGATCTCCTCGATCATCTCGTCCCGAATCTCCAGGAACGTCTTCTTCAGCCACGTCAGGAAGGCGACGCGCTCCCACAGCGAGAGCTTCGAATACCGGCTCTCGTAGGACAGGATTCGCGCCGGCGAGCAGTCGAAGTGGAGCGTCGTCTCGCCTATCTCAAGCGGGCACACACCGAGGATGCACTCCTCAATGTCGAGGACCTGAGCGACGACCGTCTTGAGCGATCCCTCGGTCAGGCAGTCGATGTCGGCGGTCAGGTGGTCCGAGGTCACCTGCTGGATCTGCTTTTCCGCCGTCACCAGTCGCTGCTTGGCCGTGGGGTAGCTGTTGCTCAGCAGAATGCTGGCCTGCGTGGGGAACAGGTCGGTGAGTGTCTTGATCGCGTCCTTGCACTCCCCCTCGAGCCAGGTCGACGCCGACTGGCGACGGCTCTCGAGCATCGTCCGGTCGACGGCTTTGTAGAGGTCGTTCTTCTTGCGGACGAGCCCGATGCCGATGAGCACCTCGAGGATCTGCTCGAGCTGCTGCAGCGCCTTCATCTCGCTGTCGGGCACCGCGAAAAAGAAGCTGTTGGCGAGCTTGCTCACCGCCGACTGCGTCTTGAGCTCTTGAAGGAGCGCGAAGAAGCACCGAGGCACCTTCGGAAGCAGGCTGCCGTCGGTCGTCAGCACGCCGAGGAGGTCGCCGTACTTCCATGCGGCAGGTGCATCGATGTTCCTTTTCGCCGCCTGTCGGGAGTTTTCGAACTCCACGTTATTAAGGGGTCCGCCGGCTGTGTCGCTGGCAGCATCGAGCGAGCAGTCCTTCGCCAACATGTAGCGGTAGCCCTTCGCGAAATCGGCCGTGTTGTTGCCGGTCTTGCGGCTCCAGATGGGAGCGAGGAGATAGCCGGTCTTACGGAGGCCGTTCGCCCACTCCCGGCTCTTCGCTTGCCACTCGTCGCGGTAGGAACCCTCGAGCCCCTTCGCGACCTTGCTCAGACGTGCCTGGTGGGCGTTGTAGGCGAAGCCTCGGCCCGAGTACTTGAGAAGGAACTCCTCCTCCTGCGACACGAGGCGCCGCGTCAGTACGCAGCGGCGCAGAGCCGGCGACGCATCGAGCTGCTGCTCGAACGAGGCCACGTCCGCGCCTGCCGGGAACAGGACGAGAATCGGGTGGACCCGCTCGAGGCCGACGTAACCGCGTAGCTTGTCGAGGGTCTCCTGCGCGTCCAGGCAGTACACGACCGTGCACCGACCATCCGGCGTGACCCGAAGCCCATCAAGCGACGGCGAGCCGAACGCGGAGGTGAACGCCTTGTGCGGAACGTTCTTGAGTCCCGAGATCTGCCTGGTGTCCTCATCCTTGATGTGGTCGTCGAGGAGCTTCGCGATGCCGAGGCAGATCGCCGTCCCGCGCTTCGCCTTCGTCTGGCTGACGCCGCGGACGTACTCGTCGAGCGGGGCCTCGTACTTGCCGTCCCTGAAGAAGCGAACGCTCTCAGCCGCCGAGATCAGGAGCTTGTTGAACTCGCGCCAGAGCCGGAACGACATCCCGATGAACCGGGTCCCGTCGACTCGGTACTCCGGCTTCGAGAAGATGCGGTGGAGCGACTCGGCCGCGAACTCGATGCCCTCTCGCGGGTAGAGCGCCGCCAGCTGCTCGCCCCATTGTTCGACGTCGGCGTAGACGACGAAGTCACCAGTGGCGCCCGGGGCTCCCCCGACCGCAACGGAGAACGCGCGCAAGGCCTCGAGCAACCCGACGACGGACACCTCGCAGTTCGGGGTGAAGTACGTGTCCGTCTTCCCTTCCTTCGCCTTGAAGCCGAACTCGGGACGGGTCAGCTCGTTCGCAAGCGCGCGCTCGTCGATGTGAACCTGAAAGAGCTTCGCGAAGGCGTGTCCGCGGCCCGCGACCTCGTGGGCGAGCAGCGCATCGGCCATCTCCTCGGTCAACGCCGCCTTCGCCGCCCCTCCGACTGGAGCCGGCAGTTGGCCGTACACGAGCCGCTCCAGCTCCTGCTTGGGGACCCCGGTCACCGTGCCGAGCAGGGGCAGGACGGCGTCGTCGTTGAAAATATGCTTGGCACGGGCATCCGTCTTGGCGAAGTCCTTCAGGAGCTCCCACGCGCTCGAGCCGTTGCTGCGCTCCATGTGCCGGGCGTACGTCTCGTGGATGGACGCCATGATCACGTTCAGCCAGCCGAAATTCCGATTGGCCGAAAGGAATGCGCCCTCGAGCGTCCCCACCGGGTAGTCGACGGCGTCCGGGTCGACCAGGCTGCCCTTGATGTGGTCGACGTAGCTCTGCACGTCGGTCAGTTGGTTCGGCTCGATCGTGACCGAGCTCGCTCGGCGCAGATTCGGACCGATGTGGATCTGGTCGCGCATGCCCACGCTGCACAGCAGCAGAAAGTTCACGTCCGGATGCTGGTTCCGCCAGTTCTCGTGCTTGATGACCTCTGAGACCATCAGGAGGTACTCGTCGTCGACCTTGGTCTGCGTGTCCTCACGAAGGCCCCGCTTCAAGTCACCGGGCGTCTCGACCTCGTCGACGATGATCCAGAGGTGGTTCAGGCCAGCATCACGCAAGACCTTCTTCGCATCGCGAAGCCGGTCCTCGAACGATCGCGTGTCGTCGTCGACGAGCGAGAGCGCCTTGAAGTTCACGCCCTTGGCCTGCATCGCAGCCTTGAGGTCCTCGTAGAGGTCCCGCGGCCCGCCAGCGGCGGGGTTGGCGTGCAACGTGTGCCGCAGGGCTTCGACCGCCAGGCGAGCCACCCACGTCGCAGCGTCGAGCTCGTCGTCGCACACGGTGCTGTAGCGGATGTAGAGCGGCAGGACCCCATCCTGCAGCGCCGGCTCGAGCACACGCGGCTTCTTGTCGGCCTGATGGAAGGGCGGGATGATGTATTCGTTCTTGTTGAGCAGCCACTGGTCAACGCGACCCGTCGCTTCCGCGATGAGCTCGTAGCCAAGCCGCGTCTTGCCCAGACCCCAGTCGCCGAACGCGATGAAGAAGCCGGCGATGTCATTCGCGGCACCGTCCCAGAAGGACCGGCGGAACTGGTGGAGTGCGTTGAACACCTGGTTCTGGCCCACCATGGAAAAGGAAGGCGGATAGAGTGCGACCCCTTTGGCGGCCCACGGCTTGGTGATGGTCATCGGTCTTCTCCCTGCATCTCCCTGGAGGAACCCATGGGGGTCTGCTCCGCAGTCTCGACGTTCATGGTCTTGTGGACGGGCGTGAACTCGATGCGGACGCGACGTGCGCCGGGCTCACCGAACAGCCCTCGTCCCATGCGGGGCTGTCCTGCGTGGCGGTCGAGCAATCGCAGTTGCTCGTGGTACATCGCCGTCCGGATGTAGCTGTCGAGGACGACGGCTCGATCCTCGTCCGGCGCCTGTAGGAGCTCTCCGAAGCGTTCGCCGAGCTGACTCACGATGAGAAACCCCTCGGAGTCAGCGCAATCGCGAAGCGCCCGCGCGAACGCCTCGTCGTCAGTCAACCGCACGGGCGCTGTTCCCTCGAATCCGAGCTCGAGAAGGTTCTCCACCGCCAGCGCACCAGCGAGTCCACCGGCGTCCAGGCCCCAGGTCGAGGGACCACCTTCGAAGGCTCGGATGTGGAAGAACACGGCCAGGGCCTTCTTGAGCGCGGTCGGGAGGTCGTTCGTCGAGGGTGCTCCACCCTGGACGCCCTCCCACACGACCGCCGCGGTTTCGCCCAGAGCCGAAAGGTCAGCGCGCCAACGCGGCCCGAGGGCGAGCTCGGCGTTGTGGCGCAGCAGCGTGTTGAAGCCGTCGCAGTTGCGCTGAGCGATCTCGAGGACATCGCCCTCGGGCGACGTGAGCGACAACGCGCCCGTGGGAACGCCACCCGGCGCCTCGACTCCCAGTCGCCAGCCCGCAAGGCAAAGCCCGATCACCAAGCGCGTGCGAGGATCTCGTCGAAGCAGCTGCTTGGCGAGGGCGCGAGCCCAGTCGACGTCAGCGGCCGCCTCGCGAAACGCCTTCCCCAGTTCCACACCTTCCGCGGTGGCCCGGAGGCCCTTGTCGACCCGCTCGAAGAGGCTGATCCCGTTGATGCGGTAGCGGGCGCCGCTGCGCTCCATCCCGTACGTGTTGATGACGCCGTCGGTCCCCTTGCCGCGCGGCGCCCCGCCCTTGAACTCCATCGTGGAAGCGATGTCGAAGACCACGCGCTCGAGATCGGCCCGTGAATAGACGCGGCCTGGCTCGGCACGGGACGCCGCCTCCGGGTACTCCTGGATGCGAGCCGCCTCGCTCCATAGAAACAGCTTGGGGAGCGCGATGCGCACCAACGGCGTGTTCATGCCTGTCCTCCGTGGAGAGCCGCCAGGAACTGCGACAGGCGAACGCGGTAGGGCTTTTCGCCCCGGTTCTGCAGGTGTCCCGGATGAGCCTTGATCTTGGATTGGTAGTCGTCGGTCAGACGCAGCACGTCGCCGTCGCGCTCGAACACATCGAGCAGTTCGAGGTTCTTCAACATCACGTGGACGGCGCTCGCCCAGAGCGAATCCTGGGTGCTGGCCCCCACCGGCCAGTAGCCGACCTGCTCGAGCATCGAGCGGACGTGCCGCCACAGAGGGCCCCGCCCAGCGCCGTCGAGCTCGAGATGCGCCACACCTCCACCGACGTGGATCAGCGCCGCCACATCGCCCGCCAGGCCGGAGAACAGACGGTGAACCTCTAACTGAAGGAGCGCCGCCGCGACGGGGTGTTGGAAGAGTCGCTCTGCGGCGGCCTCGCGACCGAGCGCGGCGGCAGGCTCCCACTCGCCGTGGCGACAGAGCGGTAGGCCGGCGACGACGTAGCTCCGGGTCATCACGTCGGTGCGCTCCATCTTGCCGATCAGCACCTGGCCGTCGTCGGCCACGAGCAGCTCCACGGTGCTGAGGAGCAACGGGCGCTTCCAGCTTCGACGGAGCTGCGTGCTGAGCGGCCCCTCCGACGACTTCGACGCCGCGTCGGCGCTCCAGGACTGCTGCTCCGAAAGGAACTCGGGCTCTCGAATCAAATCCCCGATCACCTTCGGCGGAAGCTGAGCGAACAGGTCGAGTCGCTCCGAGGCCCCCACGTCGCGCGGCTCGCGGATAGGCACGCTCAGGTAGGCGTGCGTCTTCTGATCGCCGCCGTGGGGCTGCGTCAGGTGCCAATGTCCGAACCGTGCCCAGACGTGCTCCTCGAGCTCCGGAATCGGCTCCGGGGCGTGTCGCCGGAGATGCTCGCCCATGAAGCGCGCCGCGAGTCGGGTGGTGAACGCGGACGGGCCCGCGTCTCCGTCGATGAGGTGAAGGAAGAGCGGGGTGACCACGTATGCCTCGGGACGACGCGCCAGCAGCGAGTCGAGCCAGTCGCTCAGGTGCGCCACATGCAGCCCGAGGTCTTCCAGATCACCCGGCGTGAGCTCGCCGAGGGTGGCGAGATGCGCGAGCAGCTGGCGATTGCGGTCGAGGGGTGAGACCTGCTTCGCCTTCTTCGACGTCTTGGCCTTCGAGCCCTTCGGCGCGTCAGGCTTGTTGTGGATCGGCGGGGGATCGTCGCCCGGTCGGTAGAGGCGAAGGCGCGCCCAGTCGTCGTCGACGCGGAAGAGGAGGTCGTGTTCTGGCGCCGCGTTGTAGTGGACGCGACTGCGGGAGTTAGTCGTGTACTTCTCGACGTGGCACTGAACGGTGATCGGTTTGAAGAGCGGGTAGTTCGCTGCGAACCAGCTTGTGATCTCGTCCCGGGAGTGCTCCTCTCCATCGGCGAACGTCTCGGTAACGAAGCGCTCAAGCAGCTCGTTGCAGCTTTCGTCGTAGATCTTGCCTGCCCTAGCCCGCTTCATCGCCCACGTGAGAACCTCACGCGTCGGCTCGTGGGTCTCCTCGGTAGGCAGGAGCGGTCGCAACAGCTCCCACGCGTCAGCGTCGACGGGAAAGTTGGTGCCGTTCGGCTGCCGGAGGATCATCAGGTTGTCCAGCCCCTCCGTGGCCGCGATGGCGGTCTTGAGGAGCGGGTTGCCGAGGAACCGCTTCTCGATCGCGAGCACGACGCGGGGCTCGGTCGTGGCTCCGCGGCTCGGGTCCGCCCAGAACGCCGCATCGTCGCCATCGGACTTCCGATCCGCGACGCCCTCCACGACACGAGTCTGGGCGTAGATGCCCGCGTGGTCTCCCGACATCCAGAGCAGGACGATGTCGCCGACGTGGATGCGGTCCTTGTACCGGTTGGTCAGGAACTGCATCCGGTCGATGTGCTGGAGGGCCTCGAGGATCCGGTAGAACTTGGGATTGGCCTGGAAGATCCAGACCCTTGGTTCTTTCACATCGGTCACGGCAGCGACCTCGGCCGAGGTGACCTCAGCGATGGCGCCTCCGATGAGCTCGAACATCCCTTGTCACCTCGAACGAAACGGGCGTCCCGCGTCATGTCTCGATGCAGCGAAAACCACGGCGTCTTGCGATCGTCACTCACGGCGAACTCATCCGAATGGAGCTCCGCCAGCGCCGCCCACACCTCGCCCCGGTAGTGGAAGGCCCGCCGCGGCTGGCTGCGCATCCAGTCGAATGCCAGGTCGGCCTTGCAAGGCCTCATGCGGCACCTCCCTCCGACGCCCGCCGTGCGAGCTCCTCGACCGTGCGCTCCTGCAGCTTCTTGCCGGGCCGGAACACGGTGCGCAGACGTGCCGCCATCAGTGACGACTGGTAGTCGTCGTCGAGCACCAGGAGCTCGTCCTGGTGACGCAGGATTCGAAGCTCGAGGAGGTTCCGGAGCAGGTTGCCCATGAGCTCGTCGGAGACTCGGCCGTCGACGAGGCCGAAGGGTGTGTAGCCCTGCGCGTGAACGAGGTCGCCGAGCAGCTCGGCCACGCGGCCGACCCCGCGGGAGCCCACGAGCACCGAGACGTCGTGCAGGCAGCCGGACGCGGGCACGTAGAGTTCCACGGTGGGCATCATCGACGCTGGCGAACGCCAGGCGCAGATGCCCAGGTGGATCATCGCGGCGTAGAACGGGTGCTCCACCACAGCATCACGGAGATGTTCGAGGAGCACTTCGTTGAGCGGCGCGTCCTCGTCGAACATGCGCTGGCCACGCGCATCGACGATCGGGGCGCCGCTCAACACGCCGAAGCGCTGCGTGTTCCACGGCTGCGGAATAGAGGCGCTGCCAAGTCCGAAGCCGTTCTCTCGCTTGAGCGGCAGCGGACGCAGCACCGCAGCGGTCTCGACGGCGATGGGCAGCGTCACGCAGGCGGGTCCGAAGCGCCGCAGCGCGAACTCGAAGAGTTCCTTCGGACGTGCGGAGTGTCCGAGTGCGTAGCTGTCCCAGTCGGCGAACGGCCGCGAACGCTCGGGAAGGTCGGCCAAGCGGGCCTCGAGCTCCGTGGGCGCGAGATCGACTAGGCGCTTGCCGCCCTCCAGAGGTGTGAGGAAGGCGTTGAGTTCGGCCAGCAGCGGCGCGAGGTCGCCTTTCGTCCACTCCTCGAGCTCCACGGTCATGCCCGCGCGGCCGGCATCGACCAGCCCCTCGACGAGGATGCAGAGCAGGTAGGCGCGGTACTCGCGGACCGCGAAGCACAGACGACGCCCGACCTGTTGCACGTCGCACTCGAGGAGGTGCACGAAGGGTGGCGTCAGGTGCCAGGCCACCGGACGACCGTGCTTGTCGTGGACCGCCTCGAGGGCGCCTGCGTTCTCGAACACCGAGACCCACGGCCCAGCGCGGAGGCCCGCGGCCTCATAGGCCGACACCTCGCCCCACTGGGCAAGATGCTTGAAGAGCGCGCCCGCGTCGCTCGGGTGGGCAGGGAGGCTCATGCCGTAGCCTCCATGACGAGTCCACAGGCTGCTCGCGCGCTCTCGGCTGCGGCCCACCGGCGGAAGTTCGTCGTCGCCTCACGGGAGCGCAGGACGATCCACTGCTCCGGCTTCTTCGGATCCTTCCCGATGCTCCAGTCCCAGCCCGACCATCCGTTGGCGGCGTACTGCTCACTGCAGGGAGCCAGCCTCCAGTCGGGCAGCCGGAGCGCCTCGAGATCGCCGATCATCTCGGACGGCGTCTGGTATCGGGCGGCGGGGTCGGGCGCGACCGCCTTGTTGATGATGCGCGCCAGGCTCTTGGGCACGTATGGCTGCATCCGCCCGAAGGAGATCACGCCCTTTCCAGACGCGGCCCGGGCCAGCGCACGGTCGACCACCTTTTGCCTGTCGAAATCGTCGACACCGCCGCCCGATGCCCTCGCCAGGTCGCGAAGCTCCTTCCTCGCCTCGCGGTCCAGGTAGGCGTCGTCGTTGTACGGCAGAGGGCCGTGCACCATCTCGGAGAGCACCAGGCCAACCTGGTAGAGGTCCGACCGCACGTCGTAGCGGCTCGGCGTCGCCCATCCTTCGGCCGGCACGTAAAGCGCGCTGTGGCGCGAGGCGGTCACACTCGCACTCGCATGAGCCAGTCGCGCGACCGACCCGAAGTCGGTGATCTTCGGCCAGATGCGCCCGTGTCGCTGCGAGATCAGCACGTTCGCGGGCTTGATGTCCCGGTGAACGAGGAGCGCCTGGTGAAGCTGCGCGAGCCCGTGGAGTATGCCGATCGCCGCGCAGACGGCCTCCATCATCGGGAGCGGCCCGCCGCTCAGCCGCGAGAGGATGCTGCCGCCAACGACATACTCCATGGCAATGAGGACGAAGTCGTCGCCGAGGCGCTGCGCGTCGTGGACGCGTACGAGGTTGTTTCCGTTGCCCTCTGTCCTGGTCGCCTCCACGAGCAGGCGCGGCTCCGCGAAGAGGCCGCCGCTCGGATCGGGGTACAGGACCTTCAGGAACACCGGCAGGTTGAGGGGTACGTGGTGCGCACGGAAGGCGTACGCATTCGCGCCCTCGGTGTTCTCCGACTCGAGCCTGTATTTCCCGGTCGCAGCGATGAGCTGCTCGATGTCCTGAAGGGTCTTGCTCATTCGCCGAGCCCCCCACCACGCGACGAGCACCGCGTCTCGCCAGGTCTTCGGCTTGAAGTCCGCAGCGCCGTTCAACACGTCCTCGGGAGAAGCAGACGCGATGGAGGCGAATCGCTTCTGCTGTGCGCGGAGAGATTGCGGCGAGACAAGGTCAACGGCCAGCTCGAGCTCAGCGCCCACTAGTCGGACGATCCCCTCTGCTTTGACGCGCGAGGCCGACGGCCCTCGGAACTGCGAGGAGCCGGCCTGCAGGACGCAGATTCGCTCTACTACCTGCTCGGCCAGGAAGGTCGAGAGCAGCCTTCGAAGGCTCACCAGCGCGTGCCCCTCACACGCGTCGGCGGGCAGCTTCTGTGACGTGGACGGGAGCGGCAGAATCCGGGGTAGGGCCTGGGTGCCATGGAGGAGCGCCCACTTGAAGTCGGTCGAGCTGGGAGCGATGCCGAGGACCTTCATGCGTCGTCCTCCGCCAGCTCCGGAATGTCGTCCGCGGTCGGTGGCTTGAGCGTTCCGGCGAGGATCGCCTTCACGTCGAGTGTGCCCTCGATCAGGGCCTCGACGTCGGCCTTGGCCTGGTCGACCAGATCGACCGCGGTCTGCAACAAGGTCGTGCGTCTGAGCTCCCGCGCTCCCAGGCTCTTGCGGGTCTCCAACTTCGCCCCGGGGATCCAGATCTGCGGCAGCACAGATTCCTCGATGGCCGGATACGCCGAGCCGGTGTTGCACCGCATCAGCTGAGCCGTGGAAGCCGGGTGGCGGAGCACCGCCAACAGGAAGAACGCGTCCGTCTTGCTGGCGGGCCGCACAACTGCGAAGCCGGTCGTAGCGACCGCACCATCGAGCCAGTCCGGCACGAGTCCTACCGCACCCCGGTTCGGCCTCACGGTCGAGGCGAGCACGTCGAAGCCACGAAGGAGCTTGCGCGCACGGCTCGGCGCGTTCTTGACCGGTACTTCGGAGTGGGACACGTGGCCCGTCGAGGAGTCGACGTTGGAGATCTCGATGTAGCGGAACGTGCTCTGGCCGTGGGCTCCCGGTGACCACCGATCCGAGGAGAGACTCGCGACCTTGCCGAGTTCAACGAAAGCAGGATTCCGGCGCAGCCAATCCGTGAGCGTGATGAAGTGGCGCTGGTGGTACCAAGCATCCAGCCGCGAGCCGTCGATCTCCGCGGGCGCAATCATTGTAGTGAGCGACGACAGCGCGTCATGAGGACAGCCCTCATAGAGCGTCGCTAGTTCCGTGCCGAGTTTCTCACGCTCCTGAGAGGCGACAGCGCGACAGCGCTCCGCCAAGTCGACCTTCGCGCCGATGTAATCCTGGATGCGACGGTCGGGAAGCGGTACGCGAACTGCACGGGTTGTCGCGAGATCCAGATGAGCCTGGACATTGCCCTTCTCAATGCGCCGAAACTGCAGGGCCCCGTAGTCAGAGTTCAGAAAGGCCACCACGAAGTAGGGGGATACGCGAGAACGCAGAGTGACCCCGATAACGTCCTGGGAGATGACGTAGCGTCGCGGGCCCGGGGGCAACACAGCGGCGAGTCCGGTGCGGCCAGTCTTACTGATCACGAGGTCGCCTGGAGCGAAGTTCGCGGCTTGAAGACGATCCGCCTCACCCTCGGGCAAGCAAACCAAACCGGAGCTATCGAGATAGAAGGCCCGGACGTTCGACATGCGGAGGAACGGAACCCCGGAGTTGACGAAGAGATTGGCCGGAACGGAAGATCCGAAGGGGCCACACGTGAGCCGCTCGGAGAAGCAGCCCAACGTGGACGCATCGTCGCGGGCCTCGAGAATTAGTTCGTTGGCAACGTAGTGGGGGCGGAAGTAGTCCGGCGACCAGCGTTCCCCACCAAGGAGCTCTGCCAGTGCGATCGGCTTCGTCGGGTGCAGAGCTTCGTAGAACCTCATCGCGCTGTCTCCACGTAGGTGGAGGAGATGAGCACGAGGTCGTTCCCCTGGGGGTCAGGGACTTCGGTCTTCCCTTTCTTTAGGTACCCGACGTGCTCGGCAACCGCCATGAAGACCGGGCCCTGCTTCTCGGCCGAATGCCGCTTCTTCTGCAGGTAGATAAAGCTGGTCTTTGCGCCGGTGCCGGCGATGGAGAAGGTCTCGGTGGGCAGGCTCACGACCGCACGCAAGATCGCCTTTCCTCCGAGAAAGCTCCCCGCCTCATCGTCCCTTGTTCCCATCAGGTACTCGCGGACGTATGCGTCTCCCGAGTTGCTGAGGATGCCGTCGGGCACGACGATCAGGAGCCGCCCGCCGGGCTTCAAGAGCTGCAGGTTGCGGTCGATGAACAGCGAGGCCGGATCCGCCTTCTTGAGCTCCTTCCGCCTGGCGCGATTCCCGGGAGTCCACGACCAGCCGAGCTCGAGTCCGCGCGCCTCGTCGCGCATGCGCGCCAGTCCGAGGGGATCGTCATACTTGCCGGAGCCGAACGGTGGGTTGGTCAGGATGACGTCGAACTTCCCGATGAGCCGATCGAGATGCGAGTCGACCAGCGAGTCGTCGACCTTCAGCAGCTGGCTGTGGTCCTCGCCGTACAGCAGCATGTTGATGCGAGCCTTCTGGATCGATCCCGAGGCCTGGTCGGCGCCGAAGAAGCTGTGCCGCTTCATCTGCGAGAGCCAGCGCAGCTTGTCGTCGTCGGAGTGGCCGACGTGGCGGTCGTCGAGCACGCGCCGCTTCACCTCGCGCAGCGCGCCGATGGGGAAGCGCCCGGTACCGCAACAGATGTCGCCGACGAGGAAGGCGGGGAGCGCGGCTTCCTCGTCGGTTTGGGGGTTCCAGCGCTCACGTTGCCCGTCGTCGCCTCGTCGTGCCCAGAGGTCCGCGTCGGGGACGTCGTGGAAGACCATGCGGGCCATGCACTCCACGACCTGGCTGGGTGTCAGGTAGGTGGCGAGTCCTTCGTCGCTCGCGTACTTGCCGCGGAGGAACACGTCGAAGGCCCAGCCCAGCAAGTCTTCGTGGATGAGGTGCGCCCGCATCTCGCGGGCCTTCTCGCCGTTGCCGAGGAGCTCGCGGTCGGGGACGGAGAGCCGGATGGGCTTGCCCTCACGATCACGCAGCTCGATGGCCTCGATGGCGAGGGCGAGGACCTCCGGGTTCTCCAGACGCAGCGGCTCGTCGTACGAGAAGATCGTGTGCACCTCGCCGGTGATGTCTGTCGCCTTGTACTGCGGGAGGTTGTTGATCTCGCGGAAGGCGTCCTTGAGCTGGATGACGGCGTCCTTCTTGTGCTCCCGCACGTGGTCGGCCGAGTAGATGTCGGCGAACCGCTTGCCCTTCGCGGCGCCGCGCGTGAGCACGTAGCCGGGCGCCTTCTCGAGGTGGACCTTGAGGAAGAGCAGCTTGCCGAGCTCGTCGATGGCGGCATTGGTGGGCTTGACGCCGCCGCGCGAGTAGATGGCCTCGTGCAGCTGATCGAACTTGCGCTGGATTGCCCGGAAGTCACCACGGTGGTACTCGGCCGAGAGCTCCTGCACGAGCCGGGTGCGGGACTCGGAGATCGGCCGGGCGACGGTCTTCCACTCGTCCCGGGCCGGCAGCGCCGAGACCTGCGCGTCCTTCTCGACGTCGAAGATGAAGTCGTTCTCGTCGTCCCACACCCAGACGAAGCGAAACGGCTTACCGGCGGCGGCACCGAGGCCGGCCTTGAACTTCGCGTCGTCCTGCACGGCAGGCCGCGAGGCATCGCCGGGCTCGCCGCTGGCGAAGAGGATGACGGGCTCGTCCTCGTCGAGCGCGACGAGCTCGGCGGTCGCCGACATGGATCCGTCGCCGAGCGGATCGAAGAGCGCGAAGTCGTCCTTGATCTGCTGGTAGCCGAGCTGCGAGAGCTTCTCCCGCGCACCATCGCGAAGCGTGTCTGTGGTGTTCTTCCTCTTGGCCATGGGTCCTCTCGCTACCGTCGCCGGTTGAAAATGTTGGTGCCCGCCACGACGAACTGCTCGGTGAGGAGCTCGTGCACCTTGTGCTGTGGCAAGCTGGTTTCGTTCGCTACCGCCTGCACCGCGCTTGCCAGCGGGACGCCGTCGCGGCCTTCAAAGAACTTGTCGACGGCCTTCCGTACGCGGCTGTCGTCGGTGATCGCCGTTCCCCGCGCCGCCCACATCTCGTTACCTGTCCGCTCGAGCGTCGGGTCGAGTCTCATCAGCAAGAGGGCACGCTCGGCACCTCCCACCTCCGTGAGCTCGGGGACGGCCTCCGCAACGCGCTCGGGCGTCGCGGGACCGCAGCCGATCAGGAAGTCGCGGATCTTCGAGGTGATTGGGCCGGTCACGCTTCCTCCTTAAGCGGGAGGCGCAGCAGGGCGTCGGTCGCCTCGCCCCGCGAAGTATTCTTCGAACGCCGGATGTCCTTGATAGGCGTGAGCTGCAGGGCCGGCCAGATCGCGGCGACGCCGTCAATGGCCAGCAGGTCCTGCGGCTCCAACCACGCCGAGTGATCAACGAGCTTGCGTTCCTTCGGGTTTGCGGCCTCGCCGAAGATCGCGCAGAAGTCGCGGGCGCGTCGCGTGACCGTGCACTTGCTGTAACGGAAGCTCCAGCGCAGCAGGACGCCAGCGACGACGTCCGGGGTCGGCACGTCGTCGCCAGTCACGCGCAGGACCTTCTCAAAGATCGCGCGGCCGCGAACCCTTGCGAGGATTACGCGAGGCTCGAAGCGAGAGCTGACGTAGCGGCGCCCGAGGCCGGTCGGACGGATCGCATTCTCCTCGATCAGCCGGGCCCAGCGCGCGGCCGCCATGTAGTAGTGGATGTTGCGGAGGTTCTCGAATCCGATCTTGTGCTGGAGCCACGTCGGGTCGTCCTCGCCGAACACGACCATATCGACTATGCGGTTCAGCGGGGCCAGTTGCGTGGCTTGTCGTACGACCCGATCGAGTGACGACATGTTGTCCCCTAGCACGACGGCAAATCGGGGCGCCGACCCGAGTGCCCGCGTGAGCACATCACGTCGCATAAGGCGACTCCAGTCCCCAGGAAAGCTCATGCTCGTCGCCACGGCGTTCACGCCGTCGCCTTCCGGAGGTAGTCGTCGGCAGCTTCGATAAGCGCGGTCCGCGCCAGCAACGCCTCGCGGCGACGCTGCATCGCTCGGGTGAGCCGGGTCTCGAAGTCTTCTCGCCAAACTTGACCCAGTACCGGGACGAGCAACTCATCGAGGTCGCGCTTGTTGACAAATCGCTGCATGGACCCGGAGGAGAGCAGCCGGAGCTGCATGCGAACGAGGGGATGGGCGAGCGCGACGGCGAAGACGCGGGGCGTCTCGTGGAAGCGGAGTGCGGTGAAGGTGGCGCTCCCGAGGAGCGGCTGCTCCTCGGGTCCGAGCTCCTCGTCGAGGTAAGCGACCTGGTCGCCCGAGCCCGTCGTGCACAGCAGGACATCGCCCACCTCGAGCCGCTGCCGCATGCGAGAGGACAGGTCGGACAGGGGCCGAACCTCGCCGCCCTCAACGAGGAAGGTGTGCTCGTTCACGTCGTCGGCCTGAACGGCGAAGACCTTCTCGTCATCGGCGAGGCCACGAAGGCTCGTGCCGGCGGGCTTCGCAAGCTGGAGCAACGGCCGCACGGCCGATGATGCTGCAGAAGAATGGCGGAACACGCGCCCGCGGTTGAACGGGACGTCCCACCGTTCCGCCAGCTGCGATCGGAGAACCTCGATGGCGCTGCTGGGGGGCTTGACCCCGGAGACGCGGTGGTCTACCTCGGTGTGGATCGCTGTCACCACCGCATTGAACTCGGCGCGGGCGCTCGCGGTCAGGTCGACGGCCTGCTGGTACTGCAGTCCGAGCGACTCCTGCAGGCTGCGCGAGGGCAGCGGGATCGGGAGGCGCGCGATGTCCGAGAGGCGAAGGCGCGGTAGCGCCGACGAGCCACCGCGGTACGCGAGGTCACGCAGGATCCGGTTCAGCGTCGGAGTGCAGAACACTGCGGCCAGGTACTCGGGCAAGACCGCCGGCCGGGGCCGGATGATGGTTAGCTCCGACGACACGGCGAGCTCTGCAGGCATCCCCGACTGGACCGCCGCCGCACGAAACGGCTGGGCTGCCCGCGTGAACAGGACGTCGTTCCTCTGGACATTGATCCACTTGGCGGCGGTGCCGTCGACGTGGGCCATGCTGCTCAAGTCCAGCTCGCAGGGCCGCACGTTGTTCAAGCGGAGCATCGGGATCCCCGATGCAGCCGAAGGCAGGCGAGCCCCGTCGTGGATGGACTCGACGATATCCTCGAGGCTAACGTGTCGACTGCCCTCCGAGCTCATCGTCGACCGCACCAACTCGCGCCCGAGGTAGAAGGCCGGGTCGAGGCGAACGTGCCGCTTGCCGAGGTCGGCGCGGGACAGCGTGACTACGCGCATGCGGCCACCTCCCGTTCGAGGAAGTCGTCGAGCTTCGACCGCGCCGCGGCGATGTCGCCGCGGAGGTTGTGCGCCTCCACGTCGACCATGAGGATCGGGTAGTCGTCGACGGGCGCCGGCTTGCGGAGCATCACGACGGAGCACTTCACCCCCGTGCCGCGGAAGCAGGTTCCAGCAGGCAGGCTGACGACCGCCAGCAGACGTGCGTGTTCGAGCAGCCATTCGCGGAAGTCCGCCTGCCCGGCGCTCGAGAGCAGGCCTTCGGGCAAGACAGTGACGAGGAGAGCGCCATGGGCCATCGCCGCAAGCGCGTGCTCGATGAACAGCAGCTCTGCAGGCACGCGGCTGCGCGCCTTGCCCCCGCGCTTCGACAGCTCGAACCGGCCCAGCTGGGCTCCGCTTAGCTGGAGGCCGAACGGCGGGACGACGATCACGCCGTCGTAGGACCCGTCGAGGTTCGACTGCAGGAAGTCAGCGAACACGCGCTCGACGCCCGGAAGCAGGCGCTCTAGCATCGGCTCGAGCAGGCGAAGCTCGGCCGGAAGAAAGATCGTGCCTTCCGCGCCGAGGAGCGCGGCCATCTCCGCTCCCGCTCCGCCCGAGACCAGGAGACGACTAGCGCCGAGCTGATGTGCGCGCACCAAGGGCGCCACGCTCTCGGTCAGCCCGGGGAACTGGCCCTTGTCGGGAAGCAGTGAGGAAAGCGCGACGACGAGACGGACCAACTCATCGGGCGCGTTCGGGCGGAGTCGAAAGCCGGCCAGGAGCGCAGCCGCCGTGCGGAGCGGTTCTGCTGCGACCGACGCGTCACCACCGAGACGCGAGACGGCCACGCCGCCCGTGGGGCGGACGAGGTCCTGCCCGAACACGTCATCGCCATCCAGGCGAGCGACCATCTGTGCGACTCCCAGCTTTGCCGCATCACCGTGGCGGGCGGCCGCGCGAATCAACTGCCCCCAGGCGCCGAGGACTCCTGTCGACGGGAAGTGACTGCGGTCAGCGATGGGCAGTGCCCGCACGGGGACGAGCCCCTCCTGCTCGCGAGCGTAGAACGCCGGATAGCTACCGCCGTCGACGATCACGAACGCATAGCCCTTGCCCGCGAGGAGCTCGAGATAGCGGTCGGACACATCACCGCGCTTGGGGCGAAGCAGCACGCCGCGCTCGCGGCCGAGCACGAACTCCCCAGCGAGCGTCAGTCGCCCGATGGTCGGCTGCGCGGCTTCGGTTACGTCAATCCCGAGGCTGCCGAGGTAGGTGCTCGCGTCCAAGGCTATCTTTCTGTCACGCGCTCACGCGCCCATTGAGCGTCCTAGTGTAGTCAGGACGGGAATTGTGGTCAAGGGTGTCACGCGCTCACATTCCCAATGGCCGAACTCTTCGTAGGCCATCAAGATAAAAGTCGTTATCACAACACGAGCGGCGTGGCCTGGCGCTCGACGCCATCGCATCGAGTGATTACGAGGCCGCGTGTGCTCGCTTCCTTCAGTACGGTGATCTGGCCATCGAGCTGAACCACCGAGTTGAGGATCTACTCTGGTCGCGAGAGAACTGGCCGCAGATCGCCACCGGACACGCCGCGAAGTCGCTGAAGTCTGGGGTGCATTAGAGGCGATCTAGTGGGAGGCCGAGAGGCTTGTTGGCCTCGTCAAGCGGGGCACTGCGCACTGCTCTGGCCCGAGTTGCGTTTGAGCCCAAGCACCCTTATAGGCCGGTTTGTGGCACATGTTCCGTTCCCGGACGACTGAACGATGGTGGAGTTCTTCAGGGCGATCGGTGCTCTCGACGGTGGAGATCGCCAGTTCGCTCTGTTCCTGGAGAGTAGCTGTCGGGTCCGGTGAACCGAAGGAGGCGTGACAGCGAGATGGCTGCGGAGATCTCGCCGATTTTTGCTCGTGCCGACCTGAAGATCACGGAGTCTGGCTCGACTGATGGCTGCCCAGCCTCCACGATCGTTACCGCGGCAAACCGAGCTCGCCCGGCCCAACTCATCCTCTTTGCCAGCCGACATGGCAAGCCTGCACTGCGGCTGCGCGATGTACTCGATCAAAGGATCGAAGTGCTGCCAGGCGACGACGCCGTGCTTGCTTCGAGTCCCGGTCAGCGAGCGCGGCCTGGCCTGACAGGACGTCGAATCGTGGTGGTCACACCGCAGGGGCATCGCCGCTGACCGGGTCAAGCTTGAGCGCTGGCGGCGTCTGGTGGAAGTTTGCGTTGATGGTCACCGTCTCGGAATGCTCCTCGTCATGTACTACGACTACGGCAAGGCGCATGACCGCTGTTCGCGCTGTTGCCGGAGGTTTGGCTGCATCGGGGCCCAGTCTTGTGGAGGCAGCGAGGAGAGGACGCTTTCTTGATCAACACAGGGACGTCCGATGCTGTTGCCTGGACTCAGACACGGCGTGCTCGAGGCCGATGGAAAATATGATTACGCGACCTCCTCTAGCAGACCAAGCCTTGTGTCTGCAGTGAGACTGCCTGTGGTGATCGGGATCTTCGCTTAACCGGATATGCGCCGCTGAAGCGGTTCTTTTATGAGTGCGCAACTGCCGGAGATTTGCTAATTCGACTTGTGTGGCGATCGCCGATCTTCGTGAGGCTCGACGATGTGGCTCCCGCCTGCCCAGGTCGTACCGCAGACCGGGCACTTGACATACCAGTCGTCACCTCCAGTTTGGTACTCCACGTCGCCTTGTTTGCCAGATCCTAGGCATCGACTCATAGGGACATCCTTGCAGAAGTAGGTCTGGGTCCCCTGGTGGCAGTCGAGTGGCGCAGCTTGCTGGCCACAACGACTACGTCATGATCGGTATCCAGCTACATGTCTGTACAGACCCAAACCGTTAGGGCGTAGGAGGTAGATGGTGAGTTGATAGCTGAGAAGCAGTAATCAACTGGTCAACGTGGACCGGTGCTCGTGTGGATCTTGGTGGTGCCCCCGGCAGGATTCGAACCTGCGACACCCGCTTTAGGAGAGCGGTGCTCTATCCCCTGAGCTACGAGGGCATGTACTGCCAGGCGCAGCCTACCGGGTGACGCGAGCCGCCCGAGCGTGAGGTCGCAAGTCACACCCGGGCGGACCAAGCGGCCGGCCCCGAATGCCCCGAACGGCGGTTGCGCGCCGGGTGCCCCAAGATCGGCGGCCGGACAGCGACACTGGCCGTCCAGTGACACTCGACCTGCGGATCCGACCCGGAGCGGCGACACTCGACCCAGGCAAAACAGGGTCTGAATCGACGCCTAGATCGACACAGATGACCCGCGCGGGTCACTCGTACGTGTCTGGTTTCGAAACCCTGAACAACAGTAGGTAATCTTCGTTAACGGGACGCGAGACGCCGCTCCCCCGGCTGCCGGAGGGCTTCGTTGATCAAGCTCATGTTCGCCGACGACGAGGAACTGGTCCGTTCGGGCCTGCGTGCCATGATGTCGGGCGCTGCCGATATCGAGATCGTGGGCGAGGCGAGCGACGGGAGATCAGCGGTCGAGGTCGCCCGGAGGTACCACCCTGACGTCGCGTTGCTCGACATCAAGATGCGGGCGCCTGACGACGGCATTCGCGCGCTGAGGGCCATCCTCGCCCTGCCGGATCCGCCGACCGTGGCCATGTTGACCACGTTCGACATCGACGACTACGTCAGTCTCGCGCTCAGGCTCGGGGCCAACGGCTTCCTGCTCAAGGACATCGATCCCGCGGCGCTGCTCAGGGCGGTGCGCGACCTCGCGCGCGGTGGCGCGGTGCTCGACCCGGGGGTCGCGGCGCGCATGGTGCAGTCGCATCGGGACGAGCAGCGGGCCGCGCAGCCGGCGCGCAAGCTGCTCGCGTCGCTGTCCGAGCGGGAGCGCGAGGTCGTCGGGCTGATCGGGCAGGGGCTGTCCAACGCGGAGATCGGCGGCCGCCTCCACCTGTCCGAGGCGACGGTCAAGGGCTACGTGTCGGCCGTCCTGTCCAAGATCGGCGCGGCGAACCGGGTGCAGGCCGCGCTGCTGGCCTACCGCGGTGGCCTGCTCGACCAGTAATGATCCTCACCGCCCTCGAGTTCCTCGGCTTGATCGCGTTCGCCGCTTCGGGGGCGCTCGCGGCGGTGCGGTCCAGGTTGGACGTCTTCGGGGTCGTGGTCGTCGGGTTGACGACCGCGCTCGGTGGCGGGGTCATCCGCGACGTCCTGCTCGGGATCACGCCGCCCACGACCCTGCGGACCTGGCCATATCTCGCGGTCTGCGGCGGGACCGCGCTGGTCGTGTTCGTCTTCCATCCGCAGATCGCGAAGCTGCGGCGTGCGGTACTCCTCGCCGACGCGCTCGGGCTCGGGGTGTTCGCGACGGCGGGGACCACCATCGCGTTGAACGCGAGCGCCACTCCCTACGCGGCGTGCCTGATCGGCATGACGACGGGTATCGGTGGCGGCGCGGTGCGTGATCTCCTGCTGCGGGAAATCCCGCTCGTGCTGCGGAAGGAGATCTACGCGGTCGCGGCGCTCGCGGGGGCCGTGCTCGTCGTGATCGGTCACGCTCTGCGACTGCCGCCGGGGCCGGTGACGGTGGTAGCAGCCGCCGCCGTCGTGGGGGTCCGGATGCTCGCTTTGTGGCGGAGATGGAACGCACCCGTTGCAAAAGGGCCTGAGACCGGCTGAAACGTCTTCTGGACTGCCGGATTTCCTTTGTTGGTTCTGTGTGTGTTCTTAGGCGAGTCTCAGCACTCTGCGTAAGACTGTCGCCATGCGCATCCTCGTAGTGGACGACGACAGGGCCGTCCGTGAATCACTCAGGCGATCCCTTGAGTTCAACGGCTACCAGGTGGAACTGGCCGGGGACGGCGCGCAGGCCCTGGAAGCGATCATCGCCAACAGACCCGACGCGATGGTCCTCGACGTGATGATGCCGCGGCTCGACGGCCTGGAGGTCGCCCGGAGGCTGCGAAGCACCGGCGACGACCTGCCGATTCTCGTGCTGACCGCGCGGGACACCGTGTCCGACCGCGTCTCCGGCCTCGACGCCGGCGCGGACGACTACTTGCCGAAGCCCTTCGCGCTCGAAGAGCTGCTCGCGCGCCTTCGCGCGCTTCTGCGCCGCGCGATCCCGGATCCGCAGGCCGCCCAGAACGCCGAGGTCCTCTCGTTCGCCGACCTCACCTTGGACCCGGGGACGCGTGAGGTGCGCCGCGCCGGACGGGAGATCAGTCTCACCAGGACCGAATTCGCCCTGCTGGAGCTGTTCCTCTCGTACCCGAAGCACGTGCTGACCCGCAGCCGGATCCTGGAGGAAGTATGGGGATACGACTTCCCGACGTCGGGCAACGCGCTGGAGGTCTACGTCGGCTACTTGCGCCGAAAGACCGAGGCTGGGAGCGAACCGAGGCTGATCCACACGGTGCGGGGAGTGGGCTACGTCCTGAGGGAAACCCCGCCGTGACGGAGCCGGTGCCGGTCGTCGACGTGTCCGAAAAGGATCCGCGCGGCGACCGCTGGGGCACGCGGCGCTTCTCGCTCCGCGGCCGGGTGACGCTGCTCGCGGCCGCTTCGGTGGCGGGCGCGGTGGCGCTGGTGTCGCTCGGCGCGTACCTCGTCGTGCGCGACAACCTCTACCAGCAGGTGGACGACAACCTGCTCGCCCGCGCGCAGGCCGCGGTCGAATCGCCGCAGGTGCAGACCGAACTGCAGCAGGTCCCCGGTGCCTTCCTGGCCAGCGCGGACCTGCAGATCGGCCAGCTGACGGTGGGGCAGAAGGTGCGGCTGACCTATCCGCAGTCCGGCAGCCGCCCGCCGTACGGCGACGACGAGATCGCCGTCGCCTCCGGGGACAAGGCGTTCTCCCTGCGCACCGACCCGAAGACCGACAGCCGGGTCGTCGCCCTCCCGCAGGGCGCCGGTCAGGCGATGGTGCTCGCCCAGTCGCTCGGCCCGACCAAGCGCACCCTGAACGAGCTTTCCGTGGTCCTGTTCCTGATCGGCGGCGCCGGGATCCTGGTCGCCGCGGCCGCGGGAACGGCCGTCGCGAGAGCGGGGCTGAGGCCGGTCGACCGGCTCACGTCGGCGGCGGAACGCGTCGCCACCACGGGTGACCTGCGGCCGATCCCGGTCAGCGGCGACGACGAACTCGCCCGCCTCACCCAAAGCTTCAACACGATGCTGGGCACGGTCGCCGAATCGCAGGAACGCCAACGACAGCTCGTCGCGGACGCCGGACACGAACTCCGCACCCCGCTGACGTCGCTGCGGACGAACCTGGAGCTCCTCTTGTCCGCGAGCAGGCCGGGCGCTCGGACACTGTCCGACGAGGACCGCAGCGACATCGAGGCCGACATCCGCGGCCAGCTCGACGAGCTGACCCAGCTGATCGGTGACCTCGTCGAGCTCGCGCGCCAGGACGAGCCGCGGATCGAGCACGAGCGGGTCGAGATGGTCGACGTCGTCGAGCGCGCGCTGGATCGGGCACGCCGTCGCGCGGGCGAGATCGAGTTCGACGTCTCGCTCCAGCCGTGGGTGCTGACCGGCGACACCAGCGCATTGGAACGCGCGGTGCTGAACCTGCTGGACAACGCGGTGAAGTTCTCGCCGGAGGGGTCGACGGTCGGGGTCCGGCTGTACCCGGTCGGCGACGGCACGGCGGTGCTCGAAGTCGAGGACTCCGGGCCGGGGATCGCCGACGAGGACCTGCCGAAGGTGTTCGACCGCTTCTACCGCTCGTCCGAGGCGCGGACGCTGCCCGGTTCCGGGCTCGGCCTGGCCATCGTCCAGCACGCGGCGCAGCGGCACGGCGGCGACGTCTACGCGGGCCGCGCGTCCACCGGCGGCGCGTTGATGACCTTGCGGCTCCCGGGAGCCCCGGCCTGACGGGTGATTACTCTGACGGGTGATGAGCACCGAGAACGCGCCTGAGCCGCCGCCCCGCCGTCTGCTGTGGACACTGCTGGTGGCCGCGGTGCTGCTGGCCGCGGACCAGCTGACCAAATGGTGGGCCGTCGACGCCCTCACCGGCCACCCGCCGATCCCGGTGATCGGCGACTTCATCCGGTTCCGGCTGCTCTACAACCCGGGCGCGGCGTTCTCGCTGGGCGCGAACTCCACCTGGATCTTCGCGATCCTGGCCGCGGTCGCGGTGGTCGCGCTGCTGTGGATCTCGCGCAAGGTCCGTTCGGCGGGCTGGGCGATCTCGCTCGGGCTGCTGCTCGGCGGCGCGACGACACATCTGGGCGACCGCCTGTTCCGCGAGCCCGGCTTCGCGCGCGGTCACGTCGTCGACTTCATCGACTACAACGGCTGGTTCGTCGGGAACGTCGCCGACATCGCACTGTTCTTCGGCGCGGTCTCGCTTTTCGTGCTGAGCTTCCGCGGCGTCCCGATCGAGGGCGTCAAGGAGTAACGAGACAGAACTCGTTCCCTTCCGGATCCGCGAGCACGACCAACCCGCCTTCGGGTTGTGCGAGTACGCGCGCGCCCAAGGCGACGAGCCGTTCGACGCTGTCTCCGGTCAGATCCAGATGCACGCGGTTCTTGACGACCTTGGATTCCGGCACCAGGTTGAAGAAGAGCCGTGGGCCCGACGCCGCTTCGACCAACACCGAGGGGTCCTCTTCGGGACCGGAAAACCCCAGCGAACGAAGGCGATCAAGCTCTTCTTCGTCATAGGGTGCGACTTCGTAACCGTCGAGCGCGGCCGCCCAGAAACGGGCGAGCGAAGCGGGATGCCGGCAGTCGAAGACGACGTCGCGAAGCCTGGCCATGGCCTCATGGTGGCAGGTCGCTCGGCTCGTCGCGCCATGTTCGATCGCGTAGGATTTTGTGTAGTTGATCCAGGGAGGATTCGTGCTCGCGCGGCAGCGACAGGCGGTGATCCTCGAGGAGGCGCGCCGGACCGGGGCGGTCCGGGTCAGCGATCTCGTCGTGAAGCTCGGCGTTTCCGATATGACGGTGCGCCGCGACCTCGACGTGCTCGCGAGCCGCGGCCTGGTCGAGAAGGTCTACGGCGGCGCCACCTCCATCGTCGGCAAGAGCACCGACGAACCCGGTTTCGAGGCCAAATCCGTGCGCCAGCGCGCGCAGAAGGAGGCCATCGCCGCCCTCGCGGCCGGGCTGGCCCGGCCGGGCACCGCGATCGGCATCTCCGCCGGCACGACCACTTGGACGCTGGCCAGGGCGCTCGACGAGGTCCCCGGCCTGACGATCGTCACGAACTCCATCCAGGTCGCCGACGTGCTGCGCGGCGCGAACCAGCCGGATCGCACGGTCGTCCTCACCGGCGGTGTCCGCACCCCGTCGGACGCGCTGGTCGGTCCGGTCGCCGTGCAGAGCCTGCGGTCGCTGCACCTGGACGTCGTCTTCCTCGGCGTGCACGGGATGGCCGACGGCCCCGGCTTCACCACGCCGAACCTCACCGAATCCGAGACCGACCGCGCGCTGGTCGAAGCGGGCCGCAAGCTGGTCGTGCTGGCCGACCACACCAAATGGGGCATCGTCGGGATCTCCACCATCGCCGGGCTCGAAGAGGCCGACGTCGTCGTCTCGGACGACGGTTTGTCCGACAACGCAAGGGAAACGCTCACCGAGCAGGCGGGTGAGCTGATGATCGCCGAAACGGCGGAGGCGGCTGAGGCCGAAGAAGCCTGATAAGCAGCGCGCCACCCCCTGACGGGGCCATACTTCATGTGCGATGCACAGCTTTGGCTCAGGAACCTCTCAGGACCATCCCGCAAGGTGAAGACATGACCGAGAACGACGCCGAGAAGGCGCGGCCCGCCGGCGATCGGCCGGACGCGGAGCAGAGCGCGAACTGGGCGGCTCAGCCCGCGCCGCAACAGCCCGACGCGACCGGCCTCGGCGGCCGTGCCACTCCGCACACCGGAGCGCAGCAGGCCTACCCCGCGGAGCAGCAGCAGTACAACCCGTGGTCGCCTCAGGCCCAGACGCAGGCCCAGCAGACCCAGACCCAGCAGACACAGGAGCAGCAGGCGCAGGGCCAGTACACCCAGGGCCACCAGATCCCCGGCCAGCAGACGCCGTTCACCCAGCCGGGTCCGTCGGTGTACGCGGTCCCGCAGCAGCGCCAGGCGCAGAAGTCCACCTCGGGCAAGCTGCTCGCCGGTGTCGCGGCGATCGCGCTCGTCGTCGGCGGTGTCGCGGGCGGCACGGTCGGCTACCTGACCGGCGACGGGTCCGGTGGCTCCGCCGTGAACGCGCTCGACGCGCCGAAGCCCGCCCAGCAGACGGGCAACCTGCCCGCCGGTTCGGTCGAATCCGTGGCGCAGAAGCTGTCGCCGAGCGTGGTCGAGCTGCAGGTTTCCGGCCGGTCGGGTGCGGGCGAGGGTTCCGGCTTCGTGCTCAGCACCGACGGTTACGTGCTGACCAACAACCACGTCGTCGAGGTCGCCGCCGGTGGCGGGCAGATCCAGGCGGTGTTCCAGGACGGCAAGAAGGGCACCGCGACCGTCGTCGGCCGCGACCCCACGACGGATATCGCAGTGGTGAAGGTCAGCGGTGTCAGCGGCCTGACCCCGGTGGAGCTCGGCCGGTCCGACGACCTGCGGGTCGGCCAGCCGGTGGTCGCCATCGGTTCGCCGTTCGAGCTGACGGGCACGGTCACTTCGGGCATCGTCAGCGCGCTGAACCGGCCGGTGAGCGCCGGTGGCAACGGCGACCAGACCACGGTGATGTCGGCGGTGCAGACCGACGCGGCGATCAACCCCGGTAACTCGGGCGGCCCGCTCGCGAACATGGCCGGCCAGGTCATCGGCATCAACTCGGCGATCTACAGCCCGAAGTCCGCGCAGGGCCAGGGCGGTGAGACCGGCGGCAACGTCGGCATCGGCTTCGCGATCCCGATCGACCAGGCGCGCCGCACGGCCGACGACATCATCAACACCGGCCAGGCGACGCAGACCTTCATCGGCGCGCGAGTGCAGACGGCGCCGACCGGCGGAGCGCAGCTCGGTGAGATCTCGCCGGGCAGCCCCGCGGAGAAGGCGGGCCTCAAATCCGGCGACGTCGTGACGAAGCTGGACGACCGGTCGATCCCCAACGCGGACGCGCTCGTCGCCGAGATCCGCACCAGGGCGCCGAACGACAAGGTGAAGTTCACCCTCAGCGGTGACAAGGTCATCGAGGTGACCCTCGGCGGCCAGCCCGTCACGCCGAACTAAGAGACGCTCGGCCGCGGTGCGCGGCCGAGACCAGCTCCGGCTCGAACCCCCAGCGGGCCGGACCCAAGAGGCCACGTGCGACCGGCTGCCAATCCCGGTCGCGCGTGGCCCCTTTTACTGCGTCTTACGCCTGAGGACCACGGCCACGAGCACACCGAGCCAGACGACCGCCACGGTGACGAGCAGTCCGGTGACGGTGTCGGCGTCGTGCAGGCCCGGGTTCCGCGCGCCGCCGAAAGGCCGCCACAGCAACGGGAACGCGAGCAGCGTCAGCACACCGGTGAGCACCGCGCCCGTTTTGACCGGGGTCTTCCACCGGTCCGGAAGGAACCTGCTCAGCGTGAAACCCACGGCACCGACCAGCGGGGCGATCAGCAGGTCGTGGACCAGCGGACCGCCGGCGAGCCAGCCGAGCGTCCCGAGGACGTCCGGGCGCAGCGGGAACGCGTACTCGGCGAACAGCACCGCGCCCCACGCGAGCGCGGCGAGGCCGGGCAGGAACAGCAGTAGCCGCAACGTCTTCACAGCGTCTCCAAACGGGCGACCCATTTCGTCTGCAGGACACCGGGCCGGTTCGGGGCGATGATCCGGCACGGGAAGCCGTGGTCGGCGTCGAGCACCTCACCGTTGAGTTCCAGAGCCAGCAGGGTGAGTTCGTCCGCGGTGTGCTCGCCGGGGAGATCGCTGATCCCGTACGGTCCCGCCTTCTCCAACGAGAACACGCGGACCGGCGTGCCCGGTGTGCTTCCGGCGTGCCGCAGCAGCTCCGGCAGGGAGACGCCGCTCCAGTGCGCGGACTCGCTCCATCCCTCGACGCACGCGATCGGCAGTTCGGCCGAAGTCCTCGGCAGGGCGCGGAGTTCGTCCAGCGAATAGGTTTTGGTGCCGCTCGCGGTGACCACCGAGAGCCGCCAGTTCGGGTCTCTCGCCGTGTCCAGGACACCGGCGGCTTCGGCGGTCCGGTTCACCGGCAACCCCTGCGGTCCCCTTCCGCTCCGCCAGGACAGCCCGGAAACGTTACGCAGCAACGGGACCGTCGCTCCGGCCGTCGCCACGACGGCGACCCCCGCGGCCAGCCAGGTCGTCCGGAGGAAGGCTCGCCGCGACGGTTCGGGCTTCGTCGTGAGCGAACGGCGGACGACGGGGAGTTTTACCGCGATGTGCACCAGGATCGAGCCGATCGCCACCCACGCGACCGCGTAGTGCAGTTGCGGGAAGTAGAAGTTCCACGGATAGTTCTGCGCGACGTTGAACAGGCCGGTGACGAGTTCGAAGAACGCGGCCGCGGAAAGCACGAGGATCGACAGGCGTTCGAGCGCGTGCGGCAGCGACCGGATCACCGGCCGCTCGAAGAGTTTCGGGTAGACACTCCAGAGTTTGGCCAGCAGCAAGGGAATCGACGCGATCCCGGAGAGCACGTGCGTGCCCTGGGTGACCCGGTACAGCCAGACCGGGCGGCTCGGCCAGCCGAACCACGACGGCGGATGCTGGATGAGATGGCTGATCAGGCCGGTGACGAAACACAGGGTGAACGTGACGGCGAGGGCGAGCCCGATCCGGGACGTCACGCGCTCAGAAGGCGTGTTCATGCTTTCTCCAGGCAGGCGAACCAGCGGTGGCCGTGGCTGGTGGACCAGGCGACGCGGAACGCGGTGCGGGCGGCGAGGTCCGCGATCGCCTCGACACCGACCCACGCCCAGGTGAACCAGGCGCCGTCCTCGGGCCGCAGCCGCACCCGGTCCTGGCGGACACCGCGGCCGGGCGGGTCGAGTTCGACGAGCACGGTCCCGCTCTCGGTGAGCAGTTCCGCCATCCGCGTCAGGAGGCGGTGCGGATCGCCGCCGATGCCGATGTTCCCGTCGGCGAGCAGGACATGCCGCCAGCGTCCTTCGCCGGGGAGCCGGTCGAAGACGTCGCGATGGAGCGCGGCGGCGCCCCGGCCGTGGGTGAGTCGCACGGCGGTGGCGGAGATGTCGACGCCGAGCGAGGCGACGCCGCGTTCGGACAGCGCGGCGGTGAGCCTGCCGGGGCCGCAGCCGACGTCGAGAGTCGGGCCGTCGCAGGCGTCGAGGAGGACTTCGTCGCCCTCGCAGGGGATGGCCGTCCAGCGGTCCACCGGTAGGTCGACACGTTCGCCGGTCGCCAGTTCCAGCCAGCAGCGGTGGCCGAGCAGGCCGCGGTCGAAGGCGGTCACCGGACTTCGGCCGCCGCTCGGGCGAACCGGCCGTGTGGTGCCACTTCGGCGACCCGGCGCGCGTCCGCGATCGTGTCCACATCGGACAGTGTGGGTAGGTGTCCTGGAGACAGCCCTGCTTCGGTCAGCGCGCGCAGGGTCTGCCGCCCGGTGTCGTCACGCGACATCGGGACGCCGGCGAGAGCCTTGGCGTGTAAGGGATCCTTGAGTCCCAGAGCCCACCAGCCGCCGTCTTCGGCAGGCCCGAGGACGGAGTCTTCGGTCCGGCTCGCCGCTTGAGCCAGGAGTACCGGGGTGACCTGCGGGGTGTCCATCCCGATCTGCAGCACCGGTTCCCCGGGGCGAGGGGCGTCCGCGTGCGCGTTGACGAGCCGCATGTCGAAACCTTCACCGCGTTGGGGGATCACCTCCGCTTTTCGGAGTACCGCGGTGATTTCCGTGCCGCGGGCGGCTTCGCCGAGTTCGCCGGTCATGGCGACGACCACGCGCGCGTCCGGGGTCGCGAGGGCGGCGTCGAGGGTGTCGAGCAGTGAGGCGGCCGCGATCTCGGCGGCCTGTTCCGGTGTCGCGGGCGGGCACAGCCGCGTCTTCGCGAAACCGGGCACGGGCGCCTTGGCGACGATGAGCAGGCAGAAGGTCATCGGCCCAGCACCCGCCCGAAATCCCGTGCGGCGCGCAGAGTGCCCCGCAGTGAGCCGGAGACCTTCGACTTCGTGCCCTTCGCGCGTTCGCCGTAGGACACGTCGAACTCGGTGACCCGCCAGCCCGCGCGCCTCGCCTTGATCAGCAGTTCGAGCGGGTAGCCGAAGGCGCGATCGGTGACGCCGAGATCGAGGAGCGCACGCCGCCGGACGGCCCGCAGCGGTGCGATGTCCCGGACCGGCAATCCCTTGTACCGCAACAACGAGGAGATCAGCGCGTTCCCGGCTCTCGCGTGCCACGGCCAGACTCCCGGCCCGGTCGGCACCCGCCGCCCGACCGCCAGATCCGCGTCCGCGAGGCCGCGGACGAGCATCGGGAGTTCGGCGAGATCGAGAGAGCCGTCGGCATCGGCGAAACAGACGACGTCCGCCGTCGCCGCTTCCAGCCCGGTGTGCACCGCGGCGCCGTAGCCGCGCCGGGGTTCGTGGACGACCTTCGCCCCGAGCCCGGCCGCGATCCCGGCGGAACCGTCAGTGGAGCCGTTGTCGACCACGATCGCCCGATACCGCTCGGGCAGCGCCGCCAGTACACCGGGCAGGGCTCCGGCCTCGTCGAGACAGGGGAGCACGACGTCAACCTGGTCATCGTTCACGCAACGCACGTTAAATCCGGGATGGACGGACGAAAACCCTTGCCGTGCTTACCGAATCATGACGTCGGCGAAGTCCTTACCGAGTTCTGACGGATCCCGCGTTCAGCTCGATGGGTGCCGGGAACGCGGCTACGGTGCCGGTGATGTCCACTGTCACCGCCCCTTCCCGTACCGGTCGCCGGGCCGATCTGATCGCCGTGGGGCTGGCGATGCTCGTGGTCGCCGCCGCGATCGGCGTCGGCCTCTACTACAACAGGCCCGGCTCCGGCGTGGTGATCTACGCGTTCGCGCCGCCGCTGTTCGGTTTGTGGCTGCCGCATGTGGGGCCGGGTTCGGTCGCCGCCGTCGTGCTCGCGCTCCTGGTCGTCACCAAAGGTCCCTCGCTCGCCGCGCGGCTGCGATGGCGTCCGCTGCTCGCGCTCGGCTACGTGACCGCGCTGGCGTGGACGTTCTCGCTGGCGATGATCGACGGCTGGGCGCGCGGTTTCACCGGCAGGCTCACCACGGAACACGAGTACCTGCACGAGGTCCCTGGCATCACCGACATCCCGAAGATGCTGAACGAATTCTCCTCGCGCATCCTCGACTTCCAGCCGGACTCGTGGACGACGCACGTTTCCGGGCATCCGCCGGGCGCGACGCTGGTCTTCGTCTGGCTCGACAGACTCGGTCTGCAGGGCGGCGCGTGGGCGTCGACGGTCGTCGTGCTCGCCGGTTGCCTGGCCGTGGTCGCGGTGCCGGTGACGCTCGCCGCGCTGGGCCGGGAGGACGCCGCCAGGACGGTCCTGCCGTTCGCGGTCCTCACTCCGGGCGCGATCTGGATCGGGGTGTCCGCGGACGGGCTCTTCGCGGGGGTCACGGCGACCGGGATCGCGCTGCTGGCGCTCGCCAAGCGACGGCGGATCCTCGCGCTCCCCGGTGGTCTGCTGCTCGGGTTCGGGCTCTTCCTCTCCTACGGTCTGGTGCTGCTGGCCGTACTCGTGCTCGCGGTCGTCGTGCTGGCCCGCGAGTGGCGGATCCTGCTCCTCGCCACGGTGGGTGTGGCCGTGGTCGTCGTGGCGTTCGCGCTGGCGGGTTTCTGGTGGCTCGACGGCTATCACCTGGTCGTCGAACGCTATTACCAGGGGATCGCCACGCTGCGCCCGTATTCCTACTGGGTGTGGGCGGATATCGCGGCGGTGCTGATCGCGATCGGCCCCGCCGTGATCGCCGGGACGCGACGGGCGGGCGCGGACTTCCTCGCCGAGCCGAAACGGTCGTTCCGCGAGCCGGTCACGCTGATCGTGCTGGCTGCGGCGCTGACGATCGCTTTCGCCGACCTGTCCGGCCTGTCGAAGGCGGAGGTCGAACGCATCTGGCTACCGTTCGAGGTGTGGCTGCTGCCCGCGGTGGCGCTGCTGCCGTCGAAGGGGCGGCGGTGGTGGCTCGCCGCGTCGGCGGCCACGGCGCTGGTGGTGAACCATCTGGTGCTGACGAGCTGGTGAGGTGGATGGCATGACAGAGCAGGGCCGGGTACTCGTCGTCGACGACGACGAGACCGTGCGGGACGTCGTCCGGCGGTACCTGGAGGTCGCGGGCTTCGAGGTCGACGTCGCCGGGGACGGCACCGAGGGGCTGCGGCTGTTCTCCACGACCGGACCGGACCTCGTGGTCCTCGACGTCATGATGCCCGGGCTCAACGGGCTCGAGGTCTGCCGTCGGCTGCGGCAGGTGAGCCAGGTGCCCGTCGTGATGCTGACGGCGCTCGGCGAGGAGGAGAACCGGATCGCCGGACTCCAGCTCGGCGCCGACGATTACGTCACGAAACCGTTCAGCCCCAAGGAACTCGCGTTGCGGGTGGCGTCGGTGCTGCGGCGGGCGCGGATGCCCCGGCCCGAACCGGCCGCCCGCGTGATCACCGACGGCGACCTCGCGTTGCAGATGTCGGCCCGGCAGGCGGCCCTCGGCGGTGTGGAACTTCCCCTGACGAGCCGGGAATTCGATCTGCTCGCGTTCTTCCTCACCCATCCCGGGGTGGCGTTCTCCCGCGCCGATCTGCTGGAGAAGGTCTGGGGCTGGGACTTCGGCGACCAGTCCACGGTGACCGTCCACGTCAGACGGTTGCGGGAGAAGATCGAGAAGGACCCGGCGAAACCCGTCCGCGTCGCCACCGTATGGGGTGTCGGCTACCGGTACGACCCGGTGCGGCGATGATCGGCTCCGGGGAGTCGCTCGGCGAGATGCTGGCGCACGCCTGGCACATCCTGCCGTTCGCGCTGATGTTCGCGCTGCCGGTGGTGCTGCTCGGCGGGCTGGCCCTGTACCTGCTCCGGCACGGTTCGCTCGCCAGCACGATGACGATCCTCGTGCTGATCCCGGTGTTCGCGACCCTGGTCGCCGTGCTCGGCATCAGCGGGTTCATGTTCACCCCGGCGCTGACCACGATGACCCTGGTCTGCCTGCTGGTCGCGCTCGTGACCGTGCCGGCGGCGCTCGTGCTCGGCCGCGTGATCGCGCGCCGCAGTGTGTGGGAGCGGGAAGCGCGGGAACGGGAGCGCGCGGCCGAGGCGTCGCGGCGCGAACTGGTCGCGTGGATCAGTCACGATCTGCGGAGCCCGCTGGCCGGGATCCAGGCGATGGCCGAGGCCGTCGCGGATGGCGTCGTCGCCGACCCGATCGAGGTCACCGGCTACGCGCGGCGGATCAGCGGGGAGACCACGCGGCTGTCCGGCATGGTCGGCGATCTGTTCGAGCTTTCGCGGATCACCGCGGGCGCGCTGCAGCTGACGATGGCCGCGGTGCCGCTGCGCGACGTCGTGAGCGACGCCGTCGCCGCGCAGGCGCCGCTCGCCGAGCAGAAACGCGTACGCATGCTCGAATACGCCGACGTGTGGCCGGTCGTTTCCGGCAGCGACCCGGAACTGGCGCGGATCGTGCGCAACCTGGTGTCCAACGCGGTGCGGCACACCCCGCCGGACGGGACGGTCGCCGTCCAGATCGGCATCGAGGGCGGCGAGGCGCTGCTCGCGGTTTCCGACGGCTGCGGCGGGATCCCCGACGACGAAATCGGCCGGGTCTTCGACGTCGCCTTCCGCGGGACGAGGGCGCGGACGCCCGAACGAGGTGGGCTGGCGAGCGGCGGCGGACTCGGCCTCGCGATCGCGAAAGGCCTGGTGGAAGCCCATCGCGGCCGGATCGGCGTCCAGAACCACGGACCCGGCTGCCGGTTCGAGGTCCGGCTTCCGCTCGCCATGCCCTGACGTGTCACCGCGGTGTCAGCGCGGACGGCGATCGTTGCCGCCATGACCACTTCAGCGAAGCGATTCTTCCGACGGGCGACGATCACCGCGGTGGCGGCCGCCCTGCTGGCCGGCGTCACCCCCGGCCTGGCCGCCGCGGACAGCGGACGGGACCGGCCGGACCTCCGGGCGATGGCCGAGGAGATCGTCGCCTCCGGTTTCGCCGGCGCGCAGCTGCGGGTGCACGACCCGCGAGGCGACTGGACCGGCAGCGCCGGGGTGCGCGAGCTGGGTTCGGCCGCCAAGCCGCCGACCAACGGACGGTTCCGGATCGGCAGCAACACCAAGACCTTCGTGGCCACCGCCGTGCTGCAGCTGGTGGGGGAGGGCAAGATCGGCCTGGACGCGCCGGTGGCCGGGTACCTGCCCGAGTTCGGCCTCGACCGGCGGATCACCGTGCGGATGTTGTTGCAGCACACCAGCGGCCTGTTCGACTACACCGGCGCGATGCTGCCCGACGGCACGATCGTGCCGGGAATCCCCTTGACGGGCAAGGAATTCCTGGACAACCGGTATCACACCTACCGGCCGGAGGAGCTGGTGCGCTTCGGCCTGTCCAAGCCGCCGCTGTTCGCGCCGGGCACGGACTGGACGTACACGAACATCAACTACGTCCTGGCCGGGCTGGTGATCGAGAAGGTCACCGGCCGTCCGTACGGCGACAAGCTCCAGCGGCGGATCTTCCGGCCGCTCGGGCTCCGGGACACCGTGGTTCCCGGCACCTGGCCGGGCATCCCCGGGCCGCACGCCCACGGCTACTACCGCTACGAGGAGAAGCCCGGCCAGTGGAAGACGGTCGACATCACGAACCAGAACCCGTCGTGGGCGTCCAGCGCCGGTGAGCTGATCTCGACCACGAAGGACCTCCACACGTTCTTCTCCGCACTGCTGGGCGGAAAGCTGCTGCCCGCCCCGCTGCTCGCCGAGATGCGCAAACCGCACCCGAAGGGCGGCTACGGACTCGGGCTGTACGTCCAGGAAGCGAGCTGCGGCACCGTCCTCAAGGGAATGGGCGGCTTCCACGGCTTTGGAACGGTCATGGCCGGCACGGCTGACGGCAGCCGGACCTTCGAGCTGTCCATGACCTACGGGGACTCGGCAGCCGATCTGGGGCAGGCCTACAACAAGGCGGACCAGCTGCTCACCGACAAGGTGCTGTGCGGCAAGTAGGTCAGAGCCGCAGGAACCCCATGTCCGGGAAATGGGCCGGCGCGATGATCGCGCCGGTCTCTTCCGCTTCGGCGAGAAAGCGTTGCCGGGTACGGAGAGCGAGATCGGGGTCGACGTCGCCGAGGAAACCGACCCGCGAGTCCGTCAGCTGCGCGGGAGTGTGCAGGACGTCGCCGAGCAACAGCAGACGCTCGTCGTCCGCGGTGATGTCGAGGACGTAGTGGCCGGGCGTGTGTCCCGGAGCGTGCCGCGCCACGACGCCGGGCGCGATCTCGACGGTGTCGCCGCTGATCGCCTCGGTCAGCCCCGCGCCGCGGGCGGTCTCCATCCCGACGCGGCTCCATTCGCCCGTCCCGGCGGGCGCGATCAGCGCGTCCCAGTCGAGACTGCCGAAGACGACCTGTGCACCGGAGAAGGTCAAGTCGCCTTCGGGGGCGATCCAGCCGATGTGGTCGTTGTGCAGGTGGGTGAGGAAGACGGTGTCGATCTCGTCCACCGGGCATCCGGCCTTGTCCAGCGCGGCGGCGAGGTCGCCACCCGTGCCCATCGGCGGCGTCGGATCGCCCTTGGCAGGCGTCATCCCCGGCGGGAAGGCGAATTCGCGCGGGCCGAGGCCGGTGTCGACGAGGATCGTGCGGCCGTCGCCGCGGATCAGGTACGCGCCGGTCGGGACGTGCACGGTGCCGTCCTCGTCGAAGACGTCCGGGTGGGCTTCGGGGTCGAGACCGGGGAAGAACGCGAGCGGCAGCCGGATCAGGCCGTCCCCGATCGCTTCGATCTCGATGTCTCCGACGGTGATGCCCACCAAAACCCCCAAAAAAGCCGATTCCGTTGCCGGGAACGACAACCGGCCGGGGGCCCGGTCTGTTCCCGGTTTCAGGAACCGACCGGTTCCCGCAGCTCAGCGGTGGCGAAACCGGCGATGCCTTCGGCGAAACCCGTCCGCGCGGTGAAGCCGAGCAGCCGCCGGGCGCGGGCGGGATCCGCGACGACATGCCGGACGTCGGCGGGCCGGGCCCCACCGGCGATCTTCGGGGCAGGTCCGTCACAGGCCTTCGCCAGCTCTTCGGCGAGTTCGCCGACGGAGTGTGGTTGCCCGGAACAGATGTTCAGCGGAGTCAGGTCGCCTTCGGGCCCGTCGGTGCTCAGCGCCAGGACGTTCGCCCTCGCCACGTCGTGGACGTGCACGAAGTCGCGCTGCTGCTTGCCGTCCTCCAGCACGATCGGCGCCTCGCCGCGCAGAAGCGAGGAACGGAACAGCGACGCGACACCCGCGTATGGCGTGTTCTGCGGCATCCGCGGTCCATAGACGTTGTGATAGCGCAGAGCCCAGACCGTTCCGCCGGTCTGCCGGGCCCACGCCGCCGCCAGATGTTCCTGTGCGAGCTTGGTGGCCGCGTAGGTGCTCCGCGGCCGCAGCGGCGCGTCTTCGGGGACCAGCCGCCAGCCGAGCTCGACGCCGCAAGCCGCGCATGTGGGTTCGAAGTGTCCGCCATCCACATCGGACTGTTTCCGCGGCGACGGCGCGACGATGCCGTGGGCAGGGCATTCGTAGCGACCTTCGCCGTAGACGACCATCGACGAGGCGAGCACCAGTTTCCGGACTTTCGCCCGGTGCATGGCCGCGAGCAGCACGGCGGTCCCGTAGTCGTTGTTCAGCGCGTACGACGGCGCGTCGGACGGATCGACCCCGTGCCCGACGACGGCCGCCTGATGGCAGACCGCGTCGACACCGTCCAGCAGTTCCGCGACCAGCTCCGTGTCGGTGACGTCACCCCGGAGGAACCGGTGACGGCCGGTGTAGGCGGGCGGGCGCGGCGAACCGTGTGCGGTGCCGAGGAGGTTGTCGAGGACGACGACCTCGTGACCTTCATCGGACAGCAGATCGGCCACGTGGGAGCCGATGAACCCGGCCCCGCCGGTAATCAGTGTTCGCACCACTCCGACGCTAGGGGCGTTTTCCGGCGGTGGACCCGGATCACCGGCTCACGTCAGGGAATCGTCACAACTACGCGGCACCGCCGGAGCGAAGATCAGCCGAAACCGGATACGGTGTGCCTATGGAACGGAGCGCACAACGGCTGGGCCGCGCACTGGTGGTCATCGTGGACGATCGCGTCGCCCACGGCGAACACGAGGACAACACGGGACCGTTGGTCACGGAGCTGCTCGAAGAGGCCGGGTTCATCGTCGACGGCGTCGTCGTGGTCGAGGCCGAGACGGCCGCGATCCGCAACGCGCTCAACACCGCGGTGATCGGCGGCGCCGACCTGGTGATCACCGTCGGCGGCACCGGGGTCTCCCCGCGCGACCGCACACCCGACGCGACGGCCGGTGTGCTCGACCGCCCGATCCCGGGTATCGGCGAGGCACTGCGCGCGTCCGGTCTCGCCGCCGGCGCGGTGGACGCGGGCATCTCCCGCGGGCTCGTCGGCGTCTCCGGCAGCACGCTGGTGGTCAACCTCGCGGGTTCCCGCGCCGCCGTCCGCGACGGCATGGCGACGCTCTCGTCGCTGGTGCCGTACGTGATCGACGAGCTGTCCGGGCTCGAAGAGGCCTAGTTCTTCGGGGCGGGTCCGGGCTCTGTCCCGGGCTCGCCCTTTTTGTCGGGGTGCAGCACTCCTTCCACCTTTTCGGTGACCTGGCCGATCTTGTCCTCGAACCGGCCACCGGTGACCTTGTTCGCCCCGGCCGACGCCGCCGAGACACCCTTGGCCGCGACGTCGCCCGCCTTCTCGGCCAGCGGCCCGGCCTTCTCGCGGACTTCGCCCGCGACCTCTTCCGCTTTGTGGATGGCCTGCGCGGCCAGTCCCTTCGCTTTGTCGACAATGCTCATGCGCTGATGGTCCCACCGGCCGGGGTACCTCGCGACCGGTGCGAAAATGGACGTCATGCCAGGTGAAGACGAGGACAAGCGCTCCGCCGCGGCGGCGAAACGACGGGTCGACGAGATCTTCGGCGACGTCCTGCCGGACACGACCTCCGACGAGCGAGAGCCGGGGCAGCGCACCCCGGACTCCGACTCGTGGTTCCTGGAGAACCGGCCGCCTCATCACGACCGGTGAACCGGGTCAGCTCTGACGGTTCTGCTGCGCGCGCAGCAGGTCACGGATTTCGGTGAGCAGTTCGACGTCGGTCGGCTCCGCCGGGCCTGCTTCCTCGCCGCGCTTGCGCCGCTCCTGGACGTGCTTGACCGGCAGCACGATCACGAAGTAGACGACGGCCGCGACCAGCACGAAGTTGATCGCCGCGTTGATCACGCCGCCGAAGTCGAGGAACGTGGCGTCGTTCTCGGCCAGGATGTTGAACCCCAGCCCCTTGGCGGCGTCCGACCCGCCGATGGTGTTGATCAACGGTTTGATCAGGCCGTTCGTGAAGGCCGTGACGATCGCGGTGAACGCTGCGCCGATGACCACCGCGACCGCCAGGTCGACGACGTTCCCGCGCATCAGGAAGTCCTTGAAACCCTTGAGCAAGACGCTCTCCTCTTCACCTGGGACGGTTCGCCGACCGTCCCTTTCCATACCGGGGGGACGCAGGCGCCCGCCGCCATAGGGCAGGCGCGAGCTAGCGGAGGGTAACCGTTATGGACCGTTCCAGCGAGGTGGCCGCGACTCGTGTCGCGATCGCGGAAGGCAGGGAAAGCAGCACCAAAGGTCCCTTGCTCCCGGCGCCGGGAGCGGTCGGATCTCGGGCAGCCTGTTCGCCGACGGCGGCCACGACGGCCATGCTGGCCAGCACAGATGCTTCGCGTCCGGCCTCGGCGGCCGCGACGACGTCGACGCGCTGGCCCGGCCTGAGCAGTTCCGAGACGCCGGCGTCGGCGAGCCTCACCGGGACAGTCGAACTCTCGGGATCACCCGATCCGGGGATGTCCGCGTCCAGCAGCCGGACGTCGGTCAGCGGTTCACCCGCCCTCGCGGCACCGACGAGCAGCCGTCCCTCCACCGAAGCGGGCAGGCCGGTGGCGCCCTGTGGACGGACGTCGTCGGGGAGGTCGACGAGCTTGAGGTCGGCGGCGCGCAGCACCGTCCCGGCCGGGAGGTCATGGGCGGAGACCACGGTCGCGGTGCCGGGCGCGCCGCGTGCGGACGGCGGCAGGAAGAGCGCGACCAGGCCGCTGAGCAGCAGGGACACGGCAAGCCAGCGGCGCATCAGCCGCGCGGGCCTGCCGCGGAGTCTTCGCAGGACGGGCAGATCGTGGAACACGGGATTCCCCCTCGTCGATCGGTGATGATCTCGACGCTAGGGGCGGCACGCGGTCCTGGAAAGAACGAAAACCCCCGGCTGTGGATAACCGGGGGCCTGTGGACAACTCGGGACGTCAGGAAGCGGCGGCGGCCGTTTTCGTGGTACCCGTGGAGGAGGAGGCCGGGCTCTTGGTCTCCGACTTGGACTCGGTCTTCGACTCCGACTTCGTCTCGGTCTTGGCCGGGGCCGCGGTCGTGTTGGCCTTCGAGTCGCGCGAATCGTTGCGGTAGAACCCGCTGCCCTTGAAGACCACGCCGACCGAGCTGAAGACCTTGCGAAGCGGGCCCGAGCACTGCGGGCACACGGTCAAGCTCGCGTCGGAGAACGACTGCACGGCCTCGAAAGCGTGGTCGCATTCCTTGCAGGCGTACTGGTAGGTGGGCACTGCTGCTCCTTCGTGCATTGGCACTCAGCCGACAAGAGTGCTAACGCCTAACGGTACCGGGGCATTCCGACGCAGGTCAAACAAGGTTTCCCAAGGTCACATGACGTGCTGGTCACGCACGTCGTGCCTAGGCTCGGTGATGTCGTGCCACGCCGGAGCGCGGGAAGGGTGGTCACCATGCCGGAAGTGGATCCGTTCGGCGGCAGGTGCCCGACCAGTCACGAGCGGATGACCGGCCTCCGGCACGGTGCTCGACGCGGGCTGCGGATCGGGCGAGAACGCGCTCCACCTCGCGTCGCGAGGATTTCCGTGCTGGGCGTCGACGTCGCCGACGCGGCCCTCGACATCGCACGACGGAAGGCGAGCGAACGCGGGCTCGAGGCCGAATTCCAAGCGGCGGACGCGCTCCGACTGGAGCGGCTTGGGCAGCGGTTCGACACGGCACACCTTCGACGCGGACGAGCGCCGGGCCGCACCCGGTGAAACGTGAGGCGCTGACAAAGCCCTTCGGTGCAGGATGGCGCGTGAAGACCATCGTGGAGGAGCGCGTCCGGACGAGGTTCCACGACGAAAACGGCGCTCCCGCGTGGTTCGCGACGATCGAAAGAGAGCCGTCGGATGAGTGAACTGCGAGATCTGCTGGCCGACGTCGCCGCCCGCGTCGCCCACTACCGCGAAAACGTCGCCGACGCCCCGGTCTTCCCGGACGACACGACGGGCGTCCGCGAAAAACTCGGGGATCTGCCCGCGAAACCCGTCCCGCCCGCCGACGTGATCCGGCGGCTGGCCGACGCCGTCGAGCCGGCGCTGGTGGCGAACACCGGGCCGAGGTACTTCGGTTTCGTCACCGGCGGCGCGCTCGACGCCGCGACCGCGGCCGACATGCTGGCGACCGGGTGGGATCAGCCCGCGTTCAACCATGTCACCTCGCCCGCCGCCGCGATCGTCGAGGAAGTGGCGGGCGAATGGCTCAAGGAGGTCCTCGGCATCCCGGCCGGCGCCTCCTTCGGCTTCGTGACCGGCGGACAGGGCGCGAACACGGTCGGCCTCGCCGCCGCCCGGCATCACGTGCTGGCGCGGGCCGGATGGGACGTCGAGCGCCGGGGGCTGCAGGGGGCGCCGCCTCTGCGGGTCGTCGCCGGAGAGGAACGGCACGCGTCGATCGACCGGTCGCTCCGCTTGCTCGGCCTTGGCACCGACGCCGTGCGGCCGGTGCGCGCGAACGGACAGGGCGCCATCGACATCGCCGATCTGGAGCGGACGCTCGACGGGCCCGCAATCGTTTGCCTTCAGGCCGGGAACGTGAACACCGGTGCTTTCGACGATTTCGCCGCCGCGACGGAGATCGCCCGCCGGCACGACGCGTGGGTCCACGTCGACGGCGCGTTCGGGCTCTGGGCGGCCGCCGCTCCCACGCTCAGGCGATGGACCATCGGACTGGCGGCGGCCGATTCCTGGGCGGTCGACGGGCACAAGTGGCTCAACGTCCCGTACGACAGCGGCTACGCCTTCTGCGCCCACCCCGAGTCGCACAGGGCCGCCATGGCGGTCACCGCCGCATACCTGACCGGTCAGGGTGACGGCGGCGTGAGAGCGCCGGGCGACTTCGTGCCGGAGTCCTCCCGCCGGGCACGAGGATTCGCGACGTGGGCCGCGCTCAGCGAGCTCGGCCGCGAGGGGATCGCCGAGATGGTCGAGCGATGCTGCGCGCTGGCGAGGAGGTTCGCCGAGAAACTCGAAGCGTGCGAGGGCGTCACCGTCGTGAACGACGTGGTGCTGAACCAGGTGCTCGTCGCCTTCGATGGCGAGACGGACCGCGTCGTGGAAACCCTCCAGCGGTCCGGCGAGTGCTGGATGGGCGCGACCACTTGGCGCGGACGGCGCCTGATGCGCATCTCCGTGTCCAACTGGAGCACGACCGAAGCGGACGTCGATCGCAGTGTCGAGGCGATCAAGGCGGCCTGGAAGAGCGATCAGGAATCGAGAAGCGCCGGGAACCGGTCTCACCTAGCGTGACCGTCATGGACATCGCCATTCACGGGAGCTTCCTCCCGCAGACCGACCCCGAAGCCGCATTGGCCTTCTACCGCGACCTCCTCGGCTTCGAGGTGCGCAACGACGTCGGCTACGACGGCATGCGCTGGCTCACCGTCGGCCCGCCGGGGCAGCCCGTGTCGATCGTGCTGCACCCGCCCGCCGTCGACCCGGGTATCACCGACGACGAACGCCGGGTGATCAGCGAGATGATGGCCAAGGGCACCTACGCGGGGATGTTGTTCTCCTCCGACGATCTCGACGGCCTCTTCAAGCACCTGCAGGAGGCGGGCGCCGAGATCATCCAGGAGCCGACCGACCAGCCGTACGGCCTGCGTGACGGGGCCGTCCGTGACCCGTCCGGGAACCTGATCCGTATCCAGCAGCGCGTCTGAATTCACCGGGTGCGGGCGCGGACGTGGATCCGCTCGCCCTGTTCACCGAAGAGGCTGAGCACCTCGACCCGCCCGCGGCCGGTGGCACCGAACCAATGCGGCGTCCGGCAGTCGAACTCGGCGGCCTCGCCGGGACCGAGCACGACGTCCTGGTCGCCGAGCACGAGCCGCAACCTGCCTCGCAGCACGTAGAGCCATTCGCGGCCGCCGTGCGTTCGGGTGCGGGGCTCGTCGTCGCTCGCCGGGATCGTCATCTTGTAGGCACGGGGCCCGTCCTCGTGCCGGGTGAGCGGGATGAGCACCCTGCCGTCCGAAGGTGCTTCGAGCACCCTCGGTGAGGCGACGATCTCGTCGACGCGCAGGCCCAGCGCGGCGATCACCGGCAGCAGTAGTTCAAGGCTCGGCTTGCGCTGCCCTGATTCGAGTCGGGACAGGGTGCTGGTGGAGATGCCGGTGGCGCGGCTGAGCTCCACCAGCGTCGTGCCCTTCTTCTCCCTGGCGCGGCGCAGCCGGGGAGCGATCAGTTCGATCGCCGCGGTGACGGCGGGTTGGCTCTCCATGCCGCCAGCAGAGCAGCTCGTCCCGATTCCGGCAAAGTTCTTTGCCGAAACAGCCAGAAGCTCCCGATGCTGGCGCCATGATCGAGACGAAACGCCTTCCCGCCGGGGTCTACCTCCTCGCCTTCAGCCTGTTCGCGATGGGGAGCGCCGAGTTCCTGATGGCCGGGGTCCTGCCCGCGGTCGCGGTCGATCTCGGTGTCTCCCTCTCCTCCGCGGGCGCGCTCATCACCGCGTTCGCCCTCGGTGTCGTCCTCGGCGGTCCGCCGTTCGCCGTGCTGAGCCTGAAATGGCCGCGGCGTACGGCGTTGATGACCACACAGGCCGTCTTCGCCGCCGCCATCGCCGTCGGTCTCCTCGCCGACGACTACTGGCTCCTCTTGGTCACCAGGTTCGTCGCCGGTCTCGCCTACGCGGGATTCTTCGCGGTCGCCGCCGTGACCGCGATCAGCCTGGTGACCCCCGACCGCAACGCTCGCGCCTCCGGCGTCGTCGTCACCGGGCTCAGCGTCGCGATGGTGGCCGGGGGACCGGCGGGCACCTTGCTGAGCAACCTCACCGATTGGACCGGTGGCTTCTGGGGCGTCGTGACGCTGACCGTCGTGGGCGTGATCGCGTGCGCCGTCGGCCTGCCCGCGACCGCGCCTTCGGCGGAACCCAGCCTTTCGGGGGAGTTGCGCGCCATGCGGACGCCACGCCTTTGGGGTGTCTACGCGATCACCATCCTGAGCACCGCCGCGTACATGGTGTCCTTCAACTACCTGGCGGCGATGCTCGTGGACGTCGTTCCCGCGGTCTGGATCCCCGCGGTCCTCGCGTTGTTCGGGATCGGTGCCTTCGCCGGACTGTCGATCGGTGGCCGGATCTCCGACCGTCGCCCGCACCACGCGCTGCTCGGCGGCGGCGCCGGCATCGCGGTCTTCTCGGTGATGCTCGCGCTGTTCGCCACTTCCGTCTGGGTCGTCGTGCCGACGGTGTTCCTGCTGGGCGTCGCGGCCTTCGTGCTCAATCCGGCGCTCTACGGGCGGGTGTTCACGATCGCCGCTTCCGCCCCGACCCTCGCCGGCGCGACCACGGTCTCGGCCTTCCAGCTGGGCATCAGCCTCACTCCGGCCTTCGCCGCCGGGGCGCTGAATCTGGGTGCTTCGCTGGCCGCCATCCCGTGGATCGGTGCTGGTCTGGCGCTGATCACGGTGGCACTTGTGCTCGTTTGCTAGCATGCGAGCATGGCTCAGGTCGAGAAACGGCAATTCAACGTCTATCTGCCGCCCGACCTCATCAAGCGGGTGAAGCACGCCTCCGTCGACGCCGACGAGTCCCTCTCGTCGTTCGTCGAACGGGTGCTGGAGGAGTACCTGCTGCGGACCAGTGAGGAACGCGAGCGATGAAGATCATGCCGATCCGCTACAGCGCGGACGTCGAGGCCATGACGCGGTTCTACGAGGTGCTCGGCCTGCGGACGGGGCCGGTTTCGCGCCCCGGCGGCTGGGTCGAGATGCCCGCCGAGGCCGGGATGCTGGCCATCCACCGGACGTCCGGCGACGACGTGGGCCGCTGCGAGCTGGCCTTCGAGGTCGACGAACCGCTGGAGGACGTGGCGGAACGTCTGCGGGCCGCCGGATTCGACCCCGGGCCGCCGATGGACGAGGGCTTCGGGCACTCGCTGCGCGTCCAGGATCCGGACGGGGTCTGGGTGCAGCTGAACCGGTACGACCGAGATCTCTACACATGACGGGAGTCCGGCTGGCGGTCGGCATCGTCGCGCTCGAATTCGCGGCCGCCGTCACCGGTTTCGTCGCGTCCACCTTGCTGCCCGTCGTCGCGGCCGATCTCGACGCGAGGAACGACCTCGGACTCCTGATCGCCGGCTCGACGCTGGGCCTGTTCGTCGCGCTTCCCCTGGCGAGCAGGGTTCTCGCCCGGCTGGGCCCGCGCGGCACGCTCGCCGCCGGGATGATCGCCTACCTCGGCGGGCTCGGCTTGGCCGCGTCGGCGCGGACGGCGTGGATGTTCGCCCTCGGCCAGTTCTCCGCCGGGCTGGCCAGCGGGTTGCTGGCGATTTTCGGTGTCAGCTCGGCGATCCGGCATCTCGACGACCGGCTGCGGATCCGCGTGATCGCGGCGTCTTCGGCGATGTGGATCGTGCCCGCCCTGGTCGGCCCGGCCGCGACCCTCGGCCTGGAACACCTCGTCGGCTGGCGGTGGACCCTGCTGCTGCCGGTACCGTTCGTCCTTTTCGGACGGTTGCTGGTCGTGCGTGCCGCCCGCGGTGACGCCCCCGATGCCGCTTCGCGGCCCTTGCTGTGGACGCTGTCGGTGCCGCTGGGGGCCGCGATCGTCGTGTTCGGCGCGGGTTTTTGGCCGCTCGCGCTCGCCGGGGCGGCGATCACCGCCGTCGGGACGGTCGCGATCCTGCCGCCGGGCACCGCGCGGCTCCGGCCGGGAACCCCCGCCGCGCTCGGCGCGATGGTGCTGTTCGCGATCGGCTATTTCGGCGCGGACAGCCTGATCACCGTGCTCCTGACGAGCGTTTTCCAAGTGAGCCTCGGGCAGGCGGCGATCGTCCTGAGCGCCGGCCCGCTCGGCTGGGCGGTGACCAGCCTCGTGGCGGCCAAGTTCTCCTCGGCGCGTTTCCCCGTCGTAGGCCTGAGCTTGACCGCCCTCGGCACCGCGGCCGTGGCCTTCGGTGGTTCGTTCGCCATAGCCCTCGTCGCCTGGACGGTCGCCGGAATCGGCGTCGGACTCGCGTACCCGGGCCTGTACCTCAGAGCCACGACGGCGGACGTGAGTGGTTTCACCGCCGCGGAACTGGCGACCGCCGTCATCACCGCGGAATGCGTCGGACAGTTGCTGGGCAGGGCCGTCGGTGGCGCCTTGAGCTCCTCCGGCACCGGTTTGCTGGCCTCGTACGGGCTTTTCGCGGCCGCCCTGGCGGCGGCCGCGTTCGCCGCGAGTCGTCAGTCGATAAGGACGTTCTTGTAGAACAGGTTCGCGTAGCGGTTGATGTTGTCCATGCTGCTCCGCGACCCGAAACCCATGTACAGCCGCGTTTCCCCGGCCAGGCTCCGGTAGATCCCGAGCCCCTCCGGCTCGCGGAACACCAGAGACTGCCCCGCCTTTGTCAGCGCGCGGCTCTTCACCGTGCCCGTGTTCATGTCGATGCAGGTGACATAGGAGTTGATGTCGGCGGGATCCGCGTGGCCCGTGCCGTCCAATGTGTACAGATATTGGCCGTAGATGGTGTAGCCCTGGAAGGTCACCGGCACGGTGGACAGCGCGGGCTGCGCGAAATGCGCCAGCGGCGAGCTGAAGTTCCCGGCGGCGGCGGAGGCGAGCGGGTAGACGCTGTAGAACATCTTGCCGCCTTCCTTGCGGCGTACCGCGATCCGCTTGTTGATCGGATCGGTGGCGCAGGTGATCGTGTCGCTGCCGGTGAGGAACTTCTTCACCGACGGCGTGCCGCCGTTGACGAACTTGAACCGCGCCAGCGCCGTCCCGCGCCCCGAACTCGTCGGGCCGTCCGAGTCGCATTCCATCCAGATGTAGGAGTCGGTGCCCACCGGCTCGACACCGATCGAGACCCCGTGCCCGGCGTTGTTCAGATGCATCGAGCCCTGGATCTCGCCGGAGAAGTTGACCTGGGTGACGCACAGGTCGTCACCGGTCCCGCCGTTGCGGGCGTTCACGATGAAGATGCGCACGTTCTGGTTGTCGAAGGCGAAGCCCTGCATTACATGGTGCGATTCGTGCAGGATCTTGCTGCGGAACTCGTCGTAGGACGGCTTGGTGAGGTCGAACCGCTTGGACGACGGCACCGCGGCCGAAGCCGGCGCGGCGAACACCGCGCCGGTACCGAGCAGCGCCGTCGTCGCGGCGAGACCACCACCGGCGCGCAGCAGCGAACGCCGGGAGAACGGGGATCGGACGGGATCCGGGGGCACCTGCTCGGACATGGGCGCTCGCCTTCGTCGGGTTTCGCGGTCCGATCGAAGGTTGTTCACGCTCGTACAAGATTCGTACAACCCGGCGGTGCGACAACTAAAAAAGGGTCTTCCCAATTCTTTGGGAAGACCCTTTCGGACTGTGGAGCTGAGGGGAATCGAACCCCTGACCTTCTCGATGCGAACGAGACGCGCTACCAACTGCGCTACAGCCCCTGGTGAAGCTTGCCCCTGCGTTTGAGGCTCCATGAGCTTAGCAGTGGCTCTGGAGGCTCAAACGCAGGGGGGTCACTCTCCGGAGGCCCGGCGGAAAGGCCTGGTCCCGGGCTCGTCGAGCTCGTGGAAGGCCGGGTCCTCGTCGTCGAGGTCGACCACGACGGCCTGGCGCCGGAGGCGGGACATCGGGGACGGCTTGCGTTCCACGACGGCCGGGCGTTCGGTGGCGACGACCTCGATGTCCTCACGGGACTCGTGCGCATCGTGGTCTTCGTCGTCGATCGCCGGGCGGCGCGGGGCGCGGGTGCTGTTGAAGCGGGCGAGGCGGCGCTGCCGGATCTCGTTCTCGATGCGGACCTGGCGGCGGAGGTACACGAGGTAGCCGATGAGGACGGCGTCGACGACACCGTTGGCCCACCAGACCGTCGGGGTCAGGAAGCCGGCGACGGCCGCTGTGGTGACCACCAGCACCAGGAGCGCGATGACGACCCGCTGCCGGAACGCGTACTTGGCGCGGGCGGCGATGTCCGCCGCTTCCGGGTCGAATCCGCCCCGGCCGGGCCGGTAGCCCGTGCCTTGGCGTTCTCTTTCCGGGCGGGCCGTGTGCGAGGGCTGGGGAAGCGGCTCGGCTTCCGGTGCCTCGTCTTCGAGGTCGGCGTCGAGCTCCGCCTCGAGTTCGGCCAGGTCGTCTTCTACCGACGGTTCCGTGTTTTCCGCCATCGCGAACTCCTCCGGTCCCTCGTGGCGTGTGCTCCCGCTCCGCACGACTCGCGCCGCCAAGGCCGAGTCCGTCGTCCGTGCGACCTGCTGGCGCTTGCGGGCGACCATGGGCACGAGAACGACGAGCCATGCCGCTGCGAGCGCGACGATGATCACCGAACTGGGCATCTCCCGTCACCTCCCCCGATCCACTGCTGTAGTCACGCTAGCCACAACAGTCACACACGCCGCGCAGACTCGCCGGTTTCGATCACGGAAAATGCATCACCAAATTAGGTGAATCTCACAGCTTGTGGTAACGCGGTCACCGGAACGGCCCCGTAACGGGGTCAAACGCGCTCCGCGAGGCCCTTCGAGACGAGCCGTGAGACCAGTCCGTCACCGGTCTCCTCCTTGGTGACGGCGTAGCAGAAATGGTCCCGCCAGCCACCCGCGACGTCGAGATAACGCTCGAAAAGTCCCTCTTGCCGATAGCCCGCTTTGGCGAGAACCCGCAGGCTGGGGGTGTTTTCGGGGCGGACGGTCGCCTCGAGGCGGTGCAGTCCGCCGAAGTCGAAGACGTGGTCGGTGACGAGGGCGACGGCGCCGGTCGCGACGCCGCCGCGGACGATGTCCGATGACACCCAGTAGCCGATCCAGGCCGAGCGGAGCGATGCCCGGATGACGTTACCCACAGTGATCTGGCCGGCGAAGCGTCCATCCACCGTGATGGTGAACGGGAGACATTGACCGCGCCTGGCCAGGCCGCGCAGTGCCAGCCACTGGGACGGCCATGACCAATACGCGTTGCGATCCGGCCATGGTCCGATGCCGGTCGGTTCCCACATTTCCAGATGCTCGCGGTCGCGCAGCCGGACGCGGCTCCACTCGCCGGCGTCGCGGAGGCGGACCGGCCGGACGGCGAGGATCCCGGCGGGCACCCGGAGCGGGCCCAGCTTCGCGGGCCAGCCCGGATGCCTGCTCTCGATCGGATACGCGACGCCGGAAATCGGTGCGCCCATTACGCCCGCTGGGCCAGGAAGGTCACCTTGACCTGCTCGCCCGCGGCGACCTCGGTGAGGTCTTCGTCGATGTTGATCAGGCAGTTCGCCTCGGCCAGCGACGCGAGCAGATGCGCGCCGGAGGTGCCGAGCGGCTGCACCAGGTATTCGCCGTTGCCCTCGTCACGCAGCAGTTGCCCGCGCAGGAACCCTTTGCGGCCCTTGGTCGAGGTGATCGGGGAGAGCAGCCGCGCGCCGACGATCCGGCGGTGCGGGTTGCGGGTGCCGCGCGCGGCACGGATCAGCGGGCGGACCAGCACCTCGAACACGACCAGCGCGCTCATCGGGTTGCCGGGGATCAGGAACGTCGGGACCGAGTCGGGGCCGAGCCTGCCGAAACCCTGCACGGAGCCGGGGTGCATGGCGACGCGGGTCATGTCGATGTGGCCGAGATCGGAGAGCGCGGCGTGCACTTCGTCGCCCGCGCTCCCGCCGGCGCCGCCCGCGACGACGACGATCTCCGACATCAGCAGACGGCCTTCGACGATCTCTCGAAGACGTTTCGGGTCGCCGGGGACGATGCCGACGCGGCTCACCTCGGCGCCCGCGTCCCGGGCGGCCGCGGACAGCGCGTAGGAGTTGACGTCGTAGACCTGTCCGACCGACGGGGTGCGGTCGATGTCGACCAGTTCGTCGCCGACGGAAACGATCGAAACCCGGGGCCGCGGGTAGACCAGCACCTTCGCGCGGCCGACCGCGGCGAGCAGGCCGACCTGGGCCGAGCCGATGGTGTCGCCCTTGCGCACGGCGACGTCGCCGATCTGCACGTCTTCACCGGTCCGGCGTACGTAGCCGGCCGAGGGCACCGACCGGTGCACGGTGACCTTGGCCTGGTGGCCGTCGGTGTACGCGGTCGGGACGACGGCGTCGGCGAGCGTGGGCAGCGGCGCGCCGGTGTCGACCCGCACGGCCTGCCCCGGCTGCAACCGCCGCGGCTGGCGGGAACCGGCGGCGATCTCGCCGACCACCGGCAACTGCACCGGCTCCTGGCCCGCGGAGCGGACGTCGACGCTTCGCACCGCGTAACCGTCGACGGCGGCCTGATCGAAACCGGGCAGCGCGTGCTCGGCGACGACCTCTTCGGCGCACAGGAGGCCCTGGGCCTCGGAGATGGCGACCCGGACCGGACGCGGGCGTACCGCGGCGTCCAGCGTCAGGGAGATCTGATCCTCGACGGAACGGAACTGTCCCGCGTCTTCGGTCTCGGCCGCTTCGGCGATGGGTTCCGTCATGGCTGGGGGAGCTCGATCCGTTCGTTCGACCAGGCACACGTCGAAGGCCCGTCGGTGAACTGAAGTTCACCACCGTTACCAGGAGTGATGCGGTCCGAAGCCGTGGAAATCGCCCGATCGGGCAAGCTCCTCGTGGTCCGGGCCGCCGGGGTGGTCGCTGCGCCTGTCATAGGCGTGAAGCCTAACCTGACCACGTGGTCGAGCCCGGCAATGAACACCTGAGTAAAACGGAGTGGCGTTCCCGGATAACCGCCGAACGGCGTTCGCAGGTGTCGGAAGAGCGCGCGCGGGAAGCCGCGGCGCTCGCCGCGGCCGCCGCTCGGCTGCCCGGTGAAGTCGTCTGCGCCTATGTTCCGTTCGGTACCGAACCGGGTTCGACGTCACTGCTCGATCAACTTCTCGACCAGGGCAAACGGGTGCTGCTGCCGATCGTCCCCGACGTGCCGGGCCCGCTGGAGTGGGCCGCCTACGAGGACTCGTCGAGCCTCGGGCCGGGACGGCTGCGGGGCTTGCTCGAGCCGACCGGACGCCGCCTCGGTCCCGACACGCTGGGGACGGCCGATCTGGTGCTGATCCCCGCGCTCGCCGTCGACGACGTGGGCGTCCGGCTCGGTCGCGGCGCCGGGTACTACGACCGGTCGCTTTCCTTCGCCGCGCCCGGCGCGGCGCTGATCGCCGTCGTCCGGGACACCGAACTCGTGCGCGAGTTGCCCGCGGAACCGCATGACGTCCGCATGACCGGGGTACTGACCCCGGAGCAGGGCCTGGCGCCGCGCCCGGTAGATAGACTGACGCCCCGACGCAGTGGTTCAGAAAGGGCACAATGAGCTCTGAAGCGCACCTGTCCGATCATTTCGCCGAAACGCTGTCGAAAATGCGTTCCGCGGGCGCCCACCCCATGGAGCTGGCCGCCCTGCGACGGCGTCTCGAGCAGCTGACCGAACCCGGCGCCGGTGAATTGCCGGGAAACGAACTCGAACCTCTCGGTGACATCAGCAGGCTCGTGGATCTGCCGGAGCCGGACGCCGAAGAAGCGCGCCGGGTGCTGGACCGCACCGCCGTCCTGAAGCTCAACGGCGGGCTCGGCACGAGCATGGGGCTCACCGGGCCGAAATCGCTGCTGGAGATCAAACCGGGGAAGACGTTCCTCGACGTCATCGCCATGCAGGTGCTTTCGACCCGGGAGAAGTACAACGCGCGGCTTCCGCTGATCCTGATGAATTCGGCGGGCACGCGCGAACCTTCGCTCGAGTTGTTGAAGAAGTATCCCGATCTCGCCGACGACGTCATCCCGGCCGACTTCCTGCAGGGGCGGGAACCGAAGATCACCGCAGACGGACGGCCCGCCGACTGGCCCGCGAACCCGGAGCTCGAATGGTGCCCGCCGGGGCACGGCGACATCTACGTCGCGCTCGCGGTGAGCGGGATGCTCGAAACCCTGCTGGCGGAGGGAATCCGCTGGTGTTTCGTGTCCAACTCCGACAACCTCGGCGCGCTCCCGGAGGCCCGGATCGCGGCGTGGCTCGCGAAAGAGGACATCCCGTTCGCGATGGAGACGGTGCTCGGCACCGCGGCCGATCGCAAGGGCGGGCATCTCGCGCGGCGCGCCGGCCGGATCGTCCTGCGTGAATCGGCCCAGGTCCCCGACGGGGACGACTCGTTCGGCGATGTCGGCAAATGGCGTTTCTACAACACGAACAACATCTGGGTCGACCTCGAACGGCTGAAGGCGCTCCAGGACGCCGACCCGGCGGCGCCCCATCTGCCGCTGATCGTGAACCGGAAGACCGTCGATCCCGCCGACGCCGCCAGCACGCCGGTGATCCAGCTCGAAACGGCGATGGGCGCGGCGATCGGCTCGGTCGAGGGCGCGCGCGCCATCGAGATCCCGCGGACCCGGTTCGCGCCGGTCAAGACCACCGACGATCTGCTGGTCGTCCGGTCCGACGCGTACGTGCTCGACGACGGCGGGGAGATGGTCCCGGAGTTCACCACCACGCCGCCGGTCGTGTCGCTGAGCAAGGAGTTCTACAAGCTCCTTCCGGACTTCGAGGCGCGTATCCCGGCCGCGCCTTCGCTCAAGGAGTGCACGAGCCTCGCGGTGGACGGCGACGTCACCTTCGGCAAGAACGTCGTCGTCCGCGGCGATGTGAAGATCACCGGGCCGAAAACCATCCCGGACGGCGAAGTCCTCTAGTCCCGCTGGGCGATGAACACGTACTCGCGTCCTGGACGGTCGGGGGCGTCCCGGACGTCCAGGACGCGAAAACCGTGTTCCGTCAGCAAGGACTCCAGGTCTTCGCGTTCGCGGAACCACAACGTCGAGTCCGAGGTGACGACCTCGCCGTCGGAGAACCGGTAGCTGTACCGGAACGACACGAACGGGAGGTTCACCTCGGTGACCTCGCGCCACTGCTCGACCTCGCCGACGCCCGGGACGTCGATGGTGTCGTGTGCCGTGTCGGCCGCCCAGTCCTCCCATGCCCGGCGTCCGGGGCGCCGGATCTCGAAGACCAGATGACCACCCGGCACCAGCGCGGCGTGGATGCCTTCGAGGGTCCGGCTCCATTCGTCGTCGGTCAGGAAGACCTGGGCCACGTTCCCGGTCATCACCGCGAGATCGGCTCCCACGTCACCCGCCGCCTTCGCGTCACCATGGATCCAGGTGATCTTCCCTTCCGGGTCTTTGGCCTTCGCGACGTCGAGTGACGCCTTCGCGGGATCGACACCGACGACCTCGATCCCGCGCGCTGCCAGGAGAACGGCCAGGCAACCGGTGCCACAACCGACGTCGAGCACTCTGTTCGCCCCGAGTTCGCCGATGATGGCGAGGTAGTGCTCCAGGTCGTCGCGAGCACCGTCGAAGGCGTCGTAGATCGGGGCGAGCCGGGCGTGGGCGAAGAGCGCGTCAGGCATTCGGCGACGATAGTTCCGGTACACGTTCGGGAGCCACGGATTTACGGGCGCGCAGCCAGGCCCGTTCTCCCAGCAGTGTCAGGAAAGCGGGCAGCAGCACGCCGCGGACCAGTGTGGCGTCGATCAGGACGGCGACCGCCATCCCGACTCCCATCATCTTGTACTCGATGGCGCTCAACGTGATGAAGACGCTGAACACGCCGACCATGATCACCGCCGCGCCGCTGACCACGCCGGCGCTCGTGCCGGTGCCGCGGACGATCGCGGCGATGGCGCCTTCCGCCCGGCGTTCACGGATCCGGCTGAGGATGAAGATGTGGTAGTCCATGCTCAGCCCGAGCAGCAGGACGAACATGAACATCGGCAGCCAGCCGACGACCCCGCCGTACGGGGTGAATCCCAGCAGGGAAGCGAAATGGCCGTCCTGGAAGATCCAGGTGAGCACGCCGTAGGCCGCGCCGATCGACAGCAGGTTCAGCACGATCGACACGATCGCCACCGGGAGCGACCGGAAAGCCAGCAGCAGCAACACGAACGCCGCCAGCAGGACGAACCCGAAGACCAGCGGCATCCGTTCGATCACCCGGTCGGCGAAGTCGCGGGCGTTCGCTGTCCGGCCCGAAACCGCGTACTCGACGCCGTCCACCTTCCCGATCGTCTCGGGGAGTACTTCGCTGCGCAGCTTCGCGAGCGCCGCATCGGAGGCCGCGTCGCGGCCGGCGCCGGAGAGCGGGACCCGGACGACCACGGCATCGTCGACGCCCGCGACGGCGATGGGTTTGTTCAGCACCCCCGAGGTTTCCCCGATCCGCCGTTCGAGATCGGTGATCGCCGACCGCAGTGCCGGGCTGTCGACCGGGCCACCGTTCTGGGCCGTCAGCACTACGGTGGCGGGGTAGACCACGCCCGGGAAGGCCTCCTGGGTGCGGATGGCGGCGTCGATCGTGGGCATCGACTTCGGCAGGCTCTCCGCCGGTGTCGGGTCCTGCAGGCGCATGCCGAGCGCGGGCAGCGTGAGCAGGATCAGCAACGCGGCCCCCAGCCCGCCCCACAACGCCGGCCGCCGGGTGACCACGCGGGCGGTCGCGGACCAGAACCGCGACTTCTCCGCCGTGGTGCGCCGCTTGCCGAGCCAGGGAATCCGGCCGCGATCGACCTTGTCGCCCAGCAGTGAGAGCAGCGCGGGCAGCACGGTGACCGAGCCGAGGACGGCGAGGCCGACCACGAACGCCGTGCTGATCGCGAGACCGGTGAAGTTGTCGAGCCCGGTGAGCACCAGCCCGCTCACACACAGGACGACCGTGAGCCCGGAGACGACCACGACGTGCCCGGACGTCCGTGCCGCGATGCGGGTCGCGGCGTCGATCGAGTGCCCGTGCGCGCGTTCTTCCCGTTGCCGCCTGAGGAAGAACAGCGAGTAGTCGACGCCGACCGCCATCCCGATGAGCAGGGTGATCACCGTCGTCGCGCTGTTGATCGGAGTGAAGTCGTCGACGACCGACAGGAAGCCGAACGTCGCCGCGACACTCGTGCCCGCCAGCAACAACGGGACCGACGCGGCGACCAGCGCGCCGAAGACGATCAACAGGATCACCAGCGTCAGCGGCAGGGAAAGGAGCTCCGAGCGTTTGACGTCCTCCCGGATGCCCTTGTCGACCACGGACGACAGGCTCAGATCCCCGGACTGGCTCAACCGGACCGAAGGATGCCGGGCGGCGACCTCGGCCACTCGCGCCGTCGCTATCTCGAAGTTCGGGCGGATGTCCTTCTCCCCGCCCGCGATCGAAAACCCGACGAGCCCGGCCGTGCCGTCGGCCGAGATCCGCTCGGCGCCTCCGTCGGCCAGCGGTGAGCGGACGTCGGCGACCGAGCCGCCCGTGGTGAGCGTGGTGACCAGGTCTTCGGTCGCCCGCCGGAGTTCTTCGTTCGCGGCGAACGGCGGCGAGCCGGGTTCCTTCGCCTCGACGAGGACGTTCTCGCGCAACGGGTCGAAGGTGTTCTGGGCGTTCAAAGCGGTCTGGGCACGGCCGGACTCGCCGGGATCGGTGCTCCGGCGGCTTTCACCGTCCAGCAGGATTCCCGACAGCAGGGCGACGGCCACGAGGACGACCCAGCCGACGAGGGTGACCGCGCGATGCCGGATGGACCAGGCGGCGATCTTTTCGGGCAGCATGAACTACAGTCCTTTACGTGAAGGAGTGAGATGCCTCGGGCGAGGTTTTTGCTTCTTCTTTCCTGGGCCGTCGAGTTGCCGCTCGGCGGCCCAGGGTCTTTCACCGGTGGTCAGTCGACCTCCTTGAGGATCCGCTCGACCGTGCCCACGCTCTTCTGGAGATCCGCGAGGCGTCCGTCGAGTTCGGTCAGTTTGCGTTCGGTCTCCTCCTGCGCCTGGACGGCTTTTTCGGCGAGCCTGCGGTATTCCTGCTCGCGCGCGAGCGCGCCCCTGGCCCGGATGGTCGCGCCGAACTGCCACACGACCACCGTGATCACCACGGTGAGGAACACGAAGATGCCGATCAGCCCGGCGACCTCCTGCCATTGATGCCAGTTCACGATCGTTCCCCCTCGTCACCCGGTGCCGGTGTGCTCAGCGTCGGCGCCGCGACGGCGATGGTGTCCGGGCTCAGCTCGACCAGGAACGGTTTCACCTCGTAGAACTTCATCGCCTTCCCGTCCTCCGACAGCTCCAGTTCGGCCGACACGAGCCCGGCCGCCTCCAGTTTGCGCAGGTGGAGCTGCAGCAGCGCCCGGCTGATGCCGAGCTCTCGCGCCAGCTGGCTGACATACGCGCGCTCCGCACGCAGCGCCGCGACGATCCGCAGCCGGTGCGGATTCGCCAGCGCCCCCAGCAGCCGCAGCAGCTCGTCGCCGGACGGTCCGGTGGCGGTCATGCCGAGCTCCTGCACATGCCAAAGAAACCTAGCAGGTGCTGGCTCCGTCTACCAGGTGCTCGAGCCAGGCGTTCGGCTCCGTGTAGACGCCGACGTCCAGCGCCGCGGAGGCGAGCACCGGCGCGATCCCGCCCGGCACGGCCGTGAGACCGTCCTGGAGTTCGACGCCGGTCCACGCCTTCCACTGGGCGAAGGTGCCGGTGACCGTCATCGCGAACGGCGCCACCTTCACGAACCGGGCGCCGAGCCGTTCGTGCGTGCGCAGCCACGGATCCTGCGGCAGCCCGTCCGCGCGACGGCGGGCGACATAGTCCTCAAAGGACAGCTCTGGTTCGTTCTCCTTCCCGGCCGGGCGGACCGGCACGACGAGCTTGCGCATACCTGTCTCCGAAGCGCGCTTCTTCAACGCTTCCAACGCTTTAGTGGCCAGGCCGCCGCCACGGCGGCCTGGCGCGACCATCACTTCGAGTGCGATCAACGTATTCGTCTCACGGGAGCTCAGCAGGTCTTCCGCGGCCCAGATCAGGGCGGCGTCCCAGCCGTGGTCCGGCAGTTCCGGGCGTTCGGTGGTCGGGAAGCCGACCGGGACGGCGGCGGTTCTCGCGACGGGAACACCGTCTTCCAGTAGTACGAGGAAGTATTCCGGCCAGCGGGCGGCCAGGTGGGACGACTTCGCCAGCAGACCCGCCAGGCCGTGCTGGAGGAATTCGCCGCCGACACCGCCGAGGGCGAGCGCGGGCTCGCGCAGTTCGGGACGGGTGGCCAGGTCTTCGATCACGATCATGTCCTCAGTAGACCCGAGGACACGCGATTCTCACGAAGTGGTTTTCCGGCATGACAAGAGAAGGCGGAGCGTACGTCTGTACTTGCTGTGGCTGTCTCACGCTGGGCGAGCGCGGCGTGTTCGAGATCTGCCCGGGCAGGACGATCACGACGCCGACGTCGTCCGAGGTGGCCCGACGGTGCCCTGTCACTTACGGTGGCTCGGCGGAACTTCGATCTTCACGGTGCCTGCGAAGAGGCGCATGTTCACCACGTGCGGGGGACGAGATCCCTGTCGACGGGAGCGCTCGCCCGCTGCCCGAAGACGCGAAGGTCAGGCGGGTGAAGCGGATGCGGTACTGATCAGCGCACCGGCAGCGCGCGGCGCCGTCCGGTGATTCCGGTGGTGTTGAGGTTGGCGCGCTCGCCGGCGGAGTGACCGTCGAGATAGCCGCTGCCGGACAGCCGCCTCGGCGGAGCCGAGCGCAGGTCGCCGTACTGCTCATCGTACGCCTGTTTGACCATCGCCGTCCGATCCTGGATCACCAGTTCGGCCGAGCGGTGACCAGCGGCGGCCGTATGGGTCCTGGCCGCGGTGTCCTCACTGTTGCGGAGCCGTTCGTAGACAGCGCCGGAGAATCCGTGCAGCCACGTCCGACGGTAGGCGGCCAGCGATTCGCCCGCGAACACGCGGTTCTCCGGGCGGACCCTGGTCAGCTGGGTGGTCGCCTGCAGCAACAGGCTCGTGTACAGCAGTTCCGTCCGCTCCAGATCGGAGCGGAAACCGAACACCGTCACCGCGGTGACCGATTGGCCGAGCCGATGCAGCAGGGCCCGGCAGCGCAGCGGATGCGCGATGTTCGTGAGCAGCCCCGCCTTGTCCCGGCTGTACGGGTTGTCGATCGGGATCTTGACCTGGGTGATCTCGTCGGCGGTCGCCCCGGAGGCGGCCAGCAACGCCTGATCGATGCCGTACCTGGCGATCAGTTCGGCGGCCTTGGTGTTGTACGACTCGGCTTCGGCCTCGGTGACCGCCGGGTCCTCCGCCTTCGCGAGGAGTTTCCGGACGCGCGCGAGCAGCGTGTCATGGTCGGGCATGGTCCTCCTTCCTGATTGGGTTGGAGCGGATCAATCTAGGAGAGAGGTCCGACAATATTCGGGCGAGCGGTCCGGATCCCGGTGAGGGGGCGGTATGTCGGTCGACGTGTCGGTGGTCGGTTCCGGCCCGAACGGGCTCGCGGCGGCGGTCCTGCTGGTCAGGGCGGGACTGACGGTCGAAGTGCACGAGGCGGCGGACGAGATCGGCGGCGGGACGCGCACGGCTTCGCTGTTCGACGACGAGGTCCGTCACGACATCTGCGCCACCGGGCATCCGCTGGCGGCGGCGTCTCCGTTCTTCCGCTGGTTCGGCCTCGCCGAGCACGGTGTCGACCTTCTGCGGCCGGAGATCGCGTACGCGCACCCCCTCGGCGGTGACCGGGCCGGTCTCACGTACGAAGACCTCGACCGGACCTGTGACGCACTCGGCGAGGACGGTCCCCGGTGGCGCCGCCTGATGGGCCCACTGGCCGAACACAGCCGCGAAGTGGCCGACCTGATGCTCGGCGACCTTCGTCATCCGCCTCGCGATCCGCGAGCGGCCGCCCTTCTCCCGGCCAGGATCGCGTTGCTCGCGTCCGGTTCGGAGCGCCGCCTGTTCACCGGCCCGGAAGCGCCCGCGCTGCTCGCCGGGGTTTCCGCGCACGTGATGAGCCGCCAGCCCTCACTCGCCGCGGCCGGCGCGACATTGCTGCTCAGCCACCTCGCGCACGCGACGGGCTGGCCGATCGCCCGAGGTGGAAGCCAGGCCATCACCGAGGCGCTGGCCGCCGATCTCCGTGCGCGCGGCGGACGGATCCACACCGGCAGCCGGATCACCGACCTGCGGTGGTTGTCGAAGTCGCGCACGGTGATCCTCGACATCGCCCCGCGCGGTTTCCTCGAAATCGCCGGCGATCTGCTGCCGCCGCGATACCGGAAGGCGCTGGAGGCCTACCGCTACGGACCCGGCGCGGCGAAGGTCGACTTCCTGGTGTCCGAACCGGTTCCGTGGGCGGCACCGGAGGTCGGCAAGGCGGGCACCGTCCATCTCGGAGGCCCGCGAGACGCGGTGTACGCCGCCGAAAACGCCATCGTGCGCGGGGAAGATCCGGACGACCGGTTCGTGCTCGTCTCGGATCCGATGGCGATCGACCCGTCCCGCGGGCTGCCGGGCAAGCGACCGGTGTGGGCGTATTGCCATGTGCCGCACGGGGATCCGCGAGACGTCACCGATCTCGTCCGGCGGCGCATCGAACGGTTCGCGCCCGGATTCTCCGACACGATCCTGGCGAGCCGTTGTGTCACCGCGCCGGAATTGGAGGCCTACAACGCGAACTACCCCGGCGGTGACGTCGCGGCGGGCGCGGTGAATCTGCGGCAGGTGCTCGGGCGGCCGGTCGCCCGGTGGAATCCGCATCGGACTCCGCTCGGCGGTGTCTTCCTGTGCTCGGCCGCGACGGCCCCTGGCCCCGGCGTGCACGGAATGGGCGGCTGGTACGCCGCGAAATCCGTGCTGGGGAAGGATTTCGAACGCGTGCTTCAGTCCAGGTAGGCGTCCAGCGTGACGGCCAGCGCCCGCTCCGGTGACGGCGCGAAGCTCGCGCCCGCCAGCCCGCCCCAGAGCCACAACTGGGCGAGGCCGTGCAGCGACGCCCACAGTGACGACGCGAGCAGCCGCGGATCGGTCGCGGGATGCCAGCCGCCTTCCTGAACGTCCTCGACCAACGCGGCGAAGAAGTCGAACACCGCGCTGCTCACCCGCGTGAGTTCGGGATCGTCCGGATCGATGAGATCCCGGCGGAACATCAGCTCGAACATCGCCGGATTGGCCAGCGCGAAATCGAGATAGCCGTGGCAGGCCGCGATGAGCCGCTCTCGGGGCGTCCCGGCCGGCAGGTCGGCGCCGCGTTCGAGCAGCTCGACGTAGCCGCGGGTGGCGACCGCCGAAAGCAAGGCCGCGCGACCGGTGAAATGCCGCAGCGGCGCGCCGTGCGAGACGCCCGCGGCCTTGGCGATCCCGCGCAGTGTCACGGCGCCGACGCCTTCTTCGGCCAGCAGGGTCGCCGCGGTGTCGATCAGGCGGGTTCGGGCGCCCACGACCGGGTCTCCTCGAGAACGGGCAGGAGGTCGGGACGTTTCGGCAGGAAGCCGTCACCCGGCTGGCGGCCGATGAGCCGGTTGCGGAACCGGCTGACCGCGACCGGGAAGACCTCCCTGGTCAGCCAGCGCAGATCCGCGCGCAGGCCGGGACGTCCGGCCGAACCGGGCAGCGGCGCGAGCCAGGACGGGTCGTGGGGGACGTCGAGCTTGCCGAGCACGTGCCCGGCCAGACGCCGGTGGCCCTGTTCGGACAGGTGCAGCCGATCCGGGCCGAAGTAGCGGGAATCATGCGCCGCGTCGTCCGGCCAGAGGTCGACCAGCGTCGCGCCGTAGCTGACGGACGCCTCGCGGACGGCGTCGTTCAGCGCGACGATGCGCGGGCGCATGCGGTGGCCCATCGGCATGCGGTGGGAGATGTCGCTGAGGGTGAAGGTGACGACCCGCGGCGCGATCTCGGTGCAGGCGCGGATGGCCGTGTCGACGCGGCGGGCGACCGTGCGCGCGTCCCAGCCCCGGCTCATCACGTCGTTGCCGCCGCCGAACAAAGCGATCAGATCGGGCTGGAGCCTGGTCGCCGCCGGGGTCTGCTCGGCGTGGATCTGGTCGAGCCTGCGCCCGCGGACCGCGAGATTGGCGTATCGGAAACCGGGCTCTTCCTCGGCGAGCCGGTGCGCGACGAAGTCGGCCCAGCCGCGGTAGAAACCGCCCGCCGGATGCGGATCGGCCAGCCCTTCGGCGCAGCTGTCGCCGAGCGCGACGAAACGTTGGTAGCCCATCCAGATCTCCGTAACCGCGAGTTCACCTTGTAGACACTGTCTATCAAACCGATGTAGACGCTGTCTACTCAGCGGTCGAGACGGTTCCGATGGGTGAAGGCGACGGCGCGCCGCGGGTCGCCGTCCGGGAGCACCCGGCACAGCGCGTCGACGATCTCCAGGTCGTCGGCGCCGCACGGGGTCTCCCAGTACGACCACAGCGCCGACGCGTCCCCGCTGCCGAGCACGACCCGCCGGACCGACGCGGTGACGGCCTCGCGCTCCTCGCGGACGGCGGGCGACTCCGATTCGGCCAGCAGCGGACCGCGGAACGCCTCCGCCGCGGCCGTGACGTCGCCGCGTTTGAGTGCCGCGCGGACCCGCAGGAAGTCGGCGTCCACGTCGGCGGACAGCCGGTACGGCCGCGTCTGCACGATGTCCGAGCCGAGTTGCGTCCGAAGCCGGTGGATCTCCGCGCGCACGGTCACCGGATTGCCGCTCTCGCCGTAGAGCAGCAAGGCCAGCCGCTCCGCCGAGAGGCCGCCGGTGTTCAACGCGAGTAGCGTGAGAATCTCGGCGTGCCGCAGGGTGAACGGCACCTCGCGACCGTCCACTGTGGTCGATGGTGGCCCGTCGGTGAGGAACTCCAGCGCCAGCCGCGGACGCCGCGAAGCGCCCCGGTTCCGCAGGCGCAGCAGGTAGCCTTCGCTCAACGGTTCCACCGTGCCCAGCCGCCCGTCGGGCAGGGTGACCGCGCCGCCGCCGGGCCGGATGTCCACAGTGGAGGGAAGTTCGCCGCAGGATTCGGCCGCCAGCACGCGGCCCTTCGCCGAAAGCAGGGCGCCCGGCGCGCCGCGCAACGCTTCCAGGTGAGTCATGTTCGCGGCCCGCAGCCGCTCGTCGCGCATCGCGAGCCGGGCCCGCAGCTGGCCTTCGGCGAGCTGGGCGGCCGCCGTGACCAGCGCGAGCATCGCGGGATGGACCGTCCGCAGCGGCCCGCTGACGTCGATCGAGCCGAGCAGCGCGCCTGTCTCCGGATCGCGCACGGGCGCCGCCGCGCAGGTCCAGCCGTGGTAGGTCCGCACCAGGTGCTCGGCCGAGTAGATCTGGACCGGCTCCCCGGTGGCGAGCGTGGTGCCCATCGCGTTCGTCCCGATGACGTCCTCGCTCCAGCGCGTGCCTTCGGCGAGCATCACGTCGTCGGCGCGCCGAAGCACGCCTGCGGCGCCCTCCCGCCACAGGATGTGCCCGGCCGCGTCGGTCACGATCATCATGTGCTCGGCGTCGTCGGCGATGCTCACCAGCGTCTGCCGCAGGATCGGCAGCACCGGTGCCAGCGGATGCTCGTCGCGCAGCCCGTTCACCTCGCCGGAGTCGTAGACCAGCGGGGCGACGCCGGTGTCCGGATCGACGTGCGCGGCGAGCGAGCGATTCCACGAAGCGGACACGATCGACCTGGGGGAACGCGGCGCGGGAACGCCGGAGAGGACGGCGTCGTGGACGTCCTTCAGCAGCCGCGCGTACGCCTGAGGGTCACGCGGCGAGGACTCTCCAGCGGGCCGCTCTGCCACGTTTCCGAGGATAGGTGACCGGGCTCACTTCGTTGCAACGTGCGTGCAACCTCACCCGCCCTAGCTTCGCCGTCATCCGCCACCCCTAGCGATGAGGCAGGAAAGATGGCCAAGTACGCGGCACCGAACACCGAAGGCAGCGTCGTCAGCTACGAGTCGCGCTACGACCACTACATCGGAGGCGAGTACGTACCGCCCGCGAGCGGTCAGTACTTCGAGAACCCGACCCCGGTGACCGGACAGGTGTTCACCGAGGTCGCCCGCGGCACCGCCGCCGACATCGACCGCGCGCTCGACGCGGCCGAAGGCGCGGCCGCGGCCTGGGGCCGGACGTCGGTGGACGAGCGCGCGAACGTGCTGCTCCGGATCGCCGACCGGATGGAACAGAACCTCGAAGCGATCGCCGTCGCCGAATCGTGGGAGAACGGCAAACCGGTCCGCGAGACCCTCGCCGCCGACATCCCGCTGGCCATCGACCACTTCCGCTACTTCGCCGGCGCCCTGCGCGCCCAGGAGGGCGGCATCTCCCAGATCGACGACAACACCGTCGCGTATCACTTCCACGAGCCGCTCGGCGTCGTCGGCCAGATCATCCCGTGGAACTTCCCGCTGCTGATGGCGGTCTGGAAGCTCGCGCCCGCGCTGGCCGCGGGCAACGCGATCGTGCTGAAACCGGCCGAGCAGACCCCGGCGTCGATCCATCTGCTGATGTCGCTCATCGGCGATCTGATCCCGCCGGGCGTGCTGAACATCGTCAACGGTTTCGGCGTCGAGGCGGGCAAGCCGCTCGCGTCGAGCAACCGGGTGCGGAAGGTCGCGTTCACCGGCGAGACCACCACCGGACGGCTGATCCTGCAGTACGCCAGCGAGAACATCATCCCGGTCACCGTCGAGCTCGGCGGGAAGAGCCCGAACATCTTCTTCGACGACGTCGCCGCGGCCAACGACGCCTTCTACGACAAGGCGCAGGAAGGTTTCGCGCTCTTCGCGCTGAACCAGGGCGAGGTCTGCACCTGCCCGTCGCGGGCGCTGATCCAGTCCGGCATCTACGACCGGTTCCTCGGCGACGCCGTCGAGCGGGTCAAGAAGATCAAGCAGGGGCACCCGCTCGACACCGAGACGCAGATCGGCGCGCAGGCCTCGAACGACCAGCTCGAGAAGATCCTTTCCTACATCGACATCGGTCAGAAGGAAGGCGCGAAGATCCTCACCGGCGGTGAGCGCAGCGACCTCGGCGGCGAACTGTCCGGCGGGTACTACGTGCAGCCGACGGTGTTCGAGGGCGACAACAAGATGCGGATCTTCCAGGAGGAGATCTTCGGCCCCGTCGTCTCGGTGGCCAGGTTCGACGACTACGCCGACGCGCTGAAGATCGCCAACGACACGCTGTACGGCCTCGGCGCCGGTGTCTGGTCGCGCGACGGCAACACCGCTTACCGTGCCGGCCGCGACATCCAGGCGGGCCGGGTGTGGGTCAACAACTACCACGCGTACCCGGCGCACGCGGCCTTCGGCGGCTACAAGGCGTCCGGGATCGGGCGCGAGAACCACAAGATGATGCTGGACCACTACCAGCAGACCAAGAACATGCTGGTGTCCTATTCGGACAGTGCGCTCGGGTTCTTCTGATGGCCGAGCGGGTCGGCTTGACACCGGCCGCCGCGGATCTGCTGCGGCGGCTGGTGTCACTCCACGGATCGGTGATGTTCCACCAGTCCGGCGGATGCTGCGACGGGAGCGCCCCGATGTGTTACCCGGCGGGCGAATTCCGCACCGGGGCGTCCGATGTCCACCTTGGTGACCTGAGCGTCGAAGGAATCGACGACGTTCCGGTGTGGATGTCGGGACCCCAGTTCGAGTACTGGAAGCACACGCATCTGACCATCGACGTCGTTCCCGGCCGGGGGAGCGGATTCTCCTTGGAGGCGCCCGAAGGGGTCCGCTTCCTGGTCCGGTCGCGGTTGTTCAGCGACGAGGAGTCGGCTGAGCTGAACGACCCAGCAACGCGATGAGCCGTGCGCCCGGTCCGGCGTCCGGCGGTGCCTCGACAGCGTGGTCGAAGGCGCCGCCGGGCCCGCGCACCGGCGTGACGTCGGGATAGCGGCTCGCCACCTTCAACGCGGCGGTCGCGAGTTCGTCGTCCCAGCGGTGTTCGCGGCCCAGGGCGGTGTTGAGGTCCCAGTCGTGGGTGAGCGTGTCGACGAACAGCACGGCCATCGCGTTCTTCCCTGGCAGCGGGCCGAAGTTGCCGAAATCGAAGGTCTTCTCCAGCGCTTTGGCGTCGAAGGCCGCGAGGAACTCGGCGGAGCTCTCTTCGTAGGACTTGGCGAGGTCGTCGTCGGCCGACGGCCGGCTCCTCATCGGGTGGCCGGTCGCCTCCGCGGTGCGGGAATCGTGCCCCTCGATCAGGTGTTTCACGATGTCACGGACGGTCCACTCGGCGCAGGGGGTCGAGCGGTCCCAGTCGTCCGCGCCGATTCCGGCGATCGTGTCCTTGGTGGCTTGATGGGCCCGGGTGGTGAGTGCGATGAGATCCATGGCGGCAATGTATACGAACGGTCGTGCTATCTTCTAGGTGTGAACACTCTCGAAGTGAACGAGGTCTTCGTCGGGCGTCCGTCGGTACTGGGGACGAAGCGTGACGTGCCGGTGTACAGCGCCATCGCGAAATCGCGGGTGGAGACGCCTTTCCTGGAATTGGACGAGATCAATCTGGCCGGTGACGACCAGGCCGACCGCACCGTCCACGGCGGCGTCGACAAGGCGGTCTACGTCTATCCGGCGACGCACTACGCGGCCTGGGCTGAGCAGGGGTTCCTGGTGTCGGCGGGGGATTTCGGGGAGAACGCCTCAGTGACGGGCGCCGACGAGTACGACGTCCGGGTCGGTGACGTCTGGACCTGGGGAGACGCGCTGGTCCAGGTCTCGCAGCCGCGGACACCGTGCTTCAAGCTCGCGATGAAGACCGGGCGCAAGGACGTCATCCCGGCGATGATCGATTCCGGTCGCAGCGGCTGGTACCTGCGGGTGCTGCGGACGGGCGTGGTGCCCACGTCGGGACGTATGACGCTCGAAGAACGCGATCCGGTGAACCCGACGATCGCCGAGGTGTACGTCGCGTCTTTCACCAATGTCGCCCAGCTCGACGACGAGCGCAGGGACGCGTACTGGGCACTGCTGGACCGGGTGCTCGCGACGCCGTCGCTTTCCCGGCAGTACCGTGACGGCCTGGCATCGGCGAAGAGGCGGCGAGAGGAACGGAATGCCGGTTGACGGCCGGGTGGCCCGCGGTGACGCGACGAGGCGGATCGTGCTCCGGCGCGCCGTCGACATCGCGTCCGTCGAGGGGCTCGACGGGTTGTCCCTCGGCAGGCTCGCCACCGAACTCGAATTGAGCAAATCCGGGGTGTTCGCCCTGTTCGGTTCCAAGGAGGAACTGCAGCTCGCGGCGGTCGAGACGGCGAGTGCGATCTTCGCGGAGAACGTCGTCGAGCCGACGCTGGAGGTCGAGCAGGGGATCGCGCGGCTGCGCGCGTTGTGCGCGAACTGGCTCGACTACTCGGAACGCCGCGTGTTCCCGGGCGGTTGTTTCTTCTTCAACACCGGCGCCGAATTCGACGCGCGGACCGGCCGGGTGCACGACGCGGTCGCGAACGCGAGCCGGGCCTTCGCCCAGTTCATCCGGTCCACCGCGATCGAGGCGCGGAAGGCCGGGCACCTGCGTGAGTCCGTCGATGTGAACCAGCTGGCTTTCGAACTGAACGCGCTGGGGCGGGCCGCGAACGCCGATTCGGTGATGTTCGGCGGTACCGAGCCGTACGCGCTCGCTCGGGCCGCCATCACCGCCCGCCTCGACGCCGCGGCCGTGCAATGAACGGTCCGTTCCTTGCAAATTTCGCAAGGAACGGACCGTTCATGGCGCGCTACTTCCAGTCGACCTGCGTGGACCGGTAGAAGTCGATGCCCTGCTGAACCCACCGCGGGCTCTGCTTCGCCAGCCGGAGCCGATAGGCGTCCCAGGTCCGGGAATCCTTCGGCGACCATCCGATCTCGGCGTAACCCGGCAGTCTCGGGAACGCCATGAACTCGATGTGGTCACTGGTGATCAGCGTTTCCGACCACAACGGCGCCTCGACGCCGATGACGTTCTTCTCCGTCACACCCTGCAGATGAGTCGCCGGATCCCAGTCGTACCCGGTCTTGACCTCGATCAGGCCGGCCCAGCTCAGCCCGAGCGGCGTCTGCGCGTGGTACTTCATGTCCAGGTACGCCTTGTTCGCGGGCGACATCAGGATCTTGTTGCCCCGGGCCGCGGCCGCGGCGACGTTCGCGTCGGTACCCGTCGTGCCCCAGAACTGCGGGACGGCCGAAACCGGCGGGTTCGTCTTGGCGATGTCGTGCCAGCCGGTGATCGTCTTGCCGTACTTCGCGACGATCGGGTGCACCTTCGTGGCGAAGGTCTGGTAGTCCTCCGGGGAGGTCGAGTGCGCCTCGTCGCCACCGATGTTGATGTACTTCCCAGGGGTGATCGCCGACAGTTCGCGGATGACGTCGTCCACGAACTTGTAGGTGATGTCCTTGCCGATGCACAGCGAGCTGTAGCCGACCTCGATGTCCGTGCGCGGGGGCACGGCCTTGCCGTCGCAGTTCAGCTCGGCGTAGGAGTGCTGCGCCGCATTGGTGTGCCCCGGCATGTCGATCTCGGGAACGATCGTGATGTGCCGCGAAGCCGCGTAGCGCACCAGGTCCTTGTATTGCTCCTGCGTGTAGTAGCCACCGGGAGCGCCGCCGACGGCCGTCTGGCCGCCCACGGTCGCGAGCTTCGGCCAGCTCTTGATCTCGATCCGCCAGCCCTGGTCGTCGGTCAGGTGGAGGTGGAGATTGTTGATCTTGTACTGCGCGATCTGGTCGATGTACAGCTTGACCTGGTCCGGCGTGAAGAAGTGCCGGGCGACGTCGAGCATCGCGCTGCGGTAGCCGAAGCGCGGGTAGTCGAGCACCGAGCCGCCCGAGACCACCCACGAACGCTTCTTGACGGTCTTCGACTCGATTTCGGACGGGAACAGCTGGCGTAGCGTCTGTACGCCGAGGAACAGGCCCTCGTCGGTGTTCGCCTTCAAGGTCACGCCGGAGGGCGACACCTTGAGCTGGTAGCCCTCGCTGCCGACTCGGCCGCTCGCGTGACCGGTTTCGAGCGAGATGGCGGGGCCGCCGCCGCGGTGGCCGCTGACGACGGGCAGCCGGTAGCCGGTGGCAGGCCGGAGCAGGCCTGCCAGGTACTCGGCGACCTGCTTGCCTTCACGGTCGGTGCGGATGACGGTCGCGGGGCTGAGGCGGAAGCTCGCGCGGGGGTCGGGTTTCGCGTCGACCGGAGCGGGGACGACGTCGGTGACGGTCCGTTCGGCCTTCGCGTGCTGTCCCGCGCTCGCCGTGGCGGGCAGTCCGAGCGTCACGAGGCTCAGGACGGCCACGCCGAGCACGGTTCTGGACAGGCGTTTACTCATGGAGCACCTCCGGTCGGGGTACCTGGAGACTCTCTGCTTCTAGAGGTATAGACCAATAGGTCAAAGCCGACAACACCCGATCGGACCAGTACGCCGTACCGATCACCGGTCACTCGCCGCGCAGAACCGCTTTCAGGGCATCGAGAACGCTCGCGTCCTCGATCGTCGAGGGTACCTGTTCGTCGCGGCCGTCGGCGATGCCGCGCATCGTCTTGCGCAGGATCTTCCCGGACCGCGTCTTCGGCAGCGCGTCCACAATGGACACGTCGCGGAAGGCGGCGACCGGGCCGATGTCGCGCCGCATCAGTGCGACCAATTCGGCCTTGAGGGTCTCGGCGTCGACGTCGGTTCCCGACTTCAGCACCACGAAACCGCGCGGAAGCTGCCCCTTGAGCTGATCCCGGACCCCGATCACGGCGCATTCGGCGACGGCGGGGTGCGACGCCAGCACGGCCTCCATCGAACCGGTCGAAAGCCGGTGCCCCGCGACGTTGATGACGTCGTCGGTGCGGCCCATGACGAACAGATAGCCGTCTTCGTCGACGTATCCGGAGTCACCCGTCAGGTAGTGGCCTTCATACCGCGAAAGGTACGCCTCGTGATACCGCTCGTCGTCCTGCCACAACGTCGGCAGCGATCCCGGCGGGAGCGGCAGTTTGATGGCGATGGCGCCCTCGCGCCCGGCGGGCAGCGGGTCGCCCGCCTGATCCAGGATCCGCACGTCCCAGCCCGGCACCGGTTTCGTCGCGGAACCGGGTTTGACCGGCATCGGTTCCAAACCGCGCGGATTCGCCGCGATCGGCCAGCCGGTCTCCGTCTGCCACCAGTGGTCGATCACCGGCACGCCGAGTTTGTCGTGCGCCCAGTGATAGGTCTCCGGATCGAGTCGTTCACCGGCCATGAACAACGTCTTGAATCCGCTGAGCTGGTATTTTCCGATTTCGCCGCCGTCCGGATCGACCTTTTTGATCGCCCGCAGCGCGGTCGGCGCGGTGAACAACGCCTTCACCCCGTGATCGGAAATGACCCGCCAGAACGCGCCCGCGTCCGGGGTTCCGACCGGTTTTCCCTCAGAGAAACCCTCTTAGTGGTACCGTACGGCGCATGGCGACAAAACTGCAAGTCGCCTCGCTCGAATTGCGCGCCTACCTGCGGGTTTCCAAGGACGCGAGCGGCGAGGAACGATCCCCCAACGAACAGTGGAGCGATCTCGAGGACGACGGCGCGGCCGAGGGATTCACGCTCCATGCGTCCCCGTATCGCGACATCGGCAGTGCCTCGAGGCACGCGAGGAAGGCGCGCACCAACTTCGATCGCATGGTGCGCGATCTCGTGTCGGGCGAGTTTGGGGCCGACGGCCTTGCGCTGTGGGAGCCAAGCCGCGGTAGTCGGAAGGTATCCGAGTGGGCGCGGCTCATCGAGATGCTCGCCGAGCGAAAGCTTGGGGTATGGGTCCACACGGACGGTCGGCTCTACGACCTGTCGCGGGCGCGTGACCGCAAGGACCTGCAAGACGCTGCGGTGGATGCCGAGTACGAATCCGGTAAGACGTCGGAACGGCAGATACGGAGTCAGGCCGCGCGCGCGGCCCGTGGCGGCGCCGCCGGCCGCCTGTCGTTCGCGCAGGTGAGTGAGTACGACCCGCGTACCGGGAAGCTCATCCGTCGATCTTGGGATGACGAAAAGGCTGCGCTCGTCATTGAGGCGTTCAACTGGGTTGACCGCGGGAAATCCCTCAATACGCTCGAGAAAAAATGGTACAAGGACGGTGTGCGCAACGGCGTCGGCAACGCATTTACCAGTGTGCAGATCCGGGAGATGCTGCGTAACCGCTCGTATATCGGTGAACGGGTGCACGTCGCTGGTCAGATCATCCGATGGTGGAAAGCTGACCCCGATGACGTGACGATCATCAAAGGCGATTGGGAGCCGCTCCTTAAACTCGAGGACGGTTCGGCGGACCGTGCGCTGTTCGACCGCGTGCAGGACATACTCACGGACGTCTCGAGGGTGACGACGAGAGGTGGAGGCGCCCGTCACTTCATCTCGATGATCGCCAAGTGCGATGTATGCGACGGGGTTATCTGCGCGAACAAGCGTCACGGGAAACCGGTCTACGTCTGTCGTGCGAAAGGCTGCGTGACCATCGGTCAAGAGATCACCGACAAGTTCGCTGAGGAACTCATTATTGAGTACTTCTCTCGTGATGACGAGTACGCGTCCTTGAATCACAACGTTGACGACACGGCCGAATTGGCTGCGGCGAAAAGGGAACTTCTCGAAATCGACGCGCATTACCAGTCCATGAAATCGCTGATGGGAAAGCGTAAAATGAGCCCCGAAGCGTTCGCCGAGCTTGAGCCGGGCGTGCTCGCTGATCTTGCCGAGGCGCAGCGCAAGGTCGACATGTTGCGTACCCCCGCCGAGGTTCGAGAGTTCCTTCGTCCGGGCGAGGACATCGAGGCGCGGCTCGAGGAAGCCGACATTTACGAACTGCGGAAGATTGCCGCCTACGTGTTTAGCCCGGCGCGGCTCGGCGAGTTTCGGATCATGAAGTCGCCGATCCGTGGGCATCGCGTCCCGGTGGAACATCGCGTGCGGTTCGGCAGGCTGGACACTGAACGGGTTGAGCGGCCGGGGGAAGCGGCCAACCCGGTAGGGGTGGTTTAGCACTGAGCCCGCCGGACGGGGACCACCCCGAACCCGTCCGGCGGGCCGCTAGTCGGTCTGGTCCCGGTAGTTCAACCAGAGTTCCAACCTGTCGATTTCACTCAGCGCCGCGACCCTTGCACGGCGCTTGTAGGTGACCTCAGCCCTGTACGACAGGACGGCAAGCACGAAAGCCGTTCCAATGTGGATCGTCGTCAGCTGCGGGGGCCATTCGTGGATCGCGCCGACGATGCCGAGCGTGATCCCAACGACCAGCACAACGCCGGTGGCGATGTACAGCGCCGGGTACACGGCGACGCGGGGCGCCGGCAGCGTGGTGTCGCTAGCCGACGTCATGTCCTGGGTGGTCAACGTGTGCACTCCCTCCCTCGGTGTAACGGGATTACCCCTTTGCACCTTGCCTATCGCGGGGACATCGGATGATGTGACACATCGTTAGGAGAAATCTCAACATTCGCCCGACCGGCAGACATCCGGTAACGCGAAGGTTGCACATCGGGCGAGGGTCGATAAAGGACGTTGGTCCGCCGCTGGTCAGCTCCCTAGGCTGCGCGACTTCTTAGTGTTCCGTGTGGACTCGGGCGCCCTGTGTAGTTTGATCACCGCGGCATCGTGGAGGTAGCGGGCCCGCGCGTCGTCGCCGCTGAATCGTCCGATCGTTCGGCCCTCGGCCTCGATCTCGTCAAACGACATCGTCTCTACGCGCGCGATCTCGGCCGGTGTCCACTCGGCGATCAACGCGCGGGGATTCCCGCCGGCCGCGGGGACCGGTGGCGTTTCGGGTTTTGGTGTCGGCTCGCCGCCGTCGAGGATCGCGTCGATACTGCCGCGCTCCCACTCGAGTGCGTCCTCTATCGCGTACTTCGTATCGGTCGTCAGCTCACCCTTGCCACTGCGTACGCGTCCGAGTGTGGCTATGGACAGGACGGCGCGTTTCGCGACGTCCTGCCACTTGATGCGCAGATACGCCCGTCTGTCGTCCATCTTCTCAGCGAGCGCAGCCCGCCCCCGTGCGTTCTCAGTCATGAGCCCGTTCCCCTCCGTAAGTGCTCATGAGTGCACATTACTGCACGCGGGACGTTGTGACCAGACAGTGACCTAGATCCACTGCTCATGACTTGTCATGACTGCTCATGAGACGTAGCTTCTGCTCATGCCTCGCAAGCCATCCATCCTCCCGTTCGACCGGGAAAAGTCGCGGGAGCTGCGCGAAAAGAGCGGGCTCTACCTGCAGCAATTCGCGACCAAGATTGAAGAAGTCACCGGCCACACCGTGTCCCGGCACACCCTCGGCCGCATCGAACGGGGTGACTTCCGTCCCAACGCCCCGCTTCTCAAGGCGATGGCGGACACGTTCAACGCCCTCGCGGGCGACGGCGACCGCGTCACCGTTGACGACCTCTTACTCAAGGTCGCGGCGTGATCGTCCAGGCCGCGCCGGGGGAGACCCGCGAACAGTTCATCCGGCGCGTGGTCGCCACGGCGAACCCCTTGAGCCCGACCGAACGGCAGCGAGTCCGGCAGATGTTGCCCCCGGTCCGCCGTAGTCCTCAGGCCGTCAGCAAGGCCGCCTGAACCCCAGCCCCTGCAAGAAAAGAGCCCGCCTCGCGCATGCAGGCACGAGACGGGCAAGGCCCCGCGGGGCCCCGACCAAGAGGAAGTGCCCTCATGATCGCAGCGAAGGATACCGCCACCGGCGGCCGCCATCGTTCGTGTCGCCCGACGTCGTTCCGGGCGTGGTTCCGCCGGGTGACCGGCCGCGCGTTCGTCGCGCCGGTCGAGGCGACCCGGATCCTTCCGGCCGTCGGCGACCTGATCGACCACCCCGACGTGCGGGCGATGCAGCTGCGCACGCTCGGCGACGTCGAGGTCGTGTTCGCGCCGGAGTTCCTGCCGGGTGACTGCGGGTGGTGTCCCGGATCGCGCCGGATCACCACCGTGCGGGTGCACGGCGCCCCGGACCCGCACGACCCGCACAACCCGCTGCAGGTGGCCGAGGTGTGCCACGTCTGCGCGATGCGCCCCTACGGCCCGGTGCGGCAGGCCCTTGTCGAGCGCATCGACTTCACGCGCCCGATCCGTCTCGAGGTGTGCCCGTGACCGCGGATCGGCTGACCGAGGCGCAGCTGCGCGAGGCGCTCAACGTCTTCACGTCCACGCTGCGGCAGGAACGCGACCAGGCCGAGACGCTCGCGAAGGGCGGCGCGTGGCGCGAGGGCGCCCGCGTCGGTGGTCTGTCGTCCGCGCTGTCGCTGCTGTGGCAGCTGACGGGCGGCGAGTTCGGCGAGGACCCCGAGGAACGCACGCGGCAGGTGTTCGGCGACCTCGACCGCACGGTCGCCGAGGTCCGCGCCGACCGCGCCGCCGAGGTCGACGGCGAGCGGGGCGGGCAGCGATGACGGTCCGCCTCGACATCCCGCCGCCCCCGCCGTCGCAGCCGCGGCCCGTCCCGGTCCCGCCGCGGCTCGAGGTGCGCGAGTCGTTCGACGGCGTGGTCGCGATCCGGAGCGACCGCGGCGGGTGCCTGCGCCGCCCGTGGTCGGTCGTCTACGTACCGCCGGGTTTCCGCCTCGCCCATGTCCTGCAGGCCCTCCGCGACGACCAGGTCGCCGGATGGGTGCCCCTTGTCCAGGAAGGAACGTCCTCATGATCGAGGCCCGCGAGATCTCCTACTTCTCCCGCGCACGGCTGATCGTGCGCAAGCTCGGCGCGGACGCGTCCGCACAAGCTCGGCTTGTCGGGATCGAATGGCGCTACGACCGCGCCGACCCGTGGGCGATCACGATGCTGATCACCGGCACCCCCTACGTGTTCCGGTTCGCCCGCGAGCTACTCGACCGCGGCCGGATCGAACCTGTCGGAGCCGACGGTTTCGTGTTCGTGCAGCCGTTGTTGTCGCAGTGGGTCGAGGTCACGGTGCGCTGTGGCTGCGAGCGCAACTGTTCGTCGTCGCTGTTCTCGTTCGATCACAGCGAGATCGACAACGTGCTCGACGTCACCGAACAGCTTGTGCCGCTCGGCGCCGAGGCCGACCAGGTCGACGAGGCCGCGATCGACGCCGAACTCGCCCGCATGACATCGGGCGCGGCGTGAGCACGCGTTCGCACCTGTCGGTGGTGGGCGGCGACGGCGACCGCCGTCCCGCCCGCCGCCGCAAGACCGACACGACGATCGTGTCGGGTTACGACTACCCGCGTAACCCGCTGCTGCAGTACAAGCCCGGCCCGGATCCCACCGGCTGCCCCGCGTGCGCGTGGCGCAAGGTCGAACTCTGCCCGGTTCACCTGACGTGGCAGGCCGCGGCGGACTACTACGGCCACGCCGCCGTGGCTGCGCCGGACCCGACGGACTACCCGACCACCCCGCCCGCGTTCGAGGTCGACCAGCCGCTGTTGCTGCGCGGCAACCTGCGCTGCGCCGTGACCCGTCGCGAGTGGACGGCCGTCGGGTGGGTGTACCTGGTCGCGCTCCACCCGCGCGGCGCCCCCGCCTCGGCCCGTGAAGCCGAGTTCACCGCGCTGCCGCCCGGTGAGCACCACGACACCACGAAGGGAACGCACACATGAGTGTGAGCCTGTCCGGGCGGCTGCCCAAGGACGACAAGAACGGTCTCGGCAAGATCTCGGCGACGCTGGTCGAGGACTCGGCGAGCACGCACCTGATCGTCGCCGTCGTCGACTGCGCGACGGTCACGACCAACATGGACACCGGCGAGGTGATCCCGACCGCGCGCATTGTCGCCGTCGAGGCGTTCCCCGGTTCGACCGCGGACGCTAAGCAGCTGCGCCGGATATGGCTCGAGGCGTACGAGAAGCGGACCGGGCAGCAGCAGGCGTTGCCGTTCGAGAAGACCAGGACCGCCCCGGCCAACGACGCCGGCGACTTGCTGCGCGACGGCGCCGGGGTGGTCGTGTCGTTCCCCGGCCCGAACTCGAGCAAGACCCCGGAAGAGGTCGACCTGATTTGCCAGGCCGCCGATTTGGTGATTACGGCGAACCTCGCGTCGGTGTCCATGCTCGCCCGCAAGCTGCGCATCGGGCGCGAGACCGCCGACCGGCTCATGCAGGAGCTACGGCGCCGGGGTGTGGTCGGCGACGCCGAGGACAGCAAGGAACCCCCGGTACTTGTGGAGGTCGCCGACCTGCCCGCGATCGTCGAGGCGATCCGCGGACCGCGCGCCGACGAGGACCAGGCCGACGACGTCACCGATCCGGAGCAGTCGTGACGTGCGCGCCCCGCCCGCGCGAGGACCTCACGACCGTGATCCGGCAGGCCACCGCGCAGTGGGCCCGCCGCCACAACGCCGAGGCCCCGCTGCCCGACTTCGCGGCCTACCTCGCGGACAACGTCCAACACCGGGTGATCGACCCGCTGTTCGCCGACAGCCGCGCCTACCTCGCCGCGCTCGAGGTCGACAACGCCGTGTTGGCCGACGAAACCGCCCGCCTCGGCGAGGCGCTCAAGGCGCAGACCCTCGCCGCCGAGACCGCCGTCGCCGAACTCGCGCAGTACCGCTCGACCACCCCCGAACTCGACGAGAGGACACCAGCATGACCGAACAGACGATGTCGGTCCGGGTGATCGACCGGTCGGGTTGGGGGACTTCGGCGCCGTATCCCGCCATCCGACGTGTCGAGATCTCCCGTTGTTGCCCCACGTGTGGCGGGCAGCGCGGCGAGCCCCGGAACCACAACTTTTACGAGGACGGACAGCACTTGTCGTGCGACGTCTGGGACAACCCGTGCGGCCACGTGGACATGCACGAAGCCGTTCTCGCAGAGGCAAAAGCCGACCAAACCAAAGGAGAGTGCCAGCATGGCCGCCACTGACCAGGCGCCGTCCATGACGGACGCCGATCGCGATCTGTGGCGCGAGCGGTTCGCCCGCGCCGCGCGCGAACCCGTCCGCGCCGCCGATATGGCCCCGGTTCTCGCCGTCCTGGTCGAGGCGCTCGAGACCGTCAACACCGCGCACGCGCAGCTGCTCGCCGCCGACGGTCTGCTCGAGACGCTGTTCGGCTACCTCGCCAACGGCGAGCGCGGCAACCCCGGCGAACCTGCCCGCCGCACCGGCTGGATCCGGCAGCGCCGGATCGACGAACTCGGCGAGCGGCTGCGCGCGTGGCGCGCGTCGTGGGCGCCGACGGAATCGGAGGTGTTCTGATGGGACTCAACGTCACTGAGGCGAACTCGGCCAACGTCGTGCTCCGGTACGTGATCGCGCTGCAGACCGCCTACCGGCCGCCGACCGCCCGCGAACTCGAGGGAATGCAGGACCTCGCCCGCGGCGCCACCAAGCGGCTGCTCGCCGGGCTCAACGAGACGCACGTCGCCGAGGCGTTCGCTCGCCCCGCCGAACGATACGACCTCGACGACTCCCGGCATCCCGTGTGGGGCGCCGTGTGCGACAAGGCCGGAACGCTCGAGGCGGTCATTGCCGCGGCCGACGCGCCCGACCCGGTCGACGCGTTCACCCGGCTGCTGGCCGAGGTCGTGCGCGACGTCGTCGCCCTGTACGACCCGTGGACGCCCGTCACGGCGGGGGGCGCGTGATGGCTACCCGGAAACGCGTCCGCATCGTCGCGCTTGACCGCGCCGCCCGCGTGCTGGTCGACGGCGTCGACATCTCCGGAGTCATCTCCGGGGTCGAGATCTCCCTGTCGCCGGGGCAGCCCGCCGAGGTCACGCTGCGCGTGCCGCGCGCCAACGTGGTGCTCGACGGCCTTGCCGACCTCGCCGTCGTCGCCGACGACACCGCCCCGCACAGCGAGGGGCCGACGGCATGAGCGACCAGAACGACACCCGCGAGCACATCGTCGACACGGCCGCCGTGTTCCTGCGCGCGGCCGGCGCCGACTCGCCGGAGACGGCCGACGCCGTGGTCGCCGAGTACCTCGGCGACGGCGACCCGATCGAGCGCTACGGCCGGTTGTGGTCGCTGATCTCGGTCGGGCTGGTCGTGGTCGGCGAGACGCTGCGCGCGCTGATGAACCCGCCCGGGCCGGTCGCGCTCGAGGCCGAGGAAACCCCCGACCCGACCGAACTCACGGCAATGAAGGCGATCACGGCGCAGGTGAACCTCGACGGCGAGGCCGCGCAGGACGTCGTCACCGGGCACGTGGCCGCCGAGGGGCTCGAGGGGCTTGTCGACCTGCTGCGCGCGTTCCTCGACGTCTACCGGCTCAACGCGATTTGGGGATCGGAGACGACGACGTGACCGACCCCGAGGAACTGCTGCGCAAGTGGCGCGAGGACATCGACAGCGTGCCCTACCCCGACCCCGACCCCGACGACGCCGATCCCGGCGATCGCCCTGCAGACACGGGCGGTCGCTGACCGGGCGGGGCCGGAGTCGCTACGGCGACCCGGCCCCGCTTTCCAACTGGGACAAGGAGAAACCCCGTGATCCACCGGCACGACCCCGCCAACCCGGCGCCCGCGCGGCGCCGGGTTTCCGCGCGTATTCCGGGCGGTGCCTCATGCCGTGGCTGAGGCTCAACGACGTCGGCTACGACGACCCTCTCGTGCACGCCGTCGGCAACAGCGCGTACGGGGCCCTGACGCGCCTCAAGCAGTACGCGAGCGCCCAGCGCACCGACGGGTGGCTGCCCGCCCTCAAAACTCGCCAGATCGCCACACGGCGCGAACTCAAGGCGTTGACCAACGTCCGTCTCGGCGACGGCCCGCCGATGCTCCACCAGCCCGGCGACGAGTGCCGATGCCTCGAGGGAAAGAAGTGGCCCGAGGCGCTCGGCGGGTACTGGGTGCACGCCTTCCTCGACGAGAACCCCTCACGGGCCGAGAACGACGTGCACCGCGCCAAGACGCGCGAACTCAAGGACAAGGAACTCAGGGCCGCGGTCAAGGGCCGCGACGGCATGTTCTGCAGGTACTGCGGCATCACCGTGAAGTGGGCCGACCGCAAGACCCCGGCTGGTGGCGTGCTCGACCATGTCGACCCGAAGATCGCCGCCGGTGCCGACAACCTTGTCGTGGCCTGCCGCGGCTGCAACGGCCGCAAGAAGGACTGCACCCCCGAGGCCGCCGGGCTCATCCTGCTGCCCCCGCCGAACCTCGCCGCGATCAACGCGGAATCAACGCCGGATCAACCGCCGATCACCGACCGATCACCGGATCGACCAGAAACCGACCCGGATCCCGCGCAGAACACCACTCAGACCGAAAACCAGGCCCCACCAGCGGAATCCGACACCAACACCAGGCCCGACCCTGCCCAAAACCAGCCACAGAACCCCATGATCACCGACGGAATCACCGACGCGATGACTACCGGGACGGGTAGGGGACGGGACGGGGTAGCTCCCCAGACAGGCCCCACCACCTACCGGGACCGCGTAGGCGATGCAGGACCCAACGGCCACCGCCCCACCGTGGGCCCCGCCGACACACCCCGCGACCAACTCGCCCCCAACCCCTACACCCGCACCGCCACCCCGCCACCGCAACCGCCGGGACATCCCCGGTGACTCGCTACCGGGGCCAGTTCAACAACCGCGAGCTCGACGTCCTCGCCGCGGCCGAACTCCTTGAGCGCGAACGCGAACTCGCCCTCGCCGTCGACTGCCCCGAATGCCACCAGCCCGCCGATCACCCGTGCCTCACCCCCGACGGCCGACCACTACATGCCCCCGCCCACTGGCGACGGATCCGGGCGGCCGACCTCCACCGACAGGAGCGTGACTCCCAATGACCACCGAACCCGAACGCCCCGACCCGGCCGACGTCGTCGACTTCATCGAGACCGTGGTCGACCTCGAGCCGTGGCAACGCAGGTTCGCCGAGGCCCACTTCGCCCACGTCCGGCAGGTTGACGACGTCGCCCGGTCGACGCTCGCCGCGATCGTGCCCGGAGTCGCGGCCGCCGCCGTCCACATCGGCCGGTCGTTCGCCGCGCTCGCCGAGGCAGTGCAGTCCGCGGTGCCCGCGTTCGCCGCCGTCCACGAGGTCGCCGCCCGCGACGACGCCCGGTTCGCGCGGGCGCTCGAACACCGCCGTACCCGCAACACCGGACCCGCCCGGCAGCCTCGGCCGCCGCGCACGATCAACGCGAGGGGAACCCGCCCGTGACCGCCGAACCGACCGACCCGAAGACCCTGCGGCAGTGGCAGGCCGAACTCGCCGCGCTCGCCGCCAAGCTCACCGACCCGATCACCCTCAAGGTGATCCGCGACGACATGACGACCACGACGCACACCAAACCGGGATTGCTCGAGCAGCTGCGCCAGGCCCACGCGCACGGCGGCGAGACCGGCAAGGCATCGGGCAGCTCGCCCGGTGTCCCGATCCGGGTCGCCGCGGCCGACCTGCAGCGCAACCTCGACCGCGAGGCCGCCACCCTGCACTTCAACGCGCTGGTGCAAGACGCCGATACCGTGTCCCGGATCCGGGCGGCCGCCGGCATCGCCGGGCGATGGGCCGACGTCCACCAGGTCGCGGCCGCCGTGCTCGAGCTGCGGTACATGGTCGAACGGATCGAGGAACTACTCGACCCGCCGCGACGGCTGCACATCGCCGCCGCGTGCCCCGCGTGCGGGCAGGGCATGGTGTGGCGCCTCGACCCGAGTACCGGCGAGTTGGTCCAGGCCCCGGCGCTTGCCCTCGACGCGCGCACCGGCTGTACCTGCCTCGGCTGCGGGCAGGTGTGGGGCCCGGAAAACCTCGAGTTCCTGCAGGGCGTGCTCACCGTGGAGCAGGCCCGGCGGCCGCGGCTGCGTAGCAGCGCCGAGGGCAACGGCCACCGATCCGAGGTTCCGGTCACCCACACCGGCGACCCGGACCGTAACGACGACCAGGCGCACGCGCGATCTGCTGCAGTGAACTCCGAACCGCAAGGGGGAACACGTCCATGACGACCGACAACGACCGGCCGACCGTCGGCTGCGAGCACGCGCACAACGTCAACGGCAACTGTTTCGAGCCCGGTTGCCCGAACTCGAACAGCCGGCGCCACCACCCGCACGCCGGGCAGCCCGTCGACGAGGTCGCCGAGTTCGTGCGAGCCCGCCTCACCGGCGCCAAGGAAACCGCGGAACAGCTGCCCGGCCACTTGGCCGCGCGCGAGGTGCGCCGGGTCGACGGGCTGCTCGAGCTGCTCGACGTGTGGGAGGCGAACCGCTTTGCGGGCGACCGGCCGCACCCACTCGAGCTGCGGCTGCCCTCGCTGCTCGCCGCCGAGTTCATCCCCGACCCTGACCAGCCGATCACCCCGCTGTTCGATCCCCCCTACGACGAGCAGCAGACCGTGACGAACAGCCTCGAGGAACTCGGCCGCACCGTGGCGCGGCTGTACGAGGACGACCCGGCCGAGAACCAGCGAGTACAAGCGCTGATCAACCGGGCAATGGCTGCCTCGGCCGACACGTTCGCCGCGCTCGAGGCGATCGCCGCCGCGTGCGCCGACCTGTCGCTGCCCGCCGACACGCGGTAGCCGAACCCCTGTTCGACAGGCGAGTGATCGTTCTGCATACTGGGGGCACTTAGGCGAAGTGTGCCCGGACACGGCACCGAGAGAAGCCCCGGCCACTGGTCGGGGCTTCTCTCGTTCTCGCCGCCCTCAGGAGATCTACGTCATGGCTGACGTGGTAGCGCCGTCGTCGCCGGGTCGCTGTTCGGACTCCACGTGTCCGAGACCCGGCCCAACACTTCGGGGTGGGGGATGGGCTCGGCGAACGGCAGGCCGTGGCGCCGGGTTACCGCGCAGCTGCGCGAGATTGCGGCAGCGTCCGGCGCGGCGTGCGGGTTGTGCGGGCACCGGATCGACCTCGGCCTACCGGCCCGCCACAAGATGTCGTTCACCGCCGACCACATCGTGCCGCGCAGCAAGGGCGGACCGGACACCCTCGACAACGCCCGCCCCGCCCATCGCCGGTGCAACTCGAGCCGCGGCAACCGCGCGGCCGAGGCGCCGATGCCGACTTCCCGTAGGTGGTGACCGCGCATGCCGTGGATCAAACGACAGAAGCACCAGCCGCACCGGTGCATGACGCCAGGCAATCTCAACACCGCGCTCCGGGACATCGCGAGCGCAGGTGACCAATGGCAGTGCGACGCGTGCGGCACGGTCTGGACCGTGCACCGAACCACCTCGCCAGCACAGCCGTTCGAGTTCCGCGAGGACTTCACGTAGGTGGTGATCAGGTGCGGCAGGTAGTGGTGATCGCGGGCCCGATCTGCGCGGGCAAGACCACGCTCGCGCACAAGCTCGCCGACGAGAACGGCGGGCGCGTGCTCGACCGTGACGAGATCGCCCGCGCGATGGGCAGCCCGCGCAAGTGGTTGCACAGCAGGGCATACAGCCGACAGGCCGAACACGTGATGCGGCTCGAGCTGGACCAGATCGCCAAGGCGCGCGAGGGCATCGTGTACGTGGTGCGGTCCCTGCCCGTCGCGGCACAGCGCGCCGCGCTGGTCGACCGGCTGCGCGCCGAGTTGATCCTGCTGGATCCCGGCCGCGACGAGTGCATACGCCGCGCGCGTGCGGACCGCCGGCCACCGGGCAGTGTGCCCGCTATCCACCGGTGGTACGCGCGGTACCTGCCCGGCACGGAGGAACAGGAACCCGAAGAGCACTTCGCGACCTCGCGTGACTGGTGACCACTGTCCACACGCGACACACCCGCGCTCATCGATGTGCACCGCGCTGACCTGGGTTTTTTCGGCGCGAGGGCACGGGAGACCCCGCGCCCACCATCCCTGAATTTCTCCCCGGCACGAAAACACAGGGCGGAGGGTGATCACATTGACGGCCGAACGGATCACGACGATTAGCGATGTGATCGCCGACGAGATCAAGGCGACGCGCAAGCGCGCCGGGCTCACGCGCGGCGAGTTCGCCGCGGCCGCATGGGAGAAGGGCGCGCCGGAGTCGTTCAGCGCCGCCGTGGTCGGCTACATCGAGACCGGCCGCCCGGACAAGGAAGGCCGCCGGCGGCGCGAGGTCACGGTCGACGAACTGCGGTTCATCGCCGCGGCTGCAGGTACGACGCCGCTCGGTCTGCTCGGCGAGCACGCCGCGCTGCTCGGTGGCGACGAGCCCCCGGAGTGCCCGCGCTGCGCCGCGGAAACGGGCACGCTCGAGCGGCAGGTGCGCGAGGACATTGCCGCACTCGGCGACCTCGCCGACACCGAACCGGCGCTCGCCGAACTCGCCTACGCCCTCGCGGCCGCGGTCGACCGCGGTTCCGACGAGAACCCGATACCGCCGCTCGCGAAGGAACTGCGGGCGACGCTCAAGGCGCTGACCGACGCCGTAGCCGTCCGTACGGCGCCGGATGACGACGACGAGTTCGGCGACCTCGGCGACCCGGAGTAGCTCACGAGGGGAGGCCCCCGCGTGCCGCTGTCCGAAGAGGACCGAACAGAAGCCCTCAGGGCGCAGCTGCTCGACCTGTACGGGCTGCGGTGTGTTCCCCGATGGGGGACGCCGCGCGACCTGTCACGGAAGACGTACGGGCCCAAGGTGGCGCGGATCGCCGAGGCGTTCGGAACGCCGTTCATGCCGTGGCAGCGCTACGTCGCCGACGTCGCGCTCGAGGTCGACCCTGTCACCGGACGGCTGGCCTATCGCGACATCCTGCTCATGGTGCCCCGGCAGTCGGGCAAGACCACGCTGTTGCTCGCCAAGATGGTGTGGCGGGCGAACGCGTGGCCGAGGCAGAACATTCTCTACTCGGCGCAGAATCGCCTCTCGGCCCGTAAGAAGTGGGAAGAGGAACACGTCGCCGCGCTCGACGCTGCGCAGCGTTTCCGGGGCCGCTACACCGTCCGCAAGGTCAACGGCAACGAGGCGATCCGGTGGCGCAACGGGTCGCGGCACGGCATCACCTCGAACACCGAGACCGCCGGCCACGGCGAGACCCTCGACGACGGCACGATCGACGAGGCGTTCGCGCTCGAGGATGCCCGGTTGGAACAGGCGTTCTCTCCGGCGATGATCACGCGGCCGCAACCGCAACAGTGGTTGGTGTCCACCGCGGGCACGCTCGCGAAAAGCCATTTCCTCAACGGCAAGCGCAAGCGCGGCCGCGCCATCATCGAACGCGGTGAGCCGTCCACGTTCGCCGTGTTCGACTGGACCGTCGGCGACGAGTACGACCGGGACGAACCGGCGACCTGGTGGGCGTGCATGCCCGCCCTCGGCCACACCGTCACCGAGGCCGCCGTGCGTTCGGAGCGGGAGAAGATGGAGGCCGCCGAGTTCGACCGCGCCTACCTCAACGTGACGAAAGTGGTGGTCGTCGCCGACGACCCGAACGTGCCCACCAAGTGGTGGCCGGACCGGCACGACGCGCGATCGAGCGCGGCCGACGTGGCGCTCGCGGTCGATATCACACCGGACCGACAGAAAACCGCGATCATGGCCTACGGGCACCGCCCGGACGCCCGCGGGCACGTCGAACTCATCGAGCTGCGTGACGGCACCGACGGCGTGGTCGAGAGGCTTGTCGAACTGCGCGACCGGCACAACCCGGTCGCGGTCGGTCTCGACGTCGCAGGCCCCGCCGGGTCGCTGCTGGTCCCGCTCAACAATGCCGGTTTCACCACGCCCAAGGATCCGATGAAACCGGGGCGCGGTCAGCTCGCGATCCCGACGTCGCGAGAGTTCGCCGCATCGTGCGGCGCGTTCGCCGACGCCGTGGAGCACGATCACCTGCGCCACCTCAACCAACGACCGCTCAACGAGGCGTTGACCGGCGCCCGTACTCGCCCGCTCGGCGACGCGTGGGCATGGGCGCGGCGCACGAGCGACTCGAATATCGCGCCGCTGGTGGGCGGAACTGTTGCCCGGTGGGCATACGAGAGTCGCGCGCACCTGGTGATCGACGACTATGACGTGCTGGATTCGGTGTGGTGAAAGGAGAATCTCGGATGTCGCGTGACCTGGTTACGACGCTGCTCGACCTCGCCGGGCTGCTGCTGGTCGCCGCCGGGATCGGCGCCGCGCTGTTCCCGCTGATCGGGTGGGCGACGCTCGGCCCGGTCGGTGTTCTGCTGCTCGCCGGGTCACGGGTCGCGGTGTGGATCGGTACGCCGGCCGCCGCGCCTGTGTGGTGGAGGAAGCTTCGCGGGGGTGGTCGCTGGTGAGCCTGTTCTCTCGCGCGTCCACCGTGGACGATTCCGAGATCCCCACGCGGCCGGTGTCCGGCCGCACCGGTACGGCCGTGGTCACCAACAAGTCCGCGATGCAGCACTCCGCGGTGTGGGCGTGCTTGCGGCTGCGTGGCGACCTGATTTCCACGATGCCGGTCGACGCCTACCGGATGGTGGACGGGATCCAGGTCGAGACGAAGAAACCGCCGGTGCTGGTCGCGCCGGGCGGCGAGCGGATGAAGCTGCACGAGTTCCTGTACTCGACGCAGGTCGACCTCGACCGGGCGGGCAACACGTTCGGCATCATCACCGCGTTCGACGGTCTCGGCCTGCCCGCGCGGATTGAGCTGGTCGACCTCGCCGAGGTCACCGTGCGGATCATCGACGGCCAGATCGACCACTTCCGGATCCGGAGGCAGAAGTACCTGCCTCACCAGGTGTGGCACGAAAAGCAGTTCACCGTCGCCGGTCTCCCGATCGGACTGTCGCCGACCTCCTACTCGGCGATGAGCATCGGTCAGTACCTCTCGGCGCAGCAGTTCGCGCTCGATTGGTTCACCGACGGCGCGATCCCCGCCGGCGAACTCCGCAACACCGAGAAGACGGTCAGCCCGGTGGAGGCGACCGCGATTAAGCAGCGGTTCAAGGCATCTGTCGCCGGGCGCGATCTGTTCGTGCACGGCAAGGACTGGGAATACAAGCCGATCCAGGCGATGGCCTCGGACGCGAATTTCCTGCAGGTGCAGCAGTTCGGGATCGTCGATATCGCCCGGTTCTTCGGGTGCCCGGCCGACGTCATCGACGGCGCGGTCGCCACCGGGTCGATCACGTACGCGTCGATCAGTCAACGAAACCTGCAGCTGCTCATCATGAATATCGGCCCGGCCATCTTCCGTCGCGAGTCCGCGCTGTCGGACCTGTTGCCGCGGCCGCGGTTCGTGAAGCTCAACAGCGACGCGCTGTTGCGGATGGACCCGCAGACCCGCGCCGAGGTGATCGGTAAGCAGATCGCCACGCGGCAGCTCGCGCCGTCCGAGGCCCGCGCGCTGGAAAACCGGATGCCGTTCACCGACGAGCAGCTCGCCGAGTTCGACCGGCTGTTCGGCAACCCCCGCACGCAGCCCACTACTGCAGAGTCAGGAGCGACGACATGACCCCCGAGTCTCGCGCGGCCGCGGCCGCCGAACGCAGCCGCGCCGTTGCCGCGCGGGCTGACCGGCCCTCGCAGCGGCGCGCGGCCGAACACGACACCACGCCGCCGCGCGTGTCCGCGCAGCTGCGCGGGCTGCAGCTGCGCGACTCCGCGACCGGTGGCGGGCTCGAGTTCGACGGATTCGCCACGGTGTACGACCGCGGCTATGAGATGTGGGACTACTACGGCCCCTACACCGAAGTGGTGTCCGCCGGTGCGGCGAGTGAAAGCCTCGCCCGCGCCGACCTCGACGTGCCTCTCGTGCTGCAGCACCAAGACCTGCGCCGCATCGCGCGCACGACGAACGGGTCGCTGCAGCTGACCGAGTCCGACGAGGGTCTGCGCGTGCTCGCGCCGAACCTCGACCGCGAGGACCAGGACGTGGCCTACATCGTGCCCAAGCTGCGCGCCGGGCTGATCGACGAAATGTCGTTCAAGTTCCGGATCACGTCCGGGCAGTGGTCGCCGGACTACACCGAATACCGGATCAACGCGTTCGACCTGCACCGCGGCGACGTCGCGATCGTCGGCTACGGCGCGAACCCGCACACCGCCGGCGCCGGGCTGCGCGCCGCCGCCGATCCGCTCGAGGCGCTGCGCGCGCTCGACGAGGACCAGGCTCGCGCCGCGCTCGCCGCGCTGCAGGCCCGTTTCACCACGACCCCCGCACCGTCTCGTGTCCTCATCACCGACGAGGACACGAGGATGCGCCGCCTGTAGGCGGCGCGCTTTCCCTGCTGCTTCGCGTAAGGAACCCCGCACCGCGCCCGCGTGGCCTGGTCTGGGAGTCACCGCCTGCTGCCCGCAGGGCCATCCGACAGAACAACGATCCCCCGCCACGCGGGAGGGAGGACGACGTCGACATGACGCTCGCTCAGCTCATCGCGCAGCTCCGGGGCCAGATGGCCACCAAACTGGAGCAGCGCAACGGATACGCCTCGACGCTCGCCGAACTGCGCTCGCAGGACATGGTCGACGAGGCCAAGGTCGCCGAGGCTCGCAAGGCCAAGGACGACCTCGACACCGAACTCGACGCCCTGCAGGCACGGGTCGCCGACCTCGAGGCGGAACAGGCCCGCGACGACGCAGCCGACCGGCTGCAGCGCGAGACCAACCCCGGCGCCCCGCGCCCCGCCTACGACCAGGTGGCGCGCGTCGGCACCGAGGAACGCACCTACCGCGCCGACCAGGACCGCAAGGGCGCCGGGTTCGCCCGTGACGTCGCGGCCGCGTTCATCGGCGACTACGGCGCGCAGGCCCGCCTCGCCCGCCACATGAGCGAGGAACAGGTCGAACGGGGCGCGCAGCTCGAGGGCGCGCAGCAGCGCGCCGTCGGCACCGGCGCGTTCTCCGGGCTGGTGGTCCCGCAGTACCTCATCGACATGTACGCGCCGATGGCCACCACCGGCCGCCCGTTCGCGGACGCCTGCCGACACCACGACCTGCCGGAAACCGGCATGACCGTGAGCCTCGGCCGCGGCACCACCGGCACGAGCGTGGACGACCAGACCGCGGAGAACACCAACGTCTCCGAGACCGACTATGACGACACGCTGTTGACGTTCCCGGTTCGCACCGCGGCCGGCCGCCAGACCGTGTCGCGCCAAGGTGTCGACCGTGGTGTGCGGGTCGACGACACGATCGTCGAGGACCTGTACAAGCGGTACCACGCGAACGTGGACTCGAAAACGCTCAACCTCGCCACGGTCGGTCTCTCCGCGGTCGCGACGCCGGTCACCTACACCGACGCCACCCCGACGGCCGAAGAGCTGTACCCGAAGATCCCCGAGGCGCTCGCCGGGGTCGAGGGCTCGCTGCTCGACGTCGCGTCCGGCGAGAACATCGCCGTGATGCACTCCCGCCGCTGGTACTGGCTGCAGAACGCCATGAGCACCAAGTGGCCGCTCATCTCGCAGCCCGGCATTGTCGAGAAGACCCTCGGCGCGAACTACGCCGAACGGTACGGCTCCGGCATCCGCGGCGTGCTGCCCAACGGCACCCCGGTGCTGGTCGACAACAACATCGCCACCAACCTCGGCGCGGGCACCAACGAGGACGAGATCTACATCGGCGACAAGAACGAGTTCCACCTGTGGGAGGACCCGAACGCGCCGGTTCTCATCCGCGCCGAGCAGGCCAAGGCCGAGTCCCTCGGCATCGTCCTGGTGGTCTACGGCTACTACGCCTTCACCCACACCCGCTACGCGCACGCCCGCAAGATCTCCGGTACCGGGCTGATCACGCCCGCGTTCACCGGAGTCTGATCCACCCCTGTCCACCTGCAGCGGCGAGCACCGTCCACACCGGACCGTGCTCGCCGCTGCGCGTTTCACCCTGTCGCAGGAAGGAAATCGGAATGAGCAACGAGGACCAGGCCCCCGCCGTCGCGCCGGACGCCACCGCGCCGGAGGGCACCGCGGCGGGCGCCGCCACGTCGGCGACCGACGACGCGATGATCGCCGCGCTGCTGCGTGAACGCGCCGCCTACGCCGGTCGGGGCGGCATGGAAGACCGGGTCAAGGCCGTCGACGAGCAACTCGCGCTGCGCGGGTACACCGAACCGGCCGAGACCGAGACCGGCGCACCGGCCGCGCAGGGCGACGGCCCGCCCAAGGATCCGAAGCCGGCCACCGCGAAGCGTCAGCAGACCAGGTAACCGCGATGGCCGAGACCGTCTACGCCACGTTGGCGCCGCTCAAGGAAGCGCTGAACATCCCGGCGACCGACACCAGTGAAGATGCCGCGCTTGCTCGGCAACTGGTCACCGCGTCGCGCGGGATCGATCGTGCATGTGGCCGGTACTTCTACCGGGACGACACCGCCACAGCGAAGACGTTCCCGGTCGTGGGGCGGACGCTGTTCGCCCCTGAGGGGCACCTGCTGCTCACCGGTGACATCGCCACGCCCGACGGGGTGGTCGTCGAGGACGGGCACGCCTACGGCCAATTCACGCCGGTGACCCGGTTCGAGCTGTCACCGCTCGCACCGGATCCCGGTTGGCCGCACACCGGGATTGCCACGGACCGGATATGGCCGCAGGGCCCGACCGGGCGCGTGCGGGTCACCGCCGTGTGGGGATGGCCTGCCGTTCCAGACGACATCGTGCAGGCGACGTTGCTGCAGGCCGCCCGGCTGCATCGCCGCAAGGACTCCCCGGAAGGGGTGAGCGGGTCGGCTGAATGGGGCTTGATCCGTATCAGCCGGACCGATCCGGACGTCGCCGCGCTGATCTCGCCGTTCGTGCTCCCCGGATTCGGATAGGGGGCACGGGTGGATATCGCCGCCGTCAAGGCCGCGGCCGCGGCCGCCGTCGAGGCTCACGTCGCCGGGCTGCGCTGCTTCGCGTTCGTCCCGGACGCGATCAGCCCGCCGGCCTTTTTCGTCGCCGAGGTCGAGGTCGAGTACGACGGAACGTTCGGCCGCGGCATGGACACCGTCTACCTGACGTGCCGTCTACTGGTGTCGCACGCGACCGACCGCACCGGGCAGGAACAGCTCGACGGCTACCTGCGCGGCGCGGGCCCGCTCTCGGTCAAACAAGCGATCGAGGCCGACCCGTCGCTCGGCGGGGTGTGCGACGCCGTGCGGGTCCAGCGGGTATCGGGCTACGGCCTGTACGAGCACAGCAACAGCCAGTACTACGGCGCCGAGTGGCGCGTGTTGATCATCGGGCGGGGGAACTGATCATGTCGCATTTCGTGCTGCTCAACTGCCGGTTGTTCACCGGCGGCGCCGACCTCACCGGATCCTCGAACAAGCTCGAGCTGTCCGCCGAGGTCGGCGACGAGGAACGCACCAACTTCGCATCTGGCGGATGGAAAGAGGTTCTCGGCGGACTGCGCGAGACCGAACTGTCGGGCGGGGGCCAGTGGGAGGCGGGCGACCCCGGTCGGGTCGACGACGCCCGGTGGTCCGAACTCGGCGGACTCGGCCCGTGGACGGCGTGCCCGGACCGTGCCGACCTCGGCGCACTGGCGTGGTTCACGTCGGCGATGTCGGGCGGGTACAAGCTCGGCGACCAGGTCGGCGCCGTCGCGCCGTGGGAAGGCCAGGCCAAGGGATCGTGGCCGCTGGTCCGCGGGCAGATCGCGCACCCGCCCGGCACCGCCCGTACCGCGACCGGCACCGGTTCCGGGATCCAGCTCGGCGCCGTCCCCGCCGGGAAACATCTCTACGCCGCGGCTCACGTCCTGTCGATCGCGGGCACCGGCTCGCCGTCCATCACGCTCGGCATCGAGTCCGACGTCGACAACACGTTCGCCTCGCCCACCGACGTCGTCACATTCGGGGCCGCGGGTGTTCTCAGCGGGCAGATCGCCCGCGCACCGGGCCCGGTCACCGACACCTGGTTCCGTCCGAAGTGGACCATCACCGGCACCGGCCCGTCGTTCCTGTTCGTCGTTGCCCTCGGCATCGCCTGACCCTGTAAGGAGAAAACCCATGCCGCACATGGTGCTGCTCGCGTCGTACCTGTCGATCAACGCGGTCGACGTGTCGGAACACTCGAGCAAAATCGAACTCAGTGTCGAGGTGTCCGACGAGGACGCGACGACGTTCCGGTCGCTGGGCTGGAAAGAGGTTCTCGGCGGGATCAAGGAAGGCAGCTTGTCGGCGACGTTCAAACAGGACATCGCCGCCGGTGAACTCGACGCGACCATGTGGCCGCTGCTCGGGACGCTGGTTCCGTTCGAGGTGCGGCTGTCCGACGCCGTGGTCGGTGCCAGCAACCCGAAGTACACCGGGACCGTGCTCATGAAGAAGTGGGCGCCGATCGCCGGTCAGGTCGGGTCGATCGCCGAGGTCGACGTCGAGTGGCCAACGTCCGGGGCGGTTTCCCGCGCGGTGTCGTAGATGCCGGTCGACCTCGACCTGTCGGGCCCGGAGAAGCGGTTGCGCGACATCGCGCGGGCCCTGCGCACCGAAGAGGACGGTAAGCAGCTGCGGAAGGATCTTGCGCGGAACCTGCGTACCGCGCTGCAGCCCGCTCGGCAGCAGGCCCGCGCCGCCATCCGGTCGATGCCGTCGCAGACCAAGCACCCCGGCAGGTCGTTGCGGTCGGCGATCGCCTCGAAAGTGCAGGTCGTCGCGAAGATGTCCGGCAAAGCAGCCGGCGCCCGCGCGGTCACCAAAACGATCAAGCTCCGGGGCTTCACTCACGCTCCCCGGCGCACGAACTCCGCGGCCGGTTGGTCGCATCCGAACTGGAACCACGGCAGCACGTCCCACCAGGTCGGCAAACCGGACTGGTTCGACGACGCCATGCGCGGCGCGGCGATGGACGCCCGCCGCCGCGTGGTCGACGCGATGGAAGCCACCGCGCGTCGCCTCTCCCGAAAGGTGTGAACCCCTTGAAATTCGTCATCGCCTACAGTCCCGACGACGGGCCCGCGCAGCGGTACGACTTCGACGCCGACGACCTGCGGGTCGCTGCGGCCGAGGACCTCGAGCGTAAGTTCGAGGGCAGCCTCGACGAACTGCAGCAGGCGCTCATGTCCGGATCCATCCGCGCGAAGCGCTGCGCGCTGTGGCATGTTCTGCGGCAGCAGCACAAGGAACTGCGTTACGACGACGTGGATTTCCGCGCGGGTGAGGTCGAGGTCATCCTCGACCGTGAGGTGCTGGAGAAGCTGCACGACGCCGTGCAGACCGCGACCGGTGTCCCGGAGGACAAGCGGCGCGCCGCGGTCGCCGCGCTCAAGGCGCAGCTCGACAAGAGCGACGAGGGCCAGGCGGACGAGGTGCCCGCCCCGGCGGGAAAAGCGCCATCGAAGAAAAAGCCCGCAAGTACTGCCTGAGAATCTCCGAGATTCTGCACATTCGGCCGTGGGAACTCGGGCTACTCACGGTCTCGCAGTTCCACGCGGCGTGTGCGTACATCGACCAAATCGTTGAGGCACAACAAAAAACTTCATAGCGGTGAGGGGGTGTCATGGCGTCCGATACGTCCCTGCTGTTCGACATCCTCGGCCGTGACGGCGTGTCTAGTGTGTTCCGGGAAATCCGGCGGGAGGCACTCGTCACGGCGGGGGTGATGCGCGCCGCGGGCGAACAGACCGCGGGCATGGCGGCGAGCAACGCGCAGAGCATCCTCGGTCTCACGCAGAAACTCGCGTTGTTCGGCGCGGCCGCGTCCGCGTCCGCACTGGTCGCCGGTGGCGCGCTCGCCGCGGTGCCGCTGGCGTTCGCCGGTATCGGCGCCTTGGTGCTCAAGGAGAACGCCGTTGTACAGCAGGCGTTTTCCTCGCTCGGCTCACACGTCAAGTCGCAGCTCACGACGTTGGCGGCGCCGCTGGTGCCGGTGTTCGCGGGAATCGCGCGTGAGCTGCGCGTGACGTTCGATCAGCTCGCCCCAGCTTTTGGGCAGATCTTCGCGGCGATGGAAATTCCCCTGATGACGCTGACCGAAGGGGTGACCGGATTCGCATTTCAGGCCATGCCGGGGCTGGTGACCGCGACACAAGCGGCCGGACCTGCGTTTGAAGGGATCGCCGATTTCCTTGCCTCCCTTGGAGGTGGAGTCGGGCAGCTCATGGCGAACCTGTCGACCGCGTCCGCGGCCGCCGGGCAAGCGTTCTCGGCGCTCGGCCCTGCGTTGGCCGAAATCCTCGGCCTGGTCGGCGCGGTTCTCGCCACGCTCGCTCAAGCGGGAGGCCCGATCCTCGAGGCGCTGCTGCCCGTGATTGTGTCCATTGTGGACGGTCTGGCGGGTGCGCTGATCCCGGTGATCCAGAGTCTCGGCCCGATTTTCGTGCAGGTCGCGACCGCTCTCGGGCCGCTCGCCGACGCGCTCGTCGGGCTGTTCGAGGCGGCCGGACCCGCCGTGACGGAGATCTTTTCGCAGCTCGGCGGGCTACTCACCGGCTCGCTGATCCCGGCGCTGACGCAAGTCCTGCAGGCGGTCACCCCGCTGGTGCCCGCGCTACTGTCGCTGCTCTCGCCTATCCTGCCGTTGGTGCCCGCGGTCGCCGAGATCGCCGCGTCGTTCGCTACCGCGCTCGCGCCGATCCTGGTGCAACTGGTGCCGATCGTGTCGCAGATCGCGACCCTGATCTCGCAGTTCGCGGCCGATACGCTGCGGCAGCTCGCCGCTGCGATCGTGCCGCTTCTGCCGACTCTCGGTCAGCTCGCGTCCACCCTCGGTGGCGCGATTCTCCAAATCCTGCAAGCGATCTCACCCGTGCTCGGCTCGCTCATCGGCGCGTTCGTGCAGCTGCTACCGCCGCTGGTGGGGCTTCTGCCGCCGATCGTCGAACTCGCGGTCGCGCTGACGCCGCTGATCGTGCTGGTGGCCGATCTCGCCGCGTGGCTGATCAACACCTTGGCGCCCGCGTTCACGTTCTTGGTGACGCACATCGTGCAGTTCCACGCGTTTACGTTCCAGCTGTTGGGCGCCGTGATCGGGTTCGTCGTCGACGTTTTCGGTGGTGCCTGGGAATGGGTGAAGAACGCGACCGGTCGCGCGATCGACGGGATCAAGAACATTGTCGGCTGGTTCGGCAACCTGCCGGGCATGATCTCGGGGTGGTTCGGCGAGGTCGTGCGCTGGATCCGAACCCGCTGGGACGAAGCAGTGTCCTTTGTGGCCGGTATCCCTGGGCGGATCCTCGGCGCACTCGGCGATCTCGGCGGGCTGCTGGTCGGTGCTGGACGTGCGATCCTCGACGGTTTCCTACGTGGCCTCAAGAACGCGTGGGGTGCTGTCACCGATTTCGTGGGCGGCATCGCGTCGTGGATCGCCGACCACAAGGGCCCGCTGTCGTATGACCGGAGGTTGTTGCAGCCCGCCGGTGAGGCGATCATGCAGGGCTTTCACGATTCCTTGGTCGAGAACTTCGGTTTGGTGCAGGGGTTCGTGCGCACGATCGGCCCGTCGATCGCCGCCAGTGCGGGCGGTCTCGGCGGAACGCTCGGCGCCGGATACGGCCCGCCCGGTGGCGGCCCGCCCGGCGCGGCCGCGGCCGCCGGCGGATCCGGCGGCCGGTCTCTGGTCCACATCGAGCACTACCACCCACCCGCCGACGCGCCGCCCGGCGAGGTCGCGCGCGATCTCGACTGGTTTTCCAAGAGCGGGGGTTACTGATGGCGGGCGAGCTGGTGACCCTCGACGGTCAGGTCGAGTGGCGCGACACCCTGCTCGGCACCGACACCGTGTTCGGCACAACCCGGATCACCGGCCTGTGGGACCTGCCGGGGCAGCGCGGCGGAAACACCGCGCTGCCCGGCTACCACGGCAGCTACCTCGGTCAGCTGCTCTCCACCGACCGCGAGGTCGTGTGGGAGTGGAAGTACCTCGGCGATCATCCCGGACTGCCGGCCGCGCTGGACACGCTGCGCCGGATCACCGCACCGGGCGAGAACCCGGACAACGAGGCGTTGGTGATCCAGCTCGACGGGCGGCCCATGCTCGTGAACGCGCGCGTGAAGCGCCGGGCGATCCCAACCGACCTCATGTATGCGAACGTCGGCTACGTCGCCGGTGCGGTCTCCTGGGAGGCCAACGACCCGCGGTTGTACAGCGTGGCCGAGAAGACGGTCAGCACCCGGCTCGCGGTGCCTGCCGGGGGCGGGCTCGACTTCGGATCCGGCGGTCTGGACTTCGGATCGGGCGGGCTCGACTTCGGCCTCGGCACCACCGGCGGGCAAGCGATCGCCACCAACGACGGGCACGTGCCCACGTGGCCCGTGCTCGAGATCACCGGCCCGGTGCCCGGACCACAGATCATCTACGGCGGCCGCGTCCTGATGTTCGATCCCGCGTGGACCGTCCTCGCCGGACAGACGTTGCGGATCGATACCGCGCCCGGTGCCCGCACCGTGCTGATCAACGGCGTGAGCGTGCGGCAACGGCTGTTCGTCGCGCAGTGGACACCGCTCGAACCCGGTGTCGCGACCCGGATCCAGTTCACCGGCGCCGCCTACGACCCGGCCGCCGAACTCCGCGCCACGTGGCGCGACGCCTACCAATGAGAAGGGGGTTTTCCCGTGGCTGAGCGTGATAGCTGGGCGACCATGAACGGCGCTACCCGCGTGGTCGACGCCGAGGATTCCCGCGTGGCGTTCGGCGCGCTGCTGCAGCCCGGCGCGACCGCGACCGCGAAAAGCGTCGGGATTATCAACTCTGCGGGGTCGCCGGGGCTGGTCTCCGCGACCGCGCCGACCCCGGACGTCAACGTCAAGGTGTTCGCGTTTCAGGCCGTCATCCCGGCCACCCGCGGCATGGGTCCGTACATCGCCACGCTCGACGCCGACAAGACCCTCAACGTCTTGGGCGCCGACCCCGCGGACCCGTCCAACGCCCGCCGTGACCTGATCATCGCCCGGCAGACCGACACCTACTACGCCGACGGCTCGACCGCGTACACGGTGCTGCGGATCAAGGGCACCCCGGCAGGATCCCCGGTCGACCCCGACCCGACGCAAGGCGGGCTCTACCCCGACTATCTGCTGCTGGCGCGGATCCGGATCGCCGCCGGCGCGACCACGGTCACCGGCGCGATGATCGACGACCTGCGCCCGGCGCGCGTGGTCGGGCTCGGCGGTGTCGTCCCGGTCGCGTCGCTGACCGAACGCGCCGCACTGCCGGCGGTTCCGGGGCTCACGATCTACCGGCGCGACAAGGGATGGACCGAGGTCTACAACTCGACGGCGGGCACGTGGCAGTGCCAGGGCACCGTGACCACGGGCGCGCTCGCCGACATCACCCATCCCTACACCGGGCAGCTGGCGATCCTCACCACCGACAACTACATGTACCGGTGGACCGGGTCCGCGTGGGTCGTGGTGGCCAACGTGTCGGGCACGACGCCGGGCGGTGACTGGGAACTCGGCGACCAAGGGATCGGCACGCCGACGCTGTTGACGAACTGGAGCGTTGTCACCCCGCCGGTGGGGCTGTCGCTCGCCGCGGGCGTGTTCACCGTGAACGTTCCCGGATGGTGGCACGTCACCTGCTCGGTGCGGTTCAACAACGCCACCGCCGACAAGTACGTGTTCGTGGCAGGCACCGGTCCCGGCAACGTCTGGGGCAAGGATTCAACGTCCGCCGCGGCGAACTCGCAAGCGATCGCGACAAAGAAGCTTGTCGCCGGGCAGCAGTTCCGGTGCTACGCCTACGCCGGGTCGCCGTCGACTGCTGTTCACGAGGGCGCGGGCGATGACGTGCCCGGTGTCAGCGCGGTGTGGTTGGGGCCCTGATGGCGGCGCCGATCTACACCTACATGGTGCACGACCTGCTGACCAACGCTCCGCTCGCCGAACTCCCGTTGTCCAATGTGGAGTATTCCAAGCGGCTCAACGATTCGGGGTCGGCGCGCGGAGCGTTCTCCGTCGAGTCGAGGACGAACCCGTTCCGCAAGGTGCGGGATCCGTACGACCTCACGATGCCCGGCCGCCGGTGCCTGTACGTCTACCGCGACGACAAGGTGATGTGGGGCGGCATCATCTGGACCCGCCGCTACAACTCGACCAGCCGCACGGTGGAGGTGGGTTGCGGCGACTGGTGGACGTATTTCGACCACCGCAAGGTGTTGCCGCTGCTGTCGTTCCCGGTGGCGCCCGCCTACGACATCGCCGAAATGCGGCTCACGTTCGGCGGCGATCAGAACGACATCGCCCGCGATCTTGTCGCCTCGGCGCAAGCGCACCCCGGCGGCGATCTCGGCATCGTCGCCGATGCGTCGCTGTCGCTGATCGACCGAACCCGGCAGTACGCGGGTTACGAACTGTCGTGGGTGGGGGAGGCGCTGCGGCAGCTCGCCGGGGTCGAGGGCGGCGCCGACATGATGTTCGACTCTGGCGGGCCCGACGCGAACGGCCGGCCAACCCGGTTGTTCCGGCAGGGCGAACCGTGGCTCGGCCAGCAAGGCAGTCCGTGGGTGTTCGAGTTCGGCGCGAACCTCATCGACTACACGTGGCCATCGGACGCGACCCGGTACGCCTCCCGCGGGTTCGCCACCGGCGAGGGTTCCGACGACGGGACGTTGATCGCCGCCGCCGAGGACACCAGCCGATACGCCGGCGGTTTCCCCCTCATCGAATCGGAGACCGCCTACACCACCGTGTCGAACGTCGACACGCTGCAGCAGCACGCCGACGCCGACCTGTTCGCCTCGCGTCTCCCGGTCGTCCTGCCGGAACTCGAGATACGCGGCGACCGGTCACCGATCGTCGGCGAATGGGGACTCGGCGACGACGCGCACGTGATCATCGAGGACGACTTCGTGCCCGCCGGGATCGACACCAGCCTGCGGATCATCGGCATGTCGATCAAACCCGGCGAGGACAGGGAAACCGTCCGGCTCACCTGCGGCCCGCTGCTCGACGACGTCGCCTGAATCGAAAGGACACACCACGTGGGGCAGCTCAACCAGCCGTCGAACCTGGTCGACCGGGTATCCAAGCTCGAGCGCGCGCTCGAGGCGTTCCGGAAACTGTCCGGCCTCACCTCGGCCATCATCCGCCGAGGCGGCATCACTCTGCTCGACGACTCGTTTCTCAAGGTGGTCGACGACCAGGGAACCCGGATTCTCTACATCGGACCGAACAGCGAGGGCAAACAAGTTTTCGCGCTCCGTCGGGAGAACGGCACCGTGATCCTGCAGGGGGACTACTTCGCCGGTGAACCGTTCTTCGCGATGCGCGACCAGAACAACGTGATCTTGTTTTCCGACAACGCCGCCGGGTTGGGCGGGATGGCGCGGCCGTGGCTGCCCATCCCGATGTATCCGAAGTTCGTGGTGGAAAGCGACGTTCCGCCGAATCCGGAACTTGGCTTCACCTACGACTACATGTTCATTGACAACTCTCAGTTGGCATCGGAAAAGGTCCTTTGGCAAGGCCGCGCGAGCGTGCTCCACAAGTTCGTGGAGCTGCGAGTGGTGACAGGTCGCGCGATCGGCGGGAGCCACGTTCCCCGATACAGGCTGAAGTTCAACGGCACCACGGTCGGTCAGTGGACCGACATCGGGCTGTCGAACGTCATACGCGGACCGTACGACATTTCGGAGTGGCTCGACCAGAACGACGTGTCCGTGCAACTGACCTGCAGTCTCGATACCGGCGGCGCCGGGTCGACTGCCTGCCAGATCGACAGCGTCTACATGCGACAGTAAGGAGGGCGCGCGATGCTCCCCGAACCCGGAAACCCTGTTAGCTGGCAGTACGTTCGTGAGGAGCTAGCCGCCCTGCGCACCGACTTGCACGGCGAACTCGGCGGTGTCCGGACTGACCTCGCCGACCTCGCCCGCGATCTCCGCGCGCACATGATGCAGCAGGGCCCGGAGATCGCCGTCATTAAACGTCGGCTCGACGAGATCGAACGCGACGTCGCCGACCTGCAAATGTCCAAAAAGGACACATGGAAATTCTGGGGAACGATCGCGGTTGCCGTGCTCGCCGTGGTCGTTTCCTGGTTGTTCACCCTGATCGGAAAGTGAGACACGATGGGGAAACCCTGGTATGTGGCGAACTCGCTCGACATCCTGCTCGGTCAGGTCAACGCGATGGCGCCGGACCGCTCGCGCGTGTCCGACGGATCGATCGGCGACGCTGACCACTCGGCCCGGCTGTCGGACCACAACCCGAACGACTACCGCAACAGCGCCGGGCGCTATCAGGTGTGCGCGCGGGACTTCACCCACGACCCCGGCGACCTCGACGGGCAGTGGCTCGCCGACCGGCTCACCACACACGCCGACCCGCGGCTCAAATATGTGATCTGGAACCGGCGCATCTGGACACCCGGCATCGGGTGGAAGTCCTACAGCGGGAAGAACCCGCACACGTCGCACGTGCACGTGTCCGTTGTCGCCGGATCCCGCGCCGACTCCACCGCGCTGTGGAACCTCGGCGCCGCAGGCGCCCCGAACCCGCCCAACCCACCCCGGCCCACCGGCCGAATCCTGATGACGGAGGACAACGTGGCCACTCTGCCCGCATCCATGACCACCACCTACGAGGTACTTGCCGTACCTCCGGCCGCTCAAGTGAGTCTGATCTTCGCGGCCAAGACGGTGATCTTCGGCGGTCACATCTACAACTGGACGCCCGACCCCGGCAAGGGAACCGGCGGCGACCCCGGCCGGTGGCGGACCGAGGTACAGGAAGGCGAGGAAATCCGGATCCCGCGCGGCACGTCGAAAGTCCACATCGAATACTCGTGCGCCTCGCCGGTGTCCGTGTTCATTCAGGCGATCGCGTGACCGCGCAGCACGGTAGCCCGGTCGACGAACCGGGACTCGGCGCCCGGCTCGCCGCGGTCGCCCGCCGGTTCTGGAAACTGCTCGGCGCCGTCGCCGGTGGCGCGACCGGGGTCGGGGTCGCGTCCGTCCTCGACGCCGTCGGGGTCGACGTCGGCCCGTCCGGCGCGGCCGGTATCGCCCTGGTCCTCGCCGCCATCGGGACGTGGCGGGCACCGCGGAACGTGACCGACCTCGCCGAGTGGCTCGGCGAGCTGCAGGCCCACGTCGCCGCGCAGGGCGGCGACCCCGCCCGGCTGCAGGACGGCGCGGGCGAACCGCCCCCGCGCACCTAACACACCACGCGGCCGCCCCGCGCTACCCGTTCCGACGGGCAGCGCGGGGCGGCCGCTTTCATGTCCGGCGCAGTCGGCCCCGCGCCGGGTCGACCGCCGGCGGTTTAGCCGACTCGCCACCAATGGATGATCACGGGCAACTCCCATCGCAGTTCGGGGCCCCGCACTCGCAGGGCAGGTCGGGCAACTCTTCGCCGTAGCTCTTGCGGTACGCCTCTTTGCCTTCGTCGGTGTAGTTGCCGTCCTGAGACGTACCGTCGGGATTAGCCTTCACTCTGTTCGCTCTCTTCCCGCCGCTGCTTGTCGCGTTCCTCCACCTTCTTCACGTTCTCTTCGGTCCACAGTTCGTTGTACGCCAAGGAAAGACTCACTTTCGGTTCCGGATAGAAGGTTGCCGGGGGCGGGCGCCCCGTGCGCGCCTCACCCCCGGCGCCCGCCGCCGGGGTGCGGCGGGCAGTTGCCGGGGACCGGCCATCACCCCGGCCCCGGCCCCCCGCCGTCCACCTCCACGCAAACGGCGGGGTGTTTGGAACCCGGTCAGCGCGCGCAGGGGAGCCCGCCACTGACCGGGCGGCCCGACGTCGCTCGAGGGTTTGCGCGACGCCGGGAGCTTCGTTGGGCGGTCAGGCTGGTGACGGCATCTCGCCGTGGCCTGCCACCGGTCGGGCGAGCGACACACGGCCGCCGTGTATCCGCACGTCGCCGTTGTCGAGGGCGCGATACAGGTAGCCGCGGTCGGTGAACTCTTCCGCGTTGATCCCGCCGGCGCCGACGAGGATCTCGGCGGACCCGGCCCCGGCGCCCAACCCCAAGACCCACACGCGGCCCGCGCCGACCTCGGCGAGGAAGTGTTCGTAGCTGCCCACCTCGACCGCGCTCATGGCGGATTGCCTTCCTGCGCTGCAGGGTCGGTCAGGATGTCGCCGGGCTCGATCAGCTTGCCGTCGAGTTCGGCCGCGCGGTACGTCAACGCCACGCCGATGCGGACCAGGTCGGTTCCGACCTTGCGCAGCGCCTCGGCATAGGCCGCGTCATCCGGCTGCAACGTGAACAGCTCGAGCGTGACCCGCCCGATGTCCGCGTTGACGCGCGCGATCCCGGCGAACAGCTTTCGATCATGCTCGTGCACGACGCGCCTCCCGTGCGCGGTGCCGCGCGTCCATGTGCGCCAACCGCTGCAGGTGCTCGCAGTCTTCGCAGGCGCCCACCACGGCCCGGTGCCGCGCGTCGAGGCGCATCCGGCCGACCTCGCCCACGTCGTGACCGACCGGCCACGGCCGTTGCCGCTCGCACCACGCAACAACGACCGTGGCCCATTCGTCGGCGAGCCGCGCGACCGGGTACAGGTGCGACGTTCCGGCGAACTGCCGCCACTCGTACTCATCCGCGACACACGGGACCTCGACCAGGTGCTGCGTCGGGACACGACGTCGCCGACCGAACAGCCGGCGCCGCGTCGCCAAGGAATGCCTCACCACAGCGGCTCACCGCCGTTGCGCGCGTCCTCGGTCGCCTGCTGCAGCGCCGTCACCAGACCCTCTACGAGTAGTTCGTCGACGACCAGCCCGCACACCCCGACCAGCAGCGCGGGCGCCAGGCCCGCGGGGGTCTCGACCACGCCCGTGAGGATGTCGACACGCTGCCCGGTCAGGCCGACACCGGCCAACTCCCGAAGATGCCGCCACCCCGGCTTGGTGGGCTGCGTGCGGACGCTCACCGGTCATTCCGTTCAAGGCGCGTCACGTCTTCGCGGGACTGCTCAAGGTGGGCGGCTAACACGTTGCGTTCCACAGTGTCGAAAAGCAGCGTCGGACCGTTGTCGACGGCGAGGGCAACACGTAGTCGCCCCTGCAGGTCCCGGACTACGCCCGTGGCCACAACGACCCGCTTGCCGTTGATATCCCTGATCTGCTGTCGACGCTCGATCCGCCATCCCCGTGCTGCTGTCACACGATGAACGCTAGGAGTGATCAACTAGGCGAGGGGTACAGTTTGTACCTTCACCCGGTTGGGCTACGCGGCCAGCCCGACGCGATCGCACAGACGGCGCACTTCGGATTCGCGCCCGGTGGGCGGTCGTTTCCGTAGTTTGAGCAGCATGTCGCGCGCAAATCCGTTGTAGCTGATCGTCTCGTTCGCGACGCGCTGCGACCGGTCGAGCAGAGTCAGCACCCCGTCGCCGTCGCCCTCGAGCGCGTGCGCGCGGGCAACCTCGATGAGATGCCGCCCCCGGCGCGCGAGCGAAGGAATGGCCACCGGGTCGAACCCGTTCGCCGCGCGCAGTGCTTCGCCGGTGCGGCGCAGCTCCACGCCGAGGGTGACCGCGTGCGCGGACATGACGCTTTGCGAGAACGAGGATTGCGTGTGCCGGTAGTCGGCGCCGAGTCGCCGGGCGACCTGGTCGGCTTTCTCCCAATGCGCCCATGCCAGTCCATGCCGACCGCGGCGCGCGTGCACGTAGGCGACCTCTGCGTCGAGCGCGCCGACCATGCCGCGCCAATCGTCCGGCGCCCCGTCGAGGTACCGGGCGAGCGAGTCGCGGGCATCGGTGGCGAGGTCTACCGCCTCATCCCAGCGGCCGGCCTCGCGTAGCGCCTGCACCATCGCCCACGCGCCGCCCGCGATCAGGTACGGGTCGTCGGCCTCTTGCGCCTCGGTCAGTGCGCGGTCGGCGACCATCCAGACCAATTCGGGCGCGGGTTGGTAGGCGACGTAGAAGTCGGCGAGCTGGTACACGCCCGACAGGACCCGGCGCGCTTCGCGTCGTTCATCACCGCGGAGTGCCCGCACGGCGACCTGCGCGTCGCGGATGAGGCCCGGCAGCAGGGTTCCGAGTTGCGTTCGGTGGTCGGGCGATGAGTGCCGAACTAGCCACGCTTGACGCAGTCGAACGGCAAGGTGTGGCACGGATACCGGCTCGAGTTTGAGCGACACGCGATATTCGGTGAGCGCTGTCTGCACTGCGGAGAGCGCCGAGTGTCGCGGGCCCGCGTACAGCGAGACGGGCACAGCGTGCCCATCGCCGGTGAGCGTCGCCAAGTCGTCGAGTTCGAGCGCCTGCGCGATCCGGAGCAACATCGGTAGCCGCGGTGTCTGCAGACGACCGTTCTCGACTGCCTTGACCCATTCGCCGGTCTTCCCGACGAGCCCGCCCAACACCGGGCGGGACATGCCGCGCCGGTCTCGATAGTGGCGGATGCGTGCGCCGACCGAAGCGTCGACAGGCAAAACGTCGTTCATCAACGACCACCCTCATTCGCGGAGTCGACCCCTCCGCGTGCCCCCGGGAGCTACCCGGGGGCTTCCCTCCGCGAAGAGGTACAACACCACGATACTGCACAGGTGTTGCTACAGAGAGTCGCGATGCCTCACCGCAACCGCCTCGGTTGCGTCGTCGCGATTCGTTTGTCGAGCTGCTCGACGCGCGTCGCGGTTGCCCGGACCGGGCCCGGCTGCGCGAATTCGACGTCGACATAAACCCGGCCGAGGGTCGACCGGCCGCGGTTCGGATAGAACGTGGAGACCTCGCGGACGTTGAATACCTCGCGCAGCAGGTCGGCGCCTGCGGCGGTCTCCTGCGCGGTGCCCTCGATACGAATTTTCACAGCGTCTCCTAACGAATTGGGTTTTTCAGTTGCCGGGCATAGGGCGGCGCCCGCCGGTCAGATCCCGTGTTTCCATGCCGTGAGCGAGTACGCCGAGTACCAGCAACCGAACAAGACGAACGCGCCGGCCACGGCGACGGCCGTCGAGGGACGACGTTTCGCGAGGCCGACGGCGATGGGCAACAGCAGTACGAACGCGGGCAGCAAGAAACGGCCCCGCATTTGAGGGAACCCGGCGGTACCGATCGCGAGGACGGCGACGCCGATCCCGTACGCGACCAGCGGCCACGGCAACCGACGCGCGATCATGACGGCGCCGAGGACCACCGCGGCGACCGTCACGAACAGCACGAGAGTCTCGAACCGTGAGCCCTCGCGGGTGAGCAGCCGCACCGCGTACTCGGCCGCCTCGCGACCCCAGTCCCACCGGACACCCCACCCGCGCAATTCGATGTCCTGCCACCCGGTCAGGCTCCCCGTCCGCACCGCGACGAACGACCAGTAGCCGGCCAATCCCAGCGGCGCGATCGCCGCCCATCCCAGCAGCCGCCACCGGTCGCGACCGCGTACAGCGGCGAGCGCCGCGGCGACCACAACGACGGCGACCAGGACGGCCGCGGTTGACCGGGTCAGCCCGGCGAACATGCAGCACACCGCGGCCATGCCGAACCGGCGCTCGAGCACCCCGACCAACGACCACGCGGCGAGCGCCACGAACAGGCTTTCCGTGTACACCATCGACTGCGTGATCGACATCGGCGCGCCCGCCCACAGCACGACGAGGACCAGGCCCACGCGCTGCCCGCCGACGCGTTCGCCGATGCGCTGCAGGCCGCACGCGGCGACGACGCCGGCGACCGTCGCCACGATCAGCCCGGCCGCCAACAGCGGCACGCCGAGTTCGCCGAGTACCCGCATGGCGCCGGGGTACAGCGGGAAGAACCCCATCGGTGCGTGCGGGTACAGCTCGCCCGCCGCGTCGAGAGGTTCGGGCACCCCGGTGTAGTTGTTCTCGGCAATCTGCAGGTACCACCAGCCATCCCACGCGCTCAACCGCTCGAGCAGCGGCAGATCGCGCGGCGCCGCCATCACGGCCAGCATCGCCACGCCGAGGACGCGCACCGCGAGGTAGGCCGCGACGGCGCGGAGGTATGGGGTTCGTGCGGCTGCCCACGCGGCGAGCGCGGACCGGGCCGACGTTGCGGCCGGCCGCCAGATACGGGACGAATCGACGAACGGCGCGCTCACCATTCCGCACCGCCGCCGAGGTAGGCGAGCGTCAGCGTGAGGCTGATCAAGAGGCCGAATACGAGGCCGACGACGATGTCGCGGCGGGTCCGCGGCTGCACGGGTGCTCCCTCGAGTTGGGAGCGGGGACCGCCGCGCGCGTGTCGGTGCGGGCCCCGCTGGCTATGGTTGCCAGAAGGCCCGCTGAAAACCGGTAACACCCGTGGTACTACGGCGGGTGCTTATCTTCGTACATGACCGTCGTCGCCCCGATCAGGAGCGGCGCGTAGACGATGTAGGAATGGCCGACGACCCAGCCGACGTCAGACGCCGTCCACCAGACGTCGCCGGGCTGGATGTCGTAGATCGCGCCCATCGACCAGGCCAGCGCCACCGCGTGTCCGCCGGTGTCGCGCACGACGCCCTTCGGCTTCCCCGTGGTGCCGGAGGTGTAGAGGATGTACAGCGGGTCGGTGGCCGCGACCGGTACCGGACCGGCGGGGGAGGCCTTCGCGACCAGCTCGGCCCAATCGGCGTCGCGCTCACCCAGGTCGGCGCGGGCGCGCTCGCGCTGCAGCACCACGACCTTGTCCGGCTGGTGGGCGGTGCTCGCGAGCGCCTCGTCGATGATCGGCTTGTACTCGACGATCCGCGTCGGCTCGATCCCGCACGACGCCGCGACTATGACCTTGGGTTTCGCGTCCTCGATCCGCGCCGCGAGCTCCTTGGGCGCGAAGCCGCCGAAAACGACCGAATGCACCGCGCCGAGCCGGGCGCACGCGAGCATCGCGACCGCGGCTTCGGGGACCATCGGCATGTACACGATGACGCGGTCGCCCTTCCCGACGCCGAGGGAGGCCAGTGCGCCGGCGAAGCGCGCGACCTCGTCCAGAAGTTCCGCGTAGGTGAACCGGCGAACCGAATCGGTGACGGGCGAATCCCAGATCAGCGCGGTCTGTTCGCCGCGGCCGTCCCGCACGTGCCGGTCGAGCGCGTTGAACGCCGTGTTCAGCTCGCCGTCCGGGAACCAGCGGTAGAAGGGCGCCTTCGACGCGTCGAGTGCCTGCGTCGGCGTGCGGGTCCAGTCGATCGCCTGTGCGGCTTCGAGCCAGAAACCCTCCGGGTCTTCGAGGCTCCGCTGGTACGACTCGGCGTGCATCGAATGCTCCTTCGCGTTCGGGTACCGGACCATCATGGACTTCCGGACCGGCCGATGCCTGGTGGTAACGGCGGAGAGACGCCCGCGACAACCCGGCAACCCTGTGAGGGCATGGAGCGTCCTAAGCTGGACTAGGGGGAAAACCGCCGGAAACGGCCTCGACGAGCGAGGGGAGCAGGGTCCATGGGACTAGCGAGCGCGCTGCTTTCGTTCGCGCACAGCCTGTTCGGGCCAGGGATCTGGCCTGGGGACTGGGTGTGGGCGACGAGCACCGCGGGAGCGCTGGTCGCGCTGCTGCCCGCACTGGGAGCGATGATCGTCGCGATCATCCGCAAAGGCACCGGCAACCGCTACGACGTGGTGACCCTGTCGGTCTTCGGCGGGATCGGCGTCGTCGCCGTCTTCCTGCTGCCGTGGCTGCTGGCCACCGGGGTTTCGCAGACGTACCAGGAGGCCGCGTCCAAGTCGGGCGGTCAATCCGGCTTCTCTGCCAGTGATCTGGCGACCTACAACGCCGACTACAGCCCACTGATCGGCAAGCAGAGCGAGTACCTCGGCCGCGGCCAGAACGTGTACGAGGTCCTGTTCTACCCGAACGGGATGCAGCTCAGTTACATCTTCTACCTGATCCTGCTGGTCGGGCTGCCCGCGCTGTCGCTGCTGTTCGTGATGCTGCAGGCGCGCACCGCTTTCCGCCGCGGCCCGAAGTGGCCTTCGCGGTTCTTCTGGATCCCGTTCGTGCTGATGGTGCTGGCGAGCGTCGGAATGGGCGCGAACACGGCCGTGCACTTCTGGCTCGGGTTCCTGCCGTTCAGCGTGCTGGGCCTGATCCCGGTCGCGCTCGTCGGTCCGCCGCCGTGGTCGGTGATCAACCGGCCCGACCCGCAGCCCCGGCAGAAGGTGGAGCCGTACCGCCCGGAGCCGCCCGCCCCGAAGCCGCAACCGCAACTGCCGCCCCCGCCCGCCCAGCAGTACCCGGCGACCGCGCTGGCACAGGCGCCCGAACCTCCCGCGCTGGCCGCGGCCCCGGGCCCGATCCCGCCGCCCCCTGGTTCGCGTAACTCCGGTGGCAGCCGCTACAAGCGCGTCCGGCGGCTCGGTCATGGTGGCTTCGGCACGGTCTGGGAAGCGGTCGACACCCAGCTCAACCGCACGGTCGCGCTGAAGATCGCGCACGCGCCGGACCGGGACACCGAGGAACGGATGCAGCGCGAGGCCCGTGCGCTGGCCGTGGTGAACCACCCCAACTGCGTCAAGGTTTACGACCTCGTCGAGGAGCCCGACGGGCTCGCGCTGGTCATGGAGTACCTCGAAGGTCGCTCGCTGGCCGAAATCGTCGATTCGCAGGGCCCGCTCGACGACATCGCCGCCGGACGGCTCTGGTCGACCATGGCGGGCGCGCTCGCGGCGGCGCACGAGAAGGGAGTGCTGCACCGGGACCTGAAGCCGTCGAACATCATCCTCGACCGCAACGGGCTCGCGCACCTGATCGACTTCGGCATCGCCCGCAGCCAGGGCGACTCGAAGATGACCGCGACCGGGATGATGATCGGCACGCCGGACTTCGTCGCCCCCGAGCAGGCGATGGGCTCACCGGCCAGCCCGGCGTCGGACGCCTGGCAGCTCGCCGCGACGGTCAGCTACGCGCTCTCGGGGCAACCGCCGCGTGGCACCCGGGAGACCCCGATGGCCGCGCTGATGGCCGCCGCCCGCGCCGAACCGGTGTCGAAGCTGCCGAACCGCAGCGCCCACGCCCGGATCCTCATCGCGTCGCTCGACCAGGAGCCCCGCCGCCGCCCGACGCTCACCGCCGTGCGGCGCGACGTCGAAGGCTGGCTCGCCCGGGCGGGCAAGTCGCCGGACGGCCCGGTGACGCAGATCGTGACGCGTCGCCCTCCGCAGCCGCAACCGCAGCCCCACCAGCAGCCGCAGCCTCAACGCCACCCGCGCTGACCTGCGAAAAGAGAGCAAGGGACCTTTGCTACCACTTATCTCGACATCGAGACAGGTGGTAGCAAAGGTCCCTTGCTCTCTCAGTCGACGATGACCCAGGTCCCGCCCTGCCAGGCCATGGTGAACGTCTTGGGCTGAGCCGCCATCATCGCGATCTGCGGCGCGATCGCGCCCGGCGGGACGACGACCTTGTCCGGCCCCTTGCTCTGCAGCTTCGCCCGGTCCACGCGGGTGGCCTTCAGCTTCTTCACGTCGTCGGCCGAGAGCATCCCGAACTGCATCGGGGTGAGCTGACGGCACTCCTTCATCCCGCCATCGAACGCCGGCCCGGTGATCCGGCAGACGGTTTCGAGGTCCTTTTCGCCCAGCGCGTGGTGGTACTGCTCCATCACGCTCGCGGCTCCCTCCGGCGTGTGCGCCACCGCGCCACCGGCGGCGGGTGTGGTGGCCTCGGAGGCGGTCGTCGCAGGCGGCGAAGCACTGGCTTGTGTCGTGCTGGTGGCCGGCGCTTCGGAAGTGCTCGGAACGGCCGAGGACTGCGGCGCCGCGGTTCCCGACGTCTGCTCTTCGCACCCCGCGATCAAGAGCAACGCCGCGGCCGCGCAGGCCGCTCCGAGCGGTCGAATCGTCATGATGCCCCCTGTAGAGCTGCTGTTGACCAGCGAAGAGTAACAACTCAGGGGGAAGTGTCACACTTGAATCGGGAAACTCACGGGGTTGCGGGCCGAGCCGTGGTCACTTCCAGGACGGAAGCCACAACTCGGCGTTCCAGTGCTCGTTCGTGATCGCGTTGCCGTTCAGGATCGGCCACAACCAGGCGAAGTTGGCCACGACGAGCCCCACGTAGAGGGCGACGACGAGCAGGCCGGTGCCCCGCCGCTCGAATCCGCGTTTCGCGCTCCCGAGGATCTGCCCGAGGACCAGCGTCAACCCGAGTACCAGGAACGGCGCCAGCGGCGTCGCGTAGAAGTAGTACATCTGGCGGTCGAGGTTGGTGAACCACGGCAGGAACCCGGCAAGGTAGCCGACGAGCACGGCGGCGTAGCGCCAGTCCGCGCGGAAGACCGAGCGCCACACGCTCCAGCCGAGCATCGGCAGCGCCAGCCACCACATCGCCGGTGTCCCGATCAGCATCGTCGCCCGCACACAGGTCGACTCGCCGCAGCCGGTCGCGTCCGTGCCGCCTGCGTACGCGTAGAGCATCGGCCGCAGCCCCATCGGCCAGGTCCACGGCTTCGACTCCCACGGATGCGGCTTGTCCTTGGGTGTCACCAGATTCGCGTGGAAGTCGAGCACGTTCATCGTGTAGTCGCCGAGCGACCGCAACGCGGGCGGCATCCAGGCCCAGAAGCCGGGATCGATGTCCTTGATCGCCACGTAGTTGCGGTCGGTCGCGGTCTCGCTCGCGAACCAGGCCCAGTAGCAGGCGAGGTACACCAGGATCGGGATGACGACGATCGCCCACAGCGCGGGCAGCACGTCGCGGCGCAGCGTGCCGACCCAAGGTCGCTGCACCCCGGCGGCCCGGCGCGCGGCGACGTCGAAGAACACGGTGAGCAGGCCGAACGCGGCGATGTAGTAGAGCGCCGACCATTTGACGCCGAAGGTCAGCCCGATCATCAGGCCGCCGGCGAACCGCCACCACCGGAAACCCAGTTTCGGTCCGAACCGGGATTCGTCGACCCAGCCTTCGCGGACGGCCACGGCGAGCCGTCGCCGCACCTGGTCGCGGTCGCACAGCAGGCAGGCGAACGCGGCGAGCACGAACAACGCGATGAAGATGTCGAGCATGCCCATGCGTGACTGCAGGTGCAGGACACCGTCACTGATCACCAGGATCCCGGCGACCGCGCCGAGCAGCGTCGAGCGCGTGAGCCGCCGGGCGATCCGGATGGTGAGGAGCACGATCAGCGTGCCTGCCAGCGCCGGCATGATCCGCCAGCCCCAGGCGTTGTAGCCGAACAGCCATTCGCCGATCGCGATGAGATGCTTCGCCAACGGCGGGTGGACGATCAGCTCGTAGCCGTAGTTGTCCTCGTAACCGCCGTTGCGCAGCATCTGCCACGCCTGCGGGACGTAGTGCTTCTCGTCGAAGACGGGGGTGCCCTTGTCCGTGGGCGTTCCCAGGTTCTGGATCCGGACGATGCCGCCGATGAGCGTCAGCACCAGCGTGACTATCCAGCCGCGCAGGCGGTCCGTCGGCATGCCGCGGCCGAGGAGGGTGGCCTCCCGGTCGTTCGGTGGCCTGAGCGCGTCGACCGGATCCGGCCGCACGCTCTCGTTGTCGCGGGTCAGCAGTGCGGTCACGGGGCATGATCCTACGGGCGGAAGAGTGAACTCGGTGTCCGGATCTGCGAACCGGCTAGCCTTCGGGAATGACCGAAGGACGCCTCGTGCTGGCAGCCACCCCGCTCGGAGACGTCCGTGACGCTTCGCCGCGCCTGTCCGAAGCCCTCGCGACGGCCGACGTGATCGCCGCCGAAGACACCCGGCGCCTGCGCTCCCTCACCGCGGCCCTCGAGGTCTCACCGGTCGGGCGCGTCGTGAGCTTCTACGAAGACGTCGAGACCGCCCGTCTGCCGAAACTGCTCGAATCGCTTCAAGCCGGTGAGACGGTGCTCCTCGTGACCGACGCGGGGATGCCGAGCGTCTCGGATCCCGGATTCCGCCTGGTCGCGGCCTGTGTCGAGGCGGAGATCGCCGTGACCTGCCTGCCCGGTCCGTCCGCGGTGACCACGGCGCTCGCGCTGTCCGGCCTGCCCTGCGATCGTTTCTGTTTCGAAGGTTTCGCTCCTCGCAAGCCCGGTGAACGGGCGAAATGGCTCGGTTCGTTGAAGGACGAGCCCCGCACAGCCGTGTTCTTCGAATCTCCGCATCGCCTCGCGAGCACGCTCGCCGACGCCGCCGACGTCTTGGGCCCCGAGCGCCGTGCCGCCGTCTGCCGCGAACTGACCAAAACCTACGAGGAGGTCAAACGCGGCAATCTGCCGGATTTGGCCGCTTGGGCCGCCGAGGGGGTCAAGGGTGAGATCACCGTCGTCCTCGCGGGCGCGCCGCCGCGCTCGGTGAGCGTCGAGGACCTGGTCTCGGAGGTCTCTTCGCGGGTCTCGGCAGGTGAACGCCTCAAGTCCGCCGCCGCCGAGGTCGCCGAGTCGGCCGGGGTGTCGAAGAAGGAGCTTTACGACGCTGTTCTCGCTTCCCGCAAGCGCTAGGACAGCAAGGCCGTCACGGCCGCGTGCGCCTTCCCGGCATCGGGCTCGTCTCCGGTGATGACATCGGTGTAGATGAAGGACTCGCCGATCCGCACCAGCAGATAGGCCAGGTCTTCGACCGGTAGGGGCGGAGTGAGCCGCCCGGCCTCGACCTCTTCGTCCAGGAACTCGCGCATCTTCGCGATCGCGCGACTCTGCACCACGCTGGCCTTCGTCGTCAGGATCCGCAACGCCCGCTCGGGCTCGTTGCGCAGGAACTCCCGGAACGGTTTCGAGCCGTTCACGGTGCGGACGAAGGTGCCGACGAGCTCCGCGATCCCTTCCGCGCCGCGCCCGAGCTTGCCGGAAGACCGCGCTTCGAAGACCTCCACGGTCATCGACCACAGGATTTCGCCGAGCAGCTGATCCCGGCCGCCGACCCAGCGGTGCAGGGTCGCCCGGCTGATCCCGAGCTCACTCGCCAGTTCGCCCATGTCCACCCGGCGTCCCTCCAGGAAGCGGGCGCGCGCGATCGTGAACGCGCGCAGGGCGTCCGGGCGCGGCGAAGTCAGCTGGCGTTCGAGTGCGGTTTCGATGAGTGAAACATATCACGAGATGTCTCACGCATGAGACATATGCAAGAATGTCTCATCTCGACGAGGAGGAAGCGGATGCGCGCAGTACAGGTGACCGAGTTCGGCGGACCCGAGGTGCTCAACCTCGTCGACCTTCCCGATCCCGTCCCCGGCCCAGGTCAGCGGCTGGTCGAGGTCGACCGGATCGGCATCAACTACGCCGACACACACCAGGCCGAAAACTCGTACCTCGCGCCGAGCAAGCTCCCGCTCGTGCCCGGAGGAGAGGTCGTCGGCCGCACCACCGACGGCAAGCGGATCGTCGCGCTGCTGAACGGCGGTGGCGGCTATGCCGAGCGCGCGGTGGCCGACGACGTCACCAGCTACGACGTTCCCGACGGCGTCGACGCCCTGACCGCGCTCTCCTTCATCGTCCAGGGCACCACGGCCTCGCTTCTGCTGCGCAAGAGCGCCCACCTCGAACCCGGCGAAACCGTCGTCGTGCACGCGGCCGCCGGCGGGGTCGGCTCCATCGCCGTGCAGCTCGCGAAAGCCTGGGGAGCGAGCCGGGTCATCGCGACCGCCAGCAGCGACGAGAAGCGCGCCCTCGCCCTCGAACTGGGCGCCGACGTCGCCATCGATTCGCGGGCCGAGAACATGACCGACGCGCTCCGCGAGGCGAACGGCGGTAAACGCGTCGACATCGTGCTCGACATGACCGGCGGCGCGGTCACGGACCAGAGCATCGCGGCCCTCGCGCCGTTCGGCCGCCTCGCGTTCTACGGCATGGCCAGCCGCGAGAACCCGAAGCCGATCGAAGCCCGCAACCTCCTCGGGCACAGCACGACCGTGGCCGGGATGTGGCTGCCGCACGCGTTCAAACTCCCCGGCAACGTCTTCGGCCGCGCGCTCGACGAGCTCTTCGAGCTGGCCCTCGCCGGACGGGTCCGCGCTGTCGCCGGGGGCGAGTACGCGCTGTCCGACGCGCGCGCCGCCCACGAGGCCCTGCGCTCGCGCGGCACGATGGGCAAGCTGCTGCTGGACCCCACCAAATAATCAGCCGAGCAGGCGCTCCAGCGGAGCGGATTTGTGCAGGCATTCCTGCCATTCCGCGTCGCTGTCGGAGTCGGCGGTGATCCCGCCGCCGACTCCGAGCGCGATCGTGTCTTCGTGGATTTCGAAGGTTCTGATCGCGACGTTCAGTTCCAGCCCGGCGATCGGCGAAGCGAGTCCGATCGCGCCTGTGTAGACGCCGCGCGCGGTGGGCTCCAGCTCGGCGATCAGGTCCAGTGCCCGGATCTTCGGCGCGCCCGTCACCGAACCCGGCGGGAACGTGGCCGCGAGCAGTGCCGCGTCGTCGATCCCGTCGGCGAGCGATCCCTCCACAGTGGACTCCAGATGCCAGACCCCCGGCGCGGGCCGGACCGCGAGCAGTTCGGGGACGCGGACGCTGCCGGTGGCGCACACCCGGCCGAGATCGTTGCGGACGAGATCGGTGATCATCACGTTCTCGGCGACGTCCTTGGTGGATTCCCGAAGGCGTCGCGCGAGGTGTTCGTCGGCGGCGTCCCGTCGCGGCAGGGTGCCCTTGATCGGCGTCGACCGGACGCTTCGCCCATGCCTGGCAAGGAAAAGCTCAGGGGAGAACGAGACGACCGAGCCCCAGTCGCCGGCGAGGAACGCCGCCCGGCGGGCTCCCAGACGACGCACGCCTTCGGCGAACAACGCGATCGGATCGCCCGTGAACCTGCCGCCGAAGCGGGCGCAGATGTTCGCCTGGAAGAGCTCGCCGGCTTCGATCGCGTGCACGCACGCCTTGACGGCGTCGTAGTGCTCCGAAGGAAGCGGCCGCGATAACGGGCTCGAACTCCAGGTCGTCGCTTCGGGAAGCTCGGCGAGCGCGGATTCCACCGCGGACACCTCGTCGATCGGATCCGGATCGCCGTCGGGAACCAGGGCTTCGAACCACCACGTCCCGTCCGTGTCCAGCCGGAGCACCCGGTCGACCCAGCCCCACGCGGCCAGCGGAAGCGCACCGGAACGGCCCGAGGGATCGGTCAGGTCGTAACTCAGGTAACCGAACCAGCCGCCTCCGACCGCACCGGGCACCGCGTCACGAACGTCAGGCAGTCGAGCGGGGATCGAGAACGCTTCGGCCACGTCACGGACAGGCATCAGGGGAGCGTTCAGCGCGATGACCGCGCGCGACGAGAACCACTCTCCGCAAAGCGCGGCGGGCGGTGCGAGTCCGAGCTTCCCGGCGCGTGCGCCGAGAACCGCCAGTGCCCGTTCGGGCCCGACGTCGGTCCGCAGCTTCCGGCACATCAACCGCACGCGACATTGTCGCCGTTCGACTGGCCGGAAAAGCAACCCGCGCCCTTCGGAAAGTGAGATCCGCGACCACAAGGTGACGTCCTGCGCATCCCTCGTCACGCAGCGGAAACTACAACAGCACGTCGGTCAGTTTGAAGGGATAGACCACGGCGTCCTGCGCGATCGGTCCGTCCACGCCGGGCAGCCCGGCGCCGAAACCGTGCTGATGCAATCCCAGCCGCGAGTGGAACCAGCCCGGTCTTCCCGGGATTTCGTTGTGCCTGACCAGCCACAACACCACTTCGCTGTCCGCCCACTTGTCCGGTCGCAACCGGTTCGTCCAGCAGTCGAGCCCCGCGTACACCAGGACCCGTTCGACGCGCGCCGCGTGCCTGACGTGTTTGATCCACGCCTTGATGAACCGGTCGTCGACGCTGGGCGCCTCCACTTCGAGCGCGGGTGCGAGCGAACCGGGCGCGAAGGCGCCGAGCGCGCTCGCCGTCCGTACGAAATGGTCGGCTTGGTCATGGACGGCGCCAGGACGTGCGTAGTGCCGTGCGCCGGTGTGGATCCCGGCATGCTGCGCGCCGGTCAGATTGCGTTCCGCCGCGGCGTCCCGCCAGTTGGTGTTCTCGGTGACGGTGACCGACGCGAACCGGATGTCGGCACCGCGCACCGCCGCCCAGTCCGTCACCGTCTCACGGTGGGACAGGGTGACGCCGTGCTCGCCTTCCGGATCCAGTAAACCCACCTGCCTCGAATTTCGCCCCAGTACGACCGAAAGGTCACCATACGTCCGCGGAGCGGCCGCAAGGTGACCTTTCGGTACAGCGTGTCTCAGGCGTTTTCGCGTTGGAACGTCCGCGAGCCCCACCAGATGGCCAGAACGGCCATGACCAGCACCACGACGCTGCCGGTGAACAGCGCGTCCATCGAGAAGTCGCCGCGGAAACTGTTCCGCTCGACATCCACCACGTGCCGGAACGGATTGATACGGGAAATCGTGTACAGCCAATCCGGCGCCGTGCCCGCGGTGATCGGGATCAGGATTCCGGAAAGCAGCAGCAGCGGCATGAGAACCGCGTTGAGCAAAGCCGGGAAGGTGTCTTCGCTCTTGAGGGTCAACGCCAGCGCGTACGAGCACGACGCCAGCGTGACCGACAAAAGGAAGACGATCACCAGGCTGAGCACGACGCCGCTGAACGGTGCGTTCAGGTCGAAGACCAGATACGCCAGCGCGATGATGAGCAAAGCCTGGACGACGGTCTGCAGCGCATTGGCGAGTACCTTGCCCAGCAACAACGCCACCCGGCTCACTGGTGTGACCCGCATCCGCTCCACCACGCCCGAGTGGTACTCCGCGAGGAGCCCGAACCCGACGAAAGAGGCGCCGAACAGCGCGAGCTGCGCGATGATCGCCGGAGTGAAGATCATCCAGCCGTCCACATCGGACAACCCTTGCGCGTTGAGCGCCTTCACCAGAAGCGGCCCGAAGAAGAACAGATAGAGGAGCGGCTGCATGATGCCGATGGCCAGCCATGTCGGGTTGCGCAACGCCGTTAGCATGTCGCGGCGGAAGATCAACCAAGTGTCATGCAACATGCGTGGCCTCCTTCTCCGCGTCGGCGTCGACCGACTCGCTCTCTTCGGCGTCGCGCAGGCTCCTGCCCGTCAGAGCCAGGAAGACGTCGTCGAGTGTCGGCCGGTGCACCTGCATGGACGTCATCGCGATGCCACGCGCGTCGAGCGCCCGCAGCAGTTCGGGCATCGCGGTGTCGCCGCGTGGCACCCGGAAGCGCACGGTGCCGTCGGCGACGGTCATTTCGTGCGCCCCTTCGAGGCGGCCCGCGACCTCCGCGGTCTCCTTCGCCGACTCCGGTGACACCCCGATGACGACACTGTCGCCGGAAACCTTGGCTTTCAACGCGTCCGGTGTGCCTTCGGCGACGATCTTCCCGTCATCGATGACGACCAGCCGGTCGGAGAGCGCGTCGGCCTCGTCGAGGTAGTGCGTGGTCAGGAAGACCGTGACCCCCTGATCGTCGCGCAGCCTGCGGATGTGGTCCCACAGGTTCGCCCGGCTCTGCGGGTCGAGCCCCGTCGACGGTTCGTCGAGGAAGACGAGCCCTGGCGAGTGGATCAGCCCGAGCGCGATGTCGAGCCTGCGGCGTTGCCCGCCCGACAGCGTCGCGGTCGTCCGCTGGTCGAGCCCGGCCAGGTCCAGTTGGTCGGCGAGGACGGCTCCGCGCGCGAGCGCGTCCTCCTTGCTCATCCGGTACAGCCTGCCTTGGAACTCGATCTCCTCGACGACCTTGCTCGCCGGCGCGGTGCCGCCGCCCTGAGCGACGTAGCCGATTCGCCGGCGCACCCCCAGCGGGTCGGCGAGCAGGTCGCAGCCGCCGACCGTCGCCTCGCCGGCGGTGGGCTTGAGCAGCGTGGTCAGCATGCGAAGGGTCGTGGTCTTCCCCGCGCCGTTCGGTCCGAGGAAGCCGACCAGTTCCCCGGCCGACACGTCGAGATCGACGCCCTTGACGGCGTGGACCTCGCCCCCATTGCGACCTTTGCGGCGGAACCGCCGCTCAAGGCCGCGTGCCTTGATCATGTCTACTCCTTTCGGTGCGCAGCTAGTCAAGTTTGACTAGTGGCTGGACGCACTTTGCCCTAGGAGTCATTCCGTAGTCAAATTTGATTACTTGGGCGGCGCGCCGAACACGGCTTCGTCATCCGCGCCTTCGCCCGCCATGACGTACTCGCCTGCTTCTAGACGACCGATCAGATCCCTCATCCAGGTCACGTTCGCATCCGCGTGTGCGCTCCACAGGCGGTACAGCTCGCTCACGTGGGGAGGTTTCCCCAGATCGACGGCGTGTTCGCGGGCGTAATGGGTCGATTGGGCGTGCGCTTCCATATTCGCCAGCTGCTGTTTCAGCAACGCCAGCACCTGTGCGCGGGGCAGCGTCGGCATGAAGATGACCGCCGCCGAGAGCGAGTACCCGGTGGCGTCCTCACTCGACAATGCCCTGCCGAGTTGCACGACGAACTCGGTTTCGCCGTCTTCGGTCAATCTGTACGCGACCCTGTCGGGCCCGCCATCCGCTTCCAGGTCCTCGACCTGTTCCAGAAGGCCTTCGGTGGCCATCTTCTTCAGCGCGTGGTAAATCGAACCCGGCTGGACATTGCCCCACTTGTCGGCCGCCCACGAGAGAAGCTCGCGCCGGACCTGGTAGCCGTGCGCCTTGCCGTACATGCGCACGACACCCAGCACCAGCAGACGCGTGGCGGACACCGAGGCCTCCGATCCTCTCCCGGACAACAATGCCTTGAACGACGTCCGTAGGCTAAACAAGCATGAGCACCCCAGTGTTGACTGCGGTGGCCTGGCCCTACGCCAACGGCCCCCGCCACATCGGCCACGTGTCCGGATTCGGCGTCCCGTCCGACGTCTTCTCCCGCTACCAGCGAATGGCCGGCAACCGGGTGCTCATGGTGTCCGGTACCGACGAACACGGCACCCCGATCACCGTCCAGGCCGACAAAGAAGGCATGACCTCCCAGCAGACGGCCGACAAGTACACCCGCCAGATCGGACAGGACCTGCAAGGGCTCGGCCTCACCTACGACCTGTTCACCCGCACCACCACGGGTAACCACGCCGAGGTCACGCAGCAGATCTTCCTCGCGCTGCACCGCAACGGTTACGTCGTTCCCAAGACGACCCGGGGCGCGATCAGCCCCTCGACCGGCCGCACCCTGCCCGACCGGTACATCGAGGGCACCTGCCCGATCTGCGGCTACGACGGCGCGCGCGGTGACCAGTGCGACAACTGCGGCAATCAGCTCGACGCGGCCGAGCTGATCAACCCGAAGTCCCGGATCAACGGTGAAACGCCGAAGTTCGTCGAGACCGAGCACTACTTCCTCGACCTGACCGCGTTCGTCGACACCCTGGGCAAATGGCTGTCCAGCAAGACGGACTGGCGCCCGAACGTCCTCAACTTCACGAAGAACCTGATCGACGACATGCGGCCGCGGCCGATCACCCGCGATCTCGACTGGGGCGTGAAGATCCCGCTGGACGGTTGGCGAGACCAGCCGCTCAAGCGCTTCTACGTCTGGTTCGACGCGGTCATCGGCTACTTCTCGGCGAGCGTCGAGTGGGCGCGCCGGACCGGCAACCCGGACGCCTGGCAGGAGTGGTGGAACAACCCGGACGCCCGCTCCTACTACTTCATGGGCAAGGACAACATCACCTTCCACGCCCAGATCTGGCCCGCTCTGCTCTTCGGGCACAACGGTGAGGGCGACCGAGGCGGCGTGCCCGGCAAGTACGGCAAGCTGCACCTGCCCGACGAGATCGTTTCCAGCGAGTTCCTCACGATGAGCGGCTCGAAGTTCTCGACCTCGCGCGGCACGGTCATCTACGTCCACGACTTCCTGCGCGACTTCGGCCCGGACACGCTGCGGTACTTCATCTCCGTCGCGGGCCCCGAGACCCAGGACACCGACTTCACCTGGGACGAGTTCGTCCGCCGGACCAACTTCGAGCTGGCCAACGAGTGGGGCAACCTCGTCAACCGGTCCATCTCGATGGCGTACAAGAACGTCGGAGCCATCCCGCGTCCCGACGCCCCCACGGCCGCCGACGAGGAGCTCAAGGAGCTCTCCCGCAAGGCGTTCGACACCGCCGGTGCCCACCTGCAGCGATCTCGGTTCAAGGCGGCGGCGAGCGAGGCCATGCGCGTCGTCACCGCGGCCAACCGGTACCTCTCGGACCAGGAACCGTGGAAGCTCAAGGACGACCCCGCGCGGCGCGACAGTGTTCTGCACACCGCGCTGCAGGTCGTCTCCGACGCCAACACGCTGCTGACCCCCTTCCTGCCCCACTCGGCGCAGAAGGTGCACGAGGCCCTCGGTGGCACCGGCGTCTGGGCGGCCCAGCCCGAGCTCCAGGAAGTCGAGGACCTCGACATCCCCGGCCGGATCAACCCGATCCTCACCGGGGACTACAAGACCGAGCAGGCGCGCTGGAAGTCCGTGCCGATCGAGGTCGGCAAGCCGCTGGAGAAGCCGACCCCGCTGTTCGCCAAGCTGGACCCGGAACTCGGCGAGACCGGTCCCGAATGGGCACCGATCTCGAAATGAGCAACTGATGGGTGCGGAGAAGAAGGAGCCGCCGCCGATCCCGGACAGGTTGCCGGTTTCGGTGGTGGACGCGCACACCCACCTCGACGCGTGCGGCGCGGTCACCGCGGCTGATGTGACAGCCATGGTCGACCGCGCCGAACGCGCCGGCGTGTCGCGGGTGATCACCGTCGCGGACGATCTCACGGCCGCTCGCTGGGCCGCGCAAGCATCCACTTGGGACTCTCGGGTGTGGGCCGCCGTCGCGATCCATCCCACGCGCACCAAGGAGTTCGGCGAAGCCGAAAAATCCGAAGTGGAGAGTCTCGCGAAACAGTCCAGAGTGGTCGCGGTCGGCGAAACCGGCCTCGACTACTACTGGGACTATTCGCCCCACGACGCCCAGCAGGACGCCTTCCGTTGGCATATCGATCTCGCCAAGCGCATCGGCAAACCGCTGATGATCCATGATCGAGACGCTCACGACGACGTCCTCCGGATCCTCGACGAAGAGGGAGCGCCGGAGCAGGTCGTCTTCCACTGTTTCTCGGGGGACGAGCAGGTCGCTCGCCGCTGTGTCGACGCCGGATACGTGCTGTCCTTCGCCGGGACGGTCAGCTTCCGCAACGCACGAGGGCTCCATGAGGCGGCGCGGATCGTTCCTGCGGACCAGTACCTCGTCGAAACGGACGCTCCGTTCCTGACCCCGCATCCGTTCCGTGGGCGGCCCAACGAGCCCTACTGCGCCGCCTACACGGTTCGGCATCTCGCCACCCTCAGGGGCGAGGCGGTGCACGAAGTGGCCGAATCGGTGCGACAGACCGCTGAACGGGTCTTCCGTTTGCCCACAGTCACGGCCGGTTGAACGGATTGCGACATTAGTGATCAGCAATGGTCCACTCTGATGAGTGACCAACGTCACGACACTCCGGGCGGTGTTTGCGCAACCCGGCGAGGTTCGTTACTGTCCCGTGATCGTGCCGGTCGGTGCCCGCTCAAGCGGTCTCCGGCTGTTACGCCCACAGTCACGTCAGTGCACGTCGGGGAAGCGGAACCGGGAGCGGTACGGCCTGGAACCGTGACGATGGCGCTGGCTGCGGGTGTCGGACTTCTAGAGGTGTGCCGAAGAGCGCATCGAGACGAAGGACGTAGTGGAGCGGTTGTCGAGCTCCTCGACGTCTTGGGAAAGGGAACGACCCAGTGACTGGTAGCAGTAGGCAGGATGGCTCGCGCCTCGGCGCAGAGACGAGCACCTTCGCTTCCGCCGGCTCGGTCGCCGTGCTCGACCGCGACACCCACTACGGCGAGCTCGAGTACTCCGACGATCCGCGCATCACGCACCAGGACGTCCTGGCCGCGCTCGGCCCCGACGCCGACGCCCTGATGGCCGAGATCGACGTCGATGTCGACGAGCTGATCCGCCTCATCAGCGCCGAGACCACCATGCTCCCGCCGATCGTCATTCCGGACGAGCTGGCCGAAGACCGCACCGCGGGCGCGCCGATGAAGGCCGCGACCAAGGACGAGGTCATTTCGAACTCGACCCGCGTCTGGAAGAAGCGGTTCCTCAAGGGGACCGTCATGGCGGTGCTGCTCACCCTCGGCGGTGGCGGCGCGGCCGCGATGGCGATGAACAAGAGCGTCACGCTCGACATCGACGGCAAGCAGCAGACGGTCCACAGCTTCGGTGACACCGTCGGCGAGGTCCTCGAAGACGCCGGTCTCTCGGTCGGCGCGCACGACTCGCTTTCGCCCTCGCCTCAGGCCGAGGTGGGCGACGGTGGCGTCATCAAGCTGGAGCGCGGCCGCAAGCTGAACCTGATCGTCGACGGCGCACCGCAGCAGGAGTCCTGGGTCCGCGCGACCAACCTCGGCGACGCACTGAACCAGCTCGGCCGCGCCGACCTCGCCAAGGCCGGCACCTGGACCTCGCTCCCGCAGAACGGTGAGCTGCCTCTCGAAGGCGCCACCGTCGAGGTCAAGACCCTCAAGAACGTCACGGTCTACGACGGCGCGAACGAACCGCGCAAGGTGCAGACCAACTCGGTCACCACCAAGGAATTCCTCGGTGAGCTCCGGATGACCCTCGGCCCGGACGACGAGGCCGTCGGCGGTCTCGACGTCAAGCTGGTCGATGGTGCCGAAGTCCACATCAGCCGGACCGGCGTCACCATGGTCAAGCAGAACGAGGAGATCGCGCCGCCCGAGCAGAAGGTCGACGACCCGGAGCTCGAAAAGGGCAAGACCAAGGTCGAGGACCCGGGCACCCCGGGCCAGAAGACCGTGACCTACAAGGTCACCAAGCGCAACGGCAAAGAGGTCGGCCGCGAGAAGGTCTCGGAAGAGGTCATCACCGAGGCCAAGCCCAAGATCGTCAAGGTCGGCACCAAGAAGCCCGCCGACCCGGTCATCGGAGACGCCGGAGCCTGGGACCGCATCGCTCAGTGCGAGTCGACCGGCAACTGGGCCGCCAACACCGGCAACGGCTACTACGGTGGCCTGCAGTTCAACAAGAGCACCTGGGACGCCTACGGTGGCGAGCAGTACGCCGCGTACCCGCACCAGGCCAGCAAGGCCCAGCAGATCGCTGTCGCCGAGAAGGTTCGCGAGGACCGCGGCGGTTATGGCGCGTGGCCGCACTGTGGCAAGAAGGCCTGACGCCGGATCATCCTCCTTTCCTGAAGGTCACCATGTGGGTTCTGCCCGCAAGGTGGCCTTCAGGCCGTTAGAGGCCTCTGTGGCTGTGTCGCGTTCCCCGGTCTCGGTCTTGAGAGCCGTGCCCACCAACGAGGGGGACGTATGTGGGCGACACTCCGGGATCGTTCAGGCGTGGCGCCCTCTCGAACGCCTTCATCGCCGCGGTGAGGGCCTTGGCGGCCCTGTGGCGGTGCCTGGGTGGGCTTTGGGTGGGTTGTAGGCCCGTTGTCGGGCTGTGCGGGCCGAGACTCCTCAGCGACCCGTTCCGAGGTCTGCCGGGGCAGGGGGATGTCAGGGCCGGCCTCCGCGAGATCGACGATCTCCGCGAACGCGTCGCCGCGTCTCTCCGCCGGCGCACGGTCGTCGGCTTCTTCGCCCGGAGCCGGATACGCCCGCGGCACCAAAAGCGCGTTCAGGCGGGCGCCTGTCTCGGGATCGAGATCGCCGCGCATGTCCCAACGACCGGTCCGCTTCTGACGTAACCAGAATTCGCTTCGCTGACGTTTCGGTCCGGGCTCATCTTTGGGCTTTCCATCCGGGTCGTGTCGTGCGAGCAGGTCGGTGCCCGCCATCGTGACGTCGCGGGGCCTTGCGACGCCTGCGAGGTCGACCAGGCCCTTCTCGGCCTCGTGTCGTTCGTCCGCGTCGAGGTGGTCGGGAAGCCTCTTCATGACAGTGACGATTCGGTCGATGCCGGCCTCGGCCAACGCGCCGGTGCCGGCCGAGATGCCGGTCAAGGGCGCGACGGGGTCGATCGACGTGCCGTCGCGCGCCCGTCTCGAATTGAGCGCGAGCGCTCTATCGGCAACCCTGTTGGCCTCGGCGCGAGGCACACGAGCGACATGCTCGTAGAAGACGGCGATCGAGTTGTATCCGTAGAGGTCGCGGACCCCACGTGACTCGATCTCGGCCAGGATCTGGCCGACTTCGGCGAACAGACGTCGCCCTTCGCGTAGCCGTGTCTGCAACTCATCGAGGAGCAGCTCGGCGTCACCTTCCGGCAGGTTGAGCGGGAAGGCCTTGGGAATGTTTATACTGGTCATCCCTCGATTGTCGAGGCAGATTCGAACAAATGCACGGTATCGATCGGGTGGATGATCATTACGCTCCGGCTGCGCTGACCTGCGTCGATCACACGGGAGTGGGATACGTGTCGGTTCGAAAAAGCCATACGGATGGTGGGGGCGGGATCACGGCTCCGGGCTCGAGTGGATCATCCGGCCCATTCCTCGCGGAGCACCCCGTAGACGACGGCGTCGTGCACGCCTCCGGACCAGCGGCGAGCGCGTCGGAATCGGCCTTCTTCGACGAATCCCAACCGTCGGCCGACGGCGATCATCCCTGGGTTCCCCGAGAACGTGGCGAAGTCCAGGCGAAGGGTGTCGGTGCGGGCGAACAGATAGGTCGTCCACAAGCGCAAGGCCTCAGTGCCGTAGCCACCGCCCCAGTACTGCTCGTCGTAGATCACCAGCCCCATCCGTCGCCAGTCGGTCTGCCTGCTTTCCCAGTACCAGCTGACCCTGCCGATCAACCGGTCGTCCTTCAGGTCGCATACGGCGAGGCTGGTGCGGGGATCGGATGGTTCGGCCTTGGCAGTGGTGAGTTCGCGTGCCGTCGAGTCGGCGGCCGCCGCGGTCGGGGTGCCGAAGTACGGCCCGTTCGTCTCGTGCCAAGGCCGCGTGGGATCGAGTAGGTCGCGAAGCGGTTGGAGGTCACTCGGCCTCCAGTCGCGCAGCCGGACCTTCTCGCCTTCGAGTACGACGTCGTCCACCGGCCAATCGTGGCCTACCGGGGCTGGTTACGATCGTCGGGTGATTGAACTGCTCGGTCCTGCGGAGATCAGGGCGCTGGCGGCCGAGCTGGACGTACGTCCGACCAAGAAGCTCGGCCAGAACTTCGTGCACGATCCCAACACGGTGCGACGGATAGTCGACCTTTCGGGGGTCGGCGAAGGCGACGTCGTGCTGGAGGTCGGGCCGGGCCTCGGCTCGCTGACCCTCGGCCTGCTCGCGACCGGCGCCGAGGTCGTCGCGGTCGAAATCGATCCCGTGCTGGCGGGGCGCTTGCCGAACACCGCGGCCGAACGGGGCGGGGCCGAACGGCTGACGGTCGTCGGCGCGGACGCGTTGCGGATCACGGCGGACGACCTGCCCGCGCGTCCGACCGCGCTCGTGGCGAATCTGCCGTACAACGTCGCGGTTCCTGTCGTGCTTCACCTCCTTGCCGAGTTGCCGTCGCTGATCAGCGGCCTCGTGATGGTCCAGACCGAGGTCGCGGACCGGATGGCGGCCGGCCCCGGGAGCCGGACTTATGGCGTGCCGAGCGTCAAGCTCGCCTGGTACGGAAAGGCGCGCAAAGTCGCCGCGGTGCCTCGGGCGGTGTTCTGGCCTGTGCCGAACGTGGACTCCGCTCTGGTCGCTTTCGAGCGGGGTGACGTGGTGTCGTCCGTGGAACGGGAGAAGTTGTTCGCGGTGGTCGACGCCGCCTTCTCCCAACGACGGAAGACTCTGCGTGCCGCGTTGGCGTCATGGGCCGGTTCCGCCGAACGCGCGGGGGAACTGCTCGAGAAGGCGGGTATCGACCCCAAGACGCGCGGTGAGCAGCTGGATGTTCGCCAGTTCGCGCGGATCGCCGCAGCTGTCGGCTGACCAACTGCCCGAGGTGTGACCGGCGCCGCGCGGACGTCCGCCGGGCCAGGTCGGCACGAGTGCGTAAGTCTTCTTCTCCATTTGTATAGGCCGGCATCGTCTTAGCAGGTAGCGCGCCTGACGCAAGTCGGAGGCGCCTAGTTCTGTTCCATTATCTGGACACCCAATCCTGTATAATGGACGCGACCAGACGTGTGATCTGCGCCTACGCGCTTGCTTTCATCCAGTGGGATCGGTTTTACTCAGTGAGCCATCCCGAGCGACTGAGAGACCTGGCTCGCCGAAGTCGCAGCAACCACCCTCCACAGGGCAGGTGCTACAGCCAGGACCGATGGAGGCTGTGCCTAATGAACAGGGTCACCCACCCGCTCCTGCTGACCAGGCGACGTGTCGTCGATGAAGGTCGCCGCACGGTAAGTGCGTGTCGACGCTCCACCGTTACTGCCTGAGTCCTTTTCGCCTTTACCTCTGAAACCCGTCCGTTCCCGGACGGTCACTCGGTGACGGTCGGCGCGCTCGAAAGAAGCAGCGCCCCATTCGCATGGAGCCTCTCGTGATCACTGTCGAAAACCTGTCCAAATCCTTTCCCCTCAACGGAAATCCCGTCGTCGCGCTGCGCGATGTGAGCGTGGACATCCAAGCGGGCTCGCTGTTCGGAGTCGTCGGCCCGGCCGGCTCCGGCAAGTCGACCCTCGCTCGTTGCATCGGTCTGCAGGAGCGTCCCGACCGTGGCGTCGTCCGCCTCGACGGGCTCAACACCGGGACCCTCGACGGGCGCCGTCTGCGCGAGATCCGGCGGCAGGTCGGCGTCGTGAGCACCAAACCGGAACTGCTCGCCGAGCGCACCATTGCCGGCAACATCGCTTCGCCGCTCGAACAGCTCGGTCTTGACGGGCCGCAGCGTCGCAACCGGGTCGGCAATCTGCTGGACCTGGTCGGCCTCACCCCGCGGGCGGGGCAGCGACCGGGTGACCTGTCCGAAGGCCAGCTGCGCCGGGTGGCCATCGCCAAGGCGCTGGCCGCGGGGCCGTCCGTGCTCTTGGCCGACGACCCGACCGCGGGTGTGCAGTCCGAGGAGTCCGGCGCTGTCCTCACCGTGCTCGACCGCGCCCGTGCCGAGCTCGGAGTCACCGTGCTGCTCACCACGCCCGACGCCGGCGTCGTGCGCCGTGTCTGCGACGACGTCGCGGTCCTGGAGGCCGGGGCGATCGTCGAGCGCGGAACCGTGCTCGACCTGGTCTCCGACCCGAACAGCCGGACCGCGCAGGCGCTGCTTCCCGCGATCGAGACCGGGCGGGCGCAGGCCTCGAAGTACGACCGCGCTGTGGACGTCGTGCTCGTCGGCTTCGCTTCCGTCGGCGCGCTGCTCCCGGAGGCTGCCGGTCGCTTCGACGTCGAACTCGCCACGATCGGCGGCGGCCTGACCCGGATCGGCGACACGCCGGTGGGCCGGTTCCGTCTCGGTGTGCGCGGTGAACGCGCGGACGCCGCGCTCGCCTGGATCGCCGAACGTGGCGGCCACGTGACCCACCCGGTCCGCGGACCGCAGGGCGTCGCTGCCTGATTCCTCCCTGAACGGGCCGCTCAGGACGGAAACCGTCCGGAGCGGCCCGTTCGTGTGTCCGACTCGTCCTGTTCTCTTTTCTCCTGGTGACAGCGCAAGTGGAGCGGCCACGTAGGCTTGACGGGTGCTCGCCGTCGTACCGCCCCCAGTGACCGTCAGGGTTCCCGCCAAGGTCAACCTGCACCTGTCGGTCGGTGACGTACGCCCGGACGGCTACCACGAGCTGGTGACCGTGTTCCAGGCGCTTTCCTTGACCGACGAGGTGACCGTCGCGGTCACCGAGGACCCCGGCGTCGAGGTCTACGGCGAAGGCGAAGGCTCCGTGCCGACAGGGGCCAACAATCTCGCTTGGAAGGCCGCGCAGGCGCTGGCGGCCCACGTCGGCAAGGCGGACGGCGAGTCCAAGGTCAGGGTGGTGCTGCGCAAAGGCATCCCGGTGGCGGGCGGCATGGCCGGGGGCAGCGCCGACGCGGCCGCGACCCTGGTGGGGCTCGCGTCGCTCTGGAAGCTCGACATCTCTCGGGACGAACTGGCGGGTATCGCCGCGAAGCTCGGCAGCGATGTCCCATTCGCGCTCTACGGCGGGACAGCGTTGGGCACCGGCCGAGGTGAGCAGCTGGTGCCGGTCCTGTCGCGGCACACCTTCCATTGGGTCCTGGCCTTCGACCAGCGTGGTCTTTCGACTCCGAGGGTGTTCGGCGAGCTGGACAAGTTGCGTGAAGAGGGCAGCCCGCCGCGGATCGGTTCGCACACTCCGGTGGTCGAGGCGTTGGCCTCCGGTGACCCGCGGCAGCTGGCGCTGCTTCTCGGTAACGACCTGCAGGCGGCCGCCGTTTCGTTGCGGCCCGGGCTGCGCCGCACCTTGCGGGCCGGGGTGAACGCGGGCGCGCTCGCCGGCACCGTCTCCGGATCCGGACCGACCTGTGCCTTTCTGTGCGCGGACGCCCAGTCGGCCGTCGAGGTCGCCGCGGAGCTGTCCGGTGCGGGTGTCTGCCGCACGGTGCGCGTCGCGCACGGGCCGGTGCCCGGAGCCCGGTTGGTCGGCGGCGACGACGCGCCGCGGCCGTCACCGCCGCGGGTGCACGCGTGAGGGTGTCCGAAATGGACATCGACTAATTCGTTGTGGTGCAAGCTTTTCGGAAAGGATCGGCTGAGGCATGGCCAACTTGGTCAACCTGGAGTCGGTGAGCAAGTCCTTCGGGGTGCGCCCGCTGCTCGACGGTGTTTCGCTCGGTGTGGCGGAGGGGCAGCGTATCGGTGTCGTCGGTCTCAACGGGGGTGGGAAGACGACGCTACTGGAGGTTCTCGCGGGGATCAGCGAGCCGGATACGGGGCGGGTCAGTCAGGTCCGTGGCCTGCGGATGGCCGTCGTCACCCAGCGGACCGAGCTCCCCGACGGCAGCACCGTCGGAGATGTCGTGCTGGAGCGCTACGGCGCTGAGCACGAGTGGGCCGCTGACGCACGAGTGCGGTCCATTATGGACGGTCTCGGGATCACCGCTCTCGGCCTCGAGAAGGAAACGGCGAACCTGTCCGGTGGCGAACGCCGCCGGGTGGCGCTGGCCGCCGCTCTGACCGGTGAACTGGACCTCGTCGTCCTCGACGAGCCGACCAACCACCTGGACGTCGAAGGCGTGCGCTGGCTCGCGGATCACCTGCTGAACCGCAAGATCGCGGTCGTGGTCGTCACGCACGACCGGTGGTTCCTCGACACGGTCGCCAGCCTGACCTGGGAAGTCACCAACGGTCGCGTCGAGCAGTACGAAGGCGGATACGCGGACTGGATCTTCGCGCGAGCGGAGCGGGCGAGGTTGGCGGCGACGGCCGAGGAAAAGCGGCAGAACCTGGCACGTAAGGAGCTCGCGTGGCTGCGTCGGGGCCCGCAGGCCAGGACCTCGAAGCCCCGTTACCGCGTCGAGGCGGCGGAGGCGCTGATCTCCGATGTGCCGGAGCCGCGTGATTCGGTCGAGCTGCAGGCGTTCGCGCGCCGGCGGCTGGGGAAGACCGTGCTGGAGATCGAGGACGCCACGTTGACCGTCGGCGACCGCACCTTGCTCGATCACGTCACCTGGCGGATCGGGCCCGGCGACCGGGTTGGTCTGGTCGGCGTCAACGGGTCGGGCAAGACGACGCTCCTCAAGCTGCTCGGTGGCGACAAGGAGCCCGAGACGGGCCGGCGCATCCAGGGCAAGACGGTCAGCCTCGCGCACTTGCGGCAGGAGCTCGACGACCTCCCCGGCGATCTGCGCGTGCTGCAGGCGATCGAAGAGGTGTCCGGCCGGGTCGTGTTCGGCAAGCAGGAGCTCACCGCTTCGCAGCTCGCCGAAAAGCTGGGATTCCCCGCGGCGAGGCAGTGGACGCCGGTCGAAGACCTTTCCGGTGGTGAACGACGGCGTCTGCAGCTGTGCCGGCTTCTCATGGCCGAGCCCAACGTGCTGTTGCTCGACGAACCGACGAACGATCTCGACATCGACACCTTGCAGCAGCTCGAAGACCTGCTGGATTCCTGGCCGGGCAGCCTCGTCGTCGTCTCGCACGACCGGTACCTGGTGGAACGCGTCTGCGACACGATCGTGGCCTTGTTCGGGGACGGGCAGGTGACCCACTTGCCGGGCGGGATCGAGGAGTACCTGGACCGGCGCGCGAAGAGCCTCGAAAAGGCCGGCAGCGACCGGAAGGCAGGCAACGCTCAGGTCTCCGCGCCCAAGAAGAGCGCCGCGGAGCAGCGTGCCGCGCAAAAGGAGCTGTCCCGTCTCGAGCGCAAGCTCGACCAGCTGCACACGAAGGAGGAGAAGTTGCACGCGGCGCTGTTGGCCGCGGCGACCGATCCGACGAAGCTCATCGAGCTGAACACCGAATTGAAGGCCGTCGAAACGGAGAAAGAGGAGGTCGAAGCCCAGTGGCTCGAGACCTCCGAAGCGATCGAATGAGTTCGCTCGACGGCGCGCGGGTCTTCCAGCGAGGACAGTAGTGTGACGCGCATGAGTCGGTTCGTGGACACGCTCGTCGCCACCGCGGCGGGGCGAGGTCAGCAGCGGGGAATGGTCACCGGGGAGCCCAAGGAGCCGGTTCGGCGGACCTGGGCCGAGATCCACGAGCAGGCCAAGCGGGTCGCCGGGGGTCTGGTGGCGGCCGGGCTGGAGCCCGGCAAGGCGGTCGCGGTCCTGGCGGCGGCGCCGTCACTGATCGCGCCGACGGTTCAGGCGATTTGGCTCGCCGGCGGCAGCGTGACGATGCTGCACCAGCCGACGCAGCGCACCGACCTCGCGGAATGGGCCGAGGACACCGTTCGCGTGCTGCGGATGATCGGTTCCGGCCTGGTTCTGCTCGGCGAGCCGTTCGACCAGCTGGCGCCGGTGCTCACCGAGCATGGCATCGCCTTCCAGGTCATCACCGAACTGCTCGAGGCGGAGCCGCTGGCGGAGCCCGTGCCGACAGCCGAGTCGGACACGGCGCTCCTGCAGTTGACCAGCGGGTCGACGGCCGACCCCAAGGCCGTTCAGATCACCTACGGGAACCTGTATTCGAACGTCAAGGCGATGGTCGATCGGGCCGAGTTCGACTTCGACGTCGACGTGATGGTCTCGTGGCTGCCCACCTTCCACGACATGGGGATGGTCGGCTTCCTGACGGTCCCGATGACGTTCGGCGTCGAACTCGTCAAGATCACGCCGCTCGAGTTCCTGTCGGGACCGTTGATCTGGCCGCAGCTGATCAGCAAGTACAACGGCACGACCACGGCCGCGCCGAACTTCGCGTACGCGATCGTAGGCAGGCGGATGGCCCGCGTCGAGGACGACAACGCGTACGACCTCTCGAAGCTTCGGATCGCGTTGAACGGCGCCGAGCCGATCGATGAGACGGCCGTGCAGACGTTCGTCGATGCCGGGGCACGGTTCAAGATGCCCGCCGAATGCGTCTTCCCGGCGTACGGCATGGCGGAGGCGACTCTCGCGGTTTCGTTCGCGCCATTGTTCACCGGTTTGACGCTGGACGTCGTCGAGGCCGACGCGCTCGAGACGGACAACCGGGCGGTGCCGGTCCCCGAGGGCGACCCGCGCCGCGGGACCGAAGAGGTCCGGTCCTTCGCGGTGCTCGGGCCGCCTCTCGACGGGCTGGAAGCCGAGATCGTCGACGACAAGGGAACCGTGCTCGGGGAACGCGAGGTCGGGGAGATCCGCCTGCGTGGCGAGGCCGTGACGCCGGGGTACCTGACCATGGAAGGTCCGCTCGCGACACAGGACGAGGACGGCTGGCTGCTCACCGGTGACCTCGGTTACCTGGTCGACGGCATGATCGTGATCTGCGGCCGTCGCAAGGACGTCATCATCATGGGCGGCCGGAACCTTTACCCGACCGACATCGAACGGGCGGCGACCTCGGTCGAAGGGGTGCGGGCCGGGAACGCCGTGGCCGTGCGGCTCGACGCCGGCAGCCGACGGGAACGGTTCGCCGTCGTCGTCGAATCGAAACTCGCCGGGGACCCGGAGACGGAGAAGGCGCTGGCGAAGGAGGTCGCGGCCAAGGTGCGCGGTGCCGTCGACATGCGGCCCTTCGCCGTTGTGGTGCTCCCCGCCGGGAGCCTGCCGAAGACGCCGTCGGGCAAGGTGAAGCGGGCCGCGACAGCCGTCCAGTTCGCGGACAAGATCGCCAAGAACGCGGCGACCAGCTGACACGAAAGGGGCCGGGCCGCGAGTCTCGCGGCCCGGCCCCTATCGCGGCACCTCCCGTTGGTCAGCGGCGTCGCCACAATGGCTTGCGGTTATGGGTGTGTTCCAGGGCAGGCGCTATGTAGTAGCCGGAGGACTGGGACATCCCGGCCAGGGTTCCTTCGACGTCCCGCAAGAACGCGTCGACGGCTGCCGGGTCGTAGCCTCGTTTCGAGAGTGGCGCTTTGGCGAACGCCACGTTGTGGACGTCCGAAACCGTCAGATCGTCGTCGCCGTCGAGAGTCGCCGCGACCCGTTCGAGGAAGGCGTCGACAGCGGGTTCGTGGTAGCCACGGGCGCCGATCGGCGCCCTGTCGAATTGCCGGGTTCTGGCCTCGAACGCGGTGACGGGCACTAGCTATCCCGCAGGGACTCGACGGGACCGCGGTCCGGAACGGCGCGTTCGGCGGTGGCCTCGTCCTCTTCACGTGCGCCGGGCAGGCGGAGCGCGTGCTGGCCGGTCCGGAGGGCGAGTTGCCCCTCGACCTTGTCGAGGAAATCGTCGACTTCGCGTTCGTCGTAGCCGCGCTTCCCGATCAACGGACGCGAGAACATGACGTGGTGGACCTCGGCGGCCGTCAGGTCGTCCCGGTCCGAGAGCGTGTCGGCGATCCGTTCCAGGAACGCGTCGACCTCGTGTTTGGCGTATCCGCGCCGCCCGATCGGGGCGTTCGGGAAAGTGGCGCCGGTGATGTCTTCGGCCGTAAACGACATGAAACTCTCTCCGGTTTCGGTGGGGAATGCGATCTCCGCATTCCGTCCTAACGGGTTTGAGAGTTCCCCGGAAGAGCTCGCGCTATTCCACGACTCGATCAGGGGCGTGGTGAAACGCCTTCGAGTGACGAGGCGTAACGCACCGCCATGTGAGCGGATTCACCCAGCGTGGAAGGTGTTCTGGGCCGCCGCGAGACCGGTGCTGATAAGCGCTTCAACAGCGTCGGCGCAACGATCGATCTCGAAAGCGAGCTCTTTGCGTTCGACCGTCGAGAAGTCTTTCAGGACGAAATCAGCCGGATCCTGACGGCCTGGAGGCCTGCCGACGCCGAAACGGACACGGTAGTAGTCCTTCGTGCCCAGGGACTTGGTGATCGAGCGGAGACCGTTGTGGCCGTTGTCGCCACCGCCCAGCTTCATCTTGAGCGCGCCGAAGTCGACGTCCAGCTCGTCGTGGACGACCACGACACCCGCCGGGGGGATCTTGTAGAACCTGGCCGCCCCCACCACGGGGCCGCCCGAGAGGTTCATGTACGAACGCGGCTTGACCAGCACCACCCGCTGGCCGGCCAGCCTGCCTTCGAGGACTTCGGCGCCGCTCTTGTGGGCTTTGAACTTGCCGCCGACGCGGCCGGCCAGTTCGTCGAGCACCATGAAGCCGACGTTGTGCCTGTTGCCCGCGTATTGGGGGCCGGGATTGCCGAGGCCGGCGAGCAGGATCTGCTCGCCGGCCCCGGGAAGTACAGCTTCGGTCACATCGGTGACTTTATTCGGCGTCCTCGGCGGGGGTCTCCGCAGCCTCGGCCTCTTCGCCCTCGAGCGAGGACTCGGACGGCGCCTCGTTCACGGCGACGACCAGTGCCTCGGCGTCGGTGACCAGGGTGGCGCCCTGCGGCAGGGTGACCTGCGAGGCGAGGATCTGGGTGCCGGCTTCGACGCCCTCGACCGAGAGCTCGACCTGCTCGGGGATGTGCAGCGCCTCGACCTCGATCTGGAGGGTGTCGAGGTCGGTGGTGACCAGGGTGCCCGGGCCCGCGGTGCCGGTGACGACGACCGGGACGTCGACGGTGACCTTCTCGCCGCGGCGGACGACCAGCAGGTCGACGTGCTCGATGTAGTTCTTCAGCGGGTGGACGACGATGGTCTTCGTCAGCGCCAGCTCGCTCTTGCCTTCGAGCTCGAGGGTGATGACGGCGTTGCTGCCGTTCTCACGCACGACGCGGGCGAACTCCAGGGCGGGGAGGGCGTAGTGGCGCGGGTCCGAGCCGTGCCCGTACAGCACCGCGGGGATCTTGCCGGCACGACGCGTGCGACGCGCGGCACCCTTGCCGAATTCGGTGCGGGGCTCGACGGACAGGGTTACCTCGGACACGGTGTAGCACTCCTTCAATTCACCAACATGTTCAGCGAAATCATGCTGAGGTGGGGATGGTTCGGGCGGTTCGGGTGTTCGGCGGCGAATTCCACAGGCGTGCTCGACCGCGTGTGGCCACTCAAGCCGCCGCGTCGATCACGTCGGGCACCAGGTGCTCACGGAACCCGCCTCGCCGAGACCGGGAAAGTGTAGACCAAGCGGTCGTGCCGGGGTCCCGCCGGGTGGCTCGTTCAGATGACAAGTCGGTGACAGCTGCTTCGGGAACCCGCGGATGCGGTGGTGCGCGACCCCTTTCCTAGGGTGTGATCTCCTCGCACTCGAGACAAGGGGGCGGAATGGCGGCACGACGGTCGAGGATCGGCGCGATCGCCGCGTTGTGCTGCCTCGTGGCCGGTTGCGACGTCGCGATCGATGGGGCGGCGGGGATCTCGCCCGCCGAGCAGCAGCGGGTGGACCGGCGCGCCGAGCAGCGCGGCGCTGTCGAAAGTGCCCTGAAGGCGCTCGAGCAAGCTCCGGCCGTTGTTTACAAGTCGACAATCAAGGATGCTGCCGGCAAACCCGCCGAATTGCAGTTCCGGATCACCCGCAACGGCACCGCGCATGGCGCGTTGCCGGTCGACGGCCAGACCGTCCAGGTCGTGGCCGCGGACAAACAGCTGTACCTCTCGGCGACGCCGGAGTACTGGAAGGCGCACGGGCTCGGCAACAGCGAGCAGTACGGCACCAACTGGGTCCGTACCGATGGCTCGGACCTGCCGGTGAACGCCGTCGAGGTGCTCAGCCCGCGCAAGGCCGCGTCGACACTGAGGACGGCGGTGTCCGCGATGGACCCGCTGACCGATCCTGTCCGGTCGAAATTGCCCGACGGGACCGAGGTCTACGACGTCGGCAGCGGGCTCGGCGCACTGCGCGTGACCACCGCGGCGCCGCACCGCATCGTCAGTTTCGCGCCTTCCCTCGTCGCCGCGGCGGGCGGTAAGACGCTCGGCGCCGAGATGCGGGTCGAACCGCTCGCCGGGGACGCGCTCAAGAAGCTCCAGACCGATCTGGACGGCGCGATCGGGGGAATCGGGCAGCCGTTCGACGCGCTCACCCAGGTGAGTGTCAGCGTCGTCAACGACAAGCTGGACTGCACGGACTTCGTCGGAACCTGCCGGGCGACCATCGACGTCGCCAACACCGTCATCGGCGGCGTGAGCGGGACGCCCGTGCATTTGACGCTGACCGTCGATTTCACCGCGCAATCCCTCGGCGCCCAGAGCTGCACGGCGGCCGCCGACGCGGCACCCGGAGCCACGACGAGCATGACCTGCGAGGTCAAGTTCAAGCTGCCGAATCGGAACGCCAGTTACCAGGTGCAGGCGAAGCCGTCGGCGCGCGGCGAGGTCCGGGCGCCGGTCGACGTCAACGCCGTCCGCGAGAAGCTCAAGTCCGAATTCGCCGCGCTGGGTGGCTGACCTGCACACTCACCTCGGGGTGCGTTGCATACGTTGAAGTAGCCGATCTCGCGTTCTTAGCATCGGCGTGGTCGCCGATGAAAAGGGAGAAACGCGATGGCGAAGTTGGTTGTGTTCGGTGGAACCGGGTACGCGGGCGGAAAGATCACCGCCGAGGCGCGCAGCCGCGGTCACGAGGTGCTGGCGGTGTCGAGGAACGCGGAAGGCGAGGGCACCAGGGCGGGCTCGCTCTATGACGAGGCCTTCCTGGCCGACGTCGCCAAGGGGGCCGACGTCCTGGTCATCGCGGTCCACGGGCAGAGCGGTCTGCTCGAAGCGGTGCCCTCGATCGCCCAGGTCGCGAAGGACAACGGCGCGCGGATCGGGGTCGTCGGCGGGGCCGGCAGCCTGAACGTGGCCGAGGGCGGGCCGCGCCTGATCGACACCCCCGAGTTCCCGGACGAGTACAAGGGCGAGGCCGGTGCGCACGCCGAGGTGCTGGAGGCGTTCCGGAAGCTTCCCGAGGACGTCGACTGGTTCTACCTCAGCCCGGCGGCTGAGTTCGGCGCGTGGGCCGAGGGCGAGCGGACAGGCGAGTTCCGGCTCGGCGGAGACGTGCTCCTGACCGACGAAAACGGTGGATCGAAGATCAGCGGCGCCGACTACGCGATCGCGTTCGTCGACGAGATCGACAAGCCGGAGCGCCGCCGTCAGCGTTTCTGCGTCGCTTACTGACCGGACAGTTCCTTCACGACCGGCGCGAACGTTTCCAGCATCGGTTCGAACACCGTGATGTAGGAGAAGCCGTATCGTTCGCGACGCTCCTGGAGCTGCCGGACCATCTCGCCGGTGGTCCCGAACAGCAATTGGGGCGTTTCGAGCAGGGTGTCGACGTCGAGGCCGTCCTGATCTTTGACTTCTTCGCGCCAGGACTCCGCGGCCGCGCGCCGGTCGTCCGTGACCACGACCCGCTGGACGAGCATGTTCAGTTCGGGATCCCGGTCGTTCGCGTGTGAGCGGAAGAAGGCGACGCGCTCGTCCATGCGTTCGGCGTCGTCGAGCCGGAAGGTTCCCGGCGGCTTTCCCGGTGCTTGACGAAGACCCGCGAAGCCGGCGATGTCGGCTTCGCGGGCGGCGAGGGAGAGCACGCCGTCGCTGTTGCCCGCGAGGAGCAGCGGCGGGGGCGTGATCCCTTCGGCGGCGAAGTGATCGCGCAGGTGGTCAAGGCTCTTGGCGAGGTACTCGATACGTTCCTTGGCCGGGGTCCAGGGCAGGCCGGCATCGTCGAACTCCGATTTCATGTGACCGGAGCCGAGACCGAGGTCCAGCCGATCGCCGGTCATCTTCACCGTCGTGACGACGTCGCGCGCGAAGAGCGCGAAGTTGTAGAAGGGCACGTTGGAGACGAGAGTGCCGACGCGGGGCCGTTGGGTCACTGCGGCGGCCATGGTCAGCGCCGGGAAAGGCGAGTTCCGTCCTGAGCCGAGATGATCCGGCACGGAGATGACGTCGTATCCGAGGGCCTCGACGCGGCGGCACTTCGCGACCCAGTTTTCGCGGTTCTCGGCGCCCCACAGGTTCACGCCGAACTTGAATTTCCCCATGTCGGAAACCTAGCCAGGCGGGGAGGCCGGGCGCGCGCCGTTTCGCGAGGAGCCGAAAACGAAGCAAGGGACCTTTGCTCTCACTCTCCGAAAGAGAGTGGTAGCAAAGGTCCCTTGCTTCCTCGTGGATCAGGCGTTGCCGTCGAAGAGGGACGTGACCGACCCGTCCTCGAAGACCTGCTGGATCGCCTGCGCCAGCAGCGGCGCGATGGACAGCACGGTCAGCCCGGGGAACCGCTTCTCCTCCGGGATCGGCAGCGTATTGGTGACGATCACCTCGCGCGCCTTGCAGTTCGACAGCCGCTCGGTGGCGGGGTCGGACAGGATGCCGTGCGTCGAGGCGATGACGACGTCGGCCGCGCCTTCGTCGAGCAGGGCCTCGGTGGCCTTCACGATCGTGCCGCCGGTGTCGATCATGTCGTCGATCAGCACGCACAGCTGACCGCGGACCTTGCCGACGACACGGTTGGCGACGGCCTGGTTCGGCTTGTCCGGGTCGCGGGTCTTGTGGATGAAGGCGATCGGGCGGTCACCCAGCTGCGCCGCCCACTTCTCGGCCAGCCGCACCCGGCCCGAGTCCGGCGAGACGACGGTGATGTTCTCGTCCTGGTAGGTCTTGTTGATGTGCGCGGCCAGCACGTTCTGCGCGAGCAGGTGGTCGACGGGACCGTCGAAGAAGCCCTGGATCTGCGCGGTGTGCAGGTCGACCGTCATGATCCGGTCGGCGCCGGCGGTCTTGAACAGGTCCGCGATCAGGCGCGCGGAGATCGGCTCGCGGCCCTTGTGCTTCTTGTCCTGCCGCGCGTACGGGTAGAACGGCATGATCACCGTGATCCGCTTGGCGCTCGCGCGCTTGAGGGCGTCCACCATGATCAGCTGCTCCATCACCCATTCGTTGATGGGCGCCGGGTGGCTCTGGATCACGAACGCGTCGGCCCCGCGCACCGACTCGTTGAACCGGACGAAGATCTCTCCGTTGGCGAAGTTGTGCGCGGTCTGCGGAACGATCGCGATGTTGAGGTGCTTGGCCACCTCTTCGGCGAGTTCCGGGTGCGCGCGCCCGGAGAACAGCATCAGGTTCTTCTTCGGTGTTCCGGACTTCGAGCTCATGCTGGCGACTCCCCGTCGTTTCCCTTATTTGAATCGGACACGGCGGTGGTGTCCTGCTTCGCGGCGGAAGCTGCTTCCGCCGCGGGTGTGCCCGGCCTGCGCCGGGACACCCAGTCTTCGATGTTGCGCTGCGGCCCGGTGGAGACGGCGAGCGCGCCCGGGGGCACGTCTTGCCTGATCACGGTGCCTGCCCCACTGTAGGCGCCATCGCCGATGGTCACCGGGGCGACGAACGTGTTGTCCGCGCCGAGCCGCACATGGGAGCCGATCGTGGTGTGGTGCTTGTTCACGCCGTCGTAGTTCACGAAGACGCTGGAACACCCGATGTTGCTGTTCTCGCCGATGGTCGCGTCGCCGACGTAGGTCAGGTGCGGAACCTTCGTCCCGGCGCCGATGTCGGCGTTCTTCGTCTCGACGAAAGCGCCGAGTTTGCCCTTGGTCCCCAGTTTGGAGCCGGGACGCAGGTAGGTGAACGGGCCGACCTTCACGCCGTCGCCCAATTCCGAATCGGAACCGTGCGTCCGCACCACCGACGCGCCCGCGCCGACGGAGACGTTCTCCAGCGTGCTGTCCGGGCCGATCTGCGAGCCCTCGCCGACCGACGTCGAGCCCTTGAGCTGGACACCGGGTTCGATGACGACGTCGCGCGACAGGGTCACGCCCGCGTCGATCCAGGTGCTCGCCGGGTCGACGACCGTGACACCCGCCCGCTGCCAGCCGCGGACGATCCGGCGGTTCAGCTCGGCGCCGAGGACGGAGAGCTGGACGCGGTCGTTGACGCCTTCGGTCACCCACGGGTCGTCGATGACGAGAGCGCCGACGCCCTTGCCGTCGCCACGGGCGATACCGAGGACGTCGGTGAGGTAGAGCTCGCCCTGCGCGTTGTCGGTCGAAAGCTTCGAAAGCCCGTCGACCAGGACCGACGCGTCGAAGGCGTAGACGCCGGAATTGATTTCGGCGATTTCGTGCTGTTCGGGGGTGGCGTCCTTCTGCTCGACGATCGAGGTGACGACGCCGTTTTCGTCGCGGATGATCCGGCCGTAACCGGTCGGGTTCTCGACGACCGCGGTCAGCACGGTGACCGCGTTGCCGGTGGAGGTGTGCTCGGCGACCAGGGAAGCGAGCGTTTCGGTGTCGAGCAGCGGGACGTCGCCGTAGCTGACGACGACGGTGCCGGTCAGTCCGGCGGGCAGCGCCGAGAGCGCGCACGAGACGGCGTGCCCGGTGCCCTTCTGCTCCTCCTGGACGGCCGTGACGACCTCGCGGCCGAGCGCCTCGCCGACCTTCGCCAGCCGGGCGCCGACCGAGTCGCGGCCGTGGCCGATGACCACGACCAGGTGCTCCGGGTTCAGTCCCGCGGCGGCCCGCACCGCGTGCTCGACCAACGGGCGGCCGGCGATCGGGTGCAGCACCTTCGGGGTGGACGAGCGCATGCGGGTGCCCTCACCCGCGGCGAGGATCAACGTGCTCAGCGGGCCGGTCACGGCACTCCCAACATTTCACCAACGGTGGTTGTCGGGCATTGATCCTACGTGGGCTGCTCGGCGTCCCACGCGGGGTCGGTCGGAGCATCCTCGCCGGGCCATCCGGTGACCGGATCGATGGCCATCGAGTTCACCGACGAAACCTGGTTCCCGCCGCCGCGTTTCGCCTGGTACATGGCCGCATCGGCGCGGGCGAGGACCTGCTCGGCCCGCTCCTGTGGCCGGAGCGAGACAAGGCCGACGGAGAGGGTGACGCCGTGCGAAAGATGGTGCGGCAGAGATGCGACGGCATTCACAGAACGACCCAGCGCCTGCTTCGCCGCGGACGCCGGAGCCCCAGGTAGAAGCACGATGAACTCGTCTCCGCCGTAGCGGGCGACCACGTCGTCGCCGCGCAGGGCGTCGCGCAGCGTGCTCGCGATGACACGGAGCACGTTGTCACCTTCGGCGTGCGACTGCTTGTCGTTGACGTCCTTGAAGCCGTCGAGGTCGACCAGCGCCACCGCGAGCGGCTGGGCGTCGGCGGACGACGCCAGCGAACGCAGCTTTTCGTCGAGCGCCCGCCGGTTCGGCAAGCCGGTGAGCGGATCCTGCAACGCCTGCTGGGTGATGGCGCCGTGCTCGGCGGAGAGCCGCTCGTGCTCCCGCCGCGCGTTGAGCGTGGCGATCTGCGATTCCCGCAGCGACCACATCTCCGTTTCCAGGATGGTCGCGTAGTCGATCAGCGACTGGCTCGCCCCGGACGCGTAGTCCGGCGTGGTGTCGAGCCTGGCCAGCTCGCGGGCGAGGTTCAACCGCATCGACGGCAGCGAGCCCTCTTCGTTGTCCTCTCGCACCTCTTTGAGCACCTGAAGCGCGTCTTCGCGGCGGCCGTCGTTGTCCAGGCAGCGGGCCAGCGCGATGGCGATGATCTCGCGTTCGTGCGGGAACACCAGTTCCGGATGCAGCAGCGAGGTCAGCCGCTCGATATGCGACGAATCGGGCGACGCCAGCGCGGCCGCGGCGGCGAGCACGCCGACCTGGTCGATCGCGGGCACCCCCGCCTTGCGCGGGAACAGCGACTCGGTGAACGGGCCCTCGGCGGCCTGGGCCATCGACGCCGCGGTGCGGAACTTGTCCGCTCCCTCGTCGTACCGCTCGATGCGTTCGAGGCGCAGGCCCCAGCCCAGCAGCATCTTGACCCGGTTGATCAGCTGGAGCGCGATCTCGTGCGGGCTCGCGCTGTCGCGGATCGCCTGCGCGGCGCGGGCGATGGCCTCCTCGGCCGCCTCGTAGACACCCAGCTGGTTCAGCACCAGCCAGCAGTCGACCAGGGTCGTGGACAGCATCCGGTCCCAGTTGCGCCTGCCGATCTGACGGTCCGGGACGGCGGAATCGTCGAGGATGGCCAGCGCCCTGGCGATCTCGGTGAGGGCGGCGTCCTCCTGTTTGGCGATCACCAGCCGACGGCCGCGCATGGCGTGGGCGTCGGCCCGCATCAGCGCGAGACCGTGCCGCCGGGTGTGCGCGAGCATCTCGTCGAGCCTGGGTTCGGCTTCGGCGGCGAGACCGCGGGTGACCAGCCTGGCCGCCGCGGAGTACCGCAGCAGCTGGGCGACCAGCAGGGGTTCACCGCGGCGCTGCGTCTCGTCGAGGAGTTCGTCGAGGCTGGTGATGATGTCCAGCTGCTCGGCGAAGGAGACGCGCTGTATGGCCGCACCGAGTTCGCGCGCGCGACCGTAGAGCCAGGCGTCGGACATCTCCGCAAGCGCCGGCCGCCTGCCACTGGTCGTCGCGTCCTCGGTCAGCCGCACACACCCCCACCGTTGAAAACGCCGCTGGTCATCTGTTCGTCTGCTCCGCCGCCAGGATTCGAACCTGAACTGTCAGAACCAAAATCTGAAGTGCTGCCGATTACACTACGGCGGATCGATCCTGGTCAGGATAGCCATGTCGGGGACGTCCACGTGCGCCCGGGGGTGGCGTCACCGTCGCGGGCACTCCACAGGGGACGAAACCTCCTGTACCGTAACTTACGGCATCGTAGGTAAGGTCACCCTTAGGGAACCCCGAGGGTTGCGCATAGAAAAGAAGTGACTGCATGACGGCTACCCTGGATCAGTCCCAGAAGCCCGCGAAGGGCCCCAAGCCGGTTACCGACGGGCAGCGGTCGAGCGCCGTGCAACTGTCGGTCTACCTCGGGGTCATCTTCCCGCTCGCCGCGCTGCTCGCGGCCGTCCCGTTCGCCTGGGGCTGGGGATTGACCTGGGTCGACGTCGGCCTGTTCGTGGTCTTCTACGCGATCAGCGGACTCGGCATCACCGTCTCCTATCACCGCTACTTCACGCACGGCTCGTTCAAGGCCAAGCCGTGGCTGCGCGTCGTCATGGCGATCGCCGGAAGCATGGCCGTCCAGGGCCCCGTCATCACCTGGGTCGCCGACCACCGGCGCCACCACGCCTTCTCCGACCGCGACGGCGACCCGCATTCGCCGTGGCTGTTCGGGACCACGCCGCTCGCCATCGCCAAGGGGTTCTGGCACGCGCACATGGGCTGGCTGTTCGACCGCGACCAGAGCAACGCCGAGCGGTTCGCGCCGGATCTGCTGAAGGACCGCGCCATCAAGAAGGTCGACGACCTGTTCTGGCTGTGGAGCCTGCTCACCCTGGTGCTGCCCGCGATCCTCGGTGGACTGATCACCTGGTCGTTCTGGGGCGCGGTGACCGCGTTCTTCTGGGCCGGGCTGGTGCGCGTCTGCGTGCTGCACCACGTGACCTGGTCGGTCAACTCGGTCTGCCACATGATCGGCGAGCGCCCGTTCGCGGCCCGCGACAAGTCGGCCAACTTCTGGCCGCTGGCGATCTTCTCCTTCGGCGAGTCGTGGCACAACCTGCACCACGCCGACCCGACCTCGGCGCGGCACGGTGTGCAGCGCGGTCAGATCGACATTTCCGCGCGGCTCATCTGGATGTTCGAGAAGTTCGGCTGGGCCTACGACGTGCGCTGGCCGACTCCGCAGCGTCTCGCGCGTATCGCCACTGAAAGCAAATAGCGAGGTCGCGTTAGTCTTCTGCGATGGCGGGGAGAAGGCGGACCAAACGTGAAGCGGTCACCGGGGCGCGTCCAGTCGCTCCGGTGGCCAGGGTGCGGATGACGGGGACCGAGCGCAGACAGCAGCTCCTCAACGTCGCCAGGGCCCTTTTCGCGGAGAAGGGTTTCGAAGGTACGTCCATCGAGGAGATCGCGCACCGCGCGAACGTCTCCAAACCGGTGGTGTACGAGCACTTCGGCGGCAAGGAAGGCATCTACGCCGTCGTCGTCGACCGTGAGACGCAGCTGCTGCTCGACCGGATGGTCTCCACCCTCCACGGTGGACATCCGAGGGTGATGCTGGAGCAGGCGGCGATCGCGTTGCTCTCCTACGTCGAGGACTCGCACGACGGCTTCCGCATCCTGGTGCGGGATTCGCCGGTCGCGAGTTCGACGGGCACGTTCTCGACGGTGCTGAACGACATCGCCAGCCAGGTCGAGCACATCCTCGCGCAGCAGTTCGCCGCCCGGGGCTACGACGAGAAGCTGGCGGCGCTGTACGCGCAGGCGCTCGTCGGGATGGTGGCGCTCACCGGGCAGTGGTGGCTCGACGCCCGGAAGCCGAAGCGCGACGAGGTCGCCGCGCATCTGGTCAACCTGGCGTGGAACGGTCTGTCCAATTTGGAGCACAAGCCCAAGCTGCGGCTGCACTGATAGCGTCGCGCGGTAGTAACGTTTCCCGGCCGATGAGCGCTAGGTCCCCCAAAGAGATCATCAAGCTGGGGGAACACCGTGGAGAACTTTTCCGCGCTTGCCGTCGGGCAGATGGCGCCGCAGAAGAAGAGACCGTGGCTGAAGCCGGTCATCATCGTGGGAGTCTTCGGTGCCATCGTCCTGCTCGGGATCTTCGCCGAAAATCCGTTGACGGCGTCGCGTACCGAGGTCGGCGCCTGTCTCAAGGGCAACGTCGACAACGCGGACAGTATCAGGAACGTCGAGTGCGGGACGCCGGAAGCGAACTTCAAGGTCGTCGGGAAACAGGGCGGAAAGTCGGAAGGCGGGATACTGCTGTCGGGTGGCTCCGAATGCGACGGCTACCTCAACGCTGACCTGTACTACTTCCAGGGTAGGCAGTCGGCTGACGACGGCGTGCTGCTCTGCCTGGAAAACCTCAAGAATCCGGGCCCACGGCTGCCGGCCGTCGGGGATTGCTTCGCCGGGGACCTCTTCGCGGCGAAGAAGCTCGAAAAGATGGACTGCGCGGGAGCGCATTTCAAGGTACTCGCCATCGAAAGGGAACCTGAGGTCTCCATCGGGACCACGACGTGCTCCTCCGTGCCGGGGACGGACATGAAGCTCACGTGGGCGTCGGGTGCGGGTGGTCTGATCCCCCGCGAACGCGTGGTGTGCCTCGACGAACTGAAGTAGGCGTCAGCGCAGGAGGCCGGTCTCCCGCAGGTGGTCGAAGATGATCTTTCCCACCGCGGAGACCCGCTCCCTGTCTTCGTAGCCCAGCCACGCGATTTCCTCGATTTCGCTGCTGGGCGCGGGTGTACCGCGGAATTCGGCGGAATAGCAGGTCGTCCGGACCACGAGACCTGACGCGTGGCCGTCGGCTTGAGCCTCGAACGATCCGGCGGGCTCGATGCTCGCCGGATCGATCGCGACGTTCAATTCCTCCCGGACTTCGCGGACCAGTGTTTCCGCGTCGGATTCGCCCGGTTCGCGTTTGCCGCCGGGCAGGTAGAACACGGTTTTGCCACGCGAGCGGGCGCCGAGGACGCGGCCGTCCCGGAAGTGCAGCCAGGCGATCTTGTCGATCATGGTTCAGCCCAGCGCCGCGGCGGTCTCGGCGGTCGTGAGTACGTCGCCCAGCCGCGGGAACACCTTCGTGATCGCGGATTCGTGGGAGATCGCGGCGATGCCCGCCATCGCGTCCGAAACGGCGATGGTCTCGTAGTCGTGGTCGATCGCGGCCCGCAGCGTCGATTCGACGCCGTATTCCGTGGCGATCCCGGCGAGCACCAGCGTCTTCACGCCGAGTCCGCGCAGGAGTTCGTCGAGCCCGGTGCCGTAGAACGCGCCGATCGTGTTCTTGGTGATCAGGTGTTCGCCCTCGCGAGGCGTCAGTTCGGCGACCAGTTCGCTGCCGGGCGGCTGCTCGTCGACGTTCGGCCGATGTGCCCGCACGTGGACGATCGGCGAGCCGGCCGCGCTGAAGGCGTCTCGCAGCAGGACGGCGTTCGATACGACTTCGGTGCCTTCGATCGGGACGGTCTCCAGCGCGACGATCCGGGTCTGGAGGTCGATCAGGACGAGCGCCGTCGTCGCCGGGTCGATCTTCGTCATGGGGGAAGCCTAGTGGCCCTATGCTGCGGACATGGGGCAGAGCAGGGAAGTAGTGGTCACCGGCGGCGGAACGGGAATCGGCTACGCGGTCGCGGCGGCTTTCGCCGCGCGAGGTGATCGGGTGACGATCACCGGCCGTCGCGAGCAGGTCCTCACCGAGGCCGCCGCGTTGCTCGGTGCGAACCCGGTCCCGTTCGACGCGGCCGATCCGGAGGCGGTGGAACGGGCGCTGGCCGAATTGCCGGAGCGCGTCGACGTGCTGGTCAACAACGCGGGCGGGAACACCGACTTCCGCACCGGGCAGGCCGAAGACCTGAAGTCGTTCGCCGTGAACTGGCAGGCCAATCTCGACGCGAACGTGTTCACCGCCGTGCTGGTCACCCGTGCCTTGCGGGAACGGCTCGCCGACGGGGCGCGGATCGTCACCATCGGCTCGATCGCCGCGCGAACCGGGGCGGGTTCCTACGGAGCCGCCAAGGCCGCGTTGGAGGCGTGGAATGTCGACGTGGCAAGGGAATTCGGGCCGCGCGGGATCACCGCGAACGTCGTCGCGCCCGGGCTGGTCGGCGACACCGAGTTCTTCCAGGGCAAGCTCTCCGACGAGCGCCGGACGTGGCTGATCGGCAACACGCTGACCAAACGCGCCGGCGAGCCCGCGGACGTCGCCGAAGTGGTCGCCTTCCTGGCGAGCCCGGAGGCACGGCACGTCACCGGGCAGGTCGTCCACGTCAACGGCGGAGCTCACCTCGGCCGTTAGGCCGTGTCCTGCAAGTCTTGTTCGCGGTCTTCGTGATCCAGGCGGTCCCTGACGGCACGGGCGGATGCGGCCGAGTACGACCCGGTACGAGGCCGATCCGCCCGCACCGTCAGGAACCACCTGGATCACGAAGCCCATCGAACAGACTTACAAGACACGGCCTAAGCGCCGGGCGTGACCTTCAGCAGTTTGTCGTCCTGGCCTTCCGAAGTGGTGATGTAGAGGGCGCCGTCCGGACCGCTGCGGACGGCGCGCAGCCTGCCGAACTTGTCGTCGAACTCCGGCGGCAGCGTCACTTCGGTGACCTTGCCCGCGTCGTCGAGGCGGAACAGCAGGAGTTTCTGCCCCTTCAGCGCGGTCACGGCGAGCGAGCCTTCGAGCGCTCCCCACTGCGATCCGGTGAGGAACTCGGCGCCACAGATCGCTTCGGTGATCTCGCCGGTCGTCCACAAAGGACTGACGGCGTCCGGGAAGCGCTGCTTGTCGGTCATCGGGACGCTCTCGTCGTAGCTGGTCTCGGTGCCGCCCTTGGACGGATCCCAGCCGTAGTTCCCGCCCGCGGTCTCCAGGTTGACCTCGTCGTCGATGGTCGGCCCGTGCTCCGCGGTGAACACCTGCCCGGTGCCCGGGCGGACCGTGACGCCCTGGACGTTGCGGTGTCCATAAGTGAACACGCGCTGTTCGTTCGGGTTCGCGGATTTCGCGAACGGGTTGTCCGGCAACGCGTTCCCGGTCTTCGCGTCGACGCGCAGCACCTTGCCGCCGAGGCTCGTCCGGTCCTGCGGGTGCTGCGGGCGGGCGGTGTCCCCGGTCCCGACGAGCAACGCACCGTCCGCGCCGAACGCGGGGCGGCAGCCGGAATGCCTGCCGCTGGGGTTCACCGGCAGCCTGGTCAGCAGGTCCTTGACCTTCGTGGCGCTCGCGCCGTCGTCCGAAAGCCGCCAGGTGACCAGCCGGATGTCGACGGCCTTGTCGCCCTCCTTGTGGGTCTGGCAGGTGATGAACTCGCGCGACGTCGCGAAGTCCTTGCTGACCACCATCCCCATCAAGCCGCCTTCGCCGCGTACGTGGACGTCGGAGAAGTCCGCGGCGACGTCACGCTTCGTGCCGCCGTCGATCAGGGCCAGCTTCCCGGGGCGCTGGGTGACGAGGATCTTCCCGTCCGGCAGGAAGCCGACGTCCCAGCCGTGTTCGAGCCCGGCCGTCACCTGCTCGACCTTCAGCTTCGACACCGAGGGTTTCGAGGTGACCGGAGGTGCGCTCTGCACCGTCTCGCTCGACGCCCCGGAACAGGCCGTGACCAGCAAGGACAGGGAAGCGAACGCGACGACGGCGGAAGTGCGCATGACATCAGCATGCCACCGTGCTCAACCGCCCGCGCGAACCAAACCGCTTTCGTAGGCGAACACGACCGCGTGCACCCGGTCGCGCAGCGAGAGCTTCGCGAGGATCCGGCCGACGTGGGTCTTCACGGTCGTCTCCCCGATGTAGAGCTTCGCGGCGATTTCGGAGTTCGTCAGGCCGCGCGCGATGAGCGAGAGGACGTCCTTCTCGCGTTCGGTCAGCGTTTCTAGTCGCGCGCTCTCGGCGGCGTCCCGTTCGTCGGCCAGGTAGCGGTCGAGCAGCCGTTTCGTCACCGAGGGGGAGACCATCGAATCGCCGCGGAGGACGCCTCGGATCGCCACGAGGATCTCGTCGGCAGGCGCGTCCTTGACGAGGAAGCCGCTGGCACCGGCACGCAACGCGGCGTACGCGTACTCGTCGAGGTCGAACGTGGTGATCATCAGGACTCGGGTGTCCGGAAGCGACCGGCAGATCCGCTCGGTCGCCGCGACGCCGTCGAGCACGGGCATCCGGACGTCCATCAGGACCAGATCCGGCCGCAGCTTCTCGGCGGCTTCGACCGCTTCGGCGCCGTTGGTGGCTTCGCCCGCGACGGTCAGGTCGTCCTGGCTGGTGACGATCATCCCCATCCCGACCCGGACCAGCTCCTGGTCGTCGCAGATCAGCACCTTCACCGCCGTCATCCCGCCTCCACCACCAGATTCGCGGCGACCCGGTAACCGCCGTCGCGGGTCGGTCCGGTGTCGAGGGTGCCGTGGAACATCTCGACGCGCTGGGTCATGCCGGCGATCCCCCGGCCGGACGACGGGAGCCGCGGCGCGACGGGCTCGCTCCCGCCCGTGTTCGTCACCTCGATCCGGACGTTCCGGCGGTGGCCACCGTGGCCGAAATCGATCTCGACCTGGCCGCTGGCGTCCCCCGGCGCGTGTTTGATCATGTTGGTCAGCGACTCCTGGACGATGCGGTACGCCTGCAGCGCGGCGCTCGGCGGCAACCCCTCGGCGTCCCCGGTGACCTGGAGATCCACGTCCCGTCCGCTCGCGCTGACCTGCGCCACCAGGTCGCGAAGCTCCGCGACGGTCGGCTGTGGGCTTCGGGCGGCTTCGCCGGCATGGAGGACTTCCAGCAGACGGCGCAGCTCGGCGAGCGCGTCCCGGCCGGCCTTGCCGATCGTGTCGAGTGTCCGGTCGACGACCTCGGGATCCTTGTCGCGCATGAGTTTCGCGCCCTCCGCGTTGATCACGATGACGCTCACGCTGTGCGCGAGGACGTCGTGCAGTTCGCGGGCGATGCGGGTGCGTTCCTCGGCGACGGCGGCCCGGGCGCGGGCCTCCTGTTCGGACGCGGCCAGCTTCGCCTTCGTCGCTTCCTCCGCCGAAAGCCGTTGCCGCGCACGGAAGAACTCGCCGAGCGCCCAAGCCGCGACATGCAGCGGCAGCGTCACGACGATGGTGAGCCAGCCGCCCTGTTCGGTGGTGATTCCCCAGACGAGACCCCACGTGACGTCCAGCGCGACGATCCAGGCGGCGATCAGCGTGGCGAACCGGCGGTTTCCCGCGCGGACCAGCGTGTAGAGCGCGACGGCCATGGCCAGCTCGCCCCGGCCGCGGTCGTAGGCCCAGAGCTCCGTCGTGTACTGCGCGGTCACCCCGGCGAGGATCAGCACCGCGACGATCTCGGGATGGCGGCGCCGCCAGAGCAGCGGGAGAAGGAAGAGGTACGGCACGAGCAGGACGGCCTTGGGCACGGACGACGATCCGGTCGGCGCGAGGAAGACGAACCACGCGTACAGGGGAAGGTCGGTCACCCACGGGTGGGCGCGGAGCCGGTCGAGCAGCCTTTGCACCGTTCGAACGTAACCCCGCCCGGCACAAGAGCGCGTCGTCCTGGGGTACTCCCGGGGTCCTCCCACGGGAGGACGAAACCGGACGACGAAGCCGACGCGGGGCCACAGAGCCCGTTCCTAACTTCGGGAACATGTCGATCACCAGGGAATTCCTCCGCCATCCCGTCCTGACCGGAGCCGTCGCGGCCAGTTCCCCGAAACTCGCGGAGGCCATGACCGCGGGCCTCGGGCTGGAGAGCTCCAGGCTCGTCGTCGAGCTCGGCCCCGGGACCGGGGTGTTCACCGGCGCCGTCGTCCGCCGCCTGCCACCGGGCGCGCGGCTGATCGCGGTCGAGATCAATCCGCGGCTGGCGCGGGAACTGCGGTCCCGGCACGGGGACGTCGAGGTCGTCGAGGGTTCCGCCGAGAATCTGCTTTCGTACGTGGACGAGGCCGCCGACGTCGTGGTCTCCGGGCTGCCGTGGACGGTCATGCCCGGTGAACGGCAGCTGCGGATCCTCGACCAGGTGACGGAGATCCTCGCCCCGCACGGGCGGTTCACGACCTTCGCCTACGCGCACGCGGCCTGGACGACGCCCGCCCGCCGGTTCGCCGCGGCGCTGCGGGACCGGTTCGCGGTGACCGGCCGGACTCCGTTGGTCTGGCCGAACCTGCCGCCCGCCTTCGTGCACCGCGCGGCTTTGCCGCAGAAATCCGGGAGGCGTCGTGGACAGCCTGTTGCGGCCGCTTCTTGAGTCGCCGCCCGCACTCGTCTACCTCGTCTGCGGCGCGCTGATCTTCCTGGAAACCGCGCTGTTGCCGGGAATCGTGCTGCCGACGTTGTCCAGCCTGCTGCTGATGGGGTTCCTCGCCGGACGGGGCACGCTCGACCTGCCACTGGCGTTGACGGTCGCGATCGGTGCGGCCGTGGCGGGCGACCAGATCGCCTTCCTGGAAGGGCGGAGGCTGGGCCCGCGGCTGCGGACCACGCGGTTCGGGCGGCGGTTCGGCCGGGATCGGTGGGACCGCGTGGAGCGGGCCGTCGCCCGGTACGGCGTGCCTGCCGTGATCGCCGGCCGCTGCCTGGCCGGGGTGCGGACCGTGGTGCCGCGCGTCGCGGGAGCGGCGGAGATGCCGTACCGGCGGTTCGTGCCCGGCAGCGTCTGCGCGGCCGTGCTGTGGGCGTGCGCCGAACTGTTCCTGGGCCACGCGGGCGCTTGGGTCAACGGGTGAGGATCGCCGCCGTCTCGGCGTCGGCGGGGAGGAAGGTCTCCAGTTTCAATTCCGAAACCGTGACGTCGGCCGCGGTCGCGAACGTCGTGATGGCCGTGATCAGCCGCAGTTCGCCCGCCGAAGTGGACAGGCGCATCGGCACCGCGAAACCGAGGTGATCGGGCCCCGGCGGGCCGGGAGCCGGGACGTAACCTTCGAGTTCGGTCAGCAACGCGGTGAGCCGCTCGTCGGGCGCGTGCGCGATCTCCTGCGTCAACCGCTCCAGGATGTGCCTGGCCCAATCCGCGAGGTTGCGCACCCGCGGCGCCATCCCCTTCGGATGCAGCGCGAGCCGCAGGGTGTTGACCGGCTCCTCCAGCAGCTCCGGTGCCACGTCCTCGAACAGCAGGTCGAGCGCGTCGTTGCGGGCGACGAGCACGCCGTAGCGGTCGACCACGATGGCTGGATACGGACGGTGCCCGTCGAGCAGCCGCCGCATACCGTCGAGGACCGGCCGCAGGCTCGGATCGTCCAATTCCGTTTCGGGGAAACCGGGGGCGAACCCGGCCGCGAGCAGCAGGCCGTTGCGTTCACGCAGGGGCAATTCGAGCGATTCGGCGACGCGCAGCACCAGGCCGCGGCCGGGGATCGACCGGCCGCCTTCCAGGAAACTCACGTGCCGTTGCGTGGTCCCGGCCCGGATCGCCAATTCCAGCTGGGAAAGCCGCCGTCGTTCGCGCCAGCCCCGGAGCGCGGGGCCGAATCCGGAAACCATGGCCGCCATCTTGGCCGAGACGCCGTCGGCGTCGCCATTCCCTCGAAGGAATTGAGACGATTCCCCGCCGCGGAGAAGCTTCCGGCATGAAATACGGTCTGGTCGTCCCCACTTATCGGTCCATCCTCGACGCCGGGCGCACCGCGCCGGAAATGGTCGCCATCGCGGTCGAAGCCGAACGCCTCGGCTTCGATTCGGTCTGGGTCGGGGACACGCTCGCGAAGGCGCCCATCGATTCCTTGACGTTGCTCGGCGCGTTCGCCGCCAGGACCGAGCGGGTCACCCTCGGCACCGCCGCGCTGCTGCCGGCGTTGCGGGATCCGCTTCTTTCCGCGAACGCGATCCTCTCGCTCGATCTGCTCAGCCAAGGCCGCGTCGCCCTCGCCGTCGGGGCCGGATTCGCGGGTCGCAGCGAACCCGAGTTCGCCTTCACCCGGGTGCCGTGGGAACGCCGCCGCGCCCGCCTCGACGACATCGTCGCGTTGTGGCGGCATGTCTGGAGCGGGAAGAGCGGCCCGTTCCACGGCGACGTGCTGCACTACGACGCCCTGCCGGAGTACCCCGAGCCGCACCGTCCCGGTGGTCCGCCGGTGTGGCTGGCCGCCTTCACCCCGGGCGCGCTGAAGCGTGCGGGACGGCTCTACGACGGCTGGTTGCCGTACCCGCCCGACGTCGCGGACTACACCGACGGCCTCGCGAAGATCCGCGAAGCCGCCGTACGCCCCGTGACACCGGCGTTGTTCGCGACAGTGCTCATCGAAGAGGACCCGATCAGGGCACGAGAGCGGCTGGAGGACTACGCGCAGCGGAACTACGGTGTCCCGCTGGACTTCGTCGAGAAGATCCAGATGCAGATCGCGGGCAGCCCGGAGCAGGTCGCCGACCGGTTGCGCGAATACCGGGACGCGGGCGCCGAACACGTGCTGATCCGCATCGCGACGCAGGAACCGGCCGAGTTCGACGAGCAGCTTCCGAAGGTCTTCGACGCCCTGCCCCGGTAATCGCGCGGCGGACTGTCGGTGCCCCCACGTAGGCTGGGACGGTGACAAACGCTCCATTGTCCGGACTCCTTCATTCCATCCTTCCCGATCCGGCCCTTCGCGGGGTCGTAGAGCGGGCCGGTGCCCCGGTGCTCGAACTCCAGGGCGCGATCGCCACCCGCCAGCTGGTCGCCGGTGCCCTCGCCGCGGACGAGGGCGCCGGCCGCCCCGTGCTCGCGGTGACCGCCACCGGCCGCGAGGCGGAAGAATTGACCGCTTCCCTGAAGTCGTTCCTCGGCGAAGGCGCCGTCGTCGACTTCCCGTCCTGGGAGACGCTGCCGCACGAGCGGCTGTCGCCCCGGGCGGACACCGTCGGGCGGCGGCTGGAGGTGCTGCACCGGCTCAAGACGGGCGCCGACGACCTGCGCGTCGTCGTCGCGACCGTCCGCAGCCTGATCCAGCCGATGGCGCCCGGGCTCGGTTCGCTCGCCCCGATCGACCTGGTCGTCGGCGAGGAGCAGAGCTTCGAAGGGCTGCTGGAGCGGCTGGTCGAGCTCGCGTACACGCGCGTGGACATGGTCGAGAAACGCGGCGAGTTCGCCGTGCGCGGCGGCATCCTCGACCTGTTCGGGCCGACGGCGCAGCATCCGGTGCGGGTCGAGTTCTGGGGCGACGAGGTCAGCGAGATCCGCGCGTTCGCGGTGTCCGATCAGCGGTCGCTGCCGGGCGAGATCCAGCACGTCAGCGCGCCGCCGTGCCGTGAGCTGCTGCTCACCGAGCCGGTCCGCGCGAAGGCCGCCGAGCTCGCGACGACGTACGAGGCCGACGCGCAGCTCACCGAAATGCTCACCAAGCTCTCCGGCGGGGTCCCCGTCGAGGGCATGGAGGCGCTCATCCCCGTGCTGTGCGAGGGCGAGCTGGACCTGCTGACCGACGCGATGCCCCAGGGCACGCACGTACTGCTGGCCGATCCGGAGAAGATCCGCGCCCGCGCGGCCGACCTGGTCCGCACCGGGCAGGAGTTCCTCGAAGCGTCCTGGACCACGGCCGCCGCGGGCGGTCAGGCGCCGATCGACCTCGGCGCGTCCGCGTACCGGGACCTCGCGGAGATCGCGAAGCACGCTCAGGAGACGAAGCGTCCTTGGTGGACGTTGACGCAGCTCGCGAGCGACGATCCCGACGTCTACCGCGTCTCGATCGAGGCCGCGCCGAACTACCGCGGCGAGGTCGAGCGCGCGACGACCGATCTGCGTGCCCACACGGCCGCGGGCGGCACGGCCGTGCTCGTCGTCGCCGGGCACGGCACCGCTGCCCGCGCCGTCGAGCAGCTGTCGGCGGGAGAGGTGCCCGCGTCGCTCGCCGAAGGCATCACAGGTCCGCTGACGCCGGGCGTCGTGACGGTGACGTGCGGCGGTCTGTCGGACGGTTTCGTCTCGCCGGAGCGCGCCCTCGTCGTACTGTCCGAATCGGACCTCACCGGCCGCGGCTCGGGCGCCGGGACGTCCACAAAGGACTTCAGTACCAAGATGCCGTCGCGGCGCCGCAACGCCGTCGACCCGCTCGCCCTCAAGGCGGGCGACTACGTCGTGCACGACCAGCACGGCATCGGCCGGTTCGTCGAGATGGTGCAGCGCACCGTCGCCGGCGCGACCCGCGAATACCTGTTGCTGGAGTACGCCTCCTCCAAACGCGGGCATCCGGGGGACCGGCTGTTCGTCCCGACCGACCAGCTCGACGAGGTCTCCCGTTACGTCGGCGGCGAGCTGCCCACGCTGAACAAGCTCGGCGGGTCGGACTGGAAGAACACCAAGGCCAAGGCGAAGAAGGCGGTCAAGGAGATCGCCGCCGAGCTCGTGCAGCTCTATGCCGCCCGGCAGGCCGCTCCCGGGCACGCGTTCGCGCAGGACACCCCGTGGCAGGGCGAACTCGAGGACGCCTTCCCGTTCACCGAGACCAACGATCAGCTCGCCGCGATCGACGAGGTCAAGGCGGATATGGAACGCGGCGTCCCGATGGACCGCGTCATCTGCGGCGACGTGGGCTACGGCAAGACCGAGATCGCGGTGCGCGCGGCGTTCAAGGCGGTGCAGGACGGCAAGCAGGTCGCGGTGCTGGTGCCGACGACCCTGCTCGCGCAGCAGCACCTCAACACCTTCACCGAACGGATGAGTTCGTTCCCGGTGAAGATCAAGGGGCTCTCGCGCTTCACCTCGAAGCCGGAGTCGGACGCCATCCTCGAACAGCTCGCTTCGGGCGACGTCGACATCGTGATCGGCACGCATCGCCTGCTGCAGACCGGGATCCGCTACAAGGATCTCGGCCTGGTGATCGTCGACGAAGAGCAGCGGTTCGGCGTCGAGCACAAGGAGCACATCAAGGCGCTGCGGACGCACGTCGACGTGCTGACCATGTCGGCCACGCCGATCCCGCGGACGCTGGAGATGTCGCTCGCCGGCATCCGCGAGATGTCCACGATCCTGACCCCGCCCGAGGACAGGCACCCGATCCTGACCTACGTCGGCGCGTACGACGACAAGCAGGTCGGCGCCGCGATCCGGCGCGAGCTGCTGCGTGACGGCCAGGTCTTCTACGTGCACAACAGGGTTTCCTCGATCGAGAAGGCCGCGAAGCGCATTCGCGAGCTGGTGCCGGAGGCGCGTGTCGTCACCGCGCACGGGCAGATGAACGAGGAGAAACTCGAAAAGATCATCCAGGGTTTCTGGGAGAACGAGTACGACGTGCTCGTCTGCACCACGATCGTCGAGACCGGGCTGGACATCTCGAACGCGAACACGCTGCTGGTGGAGCGCGGTGACCTGCTGGGGCTCGCGCAGCTGCACCAGCTGCGCGGCCGGGTCGGGCGTGGGCGCGAGCGCGGATACGCGTACTTCCTTTATCCGCCGGAGGCCCCGCTCACCGAGACGGCGCACGACCGGCTCGCGACCATCGCCCAGAACACCGAACTGGGCGCGGGTATGGCCGTCGCGATGAAGGACCTGGAGATCCGCGGCGCGGGCAACATCCTCGGCGCGGAGCAGTCCGGGCACATCGCGGGCGTCGGGTTCGATCTGTACGTGCGGCTCGTCGGTGAAGCGGTCGACGCGTTCCGCCGGCACGCGGGCGCGGAGACCTCCGAAGAGGAGGAGCTCGCCGAAGTCCGCGTGGATCTCCCGGTGGACGCGCACATCCCGCACGACTACGTGCCGGGCGAGCGGTTGCGGCTGGAGGCGTACCGCAAGATCGCGGCCGCCCCCGACCAGGCCGGGCTCGACGCCGTCCGCGAGGAACTGATCGACCGCTACGGTCAGCCGCCCGCCCCGGTGCGGAGGCTGCTCGCGGTCGCCGCGTTCCGGCACACCTGCCGCGCGGCGGGGGTCACCGAGGTCGCGGTCCAGGGCACGTCGATCCGGTTCGCGCCGCTGCCGCTGGCGGATTCGCAGCTGGTGCGGCTGAAGCGCTTGTACCCCAAGGCTCTCTACAAGGCGGTGACGAACACGGTTTCCGTGCCGAAGCCGACGGAGGGCCCGGCGGGTGGTCGCATGGGCGCCCCGGCGCTGCGCGACGAGGAACTGCTGGACTGGTGCGCGAAGCTGCTGACGAATCTGATGAAGTCACCGGCGCCCGTCGCGTGAGCCGAGCTCGAATCGCGACTTATGACCTGGTTCTCTCGCCGGGGCCGGTATGAGAGGGTAGGCCCTGTGATGCGGATCATGGGGCGCCGTCGCGCGCTGCTCGGGGTTCTTGCCGGTTCTCTCCTTCTCGCCGGATGCAACGCCGGTCCCGGGCAGGTCGGTGCCGCGGTGATCATCGACGGCAAGACCGTCTCGGTGGATCGCGTGCAGCAGCTGATCGACAAGGCCGTCCGTGAGCACCCGTACGGGCAGCAGCTCGCCCGTGAGCACAAGCTCGATCTCGTCGGCCGCGAGATCGTCCGCCAGGAGATCCTGCACGACCTCACCGAGCGCGCCGCTCAGCGGGAAGGCGTCCGGGTCGACGAGTCCCTCGTCGTGAACGCGCTGCAGAAGGATCCGCTGGCCAAGCCGATGGAGGCCAACCCGCAGGACGACCCCGCGCTGAGCGTCCAGCAGCTCGTGGCGCGGGTGCGGGACCACCGTGATGCCCTGGTCGACGCGGCGCTGCAGACCCAGCTCGCGATGAAGTACCTGGACAAGCTCACCGTCACGTTCGATTTCAGCTCGGTCTCCTCGACCGACGCCACCGGTTCCGACGCGGACAAGCTGCGCGAGCAGGCGATCGAGAAGGCCCGGAAGTTCGCCGCGTCGCCGAACGCGGCCGCCGAGCTGATCGCGCGGGACCAGCAGACCGCCGACACGCAGGCGGGCACCGGCCAGAAGCTGCCCGCGATGCAGTCGCCCGCGACCGCGGCCACCGTCCTGTTCGGTCTCGAACCCAACACCGTCGCCGCTTTCCAGCCGACACCGCAGCAGCCGCTTTGGGTCGTCGTCGTGGTGCGTGAGCGGACCGCCGACAAGCCCGTCGCGTCGGATCAGGCCGCGCAGCCGACCGCTCAGCAGCTGGCAGGAGTGGGTATCCGGCTCCTGCAGCCGTACCTCGACCAGGCCGACCTCAAGGTGAACCCGCGCTATGGCGTGTGGGATGTTGTGGGCATGGATCTCGCGCCCAACGAAGCTTCGAAGAAGGGCATCGTGCTGCCTGTGCACGGTGCCGCGCCGCGAAACCCGTGACCACTGCCGTCGTCGTGATCGCCCGCGGGGCGACACTGCCCGCCGCGGCACTCCCGATCCTGCGAAGCAGCGCCGCCGTGTATGCGGCTTCCGATGTCGATGCCGGCGTTTTCGGGGTGCCCGCGCTCGGTGACACACAGGAGCGCGACCTCGTGCTCATCGCGGGTTCGCGCCGGGAAGCGAAGGCCGCGGCCCTGATCAGGTCGGGTGCGCGGGTGATCGAAGCGCCCGTTCCGCCGCTGGTCGAGGCCGCCGAGGTGATGGACCGCCTGCGTTCGCCGGGCGGATGTCCGTGGGACGCCGTCCAGACGCACGAGTCGCTGCGTCAGTACCTGGTCGAGGAGACCTACGAGCTGCTCGACGCGATCGAGGAGGGCGACAGGGCCGCGTTGCGCGAGGAACTCGGCGACGTCCTGCTCCAGGTGCTGTTCCACGCGCGCGTCGCCGTCGAGGACGCGGCCGATCCGTTCGGGATCGACGAGGTCGCGTCCGATCTGGTCGCGAAACTCGCCGGACGGCATCCGCATATTTTCAGCGACGCTCCCCGGGTCGAGACCGTCAGCGACCAGAACCTCAAATGGGAAGAACTGAAGCAGGCCGAGAAGAGCCGCCAGTCCATTGTGGACGGCGTCGCGCTCGGGCAGCCCGCCGTCGCGCTCGCCGGGAAGCTCGGCCAGCGCAGCGGCCGGGCCGGGATCCCGCTCGACCTGTTCCCCGACGGCGCCGAGGCGGCGGCCCAGCTGTTCCGGGTGGCCGCGACCGCGCGCCGGGCGGGGATCGATCCCGAAGGTGAGCTCCGCGCCGTCGCGAAGCGGTTCGCGCGCGACATCCGGGAGGCCGAGCAGGCCGCGCGGGACGCCGGTCTGGAGCCGACGACGCTGGAAGCCGACGGCTGGCGCAAGTTCTGGCCGAGCTCCTGAGAACCGATCCGCTGTGATGCGGAACACAATCGGGTGAGAACCCTTTCGGTGATCTCGGCGTCTTGCCGGATGTGAAGGGAACGGAACCGGACGAAGAGCAGCTCGTCCGCCGCACCGCCAAGGGCGACCGCGCGGCGTTCGAGGAGCTCTACCGCCGCACTTCGCCGTGGCTGGCCGTGCGCCTGCGCCGTCGCTGCGCCGACGAACAGATCGTCGCCGAGGTGATGCAGGAGACCTACCTCGCGGTCTGGCGCGCGGCGGGCGCGTTCGCCGGTTCGGCCGTCGGCGGAAGCGCCGTCGGCTGGCTGTGGACGATCGCCGCGAGGCGGCTGGTCGACGCCTTCCGCCGCCGGGCGAAGTTCGCGCAGCCGCTGCCGGTCGCGGAAACGGCCGTTTCACCCGCGGCCGAGGACGAGGCGCTGGCCGGTGCGGTCGGTGACCACGTTGGTGACGCGCTGCGACGGCTCGCTCCAGAACTCCGTCAGGTCCTGCAGGCCATGGTGCTCGACGGGCTGACCGTCCGCGAGACCGCGGTCCTGCTCGGCGTGCCGGAAGGAACCGTCAAAACCCGCGCCAGGCGGGCTCGGATCGCGATGCGGGAGGCGCTGTCGTGAACAAGGAACACGTGTCCGAACAGCTCCTCGCCGGTTACGTCCTCGGCGGCGACGGCTTGGCCGGCGACGAGGTCTGGGCGGTCGAAGCCCATCTCGAAACGTGTGCGGAATGCCGGAGGAGGCTGTCCGCGATCAGCCTGCCGTCGGTGTCCGCGCTGGTGGACGACGTCTGGGCCGGGCTGGGGCCGAAACTCGCCGAAGCGGGGCCGAGCCCGATGCGGAGGCGGTGGGCCGGTCGGCTGCACACCTGGGTGACGCCGGTGATGCTGCCGTGGCTGGTGATGATCCTGCTGATCCCGGCGATCGGCTTCCTGCTGGACGCGGTCGGGTTCACCGGAAGCGAGGACTACTCGTTCGTCCAGCTGTTCTCGCCGGTCCTGCCGGTGCTCGGCGTGGCGATTTCCTGGGCGAAGGGGCTCGATCCGGCCTACGAACTCGTCACTTCGACGCCGAGGGCCGGGCTCTACCTGCTGCTCCGCCGGACGACGGCGGTACTCGCCGTGGTCTTGCCGATCCAGGGCCTTTCGAGCTGGCTCGGCGGTGGCGGCTTCGGGCTCGGTCTCCTGCCCAGCCTGGCCTTCACCACCGGGACGCTCGCGCTCGGCGGGCTGATCGGGGTGGTGCGGGCGGCCTATGTCCTCTCCGGGGTCTGGGTGGCGGTGATCCTGGCGCCCGCGGTGGCTTCGCAAGGGCGTGCCACCGCGCTCGAACCCCGGCTGCTCCCGGTGTGGGGCGTGATCTTCGCGGTGACCGCGGTCGTGGTGGTGCTCCGGCGGAGCGTCTTCGGCCTGCTCACCGGATCCGAACGATGAACGAAGGGGAGAACATGATGCGTGCTGTCGGGGCCGCGGAGGTCGCGCCGACGACCTACGCGTGGCAGATCAAGGCGGAGGGACTGAAGGTCCGCGTCGGCAAACGCAAGTTCGCCGTGAACGGGCTCGACCTGGACCTTGGCACGGGGGTGCACGGTCTGCTCGGCCCGAACGGGGCCGGGAAGACCACGCTGATCCGGGCACTGGCGACGGTGCTCCGGCCGGCGGAGGGAGGGCTGGCGCTGCTCGGTGAATCCGTCGGGGGGTTCACCGATCAGCGCCGCCTGCGCCGCCGTATCGGCTACCTGCCGCAGAATTTCGGTTACTACAAGCGATTCACCGTTCGCGAATTCGTCGAATACATCGCCTGGCTGAAGGAAATGGCAGGAGAGGACATCCCGGCCGCGGTGCAGCGGTCGATCGAACGGGTCGGCCTCGCCGATCGCGCCGACGACCGGATGAAGACTCTGTCCGGCGGCATGGTGCGGCGGGTCGGGATCGCTCAGGCGATCGTGAACGATCCGGACATCCTCCTGCTGGACGAGCCGACCGCCGGACTCGATCCCGCACAACGCGTGCGGTTCCGTGAGCTCATGCAGGAACTGGGCCGGGACGCCTGCGTCGTCGTCTCGACGCATCTCGTCGAGGACGTCGCGACGGCCTGCACCGACGTCGTCTTGTTCGAAAACGGGAAACTCGTCTTCCAAGGCACGCCGGACGAATTGGCCGCGGCCGGGACCGAGGAGCACGTCGGCGACAGCCCGATCGAGCGCGGCTATTCGGCGCTGCTGGGGCACGAGCCGGGGAAGGGGAACTGGTGAACACGCGCGTCCTGCGGACCGAAGTCCGCCGTTCCATCGCCCCTTGGGCCACGCTCGCGATCCTCGTCGTCGCGTTCGGCTTCCTCTATTCGTTCAGTGGTCCGTGGACGAAGCCGCCGCTCGCCTGGGACGAGCATTGGACCCACGCCGCGGAGTGGAGCCGGTTCCTGCTGGTGTTCCTGTGGCCGATCGCGATCGGCGCCGGGGCCATCCAAGGTATGCGCGACAGCCGGTCCGGCACGGCCGAGCTCATGGACACCATGCCACGACCCGCATGGCACCGGGCCGCGAAACTCGCCGGTGCCCTGGGCGGTCTGCTGGTGCTGGGTTACCTGCTGATCTTCGCCGTCGGCGCCGTCCAGGCGGCCCTCAATGGCGGGTTCTTCACCTTCGGCTGGTTGCCGATCGTCGTGGTCGGTGCGCTCGGCATGCTCGCGGGCGCCTGGATCGGGCTCGGGATCGGCCGGTTGCTGCCGCATCCGCTGACCGCGCCCGCGGTGGCCGTCGCCACGTTCGTGGCCGTGATCCTGTTCCAGCTCGGCGGGTCGGCGGGCAGCGTGGTCAGAGGAGTCGTTCCATACAACGTCTCCTTGCTCTCGCCCGCGATCGGCGTCGTCCGGGATCCGTTCGCCACCACCGCGGGCCGGATGGATCTCGGGCAGGTGGTCTGGCTCGCCGGACTGGCCGCGACCGGTTTCCTCCTGCTCGCGGCCCGCTCCAAGCGGGCGAAGGGGCTCGCCGTCGTCCCCGCACTGGCGGCGGCCGCGATCGCCTTGCCCTTACTTCCCGGCAGCATCGCCGAAGCCGAGGTCGCCGACCCGGCCGCGACCGAGATGGTCTGCGACGGCCCGGTCTGCGTTCCCCGCATGCTCGAAGCCGAGCTGCCTCGCCTCGCCGGACCGGGCAAGGAAGCGTTGCGGCTGTTGGGAACCTTGCCGGACGCGCCGGTCAAGGTCGCGGCGCTGGACCGGCGCCTGGGCTACGACGAGGTGCCGCCGCGTGCCGCCGACACCGTCTACGTGGACCTGGTGGACTGGTCCATCCGTTCGGTCCTCAATTCGGACGACATGACGCGGACACTGGTCGCCGGGTCGGGGACGCCGACCTGTTACAGCCTTCAAGGTGTCAACGAGTCCTTTTTGGACGAACTCACCGCGCGGTCGATCTCGTCGAGCTGGTTCCTCGGCGAGTGGAAGGTGACCGGGGCCTCCTGGCTGAGCGACGACACGAAGAACGAGGTCGTGCGGAAGTGGGAGACCTTCCGTGCCCTTCCGCCCGACGTGCAACGGGAGCGGATCATCGCGCAGCGGCGGGCCGGCCTGACCTGCCAGGGCAGCCAGCTCGGCATCCTCCTCGGCGGTGCCCGATGAGGTGGGCGGTGCTGTACGCCCGCTCCCGTGCCATGCCCGCGTCCTTCGCGGGGCTGGCGGTGAGTATGGCCGTGATCTGGTTCCTGGCGCGGGACCGCTGGTCGGAGATCCCGGTCTCCCTGGCGCTCCTGGCGGCGATCGCGGTGACCGCCATCGGCCTCAGCGGGCAGGACACCGATCTCGACCGGACCGCCGCGATCCGCTGGGCGCCTCGCCGTGTCCTGCATCTCCTGCTGATCGGCGGCCTCGGCGCCGGCGCCGCGCTGCTTCCGCGGCTGTGGGAGGCGGAGCGGGTCCCGGTGGAGGTCATCGTGCGGAACGCGGGCGGGTTGCTCGGTCTCGCGGGGATCGCCGCGGTGTTGTTCGGCGGGGCCTTCGGGTGGACGTTGCCGCTGTTGGTGTTCATCGTGTCGTTCGTGGTCTGGGCCACCACGTCGAGCGGGGAGACCGTGCACGCGGTGGTGACTTGGCTCTTCCAGCCCGCCGGGGTGTCGGCCGCCACGTGGACCGCCGTGGTTTTCGCCGTGGCGGGCCTAGGGAGCTACGCGGTCTTCGGTAACCGCCGCTGAAATGTCATGAAAGGGTCGTTCCTGACGTTTTTCGTCAGGAACGACCCTTTCATGACATCCGAGGGGCTCAGACGTCCCGGTTGTGCGGAACGAGATCGAGCGGATCGTGGTCCGGGTCGTCGACACCGAGGCTGATGATCCGCGACGGGTGGATCCGGATCACCGCGCCGTCGAAATGCCCGTCGGCCGTGCGGGCGCCGGTGAGCGCCTCCGCCCGGCCGCGGATCTCGAGGCAGCGGATCCTCGGCGGGTCCTGTGAAGGCATGTCGTCCACCACGAACGCGGCCTGCCCGTTCGCGGCCACGTTCCGGAACTTCTTGCTCTTCGCCAGTTCGTAACCGGTGATGTCGATCGTCTTGGTCTCGGTGTTGTAGGCGTAACCGACGGGGCTGACCTGCAGCGTTCCGTCCGGCTGTGCCGTCGCGAGCCGTCCGAGCCCTTGGGTGGCGAGGTAGTCGAGTTCCGCTTCACTGAACATGGGCCCAGTGTCCGACCTCCACTTGACTGGAGGTCAACTGCTTTCGCCGAAGTCCGTGAGACCGGTTCCCCAGTCGACTTCTTAAGCCGAATGGGTCATCGCCCGGAAGTGTGGCGAAGTAACCTGACCGGGTGGCTGAAACCGCCCAGAGCACCGAAGCGCCGGAGCACCCTGCCCGCCCTCTGCCGCCCTACGTGCCCAGGCTCGCCTTCGCGGGCGGGCTCGTGCTCACCGGCGTGGTGCTGATCATGACGGTCGGGGTGAACCGGCCGGGTGGCGAGGAGCCGCCTCCGGCACCTCAGCCCCAGCCCGCGCTCGCGGTGCCCGATCAGAAGCCGCAGCCCGGGGTGGCGACACCGCGCGCCGGGCTCGCCGCGCCGCCCGACCGGCCCACCGTTTCCGACGCGGCCGAATTGGAGACCTGGGCGAAACGGGTGGCCGCGAAGACCCGGCTCTCCGTCACCGATCTGTCCGCCTACGGCCGGGCCGAGATGTGGCTCCGACGGCAGAAGCCGGGCTGCCATCTCTCGTGGGCGACCCTCGCCGGCATTTCCCACGTCGAGGCGGCGCAGGGCAGGCCCGGCCCGATCACGCTCGCGCCCGAGATCTGGGCCAAGCACTCCGCCCGGGCCAGGAGCGACGGCAAGCAGCCGGATCCGAAGGACCTCGACGACGCCGCCTTCGCCACCGGCCGCTACCTCTGCGCCGCCGGCGACGACGTCGCCACTCCGGACGGCTGGTGGAAGTCGATGCGGGTGTTCAACCCCGCGGTGCCCTACGTCCAGGAAGTCTTCAGCGCGGCCGACACCTACGCGGACGCCAGCGTCGCGCCCTGATCTTCGAGCACCAGATCGAAGTTGAGCGCCGACGCCATCCGGTAGGCGTCGCCCGCCGCGACGACGAGCTGCGCCATCGGATCGACGACGTTCCCCGCCGCCCAGACCCCGTCCACGTTCGTGCGCCCCTGCGCGTCCACCGCGATCGAGCCGCTTTCGGTACGGGCGCAGCCGACCTGGGCGAGCAGCCGGTCGTGAGGGACGAACTTCGGGCCGACGAACACGACGTCGCGTTCGACGAATTCGCCGTCGACGAGCCGGACACCGGTCAACCGGTCGTTTTCGACGGCGAGCTCGGACACCTTCCCGTCGACGATCCGGATGCCGAGCCCGGTCAGCTTCGCCCGGTCTTCGGCCGAGATCTGCTGGGTATGCGTGAAGAAGGTCAGGTCCTTGCTCCACTGCCAGACGATCAGCGCCTGGTGGATCGCCTTCTCGGACGTGGCGAGCACCCCGAACCGCTGATCACGCACCTCCCAGCCGTGGCAGTACGGGCAGTGCAGCACGTCGGTGCCGAAGCGTTCCGCGACGCCGGGGACGTCCGGCAGTTCGTCGGCCAACCCGGTCGTCACCACGATCCGGCGCCCGCCGACGACCCGCCCGCTCGCCAGTTCCACCGCCTTGTCGTGCCGCAGCCGGTGGACGACGTCGTCGATGATCTCGACGCCGTACGCGCGCACTTCGGCACGGCCTATCTCCAGTAGTTCTTTGGGCGGGATGCCGTCCCTGGTCAGGAAACCGTGGGCGTGCGCGGCGGGCGCGTTGCGCGGGGCGCCGCCGTCGATCACGGCCACCTTGCGCCGTGCCCTGCCCAGCACCAAGGCCGCGCTGAGCCCCGCCACGCCGCCACCGATGATCACCACGTCGAATTCTTCGTTCATGGTCCCGAGCATCCGGATCTCTTCGAAGATTGGCAAAGTTCATTGCCAATTTGGCAAACTGGGGACATGGAGGACATCGAACGGCGGCTCGCCGAGGTCGGCCCGAAGCTCAAGGCCCTGCGCAAGGAACGCGGCACCACCCTCTCCGCGCTCTCGGAGGCGACGGGGATCTCCGCCAGCACGCTCTCGCGGCTCGAATCGGGCACGCGGAAGGCCACGCTGGAACTGTTGCTCACGCTCTCGGCGGCACATCAGGTCCCGCTCGACGAACTGGTCGGCGAACCCGAACCCGCCGACCCGCGGGTCCGGATGAAGGCGCAGAAATTCGGCCGGTTCACCGCGTGGGCGCTGACCGCGCAGCCGGGCCAGCCGCAGGCGTTCAAACTCCTGATCCCGGTCGAAGACATCGAGCCGGTGCAGCGCACCCACGAGGGCTACGAATGGATGTACGTCCTCAGTGGACGGTTGCGGGCGTTGCTCGGCGACCGCGACTTCACGATGGGTCCCGGCGAGGCCGCGGAGTTCGACACGCGGGTGCCGCACTGGTTCGGCAGCGCGGGTCCGGGGCCGGTGGAACTGCTGGTGCTCTTCGGCAAACAGGGCGAACGGGCGCATCTGCGGGCCAGGTCGAAATGAGGCGCCCGGTCAGTCGCGTAACGCGATCCGCGCGCTGACCTCGCTGATCGCTTCCAGATACTCCGGGATCGGGTGCATCGCCGACGCGATCCGCATCTGCGCGAGCGCCTCGGTCAACCGGCCGAGGCGCTGGAGGGTCCGTCCGAGTACGAACCGCGCGTAATGATCGGTGGGATCCAGCTCCAGCACCCGGGTGAAGGCACGCTCCGCCCGCCGCAACTGTGCGGAGTGGAAGTACGCGCGGCCCGCCAGCAACTGAACGCTCGGTTTGTCGGTTTCGTGTTCCAGTAAGGGCTCTAGTGCCTTGAGGGCGTCGAGTGGCCTGCGGCTTTCGACCAGCGCCTCCGCCTGCCGGAAGGCGCGGAACCGTGACTCGCCGGACGGGTCCGGGCCGGGTTCTGGGGCGGGTTCGGCATCCATCATGGTCCGCTCCACGATACGCCTGGGCAGGGCCGATCTCGACTGCTGAAACGGTCATGGTGGACTGTCCTGCCATGAGCGGTACCGAAGCCGATAGGCCCGAAACCGAGCCCGGATACCTCGGGCTCGCGCCATACCTTTACTACGCCGACGCCACCGAGGCGGTCGCGTGGCTGGTCAGAGTGTTCGGGTTCACCGAAGAGGTGCGCTTCGCCGACGCCTCCGGAGAGGTGTTCCAGGCCACGTTGTGCGCCGGCCCGGCCAAGATCCAGCTGGCCGGGGTCGGCCCCGAGTATTGGCAGGCCAAGGGCGTCGACGGTCCGGTCGGGCAGCTGAACATCGTCTACGTCGCCGACGCCGACGCGCAGTACGAGCGGGTCCGGGCCGCCCTGGGCGACGACGTCGACATCGACGCTCCCCAGGACCAGCCGTACGGCGCCCGCGTGTTCACCGTCTCCGACATCGGCGGCAACAGCTGGACCTTCTGGCAGCAGTTCTCCGACACCGTCGAGCTTCCGTCGGGCTGGAAGGAAGTCCGGGCGGACGAACCGGTCGAGGAATAGCCCGGTCGGCGGCTGATGTGGCGCGTGCCTCCAACGGGTGAACTGCGGTGACGGCTAGGCTGGGCCCGGTCACCGCAGGCACAACCCACATGAGGAGCATGGCGTGGCGCTCATCGAGCAGGTAGGCGCTCGCGAGATTCTGGACTCGCGAGGCAACCCGACGGTCGAAGTGGAGGTGGCTCTCGACGACGGCACGCTGGCGCGGGCCGCGGTCCCCTCGGGTGCGTCCACCGGCGAACACGAAGCCGTCGAGCTGCGTGACGGCGACACCGGCCGGTACAACGGCAAGGGTGTCGAGCGCGCGGTCGCGGCCGTCCTGGACGAGATCGGCCCGGACCTGGTCGGCACCGACGCCGTCGACCAGCGCATCGTCGACCAGAAGCTGGTCGACCTCGACGGCACGCCGGCGAAGTCCCGCCTCGGCGCGAACGCCATCCTCGGCGTTTCGCTCGCCGTCGCGAAGGCCGCCGCGGAGTCGGCCGAGCTGGAGCTGTTCCGCTACCTCGGCGGGCCGAACGCACACGTGCTGCCGGTGCCGATGCTGAACATCCTCAACGGTGGCGCGCACGCCGACACCGATGTCGACATCCAGGAATTCATGATCGCGCCGATCGGCGCCGAGTCGTTCCGCGAGGCCCTGCGCTGGGGCACCGAGGTCTACCACTCGCTGAAGTCGGTCCTGAAGGGCCGCGGCCTGGCGACCGGCCTCGGCGACGAAGGCGGCTTCGCGCCCAGCCTGAAGAACAACCGCGAAGCGCTCGACCTGATCCTTCAGGCGATCGAGAAGGCCGGGTACGCCCCGGGCCGTGACGTGGCGCTCGCGCTCGACGTCGCCGCGACCGAGTTCTTCTCCGACGGCGCGTACACCTTCGAAGGCGCGAAGAAGAGTGCCGAGCAGATGTCCGCCTACTACGGCGAGCTCGTCCGCGACTACCCGCTCGTGTCCATCGAGGACCCGCTGAGCGAGGACGACTGGGACGGCTGGGTCCAGCTGACCACCGAGATCGGCGAGAAGGTCCAGCTGGTCGGCGACGACCTGTTCGTCACCAACCCGGACCGGCTCGAAGAGGGCATCACCCGCCGCGCCGCCAACGCGCTGCTGGTGAAGGTCAACCAGATCGGCACCCTGTCGGAGACCCTCGACGCGATCTCGCTGGCCACCTCCTACGGCTACAAGTCGATGATGAGCCACCGGTCCGGCGAGACCGAGGACACCTTCATCGCCGACCTCGCCGTCGCGACCGGTGTCGGCCAGATCAAGACCGGCGCCCCGGCGCGCGGCGAGCGGATCGCCAAGTACAACCAGCTGCTCCGCATCGAGGAGACCCTCGCCGACGCGGCTCGCTACGCCGGCGACCTCGCGTTCCCGCGGTTCAGCCCGGAGGGGTGAGTCGGAAGTGTCTTTTGATCTTTTGAAGTCGCGCCTTTTGGCCGTAAGGCCCCGCTATCGCGATGGCGGGGCGCCCTTCACGTGCTCAGTGGGCTTCAAGGCGGAACGCCGCGCCCCGGCAGCGCGATCGCGGTCGGCGCGATAAAGATGATGGCGGACCGGGGGAGGGCGCGGACGACCCGTCGTAGCGGCGGGCGCGCGGGCGGCGGTGGCTCCAGCAGGGGCCGCCGTCCGGAGCGTGCCCGTCGCACGACGACGACGGAGGTCCGCGCCCGAACCCGGCTGCGCCGCAGCCTGGCGGCGAAACGGGCATCGGGTGCCGCGAAGGTGCTCGGCATGTCCACCACCCGCCGGGCCGCGGTGGTGGCGATCGTGGTGTGCGCGCTCGCGTTCACCATCGCCGTCCCGCTGCGCACGTACCTCAGCCAGAAGTCCGAGGTGAACGAACAGCAGCAGCTGCAGTCCGAACTGCAGCGCAGCGTCACCCAGCTGGAAGGCCGCAAGGCCGAGCTGAGCGACCCGGCGCAGATCGAGGCCGAGGCCCGTAAGCGGTTCGGTTTCGTGAAGCCCGGCGAGACGCCGTACATCGTGCAGCTCCCCGAGGACAAGGCGCCCGAGCAGGGGCAGCCGCAAGGTCAGCAGCCGGTGCCCGCGGGCTCCTGGTACGAGAAGCTGTGGGATCAGGTCGCGGGTGGCTGAAGCGCCCCCTTTAGCCTTATGGGTGTGAACAGCACGGAAAAGTCTTCCTTCGAGCCCGTGACCGACGCCGACCGCGAGATCATCGCGGAACAGCTCGGCCGGGCACCCCGTGCGCTGCGCGCCGTCGCCGCGCGCTGCCCGAGCGGCCACCCGTCGGTCGTGCAGACCAGCCCCCGCCTCGACGACGGCACGCCGTTCCCCACGCTCTACTACTTGACCTGCCCGAAGCTGACTTCCATGGTCGGCACGCTCGAAGCGTCCGGGCTGATGAAGGAGATGACCGACCGGCTCGCGGAGGACCCCGAGCTGGCGGCCGCCTACCAGCGGACCCACGAGAGCTACCTCGCCGAACGCGACGCCATTGACCCGCTCGGTCACGAGGTCAGCGCGGGCGGGATGCCCGGCCGCGTCAAATGCCTGCACGTCCACCTCGCGCACACGCTCGCGGTCGGCCCCGGCGTGAACCCGTTCGGCGACGAAACCCTCGCTTTGCTGAAGTCGAACGGATGGCCGTCGGGCGACTGCCAGGGGTAACACCGGCCGCCGGTGTACAGATAGTTCCTCCAGGCGGGTTAATTCACCCGATGTCGGCCAACTGGTCGTCCTCAATGGGGTGAAACCGGTCACCGCATGCGGCAGGCTGGGTACCGCTCGTGGGTTTGTCGGGGTGGGTGTACCGGATCACCGAGTCGTGATCCGCCGGGAGGGTTCAGAGGTATGCGCGTGAGGCAGGTGCCAGGCGCGGTCTCCGGTCATGTCCGGAGACTCTGTCTCCGGCACCGCACGATCGCCGCGGTCGCCGGAGGTGTCCTCGCCATCGTCCCGGCCGGTGCCGCGGTCGTCGGTGCCGGCAGCTGGGCCGCGACGGCGAGCACGATCCATACCGACAACGTCGCCCTCGTCGGCGGCTACGACCCCAAGAACCCGCTGGTCCAGCAGATCGGTGTCGACGGCAGCCTGCCGAACGCGCCGACCCCGCTCCCGCTCCCCGCGGACGAACTCCCCAACGGTCCGCTCGGCATCCCGGTCACCGCGCTCGCCGCGTACCGCAACGCCGCCGACATCCTCATCGCCGAACAGCCCGGTTGCCACATCGACTGGGCTTTGATCGCGAGTATCGGCCGCATCGAGTCCAATCACGCGCGCGGCGGTTACGTCGACGCGAAGGGCAACACGCTGGAGCCGATCCTCGGCCCGCAGCTCAATGGCGCCGGCCCGTTCGCGGCCATCCCGGACACCGACGGTGGCAAGTTCGACGGAGACACGGTGTGGGACCGCGCCGTCGGCCCGACGCAGTTCATCCCGTCGACCTGGGCCCGCTACGCCTCCGACGGCAACGGCGACGGCGAGTCGAACCCGAACAACATCTTCGACGCGGCGCTGGGCACCGCCAGATACCTGTGCTCCGGCGGCCTCGATCTGTCGAAACCGGACCAGCTGCGCGCGGCCGTGTTCCGCTACAACAACTCGGACACCTACGTGAACACCGTGCTGATCTGGGCCGAGGCCTACCGCACGGGAGTGCTGCCGACGCCGGACAGCAAGGTGCCCATCGGCGCCCCGAACGCCGGTGCCGCGCCGCCGCCCGCGTCGGTGCCGCCGCCTCCGGTGCCGTCGACGCCACCCGGTTCGGTGACGCCGCCGCCGTCGAGTTCGCTGCCGCCGAGCAAGCCGGGTTCGTCGTCGTCTTCGTCGCCGACGACGACCCCGAAGCTGCCGCCGTGCCCGACGGTCACCGAAACGGAGACGCAACCGACTTCGACCACGAGCACCAGTCCGACGACCACGACTCCGGCGCCTCCGCCGACCTGCTCTTCGCCGACGACGACCACAACGACGACGACGGTGCCGTCATCGACCAGCGGCACCAAGACGCCTTGATCGCATTGACTACGCTGGCGTCATGCCTCGTGTTGCCGCGATCGACTGTGGGACCAACTCCATCCGCCTGCTCGTCGCCGAGCTGACGCCCCGTCACGACGGGACGGTCGACCTGCGCGACTTGCACCGCGAGATGCGGATCGTCCGCCTCGGCCAGGGTGTGGACGCCACCGGCAAGCTGGCGCCCGAGGCGCTCGAGCGCACCCGCAAGGCGCTGGCCGACTACACGATCGCCGCGCGCCGCAAGGGTGTCGAGAAGGTCCGCATGGTCGCGACGTCCGCGACCCGTGACGCGAGCAACCGCGACGAGTTCTTCGCGATGACGCGGGAGGTGCTCGGCACCGAGGCCGAAGTCATCAGCGGTGACGAAGAGGCCCGTCTGTCCTTCACCGGCGCCGTCGGCGAACAGGATCCCGACGATGGTCCCTTCGTGGTGGTCGACGTCGGCGGCGGCTCGACCGAACTCGTGGTCGGCACCTGGGACGGCCGTCAGGCCGAGGTCATCGCGGCCAAGTCGGTCGACATCGGCTGCGTGCGGATCACCGAACGCGCGCTGAAGTCGGACCCGCCGACCGCGGCCGAGATCGCCGAAGCCCGCGAGCTGGCCGCGAAGGTGCTCACTGAGGCCTTCGACGTCGTGGACGTGTCCACCGCCAAGACGTGGATCGGCGTCGCCGGGACGGTCACGACCCTGACCGCCGTGGCGCAGGGCCTGTCGGAGTACGACTCCGAGCGCACGCACCTTTCCAAGCTCTCCCACGCCGACATCGACCGGGTCGCGCAGTCGCTCCTCACGGCCGACCACGCCACCCGCGCCGCGAATCCGGTGATCCACCCTGGCCGGGTCGACGTGATCGGCGGCGGCTCGGTGATCGTGCAGGTGCTGGCGGAGCAGTTCGCCACGCGCGGTGGTCCCGACGAACTGGTGATCTCCGAGCACGACATTCTCGACGGGATCGCGTTGTCGCTGGCCTGACAGTCGGGTTTTCTCTTACGTGAAGCCATTTCTTTAGGTGATCAAGTGGTGACCTCCAGTCCGGATTGAGCCATTCGGCCCAGCACGGTTCCTACCAACGTTGTGCTCTAACCGGGTGGTCCGGGAGACCGTCACACATTTGCAACACCAACGCACTGTGATCGCCTTCACCTGTCCCATAGCGTCGTCTCACCTTCTGGGCGGTAGGGCGCGACCAGCGCCCGCCGGACTATCCGACGACGAGAGTTGGAGGGGACATGCGGGCTTCACGCGGGTTCTGGGGAGCGACGGCGGTGGTGGCCACGGCGGCCCTGCTGCTGACGGCCTGTGGGGGTGGTGGGTCCGGTGAGAACAAGGGATCCGGCGCCACCGACGCCAACGCGTCGGTTTCGGTCTACGGCACCGAGCCGGAGAACTCGCTGATTCCCGCCAACACCAACGAACTCGGTGGCTCCAAGGCCCTCAAGCCGGTCTTCTCGGCGCTGGTCGGCTACAAATCCGACACCGCCGAGCCGTACAACCTGATGGCCGAATCGATCAACACGACCGATTCCAAGGTCTTCGACATCAAGATCAAAAAGGGCTGGAAGTTCCACGACGGGACCGAGGTCAAGGCCAAGAACTTCGTCGACGCGTGGAACTACAGCGCGAACGGCAAGAACGGCATGCAGAACGCGTCGTTCTTCGAGCAGATCCAGGGCTACGACGAGATCAGCGCCAAGGAACCCGCCGTCCAGACGATGTCCGGGCTCAAGGTCGTGAACGACTACGAGTTCCAGGTCACCCTCAAGGGCCCGTTCTCGGTGTTCGCCACCAAGATCGGTTACCTCGCCTTCGCGCCGCTGCCGGACAAGTTCTTCGCCGACCCCGAGGCGTTCGCCAAGGCCCCGATCGGAAACGGGCCGCTGAAGTTCGTTTCGCGCACGCCGAACCAGAACATGAAGCTCACGCGGTACGACGAGTACCAGGGCGAGGACAAGGTCAAGTTCAAGGACCTGGAAGTCCGCATCTACACCAGCCAGGAGACCGCGTACCAGGATCTGCTGAGCAACCGCCTCGACTTCATGGAGGCGCTCCCGCCCGCGGCGAAGGCCGGTGGCAAGTACAAGACCGACCTCGGTGAGCGTCTGGTCGAAGGGAAGCTGCTCGGCATCAGCGCGCTGGCCCTCCCGTACTACGTCCCGGGTTACAACAACCTCGACCTGCGCAAGGCGATCTCGCTGGCCATCGACCGCGAGCAGATCGTCAAGACCGTCATGAACGACACCTACGCGCCCGCCGACGGCTACGTGTCGCGCGGTATCGAGGGCTACCGCCCCGGTGTCTGCGGCGAGTTCTGCAAGTTCGATCCGGTGAAGGCCAAGGAGTTCTTCGCGAAGTCCGGTTTCACCGGCAAGCTGACCATCGCGTCGAACGCCGACGGTGGCCGCAAGGAGCCGCTGGTCGCGGCGTGCAACAGCATCAAGAACGCGCTCGGCGTCGAATGCGACTTCGTGCCGGCGACCGACTTCGGGCAGTGGCGCAGCATCGTCAACAACCGCCAGCTGACCGGCATGGGCCGCTCCGACTGGTCCGCCGACTACCCGTCGATCGAGAACTACCTGAACCCGCGCTACAAGAGCACCGGTTCGTCGAACGACTCCACGTACAACAACCCGGCCGTCGACGCGCTGCTGACCCAGGCGGACCAGACCGCCGACAAGGCGGCCGCGATCAAGCTGTACCAGCAGGCCGAGGACCTCATCGCGAAGGATCTGCCGCAGATCCCCGTGTGGGAAGAAAAGGGTGTCGGCGGCAAGTCGAACCGGCTCAAGGTCGCGAAGCTCGACTTCGGTCGTCTCGCGGACTACTCGTCCATCGAGGTCGCGGCGAAGTAATCGCGTGGTCGTGCCGGCCGGGAGCGCACCGCTCCCGGCCGGCCGGACCCACGGCTCCCACCACGCGATCCCCAGGACGGCACGCCCATGCCCCAGTACATCCTTCGACGACTACTTCAACTCATCCCGGTCTTCTTCGGCACGACGTTCCTCATCTACGCCCTCGTGTGGGCGGTGCCCGGTGACCCGTTCGCCGGCAAATGCGGTCAGGTCGCCTGCCCGCCCGCCTACATCGAGATGATGACGGCGAAGTTCAACCTCGACGATTCGATCTTCGTCCAGTACTTCAAATACCTCGGCAACCTGTTCACCGGCGACTGGGGCGAGACCTTCAACGGTGTCTCGGTCGGCGAGCTGATCGGCAACGCCTATCCGGTGACCGTCCGGCTCGCCCTCATCGCGGTGGCCATCGAAGCGATCATCGGCCTGTCCGCGGGCATCCTGACCGGCCTGCGCGGCAAGGGTTTCCTCGACAATCTCGTGCTGATGTCCACCACGTTCCTGATCTCGATCCCGGTGTTCGTCACCGCGATCGTGCTGCAGATCGTCCTCGGTTCGGAACTGGGCATCATCGACGCGAGCGTGTCCGAGGACGCCACGATCGGCGAACTGATCGTGCCAGGAATCGCGCTCGGCAGCCTTTCCATGGCCTACATAGCCCGGCTGACCAGAACGAGCATCGCGGAGAACCGGCACGCCGACTACGTCCGCACGGCCGTCGCGAAAGGACAGCCGCGCAGCCGTGTCGTCGGCGTGCACCTGCTCCGGAACTCGGTGATCCCGGTGCTCACCTTCATCGGCACCGACATCGGCGCGCTGATGGGCGGGGCCATCGTCACCGAAGGCGTGTTCAACATCAACGGCATCGGCGGGCTCATCTTCCGCGGTATCCAGAACCGGGAGGGCGCCACCGTCACCGGCGTCGTCGTCCTGCTGGTGATGGTCTACCTGCTGGTGAGTCTCATCGTCGACCTGCTCTACGCCGTTCTCGACCCGAGGATCCGTTATGACTGACCCCAATGTGGCCGGCGGCGTGTCCTCTGTGGACGTCGCCGGTGCCGGTGTCGCCGACGACTCCGCGGAGGCGCACAAACCGCGCAGCCTCGGCGGCGACGCCTGGCGGATGTTGCGCAAGCGGCCGTCGTTCATCATCTCCGCCGTCATCATCGCGCTCGTCGTGCTCATCGCGATCGCGCCCGATCTGTTCAGTTCCCGGCCCGCCGGGTTCAGCGATCTGCTCCACGCCAACGAAGGACCGTCCGCGGACGCCTGGTTCGGCTACGACAACCAGGGTTACGACGTCTACGCGCGGACGATCCACGGCGCGCGGGCGTCGCTGCTGGTCGGTGTCTTCGCGACGATCCTGACGATCCTGATCGGTTCGGTGGTCGGGATCATCGCCGGGTACTACGGCCGTCTTGTCGACAGCCTGTTCTCGCGGGTGGGCGACATCTTCGCGGCGCTGCCGTTCGTGCTCGGCGCGATCGTCATCCTGACCACGTTCAACGCGCCCGGCTCGAACCCCGGCGTGGTGACCATCATCGTGCAGGTGGTCGTGTCGATCGCCGCGCTGAGCTGGCCGGTGGCGATGCGCATCATGCGGTCGGCGACGCTGGTGGCCAAACAGCTCGACTACGTCAAGGCCGCGCGCGGTCTCGGCGCGAGCACGCCGCGCATCGTGTTCCGGCATCTGCTGCCCAACACGGTCGCGCCGGTGCTGGTCTACGGGACCATCGCGCTCGGCGCGTTCATCGGCGCGGAAGCGACACTGGCGTATCTCGGTGTCGGTGTGCGGCCACCGGTCGTCTCGTGGGGTGTGATGATCAGCGACGCGCGGGACTACTTCCGGGTGAATCCGCACATGCTGTTGTTCCCCGCCGGATTCGTGACCATCACCGTGCTCGCCTTCGTCATGCTCGGTGACGGGATCCGCGACGCGCTCGACCCGAAGGCCCGGTGATCGGCCGTGACCGACGAATTGCTGCTGGAAGTGGAAGACCTCCACGTCGAATTCCGCACGTCCGACGGTGTCGCGACCGTGCTCAACGGCGTCGACTACTCCGTGCACGCCGGGGAAACCCTTGCCGTGCTGGGAGAATCGGGATCCGGCAAGAGCGTCACGGCGCAGACGGTGATGGGCATTCTCGACAGCCCGCCCGCCGTCGTCACCGGCGGCGCGGTCCGTTACCGCGGCGAGGATCTGCTCACCGCCACCGAAGAGCGGCGGCGCGAAGTGCGGGGCGGGGAGATCGCGATGATCTTCCAGGACGCGCTCTCGGCGCTGAATCCCGTGTTCACCGTGGGATTCCAGATCGAGGAGCAGCTGCGGGTGCGGCTCGGTATGTCCAAAAAGGACGCGCGCAAACGGGCGATCGAACTACTCGACATCGTGCGCATCCCGGCGGCCGCCCGCCGGGTCCGCGAGTACCCGCACCAGTTCTCGGGCGGGATGCGGCAGCGCGCGATGATCGCCATGTCGCTCGCGCTCGACCCGGATCTGCTGATCGCGGACGAGCCGACGACCGCGCTCGACGTCACCGTGCAGGCCCAGATCATGGACCTGCTGGCCGAGATCCAGGCCGAACGGCGGATGGGGCTGATCCTGATCACCCACGACCTGGCGGTGGTCGCCGAGGTCGCCGACCGGATCGCCGTGATGTACGCGGGCCGGATCGTCGAACAGGCCGACGTCGCCGAGTTGTTCCGCTCGCCGGGGCATCCCTACACCGAGGCGCTGATGGCCTCGCTGCCGCGGCTCGACCTCAAAGGACAGACGCTGGAGACCATCAAGGGCCTGCCGCCGAGCCTGCTGAACGTCCCGCCCGGCTGCCCGTTCCATCCGCGCTGCCCGCGGGCGGAAAGCCGGTGCGAGACCGAACGGCCCGCCCTGCGCAGTCTCGGTTTCGGCCGGGTCAGCGCGTGCCACTTCGCCGACGAGGTGGTGAGCGGCCGTGTCTGAGCCGATTCTGCGGGTCGAAAACCTGGTGAAGTACTTCCCGGTGCGGGCCGGGATCCTCTTCAAACGCACCATCGGGCACGTGAAGGCCGTCGACGGGGTCTCCTTCGACCTGATGCCGGGGGAGACGCTCGGCGTCGTGGGGGAGTCCGGCTGTGGCAAGTCCACGCTGGCCCAGGTGCTGATGCGCCTGGAGGAACCCACGGGCGGGCTCGCGACCTTCGAAGGCCGCGACATCTTCGCGTTGCGGGGAGCGGAACTGCGGAGGCTGCGGCGTGAGATCCAGATCGTGCTGCAGGATCCGTACACCTCGCTGAACCCGAGGATGACGGTCGGCGACATCATCGGCGAACCCTTCGAAATCCACACCGAGGTGGCGCCGAAGGGGTCGCGGGCGGCGAAGGTGCGGGAGCTGCTCGACGTCGTCGGGTTGAACCCGGAGCACATCAACCGCTATCCGCACCAGTTCTCCGGCGGGCAGCGTCAGCGCATCGGGATCGCGCGGGCGCTGGCGTTGCGGCCGAAGGTGATCATCTGCGACGAACCGGTTTCCGCGCTTGACGTTTCGATCCAGGCGCAGGTGATGAACTTGCTCGGTGACCTGCAGAAGGAATTCGGCCTTTCCTATGTGTTCATCGCACACGATCTGTCCGTTGTCCGTCACCTTTCCACGCGGGTCGCGGTGATGTATCTCGGCAAGATCGTGGAAATGGGGACGGAAGAGGAGATCTACGAACATCCGTCGCATCCCTATACGCAGGCGCTGCTGTCCGCGGTGCCGGTCGCGGATCCGGCGTTGCGCGGGCAGCGGCAGGTGATCCGCCTGGAAGGCGACGTGCCGAGCCCGCTGGATCCGCCGTCCGGCTGCCGGTTCCGCACGCGGTGCTGGAAGGCGCAGGACATTTGCGCCGATCAGGAACCCGAATTGATCACGCGGGCGGGTGGGCATTTGTCCGCCTGTCATTTCGCGGAGGAGAAAACCGTCGTCCCCTGACTTTCGTAGGGACTTCGTTGATACGTGGCCATGGCTGACGTAGTTTGCCCGAATAGTTTTCTTCAGGAGGCAGGAAGTGAAAAAGCCAAGATCTCTCGTGATCGCGCTCGCGGTACCGCTGTTCGGTGCGATCGTCGCCGCGCCGACGGCTTCCGCGCAGCCGCAGCTTTCCGGTGCGGCGACCGAATTCTCCGTGTTGGCCCGTGAAGGCCAAAGCGTCGCTTCGGTGGAAAGGGCGATCCGCGCCGCCGGGGGCACCGTCGTGACGAGCAACGCCGCGGTCGGCCTGATCACCGCGACCGCGCCCGCCAACGGTTTCGCCGAGCGGGTCTCCGCGGACCGCGCCGTTTTCGGTGCCGCCAAAGCGAAGGCGATCGGCACCGCGCCGAAGCAGGGCAAGGTGAAGGACAAGCCGGGTGCCGTCGAGAAGGAGGGCCGCGGCGGCGCGTCGGCCAAGAAGCCGGTGCAGGCGAACGCCGTCGGCATGGACCCGCTCGACGATCAGCTCTGGGGCCTCAAGTCGGTCCGGTCGGACCTTTCGCGTACCAAGCAGCCGGGTGACAAGCGGGTGAAGGTCGGCGTCATCGACACCGGCGTCGACGGCAGCCACCCGGACATCGCGCCGAACTTCGACCGCGCGGCGTCGCGGAACTTCACCAAGGACATCGTCACCGACGTGAACGGCGCCGTCGTCGACGGGCCGTGTGAGTTCCGTGGCTGTGTCGACCCGGCGGACCACGACGACAACGGGCACGGCACGCACGTCGCCGGCACCATCGGCGCCGCCGCGAACGGTTTCGGTGTCTCGGGTGTCGCCCCGAACGTGACGCTGGTGAACCTCCGTGCCGGGCAGGACTCGGGCTCGTTCTTCCTGCAGCCGACCGTGGACGCGATCACCTACGCCGGCGACGCCGGTGTGGACGTCGTGAACATGAGCTTCTTCACGGATCCCTGGCTGTACAACTGCACCGCGAACCCCGCGGACTCGGCTGAGCAGCAGGCCGAGCAGCGCACCATCATCGAGGCGACGACCCGTGCGCTGAACTACGCGCACCGCAAGGGCGTCACCCAGGTCGTCTCGCTGGGCAACCAGCACAGCGACCTCGGCGCCCCGCAGCCCGACGCGTCGAGCCCCAACTACCCCTCGAACAGCACGCACCCGCGGCAGATCGACAACGCGAGCTGCCTCTCGCTGCCCGTCGAGGGCCCGCACACGATCGGTGTCTCGTCCTTCGGCCCTTCGCAGGCGAAGGCGGACTACTCGAACTACGGCGTCGAGCAGATCTCGGTGTCCGCGCCCGGCGGATACTTCCGTGACTACTTCGGCACCCCGTGGCACCGCACGAACGAGAACATGATCCTTTCGACGTACCCGCGCAACGTCGGTGTCGCGGAGGGCATGATCGACGCGGAGGGGAACCTCACGCCCGACGGTGTCGCCGCCGGCATCCAGAAGGCGACCGCCGCCGACGGCCGCGTCGGTTACTACCAGTGGCTGCAGGGGACGTCGATGGCGTCGCCGCACGCGACCGGTGTCGCCGCGCTGATCGTTTCGCAGTACGGCAAGGGTTCGCGCGATTTCGGGATGAACCCGGACGCCGTGCAGCGGGTGCTCGAGGGCACGGCTTCGGACATCGCCTGCCCGACGCCGCGGACCGTCGACTACCTGAAGGAAGGCCGGGACGCTTCGTTCACCGCGACCTGCACCGGTGACGCTTCGTTCAACGGCTTCTACGGCCATGGTGCTGTTGACGCCTGGTCGGCTGTCACGCGCGGTTCCCAGTACCTGCGCGGCTGATCCCTCGGTTCCTTCGAGTGCTATGAACGGTCCGTTCCTTGCAAATTTTGCAAGGAACGGACCGTTCATAGCGTATGCGGGCCGGACCGTCAGGCGGCTCGGTCGGTGCGGACCACAGTGACATCAGGTCTCGGACGTCGTGCCGCCGCCTCGGCCGCGGCACGGAGTTCGGCGATGACCTTCTCCGGTTCGTCGCGAATCCGAGACGGCAAGGTTTGTACGACGATGATCCCCGCAGCCGCGTAGCGATTGTTGCGGTGGAGGGTCTTCCGATAGGCGTCCCTGCCGAAGTGGAAGGCGTACGAATCGACTTCCCATGCCATGCCAAGTTCGTCGCACCATGAATCGGGTTTGCCGATGTAGTTGCCGAAGGCGTCGTAGATCTTGACGTTTCGCTCGGCAGGCGGCAGTCCCGCTTTCTCCCAGATCGCCAAAGATGCCGCTTCAGGGACGGACTTGACATCGGCGGCTAGCTCGCGGAGCACGGCACGAGGGAGAGCTGTTCCTCGCCTGCTGCCGGATTCGAGTTCGGCGCTCAACTCCTCCACTGTGCAGAGGCCCGTCTCGATGGCTTCGATGAGCAGGGCACGAACCGGGTCGAGATCTCGGATGCGCCTTACACCATCCAAGACGGCTCGAGCCGGTGCCGCCAGTGGTACCCCTTCGAGCACGCGGCGTTCCGGCATGGCGATCGTTCGTTCGATGATCGCGAACTTGACGCTTCGCACCTGGTGCTGTTCGGGGATGAGCAGGTGGACTGTCCCGTGAGGACCGGATTGTCGTAGCCCGTAGCGCCGCGCTGCCTCGAAGCCAGTGACGACCCCTAGAGCATTGGTGAGCATCAGCGCGGCTTCAACTCGTTGCCGTGCGGTCGGTTGTTCCTTCGAGAGAAGGACGATGCCTGGCAGAAGGTGAGTCCACCTTCCGCCAGGCTGACATCTTCGATACGACGTGCTTTGCGTGACCCCGAGTCTCTCCAGGGTCGCCACACGGATGACGCCGTATCGGCTGTGTTGACGTAGGTATGAGTCCGTTAGCGGAGCTCTTGATAGGTACATGTCGACATGGTGGACCGGAGAACCGACAGTACTCGGTGCTCGAGCGCTATGAACGGTCCGTTCCTTGCAAAATTTGCAAGGAACGGACCGTTCATAGCGCCTGAGGGGTGCCGCTGAGGCGGAGGCGGCTACTTCCCGGAAGCGGCCTTGATGAACTTCGCCAGGTCCTTCGCCTGCCGCACCCGCGACTCCTCGTGCACGTACATCATGTGCCCGGCCGGGTAGTACGCCGTGTCGATGTTCTCCCGCAGTTCCTCGGGAATCTGAAGGCGTGCCAGCACGTGCTCAGAAGCGAAGTACGGCGTCGCGCCATCGTAGTGACCGAAGGCGACGTGCACCCGAAGATGCGGGTTCGCCCGCATGGCCGAAGCGAGCGAGTCCACAGAGGACACCGAGCGCCCCTCGAAGTCCGAGTACGACCAGGCCTTGAAGACGTCCGTCGAGAGGATCTCGTACGGCAGGTCGTTCTCGTAGCCGAGTTCGGCCCGCACATAGTGGTTGAGCCCGCCCGTGTAGGCGCCGATGATCCGCGAGATCGACGGGTCGTCGCTCATGTGCTCACGGCCGCCGTCGGGCTCCCAGGTGGTGAACCGGCCGTCCATCCGCCCGACCACCAGACCCTTGTCCCGCAGCAGTTCGGTGAAGTAGCGGACGTGTTCGATCCGCAGGTTCACGCGGTCCACATAGGACTCGCTCAGTCCGGTCAGTGAAGCGAGCGTCGCCACCGCTTCCGCGCGGTCCTGTGTGGACAGACGGGCGCCGCGTGCGAGGGCCCAGGGGAGTTCCTTGGCCGCGAAGTCCTCCGCGTCCGCGAGGACGTCGTCGAGCGGACGGTCGCCGTGAAGGCCGTGGTAGTGCGCGATGGCCGCGTACGTCGGCACGTACAGCGAGTACGGCAGGTCGTTGCCCTCGGTGAACCGCAGCGTGCCCAGGTCCAGCACGGACGAGATCAGCAGGAGCCCGTTGAAGTACATCCCGTGACGTTCCTGCAGATGCGACGCCAGCCCGGCCGCGCGGAGCGTGCCGTAGGACTCGCCCGCCAGGAACTTCGGCGACAGCCAGCGCTGTTTGCGCGAGACCCACAGCCGGATGATCTCGCCGATGGACTCGATGTCGGCGGTGTACCCGTGGTACTCCTTGGCCGCCTCGCCGTCCACGGCGCGCGAGTAGCCGGTCGACACCGGGTCGATGAACACCAGGTCGCTGTGCGCCAGCAGGGTTTCCTGGTTGTCGGTCAGCCCGTAGGGCGGCGCGACCGGGTCGTCGACATCGCCCGAAAGCACGCGACGCGGGCCGAGCAGGCCCATGTGCAGCCAGACACTCGCCGAGCCGGGCCCGCCGTTGAACGCGAAAGTGACCGGCCGCGAGCCGGGCTCGGCGTCGTCGAGGGTGTAGGAGGTCAGGAACACCTCGGCCTTGGCTTTGTGGCCTTCGGACTTGCCGTCGGTGATGACCTCCTTCCGCAGCACGATCCGCCCGGTCTGGGCGGTGTACGCGAGCTTCTTCCGCTTGAGCGTCAGCGTGTGCTTCGTGGTGACCAGGTCGTCGGTCGGTTCGACCTTGGTTTCCACCGACGGGGTGTCCTTCTCGTCGGTGGCCTTCGAATCGGGATTGGTGTCCGGCATGCCTCCAACTTACTGGCAGTCTGTAGGAGTGGAAATCGTCACGGCGCATGATCGCCCGGGCACGCCCCGGCAGGCGATCGAGATCCAGGAAACCCTGCGTGGCCTGGTTGATCTCGAAGATCGCTGTCCACAAGAGATCGCCACGGTCACCGGGCTGGACGTCGCGTACGACGAGGGCAGCGGCCTCATCGCCGCGGCCGCGGTCACCCTCGAGACCTCCGGATTCCGCGTCGTGGAAAAGCGATCGGTCGTTTCCCGGATTTCGTTTCCCTACGAACCGGGCCTTTTCGCGTTTCGCGAGCTTCCTCCGCTGCTCGACGCCCTCCGCGCGCTCGATCACGTTCCGGATCTGCTGGTCTGCGACGGGCACGGCCTGGCGCATCCGCGCCGGTTCGGGCTCGCCTGCCATGTCGGCGTCGTGACCGGTCTGCCGTCCATCGGGGTCGGCAAGACCCGCTTCATCGGTGAACACGACGAGCCCGGCGGTGCCCGTGGCTCGCGGGCACCCCTGCTGGACAAGGGCGAGGTCGTCGGCGCGGTCCTGCGCACCCAGGACGGCGTGAAGCCCGTTTACGTCTCCGTCGGCCACAAGATCTCGCTGGAGAACGCGTGCCGCCAGGTGCTGCGGCTGGCACCGTCGTTCCGCCAGCCGGAGACGACCCGGCACGCCGACCGCCTCGCCCGAGACACCCTGAAAGAAGCGTCATGAGGTTCCGTTCACTCGCCGAACTCGACGCCGAGGTCGTGGACTGCCGTGCCTGCCCGCGGCTCGTCGCCTGGCGCGAGGAGATCGCCGTGGTCAAACGGGCGGCGTTCGCCGGCGAGACCTATTGGGCCCGGCCGGTGCCCGGCTTCGGCCCGCCGGACGCTTCGCTGGCCATCGTCGGCCTCGCTCCCTCCGCACATGGCGCGAACAGGACCGGCCGGTTGTTCACCGGCGACCCGTCCGGTGACGTTCTCTTCAAGGCGCTTCACCGGGTCGGTGTCGCGTCGCAGCCCACGTCGACCCATATAGGTGACGGGCTCGAGCTGCGAGGCACCCGGATGGTCTCCCCGGTGAGATGCGCGCCACCCGCGAACAAGCCCACACCTGAGGAACGGGAGACCTGCCGATCGTGGCTCGCGTCCGAGCTCGCGTTGCTGAAGCCGACGCTGAAGGCCGTCGTGGTGCTCGGCGCGTTCGGCTGGCAGGCGTTGCTGCCGGTGCTCGCGGAGGCGGGCTGGCCGGTGCCCGCGCCACGCCCGAAATTCGGCCACGGAGTCGAAGTGGAACTCGGCGACCTGCGCCTTTTCGGCTGTTACCACGTGTCGCAGCGCAATGTCCAGACCGGCCGCCTGACGCTTGACATGGTGTGCGACGTCCTGGCCTCCGCGACCTCGGTGGCGGGCCTGAACTGAATCGGTGCGGAAACCGTGGCGACGCTGGTCACAGCCGGATGGGGTCTGCGAGCGATCTCAGCTGATGGGTGCGACTATAGAAATATGGCTGGTGTTAAGTCGGAACCGACACGGATCCTCGTCCTTGGTGGTGGGTACGTCGGGCTCTACACGGCGTACGGGCTCCAGAAGATGCTCCGGGCCAACGAAGCGTCCGTGACGGTCGTTGATCCGCAGCCGCACATGACCTATGCCCCCTTCCTGCCCGAGGCGGCGGCCGGTGCGATCGAACCGCGGCACGTGGTCGTGCCGCTGAGGCGCGTGCTCAAGCGCTGCCACGTGCTCACCGCGCGCGTGACGAAGATCGAGCACGAGCGCAAAGCCGTGACGGTCGAGGCCGCCGACGGGCACGTCGAGCAGCTGAACTACGACGTCCTCGTGGTCGCGCTCGGCGCCGTCGCGCGCATCCTGCCGATCCCGGGCCTGGTCGAGGAGGGCATCGCCTTCAAGACCATCGGCGAGGCGATCTACCTGCGCAACCACGTCATGACGAAGCTGGACGAGGCCGCCAGCACGCTCGATCCCGAGCAGCGCAAGCGCCTGCTGACGTTCACCGTCGTCGGCGGCGGGTTCGCCGGTATCGAAGCGCTCGCCGAGCTCGAGGACATGACCCGGTTCGCGGTGGAGAACTACTACCCGAACCTCAAGGTCGAGGACATCCGCTGGGTGCTCGTCGAGGCCGCCGGGCGGATCCTCCCCGAGGTGCGTGAAACGCTCGGTGTGTACACCGTCGAGCAGCTCGAGAAGCGCGGCATCGAAGTCTATTTGTCGACAGCCGCGAAGTCGTTCGAGAACGGCCACGTCGTGCTCTCGGACGGCACCGAATTCGACACCGACACGATCATCTGGACCGCCGGTGTGAAGGCGAACCCGGTGCTCGCCAGCTCGGACCTGCCGCTGGACAAGCGCGGCCGGGTCGAGGCCACCGCCGCGATGCAGGTCGTCGGGCACCCCGACGTCTGGACCGCCGGTGACAACGCCGCCGTGCCGGACCTCTCGCGCACCGAGCAGGACCCGACCGCGACCTGCCCGCCGAACGCGCAGCACGCCGTCCGTCAGGCGCGTCTGCTGTCGAAGAACATCATCAAGGTGATCCGCGGCGGCAAGCCGAAGGACTACTACCACAAGAACCTGGGTGCGGTGGCCAGCCTCGGCCTGCACAAGGGTGTCGCCGACGCGCTGAACCTGAAGATCAAGGGCTTCCCGGCCTGGCTCTTCCACCGCGCGTACCACCTCAAGGCGATGCCGACGTGGAACCGCAAGATCCGCATCCTGTTCGACTGGATGCTCGGTGGCCTGTTCCGGCGCGAGGTCATCTCGCTCGGTCAGATCAACAACCCGCGCGAGGAGTTCGACAGGCTGTCGAAGTCCTGAGTCCGTGATTCCGTGAAGGCCTCCTTCCCTACCTTGAACGTAGGGAAGGAGGCCTTCACGGCGTTTAAGGTGTGCCGGTGCAGGCATTCCGGAAGTTGAAGCCGCCCATCCAATCCGCCCTTCCCCGGCCGGGGCTGACCCCGCTCGAACTCGCCCACGACCTCGTGGAGCGGATCGAACAGGGGACGAAGTACGCGCGGATCCGCAAACGCCGGTTCCGCGCGCGGTCGGTCATCCTGCGGATCCTGGCGCTGCTCTTGTCGGCGACGTCGACGATCATCCTCGGCCTGCAGAGTCTGAACGCGGCTACGGGGACGGCGTTCGCGCTGGTCGCCGTCGTGACCGTGGTGAACGTGCTCGAACCCTTCTTCGCGTGGCGCTCGCTGTGGGTGCTGATGGAAGAGGGCCAGTACAAGTTCTACCGGCTGCGTGACGAGCTGACGTACTACATCGCATCGACGCCGCCCGAAGAGCTCGACCAGGCCGTGTTGCGTGAGCGATTCGACCAGTACCAGGCGATCTGGGACCTCGTCGGCAACAGCTGGCTCAAGTACCGCCAAGCCGACAAGGCGAACTAGGTCATCGCCTCGCTCAGGGCATCGCCTAGGCTGACCCGTGCCCCGGTAGCCCAACTGGCAGAGGCAGTCGACTTAAAATCGACACAGTGCGGGTTCGATCCCCGTCCGGGGCACGTACAGCATTCCGGACCTGACGAGTTCCGCTCTGTGGACATGCTGGTCCGCGTGGTCGGCCGCTGCCGACAATGACCCACATGACCGGAACCGGCCTGACCGACGAAGCCACCTACGACCGCACCCGGATCGAGCAATGGCGGGCGGGGAAGGCGCTGTCGCGGCGCGGGATGCTCCGGCTGACGGCTGGCGGCTCGCTCGCGCTGACCGCGTTCGGCGCGCTTCCGTCCGGGACAGCGTCGGCGGCCACACCGATCGTGAAGCCCCTGCCGCCGGAGATTTTCGAGGTCTACGGCACCAACGCGGAGACACGCTGGGAAGCGATGAGCGGCCAGGGCTACCTGACCCCGGTCGAGCGGTTCTTCGTGCGGAACCACACCGCCACTCCGACGATCGACGTCGGCACTTGGCGGCTGAAGCTCTTCGGGACCGGGCTCAGCGGAGGGCCGGTCGAGTTCAGCTACCGAGACCTGCTGCGATTGCCTTCCGAGTCGATCACGGCCGCCATCGAATGCGCGGGCAACGGACGGAGTTACTTCACCAGCCAGCAAGGGCAATCGGTGTCCGGTACGGCGTGGAAGCTCGGCGCGATCGGCGTCGCGCGCTGGCGTGGTGTCCGGCTTTCCACGGTGCTGGTCAAGGCGGGCCTGACTCGGCACGCGGTGGACGTCCTGCCGGAGGGGCTGGACGCCGATTACGTCACCGGCGGGGTCAACCTGGGGAAGGTGCGCCGTCCTTTGCCGGTCGCGAAAGCGTTGCAGGACGTCTTGCTGGCCTACGAGATGAACGGACGCCCGCTCCCGCCGGACCACGGCTATCCGGTGCGGCTCGTCGTGCCGTCCTGGGCCGGTATCTCGTCGATCAAATGGTTGGGGCGTATCGAAGTCTCCGAGACGCCGCTGGTGTCGCCGTGGAACACGCAGTACTACCGGCTGCTCGGGCCGGGTTATCCGGCGGAGGGCACGCTCGTGACCCGGCAGGTGGTCAAGAGCGCGTTCGAATTGCCCTGGAACGCCGAGTTCGCGGCCGGCGGCAGGCAGGTGCTGCGCGGCCGTTCGTGGTCGGGCAACGGCCGGATCCGGCGGGTCGACGTCGATACCGGAAATGGTTGGCGGCAGGCGAAGTTCGTGGGCGCGGCCGCGGATCGAGGGTGGCAGCGCTGGGAGATCCCTTGGCGCGCCGGTGTTCCCGGTGCCCACACGCTGCGGGCGCGAGCCACCGACATCACCGGTGCCACCCAGCCGGAGGTCACCCCGCACAACACGCAGGGCTACCTGTTCGACGCCGTCGTCCGGCATCCGGTACGGGTGGTGTGAGATGACGCAGTCGGTCGCGGTGAGCTTCGAGCCGACCGTCGAGCTGACCCTGGCGTTGCGGGTGAACACCGACTCCGAGCACGCCGCCACGATCGCCGCGCGCCTGCTTGAGTCCTTTGAGGACACTGTCGGCGTGACCTTGACGGCACGGACCGTCCAAACCGGCCAGGTCGTCGAACTCGCCGGACGGCGGCGGTCCGGTGAGTCCGCCCCGCCGCTGCGCATCGAGCCGGATTCGCGGCGGGTGCTGCTGCGCGGCGAGGTACTGGAGTTCACCAGGCTCGAGTTCGACCTCCTGCTGTTCCTGAGCCGGAATCCGGATCGCGTCTTCGACCGCGTCACGCTGATGGAGCGGGTGTGGGGCCTGTCCGGCGGCAACGTCCGGACCGTCGACGTCCATGTCCACAAGATCCGGGGCAAGCTGGAACCCGTGCTGACACCGATCGCGACGGTGCGCGGGGTCGGTTACCGGTTCGACGGGGCGGGTCAAGTGGTCATCGCGGACTGAGCGACGAATCCGCGCCGTTCGACACCGTGCCTTCGGCCGCCCTGGGTTCGGAGGTGGCTGCTGAGTTGTATCGGGTCACGGTCTTCCGGAGGTGGTCTGCATGCTGGTAGATCTCCTCGACTGTCGTGATGGGGATGCGTGTCTCGACCTTGTTCTCGTCGAAGACGCCGAGATACTTCTTTGAACGGTTGAACCACAGGCGTGCGATCGGCTTACGATTGTTGTCGTCAAGCAGGACGCCGAAGTAGGTCTTCGTATCGCGCGCGATGATCCGGGCCGCCGGGACCTCTCGGCAGACGATTGCGCGGACAATCCGATACCCCTCGAGCTCTTCTTCGGTCGTCACCACATCCCCGTTGCTGTCACGGGTCCGTGCTTCCGCCGGAGCCTCGGGGGAGTCCTCGGCAGGAACTTCCTGATCTGAAAGATTGGGCGCACCGGCTGAAACGCTGACGAAGGAATCGGGGCCGCCAAGCGCGTTCTTCAGACGATCGTTGACCTGCTCGTTGAGGAACTGCCGGGCCGCCTTGTCCACAAGTGGGGCGAACTGGTCGCGCACTCGCTGGGTGAAGGAGCCTTCGTAAACACGGCCTGCCAAGAACTTCACCCACTCGTCCTCGGGCGTCTTGAACTGGGTCGCGAGGATCCGCTTGATCTGGCCGATGTACTTGAGTTCCTCGGCTGCACTAATGACCGAGTCCAGGTTGAAGGACTCCTTGCTCAACTTCGCGAGCTCGGGAATGAGCGTCTCGTCGATATCCGAAAAATCGAGTACCAGGAAGGGTTTCGCGTCCATTCTGTTCGGCGCGTCCAGATCGGTGTAGAACTGGTAGACTTCGCCGTTGGTGAGGATGGCGATCCTCGCATTGGTCACAGCGAAGTAGCGGAAAAGCTGGGAAGCGTGCTCGATCCGAAGCGGATCGTTGATCTTCTTGGCCTCGACGAGTACCTGCACCTGCCCGTCGTGCACGATGGCGTAGTCGATCTTTTCGCCCTTTTTAGTGCCGACATCAGCAGTGAATTCGGGGATTACTTCTGCGGGATTGAAGACGTCGTATCCGAGGACCGTGCTGATGAAGGGCATCACGAAAGCGTTCTTGGTGGCCTCTTCCGTCTGGATGTCGGCCTTGTGCTTCCGGATTTTCAGAGCCAGAGCCTGTGCGCGCTCTGCGATCTCCATAGTGATGCCCTCCATATGACACGTTCCTCGGTGCGCCATGGCCGCACCTTCCCCAGTGGCTATCGCCGCGTTGCGGGACCTAGGTCGTAAATGGAAGCTCTCGCGTTACATCTCGTGACTCAATGGAGATGTCGGATGTCAACATGATCGTCCGGCAACACCGACAACGGATCACCCGGAACGTGACGAGTCATGAGCTGGGCCTCACGATCGTCGGCCGGCAAAGCCGGGATGTCAGGATACGAACCGTGACTCCCACTTACGTCCTGGTCCACGGTTCCAACAGCGCCTCGTTCACCTGGGGCCCGCTGCAACGCGAGCTCGCCCTGCTCGGCCACCGCACGCTGGCCGTCGACCTTCCCGGACACGGCTTCGCCGCCGGTTTCCACGCCGCCTATCAGGCACCGCAAGACCTCGAAGCGCTGGCCACGGCGCCGTCGAACCAGGCGGGCGCCATGTTGGCCGAGGCCGTCGAGCAGGTGGTGGACGTCGTGCGCAAGGTCGCCGAGCACGGTCCCGTCATCCTTGTCGGGCACAGCCGCGGCGGGCTCGTGCTCACCGGCGTCGCGAACGCCGTCCCGGAACTGATCGACCGGATCGTCTACATCTCCGCGTGGTGCTGCGTCGACGCGACGGTGGGCGAGTACATGCAGGGGCCCGAGTACGCGAGCAGCGCGCTCAACGACGTCGGCGGGGTCGTCGTCGCGAACCCGGCCGAGCTCGGCGCGCTCCGGATGAATTGGCGCACCGCCGATCCCGCGCTGCTGGCCGCGTTGAAGACCGCGATGATCGAGGACGGCACCGAGCAGGAGTTCTTTGCCTACCTCAACACTCTTGAGCCGGACGAGAGCCTCGACGCCGGGACCGAACTCGCCGACGCCGCCACTTGGGGCCGGATCCCGCGCACCTACATCAGGCTCACCGAAGACCGGTCGATGCCGCTCGCACTGCAGGACCGTTTCATCAAGGAGGCGGACGCGCTCACCCCGGACAACCCGACCGACGTGCGGTCACTGACGAGCAGCCACGTCCGCTTCCTCATGCACCCGCAGGAGGCCGCCGCCCTCCTCGCCGGGCTCGCGTGATGACGGACGCTCGGTTCACCAAAGGGCATCTGATCACCTTGCTGATCAGTTCCGCGATCGGCGTGGGATTCGGTGCCGGATGGTGGTTCTTCGGAGCCTCCTCCGTTGCCGACGGATCGACGCCGCTGGTCGTCGTGGGCATCGTCGCGGTGCTGGGCTTGGTGGGCTGGCTCGTCCTGACCGCCCGGCACGGCGCCGGACTGCCCGCGGGCGACGGCCGGGAGGAGAGCCCGTTCGGCAAGCGATACGGGATCGCCGTGCTGCTCATGCTGGTGGGGATCTTCGCCGGCTCCAGGGTGCTTTCGGCGGTCTTCGAGGTTCCCGAAGCCGTGCCCGCGTGGGTGCTTTTCGTGGTCGGCCTGCACTTCCTGCCGTTCGCGAAGTTGTTCGGCTCGCGACGTTTCCTGGTGCTGAGCGCCCTGTTGTGCGCTGTCGCCGTGCTGGCGGCCGTGCTCGCGATCGCGGGCTGGGCCGCGGCCTGGCAGCTCGTGCCCGGCTTCGGAGGTGCCGTGGTCCTCTGGGGGACCGTCGCCGCCGGGCTGCTCGCGACGGAAGGTCAGGGAGCGACGAGCCCCGCTTCGTAGGCGAAGATCGTCAGCTGGACCCGGTTGGTCGCGTCGAGTTTCGCGAAGATCCGGGTGATGTGGGTCTTCACCGTCGCCTCGCTCAGGTGCAGTTCCGCGCCGATTTCGGCGTTGGTCCAGCCTTGCGCGACGGCGGTGACGATCTGCCGCTCGCGTTCGGTCAGGGTGCCCAGCCCGGCTCGCGCCCGATGACGGCGAGGGCTCGTCCTGGTCGCGACGAAATGCCCGATGAGTTTCCGCGTCGTCCGCGGCGACAGCATCGCCTCACCCGCCGCGACCACGCGCACCGCGTCGATGATCTCCTGCGGCGACCCCTCCTTCAGCAGGAACCCGCTGGCGCCCGCGCCGAGCGCGTCGAAGACGTACTCGTCGAGGTCGTAGGTGGTGAGCACGAGGACCTTCGGCGGGTTGGGCAGTGCGGTGACCGCGGCGGTCGCGGTGAGGCCGTTCATCCGCCGCATCCTGATGTCCATCAGCACGACGTCGGGCGCGTGCATGGTCACCTTCGGCACGGCCTCGTCCCCGTCACCGGCTTCCGCGACGACCTCGATGTCGCCCGTGCTGGACAGGATCATCGACAAACCGGTTCGCACGAGCGGGTCGTCGTCGACGAGCAGCACTCGCAGTGGGCGCTGGTTCACCCGGTCAGGTTAGTGGTGTCCCCACGGTAGCCAAGCCCGGACGGCGAATGTGCGCTCTTCGGTGGGGCCCGCGCTGACGTTGCCGCCGACCAGCGTGACACGTTCGCCGATCCCCGTCAGGCCCGCGCCCGCACCCGGCGGATTCCCGGTCGCGGCGGTCGCGGCCAGGGGATTGACGACCTCGACGGTGAGCCCGTTCCCTGGCCCGCCGCGAACCGAAACCTCGGCCGTCGCGCCCGGAGCGTGTTTCAGGATGTTGGTCATCGACTCCTGGACGATCCGGTACGCGGTCGTGCCGAGCAACGCCGGTGCGCCGCCGGCGTCGTCGAGCAGGATCGTCACGTTGACCCCCAGACCGGCCCGGCGCGCGTTGGCGACCAGTTCGGGGATGTCCGCCAACGTCGGCTGTGGCGGCTCCGGATGGATTCCGTTCTCGCTGTTTTCGCCGAAACCCTGGCCATCGCGGAGGACCCCGATGACCTGCCTCAGATCGTCGAGTGACTGGCGCGCGGTCGTGCGGACGGTCTTCGCCGCTTCCGTGGTCGCGGGGCCCTTGCTGACCTCGAGCGCGCCGGCCTGCAGCGACAGCAGGGAGAGCCGGTGCCCGAGGACGTCGTGCATTTCGCGCGCTATCCGGGTGCGTTCGGCGCGGCGGGTCATTTCGGCACGGAGTTCCTCTTCCTTGGCCTCGCGGATCGCGAGCGTGTCCTGCATCCCGCGGACGACCCCGACGGTGAGCGGCACGGCCGTCATCACGACGGCGGCCGTCAACGTCCCCATCAGCTGTACGGCGGAGAACTGCTTGCCGACGATCTGCCCGGCGACGGTCACGTCGGGATGGCGGTTGGCGTCGCCGAACAACGCCCACGCGGTGGCGACGTAGACCAGGACGGACCCGGTCCACAGGACGCGGTCGCGGCGGCGCGCGGCCAAGGCGGCGAGAGCGACCAACGCGGCCAGCGCGTCGGACCGGAAACAGAGCGGCGGCACCAAGGCGATGCCGAGGACGAGTTCCGGCCATTTGTGCCGCCAGCAGAGCATGACCGCGGCCGCTATCCCGGTGAAGAAACCGAGCGTGGACCACCACGTCGGGACGAACGATTGCGTCGCCGGAAGGTAACCCTGGGCGCTGAAGACGAAAACGCTGCTGATCACGCACGCCGCGACCGCCACCACGGTGAGCACCACACCGAGCACACGCCTTGCCATGCGGCGAGCGTACGCAAACCCGCTTGGCCGGCCGCATCAGCGGAACCGGTCCTTCACGACACGTGAATTACGACTTTCGTCGTAACGGGTTCACGCGCCGAGGACGACGCGGGCGCCTCGTGGTCGCTGGTTGTATGCCGCCTCGTTCATCCCTTTGGAAAGGAAAACCCCCGTGACCCAGCAAACCCCCTACACGCCGGCCCCGCAAGCCCCCGCCAGCCCGATGCCGCCCCGCAACGGCATCGGCGTCACGGGCTTCGTCCTCGGCCTGGTGGGGCTGGTCTTCTCCCCGATCCCGTTCGTCGGCGTCATCGCCTGGCCGCTGGTGATCCTCGGCCTGATCTTCTCGATCATCGGGCTGATCCGCGTCAAGAACGGGAAGGCCTCCAACAAGGGGCTCTCCATCACAGGCATCGCCTTGTCCGCGCTCGGCCTCGTGGTCTGCATCGTGTGGATCTTCGTGTTCAACGCGGCGGTCAACGAGGTCAACAACGAGATCAACCGCACCGCGAAGGTTTCCTACGAGGTCACAGGCGACGCGACGAACGTCGAGGTCATCTACGGCGAGGTCCTCAACCCCGTCACGGAGACCGTCCCGGCGCTGCCGTGGAACAAGGAAGTCGAGAACAAGGGCGTCTACAAGGGCGGGACGCTGACCGTGACCACCGGCGAGACCGGCGGATCCGTCACCTGCAAGATCACCGTCGACGGCGCGGTGGTTTCGACCAAGACCGCTTCCGGCGAATTCGCGATGGCCGCCTGCACCGGAGTGTGACGGCCGGACCGTGAAAGGCCTCCTTCGCCATTCTCAGGGTGGCGGGGAGGCCTTCGCGATTCCGGCATGATGCGGTCATGACCGAGCCCGTCCATCCGTTCGCCCCGCCGGCCAACGAACGTCACTGGATCGAAACCGTCACCGAACTGGCGAAGGACTTCGCCGCGAGTGCCGCCGAGTTCGACGAAACGGCCGAGCTGCCCATCGCCAACCTTCGTGCCCTGCACGCGACCGGACTGGACAGGGCGACCCTGCCCCCGGAGTTCGGTGGTGAGGACCTCAGTTATCGGACCTACGGCGAGATCGTCCGGATCCTCAGCGCGGCCTGTTCGTCGACAGCGTGTGTCTGGGTGATGCACATCGGAGCCGCCGTCGGCCTGGCCCAATTGTCCGCTCCCGATGTGGGCCGCTTCTATGCCGAAGAGCTCATCGACGGCAAGCGGTTCGCCAACGCGCTGTCGGAACCGAGCAGCGGCAACATGTTCCTGATGCCGCAACAGGTCGCCGAACCCGTCGACGGCGGGTACCGGCTCACCGGCGCCAAACGTTTCGTCTCAGGTTGCGAGGTCGCCGACCACTTCCTGGTCAACGCGCTCGTCGGCGGTGTGCCCACGTTCTTCGGCGTATCGCCGGACGACACGATGGGCTTCGTCCCCATCTGGGACACGATGGGACTGCGCGCCAGCCGAAGCCAGCTCGTCTCGTTCGAAGGCACCGTCCTGCGGGAGGACCGCCGGTGCCCGCCCGCGACCGTGCAGCGGCCGAACCACATCGCGGCGGGTCTCGCCTTCCTGTCGCTGGGGATCGCCGACGCGGCGGAGCAAGCGCTGATCTCGCATGCCCGGAGCCGCGTCATCCCCGCGACCGGGGAGCCGCTCGCCGGAATGCAATGGCTGCAATTCGAAGTCGCTGACGTCCACGCCCGTCTCGAAGCGTCGCTCATGTACGCCCGGAACATGGCGTGGCTGGCGGATCAGAATTTGCCGGAGTTCCTGCCCGCGACCATGACCGCGAAGGTGCTCGCGAACGACATCGCACGCGATGTCGCCCAGGTGGCGCTGAAAGCGGGCGGAGGTTCGGGTTTCCTGCGCACCTCGCCGATCCAGCGGCTGTTCCGGGACGCGCAGGCGGGCGGGCTGATGGCCTATTCGGCCGAAGTCAGCAAGGACCGGATCGGGAAGACCGTGCTCCTGCCGCAGGACTGAGCTCGGATGGCCGGCCGGGTGACGTCAAGCCCGGCCGGTCCCGCCGTAGCGGGTCAGCAGCAGCCGCTGCCGCAGCAGTCGCAATCGCACCAGTCGTCGTTCCGCATGGTCATCCACCTCCTCCCTCGGGTCCGCACTCGGGCGGGCACCATGCGCCGGGAAGCGGGTCGGCGCATTCGGCGCCGGACATCCCGGACAGCATGGAAGTGAGTTCGGCACGCAGTTCGCCGAGGCGCGCCATCTCCGCTTCGATCTCGGCGAGATGGCGTTCCAGCATGGTTTCGGCGGGTTCGCACGGGCACACCCCGGTGTCGCGCACGCTCAGCAGGTCACCGATCTCCGTCAGCGTCAGGCCGAGCCGCTGGGTGCCGCGGATGAACCGCAGCCTGTCGATGACGTCCTCGTCGTAGCGCCGGTGTGCCCCGGTCGTCCTCGCGGGCGTGGGCAGGAGGCCGATGCGCTCGTAGTAGCGCACTGTGTCCGGCCGGACCCCGGCGCGAGAGGTCACCTGGGACATGGTCAACGCCGTCAGGGCCTTCGTCGCTTCGGTTCGCATGGTGTGAGGGTAGAACTTGGACCCGGATCCAGAATCAAGTCCGAATTCGACGGCGCTCACGAAGAGAAGACGACGACCCGGCGCGTCCGCATCATTCGAGAGGGTGGAAACGGCGAGAGGACGTACGGTGACTGACTTCCGGAACGTGATCAGGGACCTCACCACGGAGGGCGAACAGGTCGATGCCCTGGTGGCCGGCCTGGACGACGCGGGATGGGAGCTGCCGACACCCGCGGCGGGCTGGTCGGTCAAACACCAGATCGCGCATCTCTCCTTCATCTTCAAGATCGCCGGATTGTCCGCGGGCGAGCCGCGGACGTTCGCCGAAGTCATGAAGAGCTCGATGGCGCGCGGTTTCGACGCCGCCGTCAACGCGGCCCTCGACGACTACCTCGGTGACCCCAACGAGGTCCTGCTCGGCCGCTGGCGTGCCGAACGCGACGCCGGGATCAAGGCACTCGCCGCGGTCCCGGCGGACCAGGTCGTCCCGTGGCTGGTCAACCCGCTGCCGCCGGCCATCCTCGCCTGCGCCGGGATGATGGAGCTGTTCGCCCATGGTCAGGACATCGCGGACGCGCTGGGAGTGCGGCCGGAGCGGACGGATCGGCTCGCGTACCTCGTCGGCTTCGCCGTCCGGGTGCGGGACTTCGGCTACGAGGCACGGGGCTTGACCCCACCGGAGCAGGAGTTCCGGTTCGAGATCACCGCGCCGTCCGGGCGGTCGTGGACGTTCGGACCCGAGGACTCCCGGCAGCGTGTCACCGGGAGCGCGGAGGACTTCTGTCTGCTGGTCACCCGGCGGCGTCACCGCGACGACCTCGACGTCCGCGCGGAGGGCGCGCTGGCGGACCAGTGGCTCGACATCGCGCAGGCGTACCGCGGTCCCGCGGGCGAGGGGCGCGCGCCGGGACAGTTCGGTCGTTGAAAAATCCGCTACTTCCGCGGTGATAGGGCATCCTGGAAGTCGCGGTCAACTCCGCTCGGTGCGATCGTCGATGCACACGGGGTCTAGGAGGCGATCGTGGCACGGGTGTGGCTGATCAGACATGGTGAAAGCGAATCCAACGCGGGGCTTCCCGGCGGTGAGCCGGGGGCTTCCGCGTTGACCGAACTCGGCCGACGGCAGGCCACCGAAATCGCGAAATCGCTGGCCGAACCGCCCCGTTTGATCGTGACGTCGCCGTTCCTGCGGGCGCGGCAGACCGCCGAGCCGACGATCGAGCGGTTCCCCGGAGCGGAGTGTGAGGAGTGGCCTGTCCAGGAGTTCACCTTTCTCGGCGAACTCCATGGACAGGTCACCACCACTGCCACCCGAAAGCCGTACACGGAGGCCTACTGGTCCCGTGCCGATCCACACCACGCGGTGAACGGCGCGGAATCCTTCGCCGCTCTCTTCGACCGGACCCAGGAATTCCTGGCGCGGCTGGGAGAACGGGAACCCGGGCCGATCGCCGTCTTCACCCACGGACTGTTCATCCGCGCGGTCATGTGGTCACTGCTGACCGGAACGACCACCCCGGACAGCGGGGCCATGCGCCGATTCCGCACTTTCGCCGACACCTACCTCGTGCCGAACGGCAACATCACCGAACTGCGGTACACACCCGGCAAGCGGATTCCGCGCATGGTGGTCCCGCTCGCCTCCCGGTTCGCCGACCGCTAGGGCTTCAGCAGCAGCCGGAGCTCGTTCACCCCGGTCATGTGCGGGCTGGGGATGAACGACGGCGGAACGGCCGGATCGGTGCGCAGATCCGGGAAACGGTCCAGCAGGATGTTGAGCGCCGTCTTGCCTTCGAGCCTGGCGAGCGGGGCCCCGATGCAGAAATGGATCCCGCGGCCGAAGGCCAGATGCGGGTTGTGCGCCCTCGCCGGATCGAAGACGCCCGGATCCGTGAAGGTACGCGGATCCCGGTTCGCCGCCGCGACCCAAATACCGAGCATGCTGTCCGCCGGGATCGTCTGGCCGCCCAGTTCGACTTCGGTCGTCGTGGCGCGGGCGACGAGTGCGAACGGGCTGAGGAACCGCAGTGATTCCTCGATGGTGGCGGGAAGCAACGCGCGGTCCTCACGGACCCGCCGGTACTCGTCCGGATGGGAATCCAGGCACAGCACCGTGTTCCCGAGCAGCATCGTGGTGGTGATGTGCCCGGCCAGCAGCAGCACGTTCGCGAAGTTGACGACTTCGTTCTGAGTGAGTTTCGTGCCGTCGACCTCGGCTTCGACGAGTTTGGTCAGCAGGTCCTCGCGCGGATTCCGCCGCCGGTCGTCGACGTGCTCGGAAAGGTAGTTCACCAGGTTCTTCACCTGTGCGGACGTTTCCTCGGCCGCCTTCTTGTCCGCTTCGGTCTGCTTGATCAACGACCTTTGCTGGCTGTTCCGCAGCAATGTGTCGACCCATTCCTTGAACAGGTCGCGATCGCCAGCCGGGATGCCGAGCAGCTCGGCGATGACGATCACCGGCAGCGGATAGGCCAGATGGGTCACCAGTTCCATCGAGTCCGCGCCGTCGACCGCGTCGAGGAGCTCGTTCGTCAGCGCGGCGATGCGCGGTTCGAGATCCGCGACGACCTTCGGCGTGAAGGCGTGGCTCACCAGCGTGCGCAGCTTCTTGTGATCCGGAGGGTCCATCTGAAGCAGGTTGCCTTCGACGAACAGATCCTTGTCCGGCGAGATCTCCTTGGGGATCAACCGGGTGGTGTCGGACGAGAACACCTTGGGATCGCTCAGCGTTTTCAACGCCTCCGCGTGGCCGTAGACGTTCCACATGCCCGTCTCGGAGTCGAAACGGACCGGGTCGGCCGGGAATTCGTCCCGAAGCCAGAACTGGGCTTCGTGGACGCCCCAGGTTTCGGCGATCGTGGTCATGGCTTGCCCCCTTCTTCTCGTGGTGGAGGAGCGCGGATCAAGCGGGCTCCTCGGGGCCGTCCTTCCGGTAGATCCAGGCGCGATAGGACGAGATCAGATCCTGGAACGCCTGGATCACTTCGGCCGCGGTGGCGGCCAGATTCGCCGTGGACGGTGGTTCCGGCGGCTCGAACGCCGTCCGGATGATGTGCGCGAGTGCGTCGGCCTTCTCTTCGATGGTGAGGTCGGCGCCGTCGCCGGTGAAGCTGTCCATCAGGTAGAACCCCAGCGCCGAAGCACGCAGGGAAAAGAGCAGGTTCGGGATGTCGTCGCGCAGCAGGCCCCGGTCGGTCATCGTCTTCAGGTACCGCTCCGTGACGACCGCGTCTTGATCCTGCAGAGGATGTTTCTTCAACCGGCCCAGCAGTTCGGTGTTGCCGGTGATGAGCGCGCCGAGCAACGGGTTTCGCTGGGTGAACAGGAAAGCGGCCCGCTGGAACCGATGCGGGACCACTTCCGCCGGGTCTTCTTCCAACCGCTCGAGAAGGTTCTCGGCGGCAAGGAGGGATTCACGCAGGAGCAGCGCGTGGAAGAGGTTTTCCTTGGTGGGCCAGTGCAGGTAGATCGTGCCCTTCCCGATACCCGCCTGGTTCGCGATGTCCTCGATGGTCACTTTGCGATAGCCCAGCCGCGACAGCAGGACGCCGGCCGCGTCGAGAATGCGATCGGCGCGGCCGGCGGTGCGGTCCGGACGTTCTGCCACGTGCGCTCCCAGTGTCTGACTTCGTGACCAGATTTGCTCATCTGGTCATCCGGTCAGGTTCGACGGTAGCGCCGGACGGCGGGTTCCGGCAAGGAAATCGACGAGTTCTTAACGCAGACGGTGGGTGAGCAGGAACTTCCAGATGACCGGGGTCGCGTCGATGACGGTCGGCGTGGCGGAGTCGTTGTTGGGTTCGGTGCTCGGCCACACGTGCCCAGCGCCTTCGACCCGGTAGTGCTGAAGCGAGCAACCGAGCCATCGCTGGACGGTGACGTCGGCTTTCGGCGAGTACTCGATCGGACGCGGGAAGCAGCCGTTCCGGTCCGCCCACGCCGCGAGCCAATCCGGCAACGTCGGCAGGCCCTTGGCGGGATTACCGGTGTAGGGGATCGTCGCGTCGGCCGTGCCGTGGAAATCGAGAATCGGCGCCGGACGCGACGGGTGGCATTCGCCGCCTTGTGGGTAGAACGCTCCGGCGACCGGCGCGAACGCCGCGATCCGCCCTGGCATCCGGCATGCGAGGACGCCGACGAACCCGCCGCCGTTCGACTTGCCCGTCGCGTAGATCCGGCGGGAGTCGACGCACAGTTCCCGCTGGAGCGTGTTCAGCAGGTCGCTGGTGAAGAGCACGTCGTCGGCTGCCGCCGAATACGGCGCACCGGTCCACGCCGACTCCCCGTCCGTACCCGGAAGTCCTTGCGGGTAGACGGAAATCGCGTCATACGCGGAAAACCCGGACAGCTCCTCCTGATACTTCGACGTCCGTTTGTGGCCATGGAACGACAACACCAGCGGGTACGGCCGTGACGGCTGGTACTGCGCCGGCACGTGCACCGTGTACTCGCGGGTCAGGCCACCGGACGTCAAAGTCCGCGACGTCGTCACCCCGGCGGGGACCGGGGACGGACGCTGGCAGCCGGTCGTCCGCACCGGATGATCGACCGGCGACGGCGTGGCTGACGTCATTGGGGCGGCGAGCAGGCTCATTCCAGCAGCCGCGGCGGCGGCCAGCGCGAGACGGCGCAGGTATTTCGTGGGACCAGGCACGCGATCCTCCTTGATCGAGCGGCAGGGCGGTGATCAGGGTCACTCCTGACGCGGACCTGGTCAGCATTGTGTTCATTGAGTTTTCGGACCGCTTTCCACGCCGCCCTTCCGGACGGCCCGCCTGAGGCGTGGCTTGTCAGCCGCAGGCGCGTTTCGCCGTGAGCACGCGGAGCAAGGCTTCGTCGACCCGGCCGGCTGGAAGTTCGCCGGACGCCAGTGCTTGCTCCAGCGTGGCCAGCACCGTGCCGACATTGCCGCCAGAGGACCACAACGCCTGATCCGCCCCGGCCTGCAGTGCCTTGAGCACAGCCGTTTGCAGTGGGTACTGCGACGTGATCGCCTTCATCGCCCCGAGATCGTCCGTGATCACGGGACCGTCGAACGCGAAGTCCTTCCGCAACAGCCGGTACGCCGCCGCCGACAGGGTCGATGGTGTGCCGCCGGTCAGGTCGGGCACGTCCAGATGTCCGACCATGACGCCGATCTCGCCGTACTCGGCGATGTCGCGGTACGGAACCAGGTCGACCTTGCGCAACGAGGCCAGCGGCGGTGTCCGCACCAGTCCCTTGTGGGAATCCCCGCTGGCGTGCCCGTGCCCGGGGAAGTGCTTCAGTACCGGCTGCACTCCGGCGTCGCGCAGGCCCTGCGCGAAGGCCAGGATGTACTTGCGCGCGACTTCGGGATTCGCTCCGAACGACCGGTCACCGACGATGTCGCGGTCCGGCTGGTCGGTGATGTCGGCGTCGGGCGCGTAGTCGACGGTGACGCCGCGGGCCAGCATCTGCCGCCCTCGCTCGGCGGCCTTCGCTCGCACCTGTGCCGGTGTCATGGTCGAGGCCATCTTCCGCGCGCTCGGCATGTCGCCGTCGAGGGCGTCGATCCGCTGGACGCGGCCGCCTTCCTCGTCGATCGCCACCGATACCGGGACCTTCGCCGCACGCTGGACCTCCTCCAGTGCGCGGTTCCGCAGGAGGGCCGTCTCGTTGCCGCCGAGGAAGATCCCGCCCACCTGCTGATCACGCACCAGCTTCACCGCCGCCTGCGGGTCGCCCGCGTTCACGCCGACCACCACCAGCTGTGCCAACCGCTGCCGGGGGCTCATCCCGGCGATGACGGCTTCGCAGGCTGGAACGGGCGCCTGTTCCGCCCTCGGTGACGGCGAGGGCTCGGGCCTGCTGGAGCTGGGCGAGGCCGAAGCGGCACTGCTACGCGGCGGAGGTACCGTCCCCGCCGGCTGCGCGGATCCGGCTTCGTCGTTCGCCGTACCGCACTGCACGCTGGTCAGCAGAACGGTCGCGGCTCCCAGGATGACGGTCGCCCATCGCTTCGTCGTCTTCGGTCGCCCGGAGTTCATCGGCTCGTTTCGGTCGTCGTCCATGCCGGTATCGACGGTAACCCCAGTTGCCCTTTCGTACGCGCTCGCGTGCCCATTGGTGTGTTCGCGCGCCCGTCGGAGCTTCGGCCCCACCTCCTTCCGTTTTCGCGTTCTCCCTCGTCAACCGGACGTTCGGACTTGACAGTTCGATCTGCTCCGCCGTAGATTACCACATGGTTATGGAACCGCAAGGTTATCCATCGGCGGTCGCCGATCGTGAGAAGTCGAAGTCGTGAGAACAGGAAACGAAAGGCGGGCGACCGTGGCACAGGATCTGCTCGATGTCACCTTCGCGGCGCTCGCCGACCCCACCCGCCGCGCGATCATCGCCCGGCTCGCGCGTGGTGATGCCACGGTGACGGAGCTGGCCGAGCCGTTCGCGATGAGCCAGCCCGCCATCTCCAAGCATCTGAAGGTGCTGGAGCGGGCGGGGCTGGTGACGAGGGGGCGAGACGCTCAGCGCCGCCCCTGCCGGCTGGCGGCGCAGCCGCTGAAGATGGCGAACGACTGGCTCGGCGGTTACCGCCGCTACTGGGACGAGGCCTTCACGGAGCTGGATCTCGTCCTGGAAGGGGAGATCCAGCACCGGGAACACCACGGCAAGACCGATTGACCACCGCACGAGCGGAAGGAACAGCACGATGGGAAGAACTCTCAGCGTGACGAAATCCGGCGATCTCGAGATCGTCATGACAAGGTCCTTCGACGCACCGAGGGCATTGGTGTTCGACGCGTGGACGAAACCCGAGCTGGTACGCCGGTGGTTCGGTCCGCGCGACTGCGAGGTCGTCGAATGCGAGATCGACCTGCGGGTCGGCGGCGGATGGCGCTACCGGCTGCGCCACGGCGGCGGGATGGAGATGCTGCTCCAAGGCGTCTACCAGGAGATCGACCCTCCGGGACGGCTCGTCTCCCTCGAGACGAACGAGGACTGTGAGGCGTCGGAGGGGCAGGCTTTGGCGACTCTGACGTTGGTCGAACAGGACGGGGTCACCACGCTGACCCAGGTGGTGCGGTACGGCTCGAGGCGGATCCGGGACGCCGTACTCGAATCCGGGATGGAGCGGGGCGTCGGCGAAGGCTTCGACAAGCTGGCCGAGGTCGTGGCCGCTCCGGTGAGGGCGGGAACACGATGAACGCCATCGCCGACCGCTATCGCGTCAGGGCCGACGCCTTCGAGAGCAAGGTAGCCGCCGTCGAGGCCGGGCAATGGGAGAGCGAGTCCCCCTGCGCGGAGTGGAACGCCAGAGATGTCGTCGGGCACATCGTCGACATGCACGGCGCGATGCTGAGCCCCTTCGGACGTACCCTCGGGCCTGCGCCATCACTCCTGGACGACCCGCTCGGCGCATTCCGGGCGGCTCGCGCCGATGTCGAAGCCGTCCTCGACGATCCCGTGCTCGCGGCCACGGAGCACGAGACCCCGACGGGGAAGATGACCGCCGAACAGCACATCGATCAAGTCGTCAGTGCCGACATGGTGATCCACGGCTGGGATCTGGCCAGGGCCACCGGGCAGGACGACACGATCGATCCGGAGGAGGTCGCGCGGATGTGGCCGGCGGCGCAGGCGATCCCCGAACAGATGAGGATCCCGGGCGTCTTCGGGCCCGGCATCGTCGTCTTCGGACCTGAAGTCAAGGTGCCCGAAGACGCGCCCTTGCAGGACAGGCTGCTCGGACTGATGGGCCGGGACCCGAACGCCTGATACAGGTCAGACGTGGATCCCGCGATGCCGCCGGACGGGCCGGGCGGGAACCGGTACCTCGGCGGTGTCGGTCCCCTTGGCCGCGGCCAGGACACGTTCCAGAACCGACAGAGAGGTGGTGAGCAAGGAAATCTGGTTCTGGATGCGGGTCTTGGCGATCTCCAGTTCGCCGGTCAGCTCCGGCGAAGGCACCAAATGCGTGTGGTCCCCGGAAACACAGGGAAGGAGTTCCGCGATCTTGCCGCTGCACAACCCGGCTGAATAGAAGAGCTGGATCTGCAGCACCCTGGCGATGTCGTCTTCGGCGAAGGTCCGGTAGCCGTTGCCGCATCGGTCGGGGCGCAGCAGGCCTTCCGTTTCGTAGTACCGCAACGAGCGGACGCTCACGCCGGTCCGCTTCGCGAGTTCGCCGATCCGCATGAGTCCACAGTAGCCGCGCAAACCGAGGTTGACCGTGACGCCGGTGTCAGGGTTTAGCTTCGCGTTCATGAGATTGCTAGAAGCGTTCCGCGGTACCGCGATCCAGCTGCCGAACCGCATGGCGATGGCTCCGATGACCAGGGGCCGCGCCGACGATCTCACCGGCGTGCCACATCCGCGGACGGCCGAGTACTACTCGCAACGGGCTGGCGCCGGGCTGATCGTGAGCGAAGGCATCTGGGTGAACGAGACCGGCAAGAGCGGTCCGGGAATCCCAGGACTGGTGAACGAGCGGCAGACCGAGGCATGGCGTGAGGTGACGGCGGCCGTGCACGAGGAAGGCGGTCGGATCTACGCGCAGCTCTGGCACGCGGGACGGGTCAGCCACCCCGGCGTGACGGGCCGGACACCGGTGGCGCCGTCGGCGGTCCGGCAGGCCGGGCGGATCTTTTCGGCCGGCGGCTGGACGGACACCGTCGAACCCCGGGCGCTCGGCGAGGAAGAAATCGGCGAGGTCGTCCAGGACTTCGCCGAGGCGGCACGCCGGGCCGTCGAGGCGGGATTCGACGGAGTGGAACTCCATGGCGCCAACGGCTACCTCATCCAGGAGTTCCTCGCCGGCAACACCAACCGCCGGAAGGACCGGTATGGCGGCTCGGTCGGCGCACGGCTCACCTTCCCGCTCGAGGTGGTGGCGGCCGTGACCGAGCGGATCGGTGCGGCCAGGGTCGCTCTGCGTATTTCGCCGGGCAACCCGGAGAACGACATCGTGGAAGACGATTGGAAGGAGGTGTACTCACGACTGCTCACGGAACTCCGCCGGTACGAGCTCGCATACCTGCACGTCATCGATACCCCTGACGTCGAGGTGCTGTCGCATCTGCGGCCGTTGTGGCCGGGAACGCTCGTCGCGAATCTGCGGTCCGAGAAGCCGACCAGCCGCGCCGAGGGTGAGTCCTTGATCGGATCCGGCCTGGCCGACGTGGTCGCCTTCGGCAGGTTGTTCATCGCGAACCCGGACCTGCCCGCCCGATTCGCGCTCCACGCCCCGCTCGCCGAGGCGGATCACGACGTCTATTACGGCGCGCGGCTCGACGGCTACACCGATTTCCCCGCGTTCGAACCGGACTCGGCGAAGTTCGCCTGTTCGGCGCGCAGCTGATCTTGGCCGCCCGTTCTACAGTGCGGGGATGGTCAAGACGGCAGTGGAAATCGCGGCGGCTGTGCGCGCCAAGGAACTCGACCCGGTCGAGGTGACGCGTGAGGCGTTGGCCCGGATCGAGGCGGCGGACGGGGTGGTCGGCGCGTTTCGCCGGGTGCGGGTCGAGGAAGCACTCGCTGAGGCCGCCGCCGTCGCCGAACGCGCGGATCTGGCCGATCTGCCCCTGGCCGGGGTGCCGGTCGCGGTCAAGGACGTCGCGCCGATCGAGGGCGAATACGCCTCGTGGGGTTCACGAGCGGGCTCGTCGACGCTGTCCACTGAGGACGGTGAGATAGCGCGGCGGCTACGCGCCGCCGGCGCGGTGATCGTCGGCCTGACCCGGGTGCCGGAGCTGTGCATCTGGCCGTCGAGCGACGATCCGGACGGGACGGCGCGCAATCCGCGCAACCCGTCGTACGCCGCCGGCGGTTCGTCGGGCGGGAGTGCCGCGGCCGTCGCGGCCGGACTCGTGCCCATCGCGCACGGCACCGACGGGTTGGGCTCGATCCGGCTGCCGTCCGCGATGTGCGGGATCGTCGGTCTCAAACCGGGCAAGGGCGTGGTCCGCGTACCGGGGGAGGACGGCTGGTTCGGCCTGTCCACGCACGGTCCGATGACGACCACGGTGGCGGACGCCGCCGTGCTCATGTCGGTCCTCGCCGAACAGCCCGGCTTGGCGGACCTCACCGACCCGAAGCGGTCTCGCATCGCCCTGTCGACCCAGGTCCCGTTGACGAGGGCGCCGCTGCCGCGCGCGTTCAGCCGGGCCGTCACCCGGGCCGGCGAGCTCTTCCTGGCGGCTGGGCACACGGTCGTGCCCGGAACGCCGCGGTACAGCGCTGGAGCGATCGGTGGCCTCCTCGCGCGCTGGGTCGCGGGTCCGGCCGAGCAAGCGGCCGAGTTCGATCTCGCCGCACTTCAGCCCCGCACCCGTACCCACGTCCGGCTCGGGCGGCTGGTGGCCAAGCGCGTCCGGGAGACCACCCGGGAGCGCTGGCTGGAGCGTGCCGAAGAGTTCTTCGCCGACCACGATGTCCTGGTCACGCCCATGATCGCGACCCTTCCGCTCAAGGCACGCACGTGGCATGACAGCCGCTGGATCGCCAACGTGCTGCCGTCGGTGCGGGTGGCGGGATTCGCCGGGCTGTGGAATCTCGCGGGCTATCCGGCGATGTCGGTGCCGGTCGGCGTGCACCCTTCGGGCATCCCGGCCTGCGTCCAGCTCGTCGCCGCGCCCGGTGGGGAAGCGCTCCTGCTGGGCCTCGCCGCCCAGCTCGAAACGGCCAACCCCTGGCCACGCACCACCGCCTCCTGACCGCGCCCGAAAAGAGCAAGGGACCTTTGCTACCACTCTCCACAAGAGTGGTAGCAAAGGTCCCTTGCTACTTCTCGCTGGTCAGGAGCCGGTTTTGGCCGGTGACGGCTTCTGCCCGTTCGCCTTCGGGCCGTTCTGCTCGGTCTGTCCGTTCTTCGGCGCAGCGGCGGCAGGCGCCGAAGAAGCGGGCTTGGCGGGCGAGGGCTTGGCGGCGGCCGGAGCGGCGGCCTTCGACGCGGGCGGCTCGGCCGGCTTACCCGCCGGCTTCGTCTCCTCGGCCTTGCTGTCGCCGCCGACGAGCTTCGAAGCGTGCGGGATCACCGACTCCTCGGGCAGCGCCGCGAGCATCGCCTCGCTGCCCTTCAGGACCTCGTCGGCCTGCATGAGGCTCTTACGGGCCTGTTCGCGGATCTCCGCCAGCCGCTCGACCTTCCGCTGGGCGGCCGTCGTGCGCTGGGCGGCGGTCGTCGTGGCTTCGTCGAGCCGGCGCTTGGCCTCGGCGGTCGCCTCGTCGATGCGGCGCTTGGCCTCCGCGGTGGCCTCCGCGATCCGGCGTTCGGCCTGGTTCTTGCTGGCCGTCTGCTGGTCGGCGATGTGCTTCTCGTGCACCGCCTTCTGCGCCGAGATCGTCTGCTCGAACTCGCGCTCGATCTTCCGGCGCTTGCGCTCGGCCTCGTTGTCCAGCAGTTCCCGGCGCTGGGCGGCCTCGACGGTCAGCCGCTGGACCTCGGCGCGCGTCTCCGCAAGGGCGGACTCGTGCTCGGAGTGAAGCGCGTCCGCCTGCTTGTCCAGTTCGGCGACGAGCCGCGTGTAGCGCTCGCGGAGCTTCTTCGAGGCTTCACTCGAAGAAGCCCAGTGCTTCTCGGCGGCGACTTCGGCACGCTTCGTGATCTCTTCCGCGCGCGCCTGCGCGAGCGTCACGGTGCGCTGCATCCGCTCGTCGAGGTCTTCGAGTCGCTCCGGTGGCTTCTTCAGTTCCTCGATCCTGGCGTTCAGCTTCGCCACCTCGTGGCGAACGGTTTCGAGTTCGCGCGTGGCCGAGGTCGCCTGCGCGATCGCGGCGTCGCGGTCGGTGATCACGCGATGCAGCTGGGCTTCGAGATGATCCAGATACTGGCGCACTTCGTTCCGGTCGAAGCCATGCCAGGCCTGGGTGTACTCGCGCCGCAGGGGCAACAGGCCGTTGTCTCGCTCGGGAACCATGGCCACGACGGTACCTGCGTACGCGGGGTCGCCGTTGTCAGGCTTGGTGATTCACCGACGTGTGTCGTCTCTCAGCTGCGATCCCTCACCTGAACGGCCGCCACCCGTGTGCGCAGTGTCACCAATGGAAGCCGCGGCTGAGCCGGGCGAGCGCCATCGCCGCGCGGGACAGATGCTGCTCGCCCTTCCCGATCTTGAGTCCGCCTTCGCCGCCAGCGGCCGCGGAGTCCGGGAACACGCGGAATCCTTGGTAGGCCACGGCATCCGTGAGCCCCGGCGTGAGCGTGTACGCGAGTCCGATCGCCTGCCCTGCGGGCGTGCCGATGTGCTTCGGACGTTCCCGCAGCGCCTTCATCACCATGTCCGCGGCCTGATCCGGGGATTTGGTCGGAAACGCGTCGTAGATCTTCGTCGGCCGGATCATCGGCGTGCGCACGAGTGGCATGTGGATGGTCGTGAAGGTGATTCCGTCGCCGTGGGTCTCGGTCGCGGCGATCCGGGAGAAATAGTCCAAAGCGGCCTTCGACGCCGCGTACGCCGAAAAGCGCGGCGCGATTCCCTGCACGCCGATCGACGAGACGTTGACGATATGCCCGAATTTCCGCTCGGACATATGCGGCAGCACCGCGAGGATCAGCCGCACCGCGCCGAAGTAGTTGATCGCCATCGCGCGTTCGTAATCGTGGAACCGGTCGTACGACAGTTTGATCGACCGCCGGATCGAGCGGCCGGCGTTGTTCACGAGCATGTCGATCCGGCCGTGCTCGGCGAGCATCGCGTCGACGGCCTTGTGCACCGATTCCTCGTCGGTCAGGTCGGCCGGGTACACCGACGCCGTGCCGCCGGCGGCGATGATCTCGTCCCGCACTTCTTCGAGCTCTTGCTGCCGCCGCGCGACGAGCAGCGGCACCCCGCCGGCGGCCGCGACCTTGATCGCGGTCGCGCGGCCGATACCCGAGGACGCCCCGGTGATGATCACGCGACGGCCGTCCAGTTCGCCGCGCGGGCCGTGCTTGCGGGCGCGGAACGGGTCGAGGTGCTCACGCCAGTAGCGCCACAGGGTGGGCGCGTAGTCCTCGATCCGGGGCACCTCGACTCCCGAACCGATGAGTGCCTTGCGCGTCGACGCCGACGAGAACACCGACGGGAAGGCCATCGTCTCCAGCAGCACCGGCGGGATGCCGAGCCGCTCCATCACGGCGTCGCGCGCGATCGTGAAGCCGGGGATGTGCTCGCTCAGCTTCACCAGGTTGACGATGCCCTTGGACACGCGTTCGTTGAGCTGCACGGAGATGGTCGGCGCACCCGCGGCCTTCGCGAAGGCGTTGTAGACCGAGACGACCGGCTGCGGCTCCGGGTTGACCAGGTGGAACGCGCGCCCGTCGAGGCCCTTCGTGGTGACCAGGGCGTTCAGCGCCTCGGCGACGTAGTCCACCGGGACGACGTTGGTGTCGCCGAGGTCGGGGCCGACGATCGGCACGTCGGGTAGCCCGGCCAGCCTGCTGATCGCGGGGAACAGGTAGTACGGGCCGTCGATCTTGTCCATCTCGCCGGTCTCGGAGTTCCCGACGACGACCGAGGGCCGGTACACCCGCCACGGCACGTCCTGCTGTTCGCGCACGAGGCGCTCCGCTTCGAACTTCGTGCGGTGGTACGGGGTGATGAGCCGCTGGCCGACGTCGAACATCTCCTCGGTGAACATGCCCTCGTGGTCACCGGCGACGGCGACCGAGGACACGTGGTGCAGGCAGCCGGCGTTCAGGCCGGCGGCGAGCGCGATCACCTGCGCGGTGCCTTCGACGTTGGCCTTGATGCTGGCTTCGTCGTCGGCGGTGAGGTCGTAAAGGGCGGCGAGGTGCACGACGTGGTCGACGCCGCGAAGCTTCTCTCGATCCTCTTCGCCGACGCCGAGCAGCGGCTCGCCGAGGTCACCGGTGACGAGGGTGACGCGTTCCGGATGCGGCCAGGCGTTCACGAGTTTCGCGAGTTTGTCCCGCGACGACGCGCGGACGACGAGCGCGACCTTGTCGACGTCGTCCCTGGTGAGCAGCAGCCGGGTGAACTGGCGCCCGATCAGTCCGGTCGCCCCGGTCACCAGAAATGTCGCCATCTGCCTCACCCTTCACCGTGCTCGCCGCGTCCCCCGGCATTCTGCTGCATGACGACGGCGAGGACCACCACGGCGCCGGTGAAGTTACTCACGGGTAACTAGGCCGGGTCGGCGATGACGACCCGGTTCTCGGCGTAGCCGGTCTCCCCGCCGACCCAGCGGCCGCCGCAGGTGACGAGGACTATCCGATGTGGACCGGACTGGCCGAACAACTCGTCCGCCCGCTGCGGCAGCTCGTTCTTCTTCAGCGTGATCAGCTGGGAGACCTTGTACTGCCAGGACTTCCCTGCCTTGTCGACCACGGTGACGGCGCCGCCGATCCGCTCGGTCCACAGTTCCGCGAACGGACCCGTCGCACCCTTCCAGTTCACGTGCCCGGCGAACACGCTCGCCCCGGTGGCCGAGCTCAGCTCGGCGCCCCACCAGGTCACTTCGCCGAGGTTCTCCGGCACCGGAAGCTCCGCGCCCGGCCCGAGCTCCTTGCGTACGAGTTTCGCCGCGCCGCCCGCGGGCAGCCGGATCGTCCCGGGACCCTGCGGCTTCGGGGCTTCAGGCTCCTTCGACGGCGGCGGAGGAGCGGACGCCGGAGTCGTGGGGACGATGTCCGGCGGAGGCGGGACCTCCTGCTGTGCGGGCGCGGCGGGGGAGCCGCCCGCGACGGAGACGGAGACGGGCTGAGCCGTCCCCGTCACCACGGTCGTCGGCGGCCAGATGAGCAGGGCCGCGACGAGGTCCGCGCACAGGACCGTGGCCGCTCCCAGCGCGAACCCGCGTCGTACTGACATGCCAGAACCCTCTTAGCGTCGCGAAGACCGCCGCGCGGCCACGCCCACCATCACCGAACCGAGCAGCGCGAGCGCGCCGACGCCGAGGATGCCGGCGGTCGACGCCGAGTTCTCGACGGTGCCCTGCATCATCGCCACCGGCCGGTCACCGGCGGGGATGGTGCGCGGTACCTCGTTGGGCGTGTTGGCGACCTTGAGCGCCAGCGTCTCACCCGGCTTGAGTTCGCCGCAGGCGGACGGCGGATTCTTCGGGTCGAACGCGTTGGTGTAACCCGGCGGCGCGCTGACCTCGACCACGCAGATCTCCTGCGGGGTTCGCAGGTTCTCCACGGTGACCGTGCCGTTCTCGCCTTCGGTGGTGACGACGGCGGGTTTGCCGTCGGCGCCGTTGAGCGGCTTGCCGTCGTGGCCGAGGGCGGCGGTGGACTTGTCCTTGGCGGTGATCCGCAGTGCGGCGCCCGCGATCCCCTTGCCGGTCTTCGCGTCGACCTTGGTCACCTGGACCTTGCCCGGCTTCGCGACGACCGCGACACCTTGGGCCTTCAGTTCCTTCTCGCCGCCGGTCGACACGACCTTCTGCACGCCGGTCTCGACGGGGAACTGCACGTACGGCCGGTCCGCGGGGGCGGACAGCGAGCTGGCCAGCTTCGGCTGGTCGCCGGTCGGCGTCACCTTGACCGTCACGGTGCCGTCTTCGCCGGTCTTCACCGTGGTGGCCTTCTCGGCCTTGGCGTTCGAGGTCGACGCGGGCTTCGTGCTCTCGCCGCCGCCTATCGTCGCGTTGGACGGCGTGAGCTGCACGGGCACGCCGGAAACGCCCTTGCCCTTGGCGTTCTTGACGCTGATCGTCCACTCGCCCGCGGTGCCGATGTGCTGGTCTTCCTTCGGCGGCGCGATCGCGGTGGTCCACGGGCCGCGGTTGGCTTCGGCGTCCTTGGTCAACTTCTCGACGGCCGTCGCGGCGTCGGCGTGCTGCGCCTTCAACTTGTCGAGGTGGCTCTGGACGTCGTAGCCGATCTTCTCCGGCGGAAGGTTCGGCTTGAGGTCGTCGGCGGAACGCGGCTTCGACGTCCACGAGTGCAGCAGGTGCGCGAGCGCGGCGGCCTCTGCGTTGTCCTTGGTGCTGCCGTAGCGCAGCAGCAGATAGGAGATGTTGGCCGCGGTGTCCTCGGGGAGCTTCGCGCCCCACTTGTCGAGGAGTTCGTCACCGGGCTGGTACTTCTCGTTGGTGTCCGGCGCCTTCAGCTGGAAGGAGACGCAGAACACGTGCTTGCCGTTGACGACGTAGGAGCCCAGCCAGTCGCGCTCTCTGGGCTTGTCGCTGACCGTCTGGCCGGGCGTGACCTGGTAGCCGACGCCCTCCTTCTTCTCGGCCGAGGCCGGTGTCGCCGCGACGGTGGCGGACAAGGCGCCTAGCAGGCACGTCGCGATCAGGCTGGTCAAGGCGCGCGAACGCACGCTCGGGCGTGTGGTCCACCCCATGGTGTGTTGACTCCTTTGGCCGTGCTCTGCCTTCGACGCCTGTACGTCGACGCAGGTCACACGATCGATAGGTTCCCCGACACGCCTTCGGTGATTATCCGAACACGCAACGTGGAGGGTGGCGTGTGAGCAGCGGTTTTGGCAATAGGGCATCAGGTGGGGTATCGGTGAACGGTCGGTGATCTCCGCCGCATACGGTGTGGGGGATGGGCGTCGCGCCGATTGTGAGTAAAGTCGTCTTTACTTCGACGGGAACCGGGCGGCCCACGCGGTCGTTGAACCCGATGCAGGTGCCAGTAGATCCAGGAGGATCAGGTGCGATCCAGTAGCAACCCGGCGTTCCGGAACCTGCCGCGTGGCGCGGCTCAGTACGGACCCAACGTAGGCTTCAACCAACCCCAGGGCGGCGTGCCCGGCTACGGCCCTCCGCAGACCTCCGCCGGCGCCGACGACCGTCCGATGACCGTCGACGACGTCGTCATCAAGACGGCGCTGAGCCTCGGCACCGCGCTGGTGACCGGTGTGCTCACCGCGATCTGGGCGATCAGCCAGCTGCCCGTGGACGCCGCGGGCCGGATCACCGGTATCAGCGGCGGCGTGATCGGCGCCCTCGTCGGCGGCATGATCGTCGGCCTCGTGATCTCGCTCGTGATCATCTTCAAGCAGAAGCCGAGCGGTCCGCTCACACTGGCGTACTCGGCTGCCGAGGGTGTCTTCCTCGGTGCGATCAGCGGTCTTTTCGAGGCGCTGTACCCCGGTATCGCGCTGCAGGCGATCATCGGCACCGCGGGTGTCTTCGTCGCGATGCTGGTCGTCTACAAGACCGGCGCGGTCAAGGTCACCCCGAAGCTGACGAAGTGGATCATCGGCGCCGTCGTCGGTGTCGCGATCCTGATGCTGGTCAACCTCATCACCAGCTTCTTCGGCTTCAACCCGCTGCGTGACGGCGGGCCGATCGCGATCATCTTCAGCCTCGTGGTGATCGGTGTCGCGGCGTTCAGCTTCCTGCTCGACTTCGACCAGGCCGACCGGATGATCCGCGAAGGCATGCCGTCGAAGTGGGCGTGGTTCGCCGCCTTCGGCCTCATGACCACGCTGGTCTGGCTGTACCTCGAGATCCTGCGGCTGCTGTCGTACTTCCAAAACGACTGACGCCGACTCTCCGCGAAAGGGCGCTCCGAGCCATCGGGGCGCCCTTTTCCGTGGTGGCGAATACCCTGCTGGCATGACCGAACACAGGCGTTCCAAGTGGTTCTGGCTGGGCATCCTGCTGCCGGTCGCGATCGTGGTGCTCAGCGCGTCTTCGTGGATCGTCGGTTATCTCTCCAACACGGACGACGTCCGGGTGGGCGACTGCTACGCGGTCACCACCTTCGGCGACGTCGACGAGGATCCGGCCAAGGCGGACTGTGGCTCCGTCGAGGCGAATGCGAAGGCAGGGGCGAAGACCGACGCCGGCGGCGCGTGCCCGGCGGGCGAGTACGACCAGCTCACCGTCGACAAGACGTTCGCCTCGTACCGGCTCTGCATGATGATCAACGCGAAGCAGGGCGACTGCCTCGAGAACTTCCTCGCCGACAGCGTGGCCTATCAGAAGGTTCCCTGTTCGGACCGCGCGAAGGACGCCGAGGTCGTGAAGGTGGTCGACGGCGTGGCGACTTGTGACGACACCGAAGCGACCCACCTCAAGAGCTACTCGACGCCACCCTCGACGGTCTGCGTGAAGAGCCTGAAGTAGCGACATCGACCAGGGGCTTTCACTCTTTCGGGGGCCCGGGTTATGGCGTTGGTCACCGTGAGTGTTTGATACCGAGGTTCTCATTCCTCTTCACACCTGTGAGGTTTCTCGGTGACCACTTCCCAGCCGGCCCCTGGGGGCCAAATGCCGGTGGGGCAGCCCGACGTTTTCGGTCAGCCGTCTGCACCCAAGAAGTCCAAGCTCCGTTGGCTGAGATTCGCCATCCCCGTGCTCGTCGTCGTGATCGGCGGCGGTCTGTTCCTCTTCAACCACTTCACCGGGACGGGCAGCGCCCAGGCCGGTGACTGCCTGAGCGTGACCGAGTTCTCGCGAGCGGCCGACGACCCGAAGCAGATCGACTGCGGCGCGCCGGAGGCGAACGTCAAGGTCGCCGCCCGCGTGGGCGGCGGCGAATCCTGCCCCGAAGGCGGCTACGACAGCGTCTCGATGACCGGCCGGATCTCTTACAAGCTGTGCCTCATGCCCAACGTCAAGCAGGGCGATTGCCTCAAGGGCTACATCTCGCAGACCGCCGGCTACCAGAAGGTGTCCTGCACGGACCCCGCCAAGGACGCGGAACTGGTGAAGATCGCCAACGTTTCGGACGAGGCGACCTGCGAGGGCACCGAAGCCAAGCGAGTGGCGACGTACTCGACGCCGCCGACCACGTACTGCATCAAGACGGCGGAGTAGCACTAAGCGCGTGAAGGCCCCCTTCCCTCGGCTCAGTCGCGGGAAGGGGGCCTTCACGCGTGCCGGGGGAGCAAGGGACCTTTGCTACCACCCGCCATCCGGCCGCGCCGGAGCCGCCGTTCGTCGCACAGTGTGGGACGGGCTGCGATCGGGCGGTCACCGGTCCTAACGTTGCTCGTCCCCAACCCCACCGATCGATCTGGAGTCCTGGTGGCGACGACGGAAACCCAAGCCGGTGAGAAGAAACTCCTCGACTTCCCCACCTCTTGCGCCGCCCCGGTCCCACAGCCGGAAGAGCCGGTCAAGATCGTGCCGCTGGCGGTCGCGGGCGCCCTCGCGGTCGGGCTGACCTGGTACGTCTGGGCCGCGTACGGCGCGAAGTTCGGCGTGCTGCTCATCCTCGGCCTGCTGCTCGGCCTCGCGCTCTTCCACTCCCGTTTCGGGTTCACCTCAGCCTGGCGCCAGCTGATCGCGGTCGGGAACGGCCAGGGCCTGCGGGCGCACACGCTGCTGCTCGGCACCGCCGCGACGTTGATCGCGCTGATCGTGGGCACCGGTTCCGGGCTGTTCGGCAGCACGCCGAAGCCGACCGCCGGCGGGCTGGGGCTCGCGCTGTTCGTCGGCGCGACGATCTTCGCGATCGGCATGCAGCTGGGCGGTGCGTGCGCGTCGGGAACGTTGTTCGCCGTCGGTTCCGGGCAGTCGACGATCGTGCTCACCCTCGGCGGGTTCATCACCGGATCGGTCCTCTACACGTGGGCGTATCCGGTGCTGTCGGGCTGGCCCGAGTTCAAGGGCGTCCTGCTCGCCGACCATGTCGGCTGGTTCGGTTCGTGGGCGATCACCGTCGCCGTCCTCGCCGCGATCGTGCTGGGGACCCGGTTCGTGCAGAAGCGCCGCAACCCGCCGCCGGTCGACGTCGTCCCGACCGCGCGCGGTAGCGCCCGGATCTACCGCGGCTCCTGGCCGATCCTCGTCGGCGCCGTCGTCCTCGGCGTGCTGGCGGGCGCGGTCTTCCTGGTTTCCGGCGGGATCTGGGGGGTCACGAGCGCGTTCAGCCTGTGGGGCGCCAAGATCCTGCAGGTGTTCGGCCTGCACCCCGAGACCTGGGAGTTCTGGCGGATCAAGGCGAACGCGGCCTCGCTGGCCGGGCCGATCTGGACGGACAAGAACAGCCTCACCGACATCGGCATCATGATCGGCGCGGGGGTCGCGGCCGCGGCGGCGGGCGCGTGGAAGATCCACAGCTCGATCCCGTGGCGGACGGCCGTGGCCGCGGTGCTCGGCGGGATCCTGATGGGCGTCGGCGCGCGGATGGCGGGCGGCTGCAACATCGGCGCGTACCTCGGCGGTATCTCGGTCGGCAGCCTCCACGGCTGGCTGTGGGGCGTCTTCGCGCTCGGCGGCACGTGGATCGGGCTCAAGCTGCGGCCACTGTTCGGGCTCGGCAATCCGGCTCCGACCGACAGCGTCTGCTGATCACTCTTCGTCACATCCCGTATGCGGGCCTGCCCTTTCGGTCCGCATACGGGGAAAAAGTTGGCAGGTAAAACCCGTGTTCGGCTACCCTCGGCTACATACCTGAGCTTGCGCCCTAATGCACAAGCTCGCTTGGGGAAGGCCCGGCGCCGCGCCGGGCGTCGATTTCGTAGTCGCGACCACGGGGGTTGTCGCGTCCACTCGGTACCAGGGGACGGACCTTTTCATGTCAACGCAAAGCCCGGCCGCACCGGGCGGCGACAAACTCGACGCCGGGGTGCTCAAGGTCGCCGGTGTCGTCATCCTCGGCGCGATCATGGCGATCCTCGACACGACGGTCGTCAACGTCGCGCTCCAGAAACTGACCATCGAGTTCCAGACCTCGTTCGACACCATCCAGTGGATCGCGACCGGCTACATGCTCGCCCTGGCGACGGTCATCCCGATCACCGGCTGGGCTTCGGACCGGTTCGGCACCAAACGGCTCTACCTGACCGCGATCGGGCTGTTCCTGATCGGGTCGATGCTCGCCGGTATGGCCTGGGACGTCGAATCGCTGATCATCTTCCGGGTCCTGCAGGGCTTCGGCGGCGGCATGCTGATGCCCGCCGGCATGACGATCCTGACCAGGGCGGCGGGCCCGCACCGGATCGGGCGCGTGATGGGCGTGCTCGGGGTGCCGATGCTGCTCGGCCCGATCGGCGGCCCGATCCTCGGCGGCTGGCTGGTCGACGCGGTGAGCTGGCGCTGGATCTTCTACATCAACGTGCCGATCGGCCTGATCACCATGGCGCTGGCCTGGCGTGTGCTGCCGAAGGACCGGCCGGAGCCCAGTGAGCGGTTCGACTTCATCGGCATGCTGATGGTGTCGCCGGGTCTGGCGGCGCTGATCTTCGGCGTTTCGAACATCCCGGCGGCGGGTGGCGTCGGCGCGGTCGACGTCTGGCTGCCCGCGCTGGCCGGGGTCGCGTTGCTGGTGGCGTTCGTGTTCCGGGCGAACCGGGTCGCGAATCCGCTGCTCGATCTGAAGCTGTTCAAGAACCGGTCGTTCTCCGTCGCCATGGTGACGATGACCTTCTTCTGCGTCGCGTTCTTCGGCGCGATGCTGCTCCTGCCGACGTATTTCGTGCTGGCACGCGGCGAATCGGCGATGAACGCCGGTCTGCTGCTCGCCCCGCAGGGTGTCGGCGCGATGCTGACCATGCCGATCGCGGGCCGGTTCGCGGACAAGATCGGCGCGCGGAAGATCGTGCTGCCCGGTCTCGTGCTGATGCTCGCCGGGCTGATCGCCTTCACCCAGATCACCGCCGCGACGCCGTACTGGCTGCTGCTTTCGGCGCTGTTCGTGATGGGGCTGGGCATGGGCGCGACGATGATGCCGATCACCTCGGCCGCGTTGCAGACGCTCAAGTCGGAGGACATGGCGAAGGCGTCGACGGCGACGAACATCCTGCAGCAGACCGCCGGGGCGATCGGTTCGGCGGTGCTGTCGATCATCCTGGCGGCGCTGCTGGCCGGGAAGTTCGGCGTGCCGACCGCGCAGGGGCAGCTGGCCGCGACGGCCGCGGTGATGAACCCGGCGACGCGTGAAGCCGCTTCGGGGCTGACCGCGGACGCGTTCTCGACGACGTTCCTGTGGTCGATGATCCTGCTCGCGCTGTGCCTGATCCCGGCGGCTTTCCTGCCGAAGACCAAGCCCGCGTTGCCGGAGGGTGCGGACGGTGAGGGCGCCGCGGCCCCGCCGATCCTGACCCACTAGGGCGCGAAAAGAGCAAGGGACCTTTGCTACCACTCGCTTAGCGTGGCTAAGTAGGTGGTAGCAAAGGTCCCTTGCTCTCTTTTCGCAGGTCAGCGGGTCAGGAGAGGCGCTCCAGCACCATCGCCATACCCTGGCCGCCACCGACGCACATCGTCTCGAGGCCGAACTGCTTGTCGTGGTGTTGAAGCGAGTTGATCAGCGTCGAGGTGATCCGCGCGCCGGTCATGCCGAACGGGTGGCCGACGGCGATCGCGCCGCCGTTGACGTTCAGCTTGTCGAGGTCGATCCCGAGGTCCTTGTACGACGGGATGACCTGGGCGGCGAACGCCTCGTTGATCTCGACGAGGTCGATGTCGCCGATGGACATCCCGGCGCGCGCGAGCGCCCGCTTCGACGCCTCGACCGGGCCGTAGCCCATGATCTCCGGCGACAGCCCCGAAACCCCGGTCGAGACGACGCGGGCGAGCGGCGTGAGGCCGAGTTCCTTCGCCTTGGTGTCGGACATGATGATCACCGCGGCCGCGCCGTCGTTGAGCGGGCAGCAGTTGCCCGCGGTGATCCGGCCGTCGGGGCGGAAGACCGGCTTGAGGCCGGAGACGCCTTCGAGGGTGACGCCGGCGCGCGGGCCGTCGTCCTTCGAGACCACGGTGCCGTCCGGCAGGGTGACCGGCGTGATGTCCTTGGCCCAGAAGCCGTCGGCGATGGCCTTCTCGGCGAGGTTCTGCGAGCGGACGCCGAACTCGTCCATCTCCTCACGCGAAACGTTCTTCAGCCGCGCCAGGTTTTCGGCGGTCTGGCCCATCGCGATGTAGACGTCCGGCAGGGCGCCGTTCTCGCGCGGGTCCGTCCAGCTGTCGGCGCCCTCGGCCGCCACCTGCGCGGTACGGGCCTCGGCGTCGGCGAACAGCGGGTTGTGCGTGTTCGGCCAGGAGTCCGAGCTGCCGTTGGCGAAGCGGGAAACCGTCTCGACACCGGCGGAGATGAACACGTCGCCTTCGCCCGCCTTGATCGCGTGCAGCGCCATGCGGGTGGTCTGGAGGCTCGACGAGCAGTACCGCGTGATCGTGCAGCCGGGCAGGTGGTCGTAGCCGAGTTCGACGGCGACGGCGCGGCCCATGTTGAAGCCCTGCTCGCCGCCGGGGAGACCGCAGCCCAGCATGAGGTCTTCGGTCTGCGTGGGGTCGAGTTCGGGGACCTTGTCGAGCGCGGCGCGGACCATCTGCACGGTGAGGTCGTCCGGGCGGATGCTCACCAGCGATCCCTTGCCGGCGCGGCCGATCGGGGATCGGGCGGTGGAGACGATGACGGCTTCGGGCATGGAACGACACTCCCTTGTTCTCGATCCAGACGCGCTAAGCGGTTGCTCACCCCGCATCCTCCACCGGAGGGAGGTGCGGGTCAAAGGCGAACGCGACCCACGCCACTCTCCGAAAGTGCGGTTTTCACACCGCCTGGTTGAGTGGACACATCACGACCTGCGGCGTTTAGGCTGTGGGAGTGGATTACGTCGAGCACATCGTGGACCTCGTGGGCAACACCCCTCTGGTCAAGCTGAACGCACTGGCCGAGGGGCTGCAACCGCTCATCCTGGCCAAGGTCGAGTACGTCAACCCCGGCGGCAGCGTCAAGGACCGCATCGCGCTGCGGATGATCGAGGCCGCGGAGCGTTCCGGCGAACTGAAGCCCGGCGGCACCATCGTCGAGCCGACGTCCGGCAACACCGGCGTCGGGCTGGCCATGGTGGCGCAGCGCAAGGGGTACAAGTGCGTGTTCGTCTGCCCGGACAAGGTCAGCGAGGACAAGCGCAACGTGCTCAAGGCCTACGGTGCCCGCGTCGTGGTCTGCCCGACCGCGGTGGCGCCGGAGCACCCGGACTCCTACTACAACGTCTCCGACCGCCTCGTGCGTGAGATCGAGGGCGCCTGGAAGCCGAACCAGTACGCCAACCCCGAGAACCCCGCCAGCCACTACCACTCGACCGGCCCGGAGCTCTGGAGCCAGACCGAGGGCAAGATCACGCACTTCGTCGCGGGCGTCGGCACCGGCGGCACGATCTCGGGCACCGGCAAGTACCTCAAGGAGGTCAGCGACGGACGCGTCCAGGTCATCGGAGCCGACCCCGAAGGCTCGGTGTACTCCGGCGGGACCGGTCGGCCGTATCTGGTCGAGGGCGTCGGCGAGGACTTCTGGCCGGACACCTACGACCGCGACATCGCCGACCGGATCATCGCGGTGTCGGACGCGGACTCCTTCGACATCACCCGCCGCCTCGCCCTCGAAGAGGGGCTGCTCGTCGGTGGTTCGTGCGGGATGGCCGTCGCCGCCGCGCTCAAGCTCGCCGAGGGCCTCGGCCCGGACGACGTCGTCGTCGTGCTCCTGCCCGACGGCGGCCGCGGCTACCTCACCAAGGTGTTCAACGACAGCTGGATGTCGTCCTACGGCTTCCTGCCGCCGGACTCCAGCGGCGCGACCGTCGGCGACGTCCTGATGAAGAAGAGCGGCTCGCTGCCCAGCCTCGTGCACAGTCACCCGAACGAGACCGTCGCCGAAGCGGTGGCGATCCTTTCGGAGTTCGGCGTCAGCCAGATGCCCGTGGTCAGCGCGGAGCCGCCGGTCATGGCGGCCGAGGTCGTGGGCGCGGTCAACGAGCGCGACCTCCTCGAAGCGCTCTTCACCGGCAAAGCCCAGCTCGCCGACCGGCTCGAGCAGCACATGTCGCCCCCGCTGCCGACCATCGGCGCCGGTGAACAGGTCGGCGCGGCGATGAACGCGCTCTCGGGTGCCGACGGCGCGCTGGTGCTGGTCGACGGCAAACCGGCGGGTGTCGTCACCCGGCACGACCTGCTCGCGTTTCTCGCGGGACGGTAAAGAAGCATTTCATCGGATGGTCGGGCCGGGGCGTTACGAGCGGCCCACCCGGCTATCCGATAGCGTGTCGGGTGAGTTGAACTTTTATGTCCTCGTCAAGGGGGTTCAAGACCCAAATGAGTGCTCCGCAGCCACCGAATCAGCCTTGGGGTGGCGCCCAGCCACCGCAAGGACCCCCGAGTGGCCCTCAGCCGCAGCAAGACAACCCGTTCGGTTCCCCGGAACCGACGCAGGTGGTGCAGCCCGGTCAGCCGGCCCAGCCCGATTACGGGCAGCCGCAGTACGGGCAGCAGCCTCCCCAAGAGCAGCAGCCCCAGGGCGGCGGGTTCGGCGACACGCCGGAGCCCACGCAGGTCGTGCAGCCGGTCCAGCCGGGTTCCGGTGACGCGAACGCGACCCAGGTCGTGCAGCCGGTGAGCGGCGGCGGGGAAAGCCCCACCGCCGAGTCCACCCAGCTCGTGCCGCCGGGTTCGCAGCCGCCCGCCATCCCGTACGCCCCGCCGCCGAGCGCGGCCGACAACCCGGCCGCCGGTGCCTACGGCGCCCAGGGTGGCGGCTTCGGCCAGCAGCAGGGCTTCGGCCAGCCTCAGCAGGGCGGGTTCGATCCGGCGCAGGGCCAGCAGCAGCCCGGTCTCGGCCAGCCGCAGCAGGGCTTCGGCGGGCCGCCGCAGGGCGGCTTCGGCCAGCAGCCCGGTTTCGGCGGGCCGCCGCCGGGCTACAGCCCCGCGGCAGCAGGCGGGGGCGGTGGCAACCAGATGTTCGGGCTCATCGCCGGCGGCGTCGTGGCGTTGCTCGGCCTGGTCGCCTTGATCGTCTCGTTCGTCTACTTCGGTGACGCCAGCGACTACTCGAAGGTCTTCGACACTGCTCCGAACCAGGAGCAGGTCGACAAGTTCCTCGACGAGGCGGGACTGGTCGGCCCGGGCGCGATCTGGTTCTACGTGATCATGCTCCTGGTCGGCTCGCTCGCTTCGCTCGCCGGTGGTGTCGGGCTCGCCCTCGCGGGCAAGCTCCCCGGCACGGTGAAGAAGATCGCGCCGATCGTCGTCGCCGCCGGTGGCGCGCTGCTGGTGCTGTTCGGCGTCCTCTTGCTCAGCGGTTCGTCCCCGTCGTCGGACTTCCTGGACAAGCTGCCGCCGTCCGCCAGGGACAGCGCCGGTATCGGCGGTGGCCTGCTGCACCTGCTCCTCGGCATCGTGATCCTGATCGTCGGTGTGCTGGGCCTGATCCCGGCGACCGCGCAGTTCGTCGGCCTCGGTGGCGGCGGTTCGGTGCTGGGTGCCCCGCAGAGCGGTCAGCCCGGTGGTTTCGGCGGCCCGCCGCAGGGTGGCTTCGGCCAGCCGGGTCAGCCCGGACAGTTCGGCCAGCCGGGGCAGCCCGGTGGCTTCGGTCAGCCCGGACAGCCCGGTCCGTCTTCGGGTGGTTTCCCGCAGCCGGGTCAGCCCGGCGGTTTCGGGCAGCAGCCGGGCCAGCAGGGTCCGCCCAGCGGCGGGTTCGCGCAGCCGGGCCAGCCGCCGCAGGGTGGTTTCGGCCATGCTCCGCAGCAGCCCGGCGGTTTCGGGCAGCAGCCCGGGCAGCAGGGTCCGCCCAGCGGCGGTTTCGGCCAGCCGGGCCAGCAGCCCGGTCAGCCCCCGCAGCAGTGGTGATTCACCGCCACTGAACGGTTTCGTTCGAAACACCCCCGGCCGTGGCCGGGGGTGTTCCGTTTTCGCCGGGGTATGCCGATTCGCCTGCCACGGCCACTGCCCGCGGACTAGGGTGAGCGCCGTTAACCGCACACCTGGCCCGACGGGAGCGACGTGACCGGTCCGTACGGATATCCCGCCCAGCAACCCGGACCGCCAGGTTTCGGGTATCCCGCACCGCAGGCGAGGCCGTCCGGGGCGACGGCGATCATCGCCGCGGTGCTCGGTCTCGTCGGGGCCCTCGCGTCCGGTTACATCCCGATCCGCTACTTCATCGAGCTCCCGTCGGGGTTCAGCCTCTCGAACCTGCCCGGCTTCGCGCTCGTCGAGCTGGTGCTCTACCTGGTCGCCGCGCTGTTCCTGCTGATGGGCGCGTTGACGACGTTCTTCCGCTCGCTGATCGGCGCCATCCTGCTGATCCTCGGCTCGCTGCTCGCCATCCTGGCGGTCGTGCTGGAGCCGATCGCCTTCCGCGTGCCGTACCGGATCCATCTCGACATCCTGCTCCGGTTCGCGACCTTCGACGGCGTCCTCCGGCTGGTCATGGTCGTGTTCGGCCTGCTGGGGCTGCTGCTGGCGGTGCTCCCGCCGACGTTCAGGTACCTGCGCTGGCGGCCCGCCCCGGTGCAGCCGTATCGGCCGCAGAATCAGTTTCCCCGGCAAGGCGGATGGTGAGATCCTGAGCCGTCCGGCTCGGCTTGGGGGAGTTCGATGAGTCAGAACCAGTCTTCGGGGACCGCGATCGGCGCGGCCGTCCTCGCCTTCCTGTGCGGCATGCGGTACCTGTCCGAGGCGGGCACCTTCGTCGGGCAACTCGCCTTTCTCGGGCCGGCTCCCCAGTACTTCGTCGGAATGGCGTGGAACGGGGCACTGACGGCGACCCTGATCGTGGGCGGTGTCCTGTTGCTGCTGCGCCGGACACTCGGCCGCACCCTCGTCGTCGCCGGGACGGCGCTCGCGCTGGTGGCGACGTTGCTCGCGAACGGCGCGGTCCGCGCCTATTTCTTCGCGGAAGTCGACGGGGAGACGCCGGTGACGGGTGAGGTGGTCGCGTTCGCCCTGTTCGTGATGACCTTCGCCGCGCTGGTGCTGGCGGTGATCAGGCCGACCTCGGACTGGCTGGAGGGACGGCGGCGGGACGACGAAGAACCGTCGGAACAGGATCGGCTTCCCGGCTGGTAGCCGGGGATGGAACAAGGATTCGGCAAGGGGAGAGATGACCTACCAGCAATACCCGCCGCAGGGCGGCTACCCGGCACCCGGTGCCTACCCGCCGCCGGGAATGGCGCGGCAGCCGAGCGGTGCGACCGCGATCATGGCCGGGATCTTCGCGATCCTCGGCGGGCTCTGGTTCCTCGCCGGGGTCGTGTCCCACGTCATCGAGCTCTCCCACTACGTCATTTCGTTCCTCGTGATCGGGGCGGTGCTGGACCTCGTCAGCGCGGCTCTGCTCCTGGGCGGCGGGATCCTGTCGCTCGTGCGCAAACGCGCCGGACGGCTGCTCACCGTGATCGGAGCCGCGGGCGCGATCGGTTTCGTGGCGCTGACCTTCCTGTTCCGGGCGATCGGCTCGAGCTTCTATTTCTCGTACGGCGGGGTGATGCTGCACTTCGGCTTCGGCTGGCTCCTCTTCGTGGTCCTGATCCCGGCGATCGTGACCCTCGTCCTGGCGCTGATCCCGCCGACGGGGCGCTGGCTGGCGGTCAAGAACGCGGCCGCGCAGCCGCCGAACTTCGGATACCCGCAGCAGCCGGGGTATCCGCAGGTTCCCGGTGCCCAGCAGCAGGGACAGCCACCCGCGCAGTGGTGAGTTCAATCCCAGACGATGGGATCTCGAGTGGGTGGCCGTACCCTTGGTGGTATGGCCGACGATTACTCTCTGCTGGGCTTCGAGACGCGCGCGATCCACGCCGGGCAGACCCCTGATCCCCGGACCGGCGCGGTCATCGTGCCGATCTACCAGACCTCGACCTACGCGCAGGACGGCGTCGGCGGCACGCGCGAAGGCGACTACGAGTACTCCCGCACCGCGAACCCCACACGCACCGCGCTGGAGGTCGCGCTGGCGGCGCTCGAAGGCGCGCGGCACGGTCTGGCGTACGCGTCGGGGATGGCGGCGAGTGACGTCCTGCTGCGGGCGACCCTGCGGCCGGGAGACCACCTCGTGCTCGGCAACGACGCGTACGGCGGCACGTTCCGGCTGATCGACAAGGTGCTCAGCCTGTGGGGTGTCGAGCACACGGTCGCCGACCTGGGGAACATCGCCGAGGTCCGGGCGGCGATCCGGCCGGAGACGAAGCTGATCTGGTGCGAGTCGCCGACGAACCCGATGCTCGGGATCGCCGACATCGCCGCGCTGGCCGAGGTCGCGCACGGCGCCGGTGCCCGCCTGGTCGTCGACAACACCTTCGCCACCCCGTACCTGCAGAATCCGCTTTCGCTGGGTGCCGACGTCGTCCTGCACTCGACGACCAAGTACCTCGGCGGGCACTCCGACGTCGTCGGCGGCGCGATCCTGACGAACGAGGACGAACTGCGCGAGCAGCTGTTCTACCTGCGCAACGCGGCGGGCGCGGTGCCCGGCCCGTTCGACGCGTGGCTGACCCTGCGCGGGATCAAGACACTCGCCCTGCGGATGGAGCGGCACAGCGACAACGCCGAACTGATCGCCCGGATGCTGCTGAAGCACCCGAAGGTCGAGCGTGTCTACTACCCGGGCCTGCCGGAGCACCCCGGCCACGAGGTCGCCTCGAAGCAGATGCGGCGCTTCGGCGGGATGATCTCGTTCACCCACGTCGACGGCGAGCAGGCCGCTCTCGAAGCCGCGTCGAAGACGAAGCTGTTCATCCTCGCCGAGTCGCTGGGCGGGATCGAGTCGCTCATCGAGCACCCGGGCCGGATGACCCACGCGAGCACCGCCGGGTCGACCCTGGAGGTGCCGGACAACCTGCTGCGCCTGTCCGTCGGCATCGAGGACGGCAGCGACCTGGTCGCCGATCTGTCCCAGGCTCTGGGCTGACCGCCGCCGAGCCCGGAGAGTGAGCAAGGGACCTTTGCTGTCGTTCGCGTAGCCATGCTAAGCAAATGACAGCAAAGGTCCCTTGCTCCTTTCGCGCTGGTCAGCGCGGTGTGGTGGGAGGAATCGCCCGGTCAAGGGCGGAAGTTGCTGGGCGTGACGCCGCTCTTCGCGTCCGCCTCGTGCGAAGTCCCCTGCGGCGCGGCAGGCAGCTCCGAGCCGTCGACGCAGCCGCCGACGAGCTCGATGTGGTTGTCGTGCCGGATGTACTGGCCCGGGTCCACGCAACCGGCGCGGTCGACCGTGTAGACGGCGGCGCCGGTCAGCAGCGCGGCCGAGGTGAGTGCCAGCACGACCGGGAGCATCCCGGCGGAGCGGGTCGCCCGGACCCTGCCGATGTTCCCCCGTGCCATGTGCGCTCCCTGGTCGCCTTCGCCGACGCCGTCAAGAGTACCCGGACCGCGAACTTGTCACGTGACGTATCCGTCAGGTGGCATCATGCGGCCGCGAAATCAAGAGGTCCTAAGTGGACGGCCGGCCGGTGATCGCGGCGACCGCGAGTTCGCGTTCGGGCTCGCCGACCTCGGGCAGGGTGAACCGCAGCGCCCGGATGTGACCGAGGAGTTCGGGATCGGGAGCGACGCCGTGCTCGCGCAGGTAGTAGGCGACCGCGCCCGGCCAGTACCACCGGCCGTCCGTGCGGAAGTTCAGCGGCACCAACGGCTCCCTGTCGGGGTCGAAGGCGTCGGCGTCGTAGGACCGCGACGCCAGCACGACCGGCGCGCCGTCGAGGTACTGCAGCACCCGCTCCCGCTCGGCCGGGGACAGCGGCTCACGGTTCACCACCGGGCGGCCTGACTCGTCGAGACCGTCGTGGACCCGGGGGACGCGCAAGGCTTCCGGTGCGTCCGCCGGCGGGGTGGCGACGGGCGCCGGTGCCAGGCCTGCCCGCTGCCGCAGCCACGGCGGGATGTGCTGGTCGCTCCGCGGGAAGAACCGGAGTTCGTCCTGGAAGCCGATCGGCGGCGGAGTGCGACGCCAGGCGGGCTCCTGGTCGAGCATGAAATCGACGGAGGTGCCTTGCGCGGCGTCGAAGGTCAGCGTCGCGGCCAGCCAGGTGCCCTGGCCGGGCTGGTACATCCCGGCCCGCAGCGTGCCGAGGAGCTGGACCAGTTCCGGCGGTGCCGCGATCGGCTGCGTCGTTCCGTCCGGTCCGGTGATGAGTACGTCGGTCTCGAGATGCCTCCCGACGGCCCGGTGCTCGGTCCGCAGCCGTCGCCAGCCGGGCGGGGCCATCGACGCGAGACCGTTGCCGATCTGGGCGACGATCTGCTGTTGCTGTTCCGGGCTCAGCGGTCCGGGTGGCGTGGTCATCGATGCTCCCCTCAGGTCCGCGGCGGCGGGGGCTGCGTCGTCGCCTGCGGGATCTCCACGAGGGAGCCGTCGGCGAGCAATTCCGCGATCGAGCGTTCGAGAACGTACGCGGTACCGCCGCCGGCCTGGTCGTACCAGGGGATCGGCGATCCGACGATCGCGCGCACGGGACGGAGCGTCCGGTACACGTGGTACTCGAACCGCTGCTCCTCGGCGGGCTGCGACCGATGGGTGAACTCGGTGCGTGCCGCGTAGAGCGTGTTGCCGGACGGAGCGCCGTAGCGGTCCATCTCGGTGCCCGGCGGCAGGGTCGCTACCCGTTTCCCGCCGTACAACTGAAGCCCGACGTCACCGCCGACGGGCTGGATCGGCCAGTCCTCGGTCGGTCGCTTGGCGTCCGGGGGCAGTTCGCCGCGGAACTCGGCCTGGTTCAGGTAGAGGTGCCCGACGAAGTACCGGAGCGCCTTCCGTGCCGTGTCGAAGACGACCTCTTCGAGCCGGTTCTCGCCCTGTGCCTGGAAAACCGCCCAGCCACCCTCTTCGGACACGAGACACCAAGCGCCGTCGGCCACCTCGCCCACGCGGTACCGGGCCGGATCCAGCTCCAATTCGGCGGCCACGTCGAGGGCTTCCTTGGCGACGGCTTCGGGGTCCTCGTCTCCACCGGCCGGCCGCCCGGCGGCGAGCCGTTCGTTCAGCCAGTCGGGGATCCGTGCCGGATCGCGGGGGAAGGCGGTCAGTTCGGCGGCGAATTCCGCGGCGGGCGGCTCGCCGTCCCAAGCGGGTTCGTCGTCCCAGGTGTACTCGTATTCCGCGCTCAGGTCGTACGGGACGTGGGCGACGGCCTGGAACCAGGTCCCCCGGCCGGGCCGGTACATCCCGCTCCTGAGTTCGGCCAGGAGCAAGGGAATCTGCTCGGGCGGATCCCACAGCTGAAGACCGCCGTCGCTGTCCCGGCGGACCATCACCACCAGCTCGGTGTAGCCGCCGATCACGCGATAGGTCAGCATGACCTGCGCCCAGTCGGTCGGGACGTTCAGCGCGACGACGTTCGCGATTCGGACCCAGAGCCGGTTCTGTTCGGCGGAGTCGAGCGGCTCGCCGCGTTCTTCCTCCGCCGGTGCGGCCACCGGCTGCCCCACCTCGGCGAGCTTCTCGCGCAGCCACGCCGGGATGTACTCGGCGTCCCGCGGGAACGCCTCCAGGTCCCGCGCCCAGCCGAGGGGATCGATCGACGGCTGCCACCGCGGATCCCATTCGAGGTTGTGGATGATCCGGAACCGGGTCGGCGGATCGACGATGAACCGCATGGAGAACCAGGTTCCCTCGCCGTCCTCGTAGTACAGCTCCCGCATCCGGAGCGCGATCCGCACGGCCTCCTGCGGTACCTCGATGGTCGCGTAGCCACCGTCGCCCATCAGCACGGCGATGGTGAAGTCGTGCACGTCGACGTTGGCGCGGCAGACCAGGTCGATCCGGCGCCAACCCTCGGGCGCGGCGTCCGACAGCGCGTAAACCATGTCGTACTTCAGCTGCTGGAGCTCTTCCGCGTCACGGGGCATCGGAGAGGTTCCTTTCTTCTGGTGCCACCGCGGTCATCACGTCGTACTCGCCGGGGGATTGTTGGGGAAGCTGCGCATGTGGACGTTGCGGTTGCCGAGCTCGTCGACCTCGATCCAGCGTACTTGGATCGTGTGCGGCACCTGGCTGCCGTCCCGCATCGGGAAGACTTCCATACCTTCGATCTTCCGCTTCCCGCCGCCCTTCTCGAGGAAGCTGGCGAGGTCGCTTTCGAAGGCGTGCCAGTGGTCCGGCCCCGCGATCTTCCGGCCCTGATTCTGTGGCCGCCACTGGGCCATCATGTTCAGCAGCTCACCGGGACTGTCGAACTGCTTGCCGAACAGGTGGCCGCCGTCGTACTTGCCCGGCGTCCCCACTGCCTGCTTGTTCGACGTGTCCTGCGCCGACGGGTCCCGGTTCGGCGCCGCGTCAGGTTCCTGCAGTTCCAGGTCGTTGGCACGGCCGCGCACCGTGTCCACCTTGCCGCCGTCGAATTCCGGGCCGGTGTGGTAGACGAACTTGCCGCCGTCGACGTTGTAGACCACGTTCGGCGCGGGATTGTTGAGATCGGGACTCGACGGCCGATAGGTCTCGACGACGACGTTGCCGTGCTCATCGGTCCAGTAGATGGACCGGGTGTGCATCTCGCGACCGGGATTCCGGTACTCGCTGCTGACGACGTACTTCTTGTTCGGTTCGAGCTGCGGCTTTCCGTCCGCGTCCTTGGGCAGGGAATCGAGGAACGAATCGCCGCGGCGGAGGGTGACGTCCACCTGCTCGTTGCCGCGGAAACGCTCCGGGTTCTTCGCACCGTGCGGTACTTCGGCCTTCGGGTCGAGGCGCTGGCGGACGATGGGGTCGCCTTCGCCGATGCCGTGCTTCCGATTCGCGTCGATGTCCGGGTTGGTGCGCATCATCCGGCCGGACTCGACGTCCGCCCACCGGACGTGTCCCTGGGCGTCGGTGTAGAAGGTGCCGCGATGCACGCCCGCCGAATCCGTGACCTCGTACCGCGTGTGCGGTGCGTACGGGCCGCCGCTCGCGAAAGACGCCTTGGGGTCCGGCGCGTGGGGGTGACCGGACCCGACCGTGACCGGATCGCCCACGAAGTCCGGCCGGTGGAACGTCACCGACGGATGCGGGACCCCGTCCGCGTCCGTCGAGAACGTCTGGTGCCTGCCCTCGATCTCCACCCGGTACGTCGTGTCCGGGTGAGGGTTCGCGACGTCGGGGTTCGGGTTGTACTTCGGGTTCGGTTCGTAGACGACGTTGCCGTTCGCGTCCTCTTTCTTGACACGCGGCTGTTCGTTCGGGTGGTGGGTGTCGATGTGGGTGACCCGGCCGGTGCCGTCCGTGTGGTACACGCCGCGCCGGTTTCCGGCGTCGTCGTAGACCTCGTACGCCCGGTTGCGCCCCAGTTGCTGCTCGCCGGGGAACCGTTCGCCACGGGCAGGCGGCCGGATGTCGGTGTCGGGGTCCGGCCCGCCGATCCGCGATGGGGTGACGTTCGGTGGGGTCGGCGGGTCGAAGTCGGTCTGGTGCTGGGGGTTCCGATGGATGTTCTGCTGACGGGTGTCGTCGAGCAGTTCGGCTTCCTGCCGCACCGAATGCGGGTTCCGGTCCCTGGGGATGCCGGTGTCGGGGTCCGCGCCGGGCGGAGGGTCTTGACGCGGGGGTGTCGTGTCGGGGTCCGCGCCCGGCGGCGGCTGGTCGCGGCGGGACGAGGTGTCGTCGCCGTCGCCGCGGCTGCGGGAGCTGTCGGCGTCCACGTCCTGTTTGTCCGCGTGCGACGTGTCCGGGGTGAAGCCGTCGTCGCTCGCCCGGCGGGCGGTGCCGTCGGGGCTGTGGACGTCCCATTCGCCGTTCGGCGGGATCTTGGGCCGGGGGCGGCCGTCGGGGCCGATCTCGTAGTCGGAGGAGAAGACACGGCCGTTCGAGTCGGTCCAGGCCGGCTTGCTCGGCGCCATCACTTCGGTGTCGAGCTCCCGAGACAGACGGCGCGCGAAGTCGTTCGAGCCCGCGTCGCAGCCGATCAGCCGGATCGGGCGGCCGTCGTAATCCCCGTTGCGGCGCAGGATGTCCGCGAACTCTTCCGGGGTGTAGGTGCGGTTGCCGATGCGGGCGTGGCCGTCCGGTGTGACGTGCACGTCGACGGTGTAGCGGCCGTCCGGATCCGGCTGGACCCGGTGCGGCAGGTCGCCCATGTCCGAGTCGCCGCGGTGGTACGAGCTGCCCGCCGGGGTGCTCTCGGAATGCCGCTGGTTGACCTCGTCCGGCGTGAGCGGACGATCCGGCTCGCCGTCGGGGCCGCGGTCGTGCGGTGAACCGTCGGGGTCTTGGCGCGGGCCGTGCCCGTCGGGACCGTGACCGTCCGGCGAGTGCGGCGGCCCGGAGTGACCTCCTGGACCACGGCCGCCCGGACCGGTGTGGCCGGAGCCGGTGCCGCCGGGCCGGTTGCCGGGGCCGTGGGAGCCGGGGGTTCCGGTGTGCGGCTGGGCTCCGGGGCCGAAGTCGTTGCCACGGGCGACCGGCTGCGGCTGGTTCGGCCGTCCGCCGGGGCCGGTCTGGCCGGGACCGCGGCTGGGGCCGGTGTGGGTGTCCGGGGTGCGCGGGGCGTTCGTGTCCGGGGTGCGCGGTGAACCGGGCGTGCCCGTCCAGCCGCCACCCTGCGGCCTGCCGCCGGGCGAACCCGGAGTGCCGCCCGGAGTGCCGCCCGGAGCGCCTTGAGGCGGCATGCCGCCGGCCATCGGCTGGCCCTGCGGCGGGACACCGGGCGAACCGTCGCCGCTGGAACCGCCGCGCTGCGAAGGCATGTGAGACGGGCCGGCGTCGCCGAGACGCGGCGCCGTGGGCGCGGTACCGCTGGTCGTCGTGCCGCTGTCGGTCGGCCTGGTGGGGCTGCCGCCGTCGGTGCCGCCGTGGTGGCCGGGCGACGAGTCGGTACGAGGGGTGGGGGAACCGCCGCCGTCACCGCCGTGCGTCCGGGGTGAGCCGCCGCCGTCGCCGGTGTGGCTCGGGGAGCCGCTGTCGGTACGGGTGTGCGGGGCGGGGGAGCCGGCGTCGGGTGTGTGACTCGGAGAGCCGCTGTCCGCCCGAGTGTGCGGGGCGGGCGACCCGGCGTCTGGTGTGTGGCTGGGGGATCCGCCGGTGTCGGTACGGGTGTGCGGAGCGGGCGATCCGGCGTCTGGTGTGTGGCTGGGGGATCCGCCAGTGTCCGCCCGAGTGTTCGGAGCAGGGGAACCGCCGTCGGCGCGGGTGTGCGGGGCGGAGGAGCCGCTGTCCGGTGTGTGACTCGGAGAGCCGCCGGTGTCCGCCCGTGTGTGCGGCGCGGGTGAGCCGCCGTCGGGCGTGTGGCTGGGCGAACCGCCGGTGTCCGCGCGGTTCGGGCTCGGCGAGCCGCCGTCGGACGCGCGGTTCGGCGTGCCGGCATCGCCGGGGGAACCGCTGTCGGACCGGGCGGTGCCGGGGGAGCCGTCGCCCCCGGGGCCACTGTCCGAAGTGGACGATCCGTCGCCGGTGCGGTCGGGAGAGCCGCCGTCGGAACGGGGCGACGAGCCGCCTGTGTCCCTTGTGGACGATGAGCCGCCGCCGTCGCCGCGGGCGGTGCTCGACGGGCCGCCGGAATCACCGGAGCCACCCGAATCGCCGTCGGAGCCGGTCGAACCGTTGGAGCCATCGCCCGAGCCGCTGCCGGAGTCACCCGAGCCGCTGCCGGAGCCATCGCCGTTCGAGCCGTCGCCAGAGCCGCTGCCGCTGCCCGAACCGTCGCCGTCCGGACCGTCCCCGGAACCGGAACCGCCGCCGGACCCACCGGATCCGCCGCCGCTGCCGCCGCGCTGGATGAACCCGCCGGTCTTGATGTTCTTGGTGTTGATCACGTCCAGGCCGGTGACCTTGCCCGCGATCTTGCCGAAGATCTTGATGATCTTCTCGAAGACGTCGGCCAGCTTGCCGAGCAGCGGGGAGACCCGCCGCATCGCGTCGCACAGTTCCTTGAGCTTGTCGGCGATCTTCGCGGCCCACTTGGCGATCGCGGTGACGGCCTGCGCGACCACCACGGGCGTGCCGAAGCCGAGGGAGAACACCGTCTCCATGACCCACGCGATGAGCTTGCCGACCGCGTCCGCGATCAGCTGGCGGATGAACTCACGGACGAACGCGACGATCTCGCCGAAGATCATCACGACGGTGCTGATCGCGCCCGCGACCGTCGCGGCGCCGCTGATCGCCTCCGCCTGTTCCGCGGCCTGCTTGCGGTACTGGTCGGCCGCCTCGCCCGTCCAGCCGGTCGTGCCGTTCTTGACCGCGTTGGAGAATTCGACCTGGGTGTCTTCCAGCTTCTTGGCTACGTTGCCCCAGGTTTCGGAATACGACTGGATGACCGGCGGATCGCCGGCGACGGCGTCCAGCATGTCCTTCAGCGGCTGCATGTGTTCCATCAGGAACGAAGCCACCGACGACATCAGATAGCCGAACGGGTCGATCGCGGCGCTGGCGAGCTCGCCCGCGAGGCTCAGCACACCGAGCCCGCCGCCGATCCAGTCGCCGTTCGAGATGCCGTTGAAGGCGTCCATGGCCGACTCGGCGACACCGATGCCCGCCGCGTAGCCGTATTCGCTGTTCCCGGCCGTCAGCGGACCGGGGCCGTCGCCATCCGTCGGTGCCTTCGCGACGAGTGGGTTTCCCTCAGGCATCAGTCAGGCACCTGCGCGTTCTTGAACTCGGCGGCGAAGTTCTCGTCCTGCGTCTGGTAGGCGTTGGACGCGGACCGCACGTTGTTCGCCACCGCCGTCGCGGCCTCGACGGCCTTGTTCAGCGCGTTGATGCCGAACTCCTCGACCGGGTCGAGCATCATCCGGAACGGCTGGCAGATGATGCCGTACGCGTCGGTCGGCATGCTCACCTGCTGCGCGGCGTCGACCGCCGTGCGCAGGCCGTCGGCGATGCCGTCGATCTGCTTGGCGTGCGCGTCGAGGTCGGCGCCGAGCTCAAAACCCTTGCCTGCCATGGTTTCTCCCCTCTACCAGGCCGGATGGAACGACTACGAAAGAATGCTGCCGCCGAAGTCGTCGTCATCGTCGTCCTGCGTGCGGCGGCGGCGCGGGATCGGCTTCGGCTGAGGTGGATTCTGGGGCGGGTTCGCCTGCGCGGGCGGCGGAGCCGGATCGTCCTCCTCCGGACCGAAGCGGTGGTGCCGCTCGGGCTCCGGCGGTGCGAGGTCCTCCTCCGGCGGAGCTTCCGGGAAGGTGCTCTGCGCTTCCGCGATCACCCTGTTCGCCGTCTCGTCACCGGTGCCGACGGTCTCGGCCATCGCCGCCTGCAGCAGTTCCGGGATCCTCGACTGCGCGAGCTGGACGAGGCGCATGACCTGCGCCGAGACCTCCGCCATCCGTTTGCCGCTCGCGGCTTCGGAGATGACGAGGTTCGTGAGGAGGCCCTTCGAGTCGATGGTGACCTCGATGGTGTTGTCCTTCGACCGCTCGGTCACCGTCTGGCCCTGCATGCGGGCGGCCATCGCCTGATAGCGCGCGGCGGTCTCCTGGATCTGCTTCGTCCAGTTGTCCACCATGCGTTCGCTGGCGTCGACGTTGTCCGGCATCGGGACCCTTCCAAGCTGCGTGATGACGTCTTCACACTGACGGTTCGAAGACGCCACCGGTTCCGGTGTTGGCGCATTTTCGTCGAACAGCCTAGTGCTCGTCCGGTGTACCACCCCGGGACGACAAAGTCTGCCTCGTCACGCAGCGAAAGGGCCCCTCACCACACGAAGTGCGATGAAGAGCCCTTTCACGCCCTGCGGACTGCCGGGGTCAGAGGTTGCCTCGACGCTCCTGCTCACGCTCGATGGCTTCGAACAGGGCCTTGAAGTTGCCCTTGCCGAAGCCGAGCGAACCGTGCCGCTCGATGAGCTCGTAGAACACCGTCGGGCGGTCACCGATCGGCTTGGTGAAGATCTGCAGCAGGTAGCCGTCCTCGTCGCGGTCGACCAGGATGCGGTTCTCCTTGAGCAGCTCGATCGGCACGCGGACCTCGCCGATCCGCGCACGCAGCTCCGGGTCCTCGTAGTAGGAGTCCGGGGTGTCGAGGAACTCGATACCGGCCGCGCGCATCGCCTTCACCGTCGTGACGATGTCGTTGGTGGCCAGCGCGATGTGCTGGCAGCCCGCGCCGCCGTAGAACTCGAGGTACTCGTCGATCTGCGACTTCTTCTTCGCGACCGCCGGCTCGTTGAGCGGGAACTTGACGCGGTGGTTGCCGTTGGAGACCACCTTGCTCATCAGCGCCGAGTACTCGGTCGCGATGTCGTCGCCGACGAACTCCGCCATGTTCACGAAGCCCATGACGCGGCGGTACCAGTCGACCCAGTAGTCCATCTTGCCGAGTTCGACGTTGCCGACGCAGTGGTCGATGGCCTGGAACAGCCGCTTCGGCGCGCCCTCCGGGCGGACGATGGCGCTCTCGCGCGGCACGTAGCCGGGCAGGTAGACGCCGGTGTACTTCGACCGGTCGACCAGCGTGTGGCGGGTCTCGCCGTAGGTCGCGATCGCGGCGACGCGCACGGTGCCGTGCTCGTCGGAAACGTCGTGCGGCTCCTCGAGCACGGTGGCGCCCTGCGCGCGGGCGTGCTCGATGCACCGGTCGACGTCGGCGACTTCGAGGGCGAGGTCGATCACGCCGTCGCCGTGACGGCGGTGGTGGTCGAGCAGCGGGGAGTCGAGCTGGACGCCGCCGGTGATCACGAAGCGGGCCGAGCCGGACTTCAGCACGAACGACTTGCGCTCGAAGTTCCCGGTCTCCGGACCGGAGTACGCGACGAGCTGCATACCGAACGCGACCTGGTAGAACCACGCGGTCTGCGTGGCGTTGCCCGCGATGAAGACCACCGCGTCCATCGACTTCACCGGGAAGGGATCGGTCGACGAGTCGTGGTCGACGAGGCCGACGAGCTGACGCAGCTGGTCGTAGCTCACGTCGTCAAGAGCACCCTGGGGTTCCGCTGTGTGCGTCATGCCCTGAAGCATCGGAGCACGTGACAAAATGTGCAACGGTCAAAGATTTCACTGCGCACTATGACCAGTCGACGAGGGGTAGACGCAGTCAAAGTGGACAACCTGTTCAGGAGGTAGGCCCGATGTCGGAAGCGCTCGACGCACTGGACGCGCGGCTGCTGCTGTTGCTCACCGACTCGCCCCGGCTCGGCGTGCTCGAATGCGCCCGCCGTCTCGGCGTCGCGCGGGGCACCGTGCAGGCGAGGCTGGACCGGCTGACCGAACGCGGGATCCTCGGCGGGTTCCCGCCCGAACTCGACCTCGCGGCGATGGGATACGGCCTCACCGCGTTCGCCGTGCTGGAGATCGCGCAGGGCCGCCGGGCCGAGGTCGCGGAGGCGCTGTCCGCCATCGACGAGGTCTGCGAGGTCCACGCGACGACCGGGCAGGGCGATCTCTTCGTGCGGATGGTGGCGCGCAACAACGACGACCTGCAGCGCGTGGTGGACGAGGTGGTCGGCGCGCCGTACGTGCGGCGGACGTCGACGTCGATCGCGTTGTCGACGCCGGTTCCGCCGCGCGTACGGCCGCTGCTCGAACGGCTGGCGAGGAGCTAGCCCACCTGGCTCAGGTACCGCTTCGCCGACCGCTGGACGGCCTCATGCCCGTCCGTGCGGATGATCGCGTCCCACCAGGCGCCGTAGATCGCCTCGAACGCGTACGGTTCGAGCAGTTCGGCCGCGCGGCGGACGACCTCGGGGCGCTCCGGGATCAGGTTCGGGTAGCTGTACATCATGCCGACGAAGCGGCGGTCGGGGATGACCTGCAGGATGTCGCCCGAGAGCACCGCGCCGCGGCCGTTCTCCCCGGCGGGCCAGTGCAGCACGGTGCCGCCGGCGAAATGCACGCCGAGGTTGATGAGCCGCAGGCCGGGGGCGACGTCGAGGGTCGTCCCGCTCCACAGCTTGATCGCCGGATCCGGCCTGCCGATCCACTGCTGGTCGCCCTCGTGCAGGTAGATGGGCGCGTCGAAGGCGTGGGCCCACTCGACCATGGTGGTGTAGTAGTGCGGGTGGCTGATCGCGATGCCGGTGAGCCCGCCGAGGTCACGGACCTTGGCGACGAGGTCGTCGTCGATGAAGCCCGCGCAGTCCCACAGGAAGTTGCCGGATTCAGCCTTGACCAGCAGCGCGCGCTCGCCGATGGCGAAGTTGGGAGTGGACCCGACCCCGATGAGGCCGGGGCCCTGCTCCTCGATACGTGCCTGATACGTCCCGCTCGCGCGGACGGCGTTCAGATCGGTCCACCGCTGCCCGGCCTGCGGGATGTACTGACGTTCGTCCTCGCAGATCGGGCAGTCGGACCGGGGTTCCGCGTACTGCATGCCGCAGGCGACGCAGATGGGGTGTTCGCTCATCGTTTCCCTCCAGAATTCTCCGGAGGTCACGCTAACGGCTCATATGCGCGCCCGGCCATATCGGGCCGGGCGCGCGGAGTGGCTCACTTGCCGGTGTACGGCACGGCCTTGACGAGGGTCACCTTCTGGATGCTGCCGTTGGGCAGCTCGTACTCGCGGGTCTCGCCCTCTTTGGCGCCGAGCAGCGCCTTGCCGAGGGGGGACTCCGGCGAGTAGACGTCGAGGTCGCCCTCGGTGCCCTCTTCGCGGGTCGCCAAGAGGAAGTTCTCGTCCTCGTCGTCGCCGTCGTAACGCACGGTGAGGACCTTGCCCGGTCCGGCGCTGCCGTCGTTGGCGGGCGGCTCGCCCACCTTGGCCGAGCGGAGGAGCTCCTGGAGGTGGCGGATGCGGGCCTCGTGCTGGCCCTGCTCCTCACGGGCGGCGTGGTAGCCGCCGTTCTCCTTGAGGTCGCCCTCTTCCCGGCTGTCGTTGATCTTCGCAGCGATGACCGGGCGGAGCTCGATGTAGTGGTCGAGTTCCTGCTTGAGCCTGTCGTAGGCATCCTGGGTCAGCCAGGTCACCTTTGTGTCGCTCACGGTCACCATCTCCTAGTAGGGCCTGCCAGGCTTGGGTGTACAAGCCGGCCACCGGACCGGCATGGCGCGCCGGCCTGGCTGAGATAAAGGAAAAACACGGCCCGTCTTGGGCCGTGCCGGTAGATCAGAGTAACACGGCGCGAGGTATCGCCGCCGGTGGAATTCGGTCGCGCCTCGGCGTTGGGCGCCTGTTTCACCCCGTTGGCCGCTATGGCCTTGACAGGTACCGTGGTACGTCGTATGAGCACCCGAAGATATCAGCCGTGACCGGCTTTCCGATGCTCTTGATGGTGGTCGTCACCCGGCTGTTCTTCGAACCAGGCTGAACGAGGACCTCTTTACGGCCGCTTTCCGCGCCGGCCTTGTCACGGACCCGGACGACGCACACGCCGGGCCGGTTCACATCGTCCCTGGTCACGTTGATGGTGATCTCCATCGCGTCACCCGGCTTCTCGTCGAACGAGACGCGTTCGCCCTCGATGGGCGCGCTGCCGAAGTTCGTGTACGCGACATAGGCGATTCCGCCGCTGACCAGCAGCGCGATCACGCCGAACACCAGCCGCCGCCAGCGGGCGGGCTTCGCGGCACGGGTCTTGCCGTACCGATCTCCCGGCACGTCCGTCCGGGTGTTTTCCGCGGTGGGAGCGTCCTGTCCCGTGCTCAACCCGGGCCTCCCGGTTGGTGTCGTCGTGCTCGCAGGGACAATGGGGGCGTATGCGAGTGGTTCCCCTCGAGTATCCGCGCCCGGCCGGGCGGCCCGTCAGGCAGGGTCTGGAGGGGAATAGGGAACGAGAAGGGGACGTTCGGAGCATGGTGTCTGCCGATGAACCGCCGAAGTCACGCCTCCGCCTGATGGCGGTGCACGCGCACCCCGACGACGAGTCGAGCAAGGGTGCCGCCACCATGGCCAGGTACGCCGCCGAAGGGCACGAGGTCATGGTCGTGACCTGCACCGGCGGCGAAGCGGGCAGTGTGCTGAACCCGGCCATGGACCGTCCCGAAGTACTGACCAACATGACCGAGATCCGCCGGGAGGAGATGGCCCGCGCGGCCAAGATCCTCGGTGTGAGCCACACCTGGCTCGGGTTCGTCGACTCGGGCCTGCCCGAGGGCGACCCGCTTCCGCCGGTCCCCGAGGGCTCGTTCGCGGTCATCCCGCTCGAAGAGTCCACCGGTGCCCTGGTGAAGGTCATCCGCGAGTTCCGCCCGCACGTGATCGTCACCTACGACGAGAACGGCGGGTACCCGCACCCCGACCACATCCGCACGCACGAGATCTCGGTCGCGGCCTTCGACGCCGCGGGCGAGGAGGAGCGGTACCCGGAGGCAGGCGAGCCGTGGCAGCCGATGAAGCTGTACTACGTGCACGGGTTCTCGCGCGCCAGGATGACCGTGTTCCACGAGGCACTGCTCGCGCGCGGCCTGGAGTCGCCGTACGAGGAGTGGCTCAAGTCGTGGGACCCGGACAAGGCCGACGTCATGGAGCGGGTGACCACGCGCGTCGAATGCGGCGAGTACTTCGAGCAGCGTGACGAGGCGCTCAAGGCGCACGCCACCCAGATCGACCCGAACAGCCGCTGGTTCGCCGTCCCGCGCGACCTGCAGCGCGAGGTCTGGCCGACCGAGGAGTACGAGCTGGTCCGCTCACTGGTGGACAGCACCCTGCCGGAGGACGATCTGTTCGCCGGCTTGAAGGAGGGCTAGATGAGTTTCGTGGTGCCGGCGTTCGCCGTCGTTCCGGTGACGGTGTCGTCGCAGTTCCTGGCGCAGCAGCCGGGCAACGGCGACAACGGCGGCCAAGGTGAGGACTTCGGCAAGTCGTCGCCGGTGGGTTTCCTGATCCTGATCCTGTTCCTGATCGCCGTCGCGCTGCTGGTGCGGTCGATGACCAAGCACCTGAAGCGGTTGCCGGAGAGCTTCGACGAGCCCGCCGCTCCCGTGGAGGAGGCTCCCGCTTCGGAAGCCACCGAGGCTCCGAAGGCCGAGAGCGAGCCGGTCGCGAAGGCCGAGAAACCGACCGCCAAGTCCGACTGAGCGCTGCTATGAACGGTCCGTTCCTTGCAAATTTTGCAAGGAACGGACCGTTCATGGCATTTCCAAAGCGCGTCAGAGGCGCGGATCGACCGGATCCGACTCCAGCGCCAGCACGGCGAACACGCACTCGTGCACCCGCCAAAGCGGTTCCCCGCGCGCCAGCCGCTCCAGCGCCTCCAGTCCCAGCGCGTACTCGCGCGACGCCAGTGCCCGCTTCCGGTTGAGCCCCCGCTTGCGCAGGCGCGAGAGGTTCGCCGGCAGCGTGTAGTCCGGCCCGTAGATGATCCGCAGGTACTCGCGCCCGCGCACCTTCACCCCGGGCTGCACCAACCCGCGCGCGCCGCGCGTCAGGTTCGCCGCCGGTTTGACGACCATGCCCTCGCCGCCCGCGCCGGTCAGCTCCAGCCACCACTCGACGCCGCGTGCGACCGAAGCCGGGTCGGTGGTGTCGACGGCCAGTGTCCGCGTCCGCGTGAACCGGTCGCCGGTGAGCCGGTCCAGCAGCGAGAGATGCCACTCGTGCGGCCGGTCGTGGTACGCGTGGCCCTCCGACGCCAGGAGCTGGAACGGTGCCAGCCGGACGCCGTCGAGGCCGTCGGTCGGCCAGCAGTAACGCCGGTACGCCTGCCGGTACGCGTCCACAGTGGACTCGCGAGTCCGGGTGCGGGCCAAAAGTTCCGACACGTCGATCCCGCGAGCGGCGGCCGCGTCCAGCGACGCGACGGCGGCGGGCAGCACGGACTGCGCCGCCGCGCCGACGGCCGCGTACTGGCCCGAGATCAGCGACCCGGCCTTCGCGCTCCACGGCAGCAACTCCGTGTCGAGCAGCAGCCAGCCGGTGTCCAGTTCCTCGAACAGCTCCGACGCCGCTTCGCGCACATCGGCGAGCAGCCGCGCGTTCTGGTCCGGAGTGAAGAACGGACGGCCGGTGCGGGTGTAGATCGCGCCGGGCCCGTGGATCCCGAACCGCGCGGGAGCCACGTCGTCGTCACGGCACACGAGCACGACGGCCCGCGAGCCCATGTGCTTCTCCTCGCACAGGACGTGATCGACACCCGCCGCGCGGAACTCGGCGAACGCCTCCTCGGGATGTTCGAGGTAGCCGTCCGCGGCGGACGTCGAACACGGCGCCATGGTCGGCGGCAGGTACGGCAGCCAGCGCGGGTCGACGGCGAAGCGGCTCATCACCTCGAGCGCCGCCGCCGACTGTTCGGCGGAGACCCCCACCCGGCCGTGGTGCCGGGTCTCGACGATCCGTTTCCCGGTGACGTCGCCCAGTTCCAGCACCGCGGGCTCGCGTCCGCCCAGCGGCCGCGCCGGTTCGAGTGGCCGGGCCGGCTCGTACCAGACCTTCTTCGCCTTCACCGAGACGACTTCCCGTTCCGGGTAACGCAAAGCGGTCAGCTTGCCGCCGAACACGCAGCCCGTGTCGAGACACATGGTCCCGTTGATCCACTCCGGCTCCAGCGTCGGCGTGTGTCCATAAAGGACCATCGCCTTGCCGCGGTAGTCGCGCGCCCACGGCAATCGCACCGGCAGGCCGTACTCGTCGGTCTCGCCGGTGGTGTCGCCGTACAGCGCGGTGCTCCGCACCCGGCCGGACGCGCGCCCGTGGAACTTCTCGGGCAGGCCCGCGTGCGCGACGACGAGGTTGCCGCCGTCGAGGACGTAGTGCGCGATGAGTCCTTCGCAGAAGGCGTGCGCCTTCGCGCGAAACTCCTCGTCCTGCGCGGAAAGCTGCTCCAACGACTCCGCGAGGCCGTGCGTGGTCTTGACGTTGCGCCCGTTCAGCGCGCGGACCAGCTTCTGCTCGTGGTTCCCGCAGACGACCAGCGCGCTGCCCGCCTCGGCCATCGCCATCACGCGACGCAGCACGCCCGGCGTGTCGGGGCCGCGGTCGACGAGGTCGCCGACGAACACGGCGGTCCGTCCCTCCGGGTGCACGCCGTCGACGTACCCCAGTTCGGTGAGCAGTTCGTCAAGTTCCTCGCGGCAGCCGTGGACGTCGCCGATGACGTCGAACGGTCCGGTCAGGTCGCGACGGTCGTTGCGCAGCGGCTCGACGACGATCTCCGCTTCGGCGATCTCGGCCTCGCTCCGCAACACGTGCACGCGACGGAAACCTTCGCGCTCCAACGACTTCAGCGAACGGTGCAGTTCACCGCGCTGACGCCGGACGACGTGCTCGCCGAAGTCGCGGTCCGGCCGGGCCTCATTGCGTTCCTGGCAGACCTTCACGGGCAGATCCAGCACGATCGCCGTCGGAAGGACGTCGTACTCCTTCGCCAGCTTCAGCAGGCTCGCCCGCGACGCGCGCTGGACGTTCGTCGCGTCGATGACGGTGATCCGTCCCGCTTCGAGCCGCTTCGCCGCGACGTAGTGGAGCACGTCGAAAGCGGCGCCCGAGGCGCTCTGATCGTTCTCGTCGTCGGCCACCAGGCCGCGGAAGTAGTCGCTGGACAGTACTTGGGTGGGCGCGAAATGCGTCCGCGCGAAGGTCGACTTACCGGAGCCGGAGGCGCCGACGAGCACGACGAGGGACATGTCGGGAATGGTCAGTTTCATGCCATGGCCTCCTTCCGAGACGTGAAGACCGCCATTTGGGTCGGCGGTCCTGATTCCTGGGACTCCTGTCCCACCGGCAGATGGCGGACGTCGTAGCCGCGCCGTGCCGCGACTCCTTCGGCCCACGTGCGGAACTGCTCGCGTGTCCACTCGAAACGGTGGTCGGCGTGCCGGAACCGGCCTTCTCCGAGGAATTCGAAGTGCCGGTTGTACTCGGCGTTCGGCGTCGTGACGAGCACCGTCCGCGGCGCGGCGACCCCGAACACGGCGTGCTCCAGCGCGGGAAGGCGCTCCTCGTCGACGTGCTCGATCACCTCCATCAGCACGGCCGCGTCGTAGCCGGCCAGCGACGGATCCGCGTAGGTCAGCGCGGACTGCTTCAGGGTGATCCGCGACTTGTCCTTCAGTCGCTTTTCGGCGATGTCGAGCGCGCTCGCGGACACGTCGACACCGACGATTTCGGTGAACGACGGCTCCTTCTGCAGCACGCGCAGCAACGCGCCACCACCGCAGCCGAGGTCGAGCACGCGCCGCGCGCCCGCCGCCCGGAGCGCCGCGAGCACACTGCCCTGACGCTGGACGGCCAGCGGTTCGGGCCGGTCCGGCTGCTCGGTGACCCTGGCCTCGGCTTCGGCGGGCACGTCGTCCGCCTCGGCGAGCCGGTCGAGCGCGTACGAGACGATCGGGCGACGGCGTTCGAGGTACCGGTTGGTGATCAGGTCGCGTTCCGGATGCGCGGCGAGCCAGCCTTCGCCGACACGCAGCAGCTTGTCCGCTTCGTCCTGGCCGATCCAGTAGTGCTTGTCGCCGTCGAGGGCGGGCAGCAGGACGTACAGGTGCCGCAACGCGTCGACGACGCGCTGAGTGCCGGTCAGCCGGAGGTCGACGTAGCGGGAATCGCCCCACCGCGGGAACTCGGGGTCGAGCGGGATGACCTTCGCCTCGACCTGCCAGCCGAGCGGTTCGAAGAGCTTGTGGACGACCTCGGCGCCGCCGCGCGCGGTCAGCGACGGGACCCGGATCTCCAGGTCGAAGCGCTCGTCGACGAGTTCCGGCCGGTTCGCGCACCGGCCTGCCAGCGCCGTGGTGAAGGCGGCCCGCAGCGCCACCGCCAGGTACGAGCCGCCCGCGTACGGACGGTCGTTGACGTACTGGGTCAGCGACGTGCCACCACCGCGCACGAGGTCGACCGGGTCGATCTCGACCAGCAACGCGACGGTGCAGCGTTCGTTGGACGCCTCCGGGTAGAAGACGTGCGCCGTCCCGGCCGAGAGCGTGAGCGATTGCGCCTTCTCCGGATGCTTGTGCAGGAGAAAGCCGAGGTCGGTGGCCGGGTTCCGGGTGGTGGTGATGGTCAAGAGCACCGGACGAGTGTCGCGCAGACGGCCGTTCTGCGCGCCCGCTTTTCCGCATGCGACCCTGGTGACATGTCGAACCGCCTGAAGGCCGCGACCAGTCCGTACCTGCTGCAGCACGCCGAGAACCCGGTGGACTGGTGGCCTTGGGGTGAGGAGGCGCTGGCGGAGGCGAAGCGGCGGAACGTGCCGATCCTGCTCTCGGTCGGCTACGCCGCTTGCCACTGGTGCCACGTCATGGCGCACGAGTCCTTCGAGGACGAAGCCACCGCGACGCTGATGAACGCGAACTTCGTCAACATCAAGGTGGACCGCGAGGAGCGCCCGGACATCGACTCGGTGTACATGGCGGCCACGCAGGCGATGACCGGTCAGGGCGGCTGGCCGATGACGTGTTTCCTGACGCCGGAGGGGGAGCCGTTCCATTGCGGCACCTACTATCCGCCGTCGCCGCGACCGGGGATGCCGTCGTTCTCGCAGCTGCTCGTCGCGGTCGCCGAGGCCTGGGGCGAGCGCCCGGACGAGCTGCGTTCCGGCGCCCGGCAGATCATCGCCCACCTCACGGAGAAGAGCGGGCCGCTGCCCGAGTCCGTTGTGGACGGTGCGGCGCTGGACGCCGCGGTCGCCACGCTGCGCAAGGAGTTCGACACCGGGAACGGCGGATTCGGGGGAGCGCCGAAGTTCCCGCCGACGATGGCGTTGAACTTCCTGCTCCGCCACCACGAGCGCACCGGCGCTGACCTCGCCATGGTGGGGCACACCGCCGAGGCCATGGCGCTGGGCGGTCTCAACGACCAGCTCGCGGGTGGTTTCGCGCGGTACTCGGTCGACGCGCGCTGGGAAGTGCCGCATTTCGAGAAGATGCTGTACGACAACGGTTTGCTCCTGCGGTTCTACGCGCAGTTCCACGGCGTGACCGGGCACGAGTACGCGCGGCGGGCGGTCGAGGAGACGGCGGAGTTCCTGCTGCGCGACCTCGGGACGGCCGAGGGCGGTTTCGCCGCGTCGCTCGACGCGGACACCGATGGCGTCGAAGGGCTCACTTATGTCTGGACGCCCGCGCAGCTCACCGAAGTCCTCGGCGAGGAGGACGGTGCCTGGGCGGCCGAGTTGTTCCAGGTGACCGAGCGGGGCAATTTCGAGCACGGCGCCTCGACGCTGCGGCTGCGCGAACCGCATCCAGAGGACGAAACGCGTTATGAGCGAGTTCGCCGTGCGTTGCTGGCCGCGCGAAACGAGCGACCGCAGCCCGCCCGCGACGACAAGGTGATCGCCGCGTGGAACGGGCTCGCGATCGGCGCGCTCGCCAAGGCGGGCTCGCGGCTCGATCGTCCACAGTGGATCGAAGCGGCGGCTCGCGCGGCGGCCTTCCTGATGGACACCCATTTCGTGGACGGACGCCTGCGCCGGACCTCCCGCGACGGCGTCGTCGGCACGACGGCCGGGGTGCTGGAGGACTACGCGTGCCTCGCCGAGGGGCTGCTCGAACTCCACCAGGCGACCGGCGAGCCGCGGTGGCTCGCCGACGCCGTCACCTTGCTGGACCTGGCGCTGGCCCATTTCGGCGTCCCGGACTCGGCGGGCGCGTACTACGACACCGCCGACGACGCGGAAGTCCTGGTGCAGCGGCCTTCCGACCCGACCGACAACGCGAGCCCGTCGGGAGCCTCGGCCTTGGCGAACGCCCTGCTGACGGCGTCGGTCCTGGCCGGGCACGACCGGGTGGGCCGCTACCGCGAGGCGGCCGAGCAGGCGCTCGCCCGGGCGGGACGGCTCGCCGCCCACGCGCCGCGGTTCGCCGGGCACTGGCTCACCGTGGCCGAAGCCGCCGCTGCCGGTCCGGTGCAGGTCGCCGTCGTCGGGCCGGACGCCGCTTCACGCGCGGATTTGCTGGCCGCGGCGGTCGCGTCGCTGCCAGACGGTGCCGTCGTCGTGAGCGGGACTCCGGATGCCGACGGGGTGCCGCTGCTGGCCGATCGGCCCCTGGTCGATGGCGCCGCAGCCGCGTACGTGTGCCGCGGTTACGTCTGCGAGCGGCCCGTCACCACCGCCGGCGACCTGCGGTCTCAGCTCACCAATCCCACGCCATAGGGGCGAAGCCGCCGCCGGTCTGCGGTGCGCCTGCCGGTTTCACGGTGACCTGAGGCTTCGGTTTCGGAGTGGGTTTCGGCGGCTTCGTGGTGCTGGACGGCGGGACTCCGGTCACCGTGAACGTCCGGGTCGACTTGCGTCCGTCCGTGCAGCTGAGCGTCGCGACGTACTTGCCCGGCGTCTTCACCACGCGCCCGTATCCGCCGTATTTCCCGAAGTTCCCGCCGATGGTCCAGCCGATCGATTCGGCGAGCCCCGGCGAAGTCACCGGGCCCGCCGGGACACAACCGCCCGCGCCCGCCCTCGTTTCGGCGTAGATCTGCTCGCCCGGCCCGAGCGGGGTCGGGCCGAGGTACCAGCTGGGATCGGTGGCCGCGGCGGCCGGCCCGACCACCGCCAGCTGGGCGGCTCCGAGTACGAGAGCGCCGATCATGACCTTCTTCAGCATGAGGTTCCCCTTCCTCGTCGGCTGCTAGGAGGAACACGTCCGCGCAGGTCATCAGGTTGCCCCGGGTTTCGCCGGGGGAGAACACACGTGAGTTTCAGCTGTTGCGGGCGTAGCGTCAGTAGCGTTGTAATCATGTAATTAAGGAGGCGGGTCAGATGGGACGCGGAAGCTGGAAGGGCCGGGGCGGCTGGCAGCAGGCGGACATCCCGGCGGCGGACGACGCGGCCGCGTGGTTCGGCGGCAGGCTCCCCGACGGCTGGTTCACCGCCGACCCCGAGGTCACGGTGGATCGGGAAGAGATCGTCATCGTCGGTGAACTCCAGCCGCTCACCGGCGAGTACGCCGACGACGCGGCCCGCGCGGCGGCCGAGGACGGCCGGATCAGCCGGTTCCGCGAGGAAACCCGCGACGAGCGGATCGAGATCGCGCGCCAGGCCGAGCACCGCTATCAGCGCAAGGTCGCCTGGGGCGCGAGCCTCGGCGGCACGCGGCGGCTGTTCACCACGCATTCGGCACCGGTCATGACCAGGCTGCGGCAGCCGGAACGCCTGGTGCTCGACACCCTCGTCGACGCGGGGGTCGCCCGGTCGCGGTCGGAGGCACTCGCCTGGGCGGTCCGGCTGGTCGGGGAGCACGCGGACGCCTGGCTGGCCGAGCTCCGGGAGGCGATGACCAAGGTCGACGATCTCCGCTCACAGGGACCGGATCTTTCCTGAGGCCGGGGTCCGCCCGTAGAGTCGGGATTCCGCCGTCTTCACCGAAGTCCTCTTGCGAAAGAAGGCGTCATGGACGGCAGATTCTCCCGGCGTCGGCTGATCAAGGGCGGTCTCGTGGTGGCCGCGAGCCCACTGCTCGCGCCCACCGCCTCGGCGGCCCCGGCCCTGCCCTGGCCCGCGGCCGAAGACATCGTCGCGCGGACGAAACGGCCGGTCTTCCCGGACCGGATCTTCCCGGTGCTCGATTTCGGCGCCAGGGGTGACGGGAAGACCGACAACACCGCGGCGATCAGGAAGGCGATCGAGACGGCCAACGCGTGCGGCGGCGGGCACGTCGTCGTGCCGAAGGGCACCTTCGTCACCGGTGCGGTGTACCTCAAGAGCAACGTGGACCTGCATCTCGCGGCGGGCGCCGTGCTCGCCTTCGGTTCCGACGCCTCGAAGTTCCCGAACGTGCTCACCCGCTACGAGGGCATCGAGTGCGTGAACCGGTCGCCGATGATCTACGCGTACAAGGAATCCAACATCGCGGTGACCGGCAAGGGCACCCTCGGCGCGGCGGGCACGGCGTCCTGGAACAAGGGCAAGGATCGCGAATACCTGGAATCGCTGGTGGCCAAGGGAATCCCGCCGGAGCGGCGGATCGTTCCCGGCTCCGGGCACGCCATGCGCTCCACGTTCGTCGAGCCGTACTCGTGCGACACCGTGCTCATCGAAGGGATCACGCTGAAGAACCCGATGTTCTGGCAGCTGCATCCCACGCTGTGCCGGAACGTCACGATCGACGGCGTCCGCACGGACGCGAGCACCGCGCACTCGAACACCGACGCCTGCGATCCGGAGTCCTGCGACCACGTCGTGATCGTGAACTCCCACCTCGGCGCGCACGACGACAACATCGCGCTGAAATCGGGCCGGGACGCCGACGGCCGCAGGATCGGCGTGCCGTGCCAGAACATCGTCGTCGCGAACTGCGTGATGGACGGCAACTGGGGCGCGATCACCTGCGGCAGCGAACAGACCGGCGGCATCCGGAACGTCTACGCGCACAAGCTCACCGTCACCGGCGAGACGAAGTACGGGCTGTACGTCAAGTCGAACACCTTGCGCGGCGGGTTCACCGAGAACGTGAACCTCGCTCACGTCTCCGGCACGTTCGTCCGCTCGGTCGTGTACGTGCTGCCGGACTACAACGGACAGACCGGCGCGTACGTCCCCCGGTTCGGGCCCTTCACCCTCAGCCGTTCCCGAAGCACGAAATGCGGGCAAGCGGCGTTCAACGTCCGAGGGTTGCCCAACTCACACGTTCGGGGTCTGCGGGTCAGTGATTGCCGCTTCGACGGCGTCGCGAACACGGAGAACACCCTGAAACACGTCGACGACCTGCGGTTCGAGAACACGACGATCAACGGGGAACCGGTCTGATTCGTCCTGCACTTCCCGATGCGGTGCGGCACGCTGAACGCAGACCGCACCGCATCGGAGGAATCGTGGACACACCAGGACTTCCCGCGAAGATCGACCCGGACGTGCTGACCACCGTCCTCGATGGACGGTGGGCCGGGCTCCGCCGCGCGGTCCGTGAACAGATGGCCGCTGAGGTCTTCGAAGACCCGGTCGATGTCGAGACCGAAGCGCATCGCGCCCAGGTGCTCGAATGGCTGCGGCTGCTCGCCCGCACCGACCGGCCGGGGCTCGGCTTCGACCCGGCGTACGGCGGTGGCGGAGACGTCGGCGGCGCGTTGACGTCGTTCGAGATGCTGGGCTTCGGCGATCTCTCGCTGATGGTGAAGGCCGGTGTCCAATGGGGCCTGTTCGGCGGGGCGGTGCAGCTGCTCGGCACCGAACGCCACCACGAACGGTATCTGCGTGAGATCAAGGATCTGGAGCTGCTGGGCTGTTTCGCGATGACCGAGCACGGGCACGGCTCGGACGTCCAGCATCTGCGCACCACCGCCACCTACGATCCGGCGACGCGCGAATTCGTCGTGCACACGCCGGACCACGGCGCGATGAAGGAGTACATCGGCAACGCCGCCCGCGACGGCGAACTCGCGGTGGTGTTCGCGCAGCTGATCACCGGTGACGAGTCGCGCGGGGTGCACGCGTTCCTGGTGCCGATCCGCGGCGAGAAGGCGCGTGGTGTCGAAATCGAGGACTGCGGACGCAAGGCGGGCCTCAACGGCGTCGACAACGGGCGGCTCACGTTCGACCAAGTGCGGATTCCGCGCGAGGCGCTGCTCAACCGGTTCGGTGACGTCGCCGAAGACGGGACATACACGAGCCCGATCGACAGCGACGGCCGCCGGTTCTTCACGATGCTCGGCACGCTCATCCGCGGCCGGGTCAGCGTCGCGGGCAGCGCCGGCAGCGCGACGAAACGCGCGCTGGCGCTGGCGATCCGCTACGGCGAGCAGCGGCGGCAGTTCGCGCGGCCCGACGGCGAGGAGGTCGTGATCCTCGACTACCGCGCCCACCAGCGGAAACTGCTGCCCGCGCTGGCGACGTCGTACGCGCTGCACTTCGCGCAGGAAGGGCTCGTCTCGAAGCTGCACGACATCGCCGAGGACGCGCCGGAGGAGGAGCAGCGAGAGCTGGAATCGCGCGCCGCCGGGATCAAGGCCGTCTCGACCTGGCACGCGACGGCGACCATCCAGGCGGCCCGAGAGGCATGCGGCGGCTCCGGCTATCTCTCGGAGAACCTGCTCGCCGGGCTGAAGGCCGACACGGACGTCTTCACCACCTTCGAGGGTGACAACACCGTGCTGCTGCAGCTGGTCGCGAAGGGGTTGCTGACCAGCTACAAGGACCACTTCCAGGATCTCAGCCCGCTCGCGACCGCGCGGTTCGTGGCGGAGCAGCTCGTCGAGGCCGTGATCGAACGGACGTCCGCGCGCAAGGTCGTCGAGCGGCTCACCGAAGCCGACGACGGCGACGTGCTCTACTCGCGCGAATGGCACCTGAAGCTGTTCGAAGACCGCGAAGAGCATGTACTTGCCGGCGTCGCGCAGCGCCTGCGTAAGGCGGGCTCGGATCCCTTCGGCGTCTTCAACGACGCGCAGGATCACGTGCTGCGCGCCGGGCGGGTGCACGTCGACCGGGTGGTGCTGGAAGCGTTCGTCGACGCCATCGAGCGCTGTGCCGACGCGGAGGCCCGTGAGCTGCTGGAGCGGGTCTGCGACCTCTACGCGCTCGCGAACATCGAGGCGGACCGCGGCTGGTTCCTCGAACACGGGCGCCTGACCTCCGGGCGCTCGAAGGCCGTCACCGCCGCGGTGAACGCGCTGTGCGCCGACCTGCGCCCGCACGCGCGGACCCTCGTGGACGCCTTCGCTATCCCCGAGCCGTACCTAGCGGCTCCGATGCTGCGGGACTGACCTCGGCGCGCTGCTCTGCGAGCTCGGCCCGCAACGCCTTGACCTCGCGGGTCAGCTCGTCGAGATGCTCGCGGGTCACGGCCTGCGCGGTCTCGTCGGCCTCGGTGACCCGGCGGATCAGCCACGACGCGAGCGTCGCGGTGACCACACCGAGCAGCGCGATCCCGGCCACCATGAGCCCGACCGCGACGATCCGGCCGGTGCCGCTGACGGGATAGCGGTCGCCGTAGCCGACCGTGGTGATCGTCGTGATCGACCACCACACCGCGTCCGGGAAGTCGGTGATCGGCGCGTCGGGCTGGGTGCGCTCGGCGTCGAGCACGGCGAGCGCCGAACAGAACACGATGAGCGCCGTCGCGCCCACCGTGTAGACCACGACGCGGCCGCGCAGCGACAGGCCGGCGTTGCGGTTGAGGACGTTGAGCACCGTGACCAGCCGGAGCAGGCGCAGCTGCCGGATCAGCGGGAGCACGATGATCAGCAGGTCGAAGAGGTTGTTCTTCAGGAAAAGCCGTTTGTCCTCGGCGTGCTTGAGGCGGACGCCGTAGTCCAGGGCGAAGACCGCCCACGCGAGCCAGGTGACGACCTCGCACCAGACCCGCCCGGTGTGCCCGAGCGAGGGCTGGAGGATCGGCCAGGCGTACGCGGCCAGGAACAGTACGGCGGCGGCGTTGAGCGGCCACTCCATCCGCTTTTCCCACATCGGACGTCTCCTCACCTGGCCTTTCCCAGGTGCGTACGTTAAGCGATGTCGAGGGCCGTTCCATAGAGTTTGTCGGTTTTGAGGGTGATGTAGAGCCTTCGCTCGCCTTCGGGTGTCCGCGTGACTTCGGAGAGTTCCGCCTTTCCTTCCACGACGGCGAATTTCCAGTGGTCATCGCTGGAGACGTAGAGGGAGGCGGTCGGGTTGTTGCGCAACTGCTTGACCTTGAGGCGGTCTTCGGTCGTGCTGATCCGGATCTCGCGCGTCTCGGGGTCCCACGCGTAGAGGACTGTGGAGAGATGCGGGCGGCCGTCACGCTTGACGGTCGCGAGGGCGCCGAAGGTGTGTTCCGCGATGAAGTCGCTGAGGGCCGCGTCGTCGAGGCGGCGGGGCGGTGCGTTCTTGGCCATGCGGCGATCATGGCTGGGGTTCCTGGGCGCCGGAAGAAGGCACTTTCTTGTGCCAGAGGGAACACGCGTGTGTCCGTCCTGGTCACCGGGCGATCGGCTCGCTCCGGTGATCGAGTTTCCGCCGCGCAACCGATGTACTCGGCCGATCGACCTCGTGGGGAGGACGTATGCCGAGGACTGGCAACTGGTCGTGAGTGGCGATTCGGGTTCTAACCCGAATCGCCACTCACGACCGCCTGTACCGATCGGTGGCTTCGCGTGATCAGCCGGACGGCACGTGTGATCAGACGGACGACACGCTCGCGGCAAAGCTTTCGCCGTGAGTCGTCCGTCCAGACACGCGTGTCGTCCGTCGGATCACGTGTGTCGTCCGTCCAATCACGCAAGACCGCTAGTAGGTACCCAGGGCAGGTTCAGGTTCGAACCCGAATCACCACTCACGACCCCACGCGAGGCTAGGCGTACATGGCCAGCCAGATCGCGATGTAGTGCGAAACGGCGGCGAGAACCGTGCAGGCGTGGAAGTACTCGTGGTACCCGAAGGTGTCCGGGAAGTGGTTCGGCCACTTGACCGCGTAGAACACCGCGCCCAGTGTGTAGAACAGCCCGCCGACGCAGAGCAGGACGAGCGCCGCGACGCCGGCGTGCGTGGCCAGTTCGGGCAGGACGAAGACGGCGACCCAGCCCAGCGCGATGTAGATCGGCACGCCCAGCCAGCGTGGCGCGTTCGGCCACAGCATCTTCAGGGTGACCCCGCCGATCGCGCCGCCCCACACGATCGCGAGCACGATGTACCCGGTCGGCTGGGACATGGCCAGAAGGGTGAACGGCGTGTAGGTGCCGGCGATGAACAGGAAGATCATCGAATGGTCGGCGCGCTTCATCCATTCGTATGCTCGTGGGCTCCACAAGCGACGGTGGTACAGCGCGCTGACGCCGAAGACGCCGAGCACGGTCAGGCCGTAGACCGAAGTGGACAAAGCGGCGATACCCGACACAGTGGACGCCGCGAGACTGATGAGGGTCGCGGCTCCGGCGACAGCGCCGAAGAAGGACCAGAAATGGATGTGCCCACGCAATCGAGGACGCGTGTCCACCACGGGCGTGGGGCCGGACGGCTGGGGTTCGGTCGCAACGCTCACTCACTCAGGTTACGGCACCGTAGGTTTTTCGCCAGTGTCCGTGGCGCGTCCCACTGGGGCCCGCGGGGTGACTAGTCTCCACTGGCGTGAGTCTTCGGTCCTTCTTGTCAGACGTCGTGTACAGCGCCTACGGCAGGCGCCTGATCCAGCAGGCCAAGGGGCGCCATCCACGCCACATCGCCATCATGCTGGACGGCAACCGCCGCTGGGCGCGCGAAGCGGGCTTCACGGACGTCGCCGACGGGCACCGGGCCGGGGCCAAGAAGATCGCCGACTTCCTGAGCTGGTGCAACGAGGCCGACGTCGAGGTCGTCACGATGTGGCTGCTTTCGACGGACAACCTCGGCCGCGCGGCCGAGGAGCTCAGCCCGCTGCTGAAGATCATCACCGACGTCACCGACGAACTCGCCGCGCCGCACACGCCCTGGCGGCTCCGCATCGTGGGAGCCCTCGACTTACTGCCGCCGGAGGTCGCGAAGGCCCTCAGCGCGGCCGCGGAGCGCACTGAGGGGCGCTCCGGGATGGAGGTCAACGTCGCGGTCGGTTACGGAGGGCGTCAGGAGATCGCCGACGCGGTCCGCAAACTCCTGCTCCAGCACGCCGACGAAGGCACCTCGATCCGCGAACTCGCGAAGATCCTGGACGTCGACCATATTTCCGAACACATGTACACCTCGGGCCAGCCCGATCCGGATCTGATTATCCGTACCTCGGGTGAGCAGCGGCTTTCCGGATTCCTGCTCTGGCAATCGGCGCATTCTGAATTCTGGTTCACCGAAGCTTATTGGCCCGCATTCCGCCGCGTCGATTTTCTCCGCGCCATGCGCGATTACGCGTGGCGGCACCGGCGCTTCGGTTCCTGACCGGTGACATGACGAAGGCCCCGGCGTGCACTCCGGGGCCTTCGACGTCTTCACTGAGGATCAGTGGTGGTGGTGCTCCAGCGAGTGGAGGATCAGGGCCGGGGTGGTGGCGATGCCCGTGTAGGCACCCGCGACCAGCGAAGCGGCACCGTAGCCCAGCGCGCCGCCGCCCTCGATGAAGGTGTTGTAGGCGTCGCCGAACGTCGGGTCCGGGGTGCCGGAGGTGTCCCCAGTGGCGGCGAACGCGGTCCCGCCGACCATCATGATGCCCGCGGCGACGGCGGAAACGAAACCAGCCTTCTTCAGCACTTCGCACACTCCTTGGTAGAGATATTCAGGGATCGGGGGCACCGAAATCCGGTGGGGGTGTCCCGCAGTGAGAAAATTACTCGCTATTCAGGAGTTGTGACCGTTGCGTAAGCCCATTGTGTGAGGCCGAAAAGGCGCGTTTCACTCGGTCCGGTTCTCTGTCTCGGTCACAAAATGCGGCCCGCTACCAAGCGTGGTAGAACCCTCGATCCCATCAGGTGAACGCCCTGCGTCGCGTTAATCCATCCGGGTCGCATCGACGAGCGTCCCTGAATGGAGATCATCACTACATACCGTGACGGTGACCAGGTGTTGATGTCACGCGACTGACAGTGAGATGACGGTTTGGCGAATCACCGTGGTGGCTGCCTGCGCGATCGGCCGGACGCAGGTACCTTCCGGAAGTGAGGGTTCGCGTCCCATGCGGACTCTCGCGGGAGGCCCTGGTCGTGGCGGTTGTCGACAGGGCGGCACAGCCGCCCAGTGGATGCACGAGGGGGCCGGCACCCGGCCCTCGCGGCCGTGCCGACTGACGTCGGAAGACGTTGGAAGGAGCGGTTAGCCAGGGAGGTGCCCGGCCCAGCGAGTGCGGGCGTGGTGCCACGCCCACGAGGGAGATGCCGTCGTGACTGCGCAGCGTTCACCCCGCAAGGCCTCTGGCCGTTCTTCGACCGGTGCCTCTGGCCCGGAGAAAGCCTCGATCTCGCCCGAATCCCAGCGGTCCACTTACGTGCTCGACACGTCGGTCCTGCTCTCTGACCCCTGGTCGGTGACCCGTTTCGCCGAACACGCGGTCGTGCTCCCGCTGGTCGTCATCAGTGAACTGGAGGCGAAACGTCACCATCCCGAACTGGGGTGGTTCGCGCGCGAAGCGCTCCGCATGCTCGACGACCTGCGTCGTCAGCACGGCAGGCTCGACGCGCCGATCCCGATCGGTGAGCACGGCGGCACCCTGCAGGTGGAGTTGAACCACTCCGATCCCACGGTGCTCCCGGTCGGCTTCCGCACCGACTCCAACGACCACCGCATCCTCGCCTGTGCGCTCAATCTGGCGGCGGAACGCGCGTCGGTCACGCTGGTGACCAAGGACATCCCCTTGCGCGTCAAGGCGGGAGCCGTCGGCCTCGAAGCCGACGAGTACCGCGCGCAGGAGGTGACGCCCTCGGGCTGGACGGGCATGGCGGACGTGGACGTCCCGCAGACCCTCGTCGACGCGCTGTTCAGCGGGTCTTCGGTGGATCCGGCGGAATTCGGGATGCCCGAGGTCGGTGAACTGCCCTGTCACACCGGGTTGAGGTTGCTCGCGGGCAGTTCGAGCGCGCTGGGCCGGGTCACCGCCGACAAGCGGATCCGGCTCGTGCGCGGTGACAAGGAGGCGTTCGGGCTGCACGGCCGGTCGGCCGAACAGCGGGTGGCGCTGGATCTCCTGCTGGACTCCGACGTCGGCATCGTCTCGCTGGGCGGACGGGCCGGGACGGGTAAGTCGGCGCTCGCGCTCTGCGCGGGGCTGGAGTCGGTGATGGAACGCCGCCAGCACCGCAAGGTGGTCGTGTTCCGGCCGGTGTACGCGGTCGGCGGCCAGGAACTGGGCTACCTGCCCGGTTCCGAGAGCGAGAAGATGCAGCCTTGGGCGCAGGCGGTGTTCGACACCCTCGGCGGGTTGGTCAGCCAGGACGTCCTCGACGAGGTCTTCGACCGCGGCATGCTCGAGGTGCTGCCGCTGACTCACATCCGCGGCCGGTCGCTGCACGACACGTTCGTCATCGTCGACGAGGCGCAGTCCTTGGAGCGCAACGTGCTCCTGACCGTGCTTTCGCGGCTGGGCACGGCCTCGCGGGTCGTGCTCACGCATGACGTCGCGCAGCGCGACAACCTGCGGGTCGGGCGGCACGACGGCGTTTCCGCGGTGATCGAGAAGCTCAAGGGGCATCCGCTGTTCGCGCATGTCACGTTGACCCGCTCCGAGCGTTCGCCGATCGCGGCGCTCGTCACCGAAATGCTGGAGGACCACGGTTAGGCGCATGTCATGAAAGGGTCGTTCAGGACATTTTCTGTCCTGAACGACCCTTTCATGACACTCACGACACCGGTTTCGCCCAGGGGAGCGGCCGTCCGTCCACGTCATCGGTGAGTTCGACGCCGAGCATGGCCGAAAGGGACGAACCCAGATCGACGACGTCCAGATCCGGCAGCTTCGCACCCGGCTCGAAACCGGGGCCGCTCGCGAGCAGGAGTCCGTCCGGCCGGTGGTCCCCGGTGCGCCAATGCTCGTCCGGGCCGTAGACGACGCCGGTCTTGGGCGACCAGACCGTCTCGATCGGCCCCGTGCGGGCCCAGTCGATCAGCAGATCCGGCAGTGTGTCGTCGGCTTCCCGGTCGTAGTGGTCGCTCGTGCGGGAAACCTCGCGCACGACGGGCTTCCCCGACGCGACGTTCACCAGCGAAAGCAGGTCTTCGGTCAGTTGCTCGCACACGGCTTCGTATTCCGCGCCGGGCCGGACGACGCCGTGCGGTTCGCGGCCGGCCAGGTTGATCCGCACCCCGCCGAAGACGAAGTTGTTGGGAGACAGGAAGAATCGCTGCTTCGACCGCTGTTCGGCGGTCGCCCAGTTCGGCACCGCGGGCAGCGGGGACGCCGCCAGCCGCTTGCGCAGCAAGGGCATCGCGGCCGAAGCGAGCTTCGTCCTCAAAGGACCGGGGAGCGCGGAGTAGGCGCGTTTGGCCGTCGTCATCGCGCCGCCGCCCCGCAGCCCTTCGGTCTCCACCGTGTCGAGGAGCCGCAGGATTTCGTGCAGCAGATGGCTTCCCTCGTACCGCGATCCCATACCGTGACTCAGCAGCACGAAGACCGTGGTGTCCGGTCCGGCCAACGCGAGATGCTCGCCGATCGCCTCGTCGAGGCCGCGGTAGACCGCGCGGATCGGATCCAGTTCCGCGGCGAGCGCCACGTCGTGGTCGCGGTGCCCCGGGTCGTGCAGATGCCACTGCTGGTGGCCGATGCTGTGGGATTCCCCGTACACCGAAAGGAAAAGATCCCAATCGCCCTCGGCGAGCAGCTTCGTCGACACCTGGGTCTTCTGCCCGATCCCGGCGACGAGCCCGTGGGTCAGCGCGCGTTCCTCGTCGGGTGTCCGATGTGGACCTTCGCGGTGGAGGTAGTCGTCCGGTGCCCAGTCGCGGACCAGGTCGGGCTCGGCGGTGAGGATGGGGGTGAGCCCGAACTCGGCCTCGATCTCCTTCGCCAGCTCCGGTGGTGAGGTGTGGAAGCCGAAATGCCGGTCGTGGCAGGCGTATTCGCTCACCATGGCCCCGTTGATCGGTTTGTCCGCACGGGAATGCGGGACGTCGAGTACGGCGACCCGTTTCCCCGCGTCGGAAAGCGTCTCCCAGAACGGGGTCCCGCGGATCTCCAGCGGGCTGGTCAGCCGCCGTTCGTAGGTTTTGGTGTCGACCTCTTCCCAGCAGTGGAACCCGGTCCGCGCGGCGGTGCGCGCGGTGAAGAAGCTGCTCCACAGCGAGCCGACGAACAGGCCGTAGGGATTGTGCGTGGTCGCCGAAGCGCTGGTTTCGAGCAGGCGCGCCAACGTCGGCACCTCACCCGTGGCGGCGAGTTCCCTGATCGTGGTGGGATCGCACGCGTCGAGTGCGACCACGAGGATCTTGGCGGGCTCGGTCATACTCGGTGCTCCGGTCCTGAATGCTTGCGGCGGATGGCGGCGAAGTCGTCGTCGTAGGTCGGCCCGTGGGAAAGCCGGTCCCCGGAAGTCGTCGTGTAGTAGCAGGAAATCGCCGGGACGACCAGGGGCGCGCGGTCGGCGGTCAGCGCCAGCAACAGGTCCCAGTCGCCCATTTCGACCAGCGATTCGTCGAACCTGGCTTCCGGCAGGCCCGCCCGGTGCGCGACGGCGCCGATGTCGGCGAGGTTCTCCTGTACCAGGGTTTCCCGGTCGTAGCGGCGCAGGAACAACGTCGGCAGCCCGCCGATGTCGTCGATGACGAAGCCGCCGTAGGCCGCGGTGATCTCCGGATGCTCGCCGAACGCCCAGCCCAAGGCCTTGAGCCACAAGGGATGCATGGTGTTGTCGTCGTCGAGGTAGGCGACGACGTCGCCGGTGACCTCGGCCAGCCCGGCGTTGCGGGCGGCACAGACGCCGCCGTGCTCGACCCGGATCGAACGGATCCGCGGGTCCTCGAAACCGGCGATCACCTTCGGCGTGGAATCCGAACTGGCGTCGTCGACGATCACCAGTTCCCAGTTCTGGTATCGCTGCGCCAGCACCGAAGCGACGGCACGCGGCAGCAGCGCGGCCCGGTCGTGGGTGGGCAGGACGATCGAGATCTTCGGTGCGGCAAGGAGTTCGTGCTGATCGATCCAGTGCGTGAACGTGCGGACGTCACGCGCGGCCTCGAGGTTTTCGGTACGGAGGTGCAGGCCTTCGAACGCGGTGTCGTGGCCGCCGAGCCAGCCGTCGAGCGCTCCCTGCCGCGCGTCGAGGGCGGCCTGCCGGTCTTCGACGGTGGAGATGCGCGCCTCGCCGTCCCGCAGTGCCTTGCCGTGATCTTCGAGCCAGGCGGTGCGATGCTCCAGCGTCGCGCGCAATCGTTCGATCTCCGCCGCCTGCTCCGCGAGCGCGGACCGCAGCTCGGCGATTTCCCCGTTTTCCGCGTGGCGGCGGTCGTCCTTCGCCGCCGCCACGATCCGTCTCAGGCGTCTCACCCGGTGCACCCTAGTGCTTCCGGTGCGCGGAATCACCAGCCAGACGGCAGCGGACGCCCTTCCGCGAAGCCGGCGGCGGACTGGATCCCGAGCAGCGCGCGCTCGTGGAACTCCTCCAGCGTCCGGGCACCCGCGTACGTGCAGGCCGAACGGACACCGGAGCCGATCGAGTCGAGCAGGTCCTCGACGCCGGGGCGAGCCGGGTCCAAGGCCATCCGCGACGCCGAAATGCCCTCTTCGAACAGGCCCTTCTTGGCGCGCTCGAAGACGTTGTCCGTACGCGTGCGGGCGCCGACGGCGCGCTTCGACGCCATGCCGAACGACTCCTTGTACGGCTTGCCCTGCTCGTCGTAGCGCAGGTCGCCCGGGGATTCGTGGGTGCCGGCGAACCACGAGCCGACCATCGCCGCCGACGCGCCGGCGGCCAGCGCGAGCGCGACGTCGCGCGGATGCCGCACGCCGCCGTCCGCCCAGACGTGTTTGCCCAGTTCACGGGCCGCGGCCGCGCATTCGGCGACGGCGGAGAACTGCGGGCGCCCGACGCCGGTCATCATCCGGGTCGTGCACATGGCGCCGGGGCCGACGCCGACCTTGACGACGTCCGCTCCCGCGTGGATCAGGTCCCGCGTGCCCTCCGCGGTGACCACGTTCCCGGCGACCACCGGCACCTGAGGGTTCACCGACCGGACGGCCTTCAGTGCGGAGATCATCTTCTCCTGGTGGCCGTGCGCGGTGTCGACCACCAGCACGTCGACGCCCGCCGCGAGGACGGCCTCGGCCTTCGCCGCGACGTCGCCGTTCACGCCGATCGCGGCGGCGACGCGCAGGTTGCCGCCGTCGTCGACGGCCGGCGTGTAGATCTCGGCGCGCAGGGCCGCGATCTCGGTCAGGACGCCCGCGAGCCTGCCGTTCTCGTCGATGCCGAGCGCGAGGCGGCCGCCGTGGTCGTGCAGTCGCTCGAACACCTCGCGCGGCGGAGTGTCCAGCGGGACCGTGACGACCGCGGGCTCCGCGACGTCGGCCAGCCGCGCGAAGCGGTCTACGCCGGCGCAGGCCGCTTCGTCCACGACGCCGACGGGCTTGCCGTCCTCGTCCACCACGACGACGGCGCCGTGGGCACGTTTGCCGACGAGGTTCAGCGCGTCGGCCACCGCGTCGCCGCCGGTCAGCACGAGCGGGGTGTCCCACACGGTGTGACGGCTCTTGACCCAGGTGACGATGTCGGCGACCGCGGCCACGTCGACGTCCTGCGGCAGGACGACGAGCCCGCCGCGCCTGGCGACCGTTTCGGCCATCCGGCGGCCCGCGACGGCGGTCATGTTGGCGACCACGATCGGGATCGTCGCGCCGGTGCCGTCCACAGTGGACAGGTCGACGTCGAAACGGGACTCCACGTCCGACCGGTTCGGCAAAAGGAACACGTCGTCGTAGGTCAGGTCGTGAGCGGGCCCATGCCCGTCGAGAAAGCGCACGAGGCCCCAGGATACCCGCGTGGGACAATGACGGCATGACGGACCGGGACCGTGACGAAGCCGGACGAGCCCGCAACGCGCGCCCGCGGGACGGTCTCGGCAGGCCGCTCCCGTACGGCGCCGACGGTGTCGAGCGGCAGCCCGAGGGCATCGAACGCAGCCCGGAGGACACCATCTCCGAGGCGCAGCGCCTGCTCGACGCGGGCCGCCCGTTCCACGCGCACGAGGTTTTCGAGGACGCGTGGAAGTCCACCGACGGGCCGGAGCGGGAGCTGTGGCGCGGCCTCGCGCAGCTCGCCGTCGGCCTGACCCACGCGGCCAGGGGGAACGGCAACGGCGCGGCTTCGCTGCTGGAGCGTGGTGCGGACAACATCGAGCCGTTCCGCGAGGACGGGCCGCACGGGATCGACATCCCGGGGCTACAGGCCTGGGCGAGGGCGATGGCCGAAGAAGTGAAGGTGCGGGCGCGGGTGGAGCCGGTCGCGCCTCGCCTATTGGGCCAGTAGAGCCGAGCCGGAGCGGTACAGCTCGATCAGCAGCGGTCGCAGCTCCAGTCCCGCCGGGGTGAGCCGGTAGCTGGTCCGGCTCGGGAAGCCCGGCAGTTCTTCGCGGACTGCGAGGCGTCGCGCGGTCAGGTCGCCGAGGCGTTCTGTCAGCACCTTCGCCGACAGTTCGGGCAACGCCGCGCGTAGGTCGCTGAAGGACCGTGCCCCGCCCATGAGTTCTCGCAGCACCAGCGTGGTCCAGCGGCCCGAGATCGCGGCGAGCGCGACCTCGACCGGGCAGTCCGGCTCCGGCCGCCGGGTGCGGCCGCGGGCGTCCGGGACGAGCTCGCCGTCGAAGGTTTCCGTTTGGTGACCTGCTTCGCGGTCCGTTTCGCTGTCCGCATGACGCATTCCCCCAGTGTGCCTTTGACCACTGACCCGGCCGAACATCCCTTTGTCTTCCAGGCCGCCTTCAACACCGGATCCGCCGAAATCCTCGACACGGTCTACGAACCGGACGCCGTGTTCGTCCGCCGGGACGGCGTGCGGGTGACCGGCGCGGACCGCCGGGCCGCGAACGGCGGGATCATGGCGCTCGGGCAGCCGATCGAGGTGACGCCGCGCCAGGTGCACGTCGCCGGTGACCTGGCGCTGCTGATCGTCGACTGGAGCATCGAAGGACACCTCGCCGCGACGGCGACCGACGTCGCGAGGCGTGGCGAAGACGGGTTCTGGCGCTACGTGATCGACAACCCCTTCGGCATCGCCACGCCTTGAGTACTCGACATACCGCGAGTATGTTACTTCGAGTAGGGATACTCCTCAGTAGGTAACGGCGGGAGAGAGCGCGATGAGCGAGCCCAAGGAACTGCTGGCCGAACCGCTGAAACTGCGATGCGGCGCGACCCTGTCGAACCGGCTGGCCAAGGCCGCGCTCAGCGAGCAGCTCGGCGACCGCCGCAACCGGCCGACCGCCGAACTGGCCGAGCTGTACCGGACATGGTCCCGCGGCGGCGCCGGGACGCTGATCACCGGCAACGTCATGGTCGATCCCACCGCGCTCGGTGAACCGCGCAACGTCGCGGTGCCCCGTGAACCGGACGCGACCGAGTTCAAGCCGTGGGCGCGGTCGGCCGACGGGACCGAGGCGCGGTTGTGGGTCCAGCTCAACCATCCGGGCAGGCAGAGCCCGCGCTTCCTCTCCCGTCAGCCGGTCGCGCCGTCGGCCGTACCGTTCGCCGACCGCGGCATCCGCTCGGTCTTCGCGACGCCGCGCGCGCTCACCGTCGGCGAGATCGAAGCGATCATCGATCGGTTCGGGGTGGCCGCGCGGACCGTCGTCGACGCCGGGTTCGCCGGTGTCCAGATCCACGGCGCGCACGGCTACCTCGTGTCACAGTTCCTTTCGCCGCTGACCAACCAGCGCACCGACGGCTGGGGCGGCGACGCGCTCCGGCGCCGCCGCTTCCTGCTCGAAGTCGTCGCGCGCGTGCGCGCCGAGGTCGGCGACGCCGTACCGATCGCGGTCAAGCTCAACAGCGCGGACTTCCAGCGCGGCGGTTTCAGCGAGGAGGACTCGCTCGAAGTCGTCCGCGAGCTGGGCGAGGCGGGCATCGACCTGCTGGAAGTCTCCGGTGGGACCTACGAGAAGGCCGCCATGATGGGCTCGGCCAAGGCGAGCACCCTCAGCCGCGAGGCCTACTTCCTCGACTACGCCGCGAAGGCGCGGCAGGTCACCGACGTCGCGCTGATGGTCACCGGCGGTTTCACCAGCCCGGCGGGCATGGCGGAGGCGCTGCGTTCCGGGGCGCTGGACGTCATCGGCCTCGGCAGGCCGCTGATCGTCGATCCGGCGCTGCCCGGGCGGCTGCTGGGTGGCGAGGAGGTCCGTGCCCAGCGCACGGCGCCGAAGACCGGCATCCGGCTGGCCGACAGCCTGCTCGAGATCCAGTGGCACACCCAGCAGATGCACCGGGTGGCCGCCGGGAAACCGGTGGACCGGCGGCTCGGGGCGGTGCGGACGCTAGTACGTGCCGGCGTCGCGGATCCGCTCAACGCTTTCCGCCGGGTCCGGGGCTAAGTAGTCGTCGGGTTCATCCCGGCGGCTGAAGGTGCGGTCGAAACCGACCGCGGCCGCCGCGAGACCGATGAACAGCACACCGATCAGCACGCAGTTGAACGCGACACCGCCGTAGCCGTTGATGCCCGGGTCGACGAACGGGTACGGGTAGAACCCGATGATCGCGCCGCGCACCAGCGTGACGGCGAGCCAGGCCAGCGGGTACAGCAGCGACCACCACAGGACCCGCCACGACAGCTGGCCACGCGGGCCGAACAGCAGCCAGCCCGCGACGCACATCAAGGGCGACACCTTGTGCAGCATCGTGTCGGCGAACACCGCCCAGCCGTGCAGTTCGTAGAGATCGGCGAGCGCGACCTGGAAGACGACACCGGTCACGGTGATGCCGACGAGCCCGGTGAGCCGCAGTACGCCGAACAACGTCGACCGGCCCGCGACACCGAGCGCGAGCAGCAGGCTGCCGATGCCGACCAGGATGTTCGAGTCGATGGTGAAGAACGCGAGCAGGTTGGCCACCCGGCCGGCCGGGGTGTGGAAGGTGCCGCCGGTGGTGCCCGCGGAGACCGGGATCTGCGCGGCGAGACCGGCGATCACCACCAGCGCCGTCAGGCCGAACCAGGCACGCGCGATCTTGGAAGCCTGCATTCGCCCACTTTATGGGTGATCGGGTGGCGACGTCCCGTCACCACCGCACGCCGCCACTCGATCGGGGGCGGGACGCCGCCGGGTCTTCCCGCCCACCGGGTCATATCGTGGGAACCGATGGACGTCGAGCGGAGGCCCGGACGCCGCGGCCGGGTCGCGCGGGGTCCGGCGGAGGACAGCGGACCCGTCGCGGAGTTCGCGCGACGGCTGTGGGAACTGAAACGGGCCGCCGGTGACCCTTCCTACGACCGGATGCGTGACGAGTACGGCGCGCTCGCGTCGAAATCGGCGCTTTCGGCCGCGGCTCGCGGAGAGCGGCTGCCCAGCTGGGAAACGTCCTGGGAGTTCGTTCGCGTGCTGGCCGTCGGGGTGCTCGGCGGCGACGAGGACGAGGTCCGCCACGAATGGCGCGGCGAATGGGAACGCGCGCGGGACGGGCTGACCGCCGGACCCGAAGCTGTTGCCGTGAAGTCGCGCCGGACGGCGTTCGTCCTCGCCGGTGCCGTGGCGCTCGTGCTCGTCGCGGCGCTGGTGTTCGTCTTCGCCGTCCCGTTCGGTTCCGAGCCCGCCGCGCCGGCCGGTGACGCGTCGGAATTCGTCGCCGACGTGACCGTGCCCGACGGCAGCGAGGTCGCGGCCGGGTCGGTCTTCGTGAAGACCTGGGAGTTCCGCAACGCGGGAACGGTCGGATGGGTGGGCCGCTATCTGGTCCGCGCCGGGTCGTTCGGGAATCCGGGTGAATGCGCCACGCCCGAACGCGTCCCCGTCCCGCAGACCGCGCCCGGCGAGCGGGTGCGCGTCTCCGTCGAGGTGCGGGCGCCCGACCGTCCCGGGCATTGCCAGGTGTACTGGAAGATGGCCGACGAACAGGGGCACATCCTGCTGCCGAACGCCCGCGCCGTGTTCTTCTCGGTCCGCGTCATTTGACCTTCCGGGCCGATGGTCAAAGCGCTGACCTGCGAGGACATTGTTTCTTCGGCCATGGCCATTTCGCGGCCGTGAATCGCTTCCGCGGCCGCTTCCGGCGCCCATAACGTCATCGGCGTCCGGGAATTCCGGATGGGGATTTTCCGAAACACTCTCATATTATTTGCGGAAAGGGAATCCATGCGTCCGTACGTCAAGGTCGCCGCACTGGCCGGGGCCGCGCTCACCGTGGCGCTCCTGCCGGTCACCGCCGCACAGGCGGCTCCGGCGCCCGCTTCGGGCAGTGATCCGATCATCACCTGCGAATCCGGCTATCACGGCTGGATGCGCCGGGCCGGGAAGGACGCGATCTGCCTCAAGCCGGGCACGCGCACTTGGGACGTCAAGGTGTTCGAATGCGCCGGGGATCTGACGGTGCATTTCAAGAACGGCCAGAAGGCTTATTGCGGGGGAAACATGAAGATCGGCCTCGACTTGGCCGTCCAGTCCAATGTCGTCAAGACCGTTGTGGGGAACCGATGAAGAAGAAGCTGTTCGCCGTCGTCCCGGTCGCGCTGGCCGGCACCCTGCTGATGGCACCGTCCGCTTCGGCGGCGTCGAAGGTCTGTGAGGGCGGGCCGTTGATGGGCGGGAAGACGAAGGTCGTCGAGGTGAGTGCCGGGCAGAGCATCGACATCACCGTGCACAACCACGACTACCGGGGAATGCTCGTCCAGATCATCGACGACGTCTTCGACAAGGGGCTCTGGAGCGGGGCCATCGCGCCGGGCAAGGAGCGCACCGTCAAGCACGGCGTGCTCGGGGAGCCGCCGGTGTATCACAAGATCCGCTTCGAGGTGACCTCCAACCTCTCGAACAACTACACCTACAAGATCTCTTCGGACCGCTGCTACTGACGCGTTCAGTCCTCTGGATGCGGTCCTTGCACGCGCAAGGACCGCATTCAGAGGACGAAATGCGGGAGGGGTCAGGGCTTGAGGAGGCCGCGCACGGTGTCGATGGTGTCCGCGTCCGCGGCCTCCTTGTCCGGCCGGTAGCGCACGACCCGCGCGAAGCGCAGCGCCAGCCCGCCCGGATATCGCGTGCTCACCTGGGCCCCGTCGAGTTCGATTTCGACGACGAGCTCCGGCCGCACGTGGACCGCCCAGTCCGTACGGTGGGTCTCGATCTCCTGGAACGTCTTCGTCTGCCAGGCCAGCAGCTCGTCGGTCATGCCCTTGAACGTCTTGCCGACCATGATCGGCGGGCCGCCGTCGGGGTCGCGGGCGCCGAGATGCAGATTCGACAGCGTGCCGGTGCGCCTGCCGTGCCCCCATTCCGCGGCGAGCACGATCAGATCGATCGTGTGCACCGGTTTCACCTTGAGCCACGCGCGGCCACGGCGTCCGGCCGCGTACGGCGAAGCGAGGTCCTTGACCATCACGCCTTCGTGCCCGGCGGCCATCGCCGCTTCCAGCACCCCCTCGGCCGAGGCGGGCCTGAGCTCACCCGGGATGACGTGCTCGCCTGCGACCCGGTGCAGGGCCGCGTTCCGTTCGGAGAGCGGCGCGTCCAGCAGGTCGACGCCGTCGAGGTGCAGGCAGTCGAAGAAGTACGGCCGCAGCAACAGCGCCTTGACCTGCTCCTCGCGGCTGCTGCCGAACCGGCTCATCGTCTCCTGGAACGGCCGCGGCCTGCCGTCGTCGGTCAGGGCCAGGGTCTCGCCGTCGAGCACCACCGACGTGCACGGCAGGGAACGCACCAGATCCACCAGCTCGCCGACGCTGCCGGTGATCTCCCGCAGGGTCCGCGTGTAGATGTGCACCTCGTCGCCTTCGCGGTGGACCTGGATCCGCGCGCCGTCCATCTTGTACTCGACCAGCATCTCGGCGTGTTCGGCGATCGCCTCGGCGAGCGACTCCGCCGGGGAGGCCAGCATCGGCCGGATCGGCGTGCCCAGCGCCAGTTTGAACTCCGCCAGCCGCTCGCGGCCGCCCGTCATCGCGGCCAGGCCCGTCACCGGGAGCTGCCCGGACAGCATGAACGCCCGCCGCACGTCCTCGGCCGGGATCTCGGACGCCGCCGCGATGGCGTCCACCATGATCCCTTCGAGCGCGCCCTGCCGGAGCTCGCCGGTGAGCAGCCGGAACAGGAACTCCTGCTCCTCCTTCGTCATCTTGGTGAGCAAGGCCCGCAACGTCTCCGCGCGCAGTTTCACCGACCCCGAACCCGACGCCGCCCCCACCGTGTCGAAGGCCGTGTCGACCTCGGCGACGGTCAACGACGGCTCGGCCGCCGGGGCCGCGTCCAGCGCGGCCAGCGTCCGCCAGCCGGTGCCGATGCGGCCCTGCGTCGGCTGCCCGGTGAGGAACGCGATGACCGCGGGCAGCTCCAGCTCGCCCGCGGCACGCAGCACCGCGGCCAGGGTGGCGATCTTCGCCTTCCTGGACCTCGTGGCGGCCAGCTCGGCCGACGCGGTCACCACCGCGGAGAGCAACATGGATCCATGATGGACCCGGGCACCGACAGTTTCGCGTTCAAACGTGCGCGGGATCGGCGACCCAGCTGGCGAGCAGGCGGAGCGCGCGTTCGCTGTCGGAGCCGGGCTCGGCCGTGTAGATCACCAGAGCCTGGTCGGGATCGTCGGGCAGCCGCAGCGACTCGTAGCGCAGCCGGAGCTCACCCACGATCGGGTTGATCATCACCTTCCACGCGTGCGCCTTCTCGCGCACGGTCTGCTTCGCCCACAGCTTCCGGAAGACTTCGCTGCCGAGGGAGAGCTCGCCGACGAGCTGGGCGAGGTACGGGTCGTCCGGATACCTCCCGCTTTCCGAGCGCAGGTTCGCGACGATCTCCTTCGCCACGGTTTCCCATTCGGGATGCAGCTCGCGGGCGTGGTCGTCGAGGAAGAACATCTTCGGGATGTTGCGTTCCCCCGCCGGCCGCGAGGCCAGATCGAAGGAGAGCGAGCCACCGAGGGAATTCCAGGTGAGCACGTCTCCGTAACGGCCGAGGACGAGCGCCGGGGAGTGGAGGGCGTCCAGCATCATCTGGAATTCCGGCCGGATCCGCTGGGGCTTCGGCCGTGCGACGCGTTTGCGTTTCGGGGAGGCCAGATTGCGCAGGTAGGCGGCCTCGTCGCGATGCAGCCGCAGCGCCCGGCTCAGCGAATCGAGGACCGAGTCGGACACGTTGCGCGCCCGGCCCTGTTCCAGCCGCGTGTAGTAGTCGACGCTGATCCCGGCCAGCTGCGCCAGCTCCTCGCGCCGCAGCCCGGCGACCCGCCGCTGGTTGAACCCCGTCGGCAGGCCGAGGTCCGCCGGATCCAGCGCGGCCCTGCGTGCTTTGAGGAATTCGCCAAGTCCGGCCGTCTCGGTCATGTCGACAAGTATCCTGGATCTCCTGGGGCCGGTGCCTGGTCCTGACAGACCCAGGCTTGGGCCGGCCGCTCACCGCCCCTTCATTGCGTCTAGCGCCAGTGTCCCGGCAAAGTCGCATAAGCGCTGGTCAAGTGGCGGCCAAGGGGGCTCGTCACGCTGATCCCCACATTGCTCGACCGTCCACAGGGGACACCGCCAAGGCGGTCATGCCCGGTTTGGGCGTTTTCCGGGGTGGCCGTGAGTGTTTTTGGTCGTTCTAACGACAATCGCCACTCACGACCCCGCTCGGAAACCGTACAAATAAGAATCAAGCGGACATTTACTCGTCTGTCGGCGTCCTTTGTGGACGGAAACGGGTGAACCTCCTGGCATCCGCCGTTCGCCGAGAGTGGTACCAGCCAGCACTTATGCGACTTTGCCGGGCCCCTGGCGCTAGACGCAAGGGAGGGCCTTCCTCGGCTGAGCCGAGGGATGAGGCCTTCAGGGCCTATGGCCCTGCGCGACAACCTCGATTTGGCCCTTCGGTTCGGGCCAAAGAGCCGCCATCGTGAAGGGCATGGACAACGAAAGAAGAGGCGTGACGATCGGCGTACTGGGGGTGCTGATCGTCGGCGCGTCCGTGCCGGTGACGGGAATGCTCGACGGCTACCCCGTGATCACCGGGCAGGCCCTGCGGTACGCGCTGGCGGGAGTGCTCCTGCTGGCGTGGGCCCGGCTGAGCGGGCGCCCGTTGCCGTTGCCGGGTGCGCGTGACCTGCCTTCGCTGATCGCGCTCGCGGCGACCGGGATGATCGGATTCCAAGCGTGCTTGCTGTTCGCGCAGCGCTACGCCGAGCCCGGCCTCGTCGCCGCCTTCCTCGGCGGCACGCCGCTCGTACTCGCGCTCGCCGGCCCGCTGGCGAAGGGGAAACGACCGTCGTGGGCGCCGGTGACCGGGGCGGTGCTCGCCGGGCTCGGGATCGCCGTGCTCTCCGGCGGCGGTGCGGCGCGCTGGCAAGGGCTGGTGCTCGCCGCGCTGGCCATGGTGTGCGAAGCGCTCTTCACGCTGCTCGCCGTCGGCGTGCTCGAAAGGCTCGGTCCGTTGGCGACCGCCACCTGGGGGTGTTTCGCCGCGGGCGCCGGTGGCGCGGTCGTCGGGACGATCGCCGACCCGTCCGGCGCCTGGGCCTGGCCGGACGGGCGTGAACTGATCGCGCTCGGCTACCTGACGGTCGTCGTCACCGCGATCGCGTTTCTTCTTTGGTATTCGGCGGTTTCCGCGCTGGGCGCGGACCGGGCCGGGGTGCTGGTCGGCCTGATGCCGGTCTCCGGGCTCGCCGTCTCGCTCCTGCTGGGAATGCAGGAATTCCGCTTCTCGCAGGTGATCGGGGTGGCGCTGGTGTCCTCAGGCGTCGTGATCGGCCTGCGCCGCCGCGAGCTCCACGAGCCTGGCGCATTTGACGTCGAAGTGCTTCACGACGTCACCGGCGATGACCGCGACCATGACCGCGTGCATCGGCCCGCCGAGAGTGATCTCCTGGACGAATTCCGTCCCGTCGCCGACCGAGGTCAGCCGGAACACGAGATCCATGGCACCGAGGGGAATCGGCTGGCGAAGGGCGATCTCGCGCTCCTGGACCAGGGACGTGATCGTGAACGCCTCGGCGACTCGTGAATGCACGCGGCCGCGAAAACCGGTCGGTACGAGGAAACCGGTCGTCCCGGTCTCGGCGGGGCCGTGCAGTTCGGCTGAGCTGAGGTCGGGATCCCAGTCGGGCCAACGGCCGAAGTCGGCAAGCAAGGGCCAGAGCGCCGACGGCGGGCAGGGAAGGATTTCGCGGGAGGTTCTCGTCCAGGTCATACCCGGACGATATACGGAACTATCAGTCTCGTAAACTGGGGTCATGGCGAGAGGCAGGCCGAGGGAAGAAGGAATCGACGACGCGGTCCGCGTGGCCGTGCGGGCGCTGCTCACCGAAACCGGTTACCAGCGCTGCACGATCGACGCGGTCGCGGCGCGCGCGGGCGTCGGCAAGGCCGCGGTGTACCGGCGGTGGCGGTCGAAGGCGGAGCTCGTGTTCGCCGCGGTGATCCATCCGGTCGATCTCGAACCGCCGTCGGACACGGGCTCGCTGCGGGGCGACGTGGTGGCGGTCCTCGAAGTGATCCAGTCCTCTTTGGACGGTGCGGAACTGCGGCAGGCATTGCCTTCGCTGCTCGCCGACGTGCGCGCGGATCCGGCGCTGGAGGCCAGGTTCGGTGAGGTCTTCCTCGGTCGCGAACGCGGCTACCTGGTCCAGATGCTGGATCGGGCCGTCGCGAGAGGGGAACTCTCACGACGGCCCGATCCGGCTCTCGTGCACGCGATCCTGCTCGGTCCGGTGCTGACCTGGCTGCACCTGTTCACCGAGACACCGCCTTCGGGTGGGCTGGCGGCTTCGCTCGCCTCACCGCTTCACGCGGCTGTGGTCGCTTTCGGCGCTTAGCGGCCTCCGCGCGCCATGCGGAGGACGTCGAGAGCCTCGTCCAGCTGCGCTTCGGTCAGCTTGCCGTTCGCGACGTGACCGCGTTCGATCACGACCTCGCGGATCGTCTTCAGCTCCTTGAGAGCCTGCTTCGCGATGGCGGCGGCCTCTTCGTAGCCGATGTATTTGTTCAGCGGCGTCACGATCGACGGCGAACCCTCGGCGTACTCGCGCGCGCGGTCGGCGTTCACCGTCACGCCCGCGAACACCTTGTCCGCCAGCAGCCGCGAGACCGCGGCGAGCAGCCGTGCCGATTCGAGCACGTTGCGCGCGATCACCGGCAGGTTCACGTTGAGCTGGAAGTTGCCCGCCGCGCCCGCGAAGGCGACCGCCGCGTCGTTCCCGATCACCTGGGCGACCACCTGCAGCGTCGCCTCGGGGATCACCGGGTTCACCTTGCCCGGCATGATCGACGAGCCCGGCTGGAGATCCGGCAGCGCCAGTTCGGCGAGCCCGGTGCGCGGGCCGGATCCGAGCCAGCGCAGGTCGTTCGCGATCTTGTTCAGCGACACCGCGACCGTGCGCAGATGCCCGGACGTCTCGACGACGCTGTCCTGCGTCGCCTGCGCCTCGAAGTGGTCCCGCGCCTCGGTCAGCGGAAGACCGGTCACCGAAGCCAGCTCCTGCGAGACCGCCGCGCCGAAGCCTTCGGGCGCGTTCAGCCCGGAGCCGACCGCGGTCCCGCCGATCGGCAGTTCGCCGAGCCGCGGCAGTCCCGACTTCAGCCGCTCGACCCCGAACCGGACCTGCGACGCCCACGCGCCGGCCTCCTGGCCGAAGGTGATCGGCACGGCGTCCATCAGGTGCGTGCGGCCGGACTTCACGATGTCCGCCCATTCGCCCGCGCGCGTCTCGATGGCGGCGGCCAGGTACTCCAGAGCGGGGATCACATCCGAGAGCACTGCTTCCGTCGCGGCGACGTGGATCGTCGTCGGGAAGGTGTCGTTGGAGGACTGCGAGGCGTTGACGTGGTCGTTCGGGTGCACGTCGCGACCGAGCGCCTTCGACGCGAGTGTCGCGATGACCTCGTTGGCGTTCATGTTCGACGAGGTCCCGGAACCGGTCTGGAACACGTCGATCGGGAAATGCGCGTCGTGCTTGCCCTCGGCGACCTCGTCCGCGGCCTTCGCGATGGCCTCGGCGACCTCGGCGTCCAGCACGCCGAGCCGCGCGTTGACCCGCGCGGCGGCGGCCTTCAGCAGGCCGAGCGCGCGGATCTGGGCGCGCTCCAGGCCCCGGCCGGAGATCGGGAAGTTCTCGACGGCGCGCTGCGTCTGCGCACGGTAGAGGGCGTCGACGGGGACGCGCACCTCGCCCATGGTGTCGTGTTCGATCCGGTATTCCTGTTCAGCCATATCCCAAGTCTCGCGCAGCACCTCCCGGCGCGCTCCGTGTCTTTCGGCACGCGAGGGCTAGGATCGAATGTGTTCTCGATCACGCCGCCCACCACCGGCCGGGAGAGTGCCGAATGAGCGAGTCCGCTGGGGAAACGTCGTACGACCTCGTCATCATCGGGGCCGGTCCGACAGGTCTTTTCGCCGCCTACTACGCGGGATTCCGCGGCCTTTCGATGGCCGTTGTGGATTCACTGCCGGAAGCGGGCGGCCAGGTCACCGCGATGTACCCGGAAAAGATGATCTACGACGTCGGCGGGTTCGCCGAAGTCCGCGGCCGAGACCTGGTGCGGGGCCTCCTCGATCAGGCGGCGCCGTTCAAGCCCGTGTACCTGCTCGGACGCAAGGCCGAGAAACTCGAAAGCGTCGAAGGCGGCGTCACCATCACCCTCGACGGCGGGCAGGTCCTGCGGGCAGGCGCGGTGCTGATCACCGCCGGGATCGGCGAGTTCACCCCGCGGCCGCTGCCCGCGGGCGACGGCTGGCTGGGCCGGGGCATGGTCCATTTCGTGCCCTCGTTGAAGGCGCACGAGGGACAGCACGTGGTCGTCGTCGGCGGCGGGGATTCGGCGTTCGACTGGGTGCTCGCGCTGCATCCGGTCGCCGCGAGCGTCACCCTCGTGCACCGGCGCGCGAAGTTCCGCGCGGCCGAGTCGATCGTGCGGCAGGCGCGCGAACTCGGCGTGCGGATCGTCACCGACGCCGAGGTCACCCGGTTCCTCGATCGCGACGGCGCGCTGGCCGAGGTCGAGATCCAGGTGAAGGGTGCCGAGCCCGAGGTGCTGCGCGCCGACACGGTGGTCGCCGCGCTCGGCTTCACCGCGGACCTCGGGCCGATCGAAAGCTGGGGACTCCAGATCGACCACCGTGCGATCGCCGTCGACTCGACGATGGCGACCCCGCGGGAACGGGTCTACGCGGCGGGCGACGTCGCGGCGTATCCGGGGAAGGTGAAGCTGATCGCGACCGGGTTCGGGGAAGCGGCGACGGCGGTGAACAACATCGCGGTCATGCTGGACCCGGAGGCGCATCTGTTCCCCGGTCACTCGAGCAACGCCGAGTAGCGCGTGCAATGAACGGGACGTTCCTTGCGAAATTTGCAAGGAACGTCCCGTTCATTGCATCTCTCAGGCGGGCGGAGCGGGCGTGATCTTCTCCGCGATCCACTGCGCGTAAGCGACCACCGAAGTCGCGATCGACGGCGAAGTCGCGCACACCGGATCCGCGTTGCCCGGACGACTGATCGTGCCCAGCAGCACCCATTTCCCGTCGACCTTGGCGATTTCCGGCCCACCGGAATCGCCGTAGCACGAACCGGTGTTCCCGCCGGGGTTGTCGGTGCACAACTCGACCGCCCCGTCGAACTTCGCGGTGCACCGCGTGCCTTCGACGATCGTGGTGTCCAGTTGCTGCAGCTTCGCGGGACCCTTGCCACAGCCCGAAGTCGGGCACGTCTGGCCCCAGCCGAGCAGTCGCGTCGCCGTCCCGGGTGCCACGACGGCGCCGATCGCGATCGGCGCAGCCTTCACCGGGGCGGCCAGCCGCACCAGCGCGAGATCACCGCCCGCTCGCTCCGGTTCGGGGTTGTAGGAGGGATTCACGATGATCTCGGCGAGCTTCGCGATTTCGCCGCCTTGGGTGTTGTCGGCGCTGCCGATCCGCGCGCTCAGATTCGCCGGGTTCTTGCCCTCGACACAGTGCCCGGCCGTCACGAGCCAGTCCGCCGCGATCAGTGTCCCGGCGCAGAAAGCCTTACCGGAGGCCGAATGCAGCGAAACGATGAACGGATACGGCTCGTCGGCCTCTCTGCCGCCGACGAGGTCGCCCGCGCCCGAGGCCTGCCCGGCCGGCGTGAGGACCATCGCCGCGAGCAGGACCACGAGCACGCGCTTGAGCACGGTTTCTCCTTACGGGAGCGGGGGAACGACGTCGTCTTCCAGTGTGTCGTCGAGGTGGCCGTCGAAGTTGACGGACGAGTACGAGCGGAGCTTGGTCAGCCGGTGGTAGCCGTCGATCATCCGGACCGTGCCGGACTTCGACCGCATCACGATCGATTGGGTCGTGGCGCCGCCCGCGCGGTAGTGCACGCCGCGCAGCAGGTCGCCGTCGGTGACGCCGGTGGCGCAGAAGAACACGTTGTCGCCGCGGACGAGGTCGTCGTTGCCGAGCACGCGGTCGAGGTCGTGGCCCGCGGCCAGCGCCTTCTCGCGCTCCGCGTCGTCCTTCGGCCACAGGCGGCCCTGCAGTTCGCCGCCGAGGCATTTCATCGCGCAGGCCGCGATGATGCCTTCGGGGGTGCCGCCGATGCCGAGCAGCATGTCGACGCCGGTGCTCGGCCGGGCCGCGGCGATCGCGCCCGCGACGTCGCCGTCGGAGATGAACCGGATCCGGGCGCCCGCCTCGCGGACCTCCTTGATCAGCTGCTCGTGGCGCGGCCGGTCGAGGATGCACACGGTGACGTCGGAGACGCTGGAGTTCTTGGCCTTCGCGACCCGGCGGATGTTCTCCGCGATCGGGGCGGCCAGGTCGACCTTGCCCGCGGCGTCCGGGCCGACGGCGAGCTTCTCCATGTAGAACACCGCGGACGGGTCGAACATCGCACCGCGTTCGGCGACCGCGAGCACGGCCAGCGCGTTCGGCATGCCCTTGGCCATCAGGGTCGTCCCGTCGACCGGGTCGACCGCGACGTCGCAGTCCGGCCCGTCGCCGTTGCCGACCTCTTCCCCGTTGAACAGCATCGGGGCTTCGTCCTTCTCGCCCTCGCCGATGACGACGACACCGCGCATCGACACGGTCGAGACCAGCTGGCGCATCGCGTCCACCGCGGCACCGTCCCCGCCGATCTTGTCCCCGCGCCCGACCCAGCGGCCCGCGGCCATCGCGGCGGCTTCGGTCACGCGGACCAGTTCCATCGCGAGGTTGCGGTCGGGGGCTTCGGGGCGTCGAGAAGAGCTGGCGGACGAGGTGGGGGTGGGCATGCGGCCTCCCGGGTCAGGAACTCGGCGGGGTCCCAGTCTCTCAGATACCCACGGTGGTTCGGTGGCGCAGGAGCATGGTGAACGTCACTGACCGTCGCCGGCTTCGTCTTCGACGGACGACAGCGCGGCCTCGATCCGCTCGCGCGCGCCCTCGAGGTGGTGTTCGCAGACCTTCGCCAGCTGCTCGCCCTTCTCCCACAGGGCCAGCGACTGCTCCAGGGACAGCCCGCCCGCTTCGAGCTCGCGGACGACCTCGACCAGCTTGTCGCGGGCCTGTTCGTAGCCGAGTTCGGCGGTCTCGCTCACGCTGTGCTTCCTTCTACCGGACGTCGGTGCTTGCCGATACCCGCGCACACTACCGCGCCGGCCATGGCGTTGTCGTAACCCACGAAGGCGAGAGCGAACTCCTGGCCGTCACCCTCCGCGATCGCGGCGACGAGGTTCTCCTGGGCCCGCGCCACCCGTTTGCGGTGCACGGAACCGTCCGCGAACCACCATCGGGTGCCGACGTGTTCGGCCGTCGCTTCGGAGAGTTTGCGCAGCTGGGCGTCGAGACCGCGTTTCGTGGAGAACTCGCAGCCAGCGAGCAGCACCGTCCAGCACTCCGCGGCCGCGCGGTCGGTCAGCAGCGCGTTGCGCAGTACCTCGGGGGCGTCGGCCCGTCTCGCGGCGTCGATGGTCAAAGGCAGGAAAATCGCCGTCAACGCCCCTCCTCCGGCTCTCCTGAGACGACGGCGCCGAGCGCGCCGTCGACCACGCGGACGCGCAGTTTCGCGCCGTCCACGACCTCGGAGACGGACCGGAGTACCTGGAGGTTGCCTTCGGAATCGGTGTACTGCACCACGGCGTAGCCGCGTTCGAGGGTCGCCGCCGGGCCGAGCGCGGTGAGCCGCGCGCGGGCGCTGGCGATCTCGGCCTGGTCCTTCGCGAGCAGCGTGAGCATCGCGCGGCGCCCGCGTTCGCGGTGGATCTCGACGTCGTCCGAGCGCCGCTGGATCGGCCCGAGCGGGTCGGCCAGGACGGGGCGGCTGCGCATCTGGTTCAGCAGCCTGACCTGCGTGTCCACCCAGCCGTGCAGGGCACGGCGGCCGCGATCGCGCATCTGGCGGACGCGCTGGGTCTCCTCGCGCACGTCGGGCACGATCCGCTTGCTGGCGTCGGTCGGCGTCGAGCAGCGGAGGTCGGCGACGTGGTCGAGCAGCGGGGTGTCGGGTTCGTGCCCGATGGCGCTGACCACCGGGGTCCCGGCGGCGGACACGGCGCGGCACAGCGCTTCGTCGGAGAACGGCAGCAGGTCTTCCACGCTGCCGCCGCCGCGGGCGATCACGATGACGTCGACGTCCGGATCACGGTCCAATTTGGACAGTGCCTGGAGGATCTGCGGGACGGCCAGCGAACCCTGCACGGCGGTGTTGATCACCTTGAACGCGACATGCGGCCAGCGGGCCTGCGCGTTCACCAGGACGTCGCGTTCGGCGGCGGACGCGCGACCGGTGATCAGCCCGATTCCCTTGGGCAGGAACGGGATCTTGCGTTTGCGCTCCGGCGCGAACAGCCCCTCGGCGGCCAGCAGCCGTCGCAGCCGCTCGATCCGAGCGAGCAGCTCGCCGATGCCGACCGCGCGGATCTCGTTGGCGCGCAGGCTCAGCGAACCGCGGTTCATGAAGAACGTCGGCTTCGCGTGCACCACGACGCTGGCGCCCTCGCGCAGCGGCGGTTCGATCGTGCGCAGCAGGCCCATCGGGCAGGTCACCGACATCGAGACGTCCGCGGACGGGTCGCGCAGGGTCAGGAACGCGGTGTTGGTGCCCTGGCGGGCCGAGATCTGCGTGACCTGGCCCTCGACCCAGACCGCGCCGAGGCGGTTGATCCATTCGCCGACCTTGCGGGCGACCGTGCGGACCGGCCACGGGTTTTCGGCGGTGGTGGACGGGCCCGCCGCGGCAGTGGGTTCGGCGCTCACTGGCCTTCCGCGCCGTCGCCGTCGGCCTTCTTCACGTTCCCGATCCGCCGCGCGAGCATGCCGACGAACGACGCCCTGTCGGCGTTCGCCTTCTCGTAGGTCAGCAGCTCTTCCAGCTGCGCGAGGTCGAACCGGCGCAGCCGGGCGCGCAGCTGCGGCAACGTGAGCGTGTCGTAGTCGTCGAGCCCGGCCGGACCGGAGGTCACGGGCGCGCTAGCGCTGTCGAACTCGCCGTCGGGGTGCTCCTCGGCGAGCGCGCGCTCCTCCTCGGCCCACGGGTCTTCGGTGAGCGCTTCGAGGTCGTGGAGCTGGCCGTTGGTCTCGGCGCGCGGCTCGGGAACCTCGGCGTCCTCCCGCAGCGGGATGACGCACGAGTCGCGTTCGTACCGGCGTTCGCCCAGGTCCGGCGGGAGATCTTCGTCGAAGGTCGCCCAGCTGGGCGTGTCCTCGACCGGGCGGAGGCCCGACAGCGCGTCGTCGCCCTTGATCGCGAGCTCGGTGACGTGCTGCTGGACGCGCATGGAGAACTGGAGCACCTGGCTGACCACCGTGACGGGGAGCCCGGTGAGCTGCTTGGGAAGTTCGCGAACCCGCTCGGCGGTGGTGACGGCGAGGCCCGCGGCGACCCGGAGGGGGAGCGGGAGAGGCTTCATGCGTCTAGCCTGCCGTATCCGGCCCATCCTGCCCAACCGAACGGGTGTGTCGGCTCACAGGACGTGACTCCCCGCACATACTTTGGAGGGGTTCCCTGGTCACCTGAACGTGAGTGCGAGGTGCCCCCGGGGCAGCCCGTACCCTGGGGGCATGAGTTCTGCGAGTCCCGGAATCACGCCCGCCGGCAGTCCGACGATCACCGAGTCCGGTGTGCCGGCAGGTGGCAAACGTGTCCTGCTCGCCAAGCCTCGCGGCTACTGCGCGGGTGTCGACCGCGCGGTCATCGCCGTCGAAAAGGCACTCGAGCTCTACGGCGCACCCGTGTACGTGCGCAAGGAGATCGTGCACAACCGGCACGTCGTGGAGACCCTGCGCGAACGCGGGGTGATCTTCGTCGACGAGACCTCCGAGGTGCCCGAAGGCGAACTGGTGGTGTTCTCCGCGCACGGCGTCTCGCCCGCGGTGCACGCCGAGGCGGCCGAGCGCAACCTGCGGACCATCGACGCGACCTGCCCGCTCGTGACGAAGGTGCACAAGGAAGTCAACCGGTTCGCGAAGGACGACTACGACATCCTGCTGATCGGCCACGAAGGCCACGAAGAGGTCGAAGGCACCGCAGGCGAGGCTCCCGACAAGGTGCAGCTCGTCGACACCGCCGAGGACGTCGACAAGGTCGAGGTCCGCGACCCGTCGAAGGTCATCTGGCTTTCGCAGACCACCCTTTCGGTGGACGAGACCATGGAGCGCGTGGATCAGCTGCGGGACAGGTTCCCCGGCTTGGCCGACCCGCCCAGCGACGACATCTGCTACGCCACCACGAACCGCCAGGTCGCGGTCAAGGCCATGGCCGCCGAGTGCGACCTGGTGCTGGTGGTCGGTTCGACGAACTCGTCCAACTCGAAGCGACTGGTCGAGGTCGCGCTGAAGGCGGGGGCGCGCGCGTCGCACCTGGTCGACTTCGCGCACGAGGTCGACGAAGCCTGGCTCGAAGGCGTCGAGACCGTCGGTGTCACCAGTGGTGCTTCGGTGCCGGACGTGCTGGTGATGGACCTGCTGTCGTGGCTGGCCGAGCGCGGCTGGGACAGCGTCGACGAGGTCACCACGGCGAACGAGAAGATCGCGTTCGCGCTTCCGCACGAGCTGCGCAAGGCCGCGAAGGCCTGAGTCTTCTTACGAGAAAGGGCCGTCCGAGGAAGTCCTCGGGCGGCCCTTTTCGCTGGTCAGCGCGCTAGGTGGTAGCAAAGGTCCCTTGCTTCACCGCTCGTCGTCCCACGGCCGGCGGCGGGGCGGCTGCCCTCCGCGGCGCGGGTCGTCGGCACGCGGCGGGCGGCGGCGCGGGGCACCGGGGGCGCTTTCGCCACGGGGGTCGCGGCGGCGCGGTTCGCCGTCTTCCGGACGCGGCCGCCGGGGCTGACGTCCCGGGGGCGGCGGTTTGCGGGCACCGGGTTCGGCGTCGCGGCGGGGCCGGCGCTCGTCGTCGACCGGACGGCGACGGGGCGGGGCACCGTCTCGCGGCGCGGCGTCCCGGGGAGCACCGCGGCGGGAAGGCGGGGGCGGGGTCTGGCCGGTCCGGGAAGCCGGACGGCCACGGCCCGGCGCGGCGGCCGCGGCCGGCCGGACGGCGGGCTTGGCCTCGTCGCGACGTTCCGGTTTGGTGCCCGGCTTGACCTTCACCGGGGCATCGGGATCGCGCTCGCGGTAGATCCGGAAGATGCCGATCGCCAAGGTGACGCCGGTGGTGATGGCCATCGTCGGGAAGCCGTTGATCAGCGGCGTGCCGACGTCGAAGGCTCTCGAAAGAAGGTCCGTGCCCTTGCTGCCGTCCGAGGTCAGGAGGATGACTCCCGGGACGGTCACGGCGAGGACCAGGGGCGGCTGCACCATCGGGCCGAACAGCCCGCGACGCTGGACGGCCACCACCGCGGCCACCGCGCCGAGCGCGTAGCAGGCCTTGAACAGCAGGCCCAGGTCCTTCTGCATCATCATGTCGACGAAGGCGCCAAGGATGGCGAGCCCGAAGCCCACCAGGACGGCCGCCCACCAGGGCAGCCCGCGCCTGGCGCCGACGAGCGGACGCTCGTCCCAGGCAACGGGGACGTCGTCGGCATCAGGATCGCTCTGGCGATCGCGAATCGCGGTCACAGGCTCCACCGTATATCCAAGCTGCGGGCATACCGCCAACAGGCGGTGTGTCTATCGCCTGGTAGTGGTCATTCCGGACCACCCGGACGGAGCGTCCGGATGCTTACCGGAGGTACTACGAGTAAGCGGGCGACAAGGTTGTCGGGCCCGGCGAAATGGAGCCTCCGATTCCGGAAGTCGCAGGTAGAGCGGTGCGGTTCGCATCCGGCTCGTGAGTGGCCGGGCTGCTGCGGGCCCGCGCGTTTGCCCTCGCAGGTCGCGTCACGGCGGGACTGTGTGGATTTCTGGTCATCCAACGTCCCGAAATCCACACAGTGGGGCGTCGCATGGCCGCTGACCTGCCCTAGCGGCTCCCCGCGACACGTCTCGGCCATGGGCACCCGGCGGCGCCGAACCGTTCTGGGCCACTCACGAGGCCGGGAGTTCGTCCGCCTTCCTGATCAGGGGCACCGGCGCCGGGCTGCCCGCGGCGTCCGTCAGCGGCGAGACCGTGCTCCGGAAGCTCTCGAGCGCCTCCAGCTCCCGCCGCCGCGCCGAGATGAAACGTTGCAGATGGGTGCTCGACAGGTTCAGCGCGTCGACCGCGTTGCCCGCGGCCCGGTGCGCGGCCGCGGCGCCCGCCCGCACCTGCTCGACGTCCTCGACCAGTGCCCGTTCGGTCGCGGCGAACAGCGCGGCGGAGGCCAGTACGGCGAACCCCGTCGGCCCGCAGAGGAAGACCCGCCGGTCCAGCATCCAGCGCAGCAGTTCCGGGTCGGTGTCCAGCGCGGCCACCACGGCCGCGTCGGACGGGACGAACATGATCGTCCCGTAGATCGCGTCGGCCCAGCGCTGGTAACCCTTGCCCGCCAGCTCGGCCGCCCGCGAGCGGAGCTGCCGGACGTGGACGCGCAGCGCGTCCAGCCGTTCTTCGGGGTCGTCGGTCTCGACGGCCTCGGCCCAGCAGGCCATGCTCGCCTTCGCGTCGACGGGCACCGTCCGGCCGCCGCCGACCCGCAGCACCATGTCCGGTTTCGCGGCGCCGCCGCCAGCCAGATCCGTCTGCAGCGTGAAGTGCAGCTCCTCGCGGAGGCCGAGCGCGCGTGCGGTCTCCAGGAGTACCTGCTCGCCCAGCTCGCCCCGGCCGCTGATCGAGGCGAAGGCGACTTCGTACCGGCGCAGCGCGAGCTGCTGCTGATCCGCCTTCGCCCGCTCGGCCGCGACCTGTTTCGCCGCCGCGTCCGCCCGCCGCATGCCGTCGTTGTACAGCCGCCACAGCAGCGCGACGGCCGCGAGCAGCAGCAACGCGAGCACGACGGCCGCGGTGGTGATCACCGTCGCCACCGGTACCTCCCCTCCGGATCCGGGTCGGAGGACATCATGGCGGAACCCACCGACAAAACCGGAGCGGCGCGGTCGCGCTCCGTATCTGACCTGCGCCGTCCCCGGCGTGTCGGAAAGCGCAGTGCCGCGAAGGGCGCGCCTCCGCTGTCCGGCCGGTGCGCGGCCCTACCTTGGGCTGCGTGAAGCTCCTGCACACCTCCGACTGGCATATCGGCCGCACCTTCCACGGCGCCGATCTGCTCGCCGAACAGGAAGCCGTGCTGAGTCATCTCGCCGAGCTCGTGGCCGCCGAGTCGGTCGACGTCGTGCTCGTGTCCGGCGACATCTACGACCGTGCGGTGCCCTCGGCGGAGGCCGTGCGCGTGGCCACCACGGCGCTGGGCCGGATCCGCCAGGCCGGGGCGAAACTGGTGATGACACCGGGCAATCACGATTCCGCGCCGCGGCTGGGCGCGTTCGCCGAATTCGCCGCGGCGGGCGGGCTGCACCTGCGCGCCACGATCGACGGGCTCGCCGAACCGGTGCTGCTGCCGGACGAACACGGCGAGGTCGCCCTCTACGGGATCCCGTATCTGGAACCGGAGCCCGCGCGGCACGCCCTCGGTGTGCCCGAGGCCCGCGGCCACACCGGAGTCCTCACCGAAGCGATGCGGCGGATCCGGGAGGATCTCGCCGGGCGGCCGTCCGGGACGCGGTCGGTGGTGCTCGCGCACGCCTTCGTCACCGGCGGCGAGCCGACCGAATCCGAGCGGACCATCGCGGTCGGCGGCGTCGAGCAGGTACCGGGTTCGGTGTTCGACGGCGTCGATTACGTCGCGCTCGGCCACCTGCACGGCCCGCAGACCCTCGCCGAGCACCTTCGCTATTCGGGCAGCCCGCTGGCGTACTCGTTTTCCGAGACACGCCAACGGAAATCGGTCTGGCTGGTGGAACTCGGCGCCGATGGGCTGGCCGAGGTCCGCCGCCACGAACTGCCGGTGCCGCGGCATCTCGCGATGCTGCGCGGCGAGCTGGCGGAGCTGCTTTCGGACCCGGAGCACGACGGCCTCACCGAACACTTCCTCTCTTTCACGGTCACCGACCGGGTCCGCCCGATCGACGCGATGCGCAAACTGCGCGAGCGGTTCCCGTACGCGGTGCACATGGACTGGCAGCCGGAAGGCGGGCACGACGGGGCCGCGCTGAAGTACGCCGAAGCCGTCCGCGGGCGGTCCGACGTCGAGATCACCCGCAGTTTCCTGGAGGACTGCCGTGGTTCCGCGCCGTCGGAGAGCGAGGAGCGGCTGGTGCTGGCGGCGCTGGGCGCGGCGGGCAGGGAGCGCGAAGTATGAGACTGCACCGGTTGGAGGTCGCCGCTTTCGGGCCGTACGCGGGCCGCGAGGTGGTGGACTTCGACGCGCTCGGCGCGGACGGGCTGTTCCTGCTGCACGGTGACACCGGAGCGGGGAAGACGACGCTGCTCGACGCGATCGCGTTCGCCTTGTTCGGCACCGTTCCCGGCGCTCGCGGCGAGGTCAAACGGCTGCGCTGCGACCTCGCCGAGCCGGATCAGGTCACCGAGGTCGTCCTCGAACTGACCGTGCAGGGCCAGCGGATGCGGATCGCGCGCAACCCCGAGTACCAGCGGCCCAAGCGCCGGGGCGAGGGGATGACCGTCCAGCAGGCGAAGGCGGTGCTGAGCTGGGTCGGTACGGTGCCCGCCGGCCACGTGGCCGAGGGCATCACGCGGATCGACGAGGTCGCGCGCACGGTCGAACGGCTCATCGGCATGACGCACGAGCAGTTCTTCCAGGTGGTCCTGTTGCCGCAAGGCGAATTCGCGCGATTCCTGCGCGCGAACACGGCCGAGCGTGAAGAGCTTCTGGAGCGCCTGTTCGGCACCGAGCGCTTCTCCGACGTCGAGGACTGGTTCGCGAATCTGCGCGCCGAACGCGGTCGCGAGTTGCAGGCCCGGCAGCAGTCGCTGAGGGAATGGGTCGCGCGGTTCGCCCAGGTCGCGGGGCAGGAAGCACCCGAAGAGGGGCAGGCCGAGTGGGTCGGCGAGGTGCTCGCCGAGTCGGCGCGCCGTGTCGGCGAGGCGCAGGAACGTGACACGAAGGCTCGTGCGGCGGCCAAGAAGGCCGAGGCGATTTGGCAGGAGAACCGGTCCACCGCCGAGCGGATCCGCCGCGTGCGCACCGCGTACACGCGGCTTTCGGTGATCGCCGAGCAGGCGGACCAGCGGGCGGAGTGGGCGGAAGAGGTCGAGGCGGCCCATCGCGCGGCGGGGGTGGTCGCGGAGGCCGATCTCCTCGAACGCAGGCTGGACCAGCTCGCGGAGGCCGAAGCCGCCGAAGCTCGCCGTGCCCAGGAGGTGCCGGACGCCGCGGACAGTTCCGCCGCGGAGCTGCGTGCTCGGGCGGGCGGTCTGCGTGAAGAGGCGGGGGCGCTCGCCGAACTCGTGGCGGAAAGCGAGCAACAACACCAGGATCTGGCTCGGCGCGAGCAGCTGACCGCGGTCGCCGCCAAGGCGGAGAAGCAGGCCGAGGAGTTCGCCGTCGAACTGGGGGCCGCGCCGGAGAAGGTCGCGGCCTTGCGTGCGGAAGCGGCCGCTGCCGCCGAGGCCGAAGCAAAGCTCGAGGGCGCTCGCGCTCGCGTCGACGAGTTGACCGCGCTGGCCCGCGACGCCGACGAGATGCCTCGGGTGAAGCAGGCCGTCGAGCGGGCGCGTGTGGCGGTCAGCGAGGCCGTGGATGGTCATCAGCAGGCGCGGCAGCATCGTCTCGATCTGCGTGAGCGGCGACTCGAAGGGATGGCGGCCGAACTCGCGGCCGGTCTCCACGCGGGCGAGGACTGCCCGGTCTGCGGGTCGACTGACCATCCGTCGCCGGCGACGCACACTGGTGGCCTGGTCGATCCCGAGGACGAACGCTGCGCCGAAGTCGCGGAGCAGCAGGCGCATACGCGGCGCGAGAAGGCGAAAGCCGCGTTGCAGGAGGCCGAAAACCGCCTGACCGTGCTGATCGAGCGGTTGGGCGAGCACACCGCCGAGACCCTGCGGGCCGGGCTCGGCGAGGCGCGGGCTCTGGTCGCCACGCTGTCGGAAGCCGCTCGCCGAAGGCCTGATCTCGACACTCGGATCGGTGCCCTGGAACGGAAGATCGAGCAGCTGACCGAACTGCGCGGCGCGGCCGAGCGTCGTGCCGTCGAGATCGCGACCGAGGTGCGCGGCCTGACGGAACGGCTGACCGAACGCGAGCGACGGTTGGAGAGCGCACGCGGGGAGTTCGCCGACGTCGCCGCCCGGCGACGGCATCTGCTCGGCTTCGCGACCCGCCTCGACGCGCTCGCCGAAGCACGGCTGAGCGTCGCGGGCGCCCGAGAACGGCGTGACGAGCAGGCGAAACTGGTCAAGGAAGCGTTGCGGGCCAAGGGATTCTCCGATCTCGACGAGATGCGCGCCGCGGCGCGTCCGGACGAGCAGATCACGAAACTGGAGGCCAGCCTCGCCGACGCGAAGGTGATGGAGCGGGCCGCCCGTGAAGAACTGGCGCAGCCCGACCTGTTCGGCATCTCGCCGGAGGACGAGATCGACGTCGGTGCTTCGGCGGACGCGGCGCAGGACACGCGAGGCGAGGCCGAGCAGGCTTTCGCGGCCCTGCGGACGGCGAAGACGCGGCACACGGACCTGGCAGGCCTCGCCGAGCGGGTGACGTCGCTGATGGCGGATCTGGCGCCGGTCGAAGAGCGGTACCTCGAACTGAAGGCGCTCGCCGAAGTGGTCAACGGGCGCGGCCAGAACGCGCGGAAGATGTCGCTGCGTTCTTATGTGCTGGCCGCGCGGCTGGAGGAGGTCGCGGTCGCGGCGACCGCGCGCCTGCGGACGATGAGCCAGGGGCGTTACTCCTTCGTGCACTCCGACGCGGCCGGTGCGCGGGGCACCCGCGGTGGCCTCGGGCTCGACGTGCTCGACGACTACTCCGGCACCATCAGGCCCGCGAAGACGCTGTCCGGCGGCGAATCCTTCCTCGCGTCGCTCTCGCTGGCCTTGGGCCTCGCCGACGTCGTCGCCGCCGAAACCGGCGGAGCGCTGCTGGACACGCTGTTCATCGACGAGGGCTTCGGCACGCTGGACGCTGAGACGCTCGACATCGTCATGAACATCCTCGACGAGCTTCGCGCGGGTGGGCGAGTGGTCGGGCTGGTGTCGCATGTGGAGGAGCTGCGGCAGCGGATCCCGACGCGGCTACGCGTGCGGAAGGCGCGTACGGGCTCTTCGGTGGAGATCCATGCCGCCTGATCCCGCTAGGAACGGTCCGTTCCTTGCAAAATTTGCAAGTAACGGACCGTTCATTGCATGGCCGGGCGCGAGATCAGGCCGCTTCGTGGGTCAGCAGCCACTGCTTCGCCGGAACGCCCCACCGGAAGTTCCCCACGCCGCCACCGGTCCGCACCACCCGGTGGCACGGCACGAACAGCGCCGCCGCGTTCTTCGCGCACGCCGACGCGGCCGCCCGCACCGCCGCCGGATTCCCCGCCAGCGCCGCGTACTCCGCGTAGCTCACCGGCTCACCCGCGGGCACCTTCCGCAGGATTTCCCAAGCGTGCTCACGGAAAGCGCCGGACCGCTGCCGCACCTCGATGTCGGCGACGGCGTCCAGGTCGCCGTCGTGGTAGCGGCGGATCGCGGTGCTCACCGGCCCCAAGTCCCGTCGCTCCTTCACCTCGCCGGGGGCGAGCGACGGCGAGATCAGCGGCGTCAGTTCGGCGACGTCGCCGGTCCAGCCCGAGGCGAGCACGGCCCCGTCACCCGCCACCACGGCGGTGAACGGGCCGATCTTCGTGTCCATTGTGGACCAATACGCGATGCTCATCGATTTCCTTTCAAGCGCGCAGTAGGTACATGCCGGCGTACGAGGACCAGGGCTGCCAGGCCCGTCCGCGTTCGGCCAGCGTCTTTTCGTCGTCGGTGATGCCCAGCGCGGCCGCTCCACGGCGCAGCGCCGGGTCACCGGTCAGCAGGACGTCCGGTGCGCCGAGTACGCGCATCAGGACGTAGTCCGCGATCCCCGGCCCGATTCCCGGGAGCTCCAGCAGTTCCGCCCGCAACTCCAGGGGATCGCGGCCGACGTGGACCGAAACCTCGTCCGCCAGCGCGCGGGCCACCGCGGCCACCCGTTCAGGGCCGTGTTCGGCGATCTGAGCGGCCGTCGGGAACAGCGTGGTCAGCCCTTCGAGTGACTCGTCGCAGCTGGGCACGCGTTCGCCGAGGCTCTCGGCGAGCGCGGCCGTCTCGGCGGGGGAGAGCATCGCGCGCAGCACGAGCTCATCGCCGTCGACAGCGCCGGGCACCCGGATACCGGGGATCGCTTCGACCAGGGGCGCGAGGGCCGGGTCGGCGCCGAGCACCCGCGCGACCGCCTCGGGGTCGGCGTCGAGATCGAGCAGGCGCCGCACCCTGGCCACCGCGCTGCTCAGGTCGCGCAGGTCGGTGAGCCGCAGGTCGCAGCGGACGTGGTCGTCCTTCGCCGTCAGCCACACCACGCCGGAGCCGTGCGCGAGCCGCAGCGTGCGGCCGTAGCCGGTCACCCCGGAATCGTCGCGCGTCACGTGCTCGACGCCGGGGACGGCCCGGTCGGCCAGGAAATCGAGCACCCCGGCCGCGTCGAACGGCTTCCGGAACGGCAGCCGCAGGCTCAGCCGGGTCCCGGTCGGCAGCTCCTCGGCCTTACGACGGCGCAGGCTCGCCGCCCGAAGCTGCGAAGGCGTCGTCGCGAAGACCTCCCGGATCGTCTCGTTGAACTGGCGGACGCTGGAGAACCCGGCCGCGAACGCGACGTCGGTCAGCGGGAGCCCGGACATCTCGATCAGCAGCCGCGCCGAATGCGCCCGGTGCGCCCTGGCCAGCGCCAGCGGACCGGCGCCGAGTTCCGCGGTGAGGACGCGCCCGAGCTGGCGTTCGGAATAGCCGAGCCGCCGCGCGAGCCCCGGGACGCCGTCGCGTTCGACGGTGCCGTCCGAGATGAGCCGCATCGCCCGGGCAGCGAGGTCGGCCCGGATGTCCCAGTCGGGCGAGCCGGGGACCGCGTCGGGCAGGCAGCGTCGGCAGGCGCGGAAGCCGTGGGACTGGGCGGCCGCCGACGTCGGGTAGAAGCGGACGTTCTGCTGCTTCGGCGTCGACGCGGGGCAGGACGGACGGCAGTAGATCCCGGTGGTGGAGACGGCCATGATGAACTGGCCGTCGAACCGGGAATCACGGGCGGCGACGGCGCGGTAACACCGTTCGGCGTCCCGCCACACGGCCCGTTCGGCCAGGGTCTGCTCGGTCATGACATCGATCGTGCCACCAGGTCGGAGGCGCGGCTGGCGGAAATCCGACACGGCGATCAAGGCCTCGGCGGATGGGGCGGCGGGCGGCACGTAGACTTCTGGCCCGTGAGTCTCACCCTCGGCATCGTCGGCCTGCCCAACGTCGGCAAGTCCACCCTGTTCAACGCGCTGACCCGCAACGACGTGCTCGCGGCGAACTACCCGTTCGCGACGATCGAGCCCAACGTCGGCGTCGTCCCGCTGCCGGACCCGCGGCTGGACAAGCTCGCCGAGGTCTTCGGGTCCGAGCGGACCGTGCCCGCCGTCGTGTCCTTTGTGGACATCGCGGGCATCGTGAAGGGCGCTTCCGAGGGGGCCGGCCTCGGCAACAAGTTCCTCGCGAACATCCGCGAGGCCAACGCGATCTGCCAGGTCATCCGCGTGTTCGACGACCCGGACGTGATCCACGTCGACGGCCGGATCGACCCGGGCAGTGACATCGAGACGATCAACACCGAGCTGATCCTCGCCGACCTGCAGACCCTGGAGAAGGCGCTGCCGCGGCTGGAGAAGGAAGCGCGGACGAAGAAGGAGAACAAGCCCGCGCTCGACAACGCGGTCAAGGCCAAGGAGATCCTCGACGCCGGGCGCACGCTCTTCCAGGCGCAGAAGGAGGTCGACTTCGAGGCGCTGCGCGAGCTGAGCCTGCTCACCACGAAGCCGTTCCTCTACGTCTTCAACGCCGACGAAGGCATCCTCACCGACGAGTCGCGCCGTGAGGAGCTGGCCAAGCTGGTCGCCCCGGCCGACGCGGTGTTCCTCGACGCCAAGGTCGAAGCCGAGCTGCTCGAACTGGACGACGAAGAGTCCGTGCGCGAGCTGCTGGAGTCCGTCGGCCAGCACGAGCCGGGCCTCTACTCCCTCGCGCGCGCCGGTTTCCACACCCTCGGCCTGCAGACGTACCTGACCGCCGGCCCCAAGGAGTCGCGCGCCTGGACGATCCCGCAGGGCGCGACCGCCCCGCAGGCCGCGGGCGTCATCCACACCGACTTCGAGCGCGGCTTCATCAAGGCCGAGGTCGTCTCGTTCGACGACCTGATCGAGAACGGCTCGATGGCCGCCGCCCGCTCGGCGGGCAAGGTGCGCATGGAGGGCAAGGACTACGTGATGGCGGACGGCGACGTGGTGGAGTTCCGCTTCAACGTCTGACGTGCGGTCGCTTGAATCGAAGCCTCCCGTGACGAGTGTCGCGGGAGGCTTCATCGATTACCGCCCGCTAGCGGGCTGCAGGGATTGCCCCAGCGCAAAGCTTCACCTTGTTCGGTGTTCGGTATTGACCGAACACCGAACGCGGTGCATCCTTCAGCGGTGAGGTCCCGTTCGGAGCGAAGCGACGCCGCAGAGGCGCTCGTTGCCGCTACGCGGTCACTGGGACTTGATGTGCGGCTCGACCACCGCGCCGAAAGCGACTCGAGCCCAGACCTCCTCATCGAGTTGCCGGACGGAAGGTCCGTCGTTGTCGAAGCCAAGACAGCGTCATTGGTCACGGCCGACAGCGCTCCGGGGCAACTACGGCGGTGGTCGGACAGTGTCGTCTCCGGCACGGCGCCCGTCGTCGTCGCAGGCAGGATCACGGCAGGTGGACGGGACAAGCTCAACCAGGCCGGCTGGAGCTGGTTAGACCTGCGCGGTCATTTGAGGTTGGTGGGCCCGGGTCTTTTCGTCGACGTGGACATTCCTGCATTGTCGAAGCCGGGTCCTGTTCGTGAAGGAGTCGTCGGACAGGTCGGCATCGAGCTCGCGACTCTCCTGCTGCTCGATCCGGCGACAGGACTCGGCGTCCGCGAGGCGGCGGCCGAGCTGGGACGCGCGGCGAGTTCCGTCTCGGAAGCCTTTGCCGCGTTGCGCACGGCTGGCCTGGTCGCCGCGAATCGCGCGCCCGCCGTACCGGAGCTGTTCTGGGAACTCGCTGAGCACTGGAAGCCGGTAAGTGTGGATGTCGCGAGCGTGCCAAAGCCGGGTGGCGGGCGAGAAAATTCGGTGCTGAGCTTGGGCTTCGACGATGTGGAGTCGACTGTGGGCTGGGCACTGACCGACACCGTGGCGGTGGCTCGCTACGGTGCCCCTGTCTCGGTTCGTGCCGATCACCCGCCGGACTTCTACGTCCCTGATCAGGGAGTGCTGCGCCGCGCCACCCGGCTACTGGGAACCGTCGAAGCGCCGTCGGCCAGGGCTGCCAGCCTTCGCGTCGCGCCGACACCGCTCGCATGTGCTCGGCGCGTCGATGGCGCGGCATGGGCCGGCGAGTCGTGGCCGTTGGCCAACCCGCTGTTCGTGGCACTCGATCTCGCGCGAGATCCGGGACGTGGCCGGGAGATCCTGGACATGTGGACGCCGGCGGAGCCGTGGCATCGTGTCTGGTGAGGTTCCTGGCGTCGTTCTCGCCGGTAGTTCGATGACGCGGCTTGTGAGTGCGATACCCGTCGTAACCGAACAGACGGGGCGTCCGATTGTTCTCGTGGGTGGACTCGCGGTCATGTGCAGGCTATCCACCCCTTACCGGGCAACGACCGATCTCGACACTGTCGACCATCGGGCGCCGAACGAGCGCTCGCAACTCGAACTGCTCGTGGCGACCGGAGGTACCCCTAGCGGCCCCTCCGGCGTCCTGGTCCGGACTCCGCACGGTGAGGTCCAAGTCGACGTCCTCGAAGTCACGGACACCGAAATCGAAAATCTTCCGGAAGACCCGACCGATCGCCTGCACGTCCTGTCTCATGCGTGGGCCGCATCGACCGCCTCCGGGCTGGAGCTGAAAGCGGAGGGACTCGCGCCGTTGGTCGTCCGGGTATCCGAGCCCGGCCCGATCATCGCGATGAAACTGCAGTCGATCATGAATCGTGGAGCGGTGAAGGAGGGCACAGATCTTCTCGACATCGTTCGGGTCACCTTGGACCGCGACTGTGGACCTGTATCCCGGGACCAGCTCGAGGCGGCTGGTCCTCAGCTGCGTGCTGACGCGCTGCTCCACGCCGTACGATGGTTCGATCGGTCGGCGGATCGCTCGCTGCGAAAAATCCAGGCGGTTCCCGAAAGCGGCGACATCGAGATCGACGACGTCCGGCTGGTCGGCGAGCTGCTCGTCGCCGCGCTCGGAGAATGACCGGCGGGAGTTCCGCTTCGATCACACGCCGTAGCGTTCCTGGAACATCGTCGCGGGTGCCTCGCCGTATAGGCCGCCACGATCTCCTCCGCCACGTCCTCGCCGGCCTGCAACCGGACAAGATAGGCAACCGCCCAGTGCAGCTCGGCGGCGTCGAAATCCTTCTCCGAACGCCGTCAGGGAAGGCCCCGGACCTGCCGCCCGGCGGTTCGGATGAACACGGACAGGCTTTCCTGACTGTGTTCTTCATGCTGTTTCACGGCGGCGAGATCCGGAGCTTGATGCAGGGCCGCGATCGGTTCGAAGGTGGCGTCGACGAGTTGGAGGAGTTCGGGATCGTCGGTGAGCATCTGGATCCTGAGCCGCGCGTGATCGGCCGTCGCCCCGAGCTTGTCCGATTCGGTGTGCGCGGCTCTCAGCTCGTCGTCCGGTGCCGAGCGCTGCTTGAGGAACCACTTCGCGATCACGCCTTGCCGCAGTTCGGTCATGGCTTCGGCGAAGGCCACGTAAGCGGCGATCCGTTCCTGTCGAAGCCGTTCGTCGCGAGCGGTCCGCTCCGTTCGTCGTGTGTTCAGCAATCCGAGGAGGTAGGTGAGGGTGGACCCGGCCAAGGTCCCGGAGATCGCGACCACACTGGTCAGCACACCGTTCATGGTCGGGGATCGTAGGATCTCCGCGGTCGCGCGGGAACCGGTTCCGAGGAGAACAGTGCCGACGCGCGAACAGCTGCGCCCGAACTTCGGCTGAAGGAGCGAGCACGATGGCACGGAAGCGGAAGACCCTTCCCAAGGACTTCCAGGAGATGCTGACTTCGGCGTCGGTGGACGAACTCAAAGCCGTCTTCGGCAAATGCGAGATAGACGCGCGGGGCGGCTACGCCAAAGGGACCGCCATCGGCTTCCCGGAGTGCCCGGACGAGCTCGTCGTCTGGCTGACCGGGCAGGGGCTCGCCGTCGACACCCCGGACAGCTACGGCAGGACGGCGCTCCATGCGCGGGCTTCCCGCGGTGTTCCGGAGCAGATCCCCTTGCTGCTCTCGCTCGGTGCGGACATCGATGCGGCCGACACCTCCGGGCAAACGCCGCTTCAGTCCGCTGTGGACGGTTTGCGGGCCGAGGCGGCACGAGTGCTGATCGAGCACGGGGCCTCGACAGAGGTGCTCGACAGGCGCGGCAAACCGTTGCTGACACGAGCCCTGATCAGGACGGAGAACGCCTACATCCCCGAGTGTGCCGAGATCGCGAAGCTGCTCCTCGAACACGGAGCGAGCATCACGGCCGAGATGCGCGAAAAGGTCGAGCGGATCGGCAGTGGTTTCGAGTTCCACCGGGAGAGCTTCAACCGGGATCTCCTCGAAGAGACCGACGCCGCGCTCAGCGAGCTGTACCGGATCTTCGAGGTCGAGCCGGTCGCCCGGCGGTCGAAGCACGACGGGGTTTCGGCAATCGTCGTGCCCGGCGGCTCTTGGCAGGAGCGGCACAAAGCGCTTTGGGAGCTTCTCGTGCCGTCGAGCGGCGCGGGCGCGACAGTGCAGTGCGAAGCCATCCGCGTCACCGGCCGGATCTCCGACGAGATGTTCCGGAACGGAGGGGCGAACTGGGACCGTAGCTATCGTGCGATGGCTGACGCGTTCCCGGGTTTCCTCGCGCAGGGCGAACCTCTCGGCGAGGAAGAACTCCGAGAGGCCAAGGAGATCGCCAAGCATGTCAGGTCGGGCCGCGGCTGGGAAGACCACCTCGATCGCTTGAGCGAGCTAGCCGTCGCCTGGGTCGCGAAGAACCCGGCCCCGATCGCCTTGGGAGCGGTGGACTACACACGTTGAGGGGTGCCGGGTGTCCCCGACGAGGACACCCGGCGTGGCTCACTTCCGCAGCAGGCTGTACGCGGCGGAACCGATCAGCTCCAGCGAAACCTGAAGCCGCTCAAGGGAAACGTTGTCCTTGATGGTGTCTTCCGGCGTGTGGTACGTCGGCTCCAGCAACGCCGGGCCGGTTTCGCCGCGCCAGCTGAAGTTGCCCGAAGCGATCCCGCGCTCGAAGAACGGCACGTGGTCGCTCGAACCGCGCGCCACCGGACCCTTCACCCGCGGGTCGTAGCCGAGCCGTTTGGCGGCGGCGTTGACGGCCGCGGTCGTGGCGTTGTCGGCACCGTCGACCGAAAGCAGCCAGTAGGTGACCGCCGGGTCCCAGCTGGTGGCGACCATGTCGTTCTGGAAGCAGCCCGCGATCCGCTTCGCCTCCGGGTCGGACAGGTTCTTGACGTAGTGCCGCGAGCCGATCAGCCCGTACTCCTCCGAGCCCCACAGCGCGAACCGCAGCGTCTTGTTCGTCGGCAGGTACCGCAGGACACGCGCCAGCTCCAGGCACAGCACGGTGCCGCTGCCGTCGTCGTTGGCACCGGGGGAGCCGGGGACGCTGTCGTAGTGCGCGGTCACCATGACCACGCCTTCGTCCTTGCCGGGGAACGTGGCGGGCCGCTCGGCGATGACGTTGTACGACGTCAGGTTCTTGTGGTGGGTGGCCGTCGCCTTGACCGTGACCGAGCCCTTGGCCAGCCGTTCGCGCAGGCGCTCCACCTGCACCTGGGCCAGGCCCAGCACCGGGATGGTGACCGGGGTGGCGAGCGTCGGGGAGAACGCCGACAGCTTGCGGGCCGGGTCGGCGCCGATCCGGCCGAGCAGCACGGCGTCCGCTCCGCGCTGCGCGGCCGTCAGGTACGCATCGGCCTTGTTCGCCACGGCGGCGATCAGGACGATCTTGCCGGTCAGGTCGTCGGGCAGGGTGCTGCCGTCACCGGCGTCGACGACGACGGCCTCGCGGGTGATGTCCTGCGCGCCCTGCGGCGACGAGCCGGTCTGCCAGCTGTCGCGTCCGATCGTCAGGGTGCCGAGGAACTTGTCGGCGATCGGGAACGGCTGCAGCGTGACCTGGTAGCGCAGCTCGCGAAGCACCTTCGCGATGTAGTCCCTGGCCCGCAGTTCGCCCTCGGTACCGGCGATCCGGGGGCCGATCCTGTCGCTGAGCACCCGAAGGTGCTCCAGCGCCCGCCGCGACCGCACGCGCGCGATCACGGGGTAGTCCCCGAACTCCAGCGACGGCGGGAACTGCGCGCCCGGACGTTGTTGCGTGGCCGCGGCGGCGGTGCCGGGGTTCAGCCCGATCGTCGCCGCGCCCGCCAGTGCCACCGCGCCCGCGAGCACCTCACGTCTGCGCAGACCTGCCATGGAACACCCCTCACTTCTCGGAGAAACTCGTCCGAGTAGCCAATAGTGCGCCGGTCACCGGAGCAACCTCCGATCGTCCCCTTTTTCCGGTTCAGCGCACGGCGACCCGGCGGTAGGCCGCCGAGGAAGAAGGCGTTGGCGACGGCGGCGGTGGCGAACTCCTCACTCGGTTTCAAGACCACTGCTACCAAAGTGGTAGCATCGATTCATGGCCATGACCCTGAGGTTGAACGACGAGCAGGAGCGCGCGCTCGCCCTGCTGGCGGAGGCCGACGGTGTGAGCAAGCACGAGGCCACGGTCCGCGCCATCACCGAGGCCGCCGCGCGCCGCGTCCGCGACGATCGGGTCCGGGCGCTGTCGAAGGACGGCCGGGAGCGCTACGCCGCCTTGCTCGACCGTCTCGCCCAGTGATCGAGTACCTCACCGTCGAAGACCTCCTGGCGCTCGCGGAGGACCTCCGCGTGCCCAAGGTCCGCGATCTCGGGCTGCTCGACTCCGCCGCGCACCGGCCGCGGTCCTCACTGATGGGTCAGGACGCCTATCCGACGCTGCACGAGAAGGCGGCGGTACTGCTGGAGTCGGTCGTGCGCAACCATCCGCTCATCGACGGCAACAAACGCCTGTCCTGGATGGCGACGTTCGTCTTCTACGGCCTCAACGGGTACGACCTCGACGCACCGGAAGACGACGCGTACGACCTGGTGATCGCGATGTCCACCGGTTCGCGCACCTACCGGGAAGCGGCGGACGAACTGGCCGCGTGGGCGAGGGTAACTTCGGACGGGTGAAGCCCTTGAGTCCCGACATGTTCGCGCCCGGCTGCCCGTCGAACCTGACCCCGTTCCGGATCGGCGACAAATGGGCGGGCCTGGTCGTGCTGTGCCTGGAAGAAGGACCGCGCCGGTTCTCGGAGCTGCGGGTGCCCTTGCGGGGAGTCACGCCGAAGGTGCTCACGGAGACCCTCAGGGCTCTGGAGCGCGACGGCATGATCACGCGGACGGCGTACGACGAGACACCGCCGCGGGTGGAGTACGAGCTCACCTCGCTCGGCCGGACGTTGTTCGAGCCGATGGAGGCATGCCGTGAATGGGCGGCGAAGCACCTTCCGGAGCTCGTCGCCGCCCGCGAGGCGTACTCGGGTTAACCGAGAAGGCCGAGCACGACGATCGTCAGCAGCGTGATGGCCGCGGCGAAGGTGGTCACCCAGGCGCGCTGGGCGGCGGTGATGGAGGCGTTGTTCACGGCGGTTCCCCGGGGGAGAGAAGCGACAGGTCCGCCGGGAACAGCGCGTTGATCAGGCTCCGCGTTACCTTCGCGACGCCGGTGTGATCAAGATCACTGATCGTGCTGGTGATGCCGCTCGCGCGCGGTGTACCAGAGCACTCCGGCGGCGGCCGCCACCATCGCGCCGAACGCCGAGAACCCCACCACGATCGCCTGCGTCATCACTCGTCCCTTCTCGTTGTGTCCCTACCGGGGTGACGTCCGAGAAGCGGAGTTGTGGCGCGGTCGTAGCGGACGTCACATGTCCGCGAGTACCCCGTCGATCTGCGACGCAAGCGAGAAGTCCTTCTCCGTCAGCCCTCCGGCCGAGTGCGTGCTGAGCCGGAACGTCACCGTCCGCCAGCGGATGTCGATGTCGGGATGGTGGTCGGCCGCCTCCGCCAGTTCGGCCACCTTGTCCACCGCTTCGATCGCCTTGGGGAAGCTCGGCAGCTTCGCCGTCCGCTCGATCGTCACGCCGTCACGGGACCAGCCGGAGAGCTTGGCCACGGCTGCGTCGGCCTGCTGGTCGTTCAAGATTTCCGCCATGACTCCATGGTGGTACGCCGTCGGCTACGCTGCACGTTTGCCACGGGTCCCCCTTGAAGAACGCAGGAGGCTAGATGAAACGCGCCCTCCGCACGGTCGTTGCGGCTGGCACGGTGGCCGCCCTCGTCGCGGGCTGCTCGCTCTCCGGGAACACGGGGAACGACCCGCAGGCGACGGCGACGGTCACACTCGTGACACACGACTCGTGGCTCGCGCCTCAGGAGGTCCTCGACGCGTTCGAGCGGCAGTCCGGGATCAAGATCTCCGTGCTCAAGCAGGGTGACGCCGGCGCGCTGACCAACAAACTGGTGCTCACCAAGGCGAATCCGATCGGCGACGTCGCGTACGGCATCGACTCGACGTTCGCCTCGCGCGCGCTCGCCGAGGGCGTTTTCGAGCAGTACACCAGCCCGGAAGCCGATCGCGGCCCGCAGCGCTACTCCATCGACCCCGAACACCGGCTCTCCGCGGTCGACCTCGGCGACGTCTGCGTCAACATCGACGCCCGGTATTTCGCGGACAAGGGGATCCCGGAGCCGAAGTCGTTCGCGGATCTGACCGACGCCAAGTACAAGGACCTGATGGTCGCCGAGAGCCCCGCGACGTCGTCGCCGGGGCTGGCGTTCCTGCTCGGCACCGTCGCCCAGTTCGGCGAGCAGGGCTGGCAGGGGTACTGGACGCAGCTGAAGGCCAACGGGCTCAAGACGGTCAGCGGCTGGGAAGAGGCGTACACCAAGGAGTTCTCCGGCTCCTCGGGCAAGGGCCCGCGTCCGATCGTCGTCTCCTACGCCTCCTCGCCCGCCGCCGAGATCGGCGACGACGGCAAGCCGCGGACGAAGGCGCTGCTCGACACCTGTTATCGCCAGGTCGAGTACGCCGGTGTGCTGAAGGGCGGCAAGCAGGTCGAGAAGGCCCGCAAGGTGGTGGACTTCCTGCTGTCGCAGCAGTTCCAGGTCACCGTGGCGAGCAACATGTACGTGTACCCGGCCCGGCAGGGCGTCGAGCTCCCGCAGGGCTGGGCGCAGGCCGCGCCGCTGCCGCAGCAGCCGAAGACGCTCGAACCGGCCAAGATCCAGGCCGGGCGCGAGCAGTGGATCGCGCAGTGGCGCACGCTGATCGAAGGCTGAACACCACCGGGCTGACCTTCCGAGGAGCCGGGCTGGCCGCCCTCGCCGTGCCGCCGCTCGGTTTCCTCGTGGTGTTCTTCGCCTGGCCGGTCGCGGCGATCGTCGGCCGGGGCTTCGGCTCCGGCGGCGTCGGCACGGCCATCGGCGACCCGCTGACCTGGAAACTCGCCGGGTTCACCGTCGCCAGCGCCGGGGTTTCGACGATCGTCGCGGTGCTGGCGGGGCTGCCGGTGGCGTTCCTGCTCGCGCGGGTGCGGCTGCCGGGGGTCTCGCTGGTCCGGACACTCGTGCTGGTGCCGTTCGTGCTGCCGACCGTCGTGGTCGGCCTGGCCTTCCGCGCACTCTGGCCCGACGGCGGCCTGCTGCCGCTGGTGCTGGCCAACGCCTTCTTCAACGTCGCGGTCGTCGCGCGCACGGTTTCCGGCCTGTGGAGCCATCTCGATCCGCGCACCGTGGACGCGGCCCGCGCGCTCGGCGCGTCGCCGTGGCGTGCCTTCCGTTCGGTGACGCTGCCCGCGCTCGCGCCTGCCATCGCGTCCTCGGCCGCGGTGGTCTTCCTGTTCTGTGCCACCAGCTTCGGCGTCGTGCTCATCCTCGGCGGAGCGAAGTACCGCACCCTGGAGACCGAGATCTACCTGCGCACGGTCGAACTGCTCGACCTCTCCGGCGCGGCCGCGTTGTCGCTGGTGCAGTTCGCCGCCGTCGTCGCCGCGCTCGTCGTCGGGGCGCTGGCGAGACGGCGCCGGGAGAACGCCGTGCGGCTGCGTTCGCGGAGCGAGACCGCGCGGAGGCCGAGGGGCGGCGAGTGGTGGGCCGTGGCCGCCGGGCTCGCGGTGATCGCGCTCCTGATGACGCCGATCGTGGCGCTGCTGGTCGAGTCCGTGTCCACTTCGGATGGTTGGAGCCTCGCGGGCTACGAGGCGCTCGCCGGGCACGGTTCGCGTAACGCGCTCCAGGTCTCGGGCTGGGACGCGGCGTCGATGTCGCTGCGGACGGCGTTCGACGCGACGATGCTCGCGATGATCGTCGGCGTGCTGGCCTCGGTCGTGCTGGTGGCGCTGCGCCGTACGCCCGGCAGGCTGGCGCGGGGCATGGGTGAGACGATGGACGCCGCGCTGATGCTGCCGCTGGGGGTGTCCGCGGTGACCGTGGGTTTCGGCTATCTCGTCACGCTCGACGCGCTGCCGGGCGACCTGCGGACGTCGCCGCTGCTGGTGCCGCTCGCGCAGGCGCTGGTGATCATCCCGCTGATCGTGCGGATGGTGCTGCCGGTCCTGCGGTCGGTCGACGTCCGGCTGCGACAGGCCGCGTCGACGCTCGGCGCGAGCCCCGGCCGGGTATGGCGCGAGATCGATCTCCCGCTGACGGCGCGTTCGCTGGTCGCGGCGGCCGGGTTCGGGTACGTGGTCGCGCTCGGCGAGTTCGGCGCGACGAGCTTCCTGGCCAGGCCGGACGCGCCGACGCTGCCGGTCGCCGTCGCGACGCTGATCTCGCGGCCGGGGGAGCTGAACAACCAGATGGCCTACGCGGCCTGTGCGCTGCTCATGATCGTGACCGTGGTGGCGGTGGTGCTGATCGACCGGTTCGGCGCGGTCCGCGGGCAGAATTCGGTAGGGGAGTTCTAGTGTCGCTGTCGGTACGGGATCTGACCGTCCACTATGGATCCTTCGCGGCGGTGAAGGACGCCCGGCTGGACATCGCCGACGGCGAGGTGCTGGCGCTGCTCGGACCGTCGGGTTCGGGGAAGTCGACGCTGCTGCGGGCGATCACCGGGCTGGAGCCGCTGACGTCGGGCACCGTGCGGTGGGACGGCGAAGACCTCGCCGGTGTCCCGGTGCACCGGCGGGAGTTCGGGCTGGTCTTCCAGGACGGGCAGCTGTTCCCGCACAAGGACGTCGCCTCGAACATCGCGTTCGGCCTGCGGATGCACGACGTCCCGCGCGCCGAGCACGCCGACCGCGTCCGTGCGCTGCTGGAACTGGTCGGGCTCGTCGGCTACGAGCGGCGGAGGGTGACCGAGCTGTCCGGCGGGCAGGCGCAGCGCGTGGCACTGGCCCGCGCGCTGGCGCCGGAGCCGCGGTTGCTGCTGCTGGACGAACCACTGTCCGGTTTGGACGCCGGGTTGCGGGAACAGCTGGCGATCGACCTCGCGGCCCTGTTGCGGCGCAGCAAGATCACCGCGCTGCTGGTCACGCACGATCAGGAGGAGGCGTTCACCCTCGCCGACCGCGTCGCCGTGCTCGAAGACGGCGAGATCCGGCAGGAGGGCGCGGTGCGCCGCGTCTGGCGGCAGCCGGTGGACGAGGGTGTGGCGCGGTTCCTCGGCGTGACCACGTTCGTCGACGGGGAGGCTTCCGGCGGTGTGGTGCGGACGCCGCTCGGCGAGGTCGCGCTGCCCGACGTCGAGGACGGCGCGGTGCGGCTGGGACTGCGGCCGCACGGGCTCCGCGTGGCTCTCGACGGCGTCGAAGGCGAGGTCGTCGCCGTCGTACATCGACGGGAGCACGTCCGGCTCGTGGTCGCTCCCGGCGGCGATCTGTCCACTGTGGACGCCGTCGCGCCGGTCACCGCCGATCTGCGTCCCGGTGACACCGTGCGGCTCGCTCTGGATCCCGACGGTGTCGCCCAGCTACGCGTTTAGTCCTCTGAATGCGGTAGTCCGTGCCCAAACCTGCGGTTTTCCGCAGGGTCCGCCGGGCTCGCCCGCCATACCGTCGTTCCCATGCTCCTGAAGACGATCTTGTCCTTCGTTCTCGCGGTCGGACCGGCGGCCGCACCGGCCACGCCGGACATCCCGGTCGCCGAGTTGCACGGCAGGCTCACCGCTCTCGCCGACGGCCGCGACATCACCGCCGGGCTGGTCCACGTCCGCAACGGCACCCGCCAGTGGTCGGACGCGGTGGGCGTGCGTGACCTGGCCTCCGGCGCGCCTGCCGTCGCCGGCGGTCACTTCCGGATCGGGAGTGTCACCAAGACCTTCGCGGCCACCGTCGTCATGCAGCTGGCCGACGAGGGGCGGCTGGCACTCGACGATCCGATCGAGCGCCACCTGCCCGGTGTCGTGCCCGACGGCGGCCGCGTCACCGTCCGGTACGTCCTGCAGCACACCAGCGGCCTGCACGACTACATGAGTGAACCCGGATACTCGACCAATCGCTGGCGCGCCGACGCCCGCTTCGACGACTACACGCCATCGCAACTGCTGAAGGTGGCTTTCGCGGAAGGCCCGGACTTCGAGAACCCGGGCGAGTCCTGGCATTACTCGAACACCAACTACGTCGTCGCCGGTCTGCTGATCGAGAAGCTGACCGGACGCCCGTACGGCGAGGAGGTGACGCGGCGGATCCTGCGTCCGCTCCACCTCACGCACACCAGCGTGCCAGGCCACCGCTCCTCGTTGCCCGTTCCGCACGCCCGCGGCTATGAACCGGTGCCCACGACCCCTCCGTCGATCGTGGACGCCACCGAAATGGATCCCTCACTGGACTGGGCGGCCGGTGAGATGGTCTCCACCACGCGCGACCTGACCACCTTCGTGACCGCGCTCCTCGACGGCAGGCTGACGAGCCGGGCGAGCCTCACGGAGATGCGGCGGATGCGGGAAGCGGTTCCACTGTTCCGCTACGGCCTGGGCTTGCAGGAGTTCGCGATCCCTTGCGGGACCGGCCCGAAGCCGGTGTGGGGGCACACGGGACAGCTGATCGGCTACCTCACCGTCGCCTTCACCGACGGGAAGGGCAAGTCGCTGACCCTGTCCCTCAACCCGCACGAGCGGGACCCGTCCACCGAAGCGGTGGTCTCGATGGCGACGGCGGTCTTCTGCTAGCGATTAGTCCTCTGAATGCGGTAGTCGCGCGTGCAAGTACCGCATTCAGAGGACGAAACGCGAGGGGTCAGCCGTCCCGGGTGGTCAGGCGCGAGTAGGCGATCGAGAGCCCGATGACGATGTAGCAGGCGGCCCGCAGCGCACCCTCGCCGAGCATCGACATGTCCAGCGGGTCCATCAGCACCGCGGCCGGCGCCTGCGCCCAATCCTTGTTGAGCAGGAACGGATGCAGCCACGAGACCGCGTCCAGGAAACCGAGGATGGTGAACACGATGGTCCCCGCCAGCACCGAGGCGACCACCAGCATCGGATGCTCGGTGAACGACGAGATCGCGAGCGCGACCGCGCCGACCGCCCACAACTGCAGGGTGATCCACAGCGCCACCACCAGCAGCCTGCCGAGTGCGTCCCACACGCTCAGCGTCGAACCGGTGAGGGTGAACATCGAGTCGGTGCCGCTGATGATCAGCCCGGTCACGAAACCGGTGAACGTCATCGCCAGCACCGCGACCACCGACACCGTCGCGACGCCGAAGGCCTTGATCGCGAGCAGCTTGCCCCGCCCGACCGGCGCGATCAGCCAGCCCCGCAGCGTGCCGTGCGCAGCCTCGCCGGCGATCGCGTCCGCCCCGGCCATCGCCGAAGCGAGCGGCAGGAGCAGCGCCAGCGTCATGGTCAGCGCCGCGACCGGCAGGATGAACCCGTTGTTCATCGCGGAGGCGAGCAGCGCGCCGTCCCCGCCGCCGTTGCCGCCGTTCGCTTCCGCCGGGTCGACCAGTGTCAGCGCGACCCCGATCACGACCGGGATCAGCGCGAGCAGGCCCAGTACGGCCAGCGTGCGGGGCCGCCGGAAGATCCAGCGCAGTTCGGCGCGATACAGCCTGAGCAGGCCGATGCTGTCCCGGCCGGTCCTCGCCGCGGGTGCCGCGGCCAGAGCGTGGGTCACGACTCCCCCTCACCGTCTACAGTGGACTCCGGCTGGGTCAGCCGGGCGAACAGGTCCTCCAGGCCGGTCCGCGCGCGCGCCGCCTCGTGCACGGCCACCCCGGCCGTCACCAGATGACGCAGCACGTCGGGGGCCTCGGCGGCGGTCAGGTCCACGCGGACGCCGTCCGGGGTGAGCCTGCTGCCGATCCTGTTCTCCCGCAACGTCTCCACCGCGAGTTCGGCGTCCGGCGTCCGCACCAGCAACGCCGCGTTCCCCGACTCCAGCAGTTCCGAGAGCTCGCCCTGGGCGATCACGTTCCCGGACTGGAGCACCGCGACGTGCGTGCAGGTGGCCTCGACCTCGGCCAGCAGATGCGACGACACCAGCACGGTGACGCCGTCGGCGTGCAGTTCGGCGATGATCCGGCGGATCTCCCTGGTGCCCGCCGGGTCGAGCCCGTTGGTCGGCTCGTCGAGCACGACCATCCGCCGCGGCACGAGCAGCGCGCTCGCCAGCCCCATCCGCTGCTTCATCCCCAGCGAGTACCCCTTGTAGCGCCGGGTGGCGGCGTCGGTCAGGCCGACGCGCTCAAGCGCCGCGTCGACCGCCGCGGGGATCCCGGCCGAGGCCAGCCTCGGCTCGGCCGCGGCCACGCGCAGCAGGTTCTCGCGCCCCGAGAGAAAAGGGTGGAAACCCGGTCCTTCGACGAGCGCGCCGACGTCGGGCAGTGCGTGCGCCGCCTCGTCGGGCATCTTCTTGCCGAAGAGTTCGACCTCGCCCTCGGTGGGCCGCACGAGACCGAGCAGCATCCGGATGGTCGTCGTCTTGCCCGAACCGTTGGGGCCGAGCATCCCCAGCACGGCGCCTTCGGGAACGTCGAGATCGACGTGGTCCACGGCCACCGTGCGGCCGTAGACCTTGCGCAGGCCCCTGGTGCGGGCCGCCATGGGTACCGCCGGAGCGGACGCCTCCTGGGAGGCGTCCGTCCCGGCTTCGAAAGTGGTGGTCACTTCGCGGCCAAAGCCTCGAAGAGGACCTGCTCCGGCACCGCGCCGACGGCGTAGCGGCCGTCGTCGGTCAGCACGCCGCTGCCGACCTTGGTGGTCACCAGCCAGCCGCTGCCCCAGGCACCGCTGACCGGCTTGGCGAACCGCGAAAGCAGCGCCTTCGGGTCGACCTGGCGGCCTTCCTCGTCCTTGGCCTGGCCTGCCTTGGCCAGCGCGTCGGCCGGGATCTTGCCCGTGATCGCGGTGTCCCAGCCGTCGCCGACGACCTTGAGGTCGGACTTCGCCTGCTCGGCCAGCTCACGGTTCTTCGGGTCGACCTCGGCGGTCTTCTCGGTCACCTTCGCGCCCTTCGGCGGGGTGAACTCGAAGTTCGACGCGGGCTGGGCCGCGAAGTTGATCTCGCTGAACGAGACCTCGAGTGCCGGGGACGAGGTGCCATTGGCCAGCACCGTGACCCGCAGCGGAAGCCGGGTCTGGTCGTCGATCGCGACGCGGATCTCGCGCAGGAGCGTCCGCTCGGTCGGCTTCGGGGTCAGCACCAGTTCGTACGCGGACCGGTTCGCCACCGAGGCCGTCCCGCTGACGGCGATCGTGCTGCTCTCGCGCACCTTGCCGAGCAGTTCCGACGCCACCGTGGCCGGGTCGACGTCCTTGCTCTTCTCCTGGTGCTCCTTGGCCAGCCCGTCCGGGATGGTCACTTTGGTGGCCGAGTTGTCCTTGGAGCTGTACTCCCAGACGGTCTGGCCGTTCCGGACGATGGTCTGCTGGCTGGAGCCCTCGGTGAGCGAAACCTTGCTCTTGCCCGCGCCGTCGGTGGAGATCTGCGCCGAGTCGACGTCGAGCGCCGAGACCCCGGGCAGGGTGCTGCCGACCTGCGGCAGGCCGAGGTCGTTGCTGACCTTGACCTTCCCGTCGAACGCCGACGGCTTCGCGTTGAGCGTCGACTGCACCAGCTCTTCGGCGCTGATCTGCGGCAGGACGGGCGCGTCGCCCGCGGTGGCCGGCATCGCGACGACGGCGAGGCCGCCGACCCCGAGCGCCGTACCCACCACCGCCGCGGTGATGGCCTTCCTCTTCGGATCCATGCTGTCTCTCCCTGTTTCCCCGAACCCCAGTGTGCTCGGGTCTTGGCGACAACGCTTCCCCGGAAACGCTGAGATACCACTCAGACTCCGCCTCCCCGGCTGAGATGGCGCTGAGAGGTCGCGCGTGAGCTGGTGAAAGCGTGAATGATGAAGGGCGTGAAACCTCGAGTACTGGTGGTCGACGACGAACCCGGCGTGCGCAAGGCGTTGCAGCGGGGGCTGCGCGCCGAGGACATGGACGTGGTCACGGCGGCCGACGGGCCCAGCGGCCTGCGGCTCGCGCAGACGGGCTCCTTCGACGTCGTCCTGCTCGACATCATGCTTCCGGGGCTTTCCGGCTACCGCGTGCTCGAACGGCTGCGCGCACTCGGCGTCACCACGCCGGTGCTGATGATCTCGGCGAAGGACGGCGAGGTCGACCAGGCCGACGGCCTCGATCTCGGCGCCGACGGCTACCTCGTGAAGCCGTTCTCGTTCGTCGTACTGGTCGCGCAGGTGCGCGCGGTGCTGCGGCGGGCGTCGCCGGACGGGACCCGCGGGCCGCTGCGCATCGGCGCGCTCGAAGTCGACCGGAGCCTGCGGCAGGTCCGCTACGACGGCGTCGACGTGGCGTTCAGCCCGCGCGAGTTCGCGCTGCTGGAGGTGCTGGCGGGCCGGGCCGGAACGGTCGTCACCAAGGACGAACTGCTGCGCGCCGTCTGGGGCGACGAACAGGCCGCGACCCGCAACGTCGTCGAGGTCTACGTCGGCTACGTGCGCCGCAAACTCGACGCGGTCGGCGCGGGCGCACTGGTCAGGACCGTGCGCGGGCACGGATACCTGGCCTCGGATCCGCAGCTCGACGAAGTGATCGCCCCGGCGGGACAGGGGTGATCGGCTCGCCGTCTTGGTGGCGCCGCCGATCGCTCCAGGTCCGGATCACCCTGCTCGCGGCCACGGTCACGCTGGGCTTCCTGCTCGGGCTGGCGGCGGTCGCCGGGGACAACCTGCAACCGCTGCTCATCGGCTCGGTCGACGACGAACTGAGCGCTCAGCTGGAGACCGCGAAGGCCGACGTCTCGGCAGGGCGGACACCCTCGGGGTCGGCGGTCACCGTCCGCGTCCTCGACACCGCGGGCGGCCCGGTGGACGGCCTGCCGCCGTCGAACCTCGGGCCCACGGACGTCCGCGCGCTGAAGGCGGGCGAATCGGTCACGACCGGCGGCGAGCACAGCTGGCGCTGGGCGGGCACCGTCGTCACCGCGCCCGACGGGCAGCAACGCCTGGTCGTCGCGGGTGCGGGCCTGGTCGGCTTCGCGACCGCCGTGCACTCCGGCGGGTTGTGGCTGTTCGTGGTCGCGTCCGTCGGCGCGGTGGGCGCGGGGATCGCGACGTGGCTGCTGGTGCGGTTCGCCCTGCGACCGGTGGCGCGGATGCGCGGATCGGTGCGGGCGCTCCCGCCGGGCGCGCGGCTGCCGCTCCCGGATTCGCACGACGAACTCCGCGCGCTGGCCGAGGAGTTCAACGCGTTGCTGGCGCGGCAGGAGGAGGGCGCCGACCGGCTCCGCCGGTTCACCGGGGACGCCGCGCACGAACTCCGCTCACCGGTCGCGTCGATCCGCGTGCAGGCCGAGGTCGCCGTCGCCAATCCCGATCCCGACCTTTCGCAGGAGACGCTTTCCGACATCCTGGAGGAGGCGGAACGGCTTTCCGCGCTGCTCGACGGGCTGCTGGCGCTGGCGAGGTCGGACGCGGGGGAGGTCCCGCCCGCGGAACCGGTCGAGCTGGTGAGCGAGGTGCGGGCCGCGGTCGCGCGGATGCCCGCCGGCGCTCCCGATATCCGGGTGAGTGGCACGGTCGGCACGGCGTGGGCGCTGGCCACGCACGCCGAGGTCGAGCTGGTGCTGAGCAATCTGCTGCGCAACGCCTGCCGGTACGCGCGGACCGAGATCGTGGTGTCGGTGCTCGCTGCGCGGTCCACCGTGCGGGTGGTGGTCGACGACGACGGGCCGGGCATCGCGCCGGAGCACCGGGAACGGGTCTTCGACCGCTTCTACCGCGCGTCCGACTCGCGGGCGCGGTCCTCCGGCGGCACCGGGCTGGGCCTGGCGATGGTCGCGGAAGCCGTCCGGCGCAGGGGAGGCCGGGTGCGCGTCGGCGAATCCCCCGACGGCGGGGCTCGTTTCCAGGTCGTCTGGCAGGCGGCGCGCGGTCAGTAGGGTGTGCGCGTGGTGATCGTGGGCGCCGCCATCGTGCGGGACGGACAGTTGCTGGCGCAGCAGCGGGCTTGGCCCGCCGACCACGCCGGGCAATGGGAACTGCCGGGCGGGCGGGTCGAGGACGGTGAAAGCGACGAGGCCGCGTTGGCGAGGGAATGCCTGGAAGAACTGGACGTCGCCGTGACGGTCGCGGCCCGCGTCGGCGAAGACGTGCCGCTGCCGAAGGGGAAGGTGCTGCGGATCTACGCCGCTTCGCTGGTCAGCGCGGGGGACGAGCCGCGGGCGGTCGAGCACAAGGACGTCCGGTGGATCTCCGCACGCGAACTCGACGACCTCGACTGGCTGCCCGCCGACCGGATCCTCCTGCCCGCCCTGCACGCCCTGCTCACAAGTCCGTGAAGGCCTCCTTCCCTACCCTCAAAGTAGGGAAGGAGGCCTTCACGGACTTCAGCCGGCGCCGATGAGCCGCAGCGCCGACTGGAGCCGGTGCTCACCCCGTTCCGCCGCCCGGACGGCACCCGCCTTGCGGACCCGGTCCAGCTCACCGGGGTCGGCCAGCAGCGACAGGGCGCGCTCCCGGACCGGCCTCAGCTCCTCGATGAGCGCCTCGGCGACGGCCTCCTTCACCTGGCCGTAGGAGTCGAACCGGTCCGCGAGGACCTCGGGCTTCTCGCGGGTACAAGCCGCGAGGATGTCCAGCAGGTTCGCCATCCCCGGCCGGGTTTCCGGCGCGTAGGCGGGCTTCGACCCGCCGTCGGTCTTCGCGCGCTTGACCTTCCGGCGGACCTGGTCGGGTTCGTCGAGGACGAAGATCACCCCGGCCTCTTCCTTCGTCGACTTCGACATCTTCCGCGTCGGCTCGGCGAGGTCCATGACCCGCGCGCCGGCGGGCGGCAGCACCGCCTTCGGCATGGTGAACACGTCGCCGTAGGTGGTGTTGAACCGCTTCGCCAGCGTTCTCGCCAGCTCGACGTGCTGCCGCTGGTCCTCGCCGACCGGGACCTCGTCCGCGCCCTGCAGCAGGATGTCGGCCGCCATCAGCACCGGATAGGTCAGCAGGGATAGCCGGACACCGGCGCGGCCCTTCGACTTCTCCTTGAACTGGATCATCCTGGCGGCCTCGCCGTAGTTGCAGGTGCACTCCAGGACCCAGTTGAGGGCGCCCAGCTCGCGGGCGATGTCGGATTGCACGAACACGCGGTCCGGCTCGATCCCGGCCGCGATCAGCACGGCCAGCTGCTCCGACGCCATCGAGCGCAGTTTCGCCGGATTGTGCGAGTTCGTCATGGCGTGCAGGTCGGAGACGAAGTACAGGTCGTCCGGCCCGCCCTCGTCGGCCCAGCGCCGGATGGCCCCCAGGTGGTTCCCGACGTGGACGTGGCCGGACGGGGTGATCCCGGACAACCTGATCATCTGCCTTCTTCCTTCCGGATTCGGGCCGCCCCATGGTCCGGGCACGAAAAAGGCCGCCCGGTGGGGCGGCCTGGTGGTGCGCTCGTCTGGTTCAGCGCAGGACTTCGGGGCCGCCGGAGGGCGGCCACCACTGGGCGTTCTGCGCGCGCATGCCGATGATCGTACCGCAGCCCGGAAAGCCGGGGCGGATCACTCATTCCGGGCACGCGGCGTCAACACTTCATATCAGCCGGGGCAGTACGTCCGTCATATTGGCGATCCGGGTCTACCTTCAACTCATGTTTGTCGTCCTGCTGACCTACACCGCGCCCATCGAAGAAATCGACTACGTGCTCCCTGATCACGCCGACTGGCTGACCAAGCAGTACGAACACGGCAATTTCCTCGCCTCCGGCAGGCGCAACCCGCGCATCGGCGGCGTCATCATCACCAAGCCCATGGCCAGGGGAAAGCTGGACGCGATCCTCGCGACCGACCCCTTCTCGGTCAAGCACATGGCGAGCTACGAGGTGATCGAGTTCTCGCCGACCCGGACCGCGCCGGAACTGCGGGCGATCAACGAGGCGGTGGTGCACTGACGATCTTCTAAGCGGCCTTCGCGATCTTCGTTTTCGCCTTTTTCAGTGCGAGAACGGGGCATTTGCCGCACCGCGACTTCGACCGGCAGCATTTCTTCTTGACCTTGCCGGACTTCATCCATTTGCGCACGAGCTTGTGCGGGTCGTCGGACTGTTTCTTGCCCACGCGCGCTCCTTCTCCGACCGGTGTCGGCGACCTCTACACGTTAGGTGAGCCTAACCGATCTGGGGGCGTGGGGCTGCTCACAGTCGGGCTACAGGTATCCTGGTTTGGTCCGCGTAAGGCCAAAGTCGGCCGGGCGTGTCTCGAACGCGCGAGCGCGGGCACCACACCCGAACTTGAAACCTTTGGAGCCTTCGCGTGCCCGCAGCCAGCGCCACCGCAGTCGATGCCGGCCGCTCGTCCGGCAAGACCCGGCCCGACCTGCGCAACGTCGCCATCGTCGCACACGTCGACCACGGCAAGACGACCCTCGTCGACGCGATGCTCCGGCAGTCCGGCGCCTTCGAGGAGCGCGCCGAACTCGTCGACCGCGTGATGGACTCCGGGGAGCTCGAGCGGGAAAAGGGCATCACGATCCTCGCGAAGAACACCTCCATCCGGCGCCAGACCGACGAGGGCATGGTGACGATCAACGTCATCGACACCCCCGGTCACGCCGACTTCGGTGGCGAGGTCGAACGCGGCCTGTCCATGGTGGACGGTGTCGTGCTGCTGGTCGACGCCAGCGAGGGCCCGCTCCCGCAGACCCGGTTCGTGCTCCGCAAGACCCTCGAGGCCGGCCTGCCGGTGATCCTGGTCGTCAACAAGACCGACCGGCCCGACGCGCGGATCTCCGAGGTCGTCGAGGAGACCCACGACCTCCTGCTCGACCTTGCCGGTGACATCGAGGACGCCGACCTCGACGCGATCCTCGACCTCCCGGTCGTCTTCGCCTCCGCCCGGTCCGGCAAGGCGAGCCTCGAGCAGCCCGCCGACGGCGAGGTGCCCGAGAGCGAGAACCTCGACCCGCTGTTCGAGACCCTCCTGCGGCACGTGCCGCCGCCCTTCGCCGACCGCGAGGGCCCGCTGCGCGCGCTGGTCACCAACCTCGACGCGTCGAACTTCCTCGGCCGGATCGCGCTGATCCGCATCCACTCCGGCAGCCTGCGCAAGGGCCAGACGGTCGCGTGGATGCGCGAGGACGGCGAAGTCAGCTCCGTCCGCATCTCCGAACTGCTCGTCACGGAGGCGCTCACCCGCGTCCCGGCGACCGAGGCCAGCGCGGGCGAGCTGGTCGCCATCGCCGGTATCCCGGAGATCACCATCGGCGACACCCTCGCCGACGTCGACAACCCGGAGGCCCTGCCCCGGATCGCCGTCGACGAGCCCGCCATCTCGATGACCATCGGTGTCAACACCTCGCCGCTGGCCGGCCGCAACGGCGGCGACAAGGTCACCGCGCGCCTGGTGAAGGCGCGCCTCGACCAGGAGCTGATCGGTAACGTCTCGATCCGCGTCCTGCCGACCGAGCGCCCCGACACCTGGGAGGTCCAGGGCCGTGGCGAGCTGGCGCTGGCCATCCTCGTCGAGCAGATGCGCCGTGAGGGCTTCGAGCTGACCGTCGGCAAGCCGCAGGTGGTCACCCGGATGATCGACGGCAAACTGCACGAGCCGTTCGAGCGTCTGTCGATCGACTCGCCCGAAGAGCACCTCGGCGCGATCACCCAGCTGCTCGCCGCCCGCAAGGGCCGCATGGAGCACATGGGCGGGCACGGCTCGGGCCGCATCAAGCTCGACTACGTCCTCCCGGCGCGTGGCCTGATCGGCTTCCGCACCGACTTCCTCACCGAGACCCGCGGCACCGGTATCGCGAACCACGTGTTCGAGGGCTACCAGCCGTGGGCGGGCGAGATCCGCACCCGGCACTCCGGTTCCCTGGTCGCCGACCGCTCCGGCCCGATCACCGCGTACGCGATGATCCAGCTGGCCGACCGCGGCACCTTCTTCGTCGAGCCGGGCGCCGAGGTGTACGAGGGCATGGTCGTGGGCGAGAACCCGCGCGCCGAGGACCTCGACATCAACATCACCAAGGAGAAGAAGCTCACCAACATGCGCTCCTCCACCGGTGACGTGATGGAGACGCTGGCCCGGCCGCGCAAGATGGGCCTGGAAGAGGCGCTGGAGTTCTGCGCCGTGGACGAGTGCGTCGAGGTCGCCCCCGACGTCGTCCGCGTCCGCAAGGTCACGCTGGACATCAACCAGCGCGCCAAGGAGCGCAACCGCAACAAGAACCGCGGCTGAGTCCGCCGGAGGTCGAGGTGGGTCGTGAGTGGCGATTCGGGTTCTAGCCCGAATCGCCACTCACGACCACCTGTACCGATCGGTCGCGTGACTGGCTGGACGACACGTGTGATTGGACGGACGACACGTTGACGCGACCGGCCTGCCGCGAGCCGTCCGGCTGGACACGTGTGTCGTCCATCCAGTCACGTGTGTCGTCCGTCGGATCACGCCACGCCTGCGCCGAAGGGCGTCTGCTCACTCACCGTGAGTAGGCGCCCTTCGGCGTTTCCGGCGCGGAATGCGGTCACGCACCGTATTCGATCGAGCGTTCTTCGTTAAAGAAAGATCCTTTCCCTGCAATTCCGATGGAAAGTGATCGCCCTTTTCGGACGGTGTTCACAACACCGGAACGCCAGGCGCCGGAACGACGGCGGAGCGGCCGCGCGCGCCGGTTGGCGGAATGCGGACACGGCCGCCGTGAAACGAAAGAGCCTAAATGCGTCCGGATAGGACTCGCGATCGCGATCGTTTCGGTCGTGAATCGTGCGGTGGCGAACATTCCGGCGGGCGTTCCGGAATGTTCCGGGTTTGCGGAACCGATTGCCGAAGCGTCGCGATCGGGTGTGGCCGAAAAGGCTCGGCGCGGCAGGAACCCCGGGCGGCTCCCGGACGTCCTCCTGGGGAGGACGGCATCCGGTCGGGCGGCGGCCGGGCCGATATGGGAATCTCGCTGCCGAGGCCATGTCCGGCGTGATAGCTCTATGGCGACGGGGCGAGGGACAAACCAGGAGGATCCAGGCGTGCGGTCACGGACCACAGCGGCACCCATGCTGGCGTGCGCGGCGGTGCTCCTCGCCGCCTGCAGCAACACCCCGCCCCCGCCCGTGGTCAGCTCTTCGGCCTCCCCGGTGAGCACGTCGACCACGAAGACGCCTTCGCAGGTCGTCGTGGGGGTCGACGACGTCCTCGGCGGCTACAACCCGCACAACCTCGCCGACGCGTCCCAGGTGACGTCGGCGCTCTCGCAGCTGCTGCTCCCGTCGGTGTTCCGCCCCAAGGACGACGGCAGCTTCGAGCTGGACAAGAACCTGATGAAGTCCGCCGAGGTCGTCTCGCAGCAGCCGTTCACGGTCGCGTACACGATCCGCCCGGACGCCTCCTGGTCCGACAGCGCGCCGATCGCGGCCGAGGACTTCGCGTACCTCCGCGAGGCGATGCGCGACCAGCCGGGCGTCATCGGCGCCGCCGGCTACCGGCTGATCTCGGACATCCAGTCGCGCGAAGGCGGCAAGCGGGTCGAGGTCACCTTCTCCAAGCCGTACCCGGGCTGGCAGACGCTCTTCGGCAACCTCCTGCCCGCCCATCTGCTCAAGGACGCCCCGAACGGGTGGCAGGGCGCGCTGGCGACGGCGTTCCCGGCCGTCGGCGGCCCGTACTCGATCAAGGGCCTCGACACCGCGCGCGGAGAGATCACCCTGGAGCGCAACGAGCGCTATTGGGAGAAACCCTCCGCCCTCGACCGGATCGTGCTCCGTGCGGCCGATCAGGAGGGCACACTGGCCGCGCTGCGCAGCGGCAACGACCAGTTCGCGATGACCAGGACCGACGGCACCGGCCTCAAACGGCTCGGCGAACTCGGCTCCGCCGTCCAGCTGCACACGGTCGCGCGTCCCACGGTCGCGCAGATCCTCCTGCGGCCGGTGAGTTCGACGCTGTCGGATCCCAAGGTGCGCGAAGGTGTCACCGCGCTGATCGACCGCGGCAAGCTGATCGCCGAGGCGACCGACGGCGGCCCGTCGGACAAGCTCCGCGCCGACGCCCAGGTCCGCGTCCCGTCGGCCCCCGGTTTCCAGCCGACGATCCCGGCCCCTGGCCCGCCGTCGGCGGCCGACCCGGCCAAGGGCGAGGAACTGCTCAAATCCGCCGGATACACCAAGGAAGCCGGAACCTGGCGGAAGAACGGGAAGAACCTTTCGCTGGTCGTCGCGTCGCCCGCCAAGCAGGAGCCGTACGCGACGATCGCCAAGGAACTGACGGCGCAACTGGTGGCCGCGGGGATCGAGGTCAACGCGATCGCGCCGCAGCCGAGGGAGCTGTTCTCGACCCTGCTCGCCATGCCGGTGCTGAACGGAATCCAGCAGACGACGCCGGAGGGCGCGGGCAACGTCGGCATCGACATCGCGGTGATCGGCCAGGTCATCGGCGGTGCGGACGTCGCGTCGGCGCTGGCGTCCAGCTTCGGCTGCCGCCCCGATCAGCTCACCGACAAGACCAAGGCCGTCGTCCCGGCGAACCCGCTGGGCTTCTGCGATCCGGCCCTGCAGCCGTCGATCGACGCCGCGCTGACCGGCGCCACCCCGGCCGCGGACGCGCTTTCGGCCCTCGAACCGGAATTGTGGCGTCGGAATGTTGCCATTCCGTTGTTCCAGCTGGCCGATACCCTCGCCATCGGCTCTGGTATTTCCGGAGTAACCGCTGGTCCTCCTATGGTGGGCCCTTTCGGGTCGGCGGTGAACTGGACGAGGGGTCCGAAGTAGCCGTTTCGAGTCCGAGCCGGACCCTGGCGGGTGACCTTTCCCGGCACGTTCGAGTGGCGGACTGATTCCTCAAGGTAACCGGTGTATTTCTTGTTGTCAGCCGCAAGTTACCCTTTGGTCACGATCGCCCCGGAACTGGTGACTGTTCGTGCATTTCCTTTCTAGCGTGCACCCGCAGTGCGCCAAATGAGTGTCGCTTGGCGTGTCATAGGCTCCGGGCCATCTCACCGGAGCGGTGTGGGGTCCTGTTCCGATCTCAGGAGCCCAGTGCTAGGAGGGCACACTTCATGAGGAAGTCCAAGGCAGTCTCCGCCTGGTCGCTGGTCGCGGCCTCCGCGCTTGTGCTGAGCGCATGCAGCGGTGGCGACAGCGGTAGTACCGACCAGAACGGGTCGTCGACCGATATCAAGAGCATGGCGACCGGCAAGGCGCAGAACGGCGAAAACTTCAAGCTCGCGGACACCCCGGGGTACGAAGGCACCGTCACGGTGGGCATCGACGACGGGTACTCGGGCTACAACAACGACACGCCCGACACCAACACGTCGTACAACACCTACATCCTGACCGCCGTGCTCGCCGGCGCCGATGTGCTCGACGGCAACAACAAGGTGCTGCTGAACAACGACGTGTTCGACTCCTGGGAGGTCACCTCCAAGTCGCCGCAGACCGTCGTCTACAAGATCAAGCCGAACGTCAAGTGGTCGGACAACGAAGCGTTCGACTGCGACGACATGTACCTGTCGTGGCTGGCGCACTCCGGCAAGGCGAAGACCGCCGACGGCAAGCAGGCCTTCCTCGCCGCTTCGACGACCGGCTACCAGCTGATCAACGAGGCGACCTGCAAGGACGACCTGACCTTCGAGACCAAGTACACCGAGCCGTACCTGGACTACAAGGGTCTGTTCAACTCGACCGCGATCATGCCCGCGCACATCGTCGAGAAGAACTCGGGCGTCGCCGACATCACGAAGCTGACCCCGACCAGCGACGCCGCGCAGCTCACCAAGGCCGGTGACTTCTGGACCAACGGCTTCAAGGGCTTCAAGGCCGACGTCATGCCGGCTTCGGGCCCGTACAAGATCACCGCGTTCGACGCCAACCAGAAGGCCGTCACGCTCGAGAAGAACCCGAACTGGATCGGTGGCAAGGGTGGCCCCTCCAAGATCGTCGTGAAGGCGATGGAGGACACCAAGGCCATGGCGACCGCGCTGCAGAACGGTGAGATCGACGTCGCCGCTTCGACCCAGCCCGACGCCACCGCGGCCAACACCATGAAGGGCCTTTCCGCCCAGGGTGTCACCTACGGTTCGGCCTCGCAGCTGACCTTCGAGCACATCGACCTCAACTACAAGCGCATGTTCAAGGACAAGGACCTGCGCAAGGCGTTCTTCGAGGTCGTCAACCGCCAGGAGATCACCGACAAGCTGCTGAAGGAGGTCCAGGCCGACGCGACCCCGCTGAACAGCATCGTGTTCATGCCGGGCGAGCAGGGCTTCAAGGACCTGTACAGCAGCAAGGCCGGTCTGGGCGCCGAGGCCGCGGCCAAGACGCTGACCGACGCCGGCTGGGTCAAGGGTGGCGACGGCATCTTCGCCAAGAACGGCCAGCGCGCGTCGTTCAAGATCTCGCACAACCAGAACACCCGCCGTCAGCAGACCGTCGAGATCATCATCTCGCAGGCCAAGGCCGCCGGTATCGAGATCACGGACGACCAGGACGCCAACTTCCTGAAGGGTGGCCGTCTCGCGGCCAGCGACTACGACGCCGCGCTCTTCGGCTGGTCCGCCGCTCCGTTCAAGGCCGAGCAGAAGTCGATCTACATCACCCGTGTCGACGACAGCAGCCAGAACTACCAGGGCCTGTCGAACCCGACGATCGACTCGTCCTTCGAGGCGGCCGTGAAGGCCACCGACGAGGCCGTGCAGCTGGAGAACTACCAGAAGGCCGACCAGGCGATCGCGGACGAGTACGCGACGCTGCCGCTGTTCCAGACCCCGTCCATGTGGGCGTTCAAGGGCATCGACCGCACTTACATGCAGTCGTACAACGGTGTCCTGTGGAACGTCGGTGAGTGGGAGCAGAAGAAGTAGGGCCTTCCGCCCCGCTTTTTCACCACTCGCTTACGCGATCCTGGTGGTACGGGGGCCCGGCCACAAGCCGGGCCCCCGTACCCGCCGGAAGTAGCTGTTGACCGTAGGGTTACCGCCACTACGGTGGACAACCGGGCAGCGGTCCAGCACTTCGGCGACCAGGCCCGGATGAGGAGCAGTTCGTTGAACCTGGTGATCTACATTCTTCGCCGTCTGGCGATATCGATTCCCGTCCTGTTGGTCGGGACTTTCCTGTGTTTCGTCATGGTCGCCGGCACCGGTGACCCGCTCGCTGAGATGAAGAGCAACCCGGCCATGAGCAAGGAAGCCATCGCGCAGATGGCCTCGCAGCTCGGGCTGGACCAGAGCATCGTGCCCCGGTACTTCACTTGGCTCGGCAACTTCGTCACCGGCGACTGGGGCGTGTCCATCGCACAGGGCAACGCGCAGGCCCCGGTGTTCCCGAAGGTCATGGCCGCGTTCGAGGTCACCTTGAAGCTCGTGGTCGGTGCCGAGATCCTCGCGCTCGTCCTCGGCGTCCTCGTCGGTGTGGTCGCGGCGGTCAAGCAGTACTCGATCATCGACTACATCGCCACCACGCTGGCCTTCCTGCTGTTCTCGATGCCGATCTTCTGTGTCGCCATCGTGCTCAAGCGGTACGCGATCGAGTTCAACGGCTGGGTGCGCGACCTGGGACTGTCCGATGTGCTCGGTAATCCCTGGATCCGCACCACGAGTCCGGAATCGCTGAATTTCGACGGTCCAGGCGGATTCCTGGCCAGTTACATCGGCGCTTATCTGCTGCCGACACTGTCCATCATGGCCATCAGCTTCGCCGCCTACAGCCGGTTCCAGCGCGCTTCGATGCTGGAGACGCTGAACGCGGACTACGTGCGGACCGCGCGTGCGAAGGGACTCGCCAACGGCCGGGTCATCTTCCGCCACGCCTTCCGTAACGCGCTCATCCCGGTGACCACGCTGTTCTCCGTCAACTTCGGTGCCGTGCTCTCGGGCGCGATCATCACCGAGACGGTGTTCAACTGGAATGGCATGGGCAAGCTGCTCGTCGAAGCCGTGACCAAGAGCGATACGCAGGTGATGATGGGGTGGCTGGTGCTCATCGCCAGCAGCATCATCGTCGCCAACCTGATCGCCGACCTGATGTACGGCATCCTGGACCCGAGGATTCGCGTTGGCTGACTTGAACTCCCTTATCGCGGCGGAAGGCTCCAAGTCCGCCGACGGCACGCTCCCGGACGAGGCGCTGCCCGAGCCCCAGAGTCAGGGCAAGCTGGTCCTGCGCAAGTTCCTGCGGCACAAGCTGGCCATGGTCTGCACCGGCGTCCTGCTGCTGCTCGTGCTGACCGTCATCATCATGCCGATCTTCTGGCCGCACAGCTACGAGGACAGCTCCTTCCCGTCCTTCGCCAAGCCCAGCGCGGACTATCCGCTCGGGACGACGCAGGTCGGCAAGGAAATGGTGTCGCAGATCCTGCGCGGCACCCAGTACTCGCTGCTGATCGCGCTCATCGTGTCGCTCGTCGCCACCACCATCGGCACCGTTTTCGGTGCCATGGCGGGGTATCTGCGTGGCTTCACCGACTCGGCGATCTCCCGCGTGACGGACCTGTTCCTGATCGTCCCGCAGATCGCCGCCGCCGCCATCCTGGCGAAGGTGTTCGGTGGCGGTACCTGGTACATCGTCGCGATGGTGCTGGCGGCCTTCGGCTGGATGCCGATCGCCCGTATCGCCAGGGCCGAGTCGATGTCGCTGTCCCAGCGCGAGTTCGTGGACGCCGCCCGCGCGTCCGGTGCCGGGACGTTCCACATCGTGTTCAAGCACCTGGTGCCGAACATGGTCGGCCTCATCACGGTCAACGCGACCCTCGCGATCGCGCAGGCCGTGCTGATCGAGGCGGCACTGTCGTTCATCGGGCTCGGGGTGCAGCTGCCGGACACTTCGCTCGGCCGCGTCATCCTCGAGAACTACGCGCAGCTGCAGGCACGGCCGGCGTTGTTCTTCGGCCCGTTCATCGTGCTGGTGCTGATCTCGCTGACGATCAACTTCATCGGTGACGGCCTGCGGGACGCTTTCGACCCGCGGCAGCGCCGTCAGAAGGCCTGAGGCCCTCTTTAGCGCGTGAAGGCCCCTTCCCTCGNNCGAGGGAAGGGGCCTTCACGCGCTTGGGGCACGGGAGGCGGTACTCGCGTGTCTGGAAGCGGCATTCGCGTGATTGAAGCCGTAACTCGCGTGATCAGAGGCGTAACTCGCGTGATTGAAGGCGGAACTCGCGTATGCGGCCCGAGGCACGCGAGTTCCGCCTTCAGACACGCGAGTTACGGCTTCAATCACGCGTGATGCGGCTCCGGACACGCGAGTGACGTCCAGATACACAAAGGCCCCCTTCACCGCGTCCAGCGCGGCGAAGGGGGCCTTCACGTAAGCGTCAGTCGGCCACCGGGGCCAGCTTGCCCGCCTCCCAGGCCGCACGCCGCTCGGCCTGCAGCACCGGGTCCGCGACCGGGGCGGCCGACAGCAGACGACGGGTGTAGTCCTCGCGCGGCGAGTGCAGCACCTGGTCACGCGTGCCGACCTCGACCAGCTTGCCGTGCTGCATCACCGCGACCCGGTCGGCCAGCAGGTCGACGACGGCCAGGTCGTGGCTGATGAACAGGCAGGCGAACTGCAGCGAGCGCTGCAGGTCCAGGAACAGGTCCAGCACGCGGGCCTGCACCGACACGTCGAGCGCCGAGGTCGGCTCGTCCGCGATCAGCAGCGCCGGGTCGAGCGAGAGCGCCCGCGCGATGGCGACGCGCTGGCGCTGGCCGCCGGACAGCTCGTGCGGGTACCGGTTGCGGTAGTGGCCGCCGAGCTCGACCTTGTCCAAAAGGGACGTCACGCGCTCGTTCAGGGCCTTGCCCTGCAGGAACTTGTGCAGCACCATCGGCTCGGCGATCGATTCGCCGATGGTCATCTTCGGGTCCAGTGTGGACGCCGGGTCCTGGAACACGATCGAGAAGTAGCGGCGCAGCGGGCGCAGCTCCTTGTTCGACATGTTCGTGATGTCCTTGCCCGCGATCGACACGGTGCCCGCGGTCGGGGTCAGCAGGCGGATCGCGCAGCGGCCGACGGTCGACTTGCCGGAGCCGGATTCACCGACCAGGCCGACGATCTCGCCCTTGGCGATGCTCAGCGAGACGTCGTCCACCGCGCGGTTCTTCGCCTGGCCGCGGCGGCCGGGGTACTCCAGCACGAGGTTCTTGATCTCGAGCGCGGGCGCGTTCTCCTCGATCACCGCGGCGAGCTCGGAGTCTTCGAGCCGGATCTCCTCGGCGATCTTCGTGGCCTCGTCGCTGTCGGCGGAGATACCCTCGTCGTCGAGCAGGCGGCGGCCCTCGGGGCGCTGGCCCAGCACGGGCACCGCGGCGAGCAGCTTGCGGGTGTACTCCTGCGACGGCGACGCGAACAGCTCGCGCACCGGCGCCTCTTCGACGATGTTGCCCTGGTACATCACGACCACGCGGTCGGCGAGGTCGGCGACGACGCCCATGTCGTGCGTGATCAGCACGATCGCGGTGTTGAGGGTGTCACGCAGCTTGCGCAGCAGGCCGAGGATCTCCGCCTGCACGGTGACGTCGAGCGCGGTGGTCGGCTCGTCGGCGATGATGACCTTCGGGTCGCACGAGATCGCCATCGCGATGACGACGCGCTGGCGCAGACCGCCCGAGAGCTGGTGCGGGTACTGCTTGAAGCGCAGCGACGGGTTCGGGATGCCGACCATCTCCAGCAGCTCGACGGCGCGCTTGTCGGCGGCTTCCTTCGAGATGTCCTGGTGCGAGCGGAGGGCTTCGCGCAGCTGCCAGCCGACGGTGTAGACCGGGTTCAGCGCGGTCATCGGCTCCTGGAAGATCATCGCGACCTGGTTGCCGCGGATCTTCTGGAGGTCCTTCTCCTTGAGGTCGGCCAGGTTGCGGTCGCCGAGGCGGAGCTCGCCCGCGATCCGGCTCGTCTTCGGGAGCAGCCCGAGCACCGACATCGAGGTCACCGACTTGCCGGAACCGGACTCGCCGACGACGGCGACGATCTCACCCGGCTTGACGTCGAAACCGATGCCCTTGACGGCGTCGACCACGCCCTCGTCGGTCGGGAACGAGACGCTCAGGTCGGAGATGGACAGAACCGAACCCGACACGCCGCCGAGGTCCGACGATGCTGCTTCAGTGCTCACCAAGATGCCCTTCGTGGGGGTACTTATAAGTCACGGCGCAATGCCCGTGACGGTGTCAACGCGTCCTCGGCGGTAAAGAGTGCCTCGGACGTGCGCGAGGATAACCGAGAGTCGCCCGACTAAGGTCGGTGCTCGGAGCTTCCGTTCCCGACACCCTATAAAGGAAAGCGCGCCGTGTTCGAATTAGTCTTCAAGCCGTGATCTCCGACCGGCCCAAATTGCTCCTGGTGCACGCCCATCCGGACGACGAAAGCATCACCACCGGTGGCACCATCGCGCGTTACGCGGCCGAAGGCGCCGAAGTGACCGTCGTCACGTGCACTCTCGGTGAGGAAGGCGAGATCATCCCGCCGTCCCTCGACGGTCTCGGTTCGTGGGCTTCCGATCAGCTCGGCGGCTACCGCGCGGGCGAGCTCGCGTCGGCCTGCGCGGCGCTGGGCGTCACCCGGCACCGGTATCTCGGCGGCATCGGCCGCTGGCGTGACTCCGGGATGGCCGGGACGCCGTCCGCGGCCCATCCGCGCGCGTTCTCCGGCGGCGACCTCGACGAGCAGACGGCTCAGCTCGCCGAGATCCTCGACGAGGTCCGGCCCCAGGTCGTCGTCACCTATGACGCCTTCGGGGGTTACGGGCACCCCGACCACATCCGCGCGCACGAGGTCACCATGGCCGCGGCGCCGAAGGCCGCGTCGGTCGAGCGGGTGTTCCACACCGTTTCCTCCCGTGACGCCGTCGCGGCCGGGCTCGCCGCGCTGCGCGGACGCTCGACGTTCCGGGTCCCCGAAGACGGCGAACTGCCGGTGACGCCGGACGAGACCATCACGACCGTCCTGGACGTCGGCGCGTACATCCCGGCGAAGGCGGCCGCGCTGCGGGCGCACGAGACCCAGGTCAGCGTGCCGGCCCCGCCGCATCTCGCCGACCACTTCGCGCTGAGCAACGACGTCGCGCAGCCGATCACCCCGAACGAGTACTTCGTGCTCGCCCACGGACCGGCCGAAGGTGCCGCGGCCGATCTGTTCGGGGGACTCGCGAAGTGAGTGAGCCGCTCACGTCGCGGCAGCGCCTGCTGCTCGTCCTGCTGACCTTCGACGCGTTCCTGCTCGGCCTGCTCGAACTCTTCTTCCTGCCGCTCCGCCTCGACGGGATCGTGCTGCCGAAGCTCGGGGACGCGCCGCTGCCGGTGACCGTCGTGCTCGCGGTGCTCACGACCCCGCTCCTGGTGCGGACGACCGCGAAAGTGGTGCGGCCCTCCTTTTCGGTGATTCCGCTGCTCGTCTGGGTACTAGTCGTACTCGGGATGGGCTCGACCGGGCCCGGAGGTGATCTGGTGCTGATACAGGACTGGCGGGCCTTGCTGCTGATCGGTGGCGGGGCGTTGCCGGGAGCACTGGCGCTGGGTGGCGGTCTTGGCAGGCCGGCGAAGGGAGTCAGCGGTGGGTGAAGCGATTTCGGACCGTCAGGTGGTGGCCGTCCTGCGGCCGTTCGTCCGCGCCTGCGGGCCGATGGTCGACGCGCTGCGGGACGCGGACCCGTTCGGATTGCAGGCGAGGGGCCGCCGCCACGAGGATCTGGACGGCGTCGAGCCCGGGCTGAAGGACAAGCTGCTCAACGGGATCACCTCGGTCAAGGTGCCCGGCACCGCGGCGTGGGCCGAGATGTCGAACTACCAGCGGACCGACTGGTGGGTGAACCGGGTCGGCCGGTTCACCGCGCTGATCACCGCGATCCCCGGCCTCGGCGGCGCGCTCGCCGACCGCCTGCCCGTGCAGGACGCGCTCGGCTCGGCGGCGCAGGGGGTGCTGCTGTGCGCGATCGCGGGGGAGTACGGCGTGACCGACGTCGGCGCCCGTGTCCGGCTGATCGCGTGGGTCCTTTTCGAACGCGACATCGACCCGGTGATCGCGGCGGGCAAACACGCCGAACACGACAAGGCCGCCGAAGACGACGAAGCGGCGAAGCTCACCGAAGAACTCGACGACGCGAAGAAGAAGCACGGCAAGATCACCTTGAAGGCCGCCGCGGGCACGCTGTGGCGGCTCGGCCGGGGACTGCTGGGTATCGTCGAAGAACTGGAGAAGCGACCGCGCGGCCGTCTTTTCCACCGTGCGCTCGGGAAGCTGCCGGTGGTCGGGATGGCGGGCGACTACCTCGGCGAGCGGTCCGGTCTCAAACGCGTCTGGAAGCGGGCGCACGAATGGTTCACCGAACACCCCGACGGCGAGCTCACTTCCAGAACATGAACGCGTCCTGGCCGTACATGGCCGCGAGCTTGAACCCGCCGACGGTGTCGAAGACCGCGAAGGATCCCTCCCACAGCAACGAGCTGGCCCCGGGTACGAGGAACAGCACGGCGAACAGCACGATCGGCGCCCACGGCCGGGCTTTCGCGCCGAACTCGCGCGCGCCGGGCGAAAGGTAGGGCTCGATCGCGCCCCAGCCGTCGAGGCCGGGGATCGGCAGGATGTTCAGGATGAACGTGACGATCTGAAGCAGCGCCAGGAACGAAAGCCCGATCACGAGACCGGACGACATCGGCACGAGCGCGACGATGAGGGTCAGCAGGACACCGACACCGAGGTTGCTCAGCGGGCCGGCGAGCGACACCCACGACTGGACTCCGCGTGAGCGCAGGCGCCCGTGTTCGATCCACACCGCGCCACCCGGCAGCGGGATGCCGCCGATGAAGAGGAATACCAACGGCAGGATGATGGACAGTGCCGGATCCGTGTATTTCCGGACGTCCATGGACAGGTAACCCTTGTGGGCGACGCTGTGGTCGCCGCCGCGGAACGCCACCATCGCGTGACCGAACTCGTGCAGCGTCAGTGACGCGACCCAGCCGCCTGCGACGAGCAGGACGACGCCGATGATGATGAGCGGGTCGTACTTCTGGCTGGAAATCGTCGTCGTGTCACCGAAAGCCGCCAGTACACCGCCCAGGACGGTGACCGCGAGGATGCCGAGGAAGATCGGGCTTGGCCGCACTGCTGATCTCTGCACCCCTCCAGTCTTCCGTATGCCCGATGTGAAGTTGTCGGCGTGTCCCCTTGCGCGATGAGGCGTGAGTATCCCCCGAACTCGCTACTCCGCTTGACCTGACCGCACTACACGGGTGTAATCACAGTGATGTCATTCGTCGCTGGAAGGGGGCGGCGGATGGTGTTTCAACACCGCCAGCCTGGGGAGTGCGTGGACAGCGAGGAGGCGGACGTGCGGTTGGAAGCAGATGGAAGGGAATGGGGGCAAGTCGTGGGTTGGGGTGAGGTCCCGGAGCAGCAACTGGGCGATCTCACCGAGCTTTTCGACGATGCCTCCGCGGAAGAGCAGGACTGGCAGGAACGGGCCCTCTGCGCGCAGACGGACCCGGAGGCGTTCTTCCCCGAGAAGGGCGGCTCCACCCGTGAAGCCAAGCGGATCTGCCTCGGTTGCGAGGTCAAGGACGAGTGCCTCGAGTACGCCCTCGCGCATGACGAGCGGTTCGGTATTTGGGGCGGGCTCTCCGAACGTGAGCGTAGGAAACTGAAAAAGCGAGCTGTGTGACGGCGATCTCCGGCGGCCTCGTGCGCCGGAGATCGCTTCCGTTCGCATCCACCTAGTGGGGCCACCAACGGGTGACAGGGTCGCGTCGTAGGGTGGCGGCACTCGACTTCGCCGCCACATCTGGAGTGCCCGTTGTCTCGCACTGCCGCGTCATCTGTGCCGCGCACGGCCCCCGTTCTGGCCATTGTGGTCTGTCACAACGGCGAGAACTGGTTGCCACTGGCGCTTTCCGCGCTGCGGCGCAGCGGTGTCCGGCCGCGGCACGTACTCGCCGTCGACACCGGATCCACCGACGGCACGGCGAAGATCCTCGCCGACGCGGCGGCCGACCGCGAAGCGCCGGTCCTGGATGGGATTCTCACACTTTCCGGTGACGTCGGCTTCGGTGCCGCGGTGGGCGAGGCCGTCGAGCACGCCGTCGAACGCTGGGGCGACCCCGGCGGTTGGCTCTGGCTGCTGCACGATGATTGCGCGCCGGAACCCGGTTGTCTCGAAAACCTGTTGGCAGCGGCCGAAAACGAGCCCGCCGCGACGGTGCTCGGCCCGCTCGCGGTCGACTGGAGCGACCCGCGCCTGATCGTCGAAGCCGGCTTGTCGACCGACGCGATCGGCCATCGGCAGCAGATCTCACCGGATGAGAACGACACCGCCGTACTCGCCGTGCCGAGCGCGGGATCGCTGGTGCGCCGGGAAGTCTGGCACGACCTCGGTGGCTACGACCCCGGCTTTCCGTTGCTGCGCGAGGATCTCGACTTCGGCTGGCGGGCCAACGCCGCGGGCGGCCGCGTGCTTTCGGTGCCGTCGGCCCGGCTGCGGCACGCCCGCGCGCTCAGCACCGGGCAGCGCGAACCGGACGCCCTCGGCCTTCCCCTCGCCACCGCGAACCGCGCGCACGGGCTCCGGGTGTTCCTCGTCAATTGCCCGCCACTGTCCTTTTGGTTCGGACTTTTTCGAATCCCGGTCTTCGCGGTGCTGCGGGCGCTTGCGTTCCTGCTGCTGCGGCGCACCGGCGAGGCGGGCGCGGAACTCGCGGCGACCTGGCACCTGATGCGCGGTCGCGGCGGACTGCGCGCGGCCCGTGCGGAACGCCGGAAGACCGGTCGGCCCGGCAAGGTCGGCGGCCTCTTCACCGGACGGATGACGCGGGTGCGCAACGCCGTGCGCGCCGGTGTCGTCGGCCTCGTACGGCGTGGCGTGGAACGGGATTTCGCCCTCGGGACGGTGCCGGAGGGCGTGGATCAGGAGGGGGCCTGGATCCCGCCGGAGGCGTTGAAGGCCGGGCAAGATCGTCCGGTCGGTCCCGGTGCGCTGCCCGCGGGGGCGATGCGCGGTGTCGGCTCGCGCGGGACGGGGCTTCGGCGGCCCAGTGCGGTCGTCGCGGTCGCGGTTCCCGAAAAGCCTGTGGCGGAGGGGCCGAAACCGTCGCCGGTACCGAGGGACGGCGGACGGCGGCCGGAACCGGAACTCGTGTTCGTCGAGGTCGACCGGAAGCGGGTGCTCGGCGCGACCGTGTTCGCCCCGCCGGTGCTCATGCTCGTCGTGCTGACGGCGCTCGCGTTCGTGGTCAACGGTTCCCGGCTCGGGCTCGACCTCTTCGGCGGGAAACTGCTGCCGGTCGGCGGGCTCGGCGAGATCTGGTCGTCGTATCTCGCGCCGTGGCACGCGATCGCCGGCGGGACGGCGAGTCCCGCGCCCGCGACGCTGCCGGTGCTGGGCACGATCGGCGCGATCTTCACCCCGATCGGTGGTCCCGCGGCGCTGGTCGCGATCCTGCTGATCGGTGACATCCCTCTCGCCGCCCTGAGCGCGTACGTGGCCACTCGGCACCTTCGCGTGCGTCGCTGGGTGCGTGCCGTCGCGGCGGCGGCGTACGGCGTGCTTCCCGCGGCCACGGCTTCGGTCGCGCAGGGACGGCTCGACGTCGTCGTCGTGCATCTGCTGCTGCCGCTGGTGATCGCGGGCATCGTGGGGCTGCTGGTCCGCGCGGACTCGCGCTGGCTGCACGTTTCGGCGCTGAGCGCGATCGGGCTGGCGCTGATCGGCGCCTTCTCTCCGCTGGCGCACGCGCTGGCGCTGGTCGGGCTGGTGATCGGGTTCGTGGTGCTGCCTTCGCCGACCGGGCTCGCTCGGCGGATCGCGTCGGTCGGCATCGTGGTGTTCCTGCCGCTGGCGTTGCTGCTGCCGTGGCCGAGTGTGCTTTTGAGGCATCCGGAACTGCTGCTGCACGGGCTCGGCGGTGGTGCCACGGCCGCGTCCGGCGCCGATCTCGCCGGGCTGGACCCGGGCGGCCCCGGCGCCTGGCCGATCGGGGTGGCACTGGTGGCGGCCGCGATCGTCGCGCTGGTGGTGCGGCCGACGAAGGGCGCGGGCGGCGGTGTCGCGGTCGTCGTGCTGGGCGCGCTCGGGCTCGTCGCGGTGCGGTTCGTGGCGGTGACGCCGATGTCGGGCGGCGCGCACGCGACCGGGTACGCCGGGGTGCCGCTGCTGGTGATCGGCGCGGGACTGCTGTGGACGGTGCTGGCGACCTGGCAGCGGGGCGGCTCCGGGATCGATCCCGCGCCGTGGCTGGCGAAGGTCACGGCCGTGGCGGGGGTGCTCGTGCTGCTGGCGCTGGCGACCGGCGCGGTCGTCGCCGGACGGGAAGGGCCCCTGCGGGCTGGCGAGCGCCCCTCGCTGGCTCCGGAGATCTCGGCGGAACTGGCTTCGAGCGGCCGTTCGGTGCTGGTGATCGGTGACGTTGCCCGGCAGATCGGTGGGCGGTTGCCGACGTTCGGCGACGACGAGTTCGCGCCGACGCCGGGCAGTGCCGATCGGCTCGCCTCGTGGCGCCGGGACCTGCTGCAAGGCTCTCCGGACGCGGTCAAACAGGCCTTCGCGGCCGCTTTGGCCTCGGGGGTGTCGTATGTCGTGCTGCCGAGCGGCGCGGATGGTGGCGCCTTCGTCGGACTCGCGCGAGACCTGGTGGTTTTGGCGGCGCCGACCTCCGACGGGCGTCCGGTGCTGCGGTTGCTGCCCGCCGGCGGGCAGGTGGCGCTGATCTCGCCGGAACTGGCGCAGGCCGCCGTGACCGGGAAGGGCGCGCCGGGCGCGTCGCCCGGGGTGGCGCCGGTGCAGGCCGGGCTGCCGGACGTGCGGGTGCGCGTCTCGGAAGGCCCGACCGGGCGGCTGCTCGTGCTGGCCGCGGAGTTCGAGGCGGGCTGGCAGGCGAGCGTGGACGGCAAGGCCGTGCCGATCGTGCGGGCTTGGGGGCACCAGGTGGCGGTCTCGGTGCCGGCCACGCCTTCGGAGGTCGTGGTGGAGCATCAGGGGACGACGCGGAACCTGCTGCTGCTGGCGCAGGTGGCGGCTGTGCTGTTCACGCTGCTGACTGCTGTTCCTACGCGGCGGCGTGCTTCTTGAGCGTTGGGCTGTCCTGAAGGTCCCCTTTGAGACGTTGAGCGTCCCAAAGGAGGCCTTGGCGGCGCCCAATGTGGCATTGGGGACGTTGAGTGTCCCCAATGCCACATTGGGGGCCCGCAGAGACCTGCCCACTGAGTTATCCACAGCCCCTTCCCCTTGTGGACAACTTCGCCCTCCAGGGCCGTTTCCGCAGGTCCCGTCGGTGTGCGGCGATACACTGGGCTGGGGACGCCCCCCGGGGAAGGGCGGGGGCTGGGCAGGGGGTTATTCGCCTTCGATGACGTCGGGTTCGACGCCCAGGTAGCCCGCGACCTGTTCCACGAGGACGTCGTGGACGAGTTCCGCGAGTTCGCCGGGGTCCTTCGCGCGCGCTTCGAGGGGGCGGCGGTAGAGGACGATCCGGGCCCGCGTCGGGAGGCCGGCGCGGTCGACGCCGGCGGGCACGAGCCGCGAGAGCGGGACGGCGCCGTCGTGCAGCACCCCGTCCACTCCGGCCGGTGCGCCATCCGAGCGAACTTCGGGAACGTCGTCGACGGCGACGTCGAGCTTCGTCAGCTCGTGCCGCCACCGCGCTTCGATCGGTTCGAGCGCGTCCAAAACCAGCGCGTCGAACCTTTCCGCCCTGCTAGCGGCGGCGGGAAGGGTCGACGGATACAGCGCTCCGCGCAGGCCCCGGCCGTGCCGGTCCCGTCGCATCCGCCGTCGCTGTCGGGAATCACGAGCCGTCGCCACGCACCGAAGGGTACGCGCTCGGCGATTCAAAGCGCGTGTCGCCGCCTACGCCGGGCTCGCGACGCGCTATCGTTCTCGATCGTGCGGAGCGTACGAAAGTGTTCGCGAACGGGTTGTCTCGAACCCGCTGTCGCCACGCTCACGTATGCCTACAGCGATTCGACAGCCGTAGTGGGCCCACTGGCCACCGCGAGCGAGCCGCACTCCTATGACCTCTGCGAGGCTCACGCCCTCCGGCTGACCGTGCCCAAGGGCTGGGAAGTCGTCCGGCACGAAGGCGCCTTCGCCGCCCCGGATCCCTCCGCCGACGAGCTGACCGCGCTGGCCGAGGCCGTGCGCGAAGCAGGCCGCTCCGACAAGCCCGCGCCCGAGCCCGAACCCGAGGGCCCCTCGGGCAGGCGCGGCCACCTGCGCGTCCTGCCCGGCCGCGCCTGACGCGAGGGCTCGCCGGTAGGCTTTCGAGCGCGCCAGAGGGCGTTGTAACGAGACTATTGGCGGGGAGCAGGCGTGCCAGACCTTTCGGGCATCGTGAAGGCCTACGACATTCGCGGCGTGGTCGGTGAGCAGCTGGACGCGGCACTCGTCCGCGACCTCGGATCGGCGTTCGCCCTGTTGATCAAGCCGGAGTCCGACTCCGTGGTGATCGGCCACGACATGCGCGACTCCTCGCCCGAGCTGTCCGCCGCCTTCGCCGACGGCGTGACCTCGCAGGGCCTCGACGTGGTGTCGATCGGCCTCGCCAGCACCGACCAGCTGTACTTCGCGTCCGGCTCGCTCAACCTGCCCGGCGCCATGTTCACCGCCAGCCACAACCCGGCGAAGTACAACGGCATCAAGCTGTGCCGCTCCGGCGCCGCCCCCGTCGGCCAGGACTCCGGTCTCGCGGAGATCCGCGACACCGTCGAGCAGGGCGTGCCCGCCTTCGAGGGGCAGCGCGGTTCGGTGACCGAGAGGGACGTCCTCGCGGACTACGCGGCGTACCTGCGCAAGCTCGTCGACCTCTCGGGCAGCCGCCCGCTGAAGGTCGTCGTCGACGCCGGCAACGGCATGGGCGGCTACACCGTCCCCACGGTCTTCGCGGGCCTGCCCATCGAGGTCGTCCCGATGTACTTCGAACTCGACGGCAACTTCCCGAACCACGAGGCCAACCCGCTCGACCCGAAGAACATCGTCGACCTCCAGGCGAAGGTGCGCGAGGAAGGCGCCGACGCGGGTCTCGCCTTCGACGGCGACGCGGACCGCTGCTTCGTCGTCGACGAGCGCGGCGAGCCCGTCTCGCCGAGCGCCATCACCGCCCTGGTCGCCATCCGCGAGCTGGAGAAGGAGCCGGGCGGCACCATCATCCACAACCTGATCACGTCGAAGGGTGTCCCGGAGATCGTCGCCGAGCACGGCGGCAAGCCGGTGCGCACCCGGGTCGGGCATTCGTTCATCAAGGCCGAGATGGCCAAGACCGGCGCGATCTTCGGCGGCGAGCACTCCGCGCACTACTACTTCCGCGACTTCTGGCGCGCCGACACCGGCATGCTGGCCGCGCTGCACGTCCTCGCCGCCCTCGGCGAGCAGGCGGGCCCGCTGTCCGAGCTGACGGCGGAGTACTCGCGCTACGCGGCCTCCGGTGAGATCAACTCGACCGTCGACGACCAGGTCGCGCGCATGATGGCGGTCAAGGACGCGTTCGGCGCGCGTGACGGCGTCGAGATCGACGAACTCGACGGGCTCACCGTGCAGCTCCCCGGCGGTGGCTGGTTCAACCTGCGCCCGTCCAACACCGAACCGCTGCTCCGCCTGAACGTCGAGGCCGCCGACGCCGAGGCCGTCCGGGCGCTGACCGAAGACGTATTGGCGATCGTCCGTGGGTAACGAATGTGTCGTGAAAACACACATAGAGATGTCCCACAGGTAGGGAGTAAGCATGGCCGTCACGTTCGACGCACAGTTGCTGGAGATCCTGGCCTGCCCGTCCCCCGATCACGCGCCGCTGCGGCCGGGGACGGCGGCCGATCCCGAGGCCGACGCATTGACCTGCACGGAATGCGGTCGTGTGTATCCGGTCCGTGATGGAATCCCGGTACTGTTGCTGGACGAAGCCACCGAGCCGACGACCCCGGATGGCGATCATGCCGACGGTCCCTGACGATTCCCTGCTCGACGATCCCGCGAGGCTGGCCGAGGCCGACACCGCGGGGCTTCTCCGTGCCGCCGCGATGGCGGGCGCCCAGGTGCGGGCGACCGCCGAGGCCGCGGCCGAACTCGAGCTGAGCGATCGCCTGGACGTCGGGCGCCCGCGCTCGCTCGTGCTGATCGACCGGCCGGGCGTCAGCCGGACGCTGACCCGGCTGGTCGCCGCGCTCCTGACCCCGTCGTGCCCGGTGCCGGTGGTCGTCGCCGAGGTGGTGCCGAGCTGGATCGGCGCGCTCGACGTGGTCTTCGCGCACACCGACGACGCGGGTGACCGCGAGCTGGCCGCCTCGTTGGAACGTGCCGCCCGGTTCGGGGCGAGGGTCGTGTTGTCCGCCCCCGACGAGGGGCCGGTCGCGGCTTCGATCGCGGGCAAGGGGCTGCTGCTCGCGCCGAGGCTCCCGGTCCCGCCGGAGATGGCGTTCCCGCGCGGGCTCGCCGCCGCGCTGCTCACCGCGAACGCGCTCGGTCTGCTGGTGGCCGACCTCGAGCAGCTCGCGGACCACCTCGACGCGGAAGCCGAGAAGGATTACCTGGCCAGGGAGTCGTTCGCGAACCCGGCCAAGGCGATGGCGCTGAAGCTGGCCGAGCGCCAGCCGCTGCTGTGGGGGCTGGACCCGGTCGCGGTCGCCGTCGGCGAGCACGCGGCCCACGCGTTCGCCGCGCACGCCGCCGTCGTCTGTGACGTGGAGGACTACCGTCAGGCACTGGCCAGGCCCGCTTTGCGGCGGGCGGCGTTGTCCGGCGGCGTGGATCGCGATATCTTCGCGGACCCTGAGGAGGGGGCAGGCGCGACGCCGAGGGTGCTGCTCCTCTCGGTCCGGACCGGGCCCGCCGCGGAGGCGGCCCGCTATCAGGCGGAAGACCTGCTGCCCGGCGGCGACGTGATCGCCCCGGCCGAAGAGATCGAAACGGACGAGATCGTGCGTGCGGCCGTTCTCGCCCTGCGTTTCGAGCTGGCCGCGGTCTATCTGGGGCTGGCCGTCGGCAGCATCGGCGGCGCCGGGAGGTACACGCCCGCAACGGCGTGAGTCCCGAGCGCGACGTAAGCAATGAGGGCCGGCACCACCCGTGCCCGGCGAGGAGTTGAGGTGACAGTGGAGCTGCTGCGCAATGCCGTGCGGCCCTACGCGTGGGGGTCCAGAACGACGATCCCCGAGCTGCTGGGGCGTCCGGTGCCGGCGCCGCATCCGGAGGCGGAACTGTGGATGGGCGCCCACCCCGGCGACCCGTCCCACGTCATCGGCCCGGACGGCACCGAGCGGAGCCTGCTGGAGCTCGTCGAAGCCGATCCGGTCGGCCAGCTCGGCACGACCTGTGCCGGCCGCTGGGGCGGCAGGCTGCCGTTCCTGCTGAAGATCCTCGCCGCCGAAGAGCCGCTTTCGATGCAGGCGCACCCGTCGGCCGCACAGGCGGCGGAAGGGTACGCGCGTGAGGAGTCGGCGGGGATCCCGCGCGACGCCTCGAACCGCAACTACCCGGACCCGACAGCCAAACCGGAACTGGTCTGCGCGCTGACGGAGTTCCACGCGCTGGCGGGCTTCCGCGACCCGGAACGCACGATCGCGCTGCTGAAGGCGATCGAGACGCCCGGGCTGGCGAAGTACGCGGTGCTGCTGGAGGCCCAGCCGGATCCGGCCGGGCTGCGCGCGCTGTTCACCACCTGGATCACGCTGCCGCAGGCCGCACTCGACGAGCTGCTTCCCGAGGTCCTCGATTCGTGTGTGAAGCACGTCCGGGAACGCGGCGAGTTCGACGTCGAATGCCGGACCATCCTGGAGCTCGGCGAATCGCATCCGCGCGACGCGGGGGTGCTCGCGGCGCTGCTGCTCAACCGGCTCACCCTCAGCGCGGGCGAGGCGATCTACCTCCCCGCCGGAAACCTGCACCTGTACCTGCACGGCACCGCCGTCGAGATCCTGGCGAACTCGGACAACATCCTGCGCTGCGGGCTGACCCCGAAGCACGTCGACGTGCCGGAGCTGCTGCGCGTCGTCGACTTCGCGTGCGGGGAAATGCCGGTCCAGAGCGGAGAGCGCGAGGACCGCATGTCGGTGTACCGCACCGACGCGCCGGAGTTCGAGCTGTCGCGGATCGAATGGGCGGCCGGGGACGACGGCGAGGTCGCCGTCCACGACGTCGGCCCGCAGATCCTGCTGTGCACCGCCGGTGGCCTGCTGGTGACGGCCGACGACGGTGAGCAGGTCGAACTCCGCCGCGGCCAGTCCGTGTGGCTTCCCGCCGCCGATCCGGAGGTCCGCGTGCGACCGCTGTCCGGTGAGCGCACCCAGGTGTTCCGCGCCACCGCCGGCACCTGCTGATCCTCCTCCCGCGTTTCGTCCTCTGAATGCGGTCCTTGCACGCGCAAGGACCGCAGTCAGAGGACGAAACGCGGGCTTGGCCGAAGTGTGTGCGTTCCGTGTGGCGGGTTCCGCGACTATCGACCGAAGGGGTGACCCGGCGCTTGGCGTCGGCTCGTCCCGGACATCGACAGCCAAGGAGCGACAGCAGTGACTTCCCATCCCGGCGCGGCGAGCGGACGTGCTTTCCGGGCGCCGGTTCCCGTGCGCCCCACCGCCCTGCTCGCCGCGCTCGGGTTCGCCGTCGTGACCGCGCTCGTCCCGGTCGTCGACCTGGTCCTCCCGGTGCCGAGCGGCCAGGACCTGGTCGGCTCGGCGCAGGCGATGGCGGGGCTCGCCGGTGACGCGATCGAGTCGGTCAAGGCCGCGGGGAGCGGCCTGCACGAGCTCGCCGCGGGCGCGGAGAGCAGGCTGAACCTCCCGCTGGTCGTGCTCGTCTCGCTCGGCGCGCAGGTGCTGCTCACCGCCGCGCTGGTGGTGACGGGCACCCAGCCCGTCCGCGTGATGCTGACCGTCGCCGGGCTGATCAACATGTTCGCGGTCTCGCGACTCGGGGCCGCCGCGCCGCCGATGTGGGACGCCATGGCCAACGGCGTACTGGCGATCGCGCTGGCCTGGTTCCCCGCCGGACGGCGGGGATCGCGGCTCGCCGCCTGGTGAAGTGCAGGTGACTTCCGGGTGGTGCCCGTCTGAGGGGTCGGGCACCACTCGGTCAGGCCGGGGCGGGTTCGGTGAGCGACAACAGCAACCGGACGAGGGTCGAAGCGTTGGCGTCGTGGGGGACTTCCAATCGCTTCGCCTCTTCACCCGCCGCCTCGGCCGCTTCTGTTTCCCCGACGGCCTCGTACGCCCTGCGCAGCACGTGCAGGGTGAGGCCCGTCGCCGGTTTCCCGCCCATGGCACGGAATTCGTCGAGACAACGGCGCAGCACGGGGATCGCGCGGTCGGCCCGGCCGTCGCCGATCCAGCTCGCCGCGATCGCGCGGGTGCAGGAAAGCTCTCGCGGCCGTTCTTCGAGCGCTCCGGCCAGGCGCCGCGCGTTTTCGTAGGCCTTCACAGCGCCGTCGCGCCGCCCGGCGCCGGCGAGGATCGCGCCCTGGGTGCGCAAAGACTTCGCCAGCGCCGATTTCGCCGTCGTCCGGCGAAGGACGCGGACCGATTCCTCGATCGTCGACAGGGCATCCTCCTGGCGGCCGTCGAGCATCAGCGACCACGAAAGTCCTTGCAGGGCAACGCCAAGCTGGCGGTCGTCGGCCGATTCCCGAGCCTGGGCGAGAATCCTGCGATCGATTTCCAGCGCTTCGGAGATCTTGCCCAACCGGTGCAGGGCGGCGGATTCCGCTCGTCTCGCGTGGGTCCCGGAATCCTCCACAGTGGACATTTCGCGGGCCTGGGTGGCGGCGTGCAACGATTCCCCGGCCCGGCCGAGCCCGACCAGGCAATGCGCCAGATTGGTCTCCACCCACGCCCGGGTGGCGAGGTCGCCCAGGTCCGCCAATTCCTTCGAGCAGGCGCGATAACCCTCGGCCGCGCGTTCGTACTCGCCGCGGACATGCAGCAGCACCGCCAGATTCGCCTCCGCGATGACGGCGATGTGCCGGTCGCCCGCCTCGCGGGCGGCGTCGCGCAAGGTCTCGTACGCCGTCCGCATGTCGGTGTAATGACTGTGCAGATACAGGTACGCGCTCAGCCTTTCCAGTATCCGCAAGGCTTTCCGGCGCCAGCCCACGGCGCACAGCGACGAGACGGCGGAGACCAGGTTGGCCCGTTCCACGGAGAACCACGTGCCGGGATCACGCAGCAGCCGCTCGACCAGCTCGGCCTCCAGCGGCTGGGTGGGGACATCGTGATCCGACAACGGCATCGGCACCGTCCTCGGCAGGCGGCGGGCCGCCGTGTCGGCGAGGCACAGCGCCGCGTCCGACACCTTCGCGACGGTGGCCACCCGCTCGTCGCGGGTCTCCAGCTCCCGGCCGAGCTCCGTGGCGAACACGCGGACGAGGTCGTGCACGCGGAACCGCTGCTCGCCCGTCGGGTCGAGACCGGTGGCTTCGAGCAGGCTGGCCTCGACGAGTTCGTCGATGGCCTCGTCGGCGCCTTCGTCATCGATCAGCGTCGTCACCGCCCACGCGGGCAGGTCGAGGGTGCGGCAGCGGCCGATCAGCCGGAACGCGCGCCGCGCCGCCGGGCTCAGCGCCCGATAGCTCAACGCGATGCTGCCGCGGACCTGGAGATCGCTGACCTGGAGCTCGTCGAGGCGTGAGACCTCGTCCTCCAGCCGCCCGGCGAGCTTCCCGAGCGGCATCCCCGGCCGCATCGCGAGCCTGCTGCCCGCGATCCGCAAGGCCAGGGGGAGATTGCCGCAGGCCTTGGCGATCCGCTCCGCGTCCGCGCGTTCGGCGCCCACGCGGTCCGGCCCGGCGAGGCGGGCGAGCAGGGTCATCGCCTCGGCGCCGGACAGCGGCGCGAGGGGGAGCCGATTCGCCCCGGCGAGCCCGGAAAGCCGTCGCCTGCTGGTGATCAGGACGGCGGTGCCCGGTGTGCCCGGCAGCAGCGCGCGGACCTGCTCGGGGTTCGCGGCGTCGTCGAGCACCACGAGGACCCGGCGATCGGCGAGACGGCCTCGATAGACCGCCGCCCTCGCCTCGACGTCGTCCGGGATGGCGGGCCCGGTGACGCCCAGCGCGCGCAACAGGTCGCCGAGGACGTCGGAGAGGTCGCGCGGGTCGGAGGCGCCGGCCAGCGGGACGAACAGCTGTCCGTCCGGAAAGGACCGGCGGAGCCTGTGCGCGGTGGCGACCGCGAGGGTGGATTTGCCCGCCCCCGGCTCGCCGGTGATCACCGTGACCGGGACGCCCGTGCCGTCGCCGAGCAGCCCGGAGAGCTTCGCGATCTCGCTCTCGCGGCCCGCGAGATCGGCGATGTCCGGCGGCAGCTGGCAGATCGGGAAGATCGGCGCGGCCTTGGCCGAGGGCACCGGATCCTCGCCGCGCAGCACCGCGGCGTGCACCCGGCGGACCTCGGCCCCCGGCTCCACGCCGAGCTCCTCGACGAGGGTGTCGCGCAGATCGCGGTGGACGGCCAGTGAATCGGCCTGCCGTCCGGCGCGGTGCAACGCGATCATCAGTTGCGCGGCCAGCCGCTCGCGCAACGGATGTTCGGTGATCATCGCCTGGAGCTCGCCGGTGAGTTCACCGTGCCTACCGTCGGACAGCTCGGCGTCGACACAGTCTTCGAAGGCGGCCAGGCGCTCCGACTCGAGCCGGGCGACGTCGGCGTCGAGCCGGGGGATGTGCAGTCCGGAAAGGACCGGCCCGCGCCATTCCGCCAGTGCCCGGCGGTAGTGCCCGGCTGCCGCCGCCGGGTCACCCGCCCGCGCCGCCGCCTTCCCGGCCGCGGCGGCTTCGCGGAAGGACAGCAGATCCAGGTCGGCGGGCTCGACGACCAGCCGGTAGCCATGTGGATCCCGCTGGATCTCCAGCCCCTCGAACCGGGCCCGCAGGCGGGAGACGTACGTGTGCAGATTCGACGAGTACGACTTCGGCGGCGTGTCCGGCCAAAGCGTCTCGACCAGGGCGTCGACCGGGACGGAGGAGTTCGCGTTCAGCAGCAGGACGGCCAGCAGGGCACGCTGATGATCGCCGCGCGGCGTCGTGCGCCGCCCGGGCGGATCCTCGATCGTCAACGGTCCGAGCACGCCGAATCGCGGCACGGGCACCTCCCCAGGTCATGAGAGGGGCGAGACTAGCGAGGGGCTCCGACAATTCTGTGACCTGTCCCGCCCGCCGTGTACCGGCTCATCTGCACTGCTAGCCTTCGAACCCGGCATATCGGGACACCATTGGGGAGTTGCACGTGTCTGCAGGTGGCGGAACCAAGGCGATCATCGCCGCGCTCGTGGCGAACGCCGGAATCGCGGCCGCGAAATTCACCGGCTTCCTCATCACGGGGTCGTCCTCGATGCTGGCCGAGTCCGTGCACTCGCTCGCGGACACCTCGAACCAGGGCCTGCTGCTGCTCGGCCAGAAGACCTCGCAGCGCAAGGCGACCCGCACCCACCCGTTCGGCTTCGGGCGGGACCGGTACTTCTACTCGTTCATCGTCGCGCTGATGCTGTTCAGCCTCGGCTCGGTGTTCGCGCTGTACGAGGGCATCCACAAGATCTCGCATCCCGAGGAGCTGACCTCGCCGCTGGTGGCGGTCGGCATCCTCGTGGTCGCGATCGGGCTGGAGTGCTACAGCTTTTACACCGCGATCCAGGAATCGAAGAAGATCAAGGGCGACGCGGGCTGGTGGGCCTTCATCCGCCAGGCCAAGACGCCGGAACTGCCGGTGGTCCTGCTGGAGGACGCGGGCGCGCTGTTCGGCCTGGTGTTCGCGCTCGGCGGGGTCGGGCTGTCGGTCGTCACCGGGAACCCGGTGTGGGACGGCATCGGCACCGTGACGATCGGTGTGCTGCTCGGCATCATCGCGATCATCCTGATCATCGAGATGAAGAGCCTGCTGATCGGCGAGGGTGCCTCCGAGACCGACCTCGACGTGATCGTCGACGAACTCGCCGCCGGCAAGGTCGAGCGGGTCATCCACATCCGGACGCTGTACATCGGGCCGGACGAGATGCTGGTGGCCGCGAAGCTCGCGCTGGTGCCGGGGCTGGAGACCGCCGAGATCGCGCAAGCCATCGACGACGCCGAAGCGCGGGTGCGGGCGAAGGTGCCGACGGCGAAGCTGATCTACCTGGAGCCGGATCTGGACCGCGCGCTGGCCTGACCCGGTCTCGGCTCGCTTCACGTGCCATGAACGGTCCGTTCCTTGCAA
>NZ_LQMT02000042.1:363230-368459 GCF_001620365.2 Amycolatopsis keratiniphila subsp. keratiniphila
CCCTTTCATGACATTTGGGCCAGGCGGACCGCGACCGCCATCCGGAGCAACTGTCCGTACTCCGCCGATTACCGCCCCGACCTCCGGGTACTTCGTTGCTCTCCCACCGCGCTGCCGTCACGACCGGGCGATAGGGTCCGTTGAACCGCAGTCAGGTGTAGGAGGTCAAGGGTGCCCGGAAACGGTCTGTGGCGTACGAAATCCATCGAGCAGTCCATCGCGGACACCGACGAACCGGGGACCAAGCTCAGGCGGAACCTGAGCGCGTGGGACCTGACCGTCTTCGGCGTCGCCGTCGTCATCGGTGCCGGAATCTTCACCCTCACCGCGCGCACGGCAGGCGACTACGCCGGTCCGTCGGTGTCGCTTTCGTTCGTCTTCGCCGCCATCGCCTGCGCGCTGGCGGCTCTGTGTTACGCGGAATTCGCGTCGACCGTCCCGGTGGCCGGGAGCGCGTACACGTTCTCCTACGCCACCTTCGGCGAGTTCATGGCGTGGATCATCGGCTGGGACCTCATCCTGGAGCTCGCGGTCGGCGCGGCCGCGGTGTCGAAGGGCTGGTCCGCCTACCTCGAAACCGTGCTCTCCTACATCTTCGGCAAGGGCACGAAGACGACGTTCGAGATCGGCGGTGTCCCCGTCGACTGGGGCGCCCTGATCGTGGTGCTGGTGCTGGCGACCCTGCTCGCCCTCGGCACGAAGCTGTCTTCGCGGTTCTCGATGGTGATCACCGGGATCAAGGTCGCGGTGGTGCTCTTCGTGATCGTGCTCGGCATCTTCTACATCAAGGGCTCCAACTACAGCCCGTTCATCCCGGAGGCCCAGAGCGGCGCCGAAACGGGGGCCACGGGGGTCGACCAGTCGCTGTTCTCGGTGTTCGCGGGCAGCAGCAGTAGCTCGTTCGGTGTCTTCGGCCTGCTGGCCGCGGCGTCGCTGGTGTTCTTCGCGTTCATCGGTTTCGACATCGTCGCGACCACCGCGGAGGAGACCCGCAACCCGCAGAAGGCCGTGCCCCGCGGCATCTTCGGCTCGCTCGCCATCGTCACGGTGCTCTACGTCGCCGTGTCGCTCGTGGTCGTCGGCATGGTGAACTACAAGGAGCTCGCCACCTCGGCGGGTGACGGCGGCAAGAAGACGCTCGCGTCCGCGTTCGCGGCCAACGGTGTCGACTGGGCGGCCAACATCATCTCCGTCGGTGCCCTCGCCGGTCTGACGACCGTCGTCATGGTCCTGATGCTGGGCCAGATCCGGATCATCTTCGCGATGTCGCGTGACGGCCTCATGCCGCGTTCGCTGGCGAAGACGGGTGCGAACGGCACGCCGAAGCGGGCGACCATCGTCGTCGGCGGACTGGTCGCCGTCGCCGCGACCTTCTTCCCGGCCGACAAGCTGGAAGAGATGGTCAACGTCGGCACGCTGTTCGCCTTCATCCTCGTGTCCGCGGGCGTGATGGTGCTGCGCAAGACCCGGCCGGAGCTGCCCCGCGCCTTCCGGGTGCCGTGGGTGCCGGTGGTCCCGATCCTGGCGATCCTCGCCTGCCTGTGGCTGATGCTGAACCTGACCGTTTTGACCTGGTTGCGGTTCATCGCGTGGATGGTGCTGGGTGTCCTCATCTACTTCGTCTACAGCCGTCGCCATTCGCTGCTCGGCAAGCAGAAGAAGGACGAGGCGCCGACGTCCGTTTCGGACTGATCATTCTCGTTTCGACGGCCCACCATTCCTTTGTGGATGGTGGGCCGTTCGCATGTCCGGTCCGTCCGGTCTCGGGGAGATAACACCTGGGGGTCCAGCTACCGCCGTAAAATCCGTGTGCGATACCGTCCGGGACCTTGCCTCCCCCTGATGGGTTAACGCGACTCCTGCGGATGTACCGCGAGTTGACCGCGTTCCCTCGGAGGTGGCATCACGCTTCGCTCGTTTGTCCCCCGATCGGTACAGGAGAGCTCCGAATGCAGATCAAGCCCAGACGGCGTGTCCGTTCCGCCGTCACCGTCGTCGCCCTCGCCGCCGTGGCCCTCGTCGGGACCGCGGGCACCGCCCTCGCGACCCGCAGCGACGACCGCGCGACCCAGGTCGTGGGCAGCAACGCCACCACCTGCGAAGGCGCCAAGGTCCCGGGCAAGCTGATTCCCACCTCGGAGCTGACCTTCACCGGCGGCGACAAGGAGCTGTCCCTCGACATCACCGCGGTTGCCAAGGGCGTCACCGTCACGGCGATCGTGGTCAAGGGCGGCCACGGCTACAACGTCTACGTGCCCGGCGAGAAGGGCCTGCCCGAGAACCCGCCGTGGACGAAGCTGCGTTCGCCGCTGAACAAGGGTGACCAGCAGGCGGCCATCAGCCACTGGTTCGTCTGCGGTGAGAAGAAGACGCCGACGTCCGAGCCGACGAAGCCGAGCGAGCCGACGAAGACCACCACGGCCAAGCCGCCGACGACGGCTCCGCCCTCGCCGGACAAGCCGTCCCAGACGTCCGAAGCCCCGAGCACCACCGCCCCGGCCCCCGTGGTCGACGGCAACGGCGGCAACGGTGGCGGCCTCGCGGACACCGGTTTCGACAACGCCTGGCTGCTGTGGGCCGGTGGCCTGCTGGTCCTGGCCGGTGCCGGCGTCCTGGTCCTGCTGCGCGTGCGCCGCGGTAAGACCGACTGAAATTAGCTGACGCCTGAAGGCCCTCTTCCTCGCGAAGGGGGCCTTCAGCGCATCTGCGGGAAGTCCCCGAACAGCGAACCCTGCTCGCCCCAAGGGTTCTTCGGGCGGGGACGGCCGAGGCCGGCGGCCATCGCGACGGCGTTGTCCCATTCGGCGTCGACGACGTAGTCCGTGTGCTTGAGGACGCCGGGTGCCCAGCGGTGCCGTCCGGTCGGGCCGCGCATCGGGTCGGGCAGCCAGTGATCGCCGCCGAGCACCAGGACACCCTGATCGTCGGGTTCGGCGGCCAGCGGTCCGGTCCCGCCGCCGGGCAGGTAGCCGTCGCCCAGCAGTTTCCCGCCCACCACGCGATGCCGCCACGTCGTGACGCCGCCGCCGAAGATGTCCGTGCCGCGGCACAGCGCGCGCCAGCGACCGTCGAGACCTTCGTACAGCCCGGCCAGCTGGTTCTGCGGCAGCATCGCGGGGAAGGCGCGCTGATAGCCCCATTGCAGTGGTGAGCCCGCGGTCAGCAGCCCGACGCGGTCACGGTCCTCCGGCGGGAGGTCGGCGATCACGCGCGCGGCCGCGAGCACGGTCAGCAGACTGCCGAGGTTGTAGCCGGACAGCACGACCCGCGTGCCGGGATCGGCCAGGTGTTCCTTGACCCGGTCCGCCAGTTCCGGGACGACCCGGAGCGCGTAACTCGGCGGCACGGTCGGATGAGCGGCACGCGGCCAGAAGCACACGAGATCCGCCAGCGCGCCGAGGTGACGGCTGCGTTTGGGAGTGGTCGCGGCGGCGAACACGACACGCAGCAGCCCCGCCGCCATCGCGCCGAGGGCGAACACGCCGATCGCGGAGATCGGCTTGGACCAGGCACCCAGCGGGCCGAAACCGAAGCGCAGCACCAAGAGCACGCCGCCACCCACCGCCATCGCGAGTGCCACGGTGAGCGCGAGATGGTGCAGATGCTTGCGTTCCCACGAGGCACGGGCCCATACCCGGGCGGCCTCCTCTTCCTGCGCCTTGCTGATCTCCATGAGCGCGACGATCTTCGGGATACCACGGCGCAGCCGCCGCAACGGGACGGCGACCGCGAAGCCCAGCACACCGAGCACGAGGGCGAGCGCGAGACCGGCGCCCCACAGCACGGTCACCAGGGAGTAGGTGTCGGGCAGACGGAGTTCGTTCGCGCCGACCAGTTGCCGTAGCGCGACCGCGAGGCCCGCGCCGAACCCGCCGCCGAGCAGCCCGGCCAGCGCGACGACCGGCGCCGCGGCCCAGCCGCCGAGCCAGGGCCGCAGCCGGTGCGGCAGATGCTTCCACGTCGATCGGCCGAGCAGGGCCGCCGGGACGAGCATCAGCGCGAACAACACGGTGACCGTGACCATCGCCGCGCCCAGCGCTTCGACCGTCCCGTCGGCTCCGCCGAGCCCTCCGCCCGGCAGGCCGGCGGGCAGCGGTGTCCGGCGCACGAGGGCGATCCCGACCAGCACGACGGCGAACGCGATCAGCCCGCCGCGGATCACCGGCCCGGCCGAGAAGCCGACCGTCGAGGCCACCAGCGCGGCGAAGACGAGCGCCAGCGCGCAGATCCAGACGATCAGGTCGAAGGTCGCGGACGGCAGCCGGAACGGCCCGCCGAGCAACGGAAGCGCGACACAGGTCAAGGCGGCGACGGTGTGCAGCGTGCGCAGCCCCGGCGTCCGCGGCAGGTCCTGCGGCTGCAGGGGGCTCGAACTGTGGGCCCGGTGCACCCTGTTCCGCGAACGCCAGTCCGACGAAGGGATCCGGTCGAGCACGAAGATCAGCACCAGCAACGGCAGCACACCGATCGCCGTCCGCAGCGGCGCGAAATCGCGCAGGAACGACGGCGCTCCTTCGAGACAGGTCGAGCCCGGCGCGAGACACTGCGCGGCGAAGAGGTCGAGCGAGACCACCGCGAGCTGGCTGATCAGCAGCATCGTCAACAGCAGCGAGGCAACCCGCAGCAGCCCCCGGCAGGCGCCGCCGAGCAGCGCCGCGGACCGCCTGCCCTCCGGGACCGGCGGCAGCATCCAGTGCGCGACGTTCGCCAGCGAGAACGGGAACAGCAGCGCCCACGTCGCCTTCGCAGCGCCTCCGGAGGTCATGCCGCTCCACAGGTAGCCTTCGAGGATGCGCGGGATCGAACGGCCGAGCGCGGGCAGCACCGGACCGGGAGCGGGGCGGCGCAGCCGGTCCGACGGCCGGATCAGCCTGCCGACGCCGTCGCCCGCGACGTCGACCACCGACGTCGAATCCAGCAGGCTTTCACCGCTCGTGCCCACTAGCCCGGGTACGCGTATTTCGACGACGCGGGTATCGGGACCCGGCATGACCACGGTGAAGCCTCCAAACCGTTCCAGTGGGGACTGAACCGACAACGGTACTGTTCAGATGTCATCCAACCTTGGAGGAAGCGCGCATATGACCCCCGAAAGCGTTGCCAAGCGGCACGACACCCGCAACGGCATCGAGTTCGCCGTCGCCGATCTCGAGGCCGCCGAGTTCGGCCGCAAGGAGATCCGCCTCGCCGAGCACGAGATGCCGGGCCTGATGGCGCTGCGCCGCGAAT
>NZ_LQMT02000042.1:368518-369105 GCF_001620365.2 Amycolatopsis keratiniphila subsp. keratiniphila
TGGGCGCCGAGGTGCGCTGGGCCTCCTGCAACATCTTCTCCACCCAGGACCACGCCGCCGCGGCGATCGTCGTCGGCCCGCACGGCACCCCCGAGGAGCCCAAGGGTGTCCCGGTGTTCGCCTGGAAGGGCGAGTCGCTGGAGGAGTACTGGTGGTGCACCGAGCGGATGCTGACCTGGGACGGTGAAGGTCCCAACATGATCCTCGACGACGGCGGCGACGCCACCATGCTGGTGCACAAGGGAACCGAGTACGAGAAGGCCGGTGTGGTGCCCACGCCGGACGAGAACACTTCCGACGAGTTCCGCGTGTTCCTCGAACTGCTGCGGGCCTCGGTCGCGGCGGACACCGGCAAATGGACCAAGATCGGCGAAGGCGTCCGCGGGGTCACCGAGGAGACCACCACCGGCGTGTTGCGGCTCTACCAGCTCGCCGCCGCCGGTGAACTGCTGTTCCCGGCGATCAACGTGAACGACGCGGTGACCAAGTCGAAGTTCGACAACCGCTACGGCATCCGGCATTCGCTGATCGACGGCATCAACCGCGGCACCGACGTCCTCATCGGCGGCAAGGTCGCGGTCGTCTGC
>NZ_LQMT02000042.1:369205-369583 GCF_001620365.2 Amycolatopsis keratiniphila subsp. keratiniphila
CGCGCTGCAGGCGGCGATGGACGGCTACCAGGTCAAGAAGCTGGAGAACGTCCTCGGCGAGGCCGACATCATCATCACCACCACCGGGAACAAGGACGTCGTGCTCGTCGAGCACATGGCGCGCATGAAGCACCAGGCGATCCTGGGCAACATCGGCCACTTCGACAACGAGCTCGACATGGCGGGCCTGCAGCGTTACCCGGGCATCCGGCGCGTCAACATCAAGCCGCAGGTCGACGAGTGGGTGTTCCCGGACGGCAAGAGCATCATCGTGCTGTCCGAGGGCCGCCTGCTGAACCTGGGCAACGCGACCGGGCACCCGTCGTTCGTGATGTCGAACAGCTTCTCCAACCAGGTGATCGCGCAGATCGAGCTGTT
>NZ_LQMT02000043.1:0-169 GCF_001620365.2 Amycolatopsis keratiniphila subsp. keratiniphila
TGGCCGCGCACGAGGTCGACGTCATCGTGATGGACCTGCGGATGAAGAACGTCGGCGGGGTCGAGGCCACCAGGCGGCTGCGGCGGACCGGCGGACATCCGCCCGTGCTCGCGCTGACCACCTTCGACGACGACAACCTCTTGGCCGACGCGCTGCGGGCGGGCGCGGC
>NZ_LQMT02000043.1:215-5538 GCF_001620365.2 Amycolatopsis keratiniphila subsp. keratiniphila
TCCGGGCCGTGCGGGCGGTCGCCGCGGGCGACGCCTGGCTGGATCCCGGGGTCACCGGGCGGGTGCTCGCCGCCTACCGGCAGGCCGCCGGGAACGGCAGCGGCGGACGCTCACCGGAACTGCTGACACCGAGGGAACAGGACGTGCTCAGGGCGATCGGCCGAGGGCTGACCAACGCGGAGATCGCCGCGACTCTCGTGATTTCGGAGGTGACCGTGAAAAGCCATATCGGCCGGATCTTCACCAAGCTCCAGTTGCGGGACCGGGCGGCGGCGATCGTGTACGCGTTCGACCACGGGATCGTGGTGCCGGGCTAGTGCGGGACGAAGGGGGGATCATGTCGGAACCGAAGCTGCGATTCGAGGTGCTCGGCCCGTTGCGGGCCTGGCACGGCGAGACCCGGCTGGACCTCGGTCCGGTCCGCCAGCAGGCCGTTCTCGCCGCGCTGCTGCTGCGCCCGGACGTGACGGTCAGCCACTACGAACTCACCGACGGGCTCTGGGAGAAGCCACCGGAGTCGAACGTGCTGCCGGTGTACGTCCGGCGGCTGCGGCAATGCCTGGACACCGCGGGGACGAAGCCGCGGGACTCGGTGATCGTGTCCGACCGCGGCGGCTACCGGTTCGCCGGCGGTGGGGTGCGCCTCGACGTGATCCGGCTGGAAGAGGTCGCCGCCGTCGCGGCCGCCGCCGAGGAATCGGGCGACCTCGTCGCCGCGGTGGACACCTTCGCCGACGCGCTGCGGCTGTTCCACGGCGAGCCGCTGACCGGGTTGCCCGGCGCGTTCGTCCAGGGTGAGCGGCGACGGCTGGAGGAACGCAAACTGCTGTTGCTGCGCCAAAAACTGCGGGTCCAGCTGAAACTCGGACGGTTCGACGAGGTGATCGGCGAGCTCTCGGCGCTGGTGTCCGCCGATCCGCCGAGCGAGCCGCTGGCCGCGCTGCTGATGCGCGCGCTCTACGGCGGCGGGCGGCAGGCGGAGGCACTGGAGGTGTTCACCGAGGTCCGCGAGCGGCTGGTGGAGCAGCTCGGCGTCGAGCCCGGCGAGGAGTTGCGGCAGGTGCAGGAGGCGGTGCTGCGCGGGGACGAAGCGCTGCTCGGCGTCGCCCCGCGCCGGGAGCCCACCCGCCGGATCCGCAACGAACTGCCCGCCACCAACGGTGAACTCGTCGGCAGGGACCGGGAACTCGCGCTGCTCGTGGAGGACGGCGATCCGGAGTCGGTCTCGGTCGACACCATCGACGGCGTCCCGGGCGCGGGTAAGACCACGCTCGCGGTGCGCGCGGCCCATCGGCTCCGCGAGTCCTATCCGGACGGTGCGTTGTTCGTGGATCTCCACGGCTACACCGAAGGCCGCGAGCCGGTGACGCCGGAGCGCGCGCTGCGGCGGCTGCTGCGCGCGGTCGGGGTCGAGGACGGGCTCATGCCGGACGATCTCGACGAGCTGTCCGCGTCGTGGCGGGCGGCGACCGCGCACCTGCGGTTGCTGCTGGTGCTCGACAACGCCGAGTCCGCCGGGCAGGTGCGGCCGCTGCTGCCGTCCGGGCCGGGCAGCAGGGTGCTGGTGACCAGCCGTCGCCGTCTGTCCGGTTTGGACGCTGATCGCCGTGTTTCCCTTGGCGCGCTGGGTCTCGAAGCGGCGGAGCGGCTGCTCGGCCGCATCGTGGGAGCGCCGAGGGCCGAGGGGGAGCGGTTCGCCGTACGCGCGCTCGCCGGACTGTGCGGGCGCCTGCCGCTCGCGCTGCGGATCGCGGGCGCCCGGCTGCAGAACCGTCCGATGTGGACGTTCAAGGACCTGGTGGACCGGATGTCGGACGACGAGCGCAGGCTCGGCGAACTGACCGCCGAGGACCGCAGTGTCGAGGTGGCGCTGCGCCTGTCGTACGAACAGCTGCGGCCCGCCGAGCAGGACGCGTTCAGTGTGCTCGGCCTGTCGCCGACGGCGGAATTCGACCGGCTCTCGGTCTCCGCGCTGCTGGACTGTTCGCCCGCCGAAGCCGAGCGGCGGCTGGAAAGCCTGGTCGACGCCAGCCTCGTGCAGGAGCCGGCGAGCGGCCGCTACCGGCTGCACGACCTGGTGGCCGTCTACGCCCGGCGGCTCGCCGGGGAGATGCCCGAGGAGGCCGCCGAAGCGGCACGGAAACGGGTGTACGGGTTGTACCTCGGCGCCGCGCGGCGGGCGAGCGAATGGGGTGTCGCGCGGTTCCCGCTGGAGACGGGCGGCCCGTTCACGGGCCAGCGCGACGCTTCCGCCTGGCTCGACGCCGTCGGCGACCTGCCGGAGGTGGTGAGCCAGGCGGCCGAAGCCGGGCTCGACGACCTCGCGTGCTCTGTCGCCGAGGGGCTGGTCGACTACCTCGCACGCCAGCAGCGATATCACGAATGCCGGACGGCGTTGCAGATCGCGCTGCCGCTGGCCGAACGGGCCGGGGACGAGCGTCTCGTCTCGTCGCTGCGGTTCTGCCTCGGCTACGCCTATGGCATGCAAGGGCAGCTGGACCGGGCGCGTGGCTGGTTCGACGACGCGCTGCAGGCGGGCCGATCCTCCGGAGACCGCGGCCTGGAGGCGCGGGCGCTGGGCGGCCTCACCATGGTGGACCTGATCGCCGGACGGCACGATCTCGCGATTCCCGGTATGCGGCGGGTGATGGTCCTGGCCGAGGAGGTGGGTGACCGCTGGCTCGCCGAGAGATCGTTGTCCGCGCTGGGCTATCTCGCCTATCTGCAGGGCGAGCACGAAGAAGCGCTCGGCCACCTCGGCCGCGCCCGTGAGCTGAGCGAGGAGGTCGGCAGCCCGGGGATGCTGGCCAGGGTGCTCTGCCACAGCGGCACCGTCCGCCTCGAAATCGGCCGGTTCGCCGAAGCGGTGTTGGACCTCCGACGTTCCGTCGAACTCGCCGAAGAGACCACGGACGGCCTGCTGATCGCGTCCAGTCTGGCCCGGCTGGGCGCCGCGGAACTGGAGCTGGGGAATCTCGACGCCGCCTTCGAACTCCAGCGGCGGGCGCTGACGGCGGTCACGGAGGAGACCGTCGTCGGGATGGAGTCCGAGATCCGCAACCGGCTCGGCCGCACCCATCTCGCGGCGGGCGATCCGGTGGCGGCCAGGGAGCACTTCGAATGGGTGCTCACCACCATCGGGCCCGACGGCGATCCCGCTCAGCGCACTCTCGCGCTGGAAGGTCTGGAACTCACCAGACAGTCGGTACTCCGGCGTTGACGATCGTGAACCGGTGCCCCGCCATGCTCGTCCGCCAGCGCGCGAAGTAGGTGTCGGCGGCGTCGGCGAGGTGTACCCCGGTGCGGACCTCGTGGACGGCGTAAGCCCACTCCGCGGCGTCGCACAGCACCAATTCCCTTGGCGCGCCACGCTTGCGGAGCACGGAGGAGCAGAGGGCACCGCGACGGCCGACGGCGCCGTCGTCGAGACAACGGCGGAGGTCTTCGACGGCGTCGGCGGCGGTGTCGAACAGCCTCCACCGGTACTTCGGCGACGGGCGGCCGTCGGCCCACGGCGTGAAGAACGCCGCCCAGCTCCAGCCCGGGCCGACGATCCCGTCCCGTTGCCCGGGGCTCGGCGCGTCGTCCCGGGGCGTCACCATGTTGTACGGGGTCCGGCTTGCCGGGCTCATGCACGTCTCCTCGTGGACCACCGGTCCGCGGGCGCGGATCCGTGCCCGGAACCGTAGGGCGGAGCCATGAAATCCCGATGAAACGCCGGTGGCTTTCGCAACCCCCGGCGCCGTCGTGAGCGACCTGGGTGCCCGACGGAGATGCCTGTACCGGCTATCGGGACGGGCCGGTCAGCTCGCCGGGACGATGAGCGACGCCATCACCTTCGGGATCAGTTCGCTGACGAACCGGCCGTCGGCGGGGAGTTCGCCGCCCTCCAGCAGGTAGTTCTGCAGGCCCTGTTCGTACAGGGCGACCAGGACGAGCACCGCGTCGTCCGGCGGGATCGTCAGTTTCCGGCCGATCCGGTCGAGCGTGCCGACCAGGATCGCGCCCAGTTCGGTGTGGAAATACCGGAACGCGGCGCCGATCCGGTCGCGGATCTCCGGCTGCCGCAGGCCCTGCGTGCGGAATTCCGCGCACAACAGGTACCAGTCCTTGTCCGCGTTGAGCGCGACCATGAACAGTTCGGCGATCCGCCCGAGCGTGGGGGAGAGGTCTTCGTGCGCGCCGACGACGGTGCCGCCGAGCACGCTCTCGGTGGCCTCGCGGAACCGCTCGAGCCGGATCGTGTTCTCCTCCTGGAACAGGGCGAGGAAGAGGTCTTCCTTCGAGCTGAAGTTCGAGTAGAAGGCGCCGCGGGTGAAGCCGGCGCGTTCGCAGATCAGCTCGACCGGGGTGTCCCGGATGCCGCGTTCGGAGAAGGCCTCGTACGCCGCGTCGATCAGCCGTCGGCGGGTGTCCGCCCGGCGCCTGGTCATGGTGGCGCTCCGCTCCTCGGTCATCTCGCCATTCTTTCGCATCGGCCCGGTTCACCCGGCTGTGGGACAGGATACATCGTGAATCGGATACAGCGTGTATTACGATACGTCATGTATCCAACGAGCGCCGGGAGCCGATCGTGTCGTCATTCCTCTACCGCCTCGGCAGGCTGGCCGCCCGCGGACGCGTACTGGTCACCGCGTTGTGGCTGGTCGTGCTGTGTGTCTCCGGCGGCGCGGCGCTGCTGTTCGGCCAGGGCACCGACGACACGTTCGCGATCCCCGGCTCGGAGTCACAGGAGGCGCTCGATCACCTCGGGCGCGTCTTCCCGCAGGTGAGTGGGACTTCGGCGCAGTTGGTGGTGCTCGTCCCGGAAGGGCAGCGAGCCGATTCCGCGGTTGTGCGCGACTCCGTCTCCGCCGTGGTCCCGGAGCTGACCGGTGCCCCGCAGGTCTCGACGGTGGTCGACCCCTTCGACCCGGCAGTGCACGACGCGGTGTCCAAGGACGGCCGCGCCGCGTTGGTCACCGTGCAGCTCGACGTCGGGCTGGCCGACATCCAGCCGTCGACCCGGACCGCGCTCGCCGGGATCGCGCAGGACCTGGAGAACCGGATCGGCCACGGCACCGAGGTGCTCACCGGCGGCGACGCGTTCTCGGACAAGGTGCCGAAGCTCAGCCCCACCGAGGGAATCGGTCTCGTCATCGCGCTCGTGGTGCTGCTGATGGTGTTCGGTTCGTTCATCGCGGCCGGAATGCCCTTGCTGACGGCGATTCTCGGCGTCGGTGTCTCGGTGGCGCTGGTCTACGCGGCGACTTCGGTGGCGACGGTGTCCTCCACGGCGCCGATGCTCGCGGTCATGCTCGGGCTCGCCGTCGGCATCGACTAC
>NZ_LQMT02000043.1:5663-8247 GCF_001620365.2 Amycolatopsis keratiniphila subsp. keratiniphila
CGCGGCGGCGGGCGGCGTCGCGGTCGCGGTGATCGTGGCCATCACCCTCATCCCCGCGCTGCTGGCGTTCGCCGGTGAGCGGCTGCGGCCCAAGAAGCCGCGAAAGGCGAAAAAGCCCAAGAAGAAGACGCGGTTCAGCCTCCGCTGGGTCCGGCTCGCCACGAAGTCGCCGTGGGTCACGATCGGACTGATCGTCGGGGTGCTCGCGATCGCCTCGGTACCCGCGCTGGATCTCCGCCTGGCCTTGCCGGACAACGGAACCGACGAGGACGGCACCCCGGCCAGGGTCGCCTACGACGCCGTGGCCGAGCATTTCGGACCCGGCTTCAACGGACCGCTGGTCGTCACCGCGGACATCCTGTCGACCACCGACCCGGTCGGGATCACCAACGGCATCGCCGACGACATCCGCAAGGTGCCCGGCGTCGCCGTCGTCCCGCTCGCCACGCCGAACCCCAAGGGCGACACCGCGATCATCCAGGTCGTGCCGACGACCGGCGCCTATGACGAGGCGACCGACGATCTCGTCGAACGGTTGCGCTCGATGGAAGGACAGTTCAAGGACCGGTACGGCGTGCAGACCGCGGTCACCGGCTTCACCGCCGTCGGCATCGACGTGTCCACGCAACTCGGTGACGCGCTGCTGCCGTTCGGCATCCTGGTCGTCGGGCTTTCGCTCGTGTTGCTGGCGATGGTGTTCCGCTCGATCCTCGTGCCGCTCAAAGCCACCTTCGGCTACCTGCTGTCGATCGGTGCGGCGTTCGGCGCGACGTCGTTCGTGTTCGGGCAGGGACATCTGGCGGAGGCGCTGGGCGTCACCCGCACCGGCAGCGTGATCAGCTTCCTGCCGATCATCCTGATGGGTGTCCTTTTCGGACTCGCCATGGACTACGAGGTGTTCCTCGTTTCCCGGATCCGGGAGGACTATGTCCATCACGGTGACGCCCACAAGGCGATCGAGACGGGTTTCGTGTCCGCGTCGAGGGTCGTGACCGCGGCGGCGGTGATCATGTTGGGCGTGTTCGCCGCCTTCGTGCCCGACGGCAGCGCCACGATCAAACCGATCGCGTTCAGCCTCGCGGTCGGGGTGTTCGTGGACGCCTTCCTGGTGCGGATGACGCTCGTCCCCGCGATCCTCGCGCTGCTGGGTCCGCGCGCCTGGGGCCTGCCGCCGTGGCTGGACCGCAAACTCCCGGTGTTCGACGCCGAGGGCGACGGTCTCGTCCACGAACTCCGGCTCGCCGACTGGCCCGAGCCGGGTTCGCCCGAGGTGATCAGTGCCGCCGGTCTCCGGGTCGACGACGACCGGGGCCGCACGATCTTCCGCGACGTCGAACTGCATCTCGGCCCGGGGGAGATCCTCGCCGTGCACGGTTCCGGCCCGGCGGGCAAGAGCGCGCTGCTCTACGCGCTGGCCGGCCGGGTGCCGAACGTCCGCGGGGACCTGAAGGTCCTCGGCCGGGTGCTGCCGCAGCACGCGCACGCCGTCCGGCGGAACGTCGCCTTCGTCGCCTGCAAGGAGACCGACGATCCCGCCGGCGAGGTCCGCCGAGCGCTCGACGACGGCGTCGCGCTCGTCTTCCTCGACGATCTGGATACCGTCGTCGCCACCGCCCAGCGTGCGGGCCTGCGAGCCGCGTTCGCGAGCCGGGCCGCGACGTTCGCCGTGTCCTGCCAGAGCCTCGCCATCGTGCGGGATCTGTTGCCCACCACCGCTGTCGCGGGTCTCGCCATGACACCCGCCCCCGTCCCCGCCGAGGTCCGCTGATGTCCCGCTTCTTCACCGGTTCCGCCCGCGCGACCGCCTTCGGCCCGCTGACCTGGAAGACCTGGCTCGGGATCGTGCTCGTGCCGGTGATCGTGGCGCTCGGGCTGGCGTGGGCGTTCTGGTCGCCCGGCGACAACCACGGTGCGGCCAAGGCCGCCGTGGTCAACGGCGACGAGCCGGTGACGGTGAACGGGCAGCTGATCCCGCTCGGCCGGGAACTGGCCGGAAACCTCGTGCACGGCGAGGATTCCGCGTACACGTGGGTGCTCACCGACGCCGAGGACGCGAAGGAGGGTATCTCCGACGGCACGTATGCGGCCGTCGTGACGATTCCACGGGACTTTTCCGCGCAGGCCACGTCGACGTCGGGTAAGCCGCTCGACGCCAAGCAGGCGATCATGCGCATCGAGACGTCGCAGCGCACCGGTCTGATCGACCCGGTGGCGAGCCGGGAGGTCGCGAACGCGACGCTCACCGCGCTGAACCGGCAGATCGTCGAGACCTATGTGGACAATCTGTACGTCGGGTTCTCCTCGATCCACCAGCAGCTGGTGCAGGCGGCCGACGGCAGCGGCCAGCTCGTGGTCGGGCTGCGGCAGTTGTCCGACGGGACAGGGAAACTGGCCGCGGGCGCGGGAGAACTCGCCGGTGGGGCGGGAAAACTCAGCGGCGCCGCCGGTCAGCTGGCGGACGGCGCGCGCAAGCTCGCGAACGGCACCGGGCAGCTCGCCACCGGTTCCGGCCGGTTGTCGTCGGGGCTGACCCAGGCCGAGAAGGACACCGCCCAGCTGCCCCGGCTGACCAGGGAACTGGCCG
>NZ_LQMT02000043.1:8371-10565 GCF_001620365.2 Amycolatopsis keratiniphila subsp. keratiniphila
ACGCGCCGAGATCCGCGACGCCGTCGTGCAGACGAAGAAGGCGGTGCAAGACCTTTCGGCGGGCTCGCAGAAGGTCGCCGACGGGAACAAGCAGCTCGCGGACAAGTCGAAGGAACTCGCGGGCGGCATCGGCACGGCGGCCGACGGCGCGCGGAAACTCGATGCCGGGGTCAAGGCCGCCGACTCCGGGGCACGGCGGCTCGCCGACGGCTCCGGGCAACTCGCCGGCGGCGCGACGACGTTGTCCACCGGTGCCGGTGAACTCGCCACCGGTGCCCGCTCCGCCGCCGACGGCGCCGAGCGCGCCGAATCCGGTGCCTCGGAGCTCGCCAAGGGCCTCAATGAAGGCCGGGGCAAGGTGCCCGACTACACCCAGGCCGAACGCGACCACCTCAAACAGGTCGCCGCCACCCCCGCGATCGCCGACACGGCGGGCTCGGGCTCGTTCGGCGAAGGCGCGGTCGCGCTGATCCTCGTACTGGCACTGTGGGGCTGCGCGCTGGCGACGTACCAGGTGATCCGGGCGGTGCCGCCGAGCGTGCTCACCACCCGCGAACCGAGCTGGCGGATCATCCTCGCCGCGGCCGTCCCCGGCGCGACGCTCGCGGTGCTCACCGCCCTGATCCTCACCGGGGTGTTCTGGGCGTTCCTCGGCCTGAGCTTCGGCAAGGCCGTGACCCTGCTGGTGGTGCTCGTGCTCGCGGCGGGGACGTTCACCGTCGTCAACCAAGCGCTGGTGGCCATCTTCAAACGCCCTGGCCGCTTCGCCGCCCTCGCGATCCTCGTGCTCACTGTCGGCGCTTCGCTGGTTTCGACCGTGCCTGGCTTTTTCGGGACGGTGCTGGGGATCCTGCCGACCAATGGTGCCTTGGTGGCGCTGCGGTCGCTGCTGACCGGGACGGACGGTCTGACGTCGGGGATCGTGCAGCTGGTGGTGTGGCTGGGGATCGGGACGCTGGCGATGATCATGGTGACGGACCGGCGGCGGTCCCTGCCCGGACGAGAACTGCGGCTAACCGTCACCGCTTGACGGCGGGGCCGGACCTCGATCAGTATGAACACGTGTTCATGAACGTGTGTTCATAACGGAGGAGGTTCTGGGATGTCCGACATCGTCAACACCGCGCAGTCCGAGGCGTGGAACGGCTACGAGGGACGACACTGGGCCGAGCACGACGGGCGCTACGACGCGGTGAACAGCGGGTTCAACGAATTCCTGTTCGACGCGGCCGGAATCGGCGAGCGGGACCGGGTGCTCGACATCGGCTGCGGCAACGGCCAGGTCACCCGTCTCGCCGCCGTCCGCGCCCCGCTCGGCGGCGCGACCGGGATCGACCTGTCCGCGCCGATGCTCGCCACGGCGCGGGCTCGCGCGGAGGCCGAAGGCGTGACGAACGTCGGGTTCGAGCAGGGCGACGTCCAGGTCTTCCCGTTCGGGGAAGGGGTTTTCGACGTCGCGCTGAGCCGGTTCGCGGTGACGTTCTTCGCGGATCCGGTCGCCGCCTTCTCGAACGTGCGCCGGGCGCTGAAACCGGGCGGCAGGCTCGCGTTCCTGTGCATGACCGCACTCGCCGGAACCGATCTCGGCACCGTTTTCGGTGCGCTGTCACCATTCCTGCCGACGCCGACCGGCGAGGACGGCACCGGCCCGACGGCTTTCGCCGATCCCGAACGGGCTCGTTCGGTGCTGACGGACGCCGGATTCCGCGATGTCACGGCCACCCGCGTCGAGGCCGATCAGGTCTGGGGGAGCGACGTGGCCGACGCCGCCGGGTTCATCGCCGACTGGGGGCCGGTCAAGTATCACCTCGGTCTGGCCGGGGAAGAAGCGGCGAACAGCGCGCGAGAAGCGCTTTCGGCGGCGCTGCGGCCTTTTGCCGGGCCCGGCGGTGTCCGGCTGCGTGGTGCCGCGTGGCTGGTCAGGGCGAAATCCTGATGGCACCGAGAAAAGCCGCGGCACTGCGCGGCACCGAAGACGGCCGGAGCCTGCGCGAGCATCTGATCGGCACGGCCGCGGACCTGATTTCCGCCAACGGCACCGCGGAACTCACGGTCCGGGCCATCGCGCGAGCGGCCGGGGTCGCCGACGGCGTGCTGTACAACCACTTCACCGACAAGGAGGAGTTGCTGGCCGACGCGCTGGCGGAACACGTGCGGCGGGTCGAAGCCGAGCTCGGCGAGCTGCCCGCGCCCG
>NZ_LQMT02000043.1:10594-14641 GCF_001620365.2 Amycolatopsis keratiniphila subsp. keratiniphila
CGCGTTCGCCGGGCTGCTCGCTCGTCCCGCCGTGCTCGCGCGGTTCGGCGAACTGGCCGGGGACGGTGAGACCTGGCGGGATCGCCTCGTCCGGTACCTGCGCGAGGAAAAGGAACTCGGCAGGCTGGACGGCGATGTCGACGCGGCGGCGGCGATGCTGGTCGGCGTCTGCCACGAATCGGTGCTCACCGCGCTGCTCCCGCACGGCCCGCGAGTGACGACCTCACCGGCCGTGAAAGCCGTGGTCAAGACGGTGCTGGAGGGTATCGCGGTGCGCTGATTCCCGTGACGGGTTGATCGGCGGGCGTTCTGGGTAACCCGGTTGTGCGACTTCAGCAGGGAGGTCGCGCGCGAGGGGAAGGGTGGCTCCATGATCAACATCGCGGAGCATCCGGTGCCGGGAACCTGGGTGCTCGACCTGCGGGCCACGACGCCACGGGCGTTGCCGGACATGCGCGCCTGGGTGGTCAGATGCCTTCCCGATCTCGGCGAGGGGCATCGCGACGACGTCCTGCTGGCGGCGACGGAGCTCGTCGCCAACGCTTATGTGCACGGGGGTGGCGCACGCCACATCCAGCTGTGGCGCGGCGTGTCGCCGTGTGCCGTCCGCATCGAAGTCGCCGATGTCAGCGTCGAACAGCCGCGGGCGCGGTGTTCGCAGATCGAGGATCCCCGCGGGCGCGGCCTCCTCGTCGTCGACGGGGTCGCCGTGCAGTGGGGTGTCCGTCGCGAGCCGGTGCGCGGGGGGAAGCTCGTCTGGGCGCACATCCGGTGCGACGGCGGCTGTCCGGAAGCGCTTCCGCGTATGAAGCGCTCCCGGAACTGACCTGCCTCAGACGGCTCGGCGTGCGGTGAGCAGGCCGAGCGCGGAGATGGCGGCGAATCCGAACAGCAGCCACCTCGCCGACGTGACCACCGAAGCGCCGCCGAGGTTGACCAGCAGGCCGGCGACCGCCGCGCCGAACGCGGTCGACATCGTGAGCACCGTCGCGATCGCGGCCGCCGCCTGCCCGCCCTCGCCGTCCGGGGCGGAGGTCATCGCCGCGACGGACAGATGGGGCATCGCGAGGCCGATTCCCGTGCCGCCGAAGAAGAGCACCGGCAGCCAGGCGAGTACGACGGGCAGCGGCGGTTGCCCGGTCTGCAGGAGTCCCAGCACGGCGAACCCGATGGCGAGACAGGCGGGCCCGGCGAGCACCAGCCGTCGTGTCTTACCGGCCGAAGCGCTGACGAGCTGGCTCACCGACCACCCCAAGGAGAGCGCGGCGGCGAAGAATCCCGCCGCCGCGGGCGGAAGTCCGCCCAGCCGCTGCCCGAACAGCGGCAGGAACGTCTCCACCGCGACGCCGGACGCCAGCACCATGATCGTCAGGTAGATCCACCGCGACCGCGAGCCACGTCGGTAGACCGAAGCGGGCAGCACACTCGCCGCTGAACGGTTCTCCGTCATCAGGAACGCGCCCACGAACACGAGACCCGCCGCGATGAGGGCGGCCATCGCGAGGGCGTCGGACAGGATCCCCGCCACGCTCACCGCTCCGGCGGCGCCGACGATCAGTGTCAGCGAAACGACCGGGACCGGCGGTGCCTGCGCCGGGCGTCCGCCGCTGGGGAGCGCTCGGGGCACGAAGACCGCCAGCACGGCCGCCGCCACGGCGAGGACCGCGAAGGCGGAGCGCCACGAACCGAACTGTGCCGAGAACCCGCCCAGCGCCGGGCCCACGAAGTTGCCAACCCCGAACATCGCGGAGATCAGCGCGCTTCCCCGGCTCCACAACCGAGGCGGCAGCGCCGAATGGATCACGGCGAAGCCCAGTCCGGTCAGCAGACCGGCGCCGAGGCCCTGCGTCCCGCGGCCGAGCAGGAGGACCGGCATCGACGGGCTCGCGGCGCACACCACCGAGCCCGTGGCGAAGACGCCGAAACCGGCCAGATAGGAACCTTTGCCGCCGAAGCGCGAGAGCGCCTGGCCCACCAGCATGGTCGCGACGACCTGGGCGACCAGGAACGCCGTCATGGTCCAGGCGTACAACGACCGTCCGCCGATGTCGTCGATCGCCGTTGGCAACAGGCTCGCCGCCACGTAGATGGTGATCGCGCCGACGAGCACGCCACCCGCCAGTACCGACGCGGTGCTCGAATAGCGGCCCAGTTCCCGCCACGACCCGACGTCTTGCCCGATGTTCACGCGGTTCTCCTCGCTGTCGAAAGGATTGCGCTTCGCATCCTGTCGGCGCGGGGAGCCCCGGTAATCGGACAAATCAGACGTGAATCACGTCACATTCCGACGCGGCCTTCGATCGCGGCGCGGGCGGCCTCGACCGACTTCCGGACGACGACTTCCGTCGAGTAGCCCTGTTTCGTGAACACTCCGTCGAGGTAGAACGTGCCGTAGCCGTGCGCCTGGGTGAACAACTGCTCCATCAGTTCGAGTCCGTCCTCCGGCCGGTCCGCGACGGTGAGGCAGAGCATGACGAACTGGTCGGTCAGGCGCCGGGTCTGCTCGTGCAGCGCGACGTGCTCCGGGCCCTGCAGGCCGTCCGAGTAGATGATGTTCATCCCGGCCCGGCGTTCGATCAGGTACTTCGTGTACGCGCCGGCGGCCGCGGCGAGTGCGGCGACCGGCTCGCTCTCGGCCTCGATGGCGTCGTGCACCCTGTCCGCCAGCTGGCAGGCGACCTTCGCGGCGATCGCGGCCAGCAGGCTTTCCTTGTCCGGGAAGTGCCGATAGGGGGCGCCGGGACTGACCTTCGCGCGCCTGGCGACCTCGGCGACGGAGAACGCGCCGAGCCCTTGTTCGGCGATCAGGTCGAGGGAGACCCGGACGAGTTCGGCGCGAAGGTCGCCGTGATGGTACTTGCCGCCCATGTCGTGGATCACACCGTCCCGGTCGCGGAATATGTAAGAGCCCTCTTACGCTGGTTGTAAGTGACCTCTTACATGGTCTCACTGTTTCTCGGAGGGTTTCATGACGACGACCACGCACGCCATCGCCGCGCCGTCCCCGGGCGCCGCACTGTCGCCGACGACGATCGAGCGTCGCGACCTGCGTCCGGACGACGTGCTGATCGACATCGCGTACGCGGGGATCTGCCACAGCGACATCCATCAGGTGAAGGAGGACTGGGGCAGCGCGATCTTCCCGATGGTGCCCGGTCACGAGATCGCCGGCGTCGTCGCCGCGGTCGGCTCCGACGTGACGAAGTACCAGGTCGGCGACCGGGTCGGGGTCGGCTGCATGGTCGATTCCTGTGGCGAGTGCGAGTACTGCCTCGCGGGCACCGAGCAGTTCTGCGTAAAGGGCAACATCCAGACCTACAACGGCGTCGGTTTCGACGGCGAGAACACCTACGGCGGTTACAGCCGCCAGATCGTCGTGAAGGACGCCTTCGTCTGCCGCATCCCGGAAGGCATCGGCCTCGACGTCGCCGCCCCGCTGCTGTGCGCGGGCATCACCACCTACTCCCCGCTGAACCGCTGGGGTGCCGGGCCGGGCAAGAAGGTCGCCGTCGTCGGCCTCGGCGGGCTCGGGCACATGGCGGTCAAGATCGCGGTCGCCATGGGCGCCGAGGTCACCGTGCTCAGCCAGAGCCTGAAGAAGCAGGAGGACGGCCTGAAGCTGGGCGCGAAGGACTACTTCGCGACCGGTGACGCGTCTACGTTCAAGGCGCTGCGCGGCCGTTTCGACCTGATCCTCAACACCGTTTCGGCGACGCTGCCCGTCGACTCCTACCTCGGCATGCTGCGCGTCGGCGGCGCGATGGTGAACGTCGGCGCTCCCGGCGAACCGTTGTCCTACAACGCCTTCTCGCTGCTCGGCGGGAACAGGGTGCTCGCAGGGTCGATGATCGGCGGGATCGCCGAGACCCAGGAGATGCTCGACTTCTGCGCCGAGCACGGGATCGGCGCGGAGATCGAGACGATCTCGGCCGACCAGGTGAACGTGGCCTACGACCGGGTCGAGAACAGCGACGTCCGCTACCGGTTCGTCATCGACGCGGCGACCATCGGCGCCTGACGCCAAGCGGGTCGTGAGCGGCGATTCGG
>NZ_LQMT02000044.1 GCF_001620365.2 Amycolatopsis keratiniphila subsp. keratiniphila
GAAGGCCCCCTTCCCTCGGCTGAGCCGAGGGAAGGGGGCCTTCACGCGCAGTGAGTGGTCAGGAAGCCATCGCGGGCGCCAGGCGTGCTTCGCGGCGGTCCATGCCGCCGGACACCACGGCCAGCGAGAGCCCCAGGACGGCCAGCGACGCGCCGACCCAGTTCGGCGCGACCAGGCCGAAGCCGCCCGCGATCACCAGGCCGCCCAGGTAGGCGCCGATCGAGTTCGCGATGTTGAACGCCGACTGCACGGCCGCGGAGACCAGCGACGGCGTCCCGCCCGCCTTCTCCATGATCCGGGCCTGCATCATCGGGCCGATCATGAATCCGGCGAGGCCGACGAAGAAGATCGTCACCGCCGCGCCGACCTTGCCGTTCGCGGTGAAGGTGAAGATGGCCAGCACCGCGGCCAGGCCGATCAGCGAGACGTAGAGGCTCGGCATCAGCGCCTTGTCGGCGAGCCTGCCGCCGAGGATGTTGCCGATCGTCATGCCGACCCCGGCCAGCGAGAGCAGCAGGGTGACGTTCGAGGGCGAGTAGCCGGTGACGTCGGTCAGCATCGGCGCGATGTAGGACAGGCAGGCGAACACGCCGCCGAGGCCGAAGGTGACGATCGCGAGGGCGAGCCACACCTGCGGACGGCGGAAGGCGCCGAGTTCGCCACGCAGCGACGGCTCGACCGGTTTGCCCTGGTGGGGGACCAGTTTCGCGATCGCGGCCATGGCGAGCAGGCCGATCACGGCGACGACGCCGAAGGTCGCGCGCCAGCCGACCTTCTGGCCGAGCAGCGTGCCCAGCGGCACGCCGACGACGTTGGCCAGGGTCAGGCCCATGAACATCATCGAGACGGCCTTCGCGCGTTCGCCCGGCTTGGCCAGGCTGGACGCGACGACCGCGCCGGCGCCGAAGAACGCGCCGTGCGGCAGGCCGGCGAGGAAGCGGAAGGCGACACCGAACTCCTGGTTCGGCGAGAGCGCGAAGAGGGTGTTGCCGAGCGTGAACAGCCCCATCATCGCCAGCAGCATCGTCTTGCGTGGCAGCCGGACGGCGGCGGCGGTGAGCAGCGGGGCACCGACCACGACGCCGAGGGCGTAGCCGGAGATGAGGTAACCGGCGGACGGGATCGACACGCCGAAGTCCGCGGCGGCTTCGGGCAGTACGCCCATCATGACGAATTCGGTGGTCCCGATGCCGAAGGCACCGATGGCGAGCGCGAGCAGCGCGACGGGCACGGCTCTCCCTTCGAGGGTCGTACGTGAGTAAACGATTACTCGCCCAGCGTCGCGGATGGGGAGCTGAATCGATTTAGGTCTCGGGCACAAAAGAAGACAGCGCGTGCGGCCCCAGCGTCGACGAGCTGTCCTGCGTCCAGTTCAACGGATCGAGGGGCCGTTTGTCATCCCGGTTTCGGGTGAGGCTGACCACCCTCAGCGGCGGGCGGCGAGCACGCCCTGGAGCAGGCCGGGGAACAGCTCGTCGAGATCGTTGCGGCGCAACGAGTTGTATCGGGTGGTGCCCTGCTGGCGGCCCATGATGATGCCCGCTTCGCGCAGTGTGCGCAGGTGATGGGTCAGTGTGGACTTGGTCACGGCGACGTCGAAACCGCTGCACGAGATCTCGGTCTCGGAGGCGGCCAGCTGGCGGACCATGTCGAGGCGGACCGGGTCCGCGAGCGCGGCGAGGACCGCCTCGATCCGGATCTCGTCCTGATCGGGATAGACGTACTGCGGGGTCGTCGCGGCCATCCGTCCATAGTACGACGCCCCTCGAACTTGACGCGAGTTCGTAGTACGGTCACCATCGAACTACGACCACCATCGAACAACGACCCCCGGATCGCCTTTCGCGGGCTAACCGCGATCCGGCGCCGACCTGCGTTTAGCGGGCTAAACGCGATCCGCGGGGTCTGGAGCTGGGGACTCATGACTTTCGCACCACCCAGGACCGCGGTGCTGGCGCTCGGCACCTTCGCGGTCGGCACCAGCGGTTACGTCGTCGCCGGGCTGCTGCCGGCGCTGACCGGCGAGCTCGCGGTCTCCGAGACCGCCGCCGCCCAGCTGGTCACCGCCTTCGCCATCGCGTACGCGGTCGGCTCGCCACTGTTCGCCGCGGTCACCGGCCGCTGGGAACGCCGCACGCTCCTGGTCGCCGCGCTCGTCGTCACCGCCATCGGCAACGCGCTCGCCGCCCTCGCGCCCGGCTACGTGACCCTGCTGCTCGCGCGGGTCGTCACCGCGATCGGCGCGGCGGTCTTCACCCCGGCCGCGAGCGCCGTCGCCGCCGAACTCACCTCGCCCGAACGCCGCGGCCGCGCGGTCGCGCTCGTCTTCGGTGGGCTCACCGTCGCGACGATCTTGGGCGTCCCGCTCGGCAGCGTCCTTTCGCAGAGCGTCGGCTACCAGGCCGTCTTCGCGCTCGTCGCGGCCTTCTCGCTTCTCGGCGCCTTCGCCGTCCGGCTGGTCTTGCCCGCCGTCCCGGCGCCGCCTCCGGTCCGGCTGGCCGAACGCTTCACCGTCGCCAAGGATCCGCGCGTGCTCGCCATGCTCGGCGCGACCGTGCTCGGCTGCCTCGCCGCGTTCTCCGTCTACACCTTCATCTCGCCGGTCCTGTCGGCCACCGCGGGGATCCACGGCACGACGGTCAGCCTGCTGCTGTTCGTCTACGGCGCGGGCGGCGCGCTCGGCAACGTCCTCGGCGGCCGCGCGACCGACCGCTGGGGCGCCAGGGGACCGCTGCTGATCGTGTTCGGCGGGATCACCGTGGTGCTCGCGATGCTGCCGCTGGTGGCGACCACCGTCGCGGGCGCGGCCGTCGTCCTCTTCCTCTGGGGCCTGGCCACCTGGTCGGTCAACCCGCCGATCCAGCACCGGCTGATCGAGCTGTCCAAGCAGAACGCCGGGCTCGTGCTCTCGCTCAACGCGTCCGCGATCTACCTCGGCGTCGGCCTCTCCGGCCTGGTCGGGGGAGCGGTGCTCAGCGGCGGCGGGCCGCTCCTGCTGCCCGAGATCGCGGCGGTGCTGACCGCGCTCGGCGCGGCCGTGGTCGTGGCGGGCTGGCGAAGCCGCGTGAAGCAGCCCGCCATGGCCGAGTGACGGCTACTCGGCGCGCGCCTGGACTTCGCAGTCGGGGCCGGGGAAGACCAGCCCTTCGTGTCCGTCCGCGAACCGGACGAGATACGGCGGGGCACCGTGTTCGCCGCGTACCTCGAGGATCTCGCCGCGTTGTTCGGCCGAGCCCACCGTGCGTCCGTGCACGTGGATCTCGTCTCCGACGGTCGCCTGCATGAGAATCACCTCCGACGTTTCAAGGTTAGGAGCGTCGGGGTGATCCCGCTACAGTGTCGGCATGATCCTCGAAATCCTTGGAGGCGCGACGCCTCACGTCCGGTGAGCCCGTCGATCCGGGTCCGCACGCCCTCGGAGTTGCGTGCGGCCAGAAGAAGGAAATCCCATTCCTGCTGGGGTCATCTCGTCGTGGCACCGCTGTGGCCACTGCACGGCGCGAACCTCGGCACCCTGCTGCGGACCTGCGACGCCGTGGGTGCTTGCCTTGCCGTGCCGAGGTTTCCCTGGGTGCCGGAGGCGCTGCGCCGGGGGAACACGTTGCGGCGTCCGGCTTGTGTGCACTGGGTGCACGATCCACCCGGCTGGCTGACGCGGGAGAAGGCGGCGGGCTCGGCGATCGTCGGCGTCGAACTCGCCGACGAAGCCGTGCGCCTCGCCGATCTCCCGCCCGCGCGGGGGCGGACGATCGCCGTGCTCGGCCATGAGCAGCAGGGGATTCCGCCGGAAGCGCTCGACCTTCTCGACACCGTCGTCGAAATCCCGATGGTGGGCACCGGGGCGAGTCTCAACGTCGCCGTCGCGGGCAGCCTGGTGTTGTACAAATTGGCGGGCTTGCTCTGACCGTCGTCGATAGGCTGCCCGGATGACCGACGTACTCGACAAGGTGGCCGGGAAGAGCGGCGAATTGGTGCTCCGCAAGGCGGGTGACGATTTCGAGGTCATCGCCAACGGCGTCTTCCTGATGGACACCCGTAACGGTGAATCCGAACGGTTGCTCGTCTCGGTGGCGGCCGATCTGGTGCCGGGCAAGTCGCGGATGCTGATCGGCGGCCTCGGCGTCGGCTATTCGCTGCGCGCCGCGCTGGATCATCCCGGCGTCGGCGAGGTCGTGGTCGTCGAGCGTGAGCCCGCCGTGATCGGCTGGAACCGCGAGGGCCCGCTCAAGGACGTCCACGACGACGCCCTGTCCGACGAACGGGTCACCGTGGTCGAGGCCGACCTGGTGAAGTGGTTGCGCCGGACGGAAGAGCGGTTCGACGCGCTGTGCCTCGACATCGACAACGGTCCTGAGTGGACGGTCACCGACGGCAACGCGAAGTTGTACTCCGAGGCCGGGCTCGACCTGCTCACCGCGCGGCTGCGGCCGGGCGGGGTGCTCGCGGTGTGGAGCGCCGAGTCTGTGCCGTCGTTCGCGAAACGGCTTCGGGCGCGGTTCGGCGAGGTGCGGGAGCTGAAGATCCCGGTGCCGCAAGGGGAACCGGACGTGCTGTGGTTCGCCCGGGTGTAGCCGACGCCGCGCGCGTCAACGCCGGCTGGTGTGAGGTGGTGTGACGGGATCGACACCTCGCGGAGCTGCGCGGTGAAGGACAGCTTCGGCTGCCTGGATCTCGCAAGCGAAGGTTTCGAGGTGCTCTTCGAGGCCACGTGGATCACGCGGATGGCCGACGTGCCGCTCGAACCGGGCTGGGCCCGGGTCGGCGGCCCGTTCGACGATCCGTCCGTCGCCGTTTGGTCGAACGGCGTCGCCGGGGTGACGGCCAATCGTGACGGCGGCTTCGCCGGACTGTCCAATTTGTACACTCAGGGCGACCTGGACGCGGCCTGGCGCGGCGCGACCTCGGCCGTCACGGCGAGCTTCCCCGGCCTGCCGATCACGGGCTACGAACACGGCGAAGACCTCGACGCCGCCCTCCGCAACGGCTACACGGCGCTGGGGCCGCTGCGGGTCTGGCTGAAATGATCGCGGCATGGAGATCACGACCTGGCACCTCGAACAGACCTCGCCGGACGACCTGAGCGCGGCGAAGCCGCCGGCCGTCCCGGTGACGGTCACCCGCGCCGAGCTGGTCAGCCCGGAGCTGAATCGCTACCTCTACACCGCGGTCGGCGGCGACTGGTTCTGGATCGACCGGCTCGGCTGGTCGTGGCCGCGGTGGATCGAGTGGCTGGACAGGCCGGGCGTCGAGACCTGGGTGGCGTACGCGCAGGGGACGCCGTGCGGGTACTTCGAACTCGACGGCACTGTCGAGGGCGAAGTGGAACTCGCGTACTTCGGCCTGATGTCGTCCTTCGTCGGCAAGGGCCTCGGAGGGCATCTGCTGACCGTCGCGCTCCGGGAGGCGTGGGCGCTCGCGGAGCGCTGGCCGGGCAAGACGCCGACGCGCCGCGTCACGGTCCACACCTGCACCACCGATGGCCCGGCCGCGCTCAAGAACTACCAGGCACGCGGCTTCCGGCTGTTCCGCACCGAGGTCGAGCAGGCCGAACTGCCCGCCGAGACACCGGGACCGTGGCCGGGAGCCGGGAAGAAGTAGCTACTTCGCCGGAGCCTTGGCGGCCGCCTTCGCCGCCTTCTTGAACGCGCGCACCTCACCGAGGGTCTTCGCGTCGACGACGTCGGCGATCGAACGCCGGGAGCCGCGGTCGCCGTACGCGCCGGCGGCGGCACGCCAGCCCTTGGGCTGCACGCCGAGCTGCTTGCCGAGCAACGCGAGGAAGATCGCGGCCTTCTGGTCGCCGTAGCCGGGCAGTGCCTTGAGCCGCTTGAGGACTTCGGGGCCGTCCGGTTTGGGCCGCCCGGCGGTCCAGATCCCGGCCGCGTCGCCGTCGTAGACCTCGACGACGTGCTGGGCGAGATCCTTCACCCGGCGGGCCATCGAGCCGCCGTAGCGGTGGATCGCGGGCGGCACCACGCACAGTTCGACGAAGGTCTCGGTGTCCATCGCGTGGATCTTCTTGATGTCGAAACCGTCCATCCGGTCCGCGATCTTCTGCGGGCCGCGGAACGCGTGTTCCATCGGGAACTGCTGGTCGAGGAGCATCCCGACGAGCAGCGCGAACGGGTCTTCGGTGAGCAGCCGATCCGCTTCCTCGTCCCCGACCAGGTGCAATGCGCGCGTCATACGCCCAGGATCTCACGACCGGCCCGGTGCGCGCGTCCTCATCCGTGTGGGTCGACCAGCAGGTCCGCGGCGGCGGTGGTGACGGCGCCCGACACCGCGGCCAGTGCGGGGGAGTCGAGTTTCCACTGCTGCCAGAACAGCGGTACGTCGATCGGGTGATCCGGGTCGAGGCACACGAAGGTGCCGTCACGCAGGCGGTCGCCGATCTGCGCGAGCGGCACCATGCCCCAGCCCATCCCGGCCGCGACGGCGTCGAAGAACCCTTCGGACGACGGGACGTAGTGCCGCAGCGAGCTCGCGATCGTGCCACGCTCGCGTGCGAAGCGGTCCTGAAGGTCGTCACGGCGGTCGAAGACGACGACGGGTGCTTCGGCGAGGTCGAGGTCCGTGCCGAGCTCCGGGCTCACGACGGCCAGGTAGCGCATGTGCCCGAGCCGGTGCACCGAACATCCCGCGACCGGATCGGGTGACGACGTCACGGCGGCCATCACCAGACCCTCCCGCAGCAGGGTCGTGGTGTGGTCCTGATCCTCGCGATGCAGCTCGAAGCAGATCTTCTGCTCGGGCGGCACCCGCGTGAGGGCGGGCAGGAACCAGGTCGCCAGCGAATCCGCGTTGACCGCGATCGGCAGCCGGACCGGTTCGTCGCCGGCGGTCAGGCCGAGTTCGGCCCGGGTGTCGGCCTCCAGCAGGGCCATCTGACGGCCGAACCGCACCACCGCCTGCCCGGATTCAGTCAGCCGCACCGGTTTCGTGCGGATGAGCAGGACGAGGCCGGTGCGCTGTTCGAGCGCCTTGACGCGCTGGCTGATCGCCGACGGGGTCACGTGCAGTGCCGAGGCCGCCGCGTCGAACGTGCCTTCGTCGGCGACCACCAGCAGCGTGCGGACCAGGTCGAGCGGCAGATCTGTCATCACGAACGCTAATCTTACGTAAGAATCTTTAGCTGTACTGTTGACGAGCGGCTTCCTAGCCTGGTCCCTATGGGAGACGTTCTGCTCAGCGCGGGCGCCGGATTCGGCGCCACCATGGCCCTCATCGTCGCGATCGGCGCGCAGAACGCGTTCGTACTACGCCAGGGCATCCGTCGTGAGGCGGTCCTCGTGGTGGTGCTGATCTGCATCTTCTCGGACGCCATCCTGGTCAGCCTCGGCGTCGGCGGGGTCGGCGCGCTGGTGGGGACGTCACCCGAAGCGCTGACCGTCGTCGCCCTGATCGGCGGCGCCTTCCTGCTTTGCTACGGAGCTCTCGCGGCCCGCCGCGCGTTCAAGCCGTCCACGCTGGAGACCACCGGCCCGGAGACCGGCGGATCGCTGCGCCGCATCGTGCTGACCACCCTGGCGATCACGTGGCTGAACCCGCACGTCTACCTCGACACCCTCCTCCTGCTCGGCGCGATCGCGGCCGGGCACGGCAGCGACCGATGGGCGTTCGGCGTCGGTGCCGTATCGGCCAGCGTGCTGTGGTTCCTCGCGCTCGGTTTCGGCGCGCGGCTGCTCAGCGGGTTCTTCCGCAAGCCGTCGTCGTGGCGGGTGCTGGACGGGCTGGTCGCCGCGACGATGATCGGCCTCGGCGTGGCGCTGGTGGCCGGCGCCTGATCACGGCAGGCGGGCCAGCTCGCCGTCGGTGAGCACGAGATCGGCCGCGGCCGCCGAATCGCGGATCGTGGCGGGTCTCGTCGAGCCGGGGATCGCGATCATCGACGGCGATTTCGCGAGCAGCCAGGCCAGGCACACCCGCTGGGGGCTGACGCCGCGTTCCTCCGCCACGGCACGGAATTCCGCGCCGATCCCGCGGAGCGGGCCCCACGGCAGATACGCGAGCCCCAGTTCGGTGCACAGCGCCAGCTCCGGTTCGTGCACCAGATGCGCGGGCGCGTGCTCGTTCTGCACCGAAACCAGTGTCTCGCCGAGGATCTCCCGTGCTTCGAGGATCTGTGCCCGTGACACGTTGGAAATCCCGGCGAGCCGGATCTTGCCTTCGTCGGCCAGCTCCTTGATCGCGCCGACGGACTCCGCCCACGGCACGTTCTCGTCGGGTTTGTGCAGCTGGTACAGCCCGATGGCGTCGACGCCGAGCCGCTTCAGCGAGCCCTCGCAGGCCGCCTTTAGGTGCGCGGGAGTCCCGGTGACGGTCCACGAGCCGTCACCGGGACGGCCGCGCCCGCCCTTCGTCGCCACGAGCACCTCGCCCGCTCCACTGTGGACGGACAGTGCGGCGGCGATCAGCTCCTCGTTGTGGCCGATCTCGTCCGCGTGCCAGTGGTAGGAGTCGGCCGTGTCGATCAGCGTGACCCCGGCGTCGAGCGCGGCGTGGATCGTGGCGATCGCGCGATCCCGATCCGGACGGCCCTCGATCGACAGCGGCATCGCGCCAAGGCCGATCGCGCTCACTTCGACGTCTCCGATGCTGCGGTAACGCATGGGGGTCAAGCCTTTCTGAGTTCTTCGACGGCTTCGCCGAGCCAGTCGGTGGTGGTGGAGAAGGAGAAGCCGAGGCCGGTCGCGCGCGAGGTGTCCAAGACGGCGTAGCGGTCGAAGGAGAACGGTGAGGCCTCCTGCTCGACGACTCGAAACCGTGGCTCCGTGCTGATGGCGGCGGCGAGATCGAGCGCCGACAGTTCCCCGTGCGAGCCGGCGTTGACCGGACCGGTGAAGCCCGCGAGCGTGGCCCAGGTCAGGAAGTCCGCGATTTCACGCGCGTGGATGAACGTCGAGGGGCGTGGATCCGCGTGGATGTCGACCGCGTCGCCGGCGTCCAGCCGTTCGACGTAATGCCGCAGCCGTCCGGTGAAGTCTTCGCCGCCGAGCACGTGCGCGACGCGTACCGAGACGAACGGCGTGTCTCCCGCCGAGAAGACCGCTTCGGCCTGTCGCTTGCCTTCGCCGTACTCGTACTCGGGAAGTTCGAGGTCGACGTTCGCCGGGGCGACCAGCGATTCGGTCATCGGGGTCTCCGTCCGGACCTGGTCGTAGACCTCGATCGTGGACGTCATCACGTAGCGGTCCGTACGCAGGACGCGACGCGCGATCTCCGCCTGGACCGGCGTGTAGCAGACCTGGTCGAGGACGACGTCGAACGAACGAGAACCCAGAGCGGCTTTGAGTCCGGCTTCGTCGTCGCGGTCGGCGATCAGGTGGGCGACGCCGGACGGCGCGGGCGTGGAGCCGCGGTTGAGGACGGTGATGTCCATCCCGGCATCGCACAGCCGCTCGACCACCCCGCGGCCGAAGTACCGGCTTCCGCCGAGAACGAGCACTTTCTTCATGGACACCAGTGTTACGGTGGTGATCCAGGTGTTTGAAGGGGAAAACATGGGTGAAATGGCGGGATCGCTGAAAGATTCTCGGCCGAATCGAGGATCCACTGAAAGCTCACTGGACGTGATCGATCGGCGACTTCTCGAACTCCTCCAGGAGGAAGGCCGCATCACCCTGAGTGAACTCGGGCGCCGTGTCTCGCTGAGCCCCGCCGCCGTCGGCGAACGCGTCAAACGCCTCGAAGCCGACGGCACGATCACCGGCTACGCGGCACTCGTTTCGCCGTCCGGGATCGGTCTCGGGCTGCGGGCGTTCGTGCGGATGGCACCGCACGGCGGGTTCACCGTCCGGCATCCGCGCACCCGGAAGATCATGGACCGCCCCGAAATCCTCGAGCTGCACCATGTGGTGGGCGAGGACTGCTGGATCCTGAAGATCGCCGTGCGCGACACGGGCCACCTGGAAGAACTGCTGGAGGACCTGTCCGCGCTCGGCTCCACGACGACGTCGATCGTCATGTCGAGCCCGATCGAAAGGCGAGTGCTGCTGCCCTTGTGATCCATCACAAGAGTTGGCGCGTAAGTCTGGTCGTTCTCCCGGTTCCGGTCGTCGATTTGTGACGCATGATGACTCGCATCACATACTGACGAGTAACCGGAGGCAGGGATGCGGGCTCGGATCCTCACCACGCTTGTCGCGGCCTTGACGTTCACGATCGCCGTCCCGGCGGTGGCGAGCGCGGCGCCGTCGAGCGGTTGGAACGACTGGTCGTGCGAACCGAGCGCGAGCCATCCCGAGCCCGTCGTGCTGGTGCACGGCCTCGGCGGCAACGCGACGACGAACTGGTTCTACCACGCGCCGAAGCTCAAGGACGCCGGCTACTGCGTCTATTCGCTGACCTACGGCTCCACCGTCCTGGGTGGACAGTTGTTCGGCGGGCTCGCCTCGATGCGGAAGAGCGCGGCCGAACTCGGCGCGTTCGTCGACCGCGTGCGCACGAGCACCGGCGCGGACAAGGTCGACATCGTCGGGCATTCCGAGGGGACGACGATGCCCGCGTACTACCTCAAATTCGAGGGAGGCGCGGAGAAGGTGAAGCATTTCGTCGGCTTCGGCTCGAACTTCAAGGGCACGTCGCTCAACGGCTTCTCCGAGCTGGCGAAGGCCGTGCTTTCGCTGCCCGGGATCGACCTGCTCGCCGACGGCGTGTGCGGGGCGTGCCGCGAATACCTGGCGCCATCCGCGTTCCTCGACGACCTCGCCCGCGGCGGGGTGAGCGTGCCCGGGCCGACGTACACGAGCATCGTGAGCCGGCACGATCGAGTGGTCACGCCGTACACCAGCGGCGTGCTCGGCGAGCCGGGCACGACCGACATCGTGTTGCAGGACCGTTGTGGCGTGGACGTTTCCGGGCACCTCAGCCAGGCGATCGACCCGAACGTGACGAGCCTGATCCTCAAGGCGCTCGACCCGGAGAACGCCCCGGCGCCGAAGTGCGTGCCGTTCTTCGCGCCCCTGTAGACCTCAGGGCCTGGTCGCGTGCACCACGAACACCGACCGGACCCGATCCTCGGACTCGACGTCGAGCCGCTTCACCGTCACCTCGGTGAAGCCGGCCTCGGCGGCCAGTTCCGCCGCGTCGTCCTCGGTTTCCGGCAGCTTCAGGTCGGCGGGGACGATCGCGGCGAACGCCTCCGACGGCCGGAACGCCGACGCGATCGGCAGGCTGAACCCGACCCGTCCACCGGGGCGCAGCGCGCGCAGCCAGTCGCGCAGGGCGGCCGCGCCGAGGAAATGCAGCGAAGACGCGCACAGCACGGCGTCCGCGCCCTCGTCCTCCACCGGCGACGGGACCGCGGAAGCGACCTGCCAGGTGATGCGCTTGCCGGGATCGTGGGTCGCCGCCTTCGCCTCGGCCCGGGCGATCATGCCCGGCGAGATGTCGATCGCCAGCACTTCGCCCGGCTCCAGGCGCAGCGCGGCGAACGCGGCCACCCCGGTCCCGGTCGCGACGTCGAGAACCCGTTCGGGGGCCGTGCGGCCGAGACCGTCGACGAGCGCGTCGGCGACCAAGCCGTGGAAGGTGTCTTCGTCGTAGTGCGCGGCGATGCCGTCGAACAGCCCGGCCGCGATCTCCTCGCTCACCACCCCGACCTTATCCGGGAGGCGGCGGCGCCCGGCGAAACCCAGGTCGGCGCGGTGATACCAGGACAGCTCCGGGTCGCCTTCGAGCCAGCACAGCAGGACGTCGACGCCGTCGAGCTCGGCGGGGAAGTCGATCAGGAGCGGGGCGAACCCCTTCAGCTCCGCACCCGTCCGCTGGACGGTGGTCATCAGGTCGTCCAGCCGGGCCTGCGCGGCCTTCCATTCCGGCATCCCGCCGAGCGTGGTCTCCCGGCCGCCGGGGCGCAGGGAAGCGGCGAGCTCGGCCGCGTCGGCGCGGAGCCGGACGAGCTCGTCGAGCACCGGGCGTAGCCGGGCGAGCTCGGCGCGGGCTTCGGGAACGGTGAACAGACCCATACGCCGATGGTCCCAGCCCGCTCAGCGGCGCCTCCGGGCGAGTCTCGACGCGAGACCCGCACCGATCAGGAGGAAGCCGGTCGCGAGCAGGCCGCCGATGAACAGCCAGCTCGTGACGCCGTAGGTGACGTCGTTCTGCGGCAACAGTTTCACCAGCCGGAAGCCCCACTCCGGCACGGCGATGGTGGCCACGCCGGGGGCGACGCCCCAGACGAGGCCGCCGAGGATCGGGCCGGTCGCCGAGAGCGCGCCGAGCAGCCCGACGGCCAGCAGGAGGATCCCGCCGCCCACGAGCAGGCCGATGCTGAAGACGTCACGCTGGGTGCTGAGCGTCGCCTGGACGAGCATCTGCTGCCGCAGCCCGCCCCACGACAGCAGGCCGAGGGCGACCGGCGTCAGGATCAGGCCACCCGCGCCGCTGAGGACACGCCGCACGCCTCGGCCGGCGCGCGGGTCTTCGGCGCCCAGGTCGTCGTCGAACGGCTCGTACGGTTCGTAGGACTCGACGTCCTCGTACGGCCTCCGGGGGTCTCGCGGGTGTTCGGGCTGTTCGTACTCGCCGTACTCCTGGTAGTCCTCGTCGTCGTACTCCGCGACGTACCGGTGCGATGACATGGGCGGGTCACCTCCCTGACCCGGACTACGGATTCCGCCCCCCTCCGGTTCACTTTGATCTCCGCGGAGCGCGTTTAGCCCGCTAAACGCGATTTGAGCGACGCCGCGAGAGGGTGCCCACCAGACCTGCCCCGATCAACAGGAAACCGCTCCCGACCAGCGCGCCCATCACCAGCCAGGTCACCAGGCCGACACCGAGGCCGCTGCCGCCGATGTCGTAGATGACGCTCATGACGTCGCGCGGGCTCAGGAGGAACCCCACGCCCGGCAGCACACCCCACACCAGCCCGCCCAGCACCGGCCCGAGCCCGGACAACGCCCCGAGGAACGCGACACCGAGCAGGAGCAGGCCGCCCAGGAACAGGAGGACGATGCCGAGCGGGTCCTCGATGACGGACAGGGAGCGCGAGAAACCCCGCTGGAGCAGCGTGCCGCCGTAGATGGTCACGCCGAGCGCGACCGGCGTGAGCAGGAAACCGCCGAGCCCGCTGATCACCCGGGGCACCGCGCGGCTGCTTTGCCTAGGCTGGACGTACGGCGCCGGCTGCACGGCGTAGGGGTCGGTGGTCATGAAGTCCGCCTTTCCGGTGGCCGACGTGCCGATTGTCGGGTTCGGTTCGATGATGACGCGGTCGCCACCGTTCCCGTGACGGCCGGATGGCCGTCGCGCGACCGGGTGACGTCGGACACATCCGCCTCGTGGAGACTTGATACCGACCACTACTGGAACCATCCAGGACCGTTAAGCAGTACGCTTGTACCGCTACCGGAGAGACTGAAGAAGAAACGCGAAAATCCGCGGAAGGAGCACCGCTGCTCATGGCCAAGATCAAGGTCCAGGGCACCGTCGTCGAGCTCGACGGTGATGAGATGACCCGCATCATTTGGCAGTTCATCAAGGACAGGCTGATCCACCCGTACCTGGACGTGAACCTGGAGTACTACGACCTGGGCATCGAGGAGCGGGACCGCACCGACGACCAGATCACCGTCGACTCCGCCAACGCGATCAAGAAGCACGGCGTCGGCGTCAAGTGCGCCACGATCACGCCGGACGAGGCGCGCGTCGAAGAATTCGGCCTGAAGAAGATGTGGCTGTCGCCCAACGGGACGATCCGCAACATCCTCGGCGGCGTGATCTTCCGCGAGCCGATCGTCATCCAGAACATCCCGCGCCTGGTACCGGGCTGGACCAAGCCGATCATCATCGGCCGTCACGCGCACGGTGACCAGTACAAGGCGACCAACTTCAAGGTCCCCGGCCCGGGCACGCTGACCATGACCTACACCCCGGCCGACGGTTCCGAGCCGATGGAGTTCCAGGTCGCGCAGTACCCCGAGGGCGGCGGCGTCGCCATGGGGATGTTCAACTTCCGCAAGTCCATCGAGGACTTCGCGCGTGCCTCGCTGCAGTACGGCCTCGACCGCGAGTACCCGGTCTACATGTCGACCAAGAACACCATCCTGAAGGCCTACGACGGCATGTTCAAGGACGTGTTCGAGGAGATCTACCAGGCCGAGTTCAAGGCCGACTTCGACGCCAAGGGCATCACCTACGAGCACCGCCTGATCGACGACATGGTCGCCGCGGCGATGAAGTGGGAGGGCGGCTACGTCTGGGCCTGCAAGAACTACGACGGTGACGTGCAGTCCGACACGGTCGCGCAGGGCTTCGGCTCGCTGGGCCTGATGACCTCGGTGCTGCGCACCCCGGACGGCAAGACCGTCGAGGCCGAGGCCGCGCACGGCACGGTGACCCGGCACTACCGCCAGCACCAGCAGGGCAAGCCGACCTCGACGAACCCGATCGCGTCCATCTTCGCGTGGACCCGTGGCCTCGAGCACCGCGGCAAGCTGGACTCGAACCCGGAGCTGATCGGCTTCGCGAACAAGCTGGAGCAGGTCGTCATCGAGACCGTCGAGAGCGGCAAGATGACCAAGGACCTCGCGCTGCTCATCAGCAAGGACCAGGCGTTCCAGACCACCGAGGAGTTCCTCGCGACGCTGGACGCCAACCTGGCCAAGAAGATCGCCCAGGGCTGAGTCGCGTAAGCGTTTGAAGGCCCCCTTCCCTCGCGGAAGGGGGCCTTTTCGCGCTGTGACGGTGGGTAGCGGGGTTGGCGCCTCCGGGTGGTAGGCGATCCGGGATCTGGGCGACCGCCCCGGCTTCTGCCACTCTGGACCGGACGGAAAACGATTCCCTTGTTCGAGGAGTGACCATCATGGCCATCTCGAAACCGGTCCTGTTCATCGGTGGTGGACTGGCGCTGATCGTCGTCGTCGCCATCTCGGGACAGGACAGGGAGTCGAGCGCGTCGAGCCCGACCGGTTGCCAGGTCGTGGTGACCGCGGACGTGCTCAACGCGCGCGACGCCCCCGGTGGGCAGAAGATCGTCGGCAAGTACGTCAAGGACGCGAAGATCGACGCGCAGCCGGTGGTCGAGAACGGCTTCCGCAAGATCGCCGAGGGCAAATGGGTTTCGGCCGAGTTCGCGCCCCCGGTCGAAGGGTCGAAATGTGGCCCGTGACCTGCGATTTCGCGTTTAGCCCGCTAACTGCGACGTGCGCTCTGACCTGCGGGATCGCGTTTAGCCCGCTAAACGCAGGTGGGTGCCTTCCGCCGCCGCCAGGACCTCGCCGCTGAACTCTTTCCGCGCTTCGGCCACCGAGATCCCGCGGTCGGACCCGGGCCAGAAGTGGGTGAGCAGCAGCCGCCGGGCGCCGCCGCGCTCGGCCCAGTACCCGGCCTCGCCCGCCGTCGACACCAGGCGTGGCGTCTCGTCGGGGGAGGGGCCTTGGAGCGTGGCGTCGGCGATGAGCAGGTCGGCGTCGCGTGCCAGCTCCGCGATGATCGGGCTGGGCCCGCTGTCTCCGGTGTAGGCGACGGTGAGCCCGGGCGCGGTCAGCCGGATCCCGTAGTTCGGCACGTGGTGCGGCAGCAGGAACGTCGCCATCCGGAAGGGCCCGACCTCGCGCGGCGGGCCGAGTTCGTGCACGTCGAAGATCGTCGTCGGATGCGGGCGCGGCTCCATGGCTTCGAGCCGTCGCACCGTGCCCGGCGTGCAGTGCAGCGGGATCCTCGGCTCGTCCGGCAGCCCGTAGGCGCGGGCCCGGCCCAGCGCGCTCACGTCGGCGCAGTGATCGGGATGCTCGTGCGTCACCACCACCGCGTCGACCCGGCCTCCGGGGCAGTGCCCGAACAGCCGTGACGCGGCCCCGTAGCCGAGGTCGAGCACCACCTTGAAGCCTTCGTGGACCAGGAGGAAGCCGGCGCAGGCCAGGCCGGGTTCGGGCCAGGCGCCGCAGCTGCCCAGCACGGTCAGCTCGCTCATGCGCGCAGTCTCCCAGTGCCGATTCTGTCGGACCCCCCGGGTAGCGTGCGACGGGTGCTGACCGTCTCCACTGTGAATGTCAACGGCCTCCGTGCCGCCGCGAAAAAGGGCTTCGTCGAGTGGCTGGGCTCGACGAAGGCGGACGTCGTCGCCTGTCAGGAGGTAAGGGCCGAGCTCAAGGAGCTCCCGGCCGGTGCCGCCGCGCCCGAAGGCTGGCACGTGGTGCACGCGCCGTCCGTGCAGAAGGGGCGCAACGGCGTCATGCTGTTCAGCCGGGCGGAGCCGGAAGAGGTCCGCATCGGTTTCGGCGAGCCCGAATTCGAGGACAGCGGCCGCTACGCCGAGATCCACCTGCCGAACGTCGTGGTCGCGAGCCTGTACCTGCCCAGCGGCGACGTCGGGACACCGCGCCAGGACGAGAAGGAGCGCTTCATGGCGGCGTTCCTGCCTTACCTCGTCGACCTGCGCGCCAAGGCCGAGGCCGGTGGCCGCGAGGTCGTCGTCGTGGGTGACTGGAACATCGCGTACGACAAGATCGACCTGAAGAACTGGCGCGGGAACCAGAAGAGCTCGGGCTTCCTGCCGGAGGAGCGGGAGTGGCTCGGCCGCGTGTTCAGCGAGGCAGGCTACGTCGACGTGCAGCGCAAGCTCGATCCGGAAGGCCCCGGCCCGTACACGTGGTGGTCGTACCGCGGCAAGGCGTTCGACAACGACACCGGCTGGCGCATCGACTGCCAGATCGCCACCCCCGGCCTGGCCGAGCGGTGCACCTCCGTCGTGGTCGAGCGCGCCGAGACCTACGACCAGCGCTGGTCCGACCACGCGCCGGTCACGGCGACGTACGGGATCTGAGCGCTCGGCCCCGATGATCCCGGAGGTCGTGGCCTCTGCCGTGACCTTCGGGATCCGGTCAGGCACAATCGTGCCAGGAGGTGGCGGTCATGCACGAGTCGATCGAACTCAAGAAGCGTGAGATCGAGGAGCTTTGCCGATCACACTCGGTACGCCGCCTCGATCTGTTCGGCTCGGCCGTGGGTGACGGATTCGACGTGCGGATGCCTAGCTCCGACAACGCGCCGGACTCCGGATAACCTGCGCGCAGGAGAACCGGGGGTTTGCGATGGAGACGAACGAAGCCAGGCGTATCGAGGCGACCAACGCCGAGCGCTACGCGATGTCCGGCCAGTACGGGTGGGAGTTCAGCCCGGACGCGCCGAACCTGCTGGAGCGCTGGACGGTCCTGCCGTTCAACCAGCGCGGCGACAAGCGGATGGCGTTCGGCGCGCTGAGCGGTGCGTACAACGGGCTTCGGTTCAGCGTCCTCGACTACCACCGCCGCCCCACGGTCACGAGCGTGCACACGCGGTGGACCAACAAGAAGGTCAACGAGCTCGACACGATCTCGATCGACACGGTCTGGGTCGTCACCCTGCCCGCGCCGATGCCGAACTTCCAGATCGTGTCGAGCATCGAGTCCGCCTGGGACGTCGATCAGTACCCGGAGCCCGCCACCGCGGACCGGAAGTTCAACCGCTGGTACAAGCTGATCGACACCGACCCGAACGTCGCGGTCGCCGTGCTGACACCGCAGGTCGCCGCCACCATGCGGTCGTCGAAGCTGCACACCTGGTCGCTGGTGGGCGCGGAACTGGTCTATGTCGAGAATCCGACCTTCGGCCGGACCAAGCCGGACGAAGTGCTCTCCACGCTCGGCAGGCTCACGCAACTGGTGTCGCTGCTGCCGTTCCATCTCGCCGGCGGGCAGCCCGCCGCGCCACCTCCGCCGCCGCAGCCCCACTATCCGCAACAGCAGTACCCACCGCAGTATCCGCCCCCGCCGCACTACGGCCAGCCGCCGTATCCGCCGCAATATCCGGGATACCCGCCGCAGCCGTACCCGCCGCAGCAGCACTATCCCCCGCAGCAGTATCCGCCGCCGGGATACCCGCCGCGCGGTTACTGACGCGACTTCGCACTCTCCGTCCACACTGGACTCTCGACGAAGTGGTTGTCGAACTTTTCCTGACTGTCCAAGAGATCCTGGACGGCCGCCTCGCCGTGCCCGACCTTCTCCAGTAGCCGGAAGTAGCCGAACCGTTCCACGCCGGGGACGAACACGATCAGGACGTCCGCCGGCGAGTCCACGGCCGCCCGGAAAGCGTGTGTGGTCAGTGGCGGCACAACGAGCATGTCGCCTTCGGCAACGGTCACGATCTCTTCTCCCACAAGGACTTCCAGCTTTCCGCCGAGCATGAAGAACATCTCGGACGAGCTGGTGTGGTAGTGCGGCGCGGCGCCGTCGGCGCCGACGCCCAACCGTGTTCTCGCGCTGCTCATGACTCCGCCTGTGGTCGAGACGTCGGCGAGCAGTGTGACGAGCGTGGGGGCCGCGCCGACGGTCTCGGCTTCGGCGGCGCGGACGAGGACGGGTTCGCGGGTTTCGATGCGCTGGGTCATGACGACGATAGTTCCATCGCTGATAGTTCGCTGTCAAACTATCTCCCGTCGAATAGACTGCGTCCGTGAGTGAACAACGAAGCGCGGACGCGATCGACGCCGTCGTCGACGCCTGGCACCGCGAGCGGCCGGAACTGGACTTGACCGCGATCGGGGTCGCCGGCCGCCTCGGCCGCGTGACGATGCTGAGCACGCCGATGATCGAGGCAGTCTTCGCGAAGCACGGCTTGAAGCAAGGGGAGTTCGACGTGCTCGCCGCGCTCAGGCGGTCCGGGAAGCCGTACACGCTGATCCCGTCCGAACTCTCCGCGACCCTGATGATGTCCAGGGCCGGGATGACCAGCCGGATCGACCGGCTCGAGTCGGCCGGACTGGTCGAGCGGGCGCTCGATCCCGAAGACCGGCGCAGCTTCCGTGTCACGTTGACCGAGCGCGGGTTCGAGGTCGTCGACGCCGCGATGACCGAGCACACGGCGAACGTCGCGAAGCTGCTCTCGCCACTGGGGGAGGACCTAGGCGTCCTCGATGCGTCGCTGCGTCGGCTGCTGGCGTCCCTCGACGCAAACTGAAGGGGCCCTCCGCCGCGTCACATGCGGCGAAGGGCCCCTTCAGTTCCCTGGATGGATCAGCAGTACAGGTTGCCGCCGGGGGTGACGCCGAGGATGCCGGTGAACTGCTGGTACTTGTTCACGCGGCTCTGCACCTGGGCGGGATTGCCGCCGTTGCACTCGATGCTCCCGTTGATGCTGCGGATCGTCTCGCCGAAGCCGCGGCTGTTGACCATCGCGTTGTGCGAGGTCATCGTGCCGGGACCGTTCTGGGTCATCCAGTACCAGATGCCGGTCTTCCAGGCGACCGCCGCGTCGTTCTGCACCAGCCACGGGTTGGTCAGCAGCGGCAGGCCCAGCGCGTCGCCGGCGGCCTTGTAGTTGAAGTTCCAGCTGAGCTGGATCGGGCCGCGGCCGTAGTACGCGGCGTTGCCGGCGGGGCAGCCGTAGGACTGGCTCGTGTCGCAGTAGTGCGGGTAGTTCGCCTCGTTCTGCTCGACGATGTGGACCAGTCCGCCGGTCTCGTGGCTGACGTTCGCCAGGAAGGCCGCCGCTTCCTGCTTCTTCACGGTGTCGCTGCCCGTGCCCGCGAAGGCGGGGTACGCGCTGAGCGCGGTGACCAGGCCGTTGTAGGTGTAGAAGGGGTTCCGGCTCGGGAACATCTGGTTGAACTGCGCCTCGCTGACCACGAAGCCGGACGGGTTCGGCGGGTTGGTCGTCCCGCCGCCGCAGGCGCCCTGATCGGCCCAGACCTGCGCCGTACCCGGGGTTTCGTTCTGCGTCCACCACTTCGCGGACCAGTTGTGCCCGTTGTAGGAGGCGGTGTTGCCGCCCCAGTAGACCGAACTCGCGTTCCACGGCGCCACGCAGTCCGCGGCGGAGGCGGACTGCGCCGGGACGACCGCGGCGACCGTGGTGGCGGCGAAGGTGGCGGCGACCGCCGCGAGAATACGTCGAAGAGACATCGGTGGCTCCTTCGTACGAGGGGACCATGCAGGGAGATTGGTCTATACCTTTTAAGGGGTATGGTCAACAGGTATAGACCATTGCGCACAAGAAACCAACTGCGGAAAGCCGGATCGTGCCTGTTCGGCCGCGTGCGACAGTCGAATGGCCTAACCCTTGTCCGGTTTTGTCGGAAACCGATTGCTCGCGCGACAACTCTGAGGCGAGGGGTGCTCGAAACATCCCCCCTGTGAGGGGCTACTCTCGGGCCCCGAGTTGATCAGAACCCACAGGTCTTGACACGCTCGGTAGTTTTTTGACCAGCAACCTGGAAATGCTCACTCGTTCGGGTTAGCGTTCCGGTTCGGCAAAGTCACGTCACGGGAGGCACTCCGGTGCGGAACCCAGTTCATCTCCTGATGCGATCGTCCGTGCCCGCGGCCCGGGCCGCGACGGTCGCCGCGATCCCGGTCGCGTTGCTCGTCGCGGGCGCGGTCCCGGCGTCGGCCGCGGAGTCGGCGTCACGTTCGGAGATGGCGTTCGGTCTGCTGGGCCCGGTCGGCCTGATCGCCGTCGCGCTCGGCATCGTCGGCATGGCCTTCGGTGTGTTCCGTCAGCGCCGGAAGGCCCGCGCGGCCGCCGTCGCCCCCGCTCCCGTCGCCCCGGCCCAGCCCGCCGCGCCGCACGTCGCCGCGATGGCCGAGGCCGTGCTCGCCGACGACGCCCTCACTCGCCAGCAGCGTCCCTGACCTGCGCCTTCCCGGCTCGGATCGCGTTTAGCCCGCTAAAGGCGACGCGCCCCCCGGATCGCGATTAGGGGGCTAAACGCAGGTCGGTGCCCTGGGCCCGGCAGATCGCGTTTAGCCCGCTAAAGGCGACGCGGCGGATTTCTTGGGTAGGTACACCTAGTCCGGCCCGGATTGTTTCGCCGCTCGCTGATCGCCACTCTCGGGTCCATGACGGTGACGCGGCGTCGCAGCCGGCCCGGCGACCCCTTCCCCCGCGCCCTGGACCGGGCGATCACGGAAAGCGGCCTCGGGCTCGACCGGATCCGGCACCGGCTCGCCCAGCAGGGCGTCCGGATCAGTGTCGCGACCTTGAGCTACTGGCGGACAGGAAGAAGCCGCCCCGAGCGGTGCGACTCGCTGAAGGCGGTCGCGCTGCTGGAGCGGCTCTTCGAACTGCCGCACGGTTCCTTGTTGAACCGGCTGGGCCCGCGTCGCCCCCGGGGACGGTGGGGCGACGCGGGACCGGGATCAGACGCCGGAGTTGGTGCGGATCCAGCTGCGGAAGTAGGGGACGTCCACGTAGATCGACGGCCCGGTCGCGCAGGTGCTGCTGTTGTTCCCCGCGCGGCTGGTCGCGCCGACGAGCTGCCAGACACCGCTGACCTGCTTGACCTGCGGGCCGCCCGAGTCGCCGTAGCAGGCACCCGAGTTACCGTTGGGGTTGTTGGTGCAGATCTCGCTCGCGCCGCGGATGCCGCTGCACCGGGTGTCGGCGACGATCGAGGTGTTCAGCTCCTGGAGGTTGATCGGGGCGCCACAACCACCGCGGGTGGGGCAGGTCTGGCCCCAGCCGATGATCCGCGTCGCGGTGCCGACGGCCCCGGACGAAGCGGCGATCGTGACCGGCGCCTGCGACACCGCCGTCGAGAGACGCAGCAGCGCCAGGTCGGCGCTCGGGTGGGCGATGCGCTGCGCCACGCGGGCGACGGTGCCGCCGCTGGTGCGGTTCGTGGTGCCGACGCGCACCTGGTACGGCGTGCCACAGTGCGCCGCGGTGACGACCCAGGTCGAGCTGATCAGTGAGCCACCACACTGGTGACCGCCGGAGCTCGACTGCTGGGACACCATGAACGAATAGACCTGGGTCGCGTTGCCGCCGCCGACGATGTTCGGCTGGACGCCCCCGGTGGGCTCTGCCGCGGCCGCGACGCCGGAAAGCGAGAAGACGGCCGCAGCCGCCATGGCCAAGCCCATCAGTAGGGATCGTGCCTTCATCTGGGTTCTCCTTCGGTGTGGCCGGAAGATCCGGTGCCATGAACGCTAGGAATCGGGCACCGTGCCCAGAACCGTCGGAAGTATGTGGCGTTTAACCGTTTAGCCCGTTCGGCCGGGCCGACCTCGGATGACCCGCCCCGGCGTGGCCTGACAGAATCCGGACGTGTCCGACGAACAGAAGCGCCCGCGCGTGCTCTCCGGGATCCAGCCGACCGCCGACTCGTTCCACCTGGGCAACTACCTGGGTGCGCTGCGGCAGTGGGTGCGGCTGCAGGACACCCACGACACCTTCTACATGGTCGTCGACCTGCACGCGATCACCGTCGAGCAGGATCCGAAGGTGCTCCTGGACCGCACCCGCCGTTCGGCCGCGCAGCTGCTCGCGCTCGGTGTCGACCCGGCCCGCAGCGCGCTGTTCGTCCAGAGCCACGTGCCCGAGCACGCCCAGCTCGGCTGGGTGCTGGAGTGCCAGACGGGGTTCGGCGAAGCGAGCCGGATGACGCAGTTCAAGGACAAGGCCGCGAAGCAGGGCACGGATCGCGCCAGTGTCGGCCTGTTCACGTATCCGGTCCTGCAGGCCGCGGACATCCTGCTGTACCAGGCGAACGAGGTCCCCGTCGGTGAGGACCAGCGCCAGCACCTGGAGCTGACGCGCAACCTCGCGCAGCGGTTCAACAACCGCTACGGCAAGACGTTCACCGTGCCGGAGCCGCATATCGTCAAGGACACGGCGAAGATCTACGACCTGCAGGACCCGACCGCGAAGATGAGCAAGTCCTCGTCGACCGGCAACGGCCTCATCGAGCTGCTCGAAGACCCGAAGAAGTCGGCGAAGAAGGTGCGCTCGGCGGTCACGGACACCGGCCGCGAGATCGTCTTCGACGCCGAGAACAAGCCGGGCGTCTCGAACCTGCTGACGATCCTCTCCGCGCTGACCGACCAGCCGGTCGCCGAACTCCAGAACTCCTACGAGGGCAAGGGTTACGGAGACCTGAAGAAGGGCGTCGGGGAGGCGTTCGTCGAGTGGGTCACGCCGGTGCAGGAGCGCGTCCGGTCGTACCTGGACGACGTCGCCGAGCTCGACAAGGCCCTGGCACTCGGTGCGCAACGGGCCAGGGAAGTCGCTTCGGTGACGTTGCGGAACGTCTACGAGAACATCGGCTTCCTTCCCCCGGCGGGCTGATTCGCGCTGCGATGTCGTCGCCGTGTGGTTAGCGTTTGACGGTGGCGAATGATGACGGCGCGAAGCCGGAACAGGACAAGCTGTTACCGCGCCTGAGGCGGAAGTACGGCTGGCTCGATCACCTCATCCGGGCCAACGACGCCTTCACCGAGCGCTACGGCAACCATTACGCCGCCGCCATCACCTACTTCAGCGTGCTTTCGGTGATCCCGATCTTGATGGTCGCCTTCGCGATCCTCAAGATCGTGCTCGCCGGCGACCAGGTGGTGACGAACCAGCTCGTCGACGGCATCAAGAAGTCGGTTCCGGAGGGGCTGAGCGATCTCGTCGGCAGCATCATCAAGGCGGCGCTCGACTCCGGCGGCGGCATCGGGGTGTTCGGCCTGCTGCTGGCCCTGTATTCGGGCGTCGGCTGGATGACCAACCTGCGTGACGCGCTGACCGCCCAGTGGGGCCAGGAAAAGCAGCAGTTGCCGTTGGTGTCGACGACGATCAAGGACCTGCTGTCCCTCGTGGGGCTCGGGCTCGCGCTGGTGATCTCGTTCGGCCTCACCGCGGCGGGCAGCGGGGTCGGGCGGTTCCTGCTCGAACTGGTCGGCCTGGAGAACCAGGGCTGGGCCGTGTTCCTGTTGAAGGTCGCGACGATCCTGCTCGGCCTCCTCGCGAACACGCTGGTGTTCCTGTGGGTCATCGCGAGGCTGCCCCGAGAACACGTCGCGCTGCGCAGCGCGGTCAAGGGCGCGATCTTCGCCGCGGTCGGGTTCATCGTGCTTCAGCAGGCCGCGACCGTTTACCTCGGCAGCGTCACGAAGTCACCGGCGTTCACGTTGTTCGGCCCGGTGATCGGTCTGCTCGTGTTCGCGAACCTCGTGTCGCGCTTCCTGTTGTTCGTCACCGCTTGGACGGCGACGGCGAAAGAGAACCAACAGACGGTCGTCGAGCCACCCGCCCCGGTGCTGATCCATCCGAGGGTGACCGTGCAGCAGGGGCCGGGTCTGGGTGCCGTCGGCGGGGCTTTCGCGACCGGCGCCCTGCTGGGCTGGCTCGGCCGCCGCAAGTCCTGACGTTATTCGCCGGCCATGGCCTTCTTGCGCTGGTGGCCGATGACGAACGACGCGACGATGATCAGGAAGACGACCAGCGTGATGATCCACCCCGTCACGCCGAACGGGTCTTCGGCCGGGGCCGCGGCGCCGCTGTTCGACGCGCCGTCGGCGTTGGGTGCGGCGTTGGCCGGGTCCGCGTTCACGGTTTCCGGCGACCGGTATTCGATGCGCCCCACCGATTCGGCCTTGGCCTCGCGCAGCGCGATGCCGTAATCGAGCAGCTTCGCGGCCTGTTCCGTGACCCGGGTCGGGCGCTGCTCGGCGCGGAGCATCACGACCCCGACCCGGTGGCCGTTCCGGACCGCGCTGCCGGCGTAGGTGTGGCGCGCGTCGTCGGTGAAGCCGGTCTTCCCGCCGGTGAACCCGGGGTAGCTGCCGAGGAGCTTGTTGTCGTTGTAGATCGTGACGACCGGTTTTCCGCCGGTGGCCGGCACTTCGAAGCTCTTGGTCTTGACCACCTTGGCGAACTCGGGGTTCTTCATCGCGTAGTGGAAGATCAGGCTCATGTCGTAGGCGGAGGTCGACATGCCGGGGCCGTCGAGCCCGGACGGTGTCGCGGCCCGGGTGTCCGTGGCGCCGACGCGGGTGGCCAGCGCGTTCATCTTCGCCAGGGTCGCGTCCAGGCCGCCGAGCACGGTGGAGAGCGCGTGCGCCGCGTCGTTGCCCGAGTGCATCAGCAGTCCGTGCAGCAGCTGGTCCACTGTGTACTGACCGCCGGCGCCGATGCCCATGCAGGTGCACTCCTGCTCGGCGTCCTCCTTGGTGGCCACGACGATCTTGCCCGGCGGGAGTTCGGTGACCACGACCAGCCCGAGCAGGACCTTGATCAGCGACGCCGGGCGCTGACGGGCGTGCGGATCCTTCGCCGCGATGACGTCACCGGTTTCGAGATCCTGCAGCACCCACGCCGCCGAGGTGTTCCCCTCGGGCGGGTTCAGCGCGCGCTTCGGGAGCACGAGCCCGCATTCGGCCATCCGGTCGCCGCCGACCGGTACCGGCGGCACCGGCAGCGGAGCCGGAGCGGTTTCGCCGGGGCGCGGCTTCTCGGAGGTGTCGACGGGCGGGGGAGGCGTGACCTTGTTCGCGCACGGCTGCGCCTGGGCTGGTGGCTTCGGGGCGGCTGTGGCCACCGGCGTCACCGCGAGGGCGAGCACACCGGAAACGAGGACCAGGAGCGACCGGGAGATAGCGCTGTGCACCCGAGCAATGTAGCGTCGCCGGGCTCGCTGCATACTCAGGGGCATGCGCATTTCGCGAGGTACTTCGATGTTCCTGCTGGGTTTCGGCGTGTGGTCGTGGATCATCTGGATCACGTTCGCCAAGAACCTCTGGGACAGTGACCGCGCCTGGGCCGCGGACGGCTCGCCCACCGCTTACTTCATCGTGCACGCGGTGCTGACGGTGGTCTCGTTCGTGCTCGGCACCATCATCGGACTCATCGGTCTGCGCACGCTTCGTGGCGCCAAGTCACGGGACGCGGAAAAGGCTGACGCCTGATCGGGTTTTGTCGTCCTTTTGACGGTGTTGGGCACGGTCCGGCTCGCTTAGGTTCACTCCACCGAATCATGGAGGTGGAATGTCCCGGATCAGACGCCTGCTCGTCCCCGCGCTCGTCGCGGCGGCGGCGGGAAGCGTGTTCGTGGCCCCGTCGGCGAGCGCCGCGCCCGCGCCGCAGTGCGACACCGCGAGCGCGCCGTTCAACTACGTGGTGCTCTACAACCCGCGTACCCCGGAGCGCAAGGTCGACGCCGAGCTGCGCGCGAAGTGCGGCGAGAAGGTCGCTTACTACCCGGAGATCGGGGTCGCGGTGGCGACCTCGCGCAACGCCGACTTCCAGGCGAAGATCGGCGTCTTCCGCGCCTACTCGGGCGGCCGTGACGTCGCGTTCCCGCCGGCGGCCACCACTCGCTCGACCCGCTCCGCCGTGGTCGACACCAAGGAGAACGAAGAGACCACCAGCGTCGCGGTCGAAGAGGACCTGTCGGCCCAGCAGTGGGACATGCGGGCGATCCAGGCTCCCGAGGCGAACAAGATCTCCGGTGGCAGCCGCTCGGTGACCGTCGGCGTGCTGGACTCGGGTATCGAGCCCACCCACCCCGCGCTGAAGGCGGCCCTCGACCCGGCGGTGTCGGCGGGCTGCAACAGCGGCGCGCCCGACACCACGCCCGCCGCCTGGGCACCCACGAACTCCGACCACGGCACGCACGTCGCCGGCACGATCGCGGGCAAGGACGCCGCGCGCGGCTTCACGGGTGTCGCGCCCGGAGTCAAGCTGGCGTCGGTGAAGGTCGTGAACGACGACGGCCTGATCCTCCCCGAGGCCGCGGTGTGCGGGTTCATGTGGGCGGCGAAGCACCGCTTCCCGGTCACGAACAACAGCTACTACATCGACCCGGGCATGTTCTACTGCTCGAAGGAGCCGGGCGACGCGGCCGCGTTCGAGGCCGTCCGCCGCGCGGTGACCTACTCGACCGGACGTGGCGTGCTGAACGTCGCCGCCGCCGGCAACAGCGGTTTCGACCCGGACAAGCAGACCACCGACCCGAACCGCCCGCACCCGGTCGACGAGAGCTGCGGCATCCTGCCCAAGGCCATCGACGGCGTCGTCAACGTCTCGGCCATCGGCTACGCGGGCACGAAGTCGTCGTACAGCAACTACGGTGACGACGTCTCGGTCACCGCTCCCGGTGGCGACCGCGCCCAGCTGCCGCCCGCCGGCCAGGGTGTCGGCTGCCCGCTGTCGACGATCTTCAACGGCGGCTACGGCGCCAAGTGCGGCACGTCGATGGCGTCCCCGCACGCCGCCGGTGTCGCCGCGCTGCTGGCGTCGCGCTACCGCCACGCTCCGCCGCGGGTGCTGACCTGGCTGCTGGAGCACCAGGCGGACGAGGTTCCCTGTGGAACCGCGGCGCCGGTCTGTGAAGGCCCGGCGAAGGACAACTCGTACTACGGGCACGGCCGCGTCAACGCTCTGGACGCGGTGAAGTAGTTCCTCGCGTTCACCGGGGCCGGTCCACCTTCGTGGGCCGGCCCCGGTTTTCTTTCCTGGCTCTTCCGATGGTGTCCTCGCTACGTTGTGAGCACCTTCGACAGTGGGGAGTTCACGATGTCGTTGTCCGGTCGGTTGGTTCCCGTGGTGGTGGGGCTGGCGATGCTCCCGCTCGTCAGCGCGCCCACGGCGGTGGCGGCGCCGGTGGCGCCCTGCAGCGAGGAGCCACGGGAGCTGCCCATCGACGAGTTCACCGACTATCGCGAGATGGTGCGGGAGCTGGGGCGACTCGAACGGGTGAGCCATGGGCGAGTGGCGGTCAAGGAGGTCGGGCGGTCCAACCGCGGCCGGGTGATCCATCAGGCGACCGTCGGGACCGGGCCGAAGGTCTTCGTGGTCTCCAGCGAGATCCATGGGAACGAGAAGACCGGCACCGACGCCCTGCTTCGGATCCTGGACTACCTCGGCACGTCGGAATCGCGGGACGCCGAGCGCCTGCGGAAGACCGTCACCTTCGTCGCGGTGCCGAAACTGAACCCGGACGGCGCCGAACTCGACCGGCGCGGCAACGACCTGTCGTGGGCCGAGGTGCAGCGGAAGTTCCCCCAGCTGAAGGACCGGCCGCCCACCTGGAACTACCTCAGCGACGTCCTCCAGGGCGACGACTACCGCAAGCGGCCCGGGTTCGACGTCAACCGCGACTTCAATCCGGACCTGAACTACGTCCCGCGCGCGGAGGACGTCCCGGGTGCTCCGGATCAGCCGGGCTGGTTCCTCACGCCCGAGGCGCGGGCGCTGCGTTCGGTGTACCTGGAGCTGACCGCGCGGCGCGGGAAGGTGCCCGACGTGTACGTCGATCTGCACCACCAAGGCGCGTGCGTCCGCCAGGAAGGCAGCAACCGGCTCCTCGACGTCGGCATCGACTACCCGCCGCTGCCGGACAAGTTCTTCGAGCCCGGCCAGAAGTACGCGAAGTACCGCGACGTGTACACAAAGGACGAATCGCGGCAGCTGGCGATCAGTGCGTTCAACGGGATGACGTCGCGCGGGTTCGTCGGGGCGCGGTATCCGCATGCGCCGGACCGGGATCTGCCGGGGCAGGCGCGGTGTTCGTTCGCGTTGAACGGGACCGGGACGGTGCTGTTCGAGGTGCGCGGGCAGACGCAGACGCTCGGGCAGCAGCACCGGGAGCGTTTCACGCGCGCGGTGATGACGGGGCTGTACAACATGCTGAGGGACGTGAGCACGGGCGCTGTCGGGTACATCGATCCGGAGGCTTTCGACCTGCTGCCGGGTACCGCCGACTCCGCCGCTCTGGCCCAGGTGCTCGAGTAGGCCGTCGGGTCGTGAGGGCCTCCTTCCCTACTTTGAGGGTAGGGAAGGTGGCCCTCACGGACCATCAGGCAGCCGTAGCGAGGCGGACTTGGGGACGTGGGCGGGAGGCCGCGACCTCCCATGCCGTCTCCAGATCCGAGACCACGGCGGCAGGATCGTTCAGCAGTTGCGAAGGCAGCGTCTGCACGACGACGATCCCAGAAGTGGCGTATCTGGTGTTCCGGTCCACAGTCCGCTGATATCCAGCTCGGTGGAAATGGAAGTCGAACGAGTCGATTTCCCATACCAGGCCGACATCATCCCACCACGCGTCCGGCCGTCCCAGGTACTTGCCGGAAACGTCGAAGAGCTCGGCATTCCAATGACTCGGAGGTGTTTTCAGCCGTCGGCTGAGCGCCTTCGCCCGTGATTCGGCCATCGAGCGGATGTCCACCCAGTCGTTCAAGAGCCGCCTGGGCACAGCGGTCCCTCGTTGAGTGCCGTGATTCAGCTCCGACAGCAGTGCCTTGGGATGACACCTGCCCTGCTGGATCGCCTCGATGAGCAGTTCTTCCGACACCAGCGGATCAACGAACCGCCGGACGGTGTCGGTCGTCGCGCGGATGAGCGGTGCGAGCGGTACCCCGTTTCGGATCGCCGGTGTGGGTAGGCGCCGCGTCCTCTCCGTGGTCACGAACCCGACGCTTCGGATCTTCCGCTCGTGCGGTATCAAAAGATGCAACCCCGGGTCGTCCGGCAGGGCGGACGTGCGCAGTCCATGGAGTCGGCAGGCTTCGACGCCGGTGAGCATCGACTTCGCGCCAGCGTAGAGAAGAGCTGCGGTCACCGTTTCCGACGAGGTCGGCTTCTGATCGTGCAGGAGGACGATTCCAGGCAGGAGACGCTGCCATGGGCCCCCGGGCAAGCAACGCTGGTAGATCGTCTTGCTGGGCATTTCCAGTGATTCCAGGTCGGCGACCCGGACGACGCCATTGTGGCTCCGCGCCAGCAGCAGTTCGGGATGCTGGGCCCATCTTCCTCTTTTGACCACGTGGCCCAGCTTGTCCGCCCGCACCCGCCTCCGGCAGCCTCACTTGGCGAACCTGTGGATAACCGGGTGCTTGTGGATAACTCCTCGAACGCCGTGAAGGCCTCCTTCCCTACCTTGAGGGTAGGGAAGGAGGCCTTCACGGACCGCTCCGTCAGACGCGCTTGAAGAGCAAAGCGCGCTTAACCTCCTGGATCGCCTTCGTGACCTGGATACCGCGCGGGCAGGCATCGGTGCAGTTGAACGTCGTCCGGCAGCGCCAGACACCCTCGGAGTCGTTCAGGATGTCGAGACGCTCTTCGGCACCTTCGTCACGCGAGTCGAAGATGAACCGGTGCGCGTTGACGATCGCGGCCGGGCCGAAGTACGAGCCGTCGTTCCAGTACACCGGGCACGAGGACGTGCAGCAGGCGCACAGGATGCACTTGGTCGTGTCGTCGAACCGGTCGCGGTCGGCCTGCGACTGGATCCGCTCGCGCGTGGGCTCGTTCCCGTAGGCGATCAGGTACGGCTTCACGGCCTTGTACGCCTCGAAGAACGGGTCCATGTCGACGTACAGGTCCTTCAAAGTACGAAGGCCCTTGATCGGCGCGATGGTGATCGTCGTCTTCTTGCCGTCCTGCGACAGCAGGTCCTTCATCAGGACCTTGCACGCCAGCCGGTTGATGCCGTTGATCTGCATCGCGTCGGAACCACACACACCGTGCGCGCACGAGCGCCGGAACGAGAACGTCCCGTCGATGTAGTCCTTCACGTAGAAGAGCAGGTTCAGCAGCCGGTCGGTGCGCTGCGCCGGGACGTCGTAGGACTCCCAGTGCGGCTCGTTGTCGATCTCGGGGTTGAACCGGAGGATCTTCAGCGTGACGGTGATCGGCGTGTGGTCGGAGGACACGGCCTCCGACTTCTCGGGGGTGGCCGTGGTCATCAGTACTTCCGCTCCATCGGTTCGTAGCGGGTGAAGGTCACCGGCTTGTAGTCCAGGCGGACGTCGGCGGTGAGACCTTCGCCCTCCTTGTAGGCCATGGTGTGCCGCATGAAGTTCGTGTCGTCGCGGTTCGGGTAGTCCTCGCGCGCGTGCCCGCCGCGGGATTCCTTGCGCGCCAGGGCGCCGACGACCAGGACCTCGGCGAGTTCGAGCAGGAAGCCCAGCTCGACGGCCTCGAGGACGTCGGTGTTGTACCGCTTCCCCTTGTCCGACACGGTGATCCGGCTGTACCGCTCCTTCAGCGCCTGCACGTCGGTCAGCGCCTGCTTGAGCGTGTCCTCCGTGCGGTACACCGAAGCGTGCGAGTCCATCGTCCGCTGCAGCTCGGTGCGGATGTCGGCGACGCGCTCGTCACCGTGCTCCGAGAGCAGCAGCGCCAGCTGGTCCTCGACGAGCTTGGTCGGGTTCTCCGGCAGCTCGATGTGCTCGTGCGCCAGCGCGTACTCGGCGGCCGCGATGCCGGCGCGACGGCCGAACACGTTGATGTCGAGCAGCGAGTTCGTGCCGAGCCGGTTCGAGCCGTGCACGGACACGCACGCCACCTCGCCCGCGGCGTACAGCCCGGGGATGACGTTTTCGTTGTCCCGCAACGCTTCGCCGTGGATGTTGGTCGGGATTCCGCCCATCACGTAGTGGCAGGTCGGGAACACGGGCACCGGCTCGGTGACCGGGTCGACGCCCAGGTACGTCCGCGAGAACTCCATGATGTCCGGGAGTTTCGCGTTCAGCGTCTCTTCCGGGATGTGCGTGACGTCGAGGACGACGTAGTCCTTGTTCGGCCCGCAACCGCGGCCCTGCAGCACTTCCTGCACCATCGACCGGGCGACGATGTCGCGCGGCGCGAGGTCCTTGATGGTGGGGGCGTAGCGCTCCATGAACCGCTCGCCGTCGGCGTTGCGGAGGATGCCGCCCTCACCGCGCACGGCCTCGGAGATGAGGATGCCGAGCCCGGCCAGACCTGTCGGGTGGAACTGGAAGAACTCCATGTCCTCCAGCGGCAGGCCCTTGCGGAAGATGATGCCGAGGCCGTCACCGGTGAGGGTGTGCGCGTTCGACGTCGTCTTGAAGATCTTGCCCGCGCCGCCGGTGGCGAACACGATCGACTTCGCCTGGAAGACGTGCAGCTCGCCGGTCGCCAGCTCGTAGGCGACGACGCCGGAGGCGGCCGGGTTGCCGTTCTCGTCCGGGGTCAGCACCAGGTCGAGCACGTAGAACTCGTTGAAGAACTCGGTGCCGTGCTTGACGCAGTTCTGATACAGCGTCTGCAGGATCATGTGCCCGGTGCGGTCCGCGGCGTAGCAGGCGCGGCGCACCGCGGCCTTGCCGTGGTCACGGGTGTGCCCGCCGAAGCGGCGCTGGTCGATCTTGCCTTCGGGCGTCCGGTTGAACGGCAGGCCCATCTTCTCGAGGTCGAGGACCGCGTCGATGGCTTCCTTCGCCATGATCTCGGCGGCGTCCTGGTCGACCAGGTAGTCGCCGCCCTTGATCGTGTCGAAGGTGTGCCACTCCCAGTTGTCCTCTTCGACGTTCGCCAGCGCGGCGCACATGCCGCCCTGGGCGGCGCCGGTGTGCGAACGCGTCGGGTAGAGCTTGGTGAGGACCGCGGTGCGGGCACGCTGGCCGGATTCGATGGCCGCGCGCATGCCGGCGCCACCGGCGCCGACGATCACCACGTCGTACTTGTGGAACTGCATGAGGACTCCGCTTTGAACGTGTGGTGGGGCGTCAGTTGGCCGAGATGCCGGGATCGAAGGTGAAGATCACCATCGTGCCGACGGCGAGGATCAGCACCATCGAGACGTAGAGCACGATCTTCAGCCAGAACCGGGTGCTGTCCTTGCGGGCGTAGTCGTCGATGATCGTCCGCAGGCCGTTGCCGCCGTGGATCTCGGCGAGCCACAGCATCGACAGGTCCCAGAACTGCCAGAACGGCGAGGCCCAGCGGCCGGCGACGAAGCCCCAGTTGATGCGGTGCACGCCGCCGTCGAGGATGTTCATGATGAACAGGTGGCCGAGCACCAGCACGATCAGGGCGAGGCCCGAGATGCGCATGAACAGCCAGCTGTAGAGCTCGAAGTTGCTGCGGCGGGCAGCGGGGCGCTTCGGCGAGCGCGGCTTGTCGAGTGCGAGAACTTCGGTCGCCATGGTCAGTGCCCCCCGAACATAACTTCGACGGTGCGCTTCATCATGAAGTAGGCACCGGGAATCATCACCACGACCCAGATGGCCAGGATGGTCCAGAGCATCGGCTTCTGGAACTTCGGTCCCTTCTCCCAGAAGTCGACCAGCATGACCCGGATGCCGTTGAGCGCGTGGAACAGCACCGCGCCGACCAGGCCGACCTCGAGGAGGTTGACCAGCGGGGTCTTGTAGGTCTCGATGACCTCGTTGTACGAGTCGGGCGACACGCGCACGAGCGCGGTGTCGAGCACGTGCACGAAAAGGAAGAAGAATGTCAGCACGCCGGTGATGCGGTGCAGCACCCAGGACCACATACCGGGGTCTCCCCGGTAGAACGTCCCTTGCCGGCGTGAGGCACCCGCCCGATCGCTCGCGGCCGCCTCGGTGGCGGTGCTAGCCGTGGTGGACATCGGTGAACGGCCTCCAACGTCATGGCTTGGGCCCGCTGACCGCTGGTTTCCGCGCCTGCCGCCGGGACGTCCACCTGGGACGGCTCCGGCGACGGTGCCGAGATCATGGTCATCGAGCGTGGATGAACAGGATGCTAGACCCGCACCTCACGGTGGGCTCACCTCCGGGTTCCTCTGTGTGATGGACCAGACATCTCCGGCCCGCACGATCGGTGCTCACGGAAGGTGGCGGCGCGGGGTCACGGCCAAGCTGATTTCCCACTCCGGGTGGTATTGGCCCGACGGCTTGGATACGCTTGCGAATCCGGGCTCGCGTGGACCGGAGAATTCGCCTTGTGGCGGGCGTCTCGTCACCCGAATGTCGTATGTTCGGTGCTTCCGGCTCCCGCTAGGGTCATTTTCATGACGAAAAGGATTATATCCTTCCTGGGGGCCGTCTTCGTATCTCTGGGAATGGTCTTGTTCGGGTCCTCCGTGGCACACGCGGACGCGGTCTGTTACAACACGGGTATCGCCGGCGATGGTCACTCGGCCTGGACGACCTGCAACTATGTGAACGGTGCGCCCAAGTACTACTTCGTGATGACCGTTTGCAGCGCCGGTGGCTGCACGCGGCAAGGATCCAATACCGTGCCCGTCGGTCAGCAGTCCGTTCTTCGCAGCAGCGGATACATTTCCGGCACGTTCACCATTATCGCCGTTCGCTGATCGGTTTCACTGGAAATGTTCTCGTGAATAAATGAATTCAATGAAATGGCGCGCGCCGGGCATGGGATGTCCGGCGCGCGCCTGAACCCTGCCCGCTCGTCGTGACGTTGTGTGATCGCGTGGTCGCCGAAGTGAGCCGGATGTAAACGTTTGTGTCACGTAGCGTGCCTTTCCTATGGCCGCCAAGGGGCCGTTGGGTACCGTCTCTCGGTCAACCCGGCAACGTGGCCGGGTCGTTTCTTCGGACCATCCGCTGGATCAGCGGGGAGGGAGACACACGTTGCGTCGCATGCGTGGAACCGCGCTGGCCGCTGCCGCCATGGCCGGTGCTCTGGTATTGGCCGGATGCGCCAAGGATTCGGGTGCGGGGAACAACAGCAACAACAATGCCTCGGGGGATCAGTCCTCCAGCTGCGTGACCGCGCCGAAGCCGCCCGCCGCGGCCGCCGCCTCGACCAGCAGCGCGCAGTCCGGTGAGAAGGTGGACGCCAGCAAGCTGAAGGTGGCGCTCGCGTTCGACGTGGGCGGCCGGGGCGACGCGTCCTTCAACGACTCGGCCGCGGCCGGCGTCGACAAGGCGAAGTCGGAAATGGGCCTCACCACCGTGAGCGAAAGCACGGCGAGCTCCAGCGAGGACGAGGCCGCCAAGTCGCAGCGCCTCGAGCAGCTGGCCGCCCAGGGCTTCACCGCGATCGTCGCGGTCGGGTTCGCCTACGCCAAGGCCGTCGGCCAAGTGGCGCCGAAGTACCCGAACACCCAGTTCGCGATCGTCGACGACGACTCCGTCAAGGCCCCGAACGTCACCTCGCTCGTGTTCGCCGAGGAGCAGGGTTCGTTCCTGGCCGGTGTCGCCGCCGCCTACAAGTCGAAGAAGTGCCACGTCGGCTTCGTCGGTGGCGTGAACACGCCGCTGATCCAGAAGTTCGAGGCCGGCTTCCTCCAGGGTGTGAAGGCCGCTTCGTCCAAGGCCAAGATCGAGGACGAGTACCTCACCCCGGCCGGTGACATCTCCGGGTTCCAGGACCCGGCGAAGGGCAACGTGAAGGCCGCCGCCCAGATCGCCAAGGGCGCGGACGTGATCTACCACGCCGCCGGTGCCTCCGGTAAGGGTGTCTTCGAGGCCGCCAAGTCCAACAACGCCATGGCCATCGGCGTCGACTCCGACCAGTACAACCAGAAGACGGTCGAGGCGTCGAAGGACGTCATCATCACCTCGATGCTCAAGCGCGTCGACGTGGCGGTGTTCGACTACCTGCGCGCGCTGGCGAAGGGTGACCTGACGTCGCTGCCGAAGCGGTTCGACCTCAAGGTCGACGGCGTCGGCTACGCCACCTCCGGTGGCAAGGTCGACGACATCAAGGACGTCCTCGACGGCTACAAGGCGCAGATCGTCTCCGGGGCGATCACCGTCTCGGACAAGCCGCAGAAGTAAGCTCGACCAGGCAGCGGGGCTCGGGAGGGTAACCCCTTCCGAGCCCCAACCTGTTTACCCCAGAACTGGATGGCTTTTCCATGAGCGCTCCCCAGGCCGAGGTCACCGACGCCCCCGACCGGGGTGAACCGGCCGTGCAGCTGACCGGGATCACGAAGCGGTTCCCCGGTGTCGTGGCCAACTCCGACGTCAACCTCACCGTCACCAAGGGTGAGGTGCACGCCGTCTGCGGCGAGAACGGCGCGGGCAAATCGACCCTGATGAAGATCCTCTACGGCATGCAGCAGCCGGACGAGGGCGACATCGCGATCAACGGTCAGCCGGTGAAACTGCGCAACCCGCAGGACGCCATCAAAACCGGGATCGGGATGGTCCACCAGCACTTCATGCTGGCCGACAACCTGACCGTCGGGGAGAACGTCTTCCTCGGCGCGGAGAACCTGCACGGCATCGGCCGCGCGGCGAGGGCGAAGCTGGCGGAACTCGCCGAACGCGTCGGCCTGCGCGCCCGCCCGGACGCGCTGCTGGAAGAGCTCGGCGTCGCCGACCGCCAGCGCGTGGAGATCGTCAAGGTGCTCTACCGCGGCGCGCGGATCATCATCCTCGACGAGCCGACCGCGGTGCTCGTCCCGCAGGAGGTCGACGCGCTGTTCGAGACCGTCCGCGCCATGCAGAAGGACGGTTTCACCTTCATCTTCATCTCGCACAAGCTCGACGAGGTGCGCGCGATCGCCGACACGGTCACCGTGATCCGGCGCGGCACCACCGTCGGCACAGCGGATCCGAAGACGATCACCTCGCGCCAGCTGGCCGAAATGATGGTCGGCACGGAGCTGCCCAGCCCGGAGACCCGCGAATCCACGGTGACCGACCGGAACGTCCTCCGCCTGGACGACGTCTGCCTGAGCGTCGAGGGTTCCGAGCGGAACGTGCTCGACCACATCTCCTTCACCGTCCACGCGGGTGAGGTGCTCGGGATCGCCGGTGTCGAGGGCAACGGCCAGACCGAACTCGTCGAGACGATCATGGGCATGCGCAAGGGCGGCGGCCGGATCGAACTGACCGAGACCGACGGCAGGGTCGTCGAACTCCACAAGCTGGGGACGCTCGCCCGCCGCGAGGCCGGGATCGGCTACATCGCCGAAGACCGCACGCGGCACAGCCTCCTGCTCACGCAACCCTTGTGGGTCAACCGGATCCTCGGTTACCAGACGCGCAAGCCGGTCGCGAAAGGACAGTTGCTCGACATCGACGGCGCGCGGGAGGACACCCGCCGCATCGTCGAGGACTACGACGTCCGCACGCCGGGTATCGACGTCCCCGCCGCCGCGCTTTCGGGTGGTAATCAGCAGAAGCTGATCGTCGGGCGCGAACTTTCCGGCGATCCCGTCCTGCTGATCGCGTCGCATCCGACGCGGGGTGTCGACGTCGGCGCGCAGGCGTTGATCTGGGAGCAGATCCGCCAGGCGCGCGCCGCCGGGCTGGCCGTCCTGCTGGTTTCTGCCGACCTCGACGAGCTGATCGGGCTGTCCGACACCATCCAGGTCATGCTTCGCGGACGGCTGGTCGGCGAGGCCGACCCCGCGACCGTGACCCCACAGGAACTGGGCTCCGCCATGACGGGTGCTTCCGGAGACGAAGAAGGTGCAGCGTGAGTAGTTGGCGTACGAGGCTGCTGCCGCCTCTGCTCGCGATCGTTTTCGCGGTCATCCTGACGGCCATCGCGCTGATCATCTCGGGGGCGGATCCGCTCCAGGCCTACGGCACGATGATCGGCCAGCTCTTCAAGGGCTCGACGGCCGTCGACACGGTGAACCTCGCGACGGTCTACTACCTGTCCGGGCTCGCGGTGGCCATCGGCTTCCAGATGAACCTGTTCAACATCGGTGTCGAGGGCCAGTACCGGTTCGCCGCCATCGTCACCGCCATCATCGGCGGGGCGCTGCAGCTGCCGCCGGTGATCCACGTGATCGCGATCCTGATCGTCGCGGTGGCCAGCGGCATGCTCTACGCGGCCATCCCCGCCGTGCTGAAGGTGACCCGCGGGGTTTCCGAGGTCATCTCGACGATCATGCTGAACGCGATCGTCGGCGGCATCGTGGCGTTCCTGGTCAACGCGGACCAGTTCGGCGTGCAGACCGGCAACAACATCGCCACCCGCGAGATCGCCGAGACCGGCCGGATCCCCGGAATCCCGATCGGGTCCGGAGAGCTGTTCGGCTTCGTGATCATCGCGGCGCTGATCGGCGGGGCCTACTGGTTCATGCTCAACCGGACCCGGTTCGGTTTCGAGCTCAAGGCCTCCGGCGAATCGACGACGGCCGCCGCGGCGGGTGGCGTCAACGCCAAGAAGATGACGCTGATCGCGATGCTGCTTTCCGGTGGTGTCGCCGGTCTGATCGCGATGCCGGAACTGCTCGGCCGCGACTTCAGCTACGGCATCACCTCGACCCAGATGTACGGCTTCACGGGTATCGCGGTCGCCCTGCTCGGGCGTAACCACCCGGCCGGGATCGCGCTGGGCGCCCTGCTGTGGGCGTTCCTCGACCGGTCCGCCGTTTCGCTGGAGCAGATCAACGTGTCCAAAGAGATCGCCACGATCATGCAGGGCGTGATCGTGCTGTCGGTCGTCATCGCGTACGAGATCGTGCGCCGCGCGGACCTGGCCGCCGAACAGCGTCGCGTCGGTCGCGCGCTGGCGGGTAAGGGTTCCAGCGTTTCCGAAGGGGGTGCGGTGTGAGCACGGATGTTCTGTCGTCCAACACGGGCGGCACCACCATGCCGGTGAAGCCGCCGAAGCGGCGTATCCCCGGCTGGCTCAAGGGCGCCATCTGGGGTCTGCTGGCGGTCGGTGTGCTCGCGATCGCGTCGTACGCCACCGGCGTCAACACGCTGACCTCGACCAACACTGCGCACACCGCGCTGCGGCTGGCGCTGCCGATCCTGCTCTGCGCGCTCGGCGGTCTCTGGGCCGAACGCGCGGGCGTGATCAACATCGGCCTCGAAGGCATGATGATCCTCGGCACCTGGGGTGCCGCGTGGGGCGCGTACCACGGCGGGGTCTGGGCCGGGCTGATCGCGGCGGTCGTGTTCGGCGCGCTCGGCGGGCTGCTGCACGCCGTCGCGACGGTGACCTTCAACGTCAATCACATCGTCTCCGGTGTGGCGATCAACCTGCTCGGTCTCGGGGTCGCGAAGTACCTGGCGAACCTGGTGTTCACGCCGCTTTCGGGCAACCCGCGCCAGTCGCCGCCGGTGCCGAAGTTCGACACGTACTCGGCGACGTTCCTCTCGGACTGGTTGTCGGACCTGGAAAAGATGCAGCGCGTCTTCATCTCCGACCTCGCCGGCATCCTCAACGGCCTGATCACCGAGGTCGCGCCGCTGACGATGATCGCGATCGCGCTGGTGCCGATCAGCTACTTCGTACTGTGGCGGACGCGGTTCGGCCTGCGGCTGCGGTCCTGCGGCGAGAACCCGGTCGCGGCCGAGTCCCTCGGCGTGAAGGTCTATCTGCACAAGTACGTCGCCATGATCATCTCCGGCGGGCTCGCCGGAATGGGTGGCGCGTCGCTCGTGCTGCTCGCCGGCGGTGCGGACTACCTGGAGAACCAGACCAACAACCGCGGATACATCGGCCTCGCGGCGATGATCTTCGGCAACTGGCGGCCGGGCGGCCTGCTCGGTGGTGCGGCGCTGTTCGGTTACGCGGACGGCCTCCAGCTCGCCGGTGGCGGTACCGCGGTGCTCGCGCTGCTGTACGGCGCGGTGATCCTGCTCGCCGTGATCGTGGCGGTGCAGCTGTTCCGCCGTCAGTGGATCGCTTCCGCGCTCGGTGTCGTCGGCGCCGTCGCGCTGTACGCGATCTACTGGACCAACGACGACCTGCCCAGCGACCTCATCCCGTACACCGCGCACTTCGTGACGCTGATCGTGCTGGCGGTGGCTTCGCAGCGGCTGCGGCCGCCCAAGGCGATCGGCGCCACCTACCGGCGAGGTGAGGACTGACATGGCGGAGTACGACTGGGAAGCCTTGCGGGCTCAAGCCGTCGAGGCGGCGAAGTCGGCGTACGCGCCGTACTCGGGCCTGCACGTCGGTGTCGCGGCGGTGGTGGACGACGGCCGGATCGTCGTCGGCTGCAACGTCGAGAACGCCTCGTACGGCTTGGGTATGTGCGCGGAATGCACGATGGCGGGGCAGCTGCGGCTGACCGGTGGCGGCAAGCTCGTCGCCGTCGCGTGCCGCAGCGGTGAAGGCGCACTGCTGATGCCGTGCGGGCGCTGCCGTCAGATCCTGTTCGAGCACGGCGGTTCCGACTGCCTGGTGGACACCCCGAGCGGCATCCTGCCGATGTCGGCGGTGCTGCCGGACGCGTTCGGACCGGACGACCTGCCGTGAGCGGGTTCGCCGCCGTCGACGTCATCCGCGCGAAGCGGGACGGCGGACGGCTCACCGACGAGCAGATCGACTGGACCATCGACGCGTATACGCGCGGCGAGATCGCCGAGGAACAGATGGCCGCGCTCGCGATGGCCATCTTCCTGCGGGGCATGGACTCCGGGGAGATCGCGCGCTGGACCGGCGCGATGATCTCGTCGGGGGAGCGGCTGGATCTGAAGGTCAGCCGTCCGACGATCGACAAGCATTCGACGGGCGGCGTCGGCGACAAGATCACGCTTCCGCTGGCTCCGCTCGTCGCGGCTTGTGGGGCCGCCGTGCCGCAGCTGTCGGGGCGCGGGCTGGGCCACACCGGCGGGACGTTGGACAAACTGGAGTCGATTCCGGGCTGGCGTGCCTCTTTGTCGACATCGGAGATCGTCCGGCAGCTCGACGAGGTCGGCGCGGTGGTCTGCGCGGCGACCTCCGGGCTGGCGCCCGCGGACAAGAAGCTGTACGCACTGCGGGACGTGACCTCGACGGTGGAGTCGATCCCGCTGATCGCGAGCTCGATCATGAGCAAGAAGATCGCCGAGGGCTCGGCCGGGCTGGTGCTCGACGTGAAGACGGGTTCGGGTGCGTTCATGAAGACGCTGCCGCAGGCCCGTGAACTCGCGCGGACGCTGGTGGATATCGGGACCGCGCACGGTGTCGCGACGACTGCGCTGATCACGGACATGAACGTGCCGTTGGGCCACGCGGTCGGCAACGCGATCGAGGTCGCGGAGTCGGTCGAGGTGCTGCGCGGCGGCGGTCCTTCCGACGTCGTCGAGCTGACCGTGGCCTTGGCGCGGGAGATGCTGGCGCTGGCCGGATTGTCCGATGTGGACCCGGCGGCGGTGTTGGCTTCCGGCCGGGCTTACGAGACGTGGTGCCGGATGATCGCCGCTCAGGGCGGGGATCCGGAGGCTGCTCTGCCGCGGCCTAAGCACGTGCACGTGGTCTCGGCGCCCGCCGATGGGGTTTTGTCGCGTTTGGACGCGTACTCGGTCGGTGTCGCCGCTTGGCGGCTCGGGGCCGGGCGGGCGCGCAAGGAGGATCCGGTGCAGGCCGCGGCGGGTGTCTTGTGCCTGGCGAAGCCGGGCGACACGGTGTCGGCCGGGCAGCCGCTGCTGGAGTTGCACACCGATACGCCGGAGGCTGTTCCTTCGGCTCTCGCTGCGCTCGAAGACGCCTACGCCGTCTCCGCTGAGGCTCCGGCCTCCGCTCCGCTCGTCCTGGAGACCGTGCGGCCCTGACCTGCGTTTAGCGGGCTAAACGCGATCCGGTGGTCCGTGCCCCCTGTGCCCTGAAGGCCCCCTTTGAGACGTTGAACGTCCCAAAGGGGGCCTTCAGGACGTCCGCGCCCCTGCATCCCGCATTTCGTCCTCTGGATGCGGTAGTTGCACGCGCAACTACCGCACCCAGAGGACGAAACGCGGATCGCGATTAGCCCGCTAAACGCAGGTCGGCGCAGGGGGCGCCCAATGTGGCATTGGGGACGCTGAGCGCCTCCAACGCCACATTGGGGGCATCGACCCGGGCCCGACCGCCGCCGAGCCCCGGGACGTGCGCCCTCGGGGCCCTGGCCGCATTTAGAGGACGAAACGCCGGGGGCGGATCGCGTTTAGCCCGCTAAACGCAGGTCGTGGCCCGAGAAAGCGTGAAGGCCCCCGTCCCAGGCGAAGCCGTGGGAAGGGGGCCTTCACGCGTTAAGCGAGGGCGTCAGTCCGAGGACTCGTCGCCGCCGTCGGCCTTCGCCTTGGCGTCGGCCGCCTTCGGTGCCCGGCCGTTGCGCGAGCTGCGACGCGGCTGACGCGGGGCGGGCGGCGGCGGGGAGATCTGCTGCACGGCCGGTCCGCCACCGAGCATCAGCTCCGCGAAGGTCGCCATGGCCTCGTCCAGCTGGCCGCCGATACGTCGCACGGACTCGTCGTTGCTCTTGCGCACCAGCGAGTCGACCGAGTCGGTGTCCGGCTGCTTCTGCAGCGTGCTCTCGACCTTCGACAGACCGGAGCGGATCGAGCCGTCGAGGTCGCCGAGGCGCCCGGTGAAGCCGTCCTCGACCTTGTCGAGCCGCTCCGCCAGGTCGTCGAGCCGCGAGGTGACCTTCTCCAGGCGGTCGCCGAGGCCGTCGAGCCGCTCCGAGGCGTCGACCATCTCGCCGGTCTCGGTCAGCGCGGTCTTCAGCGCCTCGGTGTTCGCGGTGAGGCTTTCCTTGGTCGCCTTGTCGAGGTTCTCGACGCGGGTGCGCAGCTCGCGGTCGACGGTGTCGACGCGGTCCCGCAGGGTGGACTCGGCCTGCTCGACGCGCTCGCGCACCGGCCCGATCACCGACTGCGGCAGCGTGTCGGTCTTCACGTCCTGCTTGTCGAGGTGCGCGCCGAGCTCGTCGAGACGGCGGTGGATGTTCTGGAGCTTGTCCTCGAGCCCGTCCATCCGGCCCCCGACGCCTTCCAGACGCGCGGCCATGCCGTCGAGGCGGCCGTCGAGCTGAGCGAACGGCTTGGCCAGCTTGTCGACGATGCTTTCGACGGCGCGGGTCAGCGCGGCGATCGCGGTGTCCTGCGCTTCGAGCCGCGACATGGTCTCGTCGAGCCGCTCGGCGAGCACGCTGGTCTCGGTGCGGTCGGGCATCTCGGAGAGCCGCTTGCGCACCGCGCCGAGCGAGTCGACCGGGGCCAGACGTGCGTAGATGTCGTCCAGCGCGTCGAAGATCTGCTGCTGTTCGCTCTCACGCACTTCGGCCGCGCGCACCAGCATGTTGCGCATCCGGTCGAAGGACGGGGCTGCAATGTGGTTGTCAGTGGTCACTGCGGTGTCCTTCGTGGGCGGGGAAATGGGAGGGACGTGACGTGAAGCTTATCCATTGCGGAATTGCTCTGCGTATGGCCCCCGGGTATCGGACAATGCCGAGCTCTGCCCTGATGGCCGATTCAGCCGGTGATCCACAAAGCCGAGGGTTAAGTCAAGCATGAGACTTACCGCCATGTAGGGGAATGACAGGCTGGTTACCGTTACGTATGTCCTCTGAAAGCAGCAGTTCCCGCATCCCGGAGGCGGTACTGGCCCGGGCTCCCAAGGTTCTCCTCCACGACCACCTGGACGGCGGATTGCGTGCCGCCACCGTCGCCGAACTCGCCGAACAGACCGGCTACGAGGCCTTGCCGACCACGGATCCCGTGGAACTCGGCCGCTGGTTCCGCGACGCCGCCGATTCCGGCTCCCTCGTCTCGTACCTTGAGACGTTCGCGCATACCTGCGGCGTCATGCAGACCGAGGAAGCGCTGGTCAGAGTGGCAGCCGAGGCGGTGGAAGACCTCGCGGCCGACGGCGTCGTCTACGCCGAGGTCCGTTACGCCCCAGAACTCTTCGTCGAACGCGGACTGTCACTCGATGCGGTGGTCGAGGCGATTCAGGCCGGGTTCGCCGAAGGTGAACGGAGAGTGGCGGACGGCGGCGGCCGGATCCGCGTCGGGACGTTGCTCTGCGCGATGCGCCAGCACGCCAGGGCGCTGGAGATCGCCGGGCTGGCCGTGCGCTACCGCGACGCCGGCGTGGTCGGGTTCGACATCGCCGGACCGGAAGACGGATTCCCGCCTACCAGAAATCTCGACGCATTCGAGTTTCTGCGGACGAATAATGCGCATTTCACCATTCATGCCGGAGAGGCGTTCGGCCTCGCGTCCATTTGGGAGGCGATTCAGCATTGCGGGGCCGAGCGGCTGGGCCACGGCGTGCGCATCGTCGACGACATCAAGACCGACAGTGACGGCACGGTCCATTTGGGACGGTTGGCCGCCTACGTGCGCGACCGGCGGATCCCGCTCGAGATCTGCCCCACGTCCAATGTCCAGACCGGAGCGGCGCGCTCGATCGCCGAGCATCCGATCGGCCTGCTCGCCAGGCTGCGGTTCCGGGTCACCGTCAACACCGACAACCGGCTGATGAGCGGCTGCTCGATGACCAGCGAATTCGCGGCGCTGAGCGCAGCGTTCGGCTTCGGGCCGGCCGATCTCGAGTGGTTCACCATCAATGCGATGAAATCCGCCTTCCTCGATTTCGACCAGCGGCTCGACATCATCAACACGGTCATCAAGCCCGGCTACGCGGCCTTGCGTTAGTTAGCAGCGACAACTATCGTTCACTATGTAGGAGTACTTTCCCAAATAGTGGAACGGTGGCGAAGATGGCGCAGGTCGTTGACGTGAGGATCGGCGGCAAACGACGCTGGCTCATCCTCGCGCTCGGCCTCGCCGCGCAGACCGCGAGCTGTTCCTTCCTTTACGGGCTCCCGTTCCTGGTGCCGTCGATGCAGCGTGCGGAGGGGCTCACGCTCGCCGAGGCGGGAACCGTGGTCGCGGCGCCGAGTCTTGGCCTGTTGTTCACCTTGATCCTGTGGGGCGCGGCCGCGGACCGTTACGGAGAGCGTTTGGTAATGGCCATCGGGCTCGGCGTATCGGGGTTACTCCTCGTGTACGCGGCCGCCGGTGACCACTCGCTCGGGATCCTCTTTGGGGTGTTCTTGCTCGCCGGTGCGAGCACCGCGTCAGTGAACGCCGCGAGCGGCCGGGCCGTCCTGGGCTGGTTCGGCCCGGCCGAACGCGGCTTCGCGATGGGCATCCGCCAGATGGCCCAGCCGCTCGGGGTGGGCGTCGCCGCCTTCGGACTCCCGCCGCTCGCGGATCGCTGGGGTTTCCAGATCTCGCTCCTGCTCCCCGCGCTGACCGCGATCGGTGTCGCGCTCCTGGTCGCCTGGCTCCTGATCGACCCACCGCGTCCGGAATCCGGCACGACGGGGGAGAAGCCGCCGTCGCCGTACCGGAGGCCGGCGTTGTGGCGGGTCCACGGCGCGAGCGCGCTGCTCGTCGTCCCGCAGTTCACGGTCTCCGCGTTCACGCCCGTGTACCTGGTGACCATGCACGGCTGGACGGCGGCGTCCGCGGGCTGGTTCGTCGGCGCCGTCCAGATCCTCGGCGCGCTGGGCAGGCTGGTGTCGGGCTACTGGTCCGACCGCGTCGGCAGCAGACTGCGGCCGATGCGGCAGCTGGCGATCGCGAGCGGCGCGGTGATGCTGCTGGTCGCGCTCGGCGACGCGACGTGGCCGTGGCTGGTGCTGCTCGCACTCGTCCTGGCCGCGGTGATCACCGTGTCGGACAACGGACTCGGGTTCACCGCGTCGGCGGAGATGGCCGGGCTCGCGTGGGCGGGGCGGGCGATGGGCACGCAGAACACCGGCCAGAACATCGCCGCCGCGCTGACGCCGCCGATGCTGGGCCTCGTGATCGGTGATTCGCGGTACGCGCTGGCATTCTGTGTGGCCGCGATCTTCCCGGCGCTGGCCGTCGCCCTGGTGCCCGTCAAAGACGAAAAGGGCCCCTCAGGACGAACCTGAGGGGCCCTTTCCAGGGTGGATCAGAGAACCGTGAGCCGGTTCTCGAAGGTCTCCACGAGCTTGCGCCACTCGGACTGCTCGGCGTCGAACGGAGCGCTCGGCTCCAGCCGCGACGGGTCCGGCCGCAGCACGAACGACACCAGCCAGCCGAGGCTTTCGTTGGCGGCCAGCGCGGTTTCGACGCTGTCGTCCTCGGCCCACTCGGCGGCGTCGGTGATCAGCTCGACGGCCAGCTCCAGCTGGGTCGGGTCGATCGACTCCGGGCCTTCGGCGATGTCGTCGGCGATCCCGTTGAGCACGTAGGTGTTCTCGGTGTCGACCTCGATCTCGAGCTCGCCCGCGGTGGCCTTCGTGGTCACCTCGTCCCAAGTGGACACTCCGGCGAGGTCGTTGCCCGCCAGCTCCTTGCCGTCCGCGATCGCGCGGATGAGGGCCTTCTCGGAGGTGAAGACGTCGATCTCGCCTTCGCTGCCGAGGAAGATCGGCTTGTCGTCGAGGTAGCAGCGCAGCGTGTAGTACTCGGCGCCGGAGGTGATGATCTTGATCGGGTCGATGCCGACCTCGCCCCAGAAGCCGACGGGCTCGTCGTCTTCGTCGTCGTCCTCGTCCGAGTCGTCGATGAGGTCCGCGTCGACGGCGGCCGCTTCGGCCTCGGCGGACTCCGCGAGGAAGGTCGCGAGCTCCTCCGCCGTCTGCTCCAGCACCTTCTCGTCGACGTCCGGGACGGTCACCAGGCCGTCGATCGCGTCGAGGACGGTGTCCCACTTCTCCGAGACCGCCTGCGACAGGTCCGCCCACAGGCGCTCGCCGTCGCGGCCGGAGAAGGGCAGCGTGCCCTGGTCGAGTAGCGAGAAGCTCTCGTGCGCGTCGAGGACCTCATGGACCTCGTCGAGTTCGCACACGTCCGCGAGCGAACGCACGATGCCGATGATCTCGGCCAGCTCGCCGAGCGTCCACTGGTCCGGCTTCTCGGCCACCAGCTCGGGGACGCCCACCAGGTCGTAGGTGTGGTCGTCGTCCGGGATGAGCTCGGGCACGTTCAGCGCCGGGACGACCTCCCACGCGGGGTGGTCGAGCAGGTCGTGCTGCTCGGAGGTCCGCACGAAGGCGGCGAGATGCGCGGCGTCCGGGAAGGCGTACAGGTCCTCCTCGTCGCCGAGGAAGGCTTCCCATTCCTCGCCGTCTTCCCGCCAGCGCGGCGCCCAGAGGGTGACGACGTCACCCTGTGGCAGGCCGAGTTCGATCGGGATGATGTCCTGTGCCATTCCTTTAGCCCTCTCGGATTACCGCCTGTGTGCGCGCGGCCGGTCGATGGTGCCGGAAGGTGCGCGGTACCGCGAAGCCTACGGGTTTCCGCCGATGGGCGCGATCACCCCTGGGCAAGAAGCGACCAACGGATGGCACGATAGGTCCTCTGATGACACTTACAGACCTCCTGCCTGCGGATCCCGACCCCGACTCGCTGTTCGAAGCCTTCTCCACCTGGACGGCCGAGCGCGGGTTGGAGCTGTACCCCGCGCAGGAAGAGGCCATCATCGAGGTGGTCTCCGGCGCGAACCTCATCCTGTCGACGCCGACGGGCTCGGGTAAGAGCCTGGTCGCCGTCGGGGCGCACTTCACCGCGCTCGCACACGGCCGCCGCAGCTTCTACACCGCCCCCATCAAGGCGCTCGTCTCGGAGAAGTTCTTCCAGCTCATCGAGATCTTCGGCGCGGACAACGTCGGCATGATGACCGGCGACTCGGCGGTCAACGCCGACGCGCCGATCATCTGCTGCACGGCGGAAATCCTGGCGAACATGGCGTTGCGGTTCGGTGCCGACGCGCCGGTCGGCCAGGTCATCGCGGACGAGTTCCACTTCTACTCGGAGCCGGATCGCGGCTGGGCCTGGCAGGTGCCGCTGCTGGAACTGCCGAAGGCACAGTTCGTGCTCATGTCGGCCACGCTGGGCGACGTCTCGTTCTTCGAGAAGGACCTCACCCGCCGCACCGGCCGCCCGACGGCCGTGGTCACCTCGGCGGAGCGGCCGGTGCCGCTCACCTTCCGCTACGCGCTGACGCCGTTGCACGAGACGATGTCCGAGCTGCTCAACGGCGGGCAGTCGCCGGTCTACGTCGTGCACTTCTCGCAGGCCGCGGCGATCGAGCGCGCGCAGACGCTGATGAGCATCAACGTCACTTCGAAGGCGGAGAAGGAGGCCATCGCCGAGATGCTCGGCGACTTCCGCTTCTCGGCCGGGTTCGGGAAGACGCTGTCGAGGCTGGTCCGGCACGGGATCGGCGTGCACCACGCCGGCATGCTGCCGAAGTACCGGCGCCTGGTCGAGCAGCTCGCGCAGGCCGGGCTGCTGAAGGTGATCTGCGGGACCGACACGCTCGGCGTCGGCATCAACGTACCGATCCGCACAGTGGTCTTTTCAGCGTTGACGAAGTACGACGGTGTGCGGCAACGGCATCTCAAGGCGCGCGAGTTCCACCAGATCGCCGGCCGCGCGGGCCGCGCCGGATACGACACCGACGGCTACGTCGTCGTGCAGGCGCCCGACCACGTCGTCGAAAACGCCAAGGCGCTGGAGAAGGCGGGCGACGATCCCAAGAAGAAAAAGAAGATCGTCCGCAAGAAGGCGCCCGAGGGGTTCGTCAACTGGACGGAGAGCACCTTCGACCGGCTGATCGCGGCCGAGCCGGAGCCGCTGACGTCGAGTTTCCACGTCAGCCACTCGATGCTGCTGAACGTGATCTCCCGGCCGGGCAACGCGTTCGACTCGATGCGGCATCTGCTGGAGGACAACCACTCCGACCGTCCCGCCCAGCGGAAACTGATCCTACGCGCGATCGCGATCTATCGCGCGCTGCTCGCGGCCGGCGTCGTGGAACGGCTCGACGAACCCGACGAGCAGGGTCGCATCGTCCGGCTGACCGTGGACCTGCAGTTCGATTTCGCGCTGAACCAGCCGCTTTCGCCGTTCGCGCTGGCGGCGATCGAGCTCCTCGACGTCGAGTCGCCCTCGTATCCGCTCGACGTCGTGTCCATTGTGGAATCCACTGTGGACAATCCGCGGCCGGTGCTGTCGCAGCAGCAGTTCAAGGCGCGTGGCGAGGCCGTGCAGGCGATGAAGGCCGAGGGCATCGAGTACGACGAGCGGATGGAGCTGCTCGAAAACGTCACGTACCCGAAGCCGCTGGAAGAGCTGCTGGAGGCGGCGTATTCCCGCTACCGGCAAGGGCATCCGTGGGTCGAGGACTACGAGCTCAAGCCGAAGTCCGTCGTGCGCGACATGTACGAGCGCGCGATGAACTTCGTGGAGTACATCGGTTTCTACCAGCTGGCCCGCTCCGAAGGGCTGGTGCTGCGGTACCTCACCGACACCTACGACTCGCTGCGGCACACGGTGCCCGACGAGGCCAAGAACGAGGGGTTGCAGGACCTCATCGAATGGCTCGGCGAACTCGTGCGCCAGGTCGACTCCAGCCTCCTGGACGAATGGGAAGCCTTGCGGCACCCCGAAGAGGAGGGCCCGGTTTCGACGCGGCCGCCGTCCGAGCCGCCCGCGGTCACGCGGAACGAGCGGGCGTTCCGGGTGCTCGTGCGCAACGAGCTGTTCCGCCGGGTGGAGCTGGCTTCGCGGCGTGCCTACGACACGCTCGGCGAGCTGGACGCCGCGTCGGGCTGGGACGCGGACGCGTGGGAAGACGCCATCGAGGACTACTACGACGAGCACGAAACACTCGGCATCGGGCCGGACGCGCGCGGGCCGAAGCTGCTGATCATCGAGCAGGAGAAGGAGATCTGGCGGGTACGGCAGATCTTCGACGATCCGGCGGGCGACCACGACTGGGGCATCGGCGCGGAGGTCGATCTGGCGGCTTCGGACGAGGCGGGCTCGGCGGTCATCCGGATCACGGCGGTGGACCGGCTCTGACGCCTGGCGCATTCCTGGGGAGGACAGTGAATTGGAGCGAGGTATGACCGACGACGTGGCCGGCCGGGTGATCGAGGCAGAGCAGGAGCGGATCCGCTGTCTCCTCGACGTGGATCGCGGCACCTACGACCGCTTGCACGCCGAGGGGTACCGGTTGTGCAACCCGACCGGCACCGTGTGGACGAAGGCCGAATACCTGGATCTCCTCACCAGCGGGCGGGTCGCCTACCGGGAGCTGGCGCTGAACGGCGACATGGACGCCATCGTCGGCACCGACGTCGTCGTCCTCCGCTACCGGTGCTTCATCGAACTCACCGTGGACGGCGCGGACATCCCGCGGCACGAGGCCTGGCACACCGACGTCTACACCGATGACGGCGGCACCTGGCGTTGTGTCTGGTCTCAGGCCACCGGCGTCATGGACGCCTGACCCAGCACTCGCCGGCGGCGGACCAGCTGAATGATCAGCACCGCCAGCGAGAGCGCGGGTAGCGGATAGCCAAGGAGCAGCCCCACCGTGATGTCGGTGAGCGGCGCGAGGACCGCGGCGGCGAACACCCACGTCGGCGCGGTCGGCGGTTTCACGCCGGAGCGGACCTTGCCCCACGGTTTCGCCACCGAAAGCCACGCCTGGAACGCCAAAGCGCTCGCCATCAGCGCGGTCCCGGCGACCAGCGCCACCGGCGGCGGATCACCGCCCACGGAATCCCGCAGAGCACCCGACAGCAGGAAGATCCCGGCGTAGAGCTGGACGAGCGTGATCGCGAACTTCGCCAGCACCCACCAGTGCCGGGTGAACCCCCAGGCCGTCGCGGCGGCGAGCATGAAGCCGGTGAAGGCCGACGCGTTGGCCAGCGGTGCCAGCAGGAACGTGTCGATCTCGTGCGCCATCGACGTCGCCGCCACGCGAATCTCGCGGTCCTCGCTGGTGTGGCCGATCACCAGCAAGGTGAACAGCGCCAGGGCTTGTCCCATCCAGCCCACCGACGTGACGATGTGCAGCCACACGGTCAGCTGTCGCCAGGCCTTGGTTCGCATGGCGCACAGGGTCGCGCCACCACCCGGTCCGGCACATCGGGGACGACCCTGAAATCAGGCCGGAAGGGGCGGGAAGCAGGCCTGGGCGTCGTGGCCGTCGAACCAGAGACCGACCATGAACGCCATCGTTGCCTCCATGAGCGCGGCCCGGTCGAGTCCGCCGGCGTTCAGCGGCGTGCAGCCGAGGTCGCGGACCAGTTCGCTCACTTCGCCGACCACGTCGCCGCAGATCGGCACCGCCAGCGGACGCCCGCCGAACACCGGCGGGGTCATCCGCCAGACGTCCACGTGACACAGGTTGAACGCCTTGACCACGTGCGCGCCGGGTGCGGCCGCGGCGATCCGCGCCGCCTGATCGGACACCGTGAGCGCGGCGCCGGGACCGACGGCGTTCGTGCAGTCGATCAGCACCTTGCCGTCGAGATTCCCCGCTGAGGCAAGGACTTCCAGTACGGAAGCGGCGGGGAGGGCGAGCAGGATCACGTCGCTGGCGCCGGCGGTCTCCGCCCAGGTCCCCACCCGCGGGGAGATCCTGGCGGCCTTCGCGCGGTCACGGGCGGCGACCATCACATCGTGCCCGGCCTCGGCCCACTGGCCGCCGAGCGCCTCCGCCATCCCGCCCGCCCCGAAAATACCGATACGCATGTGCTGCTCCCTAAGATCGAGTGACCACACCGACCGTAGAAAGCCGCGCGGGTACCGAATGGTTACCGGAGGTCCGATGAACGACGTCTTCCTCGCCGATTGCCGTGCCCGGCTGGCCTTCGACCTGATGGCGAACACGTGGAACCCCGTCGTGCTGTGGGCCCTGCGCGATGGACCGCGGCGCCCGGCCGAACTGCGGCGACGGCTGGGCGGGATCAGCACGAAGGTGCTCACGGAGACGGTCCGGCGGCTGGAGTACAACGGTCTCGTCCACCGGCGCGACTGCGGGCGGACGGCGAAGGTCGAGTACTCGCTGACGGATCTCGGGACCACGTTGCTGGCGCCCATCGAGGCCTTCGGGGAGTGGGCGTTCCGTCATGGCGACGAGGTGATGGCGGCGCAGGACGAAGCGGTCCGGTTTCGCGATCTCGCGTGATTGAACGCCGATCTCGCGTGATTGAAGGCGGAACTCGCGTGATTGGGGAGCGATCTCGCGTGATTGGGCGGACGACACGGGGTCAGGGGAGCGGGCGGGCCTCGGCCAGCCGGAGCAGCGGGACGGCCGCGGCGGCGTCGGTGATCAGGGTCGAGACCATGCCGGAGCGCAGGACGGCGTCTATCGCTTCGGCTTTCGGTTCCGTGTAGCCCAGCGCGATCACTTCGGGGACGGCCAGGAGTTCCTCGGCGCTGATGGCCAGGACGTGGTGGGCCAGGCCGGTGGACATCGGGTTGCCGTCGGCGTCGAACAGGCGCGCGGAGACCTCGGCCTTGGCGCCGCGTTTCGCGATCGCGCTTCGTTCGGCCTCGTCGAGCGCGTCGTACACCGTCGACTCTTCGGGTTTCCACGCACCGATGCTGACGACGGCCTTGGTCAGGTTCTTGAACTGCCCGAAGGTCTCCGCGATCCCCGGCTGCCTGCGCAGTGTTTCGGTGGTGCGGCGGTCGGGGAGGACGAGGGGCCCGAAGATCGGGTACGACGCTCCGCCCGAGACGGAGGCGACCCGGCTGACCGTCTCCACCGACCGGTCGCGCATGTCCATCCCCGCCTGCACGCCGCACAGTTGCACGATCGGGCATTTCGGCAGCGACTCGATCGCGTCGGTCATCGCGTTCACCGAACGTGCCCACGACAGGCCGAGGACGTCGCCGGGAGTGACGATTTCGGTCAGGAGGCGGGCGGCGAGCGTGCCGATCTTGCGCCTCGCCACTTCGCGGGATTCCGGTTCGGGCGCTCGTTCGAGCACGAGGACCCGGTCGAGCCGATACGCCGCGCGGATCTCTTCGGACAGCACGAGATCGACCGGCGCCGGCAGCCGGAACTCGACCCGGACGATGCCGCTTTCCCTGGCCGTGTCCAGCATTCGCGCGACCTTGAACCGGCTGATCCCGAACTCTTCGGCGATCTCGAGTTTCGAGGCGCCCTGTTCGTAGAAGCGCCGGGCCACCGCGGCCAGGCGTAGCGACTCCACTAGGCCGGGGCGCTGTATCTTCCCGCTCATTTGAGCACTATACCGCGAAATCAGCCTGAGAGGTTGACGTAACACCAGGGAAAAGTTCACCATGCCTGGACATGCAGTCCGAAGCATAAGCCCAGCCCGCTCATTTGAGCGGAGAGAAGAGGAGCTGGCATGCGTGCCGCGATCGTGGACAAGCCCGGCGAGATCAGGGTCGGCGAGGTACCCGACCCGAAACCGGGGGATCGCCAGGTCGTCGTCAAGGTGGGTGCCTGCGGGATCTGCGGGACCGACCTCCACATCGCCGACGGGCATTTCCCGCCGACGCCTTATCCGATCGTCCCCGGCCACGAATTCGCGGGCGAGATCGTCGAACTCGGCGCGGACGTGCCGGGTGGCTGGAAGATCGGCGACCGGGTGGCCGTCGACCCGTCGCTGTTCTGCGGCTACTGCAAGCCCTGCCGGTCGGGCCGCGGCAACCTCTGCGAGAACTGGAACGCGACCGGCGACACCGTCGACGGCGCCTTCGCCGAGTACGTCGCCGTTCCCTCCGCGAACTGCTATCGCATGCCGGACACGATGACCTGGGAACAGGGCGCCCTCGTCGAGCCGGTCTCCTGCGCGGTGCACGGCGTGCGCCGGATCGGGGTCGAGGCGGGGGAGCGGTTCCTCGTCGTCGGCGCGGGCACGATGGGGCTGATCATGCAGCAGCTGCTGCAGCGCGCGGGCGCCCACGTCACGGTGGTCGACCGCAACACCTCCCGGCTCGGCCGCGCCATGGACCTCGGCGCGGCCGCGGTCGCGGGCGACGTGAAGGACCTCGACGACGAGAAGTTCGACGCCGCCGCGGACTGCACCGGCGCCGCGCCCGCCATCGAAGCCGCTTTCGACTCGCTTCAGCGCGGAGGCCGCCTGCTGGTCTTCGGGGTGGCCCCCGCCGAAGCACGCGTCGCGCTTTCGCCGTTCCGGATCTACAACGACGAGATCACCGTCGTCGGCTCGATGGCCGTCATGAACAGCTTCGGTACCGCGCTCGACCTGGTCGCCGACGGCGCTGTCGACACCGCCGCGCTGCTCACCGACACCCTGCCGCTGGAGCAGTACCCCGACGCTCTCGCCCTCATGCGCAGCGGCGCCGGCTTGAAGGTGCAGGTCATACCGGGAGGCGAAAGTGCGTAAAGCGGCCGCTCTGCTCGCGGTACTCCTGCTGACCCTCACCGGATGCGCCGGTGCGGGCGCGCTCGGGACCGGTGACCGGACGCTCGTCGTCGCGATCGTCGCGAACCCGCAGATGAAGGACGCCATCGAGCTTTCCGGCGAGTTCGAGAAGGCGAATCCCGGCGTCAGCCTCAAATTCGTGTCATTGCCGGAGAACCAGGCCCGCGCGAAGATCACCGCGTCGACGGCCACCGAAGGCGGCGAGTTCGACGTCGTCATGATCAGCAACTACGAGGCGCCGCAGTGGGCCGCGAACGGCTGGCTCGAAGACCTCGGCCCGCATATCGCGGCGAATCCGTCCTACGACGCGGACGACTTCATCCCGAGTATCAAGGAATCCTTGTCGCACAACGGGTCCATGTACGCGGTGCCGTTCTACGGCGAGTCGTCGTTCCTGGCCTACCGGAAGGATCTGTTCGAGCAGGCCGGGATCACCATGCCCGCCAAGCCGACGTGGACCCAGATCGCCGAGTACGCCGCGAAGCTCGACGACAAGGCCAAAGGCATCGCCGGGATCTGCCTGCGCGGCAAGCCCGGCTGGGGCGAGAGCCTCGCGCCGTTCACCACGGTCGCCAACACCTTCGGCGCGCAGTGGTTCGACAAGGACTGGAACGCGAAGCTGACCAGCCCCGAGTTCAAGGCCGCCGCCGAGTTCTACGTGAACCTCGTGCGGAACCACGGCGAGGTCGGGGCGTCGAGCGCGGGCTTCTCCGAATGCGGCACGCGGTACACCCAGGGCCAGGCCGCGATGTGGTACGACGCCACGGTCATGGCAGGCACGAACGAGGATCCGTCGGCCAGCAAGGTCGTCGGGAAGTCCGGGTACGCGCCGGCGCCGGTGGAGAAGACGCAGGCGAGCGGCTGGCTCTACACCTGGGCGCTGGCGATCCCGAAGGTCGCGAAGCACAAGGACATCGCCTTCAAGTTCATGTCCTGGATGACCGACAAGGCCTACGTGCAGCGGGTCGCCCAGGAGTTCGGCGACTGGAACCGTGTCCCGCCGGGTGTGCGGAAATCGACCTACGACATCCCGCAGTACCGCGAGGCCGCCAAGGCCTACGCGCAGCCGACGCTGGACGGCATCGCGGACGCCGACCAGCGCAAGACGATGGCGAATCCGGTGCCCTACCCCGGGATCCAGTTCGTCGGCATCCCCGAGTTCCAGGATCTCGGCACGCGGGTGAGCCAGCAGCTCTCGGCGGCGATCGCGGGCCAGATCACCGTGGACGAAGCGCTCGAACAGTCGCAGGAGTACGCGCAGACCGTCGGCAAGTCGTATCAGGAGGTGCAGTGATGGCCACGATCTCCGCTCCTGCTCGCCCAGAGCCCGCCCATGCGAAGAAGGCGGCTCCGAAGCGTGGCACCGATACGCCGTTCAAACGACGGCTGCCGCTGCTGCCCGCGCTGCTGTTCGTCGTCGCCGTGACACAGCTGCCCTTCGTGCTGACGGTGTTCTACTCGTTCCAGTCGTGGAACCTGGTGCGGCCGGGTTCGCGGCATTTCGTCGGGCTGCGGAACTACATCGACGTCTTCGCCGACTCGACGTTCCTCGGGGCACTGCTGAACACCGTGGTCCTCACGGTGGTGTGCGTGTTCTTCTCACTGCTGCTCGGCCTGGGGCTGGCGATCCTGCTGGACCGGAAGTTCCTCGGCCGCGGTGTGGTCCGGACCCTGCTGATCACGCCGTTCCTCATCCTGCCCGCGGCGGGCGCGCTGCTGTGGAAGACGACGATGTTCGACCCGACGTACGGGTTGCTGCACTTCGTGTTCGGCACCGACGTCGACTGGCTTTCGGAGTTCCCGCTGGCCGCCGTGATGGCGCAGGTCGTCTGGCAGTGGACGCCGTTCATGATGCTGCTGGTCCTGGCCGGGCTGCAGAGCCAGCCGAAGGACGTGCTGGAGGCCGCTTCGGTCGACGGTGCCGGCCGCTGGCGGACGTTCACCGCGATCACGCTGCCGCATCTGAGCCGGTTCCTGCAGCTGGCGACGTTGCTGGGCGCGATCTACATCGTCAACAGCTTCGACGCGATCTTCCTGATGACCCAAGGCGGCCCGGGGACGGCGAGCACGAACCTGCCGTTCTACATCTACCAGCGGGCGTTCCAAGGTTTCGACATCGGGCAGTCGTCCGCGATGGGCGTGATCGTCGTGATCCTGACGATGATCGTCGCGACCTTCGCCCTGCGGCTGATGTTCCGCACGTTCTCGGTACAGGGAGGCGCGAAATGAAAAGCCGTTTCGGCCCCGGCGCGCTGACGGTCGCGACCTGGGTGCTCGCGATCCTGTTCGTGTTCCCGTTGCTGTGGATGATCCTCACGGCCTTCAAACAGGAGGCCGACGCCTACACCGACCCGCCTCGGCTGCTGTTCACCCCGACACTCGACCAGTTCGCGGGCGTACTCGAACGCGGATTCCTGCCGTACCTGTCGAATTCGGCGTTCGTGACCGTGGTTTCGACGCTTTTCGTGCTGCTGCTGGGAATCCCGGCCGCGTACGCGCTCTCGCTGGCGCCGGTGAAGGGGACGAGCAACGCGCTCGGCTTCTTCCTGTCGACGAAGATGCTGCCGATCGTGGCGGCGATCATCCCGCTGTACGTGATCTCGCAGAACACTCAGCTGCTGGACAACGTGTGGGCGCTGATCATCCTGTACACCTCGATGAACCTGCCGCTGGCGATCTGGATGATGCGGTCGTTCTTCCTGGAGGTGCCGCACGAGATGATCGAGGCGGGCCGGATCGACGGGGCGACACTGCCGATCCTGCTGCGGAAGATCATCATGCCGGTGGTCGCGCCCGGGGTGGCCGCGACCGCGCTGATCTGCGTGATCTTCTCGTGGACCGAGTTCTTCTATTCGGTCAACCTCACCGCCGCGCGGGCCGGGACGGTGCCGGTGTTCCTGGTCGGCTTCATCACCAGCGAAGGTCTGTACTGGGCGCAGCTTTCCGCCGCCGCGCTGCTCGCTTCGCTGCCGGTGATGATCGTCGGCTGGATCGCGCAGAACCACCTGGTGCGGGGGCTTTCGATGGGCGCGGTCAAGTAGGGCCTGGGTCGCGCTGGTCGTGAGTGGCGTTTCGGGTTCTGGGCGACGGGTGCCTTAAGTACCTACTGGATTTGGCTGTGGCTGATCGCGGGTCGGGTCCGTGAAGGCCTCCTTGCCTACCCTGACGGTAGTGAAGGAGGCCTTCACTACCGTCAGAGATCGCCACCTGCAGCTCACCTGCACCAGCAACCACAGCAGCCA
>NZ_LQMT02000045.1 GCF_001620365.2 Amycolatopsis keratiniphila subsp. keratiniphila
CGCCAGGGGTGGTTCGGGGTCTCCGCCGATCGAGGGGCCGGGATGCAGAGCCAACACGCGGTCGGCGCGTGCGACAGCTTCTTTGTCCGAGACAAGGAAGTCCTCGAGAATCAGTCCGGCCAGCGTCGAATGACCCGAGCAGCCGCGGATCCCGCGGGAGTTGATTTCGGCGAGGATCGCGTTCTGCTCGGCATCCAACTGTCGTTTCAGGACTTCGAGTTCCTGTTTTCGGGCGTGCAGCGTCGCCGTATCGACGCGCCACCACTCGGTGGACGTCTTCGGAGGTGCTTCGTCGCTGGACACAAGATCAACGCTACGCCGGATCGAACACCTGTGCTATAGCATATTCAGACTATATCGAGGGAAAGGTCAAAAGTGGTATACCACTAGACGTTCTTCGCTAGCTTCCGACGGGTAAGAAAGTCCATGCGACGTGAGTCCGGACTGGCGGTGCAGGCAGGCCTGCTCCCGAGTGTCCACAAGGGACATGTCGCGTCGATCGGCCATCCAATTGATACTTTATGTCCGTTTCCGGACGGGGTCGCGAGTGATAATGAGGGTTAGAACCACCCAAATCACTCACGACCCCTGCGCAAAGTGGCCAAATCGGGCACTTTGCCTCTGAATGTGTCCCTTGTGGACAGTCAAGAGCGCGCCAGGTCTCTGTGGTGAGCATGCTCTCGCCACCAACTCCATCACGCCATGTTTGACTTACCTCTCAATGACTTCACTCTGAACATGGCGGTCCGGGGCAATGCTCTGACCGGAGCAGACCGTAGACGAGCACATCGACATACTCGCCGTGTTGGAAGGACCTGCCGCGCATGACCCCTTCCCGGCGGAACCCCAGGCGTTCGAGGGCTTTCTGCTCGCCGAAGTTACCGCCATTGGTGAGGGCTTCGATTCTGTTCGCCGTCGTGCGGCCGAACAGGTAGTCCACGAGCAGCCTCTGCGCCACCGTGCCCACCCCCTGTCCACGATGCTCGGGTAGCACCCCCACGCCGATCTCGTAGGTGACACCCGAGGGGAAGCCGCGAGGTTTCCAGCTGACGATGCCGATAACCGTGTCGTCGGCCCGCGCGATCGCAACCGCCGCGGACTCGGCGGAGATGTACCCGTCGATCTCCCATCGCTTGCGGCGTGCCCTCGGATCACCGAATCCGGGCCAGTCGAACTCGCCGAGCGCATCGGGATCCGTGCAGAGGCGGTCGAGAAAGGCGAGGTCGGCCTCGGTGAACGCCCTCAAGTGGATTTTGTCTGTGGTCATGAAGGCCAGTATCGCGCCCGGACATCACCCGTCAGACAGTGAGCACTCGCTCGGTCAGGAGTTTGGCCACGATCACCAAGTTGGATGTGCGGAGACACCTCCATCCACCGTGAGGTTGTGCCCCGTGATCCACGACGCGAGCGGCGAGGCGAGGAACAAGCAGGCGTTCGCGACGTCGCCGGGTGTGCCGAGCCTGCCCAAGGGCGAAGCCTGTCGCCAGCGGTGGACGCCCTCCGGCCAGGCGTCGTCGAGGCCGGGCCGGTCGATCAGGCCGGGGGAGACGGAGTTGACCCGCAGTCCTCGCGACCCGTATTCGAGCGCGGCGGCTCGGGCGTGCATGACCAGGGCGGCCTTCGCGCTGCTGTAGTGCGCGTGTCCCGGCGCGGGATGGGTCGCTTCGATCGAGGCGATATGAATGACGCTGCCGCCCTTCATCACTTCGGCCGCGGCCTGGGTGCACGAGAACGCGCTGGTGAGGTTCGCGTCGAGGACGGCGCGCCAGCTCTCCGCCGACATCTCCGGCAGCGGCTCGATCGGCTGCACGCCGGCGTTGTTGACCAGGGTGTCCAGCCGCCCGGTCCAGGCTGCGGCAGCCGCCACGAGCCGTCGGCATTCGCCGTCGTCGGTGAGGTCGGCGGCGAACGCCTCGGCGGCGCCGCCCGCCTCCTGGATCCGTTCGACGACGGCGAGCGCCGAGGCCGTGTCACGGTGGTAGTGCACGGCGACGGCACTGCCCGCCTCGGCGAAGCGCAGTGCGATGCCGCGGCCGATCCCGCCGCTGGCCCCGGTTACGAGGGTGGTGGTACCGGTCAGATCGAGCATCGAGGTCCTTTCAGGCGAGACGGCGGCGGATCCACCAGAAACAGAATCCCGCGAGACCGAGGGTGAGTGCCAGATACAGCGCGCTCTCGATCCATTGGAACGGCCAGAATCGCGTCGGCGGGTGATAGACCAGATGCTGTCGATAGCCGAGCCGGCTGATTTCGGCCAGGCACAGATCCATCGGGTCGGCCCCGGTGCCCCGGCCGCCGGGCGGCGCCGACGGTGAACACGGGCCGTTGGACGTCGGCATCGTGACGTTCTCGACGGGTTTGCCTGCGGCGTCGACGGTTTCGCCCGTCAGCAGCCAGCCGCCGGGATCCGGTGCCTTGGCTTCGAAATGGAATACGCCGGTGTTCGGGTTCCGGCCGATTCCGTCCACAGTGGACGTAGAGCTCGAAGGTCGCGTCGATCGAGGGCAGCAGATGGGGCCGGACGACGATCGGCACGGCGACCTGGACCACCGCGAACGCGGCCAGTGTCAGTGCCATTGCGGGCAGGCTGCGGCGCACCAGCATGCCGATGGTGACGCCGAGCGCGAAGGCGAACGCCGAGTACGCGATGGGGACGACACCGCGCGCGTCGAACACCATCGCCGAAAGCCGAGGGAAGTCCTTCACGGCGGCCTGTTCGAAGGTGGTCGCCCACCAGGTCACCGCCAGGCTGCCCACGCCACCGGCCAGCATCGCGGCCACCCCGGTGATCCCCAATTTCACCGCCAGCCACCGTGTCCTGGTGACGCTCTGGTTCCAGATCAGCCGGTGCGTCCCGGCCTCGAGCTCGCGGGTGAACAGCGGCGCGCCCCAGAAGAGGCCGATGAGAGCGGGCAGCAGGAGCACGAGCGCGGTGACGGCCAGGAAGGTGTTCTGGTGGTCGTCGAGGAAGCGCTCGCTGAAGTCGTCGCAGGCGGCGGTGTCGCCCGCGCAGGTCGCGATCCCCGTGGCGTACTCGCCGGAGATGGCGGGCCCGGTGACGGCCAGGACGAGCGCGAGCGCCGCCAGTGCCCCGAACACGGCCGCGGCCGGGAGCCGGAATTGCCGCCAGGTCAGCCAGATCATCTCCGGACCTCCAGGATCCGCCGGTGATTCGTGGTGGTTTTGGTCAGATAGGCCAGGACGAGGTCTTCGAGGCTCAGCTTGCTCACCGTCCAGGCGGGATCGTGGATCGGCTCCTCGGTGCGGACGACGAAGGTGCTTTGGACGTCCGTATGGCTTTCCGAGACGACGTGCTGGCTCGACGGGAGCCTGGCGGCGTCGCGGCGCGGGCCGGTCAGGCGGTGGTGGGTGGCGAGCAGGGTCTCGACCTCGCCGGACACCTGCACGCGGGAGTCGATGAGCACGATCAGGAAGTCGCAGGCGCGTTCCAGATCCGAGACCAGATGGGACGACAGCACCACGTTCAGCTCCTGCTCGACGGTGGCTTCGAGCAGCCCCTGCAGGAATTCGCGGCGTGCCAAGGGATCGAGCGCGGCGACGGGTTCGTCGAGGATCAGCAGTTCCGGCCGTTTCGCCACGCCGAGGGTGAGGGCGAGCTGGGCGCGCTGACCGCCGGAGAGTTTCCCGGCCTTGCGCGCGGGATCGAGACCGAGGCGGGCGATGCGGTCCCTGGCCAGCGCGTCGTCCCAGCCGGGATTGAGCCGCGCGCCGAGCTTCAGATGGTCTTCGACGGTCAGACCGGCGTAGGTCGGGGTGTCCTGTGCGACGAAGCCGACCTTGGCGAGCTGGGCCGGGTTCGCGCCGGGACGTCCGCCCAGCACGGTGATCCGGCCGGTGGTCGGCGGCAGCTGGCCGGCGGCCATGTTCAGCAGCGTGGTCTTGCCCGCTCCGTTGGGGCCGACCAGCCCGACCACGTGCCCGGCCGGGATGTCCAGCGTGCACTCGGAGAGCGCCCAGTTCTTGCCGTATCTCTTGCCGAGACCCTCGGTTCGCAGGACGGCGGTCATGCTATTTCCTCTCCGGCGACGGTCCGAAAGGTCGTCATGAACAGCGCCTCGATGCTCTCGTCGTCGAGCCCGGCCTTGCGCGCCTTCGCCAGCCATCGCTGCAGCTCCATCCGCAGGGGGCCGTGCGCGGCGAGGGAGGCGTCGGTGAGCGTCGCCGTCACGAAGGTACCGACGCCCGGCCTCGCGGCGACAAGGCCTTCGTGTTCGAGCTCGCGATACGCCTTGAGCACGGTGTTGGGGTTGATCGCCAGCCTGGCCACCACTTCCTTGACCGTCGGCAGCTGGTCGCCCTCGGCGAGCAGGCCGAGCCGCAGCGCCTGCCGCACCTGGCGGACGAGCTGCAGGTACGGCGACAGGCCGGAGTGGTCCTCGAGGTGGAACTCGATCATGGTAACTCCATTTATCTAGTTAACTAGTACTATAGAGACATGGAGGAGCGCGGTGTCAAGGCGCGTTCAGCGGGCTAAACGCGTTTCCGCAGGGAGAGCGAACCCGCGACGGCGAGGAAGACCAGACCCGCGAGGACGTAGCAGTTCCCCAGCCACTGCTGGGTGGTCGTCCAGGTCTGGCCCGGCCGGTCGAAGGCCGGGAAGTACCGGAACGGTGCCGCGACGAAGATCGTGGCCACGACGCCGGTGACGGCCAGCCAGCCTGCCGCACGGCGGCGGTCTCGGCGGTGCAGGACCGCGAAGGCGGCGGTGGTGAACAGCGCCGGCGCGATCCACACCCAGTGATGCGACCACGACGTCGGCGAGATGAGCAGGGCGAACGTCGCGTTCAGCAGCAACGCCTGCACCGGCGCCGAGCGGTACATGGTCACCGTCACCAGTACCAGCAGTACACCGGTGAGGACGATCCAAAGCGGTTTCGCGGCGGACTCGACGCCGAACCGGGCCAGCACGGCCTGCAGGGTCTGGTTGGTGTGGAACGAAGTCCCGCTGATCCCGGACGCCCCGGCGAAGCCGCCGAACCAGTAACGCGCGGAGGCCTCCGGCGCGACCGCGAACGCGACGGCCGAGGCGGCCATGAAGGTGCCCATCGCGGTCAGCGCGCCGCGGAAGTCCTTGCGTACCAGGAAGAACAGCAGGAACGCCATCGGTGTCAGCTTGACGGCGGCGGCGAGACCGACTCCGATGCCCCGGTAACGACCCCGTGCCAGCAGGCAGTCGGCCGCGACGAGGCCCATGAGCAACAGATTGATCTGGCCGAAGCCGAGCGTCTGGCGGACCGGTTCGAGGAAGAGCGCCGGAGTGATCGCCAATGCGGCGACGAGCAACGCCTTCCGCCGGTCCCCGGACGGCCACAGCGTGCGGACTATCCCGTAGAAGGTGATGCCCAGCGCGGCCAGGCTGAGCGCGAACAGCAACAGCACCGCGCCCGTCCACGGCACCAGCGCCAGCGGGGTGAGCACCAGTGCAGCGAACGGCGGGTAGATGAACAGCAGGGGGATGCCGGCCTCGGAAAGCGGCAACGCGCCGTACAGATCGCCACCGCTCCACAGCGTGTCGACGCCGAAACGGTAGATCTCGAGGTCGCTGTGCGAAGTGCCCGCCGTCGCCATGGCCACGGCGCACGCCAGCGCCAAAGCGGCGAACGCGCCGAGCGACCACCGGGCCCGACCGCGCGACTTGGTGGGAGACATCGCGTGGTGACCCTTCGGACGTGCGTCGATGATCCCGACTGTACCCGGCGGGGGAGAAGCGACTTCCGTCGGCAGTCACGGCGCGAACATTGGTCTAGACTTTTCATTCCCCAGTGTGGTGAAAGGGACCGGTCCATGCGCGGAACGACGGTGTTGCCGAGGACGCCTTGCCTGAAACCGAAGGCGGGGGAATTGCCACTGCATCGGCTGGAGGTCCGCGCGCCGGACGCCCTGCCGTTCACGGTCGGCACATTCGACACGATCGGGCCGATGTCGCGGGCGTCGTTCCCGCATCGGCACACCTTCTACGAAATCGTCCACGTCACCGGCGGTACCGGCGACCACGTCATCGATTTCACCCGCTGGGAATTGGGGCCGCCGCAACTCGCGGTCATAACGCCGGGGCAGGTGCATCATTGGGATGCCCGCGATCTCAGCGGATTCGTCGTGCTGTTCACCGACGATTTCCTGCTCGAACATCCGTCGGATCGCGAAACCCTGCGGAGGCTCAGCCAGCAACCGTGGCGGCTCGACGAACGCGCTGCCGAGGAGACGGCGCGGTTGGTCGCCGAACTCGACGAGGAATTCCGTTGCGGCGGGCAGGGTACCGATTCGGTGCTGCGGGCGCTGATGCACGTGCTGATCGTGCGGGCGGGGCGGCTTCCCGGGCTCGCGGATCCGCGTCCGCCCGCCAGGGCACAGGCCGTGGGCACGGAATTCGCCCGGTTGCTCGGCAGACCCGATCTCGGGCTCTGGTCGGTCGGCGCGCTCGCGGAACGTATCGGGGTCACGCCGGGATATCTCACCGACGCGGTGAAAACGGCGACCGGCCGGACGGCGGCACAACTGATGCGCGAAGCGCGGACACGGGAGGCGAAACGGTTCCTGCTCGGCACCGATCTCACCGTGCGGCAGGTCGCCAGCCGGGTCGGTTTCGCGGATCCCGCGTATTTCTGCCGGTTCTTCCGGCGGGAAACGGGGTTGAGCCCCGGTGATTACCGCCGGACCGGAGACGCGCCCCCGGAGATTCACCACGACTGACCACCCCAGTCCATCGTCCGCAGCTGATCTTCTCCATACCGTCGAGGGTGATTCCCGAAGCCCCCACGAGGAGCAGGTATGGACGAAGAGAACAAGCTCAGCCGAAAGACTGTGCTGAAGGCCGCGCTCGCGGCGGGTGTGGCGGCTCCGGTCGCGCTGATCGGCGGTCCCGCACTCGCGCGCACCACCGTCGCGAGCGGCCAGACACCCGAGCTGACCCCGTACTGCGACGACGGGGACGACCCGACCATTCCGCAGACCGAGGGTCCTTACTTCAAGCCGAATTCGCCGCAGCGCACCTCGCTCGTCTCGCCGGGGACGCCGGGAACGAGGCTCACCGTGTCCGGCTACGTGTTCGGGCTCGGCTGCCTGCCGATCGCGCGGGCACTGCTGGACTTCTGGCAGGCGGACGTCAACGGCGCCTACGACAACGTGGGGTACACCTTCCGCGGTCACCAGTTCACGAACGACCAAGGCGCGTTCTCGCTGAGCACCATCGTGCCCGGCCTGTACCCCGGCCGCACGCGGCACATCCACGTCAAGGTCCAGGCCCCCGGCAGGCCGGTGCTGACCACGCAGCTCTACTTCCCCAACGAGCCGCGCAACAACACCGACACGATCTTCGACCCGCGGTTGCTGATGACCGTCCGGGACGCGGGCACGGCCAAGGAGGCCGCGTTCGACTTCGTGTTGAACGTGCCGCAGACGCCGACGTCGACCTCGCGGCCGACCAGTACGACGCCGACGACGTCGACTTCGACCTCCAACCCGCCCGGCGGGACGACCTGGGCGGCGGGAACCGGCTATTCCGCGGGCGCCCGGGTCACCTACAGCGGTCGCGGTTACGTGTGCTTGCAGGCGCACACCGCCCAGCCCGGCTGGGAGCCGCCGTCCACACCCGCGTTGTGGCGCGCGGAGTGACGGACAGCCGCTGCGGAGGGAGATAAACGCGGGTGGATTCCCGCCGCCGGGTCCCACACCCCGGCGGCGGGGTCCACCCGCTTCCTCAGGGGGTGGGGTTTTCCTCACCCCGAATAGGAGCTTTACTTCAATGCGCCGGCCCCCGCTCGCGGACGATGATCGACTTCGACATCGGAGCGAAGGGGCGAACGGTATGACGAACGGCCGGAAGCGGTGGGCGAGACGGGGAGTGGTGGCCGTCGCCGTGATGGTGACGGGAGCGGTGCTCGCTCCCCTGGCGAGTCCGGCACTCGCGGCGGAGACGACCACGACCTGGCGGGATCCGGTGCGCTCGCTGGACCGGGTGGCGCATCCGCTGCGCTCGACCGAACCCGGCCGGAACAACGCCGATCTACGGGCGCTGGGCGGGATGATCGGCGGCGCGAAGGTGGTGGGCCTCGGCGAGGCGACTCACGGCTCCCACGAGTTCTTCACGATGAAGGAGCGGGTGTTCCGCTACCTGGTGGAGGAAAAAGGGTTCCGGGCCTTCGCGCTGGAGCTCAGCTGGTCCGCCGGCCTGGAGATCGACGAGTACGTCCAGACCGGGCGCGGTGACGCCCGTGAGATCGCGAAGCGCACCCTGGCCGGGTCTCCGTGGGACCGCGAGGAGTTCGTCAGCCTGATCCGGTGGATGCGCGATCACAACCGCGCGCACCCCGACCGAACGGTGCACTTCGTCGGTGACGACCTCGGCGCGCCTTCGGTGAACGACGCGTTCTTCGCGCGGATCACCGACTACATCGGGCGGCATCATCCGGAGGCGCTGCCCCGGCTCAACGAGCTGTACACGGGACTGCGCCCGATCGACGACGCGTTCGCCTACGTGCGCAAACCCGTCGACGAGCGAAGGCGGCTCGCCACACAGGCGGAGCAGGCCTTCGAGCTGGTCAAGGGCCTGACCGGCGCGGACGCCCACGGCTGGACCGAGCAGCACGCCCGGTTCGTCGCGCAGACCGCCCGCTTCCTCGCCGTCGACCTCGCGGATCCGAAGGGGCTGCCCGCGGCCCAGATCCTGCGCGACCAGGCGATGGCGCAGAACGTCGCGTGGTGGCAGCGGCGGACCGGGCACAAGATCCTGCTCTCGGCGCACAACGCCCACGTCGCGTACATCCCCGACATGCCGTCGATCTACCCGAAGACCCAAGGCGCCTTCCTGCGCGAGACGCTGGGCCGCGGCTACCTGCCGATCGGGTTCAGCTTCGACGAGGGTGCCTTCCTGTCCAAGGACACCGCGGTGGGCGGGGAGTGGAAGCGGTTCTCCGTCCCGGCCGCGCCGCCGGGGACGAACGAGGACACCCTCGACCGGGTCCGGTTCGACGACTTCTACCTGGACCTGCGCACCGCGCCGCCGGCCGCCCGCGCCTGGCTGGACACCGCCCGGCCCACCCGCACCATCGGCACGCTGTTCCCCGTCGACCCGGCGGACATCTCGCTCGGGCGCTCCTACGACGTCGTCATCCACCTGCACGACGTCCGTGAGGCCGATCTGAGAAGGTAGTGACGTCGCGCCCGTTTAGGGGTTTTTAACCCGGTTTCCCTGGCGTGCCGCGGCGGATCTCGGTAGTAGTCGAAGTGTTCCGGTACCCCCTTGTTCCAGTACCCAGCGGAGGAAATTCCTGATGTTCAAACGGATGCTCAGCGCCTTCGGCGTCGGCGGTCCGTCCGTCGACACCGTGCTCGACTCGCCGCACGCCGTTCCCGGCGAGGTGATCACCGGCCAGGTACGCATCCAGGGCGGTTCGAGCGACGCCCAGATCGAGGAGATCCTGCTTTCGCTGGTCACCAGGGTCGAGGTCGAGCACGGCGACCACGAGCGGGCCGGGACCGCGGAGTTCCTGCGGGTCAGCGCGGGCCGCAAGGTGCGGGTGACGGCGGGGCAGCTGACGACCGTCCCGTTCCAGCTCGCCCTGCCGTGGGAGACGCCGATCAGCGCGGTGGGCGGGCGTGAGCTGCCGGGCATGGTCGTCGGCGTGCGCACCGAACTCGTCATCGCCGGCGCGCCGGACAAGGGCGACCTCGACCCGGTGCTCGTCGGGCCGCTGGAATCGCAGGATCGGGTGCTGGAGGCGTTCGGCGAGCTCGGCTTCTCCTTCCGCAGCGCAGACGTCGAGGCCGGGCGGTTGCACGGTGTCCGGCAGGAGCTCGGGTTCTTCCAGGAGATCGAGTTCTTCCCGCCGTCGCGCTACGCCGGCCGGGTCAGCCAGGTGGAGCTGACCTTCGTCGCGAGCCCCGACGACCTCGTGGTGGTGCTGGAGGCGGACAGGCGCGGCGGCATGTTCCGGTCCGGCGGCGACTCCTTCGGCCGTTTCCACGTTTCGCACGAGGAGGCCTTGCGCACCGACTGGGCCGCGGCCATCGACGGCTGGCTGGCCAAGGTCGCCGAATCCGGCGGCGGGCACGCCATGTTCAGCGGGCACCAGGAGCACTACGACTACGACCACCACGGTCACCACGGCAGGCGCGGTCCGGGGATGGGCGGCGTGGTCGCCGGCGCCGCGGCCGGTGTGGTCGGCGGCATGATCCTCGGCGAGGTCATGGAAGACGTCTTCGACGGCGGCGACGAGGGTTTCGAGGAGTGATCCGGCCTCTGGGCACACCGGCTCCGGTGTGCCCAGAGCTCACTTCGCGGTGGCCGGCTCAGGTGTACCAGGTGGGCTCCGGGAGTTCGTTCAGCAATGCGTACACACCGACTTCGCGGCGCTTGTAGGCCACCGGATCGTGCAGTGAATGCGTGCGCAGGTTCCGCCAGAACCGGTCCAAGCCGTATTTCGTGGCGCTCGCGCGGGCTCCGGTCAGTTCGAAGATCTTCGTGCCGATTTCGAGGCCGGTTTCGATCGCGCGCTGTTTCGCGGCCGCGATGAGGACCGCGACTTCGCCGCGGGCCTCGGGTGTCAATTCCTCGCGCGGCGCGTGCAGCACGGCCGAAATCGCGGTTCCGGCCTTGTCCGCGAGTGCCTCGGCCGCCCACAGTTTCGACTGGAGATCACCGTAGCCTTCGAGGATGTACCACTCTTCACCGGCGGAAGTCTTGTCGTCGCCGCCGTACGGCCAAGCGCGGGTGTGCTCGCGGGTGTAGGTCAGCGCGGTTTCCAATGCCCCTTGGGCGATGCCGAGGTAGAAGTCGGTGAACACCAGCTGGATCGCCGGGACGTTGAGCGTGTTGTAGGTCAAGGGGTGGAACTTCTTGTCGACGTAGCCCGCCGCGCTCGCCCACGGGACGCGGACGTCGGTGATGGTCACGCTGCCCGATTCGGTGAGCCGCTGACCGATGTTGTCCCAGTCGTCGTGGAAGACGATACCGTCCTGTTCGGACGGAACGATGGCGAAGACGTGGTCCTCGGTGCCCTCCAGGACACCTTCGAGCACGGTCAGATCGGAGATCTTGCCGCCGGTGGAGAACGACTTGTGTCCGTTGTAGACGATCTCGTCGCCGTCCTCGGTGATCTTCAGGTCGGAGTCACGAGGGTTGACCGCGCCGCCGAACACGAAGTTGTTGCGCGTGTACAGTTCTTCGACCGCGGCGATCTGCTCGTCGGTCGCCACCAGGCGCGCGGCCCACGCCCAGAGGTAGTGGTAGCCGAGCAGCTGGCCGATCGAGCCGTCGCCGCGCGCGACCTCGCGGATCACGCGGTAGGCGGTCTCCCAGCTCTGGCCGCCACCGCCGTGCTCGACCGGGCCGAGCAGGGTCACCAGACCGGAGTCCTTGAGCAGCCGCACTTCCGCGTAAGGCGTCTCGTTCTTCCGGTCGCGTTCGGCCGCGTCCACCGCGAGTTCGGCGGCGACCTCCCGTGCGGTGGTGAGCCATTCACTGGCGGATCGGACGCGGTTCTCGGTCGTGGTCATAGGTGAATTCCGTTCTGTGCGAGGGCGAACGGGTTTCCGGGCAGCATGCGGCGCCCGGAATTCCCGGGTGTTTCCGAAATGAGCGGACACTGATTCAGGCCGGACAGCGCATGCGTCCGAGTAGAGCAGTGGCGTTACGGGGTGTCAACGAACGTCCGCGCTCTGAGACCGGGGTAATCTCCGGTCGTGCCGGATCACGTCGACCACATCCTTCGCCAGTGGGCCGAAGCCCGTCCCGACCTGGACGTTTCCCCGATGGGCGTCATCGGGCGGCTGACCAGGCTGACCCGGGTCCTGGAAGGCGAGCTGCGCAAGACGTTCGCGCGCCACGACCTCGACCGGTCGTCGTTCGACGTCCTGGCGACCCTGCGCCGGGCCGGCACGCTGACTCCTGCCGACCTGATGCGCTCGGCGATGATCACCTCCGGCGCGGTCACCCAGCGGCTCGACCGCCTCGAACAACGCGGCCTGGTCGTCCGTCTGCCCGACGAGACGAACGGCCGCCGCGTGCTGGTCGACCTCACCGCGGAAGGCCGCGAACTCATCGACCGCGCCCTGCCCGATCACGTCGACACCGAGCATCGGCTCCTGAGTGCGGTCAGCGCCGAGGAGCGGGACGAGCTGGCCGTCTTGCTGCGAAACCTGTTGCAGTCACTGGGAGATGTGGCTCTCGACGACTGACGCACGCCCTCTCTCGAGTACTCGTTTGACTTAGCGCTAAGCATCAAATAGCTTAGCGCTAAGAGGTTCGCGGGGTGGTCCCGCGCGCCGTCGATCCTTCTGGAGCGAAGCACCCCAGGGGCGGAATCGCCGTGCCCGCAGGGGTTTCTTCGTCATGCTCGTGAATCGAGAGAGAAGAAATGGTCACCCGAACCGAAAACGCGCACTCGACCCTGAAGGGCTGGGCGGGGGTCGCCGCCATCACCGCCAGCCTGTTCGTCTTCCTCACCACCGAACTGATGCCCGTCGGCCTGCTCACCCCGGTCAGTACCAGTCTGGACATCTCGGTCGGTGCCGCCGGGCTGATGGTCACGCTCTACGGCGTCTCGGCCGGGCTCGGCGTGCCGTTCGTGGTCGCGTGGACGCGGCGGATCAACCGGCGCGTCCTGCTCTCCACGCTGCTCGCCATCCTGACCGCCGGCAACCTGATCACCGCCCTCGCGCCCGGATATCCGCTGGTACTGGCGACCCGACTCGTCATGGGCTTCGCCAACGGCGCGTTCTGGGCCATCGGCGTGGGGATGGCGATGCGGATCGTCCCCGGCCGCCACGCCAACCGGGCGGCGGCGGTCGTGATGTCCGGTATCTCCGTCGCCACCGTGCTGGGAATGCCGCTGGGCACCGTCCTGGAGCGCCTCGTCGGCTGGCAGGCCACGTTCCTGATCTGGAGCGGGCTCAGCGTCCTGGTCTTCCTCGCCGTGCTCGTCCTGGTCCCGTCCCTGCCGTCGGCGAACGCGGTCCCGGTCCGCGAGGTCTTCGGCCTGCCACGGGTGAACGCGCGCCTGCGGTCGGTCCTGATCACCGTGGTCCTGTTCGTGCTCGGGCACTTCGGCGTCTACACCTTCATCCGTCCCTTCCTGGAAGGCACTTCGTCGGCGTCGCCCGCCTTCGTCACGGTGTGCCTGATCGTCTTCGGTGCCGGTGGGGCGGTGGGGAACTTCGTCGCGGGGCATTTCGTGGCGAAGAACGTGCTCGTCAGCTTCGCGGTCGGAGCGGCCGGGCTCGTGGCGTCCCTGGTGCTGCTGCTCGTGGTCGGCCACGCGCAGGCGGGGGCGCTGATCGCGCTCGTGCTCTGGGGACTGTCCTACGGCGTGGTGCAGCTGAGCCAGCTCACCATGACGCAGCGGTCCGCGCCCGACACGTTCGAGGCCGCCATGTCGCTCAACACCTTGGCGTACAACACTTCCATCGCTCTGGGGGCGTTGTTCGCGGGCTTGCTCGCTGACCACGCCGGGATCACCAGTGTGGTGTGGTTCGGCGTGGTGCTGACCGCGGCGTCGCTGCTGTTCACGGTCGGCACCCGCCGGACCTGATCAGAACCAGTGCAGGCAGTGCGGAGGACGCTCGGTGCGGAACAGGGCGTCGGCGAGCGCGGCCGCCTCCGGGTGATGGGCGCGGATGTGGCCCGCCCGCACGAGCGTGCTCGGGGTGGTGCCACCGAGATAGATCGAGCCCAGATCGCTCACGTCCAGGGACAGGTCGGGTTCCCGCTCCGTCGGGACGCAGGCCGCCTCACCTCCCCGGATGGTGAGCAGGTAGCGGCCGTGCTCGCCGAGCGCCGGGTCGCCGACGTCGAGGACGAGCTCGCCGTCGGTCTGCCAACCGCGGGCGGTGAGTGCCCGGGGGACGTCGAGCAGCCGCACCCACAGCCAGTCGGTGTCGCCGCCGAGTTCCCCGGCGCGGAAGTCTTCGAGCTGCCAGCGCAGCGGATCGTCGAGCGGGCGGTGCTTGAACACGACTTCGGTGACGAGGTCGTGCCCGAGCAGGAACCTGGCCAGTGCCGTGGACACCGCGTCGTCGGTGGCGATGGTCTCGTCGACGGTCAGCGTGGAGGGTTCGGTGAGCGAGTAGGAGGCGTAGCCGTCGGGTACGCCATCGGCGTCGCGATGCACGGCGACGTGACGTTGCGCCCGGGAGATCGGGGACTGCCCGGCCCCGGCCTCCCACCAACCGTGCGGGCGCGACAGCGCGCCGGGCCGGGTGCGGCGATACCGGTCGTAGACGGTTTCCAGGATTTCGCCACAGTCGGCCCGGCGCAGCACCTCGATCGAACCGGTGGTCACCCCGGCCGTCCGGGGGACGGCGAAGGCGGCCCGGTGGCGTTGCACCGTCAGGCGCCGCGTGTAGGTCGCCGGTCCGTAGCCGAACCGGCGGTAGATCAGGGCCTCCGACGCCAGCAGGACGGAGAGGAACTCGCCCCTGACCCGGAAGTCGGCGAGCTGGTGCCGCATCATCGCGCTGAGCACGCCTTGGCGACGGTGCGAGGGCAGGACGCCGACCGCGGTCACGCCGGCGACCGGGACGACGACCTCACCGGGCAGGGTGAGCTCGAAGGAGTACGCGGCGGCCGTGCCGACCGGCCGCCCGTCCTCGGTCACCGCGAGCAGGCCTCGGTCCATTTCGAGTGCGGACCAGGTCTCGCCCGCGGTGTCCGGGAAACGGGCGAACGCGGTGAACATGGTGTCGACGAAGACGGCGCGGTCGTCGGCGGTCGTGGAACGGATCTTCATGGGCACAGTGCATTGCCGTCCCCCGGCGGCGTCAAGCGATTTGCGGCTCCAGGAACCCGGCGTACCGGCCGCCGAGCCGGGCCAGTTCGCCGTGGCTCCCTTCCTCCGCGATCCGGCCGCCGTCCAGGAAGACCACGTGGTCCGCACGTTCGACGGTGCGCAGCCGGTGCGCCACCATCACCACCGTCCGGCCCGCCATGAGCCGCTCGATGCCGGCGTGAACGGCCGCTTCGTTGACCGGATCCAGCGCGGAGGTCACCTCGTCGAGCAGCACGATGGGCGCGTCCTTCAGCAGGGCGCGCGCGATCGACACCCGCTGGCGTTCCCCGCCGGACAGCAGGGCGCCGCCCTCACCGACGTTCGCGGACCAGCCGCCGGGCAGCCGTTCGATCACCTCGTCGAGGCGGGCAGCCGTCGCCGCGGCCCGCACTTCGGCGTCGTCGGCGTCCGGACGGCCCAGCCGGACGTTCTCCTCGACCGTGCCGTCGAAGAGGTAGACGTCCTGGAACACGATCGCGATCCGGGACATCAGGTCGTCGGTGCTCATCGCGCGGACGTCCACGCCGCCGACCCGCACCGCGCCCGAATCCACGTCGTGGAACCGGGCGAGCAGCTGCAGCACCGTGCTCTTGCCGGCACCCGAAGGGCCGACGATGGCGAGCTTCTGTCCTTCGTGGACGGTCAGCGAGAGGCCGTCGAGCACCGCGCGGCCACCGCGGGTGAAGACGGCCGACTCGAACTCCAGATCGTGCCGCTCCGGCCGCACCGGTTCCGGCGGCTCCGGCAGCGGTTCGGTGCGCAGCAGCGCGTCGAGCCGCACCAGCACCGAACGCGCGCCGCGGAGTTTGCCGCCGATGTCCGTCAGCGAGAGCAGCGGATCGGCGCAGCGCGTGGCCAGGACGAGGATCGCCACGACCTCGGCCGCCCCGATCTCCCCGCCGAGCGCGAGGAAGGCGCCGAGCGTCAGCAGGACGGTGAACAACGCCTGCACCGTGAACGTCAGCCCCACGACACCGGGCAGCGCCGACAGGGTGGACCGGCGGTTCGCCCGCTGGAGGTCCTGTAGCGAGTCGTCGAGCAGCCGGAATCGTTCCGCGGCCCGCCCGCCGGCCCGCAGCACCGGCTGAGCCTGCAGATACTCGATGACCCGGCCCGTCGCCTCGGTGCCGCGCCGGGAGGACTCTTCGTCGGCGGCGGCCGTCGAACGGCCCGTCCACACCTGGATCGCCACCACGACCGGGACGGCGATCAGCGCGGCCAGCCCCAGCCGCCCATCGAAGGCGAAGATCACGAGCACGATCGTCAGCGGGGTGACGCACGCGGCCATGAACGGGGCCAGCAGATGCGCGATCACGCCCATCGCCTGCAGCACACCGGGTCCGGCCAGCGCCGACACCTCACCGACGCGGTTCCCGCCGTACCAGCCCATCGGCAGCCGGGCGAGATGGTCGCCGAGCCGGTGGTACATCCCGCGCAGCAACGTCGTCCCGGCACGGAAGCCGGAGAGATCGGCGCGGTAGCGCAGGATCGCGAACACCGAGAAGGCCGCGCCGAACGCGATCAGCCACGGGACGGCGTCGCCGGGAGTGCTCCCGAGCAGCGCCCGCAGCACGGGGACCAGCAACGCGTAGGACAGCCCTTCGACGATCCCGGTCACGGTCATCAGCGCCACGGTCCGCCGCACCGGCGGGGCGTGCTCGGGGCCGAGGACGCTCAGCAACATCCGGATCATCGAGGTTCCCCCTGTGGTTCGGCGGCGTGCCGGGAACGCCAGAAGGCGGCGAATTTCCCGTTGCCGGTCAGCAGATCCGCGGGTTTGCCGCGTTCGGCGATGGTGCCGTTCTCCAGTAGTACGACGGTGTCGGCGTCGACGACCGTCTCCAGACGGTGCGCGATGACCAGGAGCGTCCGGTCTTCCCGTGCCGTCGCCAGCGCCCGGCGCACGGCCAGTTCCGTCTGCGGGTCGGCGAACGCGGTGGCCTCGTCGAGCACCAGCACGGGCGTGTCGGCGAGCAACGCGCGGGCCAGCGAGATCCGCTGGGCTTCCCCGCCCGACAGCCCGGTTTCCTCGTGCAGCACCGTTTCGTAGCCGCGCGGCAGTTCGAGGATCCGGTCGTGGATGTTCGCCAGCCGGGCGGCGCGGACGACGTCGTCGAGATCGGCGTGCGGCACGGCCAGCGCGATGTTGTCCGCGACCGACGCGCGCAGCAGGCGGACGTCCTGGAACACGAAGGAGACCTTGCGGTACAGCTCCTGGCTGCCGATCTCGCGCAGATCGACGCCGCCCAGCAGGACTTTTCCTTCCGTGGGGTCGAAGAACCGCGGCAACAGAGTGACCAAAGTGGACTTCCCGCTGCCGGACGGGCCGACGAGGGCGGTGACCGTGCCCGGTTCGAGTACCAGATCGATGCCGTGCAGGACCTCGCGATCGGCCTCGTAGCCGAACCGGACGTCCCGCAGCTCGACCCGATGCCCTTGCGGCACAAGAGGACTCTCCGGTTCCGGCAGGGGCTGGACGGCGAGCACGTCGCGGATCCGGCCGGTCGCGCGCCGGGCGGCCTGCAGTTCGTCGAAGCCGTGGCCGAGCGCGGCCACGGGGGCGGTCAAGCCCAGTCCCAGCACCAGGAACGGCAGGAGATCGACCGGGGCGAGGCCGTCGCCGGTGATCAGCAGCGTGCCGCCGATCAAGACCACCAGCAGGACGAACGGCGGTGACAGCGCGAGCTGCATCCCCGCCGCCGGGCCGGCCATCCCGCGCACCCATCGGGTGAAGGTGGCGACGAAATCGTCCGCGGCGGTGCGGAACCTGCGATGGGCGCGGCCCGCTCCGCCGAACGTCTTGACCACGGCGATGCCCTGGACGAATTCGACGACCGAATCCGAGATGCCCGCCATGCCCCGGTCGAACTCCTCCTGCTCACGCAGCCGGGAGGGCGTCATCATCAACGGGACCAGCGCCACCGCCAGCACCACCGGGATGAGCGTGATCAGGGTGAGCCGCCAGTCGATGGTGAGCAGGTAGCCCAGCGACACCAGCGGCACGACGAAGGCGGAGACGAGCTCGCCGGGCGTATGGGCGATGAACGGGTGCACGGCGCCGACGTCCTCGCCGACGACCTTGGCCAGCTCGCCGGTGCGGCGCCCGGAGAACCAGCCGATCGGCACGCGGCCGAGGCGGTCGGCGAGCAGACGGCGGAAGGTGAGCTGGACCCGGCCGTCGAGCAGATGCCCGATCCCGGACGAAGCGGCCGTGAGCACCAGCCGGACGAACAATCCGGCCGCGCCGGCGATCACCGCGGTCCAGACCCGCCCTTCGTCGACCGGGCCGGGCGTCAGCAGCGCCCGGCCCAGTTCGACGACCGCGACCAGCGGCGCCAACCCCGAGACGGCGCCGACGATCTGCAGGACGACGACGGCGGCGAAACTCCCGGCGAACGGGCGCAGCAACCTGGCTGTCGTGGGCGTCGTCATGACTCGGCCAGCGCGCGGCGCAGGACGCCGCCCAGTTCGTCGATCTGGCGGCGGGACACCTCGGCGGACAGGATCGCCTGCGAGCCGTGGAAGGTGCCCGGCCAATGGTGCAGTTCGACCGAAACCCCCGCCTGCAGCAGACGGAGCGCGTACTCGATGTTCTCGTCGCGGTTGGGGCAGAACTCGGCGGCGGCGACGTACGCGGGCGGCAGCCCGGAGAGATCGGTGGCCCGCGAAGGGGCGGCATACGGCGAAGGCGCGGGCTTCCCGGCCAAGTAGTGCCCCCACGCGGCGGTGATCTTGGCGCGGTTCATCCACGGTGTGTCGGTGAAGTTCCGCGCCGACCACGACTCCTGCCGGTCGTCGAGCCCCGGCTGGTTGAGCAGCTGGAAGCAGATCCTCGGGCCGCCTTCGTCGCGGACCCGCAAGGCCGTCGCCGCCGCGAGGCCGCCGCCCGCGCTGTGCCCGCCGATCGCGATCCGGTCGGGGGAGACGCCGAGCTCGGCCGCGTGGTCCGCCGTCCAGTTCAGCACGGCGTAGGTGTCGTCGAACGCGGCGGGGAACGGGTTCTCCGGCGCCAGCCGGTACTCCACCGAGATCACCACCGCTTGGGACGCTTCGGCGAGCCGGGCCGCCCAAGGGTGCTCGGTCTCCAGGTTGCCCATGACCCAGCCGCCGCCGTGCAGCCAGATGATCGCGCCCTGAGCCTCCCGCGGCCGGTAGATCCGGATCGGGACGCCGGGGTCGCCGGGCACCGTCCGGTCCTCGACCTCCATGGCCGACGTGTCGGGCCGCGGCACCGACATGGCCAGTTTCGCGAGCTTCTCGCGATCCGCGATCGGGTCGTCGAGGTTCGCCGCGGGGAACAGGGCGATGAAGGCTTCGAGTTCGGGATCCATGACGATGATCCTTCCGGCTTCCGGGCCGGAGGGCGGCCGCCATCCGTCGCGTGTGATCGCCCCTTCGTGCGACGATCGCCGCGTAGGCTCGCCGGCATGGAGGCACTGGCCGCGCGGTTGTCGCATCTGGATCCCGACGTCGAGGGCGTGATCCGGGTCGTGATGTTCTACGACACGTTGATGCGGCGGCGGGTCGATCTCCCCGCGCTCGCCCGCGCCACCGCGGGGCTGGCGGAATGCGCGGCGGGTATCCGGCTCCACAGCACGGGACGCACCATCCGCATGGCCCCCGACGGACGGGAAGCCGCTCCGGCCTCCGTGCCCGTGTCCATGACGACGGCGGTCACCCTCGACGACGAAGAGATCGGCACGGTCTGGCTGGAACGCGAGGGCGAGCCGGGTGCCCTCGACGAAGCGGTGCTGGACCGCCTCGCGATCGCCGTCGCGACGGTCGTCGAGCGGTACGGGCCCGCCCGCACCACCATGGCCGATCCGGCGCTGGTGGAACTCGTGATCAGCTCCGCCAGTGACGACGCCGCCAGGAACCGGGCCTTGCGGCTGCTGGGTTTCCCCGGCGACGCGCCGATCCGCGTTGTCGCCGTCCGGGCCGGGCTGCCGCTCGAGAAGATCGGGGGCCTGATCTGCCACGGGCGCCCGGTCAAGGCCGCGTCACTCGGCGACGTCGGCATCATCCTGGCCGCCGCGGTGGATCCGGCCCGGTTCCCCGAAGACGTCCGGGCGGGGATCGGCGACGCCGAATGCCCGCATCGGTCCTGGCAGGACGCGACGACCGCGCTGCGGTTCACGACCGCGCGCCGTCCGGTGATCCACTATCGCGACCTCGGGGCCCTCGCGCTGCTCGCGCGGATCCCGGAGGAGGACACGCGGGCCAACGCCGACGTCGTCGCGATCACGAAGCTGGCCGCCGATCCGGAGGACCTGCGGACGCTGGACGCCTACTGCGCCACGGGTTCCGTGCGCCAGGCCGCCGATTCCCTGCACCTGCACCACAGCAGCGTGGCGCGACGGCTGACCCAGATCGGCAAGGTCCTGTCCGTCGACTTGACCGACCCGCTCGGCCTGACGCGGGTGAGGCTCGCCCTCACCGCTTGGCGCCTGCTAGGCGAGTGACTACCTAATGATCTTCGCCGGGCCCTCGAAATAAATAGGTAGCCGACGCGAACTTTCGTCGGTTTCCGGCTTCCCTTGGCACGACACAGAATCAGCGCGTTCGTCCCCACTGAAGCGGCCGGATCCCCGCCGCAGAAATGAGTCGGAACATGCGACTGCGCTCTCTTGTCCTGCTCGCCGGCACCGCGTTCATGGCGCTGCTCGGCTCGACCGCCCCCGCCGCGACCGCCGCCGAGCCCTCGGGCGTGCAGCCGATGATCATCGGTGGCCAGTACGCGCAGAACGCTCCCTGGGCGGCCAGGTTGTTCGTGAACGGCCAGCAGAACTGCACCGCCACGATCATCGCGCCGCAGTACATCCTCACCGCCAAACACTGTGTCGCGAGCAGCGGCAGCTACACGTTCCGCATCGGCAGCCTCGACCAGCAGAGCGGCGGCACCATGGCCACCGCGGCGAGCATCACCCGCCACTCGGGCGCGGACCTCGCCATCGTGCGGCTGACCAGTTCGGTCAACGCCACCTACTCGCCGCTCGGCACCACGAGCAATGTCGCGGTCGGGCAGAACGTCCAGGTCTACGGCTGGGGTGCGACGAGCCAGTGCGGCTCGGAGATCAACTGCCAGTCCCGCTACCTGAAGGTCGCCACCGTCCGGGTCAACTCGGTGAGCTGCAGCGACTACAACGGCGGGGTCGCGGTCTGCGCGAACCGCGTCGACGGCATCACCGCCGGCGGTGACTCGGGCGGCCCGATGTTCTCCGGTGGCCGCCAGGTCGGCGTCGCCTCGACCAGCGACCGGTCGAACAACACCGCGTACACCAACATCACCCGCTACCGGAGCTGGATCCAGCAGATCGCCGGCGTCTGACCGCCTTCGTGAGTGGTGAGGACGGTTCCAACCGTCCTCACCACTCACAAGGACGGGCACCGCACTCGCGTGATCGAAGCCGGAACTTGTGTGATCAGCGGCGGAACACGCGAGTGCGGCCTCCAGTCACGCGAGTCACGTCCCTGATCACGCGAGTCACGCCTTCGCTCACGCCGCACCAGTCCGTGAAGGCCTCCTTGAGGGACCCAGAGTCCCTCAAGGAGGCCTTCACGGACTTCGGCCAGCAGGTACAGAGGACACGGTTGGCTTTAACCAACCTCACCACTCACGAGCGTTAACACCGATCCACCGCACCCTATTTGTCAATTGACACTCAACTCCGGGCCGATCGACGCGATAATGTGGCGGTCGGCGCCGGTGGGTCGGCGCCGTGGACCTTGGGAGGGGGCCAGTGGCGCGACCGACGCGGGCTCTCGACCGCACGATCGTCGTGGTGGACGTCGTGGGGTTCACCGCGCCGGACCGCAACCGTCTCGACCGGCTCGCGGTGCACCAGGGCATGTACGAGGTTTTGAAGATCGCGTTCGCGGAAAGCGGTATCGACTTCGATTCCTGCGCGCACGAGGACCGCGGCGACGGCGTCTTGATCCTGCTTCCGCCCGGAACGACCAAAAGCCTGGTCGCGGACCTGCTTCCGGATCGCCTCGGGGTCGCCCTCCGCCGGTACAACCACACGCGGACACCGCAGGCACAGATGCGGCTGAGGGTGAGCCTCAACTCCGGCGAGGTGATCGGCGACGGCAACGGCTGGGTCGGGGACGCGGTCGATATCGCTTTCCGCATTCTCGACGCGCGACCGGTGAAGGAGGCGTTCGCTGAATCCGGTCGGATGATCGCCTTCATCTCATCGGAGCGTTTCTTCGCGGACGTCATCGAGAAGGACCCGGGCTTGTTGCCCGAGTTGTACACTCCGCTACCTGTTTCAGTGAAGACGTTCACCGGAATGGCTTATTTACGGCTGCACGGGGAAGTCATCGCGGATTCGGTGGTGGTGCGCGCCGAAGACCTCTTCCCGGCCGACCTGGCCGGTCCCGTTCTGGAGTTGATCCCCCGCAAGGATCTGATGGGCCTGTGCCGTCATCTGACCGGAATGCGAATCCCCAATCCGGTGGTCATGGTGAGCCGTGCGCTCGGGCCCGGGGTCCCGCCGCCCCGGCTGGACGGCGTCACCGACGCGTGGGAGATCTTCCAGCTGCTCACCGACTTCAACGCGGGGCCGGACGGGATCCCGCCCGCGTTGACCTTTCTCGGGCTGCTGGCCGAAAACACCGGCGGCAAGCCGAATCCGATGATCGAGGGCTGGCTGGCGAACCAGGCCAGGTCGCTGCGGCTCGCCCCGGCGCTAGGGAATCAGCGGCTGACCAGGCCGCCCATTCCGGATCGCCCGCATCTGCATTTGCTCATCATGCTCGAACCGGTTTCCGCGGATCCGACGCGGTGCACGCTCGCTTTCTGGAGGCAGGACGATCCGGAGGTCTGGCCGCCGTCGCTCGGCGGCGTGCGCGAAATCGCGATCGAAGAGGTCGAGCGCAGGGTCGATGACGTCATCCTGGAGACCGAGGGTGTCTGGTCCGGTCAGAGCATGTCCGCGTCGGTGGAATTCCTCCTGCCGAGGACGTTGATCAATTTGCCGGTGCAGCGATGGGCGAAGGAACACGACACCGGTCAGCCTCAGCCGTTGCGCTACGGGTACCGTCTCGGAATACGGTCTTTGGAGAGGATGCGGGCGAGGCATTGGCATCGCGCATGGCACGTTCGCTGGGATTCGATGGTGAAGGACCCCGCCGCCGACCGGCTGCACTATTCCGGTCGCCCGGAGGTCGGGGATCACCCGATCGACGCAATACTGAGCGACGAACATTGGGTCGGTCTGGTATTGGCGAAACCTCCGTCGCCCCAAGCGAAACCGGACGGTGCGCCGGACGAACTGACGAGCGCGCTCCGCAGCGGCCTGCCGGTCGTGCTGTGGCATCCGGACGCGGAGCCGGAGACCCTGCGCGAGTTGCTCGACTGGGTATTGGCCGCGGAGAGCGGTTTCAACGAACTTCCGGATCGTCGCAAGCTGGCGAATTCCGGTATGGCGGTACCGTTCAAGAATTCTCTGGCTCACGATCTGGTGGTAATGTGGGACGACCCCAAACGTGTGATCGTTCTGGACCAGCCGTTGATCCCGACTCGACTGTAAGGGGATGCCGCGGATGAGCGGGAACGATCAGGACGCGGCCGTGGACGGCCGGACGCCTCGCCTCGACGCACCCGATTGGTGGATCTACCGGGGCACCGGTATCCCGATGCACGACATCGACCTCGCGCAGTTGCTGCCCGCGCCGCCGCCGTGGCGTTCTTATCGCGGTGATCCGCCGCCGGAGAACGACGTACCGCCGCCGGACGACGGCGAGGCGGAACGTCGTCTCGGTACCGCGTTCACGCTTTCGGAGCAGAACGCCGACGCGGCCGAGCTGAACATGGTCAACGCCGCCCTGTATTTGCGCCGGCCGTTGCTGGTCACGGGAAACCCGGGAACGGGGAAATCGAGCCTCGCGTACCGGATCGCCAGGGAACTGGGCCTGGGCAGGGTGCTGCGCTGGGCGATCACCAGTCATACCGCGCTGAGTTCCGGGCTGTACGGCTACGACGCGATCGGCCGGGTCCAGGCGGCCGCGACCAGCCAGGCCCAGCGCGGCGGCGAGGCCGAAGAACCCCCGATCGGTGATTTCGTCCGGCTGGGCCCGCTGGGCACCGCCTTCCTCCCCAGCAGGCTGCCGCGCGTCCTGTTGATCGACGAACTCGACAAATCCGAGGCGGATCTGCCCAACGATCTGCTTTCGATCTTCGAGGACGGCGAATTCTCCATCGAGGAATTGACGCGTGTGCGCAACCGGCATCCCGAAGTCACCGTGCACACCGCCGACCCGCAGCGCACCGCCGTGGTCCGCGACGGCCGGATCGCCTGCCACGCCTTCCCGATCGTCGTCATGACCAGCAACGGGGAGCGGGAGTTCCCGCCCGCTTTCCTGCGCCGCTGCCTGCAGTTGCGGATCGAGAACCCGGACGAGGAGCAGCTCGCCGCGATCGTGGCCGGTCATCTGGTCGGCGAGAACGGCGAACACCGGGACAGGCTCATCCGGGAATTCGCCGAACGGAGCAAGGCGGAGGGCGGGCTCCCCACCGACAGGCTGCTCGACGCCGTCTATCTCGCGACGTCGGGCGCGTACCAGCCGGATCAGGAGGCATGGCCGCGGCTGGTGGACGCTCTGTGGCAACGACTGACGGTGCGGTGACATGGAAGGGCCGGGCGGTGTGTCCGACTCGCGTTCCGCCCCGGTGGCGGAGCGGTTCGGATTCGAGGACCTGAACTGGACCGACGTCGCCGATATCGTGTGGCTGGCCGCGGCCATCTCCCCACGGCGGGCCGACAGCGCATCGGCGCCGCCCGAGGAGCCCCGACGGACACCCGAAGACGTGCGGATCCGCAACGCGCCTTCCGAACGCGGGGAAATACCGGAACTTCCCGAACCAGGGCCCTCCCGGCTCGTCGACGCCCCACCAGAGGAGGACGACGACGGTCAGGTCGTCGCGATCGAGGCCGTTCCCGGTGAGCTGCCGGAACCCGCGGTGGACGGCGCCGGGCCCGGGGGAGCGGTACTCCTCGAATCGCTGGAGTACTTCCGTGCGCTGAGAATCCTGAAACGGGAGATGGTCTCGCGGCGACACAACAATGTGGTCCTGGACGAAGTGGCGACCGCCGTCCGGGTCGCGGAGACCGGGCGGTGGTGGCCGGTCACCCGATCGAGAAAAGAGCGCTGGCTGGACCTGACGCTCGTCCTCGACAACGGTCCGTCGATGGCCTTGTGGCGCCCCAGGGTGTCCGCGTTCGTCGAATTGCTCGGGCAGGTGGGTGCTTTCCGCACCATTCAGGTCCGTCTGTTGGAAACCGCCAAGGACACCGAAGAGGATCTCGTTCTTCGTGGTGGCACGCCCGGCGCGCCCGCCAGGGATCCGGACGAGATCGTGGATTCGTCGGGGCGGCGCGTGGTGTTGCTGCTGACCGACGGCGTGGGTGACGCCTGGCAGAAGAAGGACGCGCTGTACCCGATGTTGGCGCGGTGGGGCAGGAAGATGCCGGTGAGCATCGTGCACCTGCTCCCGCATTGGCTGTGGGGCCGGTGCGGAATGAGTCCGCACAAGGCGCGGTTGAGAGTGCCGAACGCGGTGGCGCCCAACGGCCGCTGGAAATGCGACCTGGCGGACGCCTGGCTCGAACCCGGTTCGAAAGTGCCGGACCATCTCGTCCCGGTGCCGGTCCTCGAACTGCGGCCGAGGTCGCTGAGCTGGTGGGCCGGACTGATGACCGGCGAAAACGACGACGCCGTGGAAGGAACCGTCGTACTCGCCACGGAACGGATTTCCCAGTCCGATTTCGACGACCCGCCGGTAACTTTGTCACCCACCGAACGAGTGCAACGATTTCGCAGTGTTGCGTCGCCGCCGGCGCTACGCTTGGCGCAGTTGCTCGCGGCGGTACCGGTCCGTCTCGACGTGGCGAAGCTGGTGGGACAGGAATTCGTTCCGGAAGCGGGCCCGGAACACCTCCTCGAACTTTTGCTTTCGGGGATGATGTACGCTCCCGCACTCAGGGAGGGCGAGTCCACTTGGGACACAGACGGGGTCTTCGCTTTTCCCGAGGCAGTCCGGGAACTGCTGCTCAGCGGCGCGCGGCGGTCGGAAACGGCCAAGGTCGTCCGAGTGGCCGCCACCCATTTCGGTGACCGGATTCGGCTGATCAAGCACCTCCGAGACGCCATCGCCGACCCGAACAACACACCGGACCCAGACCTCACCCGCGAGTCCCCGGCCGATGTGGAGCTGGAAACCGCGCTCATGCGTGCCCTTTCCGGGCCGTACCTGTCCCGGGCGGACCGGCTGCGGAACGCGGCGGCAAGCCAAGTCCTCCAAACGCACCTATCTGAATCAAAGACTGAGAGCTCGATGATGCCTGAGACGGCCGAACGTCCACCTGCCTCGACGCCTGTGCCACAGGGACGCTCGTCTTATCTCACTGAGCCCGAAGCGAATGAGCCGACCACCCGGATCGTGCACCCCTCGGCGTCGGAAACCTCCCGGAGCTTCCCCGCCCGCCAGCCCGACGACCCGCCGCTCGTCTTCGGCAACGTTCCCCCGAGGAACCCCAATTTCACCGGTCGCGACGAATTGCTCGACCAGCTCACCAAGCGGTTGAGCAGTGGTACCACCGCCGTGCTTCCTTCGGCGTTGCACGGTCTCGGTGGTATCGGCAAGACGCAGATGGCCGCCGAGTACATCTACCGGCATCTCCAGGATTACGACCTCGTCTGGTGGATCGACGCCGCGCACACCACCCAGATCCGTGCCGGTCTCACCGAACTCGCCGGAATCCTCGGCCTGCACGGCGCGTCCGAAGCCAGTGTCGCGGTCCCCGCGGTCATCGAGGCACTGCGGACCGGGCGGCCCTTCCGCCGCTGGCTCCTGGTCTTCGACGCAGCGGAAAGCCCGGAGACCGTGCTGCCGTTCTTCCCGCGCAACGGTCCCGGCGAAATCCTGATCACCTCGCGGAACTCCGACTGGGCGGGTATCGCGCGCCCGCTGGAACTCGCGGTGTTCAAGAGAGAGGAAAGCGTCGAGCTGCTCGGACGCCGCGGTCCCGAGATCGACCCGGCCGACGCCGACCAGCTCGCGGAGAAGCTCGGCGATCTGCCCTTGGCCGTGGAGCAGGCGGCCGCCTGGCGCGCGGTGACCGGGATGCCGGTGCAGGAGTATCTGCGCCTGTTCGACGAGTCGGTCGAGGAAATCCTCGACACCGCTTCGGCGCCCGACAACGAGGTGTCCGTCGCCGCCGCGTGGAACGTTTCGTTCGAAGAATTGAAGACCCGTAACCCGGCGGCACATCAGATCCTGCACATCTGCGCCTTCTTCTCCCCGGAACCGATCTCGCGCGATCTGCTCACCGGGGTCAACCGGGTGTCGATTTCGCCCGAGCTGGACGCCGCGCTCCGTGACCCGATCAAGCTGGCGCGCGCCATCCGGGATATCAATCGCTATGGCCTGGCCAAGATCGACCACGGGAACAACACCCTTCAGCTGCACCGGCTGGTGCAGCTGGTGCTGCGCAACCGGGTCATGGCCCGGCAGGTGCACGCGCGGATGCAGCACGGTGCCCACCAGTTGCTCGCCGCGCTGGACCCCAACGACCCCGAGTCCAGCAGGCACTGGTCGCGCTACCGCGAACTGCTGCCGCACGCCTACGCGGCGAACGTCCTGGACTGCGACAACGACTGGCCGCGTCAGCTCTACATCAACCTGATGCGTTACCTGTTCGAGTACGGCGACCACGAAGAAGCGGCACGGCTCGGTCTCGAAGCGCGCAAACGCTTCACCGACGTCCTCGGCCCCACCCATCCGCAGACCCTCGAAGTCTCGTCGAGGCTCGGGCTCTACCTGTGGGCGATCGGCCGGTACTCCGAAGCCGCGGAACTCAACCAGCGCACTCTCGCGCTGCGTTTGCAGATCTCCAGCGAGGAGAACGAGGAGACCTTCGCGCTTCAGCGGAACATCACGATCGATCTCCGGGCGCAGGGTGATTTCGCGGGAGCGACCAAGCTGAGCGAAGAGATCTATCACAAGGCCAAGCGGATGTTCGGTGAAGACGACCCGGAGACGCTCTACGCCGCGTATCAGCACGCGATCAGCCTGCGGTTGGCCGGCGCCTACCGGGAGGCCTTGGAACTGGATCAGGACACCCTACGGCGGCGGATCGAGGTTCTCGGCCGCGACCACGTTCGCACCTTCAGCGTCAACAGTTCGATGGTCGTCGACCTGCGCGAAGCGGGCGAATACGGCCAGGCCCGGATTCAGCAGGAGAGGTTGACGGAGAACTTCGTCGCCCGCTTCGGCGGGGAACAGCTGGACGCGACCGTCAACTCGTTCCTGCTTTCGGTGACCAGGCGGAAGGACGGCGACCACCCCGGGGCGCTCGGCTTGTCCACGGAGGCCCTCAAGAGGTTCCGGCTCGCTTATGGCGACGACCATGGCACGACGATGGCCACGGCTCTCGCGCATTCGATCGATCTCCGCCACTCGGGTGATCTGGCCGCGGCGAAGAAGCTCGGTGAGAGCACCTTCGAGCGGTACCGCGGCGGTCTCGGCGAGCACCATCCGCACACCCTCGCGGCCAACGTCAACCTCGCGGTGACGTTGCGCCTGATGGGCGACCCCGCCGCCGCCCGCGTCCTCGACGAGCGTGCCCTCGAGCAGTTCCGCGCAACCATCGGCCCGGACCATCCCTATGCCATCACCGCCGCGATCAACCTGGCGAGTGACCTGGCGGCGGTGGGCGAACTCGACCGCGTGGTCGAGCTGGGACGAGACGCGATCGAGCGTGGCACACAGGTGCTCGGCGAGGATCACCCCACGGTCCTGGCGGCGTCGTTCAACCTCGGATTGGATCTGGCCGCGCTGGGTCGAACGGAAGAGGCCGCACCGTTCCGCGACCCGATCCTGGCGCGGTACCGCCGGATCTTGGGCGAGGCCCACCCGGGAACGCAGGCCGCCGGTCGCGGTGCCCGGGCCAACTGCGACATCGACCCGATCCTGATGTGAGTCAACCCGGCACGAGCTGCCCGACCCAGGAGGCGAGTTCCTCCACGGTCGGTGGCCGCGTGCCGGATCGCAAGGACCGATGCACCGCGCGGACCAGTTCGGGACAGTGCAGCAGGGCACGGGCGGCAGGGTGGAGGCCTCGGGCGGAGAGCGCGAGGCCCAGCCCGACCAAGGAGTTCGGCCGGTCCGGATCCGCGGCGAGTTCCCGCCGGTAGCCCTCCACGGCTTCGACGTGATCTCCCGCGGTGTAAGCGAAATCAGCCGCGGTGGCGCCGGGTACCGTCGGCGGTCGTCCCGCGCCGCCGAGGGAGAGCCGGATGAGGTCCGTTCTGGCCGGGGACCAGCCTCCGTCCGGTATCGGCGTCGGAGGAAGGCTCGTCGCGTCGAGACTCGCGGGAGGTCTCGGTCTTCCGCTGAGCCACGCCGCCGCGAGTTCGGCGACCACCGACGGGTCAGGACGCAGGTGCCGAGCCCGCCATCCCGCGCGGTGATCGCGGCGGGCGGCCGTGGCCAGGTCGCTCGCCTCCGCCGAGACGGGCTCGCTCTGCCACGGTCCGAGGCGTTCGGCGATGGCGTCGAGAAAGCGTCGGCCGGCATCGGTCAGCGTCGAGTCCACGCGCAGCACTCGCAGGGTGCGCCACGTCTGCTCACGCCAGTAGGCGAATTCGAAGCTTGAGCGCCGGGGATGCGTCCCGGCCCTGGCCAAGGCGCGCCAGAAGGCGGTGACACCGAAGAAGGCGTAAACCCCTTGAAGAGCGCCGCTCAGGGGACGTGGATCGTCTCGCCAGGCCACGTAGATCCGCTCTCGGGGGTCCGGCTCGTACAACTCGACGAGGTGCAGCAGACCGCCGAGCACGATGTGCTGGAATTCGTGGATCAGCGTTTCGGCGAGGGAGGCCCCGTCGGTGGGCAGTCCGACGACCGCACTGCCGAACGCCTCCCCGGTCGACGCGCTCGGATTCCGGAAGAGCACCTGGGGCTTCGGAACCAAGGACGCCAATCCCACCGGCATGATGCGGGCGAGGCCGGGCAGATGGGTGGCGACCAGACGACAGGCCTCGTCGATCAGCCGTTGCCAATCCGCCAGATCCTTGCCCGGTAGCCGTTCCGGCGGGATCGGTTCGTAGAGTCCGCGATAGGGGTCGAGGTCGTCGAGCCACAACGAGAACCGCTGCGCGCCGACGTGGCTCCGTACCCGTCGGATTCCCCACCAACCCGGGGCATCGGCATCGGGCGCGTCCGGCAGATGAACCGTCGTGCCGGCGTTCGACACCGAGTACCGGCCGTTCACGCCGCGCACAACGACCGAAGAAAACGTTTCGGTGTCCGGAAAGCGGGCCATCCCGAGCGAAGGGAGCATGGCGTCGCCGTGCCACGCCGGGATGACGGTCTCGAAGTCGAGCTCCGCCCGGATCGCCGCGGCCGCCGCGATCGCGTGCGCGTGCCCCAGGTGCATCCACAAAGGACCGATGCCGTCGATTCCGTTGCGGAGCAAGCGAGTCGTGTAGCCGGCCCAGCTTCCGGTGTACGGATTGGTGAGCATCCTGTTCACCGAACGGGGTGCTCGTGCTTCGGCACGTGCGAGGAGTTCCCAAGCGGAATCCAGCGGCGGCAACGGGCCCGCATGATCCGGTGCCTTCGCGGCTTCGGTCAGCAAGGCGTGGATCAACAGTTTGCGACGGCTCCGCTCGGCCCGTCGCAGCCGCCGCGCCATGTCCTCGTCGCCGTCGAGACGCGCGAGCGCGTCGAAGTCCCGCCATGACAACCGGTGGAACGCGGGACGCGACCCGGCTGATGGCGGCATCAGTCGATCCGTTCGCCACCCGCACTGCCTGCGCTTCTGTAGCGCGCGCGGACGAGGGTGGTGCGTTCGACGACATGGTGAGCCGACTGGCGGAAGGCTTCGCCCTCCAGCTCCCGCAACGCGGTGAAGGAGACCGCGTCGAGATCGAGCAACGCCGATTCGATGTCCGGTTCCGTGTCTGCCGAGAAAGAACTCATCGTGCCGATTCCCTCCACCCGTGAAACGGTTGCGAGAGTTGAACCTCGCTCAGGATAGCCGAGATTTCGCGCCGGATCAGGCCTCGGCGGCCGGGGGTGGCCGTCCGGCCGCCAATTCCCGTAGTGCGCGAGGGCTGGTGATGGTGACGCGCTGGCGTGCGGTGCGCACCACGCCCAGCCGCCGGAGTTCGTCGAGGCCACGGATCAGGGTGCTGCGCGAGACACGCGCGAAGCCCGCCAATTCTCCTTGGTTGAAGCGGAGATCGATCTGTTTCCCGGCCGTCCAGTCGACGGCGTGCTGCAACGCGAGTTCCAGGAGAACGGCGGCGAGGCGTTGCGGGAAATCCGGGCCGCCGGATTCGAGACGCAGCCGGTCGGATTGCTGCAGGCGGATCGCGGCGGTTCGGAAGATTTCCTCGGCGATACGCGGCTGGTCGCGTAATACGCCGAGGAATTTGTCCCTCGGCACGACGAGGGTGTGCACCTCGTCGATCGCCGACATCGTGGCGGAACGGGGGAGTCCGCTGATCGGGGCCAGTTCGCCGACGATTTCCGCGGGACCGCGCGCGGCGAGCGGGGCGTCCTCGCCGCGGTAGTTGGTGGCGCTGATCTTCACCCAGCCGTGCAGGACGACGAACATGCTGGTGGGCGGACTGCCCTGGAGGGCGAGGATCTGGCCGGGGCGCCACACTTTCAGGTGGCCGGCGCGCCGGAGGGCGGACTGCTCCGCCGGTGTCAGCCGCCGCCAGGTGCCGAGACTCCCGTTTTCAGCCGCGGAGGAACCGGTCATCCTGGCCCTCCGGTTCCCCGGACACCGGATCGGTGCTGTGTTCCATATGACGCATCAGCCACTCCCCCGACTCGTCAGCATGGTCAGTGGGCAGAACGACCCGGAAGTTTCGAACCGCGACCGGTAATTGTGCCAGGCACGGGGTGACTTCACCAGGCCTCGGGCCGGCGACGGGGGAGGGTGTCATGCGCAGTGCGGAAAGTGTCATGGGACGGCCGAAGGATCACCGCAACGTGCCGGTGGGGCAGAACCCGCGGACGCCCAAGGCGTTCGGCCGAAGACCGGCGTTCTTCGCGCCGCACCCGCCGCTGATGTCCGGCGGGTGGTATCAGGGCGACGACCACGAGGTCGTCGGGCCCGGCCGGTATCCGGTTCCCCGTCCGCCCGCCAGATCGGCGAAGGCCGCGGTGCTGTGGGCACTCTTCCTGGGACCGTTGGGCCTTTGTTACGTGTCACCCGTCGGCGGGTTGATCGCGACGGCGGTCTCGGTCACGGCGATCACCTTCGGCGGCGCCGCGCTGGTGGCGGTGATCTGGCCGGTCGTCGTGGTGCTTTCCCTGGCGGCCTTGTCCGGGCGTCCGGACGACGACAGGAGATGACGTCCGGCCGCTTTCCGGCCGGATGACCGCGGTGGGGGACGCTCAAGGGGGGCGGCCCCCACCGCGGTTCCCTTCGTGAGCACGGCACTCACGTGATTGAACGGACGACACGTGTGATCCGACGGACGACACACGTGACCAGATGGACGACACGACCGCGGCGAAGTCTTCGTCGTGAGTCGTCCGTCTGATCACACGTGTCGTCCATCCAGTCACGCGAGACCGCCAGTAGGTATCCAGGACACGGTTGGTTCTGACGTCCTCGACGCTCAGGAGGGTCGCGACCCTCCGAAAGTCGCGTCATCTTGCTCCGTTCATGCAGCCCCTGGGCCGAACCCTTGAACCGATCAGGCACCTATGTTTCCATCTGCTCGATAGTCCGATCAAAGGTGCAGTTTCGAACACGATCGAACGGGTTCAACGCAATTCCTGGAGGGCTCCGTGCGCCGTCGTACCCTGCTGAAGGCCGCTGGTGCGGCTTCCGCCTTCACCTTGCTCCCGGCGAGCGTCCGGCAGGCGCTCGCCGCCGAAGCGCCGACGGGCGGGCTCGACGTCATCGAGCACGTCGTGGTGTTCATGCAGGAGAACCGGTCGTTCGACCACTATCTCGGGACCTTGCGCGGCGTGCGGGGTTTCAACGATCCGGCCGCGATCAAACTACCGTCGGGAGCCTCGGTCTTCCAGCAACCCGACGGCACGGGCACTCTGCTCCCGTACGCGATCGACGATCAGTTCATGGCCGACGTCGACCACAGCTGGTCCGGCGGGCACCGGGCGTGGAACAAGGGGCGTCACGACGCGTGGCGCGCGGCCAAGGGTGTCCGGTCGCTGACCTATCACACCCGTTCGGCACTGCGGTTCTACCACGAACTGGCCGACGCGTTCACCGTCTGCGATGCCTACCACTGTTCGGAAATGGGCCCCACCAACCCGAATCGGCTCTACCTGTTCACCGGCAAACTCGGCTACGAGCCGGACGGCACGACCCGGGCGATCGGCAACGACGCCTGGCAGAACCCGGGGCACACCGGCTACACGTGGAAGACCTACGCCGAGCGACTCCAGGCCGCCGGCCGCAGTTGGCGCGTTTATCAGGAATGGGACAATTACGGCGACAACTCGCTGGACTATTTCAGCAGCTTCCTCGCCGTCGGCACCAAGGCACTGTCGAAGGTGAAGGACTCGGCGGGCAAAGCCTTCCCGAAGCTGGAGTACTTCTACTACGCCCTCGATTCGGCTTCGGCCGCCGAGCGCACCCGGCTGCTCGACGGACTGGCGGCCGGTGTGGCGACCCTGACCGCGTCCGAACGCGCGTTGTACGACCGCGGGTTGGCCCGGGTCGCGCCGAAGCAATTGCTGAGTGCTTTCAAGGGCGATGTCGACGCGGGCAGGCTGCCGTCGGTGTCGTGGATCGTCGCGCCGGAATCCCAGACCGAACATCCCGCGTGGGGCCCGAACACCGGGGCCGATCTGGTGAAGTCGATCCTCGACACGATCGCGTCCAAACCGGAGGTGTGGAACAAGACGTTGTTCCTGCTGACCTACGACGAGGACGGCGGTTTCTTCGACCACATGCCGCCGCCCGCGCCGCCGGCCTCCGACAACGAGGGCAAGAGTTCCGTCGCCACGACCGACGAATTCGTCTCCGGTGAGCCGATCGGGCTGGGTATACGGGTGCCCATGTTCGTGATCTCGCCGTGGAGCCGGGGCGGGAAGGTGTGCTCGGAGGTCTTCGACCACACTTCCGTGCTGCGCTTCCTCGAACAGTGGAGCGGCGTCGCCGAGCCGAACATCTCGCCGTGGCGGCGCACCGTCTGCGGTGACCTGACTTCGGCGCTGGACACGACGTCGCCGAGCGCGAGCTATCCGGTGCTGACCAAACCGGTGCCGACGAGCGGGCCGTGGAACACCCAGCCGCAGCCGCCGTCCGTGCAGAAGCTCCCCGTCGCGGAGACCGGGTTACGCACCGCGCGCCCGTTGCCCTACCAGTTGGCGGCGACAGGGCGGGTGACGGCCGAACGGTTCTGGATCGACTTCGCCAATACCGGAACGGCGGGCGCGCATTTCTACGTGTACGCCAACGCACACCGGACCGACGGGCCGTGGCGCTACACCGTCGGCGGGAACGCGACGCTTTCCGACTATTGGCAGGCCGGTTCCCCGGATGGCGCGTACGACCTCACCGCGCACGGCCCCAACGGTTTCCTGCGCCGGTTCGCGGGCAACCGGATCACCGCGACCACCGGTGGCAAGCCGAATCCGGAAGTCGTGCTACGGCCGGGTTCCGGCGTCGTGTACCTGAAGATGACCAACGCCGGCGCCGCCTGCGAACTGACCGTGCGGACCGGGAACCGGGGCGGTGGACCGTGGACGTACACGGTCGCCCAGGGCGCGACGGCCGAGGATTGGTTCAGCACCGAAGGCGGCATGGGCGGCTGGTACGACCTGACCGTTCAGGGGCCGGATGGGTTCCTACGCCGCTTCGCGGGCCATGTCGAGACGGGCGCTGAGACCATCAGCGACCCGGTCATGGGCTCCGGGCCGCTCACTGCCACCGTCCGCTCGGCCGACAGCCAGGAAACCGTGGGGGAGAACGGCGCCGCCGCGAACGCCGTCGACGGGAATCCCGCCACCCACTGGCACACCAAGTGGTCCGGTGGGGAAGACCCGCTGCCGCACGAACTGCAACTCGACTTGGGTGCCGCCCGCACCGTGACGGGGTTGACCTACTTGCCGCGCCAGGACGGTTCCGACCACGGACGCGTCGGTGGTTACGAAGTCCATTTGAGTGCGGACGGCTCGGCCTGGGGGAGTCCCGTCGCCACGGGTACCTTCGCGGACGACGCCGCCCGGAAGACCTTGCGGTTCTGGCCGACCAGGGCGCGGTATGTGCGGTTCCGCGCCCTCACCGAGGCGGGCGGACGCGGCCCGTGGACGTCGGCGGCGGAGGTCACCCCGCTCGGCTGGACGTGACGCGTCCGGCGTCACTCCAGTGACGTGTCGCCGAAGTGCTCGAGCAGCAGCCGCAGACCGCCGATCAGTTCCGCCCACTGCGCCGGTTTCAGGTCGGGCAGGAGGTCGGCTTCGTTCTCCAGGTGGAGCACGAAGACCTCGTCCACGACCTGGCGTCCCTTGCCGGTCAGCCGGATCTTGACCGATCGGCGGTCGTCGCTGTCGCGCACCCGCTCGACCAGGCCTTTCGTCTCCATGCGGTCGATGCGGTTCGTGATCGCCCCGGAGGTGACCATCGCGGCCTTGAGCAGCGCGCCGGGCGTCAGGCCGTCGGCTTCCCCGGAGCGGCGGAGCGTGGTGAGCACGTCGAACTCCCACGACTCCAGGTCGTGCTTGGCGTTGAACTCCTTGAGCTTCCGGTCGAGGATCCGGGAAAGCCGCTGAACGCGCCCGATCACCTCGGCGGGCCAGAGCTTGTCTTCGAGGTCCGGCCGCTCGTGCCGCCAAAGCGCGATCACCGCGTCCACCGCGTCGGCCATGACGCCCTCCAATCGTCTCAATATTAAGAGACTTGACATTGACAGAAGTCGCTGGTGTTATCTCAACGTTGAGATTATCAGTGAGGAGACATCATGGCGATCATCGCCGAGCGGCCCGTCGTCCCGGCGGAACCGGCGGCCGCGAAACCGACGCTGCGTGACGCCGCGCTGGCCGCGCTGGCCCCGGCCAGCTGGGGCACCGTCTACGTCGTCACCGCGACCCTGTTGCCCCCGGACCGGCCGTTGCTGGCCGCCGCGCTGCGGGCGCTCCCGGCCGGGCTGCTCCTGCTGGTCTTGACCCGGCGGCTTCCGCACGGGTCGTGGTGGTGGAAGACGACGGTGCTCGGAATGCTCAACTTCGGCGCCTTCCTGCCGTTGATCTTCTTCGCCGCGTACCGCCTTCCCGGCGGGGTCGCCGCGACCCTCGGCGCCCTGCAACCCCTGCTGGTGGCGCTGCTCGCGCTCCCGATGCTCCGGGTCCGGACCCCGGCGCCGATCCTGCTCGCCGCGACCGCCGGCGCCGGTGGGGTCGCGCTGCTGACCCTCACTTCGGAAGCCCGGCTCGACCCGCTCGGACTGGCCGCCATGCTCGTCGCCGTCGGGCTGATGGCCGTTTCCCTGATCCTGACCAAGAAATGGGGCCGCCCCGGACATCCGCTGGCGATGACCGGCTGGCAGCTGACCCTCGGCGGCATCGTCCTCGCTCCGGCGACGCTGCTGTTCGAAGGCCTGCCGAGCTCGCTGACGACGGCGAACGTGATCGGCTACGGCTACATCGGCATCGTCACCACCGCGCTGGCCTATCCGCTGTGGTTCCGCGGCATCGACCGGCTCGCCCCGGCGTCGGTCTCCCTGCTGACGCTGACCAACCCCCTGGTCGCCACCGCCGCGGGATTCCTGGTGCTCGGCCAGACCCTCACCGGCTGGCAGCTCACCGGATTCGCCGTCGCGCTCACCGCGTTGACGCTCAGCCAGACTCTCGCCCGGCCCGGGCGCGCAGGTGCCCGGTGAGCTCGGTGACGGTCGGATGGTCGAACAGCACACGTGCGGGGAGTTCGACGCCGGTCAGCTCCCGGAGCCGCGTACGCAGGTCGATGACGGCCAGGGAATCGAGCCCGAGCTCGGTGAACGGCTTGTCGACGGGGATCGTGCCCGGATCGTGGTGGCCGAGGACCTCGGCGAGTTCCACCCGCAGCAGATCGCGCAGCTCCCGCTCCGTGGGCTGATCCGGCCAGTGCCGGCCGGGTGACGGCGGCGCGGGTCTCGCCGCGGGACGGCCGAGCCCGTCGGCGATCGGGGGCAGGCCGGCGGCGGTGGGGTCGAGCCGGGCGGCGATCAGGACCGGTTCGGGGTGCCCGAGCGCCGCGTCGAACAGGGCCATGCCTTCCTCGACGGTCAGCGCGGCCACCCCGGAGGTGTGGATGCGATGCCGCGCCGCTTCGGGGATCTGCGAGCCGAGGCCGATCTCCAGATCCCAGAGACCCCAAGCGATCGACGTCGCGGGAAGCCCTTCCGCCTGCCGTCGTACGGCCAACGCGTCGAGGTAGCGGTTCGCCGCCGCGTAGTTCGCCTGTCCCGCGTTGCCGAAAGTGCCGGCCAGCGAGGAAAAAAGCACGAAGGCCGACAGGGGGAGATGCCGGGTGGCCTCGTGCAGGATCGCCGCGGCGTCGGCCTTCGGGCGGAAGACGGTGTCGATCCCGCCGGTCGTCTGTGCGGTGAAGGCGGCATCGGCGACGACGGCGGCGGAGTGCACCACGGCGGTCAGCGGCGGATCGCAGGAGCCGACCAGTCGCCGGACGAAGGCCGGATCGGCGATGTCGCCGTCGACGATCCGCACGTTTGCGGGCAGCTCGCGGAGCTCGTCCGCGCCGGGCGCGGACGGGCCGCGGCGGCTGGCCAGCAGCAGATGCCGGACCCCGTGCGCGGACACGAGGTGCCGGGCCAGCGCCGCGCCGAGCGCGCCGGTGCCGCCGGTGATCAGCACCGTCCCGGCCGGGTCGATCGGGCGGCCGGACGCGGGCGCGGTGCGGGCGATCCGCAGCGCGTGCGGTACGCCGTCGCGGATCGACAACTGGGGTTCGGGGTTGCCGCCGACGAGTTCGCGCACCTTCTCCACCGGGAGATCGGTGTCGACCACCGTGACCAGGCCGCGGTACTCGGTCGACGCGGCGGCAACAAGCCCGAAGAGGGCGGCCGACGCGGGATCGGCCGCGTCGCGGGTGACGACGACGGTGCGTTCCCCGCGCGGGAGAGTGTTCTGCAGTGCGGTGAGCGCGCTCCGGACGTCTTCGGTCTCGATGATCCGGACGTCGTCGGCGCTTGTGGCCGGGACGGGGATCCATTTCGGCGCGTAGAGCATCGTGCTCCCGGCGGGCAGCGGCCGGGTGAGCAGCGATTCCACGACCGCGACGGGTGTTCCGGCCGGGTCGAAGAGTTCCACGCGGACTTCGCCGGGGCCGGACCGTACACAGTGGACTCGTGCCCGGCGCGCGACGGGGGCGAGCACGTGGACGCCGCTCCAGAGGAACGGCACGCGCGCTTCGTCGCCGGGTGCCCCGGCCAGCGCGAGGGTGTGCACCGCCGCGTCGAGCAGCACGGGATGCAGCGCGAACCGGCCGTCGACGTCTTCGGCGAGTGCGATGTCGGCGAACAGTTCGTCGCCGTCCTGCCACAGCCCGGTCACCGCGCGGAAGGCGGGACCGTAGTCGAGGGCCGCGTAAGCCCGGTCCAGGTCGACCGGTTCGGTGGCGGGAGGCGGCCACTCGCCCTTCCAAGGCTGTGCGAAGACCTCGGCGGTCCCCAGACGGCCGGTGGCGTGCCGTGTCCAGACGTCGGAATCCTTGGCGTAGATGTCGATCCGGGGTCCGTCCACGACCACTTGGAGCGCGACGTCTTCGGACCGGCCGAGCCGCAGCGGCGCCTCGATCGTCAGCTCGGCCACGTTCGCTCCGCCGGCGTGGACGGCGAGCTCGACGAAAGCGCTGGCCGGGAACAACGTCGCGCCGCCGACGACGTGGTCGGCGAGCCAGCCGTGCGTGCGGACGCCCGCCGAGCCGCCGTGCACGACCCTCGGCGAGTCGGGGGCGACGAGCGCCGGGCCGAGCATCGCATGGCCGTCGTGGCTCCGGCGTGGTTGCGGATCGAGCCAGAAACGCTCGCGCTGGAAGGGATACGTCGGCAGGGTGACCCGGCGGGCGCCGCTGCCGTCGAAGACCGATCGCCACGACACGGGCACGCCGGCGGTGTGCAGTTCGCCCACCGCATCGAGGACGCTTCGGCCCGTGTCCATAGTGGACACGGTGGGTAGTACCGCTCCGGCGGCCCTGCTCAGCACGGCGGACGGGCCGATCTCCAGGCAAATGGCGGTTTCAGCCGCGACGACGGTGTCCAGCGCGTCGGCGAACCGGACCGTCTCCCTGGCGTGCCGCACCCAGTATTCCGGGTCGACCCCGGTGATCGCGCGGCCGGTCAGGCCGGAGATCACGGTGATCTCCGGTGCGCGGTAGGTCAGCCCGGCGGCGACCTCACGGAACTCGGCGAGCATCGGATCGATCAGCGGCGAATGGAACGCGTGGCTCACGCGCAGGCGCGTGGAACCCGGCCACTGGGCCGCGATCGCTTCGGTCACGCTCGCGGCTCCGGACAGGACAAGGGATCGAGGGCCGTTGACGGCGGCGATCGCCACCTGGTCGGCGAATTCCCCGACCAGCGGCGCGACTTCGGCCTCGGCCGCCCTGACCGCGACCATGACGCCGCCCGGCGGCAAGGCGGCCATCAGCCGGCCGCGCGCGGCCACCAGGGCACCGGCGTCCTCGAGGGAGAGGACACCGGCCACGTGCGCGGCGGCGATCTCGCCGATCGAGTGCCCGGCGACGGCACCGGGCCGGAGACCCCAGGATTCCAGCAGCCGGTACAGGGCGACTTCGTGGGCGAACAACGCGGCTTGCGCGTGATCCGTCCGGTCGAGCAGTTCCCCGCCCTCGAACGCGACTTCACGGACTCCGCCGCCGAGCGCCTCGCACGCCGCGTCGAACGCCGTGCGGAACACCGGGAATCGCTCCGACAGTTCCTTGCCCATTCCCGCGCGCTGCGCGCCCTGCCCACTGAACAGGAACGCCGCGGCCGCCGGTCCGCGCACGGTCCGGCCACGGCGTTCGCCCGTGGCGAGTGCGCGCAGCGCGGCGAGATCACCGGACGGGACCAGCGCGCGATGCTCCAGCGCCGAGCGGGTGGCGAGGGTGAACGCGACGTCGTCCTCGTCCCGGCCGCCCACGGTCGCCAGCAACCGGGAAGCGGCGGCTCGCAGCGCGCCGTCCCCGGCGGCGCTCAACAACCACGGCGCTCCGAGAGGTGCCGGACCTTCGTCCTCGTCCGACGGCGGCGCTTCCGAGACGAGAACGTGCGCGTTGGTGCCGCCGATCCCGAACGCGGAAACCCCGGCGTGCCGAGGCTTCGGTCCGGCCCGCCATTCCCGGCCTTCGGCGAGCAGACGCACGTCGCCCGCGGACCAGTCGACGCGAGGGCTCGGATCGTCGGCGTACAGCGACGGCGGCAACTGCCCGTGCCGCAAGGCTTCCACCATCTTGATCACCCCGGCGACGCCCGCCGCGGCCTGGGTGTGCCCGATGTTGGCCTTCACGGAGCCGAGCCACAGTGGCCGGTCACGTTCACCACCGTAGGCGGCGATGAGGGCCTCCGCCTCGATCGGATCGCCGATCGGGGTGGCCGTTCCGTGTCCCTCCACCGCGTCGACGTCGGCCGCGGCGAGACCGGCGTCGGCCAGCGCGGACGCGATCACCGCGCGCTGGGCCCGTCCGCTCGGCGCGGTCAGCCCGTTCGACGCCCCGTCGGAGTTGACGGCGGAACCACTGAGCAGGGCCAGCACCGGATGCCCGTTCCGGCGGGCGTCCGACAACCGCTCCAGGAGCACGACGCCCGCGCCCTCGGCCCAGGCCGTGCCGTCGGCGCCCGCCGCGTAGGAGCGGCATCGGCCGTCCGGGGAGAGGCCGCGCTGGCGGCTGAATTCGAGGAACGTGCGCGGGGACGACATCACCGTGGAGCCACCGGCCACGGCGAGCGAACACTCCCCGGCACGCAGCGCTCGTACGGCCCAGTGCAGTGCCACCAGGGAAGAGGAGCAGGCGGTGTCGACCGTGACCGCCGGGCCGTTCAGCCCGAAGGTGTAGGAGATCCGGCCGGACGCCAGCGCGTGCGAGGACCCGATGCCCAGCCGCCCCTCCATCCGATGCCCTTCGAACCGGCTGGCGTAGTCCTCGTGCATCACGCCGACGAACACCCCGGTGTCGCTGCCGCGCAGCGTGGCGGTGTCGAGACCGGCGCGTTCGAACAGCTCCCACGAGGTCTCCAGCAACAGCCGCTGCTGAGGGTCGGTCGACAGCGCCTCGCGCGGCGACATGCCGAACAGGGCGGGGTCGAAATCCATGGCGTCGTACACGAATCCACCTCGGCGGGTGGTGGAACCGCCGAGCCTGCCGGGGTCCGGGTCGTACCGGACGGAGTGCTCCCAGCCCCGGTCGGTGGGAAAGTCGCCGGTCGCGTCGACGCCACCGGCCACCAGGTTCCACAGCTCCTCGGGCGAGGTCACGCCGCCGGGGAACCGGCACGCGGTCGCGACGACGGCGATCGGTTCGTCGTCGCGAACGGGGACGGTTCTTTTCGTGGTGGGTCTGTTTGCCCCGGACAGCAGCCGTTCGAGCTCGCCGATGACCGCGGCCGGGGTCGGGAAGTCGTAGACGAGCGCCTGGGGGAGGGCCAAACCGGTCGCCTCGGCCAGCCGGTGCCGCAACTGCACGCCGCCCACCGACGTCAGGCCCAGTTCGGCGAAGGGACGTTCGCGCCACCGCTCGTCGATGTCGCACAGTTCGGCTATCGCCTCGCGCACCAGCGTTTCCACCTCGGGCGACGGAACGCGCAAGTCCTTTCGCAGCGCTTTCCCCGACGGCGTCCGGGGAAGGCGCTCGACGAGGTGGAAGGCGACCGGAACCTTGTACGCGGAGAGCCGGCGGCGGCACAAGGCGCGCACCGCGTCGAGATCCGGCTCGGCGGAGACGAGGAACGCCACCGGGACCGCGCCGAGGACCTCGTCGGGTCTTCCTGTCACCAGAACGTCTTCGACACCGGGGAGTTCGGCGATGACCGCCTCGATCTCCGTCGGATGCACGTTCTGGCCGCCGCAGACGATGACGTCGTCGGCGCGGCCTTCGAGGATGAGCCGCCCCTCGGCGAGGGTGCCCACGTCACCGGTCCGGTACCAGCCGTCCGGCCCCGCGACTCCCGGGGCCACGCCGGGACCGCGCACCTCGATCTGCTCGCCTACGACGCGGACCTCCATCCCCGGCACCGGCGTCAAATGCTCTTCGCCGGGGAGCTGGACGGCGATCTTTCCGCCGGTTTCCGTGCTGCCGTAGCCGTCGAGCACCTCGACGCCGAACAATTCCCGCACGGCGGCGCGGGTCGGCGGGGTGCACGGCGAACCTCCGGACAGGCACAGCCGTGGCGCGGGGAGAACGCCGCGGACCTCCTGGCGCAGGTTCAGAAAGGTCGCCGGGACACCGGCGAGGACCGCGCCGGGGTACGCCGTGAGTGCTCCGCGCAGATCGCGATCGACGATCCTCGTGTGCGTGCCCAACGCGATCGTCCCGGCGAAGGCCAGCGACAACGCGTACGCGTGGTGCAGTGGAAGCGGCCATAGAACGGTGTCTTCGCCGGAGATTCCGTACAGCGGGCCGTAGCAGGCCGCCGACGACCAGAGGATCGCGCGCTGTGTCATCAGCACGCCCTTGGGACGGCCGGTCGTGCCGGAGGTGTAGAGCAGCCAAGCGGGTTCGTCGAGGCCGAGGTCGTCGCGCGGTTCGCCCAGCGGGGGCGACGGCTCGTCCTCGACGAACACCACTCGTAACCGGAGCTTTCGCGCGAGCTCCGCGTGCCTGGCTTCCGTGATCAGCAGAACGGCGCCGGAATCCTCCGCGACGCGGGCGAGTTCGGCCGCCGTCGAGCGCGTGCTCACCGGAACACCGACCCCGCCCGCCCGCAGGACCGCCAGACCGTACTCGGCGAATTCGACGCGCCCGCCGACGTGGATCAGCACCCGTTCGCCGCGGGCGATCCCGAGCCCCGCCGCCAACCGGCCGCTCGACTCCAGCAGTTCCCCGAAGGTGAGGGTCCGGTGCTCGTCGGTGAACGCCGGCCGATCGGACGGCCGGTCGCGTAACAGGGTCACCAACGGGCGGATCTCGGTCATCCTTCGAAGGTATAGGCGCGCGGGTCCGCGCGGCGACGTGCTTTCCTTCCCGATCGTGCACTTTCCGCCGACGGATCGCGCATCAGGCGGCCATTTCGTTCCGCTCGGTCGCGGACCAGCCTTCGTCGTCCTGGTCGAGGCCGGAAACGGTGCCGTAGAAGACACTTCCGGCGTTCTGGTCACCGGCGAGGTGGTACTGCAACCATGCGGTGATGGCGCCGATGACCCGGTCGCGGGTCTCGCCCTGGAGGAAGTGGGTGGCGCCCTTCAGCTGGCCGTATACGGCGGGAACCTGGTCGCAGGCGAGGAAACGGCTGCGCACGTAGAAGGCGGGCACGACGACATCGGCCTGCCCGGACACGAAGAAGGCGGGTCCGTGCAGCTTGTTCACGTTGCCCTGCGGGCCGGGCATGATCGGCAGCGTGGTCTTGACAAGCGGGTCGGCGCCGGCCGCGATCGCTCCGCCTCCGCCCTGCGAATGCCCGGCGGCGGCGATCTTCCCGGTGGCGATGCGGCCATGGAAGACGCTGCCCGGCCGGGAATTCTCCGCGATCAGATACCGGGCGCCCGCCAGCATCTCCTCACCGGACCCCGACTGGCCGGTGTTCGCGGCCGCGACGACGTAACCCCAGCTCGCGAGGTGGGTGAACAGCTGCTCGTACTGGTCGACGGTGGCGTTCGTGCCGTTGCCCCAGATCAGCACCGGATGCCCGGTGCCGTCCGCCGGGTAGTAGAGGGTGTGCGCCGGACCGCCCGGCGCCTTGACCGCCTTGTGCGGCCCCGCTTTCTCGTAGACGCGCGGACTGGTCGGGGCGGCGACGGCGGGCGCGGCGACGGCGGTCTGCGGGACCACCGCCGCCGACACGGCCAGCGCCGCCACGGTCAGCAGTGCCCTGCGGCTCAAGGAACGCATTGTGTTCTCCGAAGGTTTCGAGGAGTGATCTCGTGATCATTCCAAGCGGAGAGCCGGTTTCTTCCTGGAAGTTCCCCAGAATCGCGGGCGGGCGGATTGTGAACGGTGACAAGCGGTGGAGCGGAATTGATACGGATACTTATTGAACTCGCGAGAGGCTCGCTAGTCTGTGAAGGCCTCCTTGCCTACCCTCAAGGTAGGGAAGGAGGCCTTCACGGATTACGCGATCGCCACCCGTGTCGCCAGGGCGGTACCGGGCCCGGCCACAGCCGACGTTGTGAAAGCCACTTTCGCAACCTTCAACGTTGCGAAAGTGGCTTTCGCAACCCCCTCGGTGATGACCGCTCACGAGCCGCTATTCCGTCCAAGTGACCGGAAGCTCGTGCACGCCGTAGATGTTCATGTCGGTCTTCAGCTTGACCTCCTCGGCCGGAACGGCGAGGGCGAGCGTCGGGAAGCGGCGCAGCAAGCCCTCGAAACCCGCGCGCATCTCGATCCGCGCCAGCTGCTGGCCGAGGCACTGGTGGATGCCGTGCCCGAAGGACAGCAGACCGCGGGCGTTGCGGTGCAGGTCCAAGACGTCGGGATTCTCGAACCGCCGCGGGTCACGGTTGGCGGCCAGCAGCGAGATGATGACGGTCGACCCCGCCGGGATGGTTTCGCCGCCGAGCTCCAGGTCCTCCGTGGCGTACCGGAAGAAGATGTCGGCGACGGACAGGTAGCGAAGCAGTTCTTCGACGGCGCCGGGGAGCAACTCCGCGTCGGCCCGCAGTTCGGCCAGCTGCTCAGGGTGCTCCAGAAGCGCGAAGGTGCCCAGCGCCAGCATGTTCGCGGTGGTCTCGTGTCCCGCGAACAGCAACAGGAACGCGGCGCCCGCCAGCTCCTCGATGGTGAGGTCTTCGTGGCGGCCGAGGTCGGACAGGATGTCGTCCTCGGGCGTTTCGCGTTTGCGGGTGACCAGTTCGGTGAGGAACGTGTTCATCCCGATGAACGCGGCCATCTTCTCCTCCAGCGTCTGGTCCCTGACCATGAGCTGCGCGGAATTGGCCTGGAAGCTCTCCCGGTCCTCGTAGGGGACGCCGAGCAGTTCGCAGATCACCATCGACGGCACCGGCAGCGCGAACTCCTCGACCAGGTCGATCGGCGGAGTCAGGTTCGCCATCGCGTCCAGCTGCCGCTCGGTGACCTCGATGATGTGCTCCTCGAGCTGCTTCATCCGCTTCACGGTGAAGGCGCCGGTGAGCCGCTTCCGCAGCCGGCCGTGGTCCGGCGGATCCATGGCGACGAACATGCCCGGCGTCGGCGGGGACGGTTCGGTCTGGACGGGGATCCCCGGCGTCTCGTACGGCATGTGCAGGATGCCGATGTCCTGGCGCGAGCTGAAGCGGGTGTCGGCCATCATCTGCCGGACCTCGTCGTAGCCGGTGACGAGCCAGCCCTCGTGACCGTCGGGGAAGATCATGGGACTCACCGGGCGGGCCTCGCGCAGCCGGGTGATCTCGCGGGGCGGGTCGAAGGGCCCCGCGTCGCGCTCCATCGGGAGGCCCTGCGGGACGGGAACCGTCTGAGTCATCGCTTCGCCTTTCGTGGTGGTTGTGACGGCCACTCTCCCCACGAGGCCTGACATCCGGCTGACACGGCGCTGACACCACCCGTGTCAGCGGCGTGGCGGGGCCGTGTCAGCGCGGCCGCACAGAGTGGTGCCCATGAACGACACAGCGATCGCGGTCTCCGGACTGCGCAAGACCTTCGGCGACAAGGTCGTGCTCGACGGTATAGACCTCGAAGTCCAGGCGGGCACCATCTTCTCCCTGCTCGGCCCGAACGGGGCGGGGAAGACCACGACGGTGAACCTGCTGACCACCCTGATGAAGGCCGACGGCGGGACCGCGAAGGTCGCGGGCCACGACCTGGTGACCGAGGCCAAGGCGGTGCGGGCGGCGATCGGCGTCACCGGCCAGTTCGCGGCGGTCGACGAACTGCTGACCGGCCAGGAGAACCTCCAGCTGATGGTGGACCTGAGCCGCGGCACCGCGGGCAAGAACGTCGTGTCCGAGCTGCTGGAACGCTTCGACCTGGTGGAATCGGCACGCAAGCCGGCGTCGACCTACTCCGGCGGCATGCGCCGGAAGCTGGATCTGGCGATGACGCTCGTCGGCGATCCGCGGATCATCTTCCTCGACGAGCCCACCACGGGCCTGGACCCGCGCAGCCGCCGCACGATGTGGTCGATCATCCGCGAGCTGGTGGCCGGCGGCGTGACCGTCTTCCTCACCACCCAGTACCTCGAAGAAGCCGATCAGCTCGCCGACCGGATCGCCGTCCTCGACCAGGGCCGCCTGGTCGCACAGGGCACGCCCGCCGAGCTCAAGCGCCGGATGCCCGGCACGCACGTCCGGCTCCGCTTCACCACCGTCGCCGAACTCGACGCGGCGGCGCGGATCTTCCCCGGAGCCGCCCGCGACGACGACGAGCTCGCCCTGCGGATCCCCAGCGACGCCGGGACGAAATCCCTGCGCTCGCTGCTCGACCGGCTCGACGAGTACTCCATCGCCGCCGAAGAGTTCTCCGTCCACACCCCTGATCTCGATGACGTTTTCCTCGCCCTGACCGGCCACGACACGGAGGCAGCCCGATGAACTCCCCCTCGACGGTGATGTTGCGCCGTAACGTCAAACACCTCGTCCGCAACCCGACCTCGGTGTTCAACGCGATCCTGATGCCGGTCGTGATGATGCTGATGTTCGTCTACGTCTTCGGGGACGCGTTCAGCGTCGGCGTCGACTACATCGACTACGCGACACCGGGGTTGATGCTGCTGGCTGTCTGCTACGGCCTCGGGGCCACCGCCACCGCGGTGAACTCCGACATGACCAAGGGCATCATCAACCGGTTCAAGGTCATGGACGTCTCCCGCGGCGCGGTGCTGACCGGGCACGTCATCGCCAGTGTGCTGACCAACCTGGTCGCCATCGCGGCGCTCACCGGGGTGGCCTTCCTGCTCGGCTTCTCCCCGGCGGCCGGTTTCCTCGACTGGCTGGGCGTGGCCGGCATCGTCGTCCTGCTCGGTTTCGCGGCGGCCTGGCTCACGGTCGCGCTGGGGCTGGCGGCGAAATCCCCGGAAACCGCGGGGATGGCCTCGGTGCCGTTGGTCATGCTGCCGTTCTTCAGCAGCGCGATCGTGCCCGCCGAGAAGATGGGCCCGGGGCTCCGGGAGTTCGCGGAGTACCAGCCGTTCACGCCGATCATCGAGACGCTGCGCGGGCTTCTCGACGGGGCGCCCGCCGCGGGCGACGTGCTCCCCGCCCTCGGCTGGTGTGCCGGGATCGCCCTCGCCGGATACCTGTGGGCGTCCTCGACCTTCAAGAAGCGAGCGTGACCTCGGCCAGCTGTTTCCAGTCCGTCACAGCGCCTTCTCGCGCCGCCTCCGCGAACTTCGCTTCGCCGAGGCGGCGCAGCACTGTGGTCTCGATGCGGGTGACGTCCGGACGGGACCGGTCCGGCAGCCCGCGCAGTTCGTCCGCCGCCCCGAGCAGCCGCCCGGCCTGCTCGGGATCGTCCCGGCGCAGGGCCAGATCCGCGATCCCGACGAGCACGTGGGCGATCAAGGGCTGGTACTGCACCTCACGCGCCGCCTGATAGGCCGATTCCCGGTGTGCGCGAGACCGGTCGAGATCGTCGGTGAAGTAGCCGCGAAGGTCGTGGGTGACGGCGCGGACGTGTCCCAATCCCGCTTCGTCGCCCATCACGGTCGTCGCGAAGTCGAGCTGCTTCGCCGCTTCCTCGGTTTCGCCACGCCAGTGGAGGAGTTCCGCCTGCGAGAGGGCGAACATGCCCAGGGCGCCCGGCCAGGTGACCCGCTCGGCGCGCCGTTCCGCGTCGGCCGCGGCGGCCGCGCTGGCCTCCTCGTCGCCCATCAGCCAGAACAGCTGTGCCTGTCGCGACCGCAGCCGGATCAGGTCCTCGACGGAGCCGACCTCGGTCACCACCGTGACCGCCTGTTCGTAGTACTCGCACGCGGTGGCGAACTCGCCGCGCGTGGCGATCCGGTCCGCCAGTTCGGTCAGGGCGAACGAGATCCCGAACCGTTCGCCGATGGCCCGGAACTCGGCGAGCGCCCCCGCGAGGTACTCGTCCGCCTCCCGGCCGGGGTGGCCGAGCGAGGCCCGCATCTTGCCGAGGTGCAGCCTGCCCAGCGCGCGGACCCAAGGGTTTTCGTCCGACAGCACCGGTTCCCACGCGGACAGCGCCTCGTCCCCGGCCAGCATGCGTTCCAGCGGGACGACGAGGCCCAGCAGCGGATGCTTCTTCTCGGTGCGCATGCCCAGCCGGTAGGACTCGTGGATCCACTTCGCCGCGGTGTGTTCGTCGGCGAAACCGGAGCTCACGAAGAGCGAGACGAGCCCGTACACGACGGCCGCGATTTCTTCCGGCACCTCGCCCGGCGTCTTGACGGCCGCGTTGACCAGCTCCATGCCTTCCGTGCGGTGCCCGCTGAGCCACCAATACCAGCCACAGGCCGCCGCGAGCCGCATGGCTTCCGGTGCTTCGCCCGCCGTGAGGGCGCCGCGCATCGCGGCGGTGATGTTGTCGTGCTCGGCGTTGAGCTTGGCGAGCCACTCCAGCTGCTCGGCCTGGCGGAGCATCGGCTCGGCGGCTTCGGCGAGATCGGTGAAATACGCGAGATGCGCGTGGCGCGCCAGCAACGTCCCGTCCGCTTCGGCGAGCCGTTGCGCGGCGTACTCCTTGATGGTGCCGAGCATCCGGTAACGCGGTGCTTCGTCACCCGCGGAGACCAGCAGCGACTTCTCGGTCAGCGTGGTGAGCAGTTCGAGGACCTCGTACTCCTCCACGGCTTCGCTCACGCAGACGCGCTCGGCCGCTTCCAGGCTCGCCCCGCCCGAGAACACCGAGAGACGGCACAGGACCGTCCGTTCCGCGTCGGACAGCAGCTCCCAGCTCCAATCGACCATGGCGCGCAACGTCCGGTGGCGGGGCAGCGCGGTCCGGCTGCCGCCGGTGAGCAGGCGGAACCGGTCGTCGAGGCGGTTCGCGAGCTGCTCGATCGACATCGTGCGGAGCCTGGCCGCGGCCAGTTCGATCGCCAGCGGCATCCCGTCCAGGATCCGGCACACGCGCGCCATCGTGGCCAGCGTGGTCTTGTCGGCCACGAAATCCTTGCGCACCGCGCTCGCCCGGTCACGCAGCAACCGGACGGCGGGGGAGGATTCGATCTCGCCGGGGCTCGCGTGCCGGTCCGGGACGGCCAGCGGCACGACGTGCCACAACGTCTCGCCGGTGATGCCGAGCGGCTCCCGGCTCGTCGCCAGTATCCGGAGACGACGGCATTCCCCGAGCACCCGATGGGCGAAGGCCGCGGCCGCCTCGATCACGTGCTCGCAGTTGTCCAGGATCAGCAGGACTTCCCGCTCGCGGATCGCGGCGACGACCCGCTCGACGGGTTCGGCGTTCGAAGAGTCACCGAGCAGTGCGTCCCGGAGGCCCAGTGCCGCGAGCGTCGCTTGGGCGACGTCATCATCGGGGCCGATGGCCGCGAGCTCCACCAGCCACGCGCCGTCCGGCAGGTCGCCGAGCACGGTTCGCGCGGCTTCCGTGGCCAGCCGGGTCTTTCCCGAACCACCGGGCCCGATCAGGGTGATGAGCCGGTGCTCGGCGACGAGCTCGCGGACCTTGGCGACGTCGTCGTCCTTGCCGACGTAGCTGGTCAGCTCGGCGCGCACGTTGGTCTTGCGGTTCTCCTCACGCCGTCCCAGCTCACCGCGCAGCAGCTGGACGTGCACCGCGGACAGCTCCGGCGACGGATCGACGCCGAGCGCGTCGGCCAGGGCTTCCCGCGTGCGCTGGTACACGAGCAGCGCTTCGGTGTCGCGGCCGGTCGCCGCGAGGGCCCGCATCAGCGCGGCGACGAGCCGCTCGCGCAGCGGGTGCGCGGCCACCAGATCGGTCAGCTCGGTGACCAGGTTCGCGCCGTGGCCGAGGTCGAGTTCCGCGTCGAAGCGGTCCTCCAACGCGGTCAGGCGGAGCCCTTCGAGCCGGGTGACGGCGGCGTCGAACGCGCCGCTGTCCTGCAGGCCGACGTCCTGCATGGCCGCCCCGCGCCACAGGTCGAGCGCCTCGCGCAGCCGCCTCGGCCCGTCGTCGCCGCGGGCCTGCTCGATGAGCCGCTCGAACCGCACGGCGTCGACGGCTTCGGGCGCCACCTTCAGGCGGTAGCCGTCGGTCTGTCCATCGACGACGCCGTCCGGAAGCACCTTCCGCAGCCGGGAAACCAAGCGCTGCAAGGCGTTCGTCGCGTCGGCCGGGGGCTGCTCACCCCAGATCCAGTCGATGAGCGACGCTTTCGGGACCACCCGGCCCGGCTCGAGCGCGAGGGCGATCAACAGCCCGCGCAGCCGCGCGCCCGGCACGTCGGCGAGCCCGCCGTCGTCCGTGTGCACCTCGAAGGGCCCCAGCATCCCGATCCGCATTGGGCCGATTTTGCCACGGGTGACCAGGGGACTTACGACTCGCCGGTGATCCTCGCCGAACCGATCGAAGCCGCCGTGATCGCCCTGGCGGCGGCCTGGGTCGACGAACCGGAGTTAAGGCCGGTGAGTGAAGCCCGGTCGAGGGCGTGCACGACGAACTCGTAGGTGTTCACGGTCGAGGGCGAGCACGGGCCCTGGTAGCCGTAGAGGCTGGCGCTGCCGCGGTAGTAGACCTGCCTGGAGCCGGCGGGCACCGGCGGCCGGTAGACGTGCCGGACGTTCTGGGGGAGCGAGGCCGTGGACGCCGGGATGTCGTAGATGACCCAGTGGATGAGGTTGGCGTTGTCGAGGTCGCGCATGACGATCGCGTAGCTCTTCGCCGCGGCGGGAGCACCCGACCACGCCAGCGGCGGCGACTCGTTCTTCTTGGCCGGATCGTTCCCGCCGCCGCTGGTGCACTCGTGCACCTTGGGCATGAGGCCGCCGTCGGCGAACGCGGTACTGGACAGGGTGAACGCGGTTTGCTCCGCCGACGCCGGTGCGGAAAGGCAGGCGGCGCCGAGGGCGAACAGGGCGCAGAACACGATTCTCGTTGCTCTCACTGGAGCCTCCCGAGGCCGTTTGTGGTTCTCGTGCGCGGAATTCAGCGTAGGGAGCCCGGAAAGCGGCGGCTAGCGCACTTTTCCGGCCGAACGAGGTGTTTTCCCCGGGCTCGGGCGCGTCTCATCCGTGATCGAACGGCGAACTCGCGTGATCAGAGGCGGAACTCGCGTGATTGAACGGCGAACTCACCGGAATTCAAGCGGGGCCGGTCCGCCGCCAGTGTTCGGCCGCCTCGCCCATGTCCTCGCGCAGATGCCGGAAGAACCGGCTGGTGGCGTCCAGCCGGGCGCCTGCCGGGCCGTCGAGCAGGGCGGCACCTCGGCGGGTGACCTCCGCCCATTGGGTCATCGCTTCGAGACTCGTCTGCCAGGCGCGGTAGCCGAAGTCGTCGTCGACGACGTATCGCTGCCGCCTGCCTTCACGCTCGCGGGTGATCAGGCCGCGTTGTTCGAGCCAGCCGACGGCCTTGGACACCGACGCGGGACTGACCTCCAGCCTGGCGACCAGGTCGGCGGCGGTACCGCCACCGGTGTCCGCGGTGAACAGGCACGCTAGGACCCTGGCCATCATCGCCGGGACGCCGGTCGCGGCCATCGTCTCGGCGAATTCGGTTTCGAAATCGCGCAGCGTTTCCGGAGGCCGCGGGGTGCCGGGCGGCGCACTGGGTTTGCGGCGGCGCGCCCGCCATCGCGTCGCCTGCTGCGCCTGATCCGCCCGGTAGCCGTGGGCGCCGCCATTGCGCGCCACTTCCCGGATCACGGTCGACTTGGGGCGTTCCATCCGGCGGGCGATTTCCGCGTAGGCGAGCCCCGCCGACAGGCCCGCGGCGATCTGCCCGCGCTCGTCGCGGGTCAGGCGGTTTCCGGGCATCCGTCCTCCGGTGCATTCAGCTGCATGGTCATTGCATCGATTCCAAGTTATGTGTTGCAGGAGCCGGAAAAACGAGCCTACCGTTTCGTCGTAACCGAAAAACTCAGAAGGGTGTCCGAAATGACGGCCAAGGTATGCCTGGTCACCGGTGCTTCGTCGGGGATCGGCCACGCCACCGCGCTGGACCTCCTGCGCGCCGGGCACATCGTCTACGGCGCCGCGAGGCGCGTGGAGAAGATGGACGACCTGCGCGAGGCGGGTGGCCAGGTGCTGAAGATGGACGCCAGGAACGAGGACGATCTCCGTCAGGCGGTCGGCACCGTTCTCGAAGAACGGCAACGGATCGACGTCCTGGTCAACAACGCGGGGACCGTGCTGCACGGCGCCGTCGAGGACGTGCCACTCGACAGCGCGCGTGACCAGCTCGAAGTCAATCTGCTCGCGCCGGCGAGGCTCGTGCAGCTCGTCTTGCCTGCCATGCGGGCTCAGCGATCCGGCACGATCGTCAACGTCTCGTCGATCGGCGGCGAGATCGCCTTGCCGTTCGGCGCTTGGTACTACGCGTCGAAGCACGCGTTCGAAGCCTTTTCCGACACGCTTCGGATGGAGGTCGGGCCCTTCGGTATCGACGTCGTCATCATCCAGCCGGGCATCATCAAAACCGAATTCGAGGCCCAGACCTCCGCTCAGCTGCGGGAGAATTCCGGCCGCGGGGCGTACCGGGAAATGGCGGAAGCCATGGCGCGGCACGGGGAAACCGGGCTCGGCGACGGCTCCGACCCGTCCGTGGTCGTGGACGCCATCCGCTCCGCCATCGAGGCAGAGAAGCCGGAGACGCGATACGCCGTCGGTCACCTCGCCGAGCAGCTCCTGGAGCTCAACAGGACCCTGCCGGATCGCGAGTTCGACCAGCTGGCCATGCGCGCGACGAAGTAGCTCAACCGCTCGGTTGTTTCTCGACGACCCTCCGGCGGCGACTGCGCGCGACACCGATCCACAGCAGGACGGTGACGACGGCGCCCGGCGCCGCGGTCAGGTACACCGGCCACGCGCGGAAGCCGGACAACCACAGCATCGTGACCAGGCCGAAGGTGATCAGTGTCCAGATCAGCGCGAGTGCGCCGCCTCGCCGCCGCCACCGGGCGGTGAGGCCGCGCACGCTGTCCCCGAGTTGGCTCACACCGGTGGATACCCGCTCATCGCCTGGTCAACCTCCGGAAATCAGGCGCGGAGGTAGCCGGTGATCATCGCCACGAGCTCGTTCTCGAGCCGCGTGACGTCGATGGAGCCGGGCGCGGCGATGAGCTGGTGCACGGTCAGCTCCACGGTCGACGCGACGAGCCGGGCCGCGGTCTCCTTGTCCTCCACGCGAACCTCGGGATGGCCGTGGAGCAGTTCCCGCAGATCGCCGATCATCTCCCATTCCAGCCGGGTGATCCGTTCCAGCAGCTCGCCGGAGCGAGGCGCCTGCTCGATCATGATCTGCAGCAGCCGCGGATCGTCGAGATGGTTCTCGATCACCGTGTGCACGAAATCCCGGATCACCGTTTCGAGCGGTTCCGGCGACTCCTTGTGGCGGCGCAACGTCTCGGTCGCCCGGTCGCCGTCGAGGTGGCGGGTCAGCAACTCGGCCAGGATCGCGTCCTTGTTCGGGTAGTACTGATACAGCGAACCGATCGAGATCCGGGCCCGTTCGGCGATGCGGTTCGTCGTCCCCGCGGCGTACCCGTACTCGGCGAAAACGTGAGCAGCCGCGGTGAGGATGCGCTGCCTGGTGAGCTCGGCCCGGACCTGGCGAGGCTGTTTACGTGGCTGAAGCCGTCGTTGTTCCGACGTCATGACACTCCCGGTTAAGCGGCGCGAAAGCGAGTAGCGAGCGGAATGAACAATTGCTCATAATTGTGCCATGACCAGCACAGAGACGCGTCCGCGCCGACTTTCGCCCGAGGAGGTCCGTGCTCGGCTGGGGGAGCCGGAGGCCATGATCAAGGCCAAGGTCCACGACCGGATCGACCGGCACGGGCACCGGTTCATCGCCCATGCCCCGTTCGTGGCGATGGCGACGTCGGACGCGACGGGCCTGCCCGACTGCTCACCGCGCGGCGACTACCCCGGCTTCGTGAAGGTGCTCGACGAGCGCACCCTGGCGATCCCCGACCGGCCGGGCAACAAACTCGCCGACTCCTTCCGCAATCTCGCGGAGAACGACGGCATCGGCCTGATGTTCGTGGTCCCCGGCATGCGGGAGGTGTTCCGGGTCAACGGTCGCGCCTATCCCACCGACGAGCCGGACGTGCTCGCCAGGATGCGGACCGAAGGCAAACCGGCGGTTCTGGCGATCATCGTCGACGTGGAGGAGACGTTCTTCCACTGCGGCCGCGCGCTGATCCGGTCCCGGCTCTGGGATCCCGCGAGCCAGGCGCTGGCGGACGAATTGCCGTCCGTCGGCGAGATCGCCGCCGAGCAGATGGCTCCCGGCGTCGACCCCGCGGCGCTGCAGACCATGCTCGAAACCGGCTACCGGCAGTTGTACTGAGGTGATCCCGTTGATGCAGAAGACCGTTCTCGACCGCGTGGAACCGGTCGCCGAGGGTGTCGTCTCGCTCGTGCTGCGCGGTGCCGACGGCCCCTTGGCGCCCTGGGAGCCGGGCGCGCATGTCGATCTGTCCCTGCCGAACTGGCTGACCCGGCAGTATTCCCTGTGCGGGGACCCGGCCGATCGCGGCACTTACCGCGTCGCCGTCCGGTTCGACCGGCTGAGCCGGGGCGGTTCGGAGTATGTCCACCTGTTCCTGCGCGCGGGCCGGACCCTCGATGTCTCGTTGCCACGCAACAACTTCCCGTTGCTGTCCGCCCCGGAGTACCTGTTCGTCGCGGGCGGGATCGGCATCACGCCCATCCTGCCGATGCTCGCGACGGCGGGTGACTCGGCCAGGTTGGTGTACGTGGGCCGGTCCGAAGCGACCATGCCGTTCGCCGCCGAACTCAAGGCGGAATACGGCGACAGGGTGCGTCTGCACGCGGGCGGCAGGCCGGACTTCGCCGCGCTGGCGGCCGAACTCGGCCCGGACGCGCTGGTCTACTGCTGCGGCCCCGCGTCGATGCTCGACGCGGCCGAGGCGGCGTTCCCCGCGCACCGTCTGCACCTCGAACGCTTTCGGCCGGTGGTCAAGGAATTCGCACCCGACGTGCCGTTCGAGGCGCACTGCGTCCGCTCGGGCCGGACGGTGCCGGTCGCCGCGGGGGAGTCGCTGCTGGACGCCTTGAACCACGCGGGATTCCGGATCCCGTCCGGGTGCCGTGAAGGCGTTTGCGGCAGCTGCGAGATCGGCGTCGTCGGCGGGGAACCGGAGCACCGCGACGACATCGGGGCACCGGACGGACGAATGTACTGCTGTGTCTCACGTGCGTCTTCGCGGCTGGACGTCGACCTCTAGGCTCACACGGATGGTGGAACCCGCATACGATCCCGAACTCGCCGCCGTCCTGCCCGCGCTGAAGGGGAACGTGCCGGTCGGTATGACGGCGGATCAACTGGAGCGGTACCGGGCATCGCCGTTCCCGACGATCGAAGAACAGATCGGCGACCGCCCGGTCACCTGGACCGATCACACGATCCCCGGATACGGCGGCGCGGAGATCACCGTTTCGGTCATCGCGCGCCGGGATCATCGCGGCGGCGGGCCGGGGATCTACCACGTGCACGGCGGCGGAATGGTGATGGGCGACCGGTTCGCGTCGGTGGGGCCGCTCGTCGAATGGGCGATGAAATACGACGCCGTCGCGGTCACCGTCGAATTCCGCCGCGCGCCCGAACACCCGGATCCGGTGCCGGTGGAAGACTGCTACGCCGGCCTGGAGTGGATGGCCGCGCACGCGGACGAGCTGGGCTTCGACCCGGGCAAGCTGGTCATCTTCGGCGGTAGCGGCGGAGGCGGCCTCGCCGCCGGTGTCACGCTGCTGGCGCGCGATCGCGGCGGGCCGGCGCTGTGCGGGCAGCTGCTCCAGTGCCCGATGATCGACGACCGGAACGACACCGGGTCCGCGCGCCGGTACGACGGCGTCGGCGTTTGGGACCGGACCAGCAACCTGACGGCGTGGACGATGGTCCTCGGCGACCGGCGAGGCGGCCCCGACGTCTCACCGTATGCCGCCCCGGCCCGCGCGACGGATCTCGGCGGGCTGCCGCCGACGTTCATCGACGTCGCCGCGGTCGAGGTGTTCCGCGACGAGGCCGTGGCGTACGCGAGCGCGATCTGGGCGGCCGGGGGAGAGGCGGAATTGCACGTGTGGGGCGGCGCTTTCCACGGCTTCTACGATCTGGCACCGGAAACGGCCGTCGCCCGATCGTGTCTCGCCGCCCGCGATTCCTGGCTGGACCGGCTGCTCGCCGGACGTGAATGAATTTCCCCGAATTGCCGCCGCACCGGGCCGGTGTAACCCTGGTCATACCGAACGACACCACCACCACGAAGTACAGGAGTCGTTATGACCACCACCGAAATGCCCGCCGTCCACGAATGCACGGTCAGCGGATGCTCGTACAACCACGACGGCTGTCACGCTTTCGCCATCACGGTGGGCGGCGGCAATGGATCGGCCGATTGCGGAACGTTCGTCCCGCTCAATACCAAGGGCGGGCTCGACCGGGTGACCGCGCAGGTGGGAGCCTGCTCCCGCTCCGACTGCCGCCACAATTCCGCGCTGGAATGCACCGCTTCGAGTGTCCGGGTGGGACCGGGCGAGGGTGACCACGCCGCCAACTGCCTGACCTACGCGCCTTAGTCGTTTTGCGCGTGAAGGCCCCCTTCCCTCGGCTCAGCCGAGGGAAGGGG
>NZ_LQMT02000046.1:0-2364 GCF_001620365.2 Amycolatopsis keratiniphila subsp. keratiniphila
GGCGCGCACCAGCTCGCCGAGCCGCACCATGTGCATGGCGAACTTCGTGTCGAAGCCGTACTCCGCGAGCAGGACGCCAGGCATCCGGTTTTCGGCCCCTCAGGGTCGGATTCCAGGGTCGGGTCGGGGCCGTTCCCCGATGTGCCGGGGGTCGTTCCGGAGCCAATATTGAGCCATGACGAACAGCGTGTACACCCCCCAGGCCACCAAGAAGCTCTACCGCAGCCGCACCGACAAGATGCTCGCGGGCGTCGCCGGCGGCTGGGCCGCCTACCTCGGCGTCGACGCAGCGATCCTGCGCATCGCCCTCGTGGCCGGCGTCTTCTTCACCGCCGGATTCGCGATCCCGCTCTACGCCGCCGCCTGGCTTCTGACTCCGGAACAGCCGGGCGAATCCTGAACGGGGGCAGATCGCGTTTAGCCCGCTAAACGCGATCTGACGTTGGCAGGGGGACAAAGGTGGGAAGCCCGGGCTCGGGGAGGCCCGGGCTTCTCGCTTTTCCGGAGTTCTGCCGCGAGAGCGCGCCTTCGCCGTTACACTTCCTCTGACTTTGTCACAGGGAGTGGGAAGCGGGGGCCTCCATGGCCAAGTATCTGAGCCTCAGCGAGTACAAGCGGATGCTCGACGGCGCGCTGGACGACTTCCACCAGGCGCTCACCAAGCGCTGGATGGAAGACGCCGTCGACGCCATGACACGGCTCTCGCCCGCCGTGCCGTGCTCCGCGGAACCCTGGGCCTGGCAGTGGCCCGCCGAATCCTACGGCCACCTCTCTGGCGCCGACGACTTCTGCGGATACCTGACCTGGGTCATGGACGGTATGCACGGCCACTACAAGGACGTCCACTGCGACGGCTGGAACCCGCAGACCCAGAGGAACGTCGAGTGCCACGTCGAACGGAACCTCGCGCAGATCGAGCGGCTGGCCTGGAACCGGCGGCAGGAGTTCGCCAAGTTCGTCCCGCAGCTGGAGGGGCCCGACCTCGCGAAGCTGGAGGCCGCCCACAACACGTTCCTGAACGTCGCCGGCAACCTCGGCTTCCACGACAAGAACGGGCGGGTGGCCGAGCTGCTCGGTCAGGGCGTGGTCGTCCGGAACGTCGAATGGCTGGCCGGTACGACCAGCGCGAACGAGGAATGGTTCATCGAGTGGACCGGACTCGCCGCCAAAGCCTTCCGTGAAGGATTCTTCGCCTCGATCGCGCCGACCATGGCGCACCAGTCACTCATCCTCGCCAGCCTGTCCACGCTCTACTCCGCCCGCGCCGCGACCATCCAGGCGACCCGGCTCAACATCATCAAACGGCTCAACTGGGCCACCAAGAAGCTGGACGAAAAGGTCACTCTCAAGGTCTTCACCGCGGACTCGATCCTGGAGAAGGTCGACGGGGCGAAAACACTGCACGGGATCGCGACCAATCTGCTGTCCGCGGGGGCGAAACTCAGCAAGGTCGTGAAGACCGTCGACGAGGCGGGCGGGAAGGTTCTCGGCCCGGTCGGCGCCGTCCTCGACCTTGCCGTTTTCGCCGGCGGGATCATCAAGGGACTCACCGTCGAACAGGACGCCATGTCCCTCCAGGACATCCTGCAGAAGCTCACCACTTCGATCCAGGACGAGCACAACGCCTTGTCCGGTCTCGAAGCCGACTTCGGCTCGAACGTGCTGGCCCTGCAGAAGGCGATCGCGGGGGTGCACAGCTACGAGCTGGAGCTCTACGACCTCACCGCGAACACGCTGCCGAACCAGACCGACCGGGCGAAGTACAAAGGGGTCAGGGTCGAGGTCCACTTCCTGTTGCGAGTGGCGCAGACCTGCTTCGAAGCGGCCGAAGCCTATTCGGCACAACTGGGGATCCTGGCCGAGGCCGACGGCGCCGACCGGCACCTCGCGGGCCGCGACGAGCAGACGTGCACGGGCGACGACACGACGTTGGAGATCCGCGACGCCGTCGAGCAGTTCATGAGGACGAGCTGCGCGCGTTTCTTGCTCGCCGGTGAGCAGCTCAGGAAGGCGGCCGATGCCTACGCGCGGATCGACGGCGAGCTTTCCGAAGACCTCAAGAAGCTGTTCGCCGCTTGGGAAAGCGCCAACAAGGACCGGGGGAAGATCGATCCCAATCCCGAGACGGTCGAACGGGAGAATCCCGCCACGGAGGCGGGCGGTACCGACCGGACCGGCCTCGAGCCGAGGAAGCCTTCGGAGCCGAACTCCACCGATCCGTACGAGACGGACCGCCGGAAGCAGGGCGGCAAGTACGCGGTGGACGGGCAACGGTAGCTACCGGCCCGAAGTCCGTGATCGCCCGGTTCGCCCCAGGTGCACCAGCAGCCAAAACGACGGCGTGTCGAGCGTGGAGGATTTGGG
>NZ_LQMT02000046.1:2495-2962 GCF_001620365.2 Amycolatopsis keratiniphila subsp. keratiniphila
AATCCTCCGTTGATCAAGCTCGTACGACCCGGTTCGCAACCGAGTGGGAGGCGAATACGGTCCACCAGAAACACCACTGACGCCGCCACGGCAAAGGAAAAGCCCGGACGCGCGAGGCGCGTCCGGGCTTTCCGGTGGTGCTACAGGCTCGAACTCAGAAGTCCATGCCGCCCATGCCACCGGACGGGTCGGCGGGAGCGGCCGCGGCCTTCTCCGGCTTGTCCGCCACGACGGCTTCGGTGGTCAGGAACAGCGCCGCGATGGAAGCGGCGTTCTGCAGCGCGGAGCGGGTGACCTTCGTCGGGTCCGGCACGCCGGCCGCGAGCAGGTCCTCGTACTCGCCCGTGGCGGCGTTGAGGCCGTGGCCCTGCGGGAGGGACTTGACCTTCTCCGCCACGACGCCGCCTTCGAGGCCGGCGTTGATCGCGATCTGCTTGAGCGGCGCCTCGACGGCGACCTTGACGATG
>NZ_LQMT02000046.1:3102-4601 GCF_001620365.2 Amycolatopsis keratiniphila subsp. keratiniphila
CTTGCGCTCCTTCAGCTCGACCTCGGTGGCGGCACCGGCCTTGATGACGGCCACGCCGCCGGCCAGCTTCGCCAGCCGCTCCTGGAGCTTCTCGCGGTCGTAGTCCGAGTCCGAGTTGTCGATCTCGGCGCGGATCTGGTTGACGCGACCCTGGATCTGGTCGGCGTCGCCCGCACCCTCGACGATGGTGGTCTCGTCCTTGGTGATGACGGCCTTGCGCGCCTTGCCCAGCAGGGAAAGGTCCGCGTTCTCCAGCTTGAGGCCGACGTCCTCGGAGATGACCTGGCCACCGGTCAGGATCGCGATGTCCTGCAGGATCGCCTTGCGGNNGGCGATGATCAGCAGCGGCTTGCCGGACTGGATGACCTTCTCCAGCAGCGGCAGGACGTCCTTGACGGTGGAGATCTTGGAGCCGAAGAGCAGGACGTACGGGTCCTCGAGCTCGGCTTCCTGACGCTCCGGGTCGGTCACGAAGTAACCGGAGATGTAGCCCTTGTCGAAGCGCATACCCTCGGTGAGCTCGAGCTCGAGGCCGAAGGTGTTGCTCTCCTCGACGGTGACGACCCCTTCCTTGCCGACCTTGTCCAGCGCCTCGGCGATGAGCTCGCCGATGGTGCGGTCCGCGGCGGAGATCGACGCGGTGGCGGCGATCTGCTCCTTGGTCTCGATCTGGACGGCGGCCTTGTGCAGCTGCTCGGTGATGGCCTCGACGGCCGCCTCGATGCCGCGCTTCAGGCTGATGGGGTCGGCCCCGGCGGCGACGTTGCGCAGACCCTCGCGGACGAGAGCCTGGGCGAGCACGGTGGCGGTGGTGGTGCCGTCACCCGCGACGTCGTCGGTCTTCTTGGCAACTTCCTTGACGAGCTCGGCCCCGATCTTCTCCCACGGGTCCTCGAGCTCGATCTCCTTGGCGATGGAGACACCGTCGTTGGTGATCGTCGGCGCGCCCCACTTCTTTTCGAGCACGACGTTCCGGCCCCGCGGGCCGAGGGTCACCTTGACGGCTTCGGCGAGGGTGTTCAAGCCGCGCTCAAGACCGCGGCGGGCGTCCTCGTCGAACGCGATCAGTTTGGCCATTGCGGTGTGGTCCTCCGGTATTGGGCGCCGCCGCACGCCTACTACAGCGCGGCGGCAGGACTCTTCCTCGGCCAGGCTCGGTGCCCGCGACGGACGACCCACCCGATCAAGGGTGCGGCCTCACCGTCCCGACCTTCAGGCGAACGGTCGGTGACCGTCACGCCTGGCACTCGACGGCGTCGAGTGCCAACGTCGTGTTTAGCACTCTCCAGGGGAGAGTGCAAGAACCGCAGGTCAGCGCGGTGGTATTCAGTTGCTCGGCTTGATGGGGATCGACGTCGGCGGCGGCTTCAACGACGAGCCGGGAGCCTGCGACTGGGAGCCGCCGGGGCCGACCGGGATGTTCGGCGCGGTGGTCTGCGGGCCGTTGCCGCTGCTCGAGTCACCGAAGATGAAGATGGCGGCGACGATCGCGCCCGCGA
>NZ_LQMT02000046.1:4748-5908 GCF_001620365.2 Amycolatopsis keratiniphila subsp. keratiniphila
CGGCGGCGGGCCGTAACCGGGCGGCGGGCCCTGCTGCGGCGGGGGACCCTGCGGTCCCGGTCCCTGCTGGCCGTAGCCGGGCTGCTGTCCTCCGTACGGGTGCACGGGGCCCCCCTCTCCCTGTGGCGGCGTGTTCTGCCGTGGCGCCTGCTGGACGGTCGCGGCCGCCGCCTGCCCGGGCGCGCCGGGCGGCTCGTTCGAAGTCGCGAGCGGACCGAGCGCGCGCCTGGCGGCCGCGATCATCTCAACACAGTTGGGGTAGCGCTCGGCGGGATTCTTCGCCATTCCCTTCCGGACGACCTCGTCGATCCCGGCCGGAAGGCCGACGATCCGCGAGATGGCCGGGGGCTCGCCGTTCAGGTGCCCCTTGATGACCGTCTGCACGTCGCCCTTGAAGGGCGGGCTGCCGGTCAGGCAGGCGTAGAGGACGCAGGTGAGCGCGTACTGGTCGGTGCGGCCGTCGAGCGGCTCGCCGCGCAGGTGCTCGGGCGCCGCGTAGGTGGGCGAGCCGAGGAAGTCGCCGCCGCGGGTGCGATGCCCGGTGGCGCCGCGGCGGGTCAGGCCGAAGTCGGCGACGTAGACGTGCTCGCGCGAGGTCTCCTTGCTGGTGACCAGGACGTTCGCCGGTTTGACGTCGAGGTGCACGAGACCCCGGTTGTGCAGGGTGTCGAGCGCGTCGGCGACCTGGTCGAGCATGTTGAGCGCGCGGGCGGGCGCGATCGGGCCACCGGAGATCAGCCCCGCGAGGTCCCCGCCGTCGACCATCCGCATGGCGATGTAGAGCATGCCTTCGAGCTCGCCGAAGTCGTACAACGGCACGACGTTGGCATGGTCGATCGCGGACGTGTTCCGCGCCTCGTCGACGAAGCGTTCGCGGAATTCGGCGTCGGCCCCGAGGTGATCACCGATGACCTTCAGTGCCACCTTGCGTCCGAGCCGCACGTCCGTGGCCTTGTAGGTCACGCTCATGCCGCCCTTGCCGAGCACGCCGTCGATGCGGTAGTTGCCCAGCCGACGACCCGTCAGGTCCCCCGACTCATCGCCTGTCACGCAGCGAAGCCTAACGCGCCAGTTCCGGGCGCCGCCGGGGGTCGCCCTAGAATCCGGCCCCGCGGCGCGCCAGCGCCTCCGTTGAGGGTGGCGGCGGGGGCATGGATGGA
>NZ_LQMT02000046.1:5937-16575 GCF_001620365.2 Amycolatopsis keratiniphila subsp. keratiniphila
GACTTCGAATTCCACGCGATCACCCTCGTCGAGCGTCCGGAATCCGTCGGCCTGAATGGCCGAGTAGTGGACGAAGACGTCGGGCCCTTCGGTGGATTCGATGAATCCGTAGCCCTTTTCCGAGTTGAACCACTTGACGGTGCCGACTGCCACGGCGCACTCCCTCAGCACAGGATCCGTCGGCCTTCTCTGCCCCGGCCGGCGGTTTCGAGTGCAGTTCACGCTACCCGAATTACCGGCGTCGGCAATGCTCAATTCGTCCCAAGGTCATCCGCGAGAAAGCCGCCTATTGCGCGCTTGCACGAGGACGCGTCCTGGTCCCGCGAAGTCCAGCGCGAGCCCTTCGCCGGTGCGGACCGACTGCGGGCCGGACTGGTCGACCGCGCGGAGACGGCACTGCACGGTGTCCGGATAGGCCAGCAGGAAGTCCGGCCGCACGGTGACGAGTTCGCCCGCGGTGAGTTCGAAGGCGTCGACCGGGCCCTGCGCGGCCAGTACGAGCGGACCGCTTCCGCTGTAGTGCTCCAGGAAACCGGAATCGGCGCCGAAGAGCTTCTGCAGCGGCGCCCAGCCGGGATCGTGCCGGACGGTCGCCGGCCGGGCGAGGATCGCGTCCCGGCTCACGCACCAGCCCCCGCCGCCGTTGAACTCCAGCGGGTAGACGTCGCCGGCGGCCAGCGGCGCGAAGTCGATCCAGCCGCCGCCCTCCGGTGCGTTGAACACCGACGGGGCGGCCTTGCCCGCCCGCGAGCCGCCGCGGGACGGGACGGTTTCGGTGATGCCGAAACTGCTGGCCAGCATGGTGTCCCCGGCGGCCTGGACGGCTTCGCCGGGGGACAGCAGCACGCGTGCGACCCCGAAGTTCGGGGTGTGCCTCGTCTGGACCCGCATGCGGTCAGCGGGAGGGGACCTGGGCGATCACCCAGGCGGACAGCGCCGACGGGTTGCGGGTCTGGGTGAGCAGCTGGCCAGGCCCGGCGAAGTCGAAGACGAGGCCTTCGCCGCTCTTCATCGACTGGATGACGCCGGTGGCGACCTTGCGGATCTGGTACTGCACGGTGTCGGCGAACGCGACGACGTGCCCGGTGTCGATGGTGATCACCTCGCCCTGCTGCAGGGTCACCGTCTCCAGCGCGCCGTAGCAGGCCACGACGAGCGGGCCCTGTCCCGTCGCGTGCGTCAGGAAGCCGCCCTCGCCGCCGACGAGGTTCTTGAGCCCGCCCCATTTGGTCTCGGTCTGCACGCCGTGGGAGGACGCGAGCCACGAACCGCGGGTGACGCACCAGCCGGTGCGGCCGTCGAGGTTGATGATCTGCATGTCGCCCGGCAGGTTCGCGGCGACGTCGACCCAGCCGCCGTTCTGCGGGGCGGTGTAGGTGGAGATGAAGAAGGATTCGCCGGAGAGGAAGGCGCGACCGAGGCCCTTCATGATGCCGCCCTGCGCCTGGGACTGGACCTGCACGCCGTAACTCGTCGCCATCATCGCGCCCGACTCGACCTGCGCCGGCTCGCCCGGGGCGAGGATGAGCCTCGCCACCGCGAACGATGGCTGGTGACGGATCTGAACCTGCATGTCTTCTTCTCCCCGGATGGTCGTTGTGACGCGCAGAGTCTTGCATGCGGGGCCCGAGGCGGGAGGATGGTCCGGTGATCTCCGTCGACGCCCACCGTGAGACCGTCACCGGCCTGCTCGGAAACGCCCCCGTCATCCGCCTTCCGCTCGCCTCCGCCGCCGGGCTCGTGCTCGCCGAGGACGTGCGCGCGGGGGTTTCGCTGCCGCCGTTCGACAATTCCGCGATGGACGGTTACGCCGTCCGCGCCGAAGACGTCGCGGAGGCACCCGTGACGTTGCCGGTCGCCGAGGACATCCCCGCGGGCCGGGTCGACAGCACGAAGCTGGAGCCGGGCACCGCGCACCGGATCATGACCGGTGCCCCGCTGCCGCCCGGTGCCGACGCGGTGGTGATGGTGGAGCACACGGACGGCGGCGTGACGGACGTCCGGATTCTCAGGACGGCTGTCCTGGGCGCGCATATCCGGCGTCGAGGCGAAGACGTCGTCGAGGGCACCGTGGCGCTTTCGGCGGGAACGGTGCTGGGCCCGGCGCAGCTGGGGCTGGCGGCGGCCGTCGGGCTCGCCGAGGTTCCGGTGTACCGGCCGCTGAAGGTGCTCGTGGTGTCGACCGGGACCGAACTCGTCGACGCGCCGGAACCCTTGCGGCACGGGCAGATCTACGAGTCGAACAGCATCATGCTGGCGTCGGCGATCCGTGCGCTCGGCTGTGAGGCCGAGGTCGTGCGCAGCGTGGTCGACGACGTGGACGAGTTCCGCGCGGTGATCGAGCCGCGGCTGGCGGAGGCCGATCTGCTGGTGACGTCGGGCGGGGTGAGCGCGGGGGCGTACGAAGTGGTGAAGGACGCGCTGACCGGGCAGGGCGTGGAGTTCCGGAAGGTCGCGATGCAGCCGGGCGGGCCGCAGGGCTGCGGACGCTGGAACGGCGTGCCGGTGGTGACGCTGCCGGGCAATCCGGTGAGCGTGCTCGTGTCCTTCGAAGCGTTCCTGCGGCCGGCGTTGCTCGCGGCGATGGGACACACGGGGGTCGACCGGCAGCGGGTGCGGGCCCGGCTGACCGAGGCGATGACCTCCCCCGCCGGACGGCGCCAGTTCCGGCGGGGCTTCTACACGCATTCCGAAGGCGAGGTCACCGGGATCGTCGGTCCGCGCGGCGGGCCGGGCTCGCATCTGCTGGCGTCGTTCACGCAGGCGAACTGCCTGATCGTGCTGCCGGAGGACGTGGACTCGGTCGAGCAGGGCGACGAGGTGGACGTCCTCCTGCTCTGACCTGCGTTTAGCGGGCTGAAGGGTGTCTCCCGAACTGAAGTGGGCAGGTCAGGCGAGGACACGCGTGCGCGCTTCGAGAGACACGGCCTAAACGCGATCCGTCGGGAAGTCGCGGCAGCGGCCGACCGGGGTGAACAGCAGGACGAAGACGGCGACCACCTCGAGCCCGGCCATCAAGCCCAGCGTCTGCCGCACGCCCGCCGTCTCGCCGAGGATCCCGCCGAGCAGGCCGCCGAGCGCGACCGCGCCGAAGCTGAGCACGGACGAGCTCGCGGTGACCCGGCCGAACATCGCCGCCGGGACGTAGCGCTGCCGGAAGGTGGCGTTGAGGACGTTCGAGCCGACGACGCCCGCGCTGACCGAGAACCCCGCGGCGACGAAGAAAGCGAGCCCCCAGCCGCCGTTCGCCAGCGGGCCGAGCAGCATCATCAGCGCGCCGAACGCCTCGCAGAGCACGAAGGCCCGCGCGGTGCCGATCCGGGCGGCGAGTTTGCCCGACAGCGCGGCACCGAACACGCCGCCCGCGCCGACGAGCGCGAGCACGAGCCCGGCGGTGCCCTCGCCGACGCCGAGATCGCGGACCAGGAACACGACCTCGATCGACTGGTAGCCCATGAGCGCGACGTTCGAGATCGCGCCGAAGACCGCCAAGACGCGTAAATACGGGTCGTGGACGACGAAAACGAGGCCGTCGCGGATATCGTCACGCAGCCGCGAACGCGTCTTCGCCGGGCGTTCGGGCTCCCGGTGGCGGATGGATCGCAGGCACAGCACGGAGATCCCGAAACTGACGGCGTCGGCGAACACCCCGGCGACGGCGCCGAACCAGTGCGCCAAGAGCCCGGCGAGCCCGGGTCCGCCGATCTGCGCGGCGGATTCGCTGCCCTGCAGCTTTTCGTTGGCCTCCTGCAGTTGGTCCTTGTCGATCAGCGAAGGCAAGTACGCGCGATACGCGACGTTGAAGAACACCTTCGCGACGCCGCCCGCGAAGGCGACGACGATCAGCTGGGTCATGGTGAGCAGGCCGGCCCACGCCGCGACCGGGACGCTCAGGAACACCAGCATGGAAATGCCGTTGCACACCAGCATGACCGGGCGTTTCGGCCGTCTGTCGACCCAGGCGCCGGCGGGCAGGCCGATCAGCAGCCACGGCAGCCAGGCGGCCGCGGTCAGCAGCCCGACCGCGAACGTGCTCGCCCCCACGGTGACCACCGCGACGAGCGGCAGCGCGACGACGGCGATGGAACTGCCGAGCACGCTGGTCGTCTCGCCGGTCCACAGCAGCCGGAAATCTCTCGATCGCAGCAGTCCGCCGCGTTCGCGGGTGGTCACGGGCGGGCCGGGACGGCGCGGGTGGCGATGAAGACGGGGCGGCGTTCCTGGCCGTCGTCCGGGATCTCGCGGCCGCTGTAGGACTTGATCAGCTCGTGGACCTTCTGTTCGAGCTCGGCCAGCTCGGCGACCGACATCTTCGCCCAGCTGTCGGTGGCGAAGGCGGCGCGATGCCATTCCTCCGGATAGGTCTCGCGTTCGGCGAACCATTGGCGCGCCATGGAAACCTGGCGTTCGAGGGCGAGGGATTCGGCGGCGGCCGCGACCGGGTCGTCGGGGAAGTCCGAAGGCGACCAGGAAACCGCGTAGCCCACGCGGCGCCACCAGCGCTCGCGGCGGTCGCGGGCGAGTTCCGGTGCCTCCTCGACCAGATCGCTGGCGGCCAGCACCTTCAGGTGATGACTGACGTTCCCGACCGCCTGCCCGGTCCGTTCGGCGAGCACGGAAGCCGTGGACGGGCCGTCGAGGCGGAGGACGTCGAGCAGGCGGCGCCGCAGCGGATGCGACATCGCGGCGAGCACCTTCGAATCGTGGACTTCGTGGACTTCGCGATCGGCCATAACGCACAACAGTAGTTGCACAAGGGTTCTTGCGCAATGTCTCTTGTGCATATGCCGTCGGCATTGGACCTCTGGCTCGAGGACGGCTAGCGGGAGCGGAACGCGGCGTAGGCGGCCATGAGGAGCAGGAGGACGAGGAGCCCGAAGCCGCCGAACAGGACGGTGGCGGCGGCGCCGTTCATCGGGATGACGATGGTGTCGTCCGGGGTGCGGCAGGTGACGGCGATCGCGGACCCGAAGGTGACCTCGGCCGTACTCGTGCCGGCGTCGCCGAGACCTCTTACGCAGGCGCGCTGGACTTCGAAGAATCCGATGATCCCCGCTGTCACGACGGCGACGAGGATCGCGATGGTCCAGCCGAAGACAAGCACGACCACGACGCGCGCCGGGTTACGGCCACGCCGTCGCGACGAACCGCCGCCGGGGACTTCGACGGTGTAGTTGTCCGAATGGACGAGGATTTCGGACGGCTCGGGTTTCTCCGGTTTCATCGCTGATTACCGAGCGGGCCGCCCTCGAACCACTCGTCGTCGCCCACGGGCTCCCTTCGCTCACGTTCCCGCCTGCTCGCCGGAGCGCGTTCTGAGATGTTCTGTTCGACCTTGCGTTTGAGCTCCGGAGTGTTCTCGAGTTCGGCGGCGAACTCGGCGACATCGAAGTCGAGGAAGTTCGCCGCCTTACGCGCGGCCTCGTAGGCGCTCGAGATCTCGTCGGTGAGCCATTGCTCCGCACCCTCGTACAGGGAACCGGGTTTGATGTGGACGCGTTTGAGCCTGCCGAGCAGATCGACCGACGCGGTGACCGCTCCGCTCCTCGACGTCCCTTTGAAGTCGCTGAACAGCGCGAGTTCCGGATTGTCCTTGATCTTGCCGAGGCGGCTCTTCATCAGCTCGGCGGTTTCGATGCCGTCCTGCGGATCGGTCATGATCTCATCCTCCGATCAGGGAGCACTGGTGTTGGCCGAGTTCATCGTTTCGGTCGCCTGCACCGACGCTTCGGTCAGCGCCTCGATCTTGGCCTGCTCGTTGCTGTGCATGGTCCACCAGATCGACACGGCACCGACCAGGATGCTCAAGACTCCGATGATGAGCCCGATGACGGCACCGATGCCGGTCCAGCCCGCGACGATCTCGACGATGACCGCGACGATGACCCCGATGATCGACAGGGCGAGGCCGATGATCGCGAGGATGTCGGCGAAGCTGCTGCCGAAGATCTGATCCCAGGCGTCGGCGATGGCCACCAGCGACTTGCCCACGTCCTTGGCCGGGTCTTCCATCCCGGTGATGGCGCCTTTGGTCTTGTTCACCCGTTTGACGTAGGCATTGTTCGCGTCACCGGTCCACGCGGCGCTCTGCTCGTTGGCTTTGGAGAGTTCGGCGACGCACGCGTCGAAGGATTTGCCGACCAGGTTGGCACCACCCTCTCCGCCGACTCCCCACACATCCTGGCCGACAGTGCGCAGCCGATCGGTGTCGATGTCCCGGACCAGGCGCAACGTGTTCTCGACGGAGGGAATCGACTTGCCGTGTTCCTTGGCGAAACTGTCGATCTTACGCGCGTCGGCCAGGACACCCTCGTCGATCAGGTCCTTCAGCTTCATGATCTCCCCCTAAGCACTCGGACGGCCGTTACTTCGGTTCGTGGTCCTTCATCCACTTTTCGACCTCGTCCTCCGTGGCCTGGTACTTCTCCCCCGCCTTCGACACGCCCTCCGCGGTGCCGATGATCGTGACATGCGCGCGGGCGATGAATTTCTCCATAGCCGAGACGACCCCCGGGTATTTGGTGTTGCAGAATTCGGAGAGCTTGAGGACTTTCTCCTCGACCGTCTCCTCGACGTTCTCGTAGGCGCTGACCGACTGGACGGTGAGAAAACCCTCCAGGGTCGCCCGCTGCTCGAAGTCGTTCATCCCCAGCGCGTCACTCGCGCCTTCGAGGATCTTCTTCAAACGCGGGATCTCGTCCGGATCGAGACCGTAACCGTTCGGGCTCATCGAGCTTCCTCCCCTGGCGCGCGACTTCACCGGAGACCCCAGCAGCCGGCGGGTCCCGTCACTCACCTTGGCACACGTCGTGAGCCAAGTCACACTTCCCGCCACGTAACCTCGATGACATGGGTTTCTTCTCGTGGATCGTGTTCGGCGCCATCGCCGGCTGGCTGGCCAATGTCGTGGTGGGCGGCCCGGACCGGCGCGGCGGCTGGCTGTTCAGCATCCTGATCGGCGTGCTGGGCGCGGCGCTGGGCGGTTTCATCTACCGGCTCGCCACCGGCACCGAACGGACCTTCGAGTTCGACTTCCCCAGCTTCGGCGTCGCCATCCTCGGTTCGATCGTGCTGCTCGCCCTGCTGCGGCTGGTGCGCGGCTCCGGGCGGAGCGACTCGTATCGGCGGTGATCAACGGAGTAACCGTTGGTAACGGTTTTCTCGCGAGCGGTGATCAACCGCGCGCGGCGAACTAAAGTGGGATGTTCGCTCGGTTCCAGTGGCCGCGTCCGGGTGCATGTGCCGTCGGGGGGCATATGCATCCGGACGCGCGTGCCTCGGCGATGATCGAGGCGGCGCGGACGGGGTCGACGAGCGGAGGCATCGGCGCCGCCGAAATGTCCCTCTTCCAGGCGCGGAACAACTCGGCGAGTCGCTCGCCTGCGGGGTCCGGGCTGGCGGGCATTCGAGAGTCCTTCAAGGTCTGCTATCGGCGTCAATTACCTAGAGTTATCGCATATTTCGACCTTCCGTTACCGGGATGTGGTCCCTCCCACCCGGCGCGGGGAAACCCTTCCGGGGGAGGCCACGGCCCGGCTCCGGACAGGGCGGTAGCGTGGTGGCTCTTCCTGTCCCGACCCCCCGACACGAACTGCGGTGAACCCGACCAATGAGCGGCAACCGGCCGGAAGCCACTGGTAATCCCCTCGCGCACGCCGTGAAGCTGGCCCGCGAGACCGTTCCGCCGATGCACCCGGCCGGCAGGCCGTTCGTGTTCGGCGGTCTCGCCGCGACGCTGGTGCTGCGGAGGTTCTCCAAGCGCCTGGGCGTCGTCGGCGCGCTCGCGACGGCCGCCACGGCCGCGTTCTTCCGTGAGCCCAAGCGGGTCCCGCCCGCCCAGTCCGGCCTCGCGGTCGCGTCGGCGGACGGTCTGGTCTCGCTGATCGAAGAGGCCGTGCCGCCGCCCGAGCTGGGGCTGCCCGCCGAACCGCGGATGCGGGTGAGCGTGTTCCTGTCGGTGTTCGACGTGCACGTCCAGCGGGTCCCGGCCTCCGGTGTGATCGAGCGGGTCGCGTACCGGCCCGGGAAGTTCCTGTCGGCCGACCTGGACAAGGCGAGCGACGACAACGAGCGCAACTCCGTGCTCATGCGCACCGACGACGGCCACGAGCTCGTCGTGGTGCAGATCGCGGGGCTGGTGGCCCGGCGCATCCTCTGTGAGATCCGCGAGGGTGACAAGGTCGGCGTCGGCGCGACGTACGGCATCATCCGCTTCGGCTCGCGAGTCGACCTGTACCTGCCGCCGGGCAGCAAGGTCCTCGTCTCGAAGGGCCAGCGCACGATCGGCGGCGAGACGCCGATCGCCGAGCTGCCCACGGCGCCGCACCCGGAAGGCTGATCCATGGTCCGCGTGACCACTCCCGGCGTGCGGCTGCTGCCGAACGCCATCACGGTGCTCGCCCTGTGCGCCGGTCTGTCGTCGGTGCAGTTCGCGCTGATCGGCAACTATCCGATGGCGATCGCGTCGATCGGGATCGCCGCGGTGCTCGACAGTCTCGACGGCCGGATCGCGCGGCTGCTGGACGCGACGTCGAAGATGGGGCAGGAGCTCGACTCGCTGTCCGACGGCATCTCGTTCGGTGTCGCGCCCGCGCTGGTGCTGTACGTCTGGCACGCGGAGGGCGAGCGGATCGGCTGGGTGGCGTCGCTGATCTTCGCGGTCTGCATGATCCTGCGGCTGGCGCGGTTCAACACGCTGATCGAGGACACCGAGCAGCCGCCGTACGCGGGCGAGTTCTTCGTCGGTGTGCCCGCGCCCGCCGGTGGTCTGCTGGCGATGCTGCCGCTGATCCTGGAGCTGCAGTTCGGGCAGGGCTGGTGGTCGCACCAGTACGTGGTGTGGGTGTGGACGATCGCCGTCGCCGCGTTGCTGATCAGCCGGATCCCGACGCTTTCGCTGAAGACGGTGAAGGCGCCGCCCAAGGCGATCGCGCCGCTGCTGGTCGGGGTGGGCCTGCTGGCCGCCGCGATCATCCAGTTCCCGCTGGTGGCGCTGGCGATCGCGCTGATCCTGTACCTGGCGCACATCCCGTACTCGGTGTACCGGCACCGCTGGCTGGCGAACCATCCGGAGGCGTGGATGGCGCCGCCGCGGGAACGGCGCGCGATCCGGCGTTCTTCGAGCCGCCGCCGTCTCGGCCTGCGGCCGCCGCTGCGGCGCGTGGTGGCGGGCGCCGCTCAGCGTGTGCGGCTGCAGCGGGGCGAACAGCACGTCGCGCGCGCTCCGCGCACCATCTCGACCGACAAGGACCGGGGCGCGCGACGCCGCTCATGGCGCCGCATCGGCCTGCGGAAACGCTGATTCCGCGCCCATACCGCCCACTCCCAGCCCCCGCCCGTCCCTGGGGGACGGCCCCGCGCCCAGCGTACCGGGGGTGTCCGACGGGACCGGGGGAATCGGGGGCCGAAGGCGGGAGTTGTCCACAAGCGGGTGAGCCTGTGGACAACTTGGGGACAGACCGTCTTGAAGTACATGAAGGCCCCCTNNGCTCGCCGCGCGGCGGCTGGATAGGGTGGCGGGGTGAGCGCACCCCAGATCACGCTGACCGTCCGGCACACCCCGTCCGCACTGGACTCCCGCCGCGGCGTCGTCCGGCTGCACCCCGAAGTCCTCGACGCGCTCGGCCTGATGGCCTGGGACGCCGTCCGTGTCACCGGCGCGCGGGTCAGCTCCGCGCTGGCCGCCCCGTCGGACGGCGAGGGGATCCCGGGCGTGATCCTCCTCGACGACGTCACGATGTCGAACCTCGGCGTGACCGAAGGCTCGGAAGTGGTCGTCGCGCCCGCGGAGGTGTCGGCCGCGAAGACGGTCACCGTGGCGGGCTCGCGTATCGCGAGCGTGTCGCTCTCCCCGCACACCCTGCGGCTCGCCCTGATCGGCAAGGTGCTGACCGTCGGCGACGCCGTTTCCCTGCTCCCCCAGGATCTCGCGCCCGCGCCGGGGTCCGACGTCTCCGCGGTCCGCGGCCAGCTTTCCCGCGCCATCGGCATGACGTGGACGAACGAGCTGCTCACCGTCACCGCCACCGAACCATCGGGGCCGGTCGCCGTCGGACCGTCCACTGTGGTCAGCTGGCGCGACGGCGCCCGCACCGGCGAGGCCGAACCCGCCGCCGCCCCCGCCCGCGCCGGGACGACGCTGGTGCGCAGCACACCTGCCACTCCCCACGAGGATTTCATCGACGCGGAGATCGTCGAAGACGAGCGGATCGACGAGGTCGCCGAGGAATCCGTGCCGCCGCTCTCGGATCTCGCCGGTTCCGAGACCGCCGCGCGCAAACTCGCCGAATGGTTCGACCTGGCCTTCCACCGCCCGGAGCTGCTGGCGAAGCTCGGGACGTCGGCGCACCTCGGGGTCCTGCTGTCCGGGCCGGAAGGCGTCGGCAAGGCGACGCTCGTCCGCGCCGTGGCACAGGCCGAGAAGGTGCGGGTGGTGTCGCTCGCCGCGCCGAACATCGCCGTCCTCGAACCGAACGTCGCCGCCGCGCGGTTGCGTGAAGCGATCGAGCAGGCCACCCGCGACGAAGACCCGGCTGTCCTGCTGATCACCGACATCGACGCGTTGCTGCCCGCGTCCCAGCCGCCGCCGCTCGCGACGGTGGTCCTCGAGGACCTGCGCAAGGCCTTGCGCAGCAAGGG
>NZ_LQMT02000046.1:16602-18020 GCF_001620365.2 Amycolatopsis keratiniphila subsp. keratiniphila
CGCCGACCTGCTCGACCGCGAGCTCGGCCTGCCGCTCCCGGATGCGAAGACCCGCACGGAACTGCTGCGTGTACTCCTGCGCGACGCCCCGCTGGAGCCCGGCGTCGACATCGGCCCGATCGCCGAGCGCACCCCCGGCTTCGTGGCGGCGGACCTCATCGCGCTCCGCCGTGACGCCGCCCTCCGCGCCGCGCTGCGCCAGCGTGACGTCGACGAGCCGCGGATCTCCCAGCAGGACCTGCTCGACGCGCTCACCACCGTCCGCCCCATCTCGATGTCCACTTCGGACAATCTGGCCACCGGCGGGCTGACGCTGGACGACGTCGGCAACATGACCGACGTCAAGCAGTCGCTCACCGAAGCGGTGCTGTGGCCGCTTCGCTACCCGGACTCGTTCGCCCGGCTCGGTGTCGATCCGCCGCGCGGCGTGCTCCTGTACGGGCCGCCCGGCGGCGGCAAGACGTTCCTGGTCCGCGCGCTCGCCGGCACCGGCGCGCTGAACGTCTTCGCGGTCAAGGGCGCCGAACTGATGGACAAATGGGTCGGCGAGTCCGAGCGCGCGGTGCGGGAACTGTTCCGCCGTGCCGCCGAGGCCGCGCCGTCGCTGATCTTCCTCGACGAGATCGACGCGCTCGCCCCGCGCCGCGGCCAGTCGTCGGACTCGGGCGTGTCGGACCGCGTGGTCGCGGCCCTGCTGACCGAATTGGACGGTGTCGAGCCGATGCGCGAGGTCGTCGTCCTCGGCGCGACGAACCGGCCGGAACTGGTCGACCCGGCGCTGCTGCGGCCGGGACGGCTGGAGCGCCGCGTCTACGTCCCACCGCCGGACGCGCACGCCCGCGAGGCGATCCTCGCCGCCAGCGCCAAGAACACCCCGCTGGCGTCCGATGTGGACCTCGCGGCGTACGCGGCCACTTTGGACGGTTACTCGGCGGCGGACTGCGCCGCGCTGATCCGCGAGGCCGCGCTGACCGCGATGCGGGAGTCGCTGGAGGCCAAGGAGGTCACCGCCGCGCATCTGGCGAAGGCGGCCGAGACGGTCCGGCCGTCGCTCGACCCGGCCCAGCTCGCGGCGCTGGAGGCGTACGCGCAAACCCAGGCCTGAGAACGTGAAAAGGGCCCGCTTCGTCACGAGGAAGCGGGCCCTTTTCACGCAGCTGCTAGGAGCCGTCCTTGTCGTTGGTCTTGTAGTCCTTGGTGAGGATGACGATCACACCGGGGCCGATGTTCTCGATCTCCTTGAACCGGGGCTCGGCGCGGAACCCGAACTCCAGCGCCAGCGCCTTCGCGGCCGCCTCCTCGTCGGTGCCCGGGCGGTAGTAGGCCACCGTCTCGGGGAGCCTTCCCGGGTAGCCCTTGACTTCGGAGACGTTCCAGCCCGAGGCGCGGAAGTCCTTCGCGGCCTGCTCGGCGAGGCC
>NZ_LQMT02000046.1:18037-31874 GCF_001620365.2 Amycolatopsis keratiniphila subsp. keratiniphila
CTGATCGCCACCGGGCTGGCCCGGCTGACCGGTCTGCCCCGGCTGGCTCGCCGGAGGGGCCGAGCTCGCGGGCGCGCTCGACGGCGGCGCCGACGACGACGCGGGCGGCGTGCTGGCCGAAGGCGAACCGGGCGCCGGGGACGAAGGCTGCGTCGCGCCGTCCGAAGACGTGGGCGTGGGGCCGGGCGGCGTCGCGGTGTCGGAGTCACCGCCGCCACTGGTCAGGGTGATCCCGCCGATCACGGCGGCGATCACGGCGACACCGACCAAGGCCAGTCCGGCGGCCTTCATCGGCCGGGACAGGCCCGAAAACAGACTCATGAGAGATCGATCCCCAGTCGCCGGGCCGCGCGATTGCGCTGCCGGGCCGCTCGCGTCTTTCGCAGGCGCTTCACCAGCATCGGGTCGGCCTGCATGGCTTCGGTCTTCTCGAGCAGCCGGTTCAGCAATTGGTAGTAGCGCGTCGACGACATCGAGAAGCGTTCGCGGATGGCCTGTTCCTTCGCGCCGGCGTACTTCCACCACTGACGTTCGAACGCGAGCATGTCGAGCTCGCGCTCGCTGAGGCCGTTCACGGTCTCCGACGGGGACGGCTGGTCGGGCTCAGCCATCGACTCCGCGGCGTCCATCCGACTCCTCGCAATCAGGTCAGTGCTCGGCGGGCGTGAAACCACAGGCTTGTCATTCCGCGGCGCCATTAGACCACGGATGCGGCGCCCGGCCTCGGTAACGGCATCGGCGCGTCACGGGTAAGGGTGTACCAGAAGGGTCCGACTAAACTGCGCGCGTGACCGTCCATCCCATCGTGATCGCCGGCGAGCCCGTGCTGCACAACCCGACTCGGGAGATCACCGAGTTCGACGACAAGCTGCGCACCCTCGTCGACGACATGTTCGAGACCATGTACGCCGCCGAAGGGGTGGGCCTCGCGGCCAACCAGATCGGCCTCGACCTGCGCGTGTTCGTCTACGACTGCCCCGACGACGAGGGCACGCGCCACAAGGGCGTCGTGGTGAACCCGAAGCTCGAGACGTCGGAGATCCCGGAGACGATGCCGGATCCGGACGACGACTGGGAGGGCTGCCTGTCGGCGCCCGGCGAGTCGTACCCGACCGGCCGCGCTTCGTGGGCGAAGGTCACCGGCTTCGACGTCGACGGCAATCCGATCGAGGTCGAAGGCACCGGCTACCTCGCGCGCTGCCTGCAGCACGAGACCGACCACCTGGACGGCTTCATCTACCTCGACCGGCTGGTCGGGCGGCACGCCCGGGCGGCGAAGAAGATGCTCAAGTCGAACAAATGGGGCGTTCCGGGCAACTCGTGGTTGCCCGAGGCTCAGACCGACTGACCCTCTCACCGCCGCCCCGCGTGCTATGAACGGTCCGTNNTTGCAAGGAACGGACCGTTCATTGCGTTCACGCGAGGGTCAGCACCCCAGGAAGTGGCACCGCACGACCCTCGGCTGCTCGATCACCTTCCCGGCCTCCACCGACCACGCGAGCCGGAGGTACTGGGCGTGCGTCCAGGCCAGCGGCGTCGCGGACGCGGTCGGCGTGCCCGCCGGGAAGCCCGGCTGCCCCGAAGGCGCGTTCTCGTCCCAGACCTGCTCCGGCATCGTGTCCCCCGAACTGCTGACGCGCCCGAGGTCGCGAAGGCGCTTCGCGGCCGTACCCCGGTCACCATTGGCGAGGTCGTACTCGCCGCGTTCACCCGCGAGCAGCGGCCACAGTCGCCCGAAGGTGGTCCGGCTTTCGGCCGGGAACGTGTAGTCCCACGGCGAGCCGTCGGCCTTCTCGCCGTATCCGTCCTTCGTGTAGCGGTGCCAGAACTGCCCCGTCGGGGTGGTGAACGCGATGTCGGCGTCGGTGACCTTGATGCTGTTCCTGATCACCGGATCGTCGGCGCGGTGGATGCCCAGCCTCACCAGTTCGAGGAATCCGGCGTCGGTCACGGCACGCTGGTCCATGGTCACGCTGGAGTTGCCGAGGTTGTACTTCGTGCCGTTGTTCGCGTTCCCGTCCTTGGTCAGCCGGACGAAGTACGGGTCCTTCGACAGCGGGCCGTTCGTGGTCACCGTCCACTGGGCGAGTTTCGCCTTGAAGGCGTCGGCGGTGTCGAGATAGCGCTTCGCGTCGGCGGCGGCGCCGTTCGCCTTGGCGAGATCGGCCGCGCAGACCAGCCCGGCGATCACCGCGGCGATCGTCGAGGGCGAGTAGCCGTCCTGCTCCTCCCAGCGTTCCTGCTGGCTGTACGGCGACGTGTGTCCGTTGTCCGCCTTGTAGGACAACAGGAATTCCGCCGCCTTGCGCACACCCCGCCAGGTCTTCGCGTCGGTGCGGCCGAGCTGCTGCGCGAGCACGATCGGCAGCGCGGTCTCGTCGAGCTGGATGGACGTCCAGTACGGCGTGCCGTCGACGTGGCTGTTCTGCGGCAGATGCCCGTCCGGCAGCTGCTGCGTGCCGAACATGTAGTCGACCGACCGGTTCGCGGCGTCGCGGTCGCCGGCGGCGAGCAGCCCGGTCGCGATCTGGTAGAGATCACGCGGCCAGACCAGGTGATAGGTGCCCGACGGCGACCATTCCGGGTCGTTGTTGCCGAACCGCCACGGCATGCTCGGCGAAGCGATGAGCGCGCCACGGTGGATCTTGTCCTCGCTCGCCGCGAGCATGAGCACGGACGCCTGATAGAGGTCCCGCTCCTGCTTGGTCTTCAGTGACGACGGCGCGTCCTTCAGCCGACGGAGGTACTGCTTCCAGCCCCGGTCGTACGCGCGTGCGGCGTCGGCGAATCCGCGCCGTAGCGAGGCTTTCGCGTTGGTGAGCGCGTCGGCGTCCTTGGCGCCCATGCCCAGCGAAAGCGTGAAGTCCCGCGAGCGGACCCCGTCGGCGGAGGTCTGCCCGGTGATCAGGACGTTGCCCTTGGCCGCGGTCGCGTAATCCTTGAGGCTGAACGATTTCGTCAGCTGGGTGATGCCATCGGACGAACCCGCGTAGCCCACCGAGGTCCGCGAGAACGCCGGTTCCGCCGCCAGCGCGGCCGCTGTCTTAGCGTCCGATGAGACCGCGTTCGCGCCGTCGGTGCGCGCGGAGTCGTCGGAGCCCTCGTTGGTGAGATCGGGATCCGCGACCGCGTACACCTGATACGGGCGGCCGGTCAGCGAAACGAAGTCGACGTCGATCAGCACACTCGCGCGTGCCGGGTCGGTGACGTAGGTCTTGCGGAGCTTCCACCGGCGCCGGTCGTCGGTGATGGTCTGTTCGTAGGTGAGGCCGCCGGTGCGGCGCACCTGCTGGGCCTTGGCCGAGGAATCGACGGTCGCGAAGCTCGTCCCGTCGGTGACGACGAGGTCGAGCGCGCGAACGGCCGGCGTGGACAGATCCGGGTAGTAGACCTCGGACATCCGGCCGCCCTGCAGGGTGAACCAGACGTTGCTGACCTGTTCTCGGGCGGTGCCGAAGCCGGTCTTGTCGGCAGGCAGCCAGCTCGGATGGACGCCGGGCGCACCTGGCGCCTCACCACCCTGTGCCTGGGCGACCGCTGGGACCAGCCCCGCGATCAACACGCCTGCCAGTGCCGGGAGCACGAGTTTTCGCATATCAACCCCAGACTTCTGTAACGGTGCAGAACCTCCGGAATTCTGTCGTGAATCCCCTGCGCGCACAGGACCCGAACCGGTGAACCACCAACGCTGTCGACAAGTCGCCACCGAGGGCGGGTTGATTGATCCGGCCCCGGCGTGGCATGGTCGGGGCACAACCAAACAACCGCGGGAGCTCGCGCCATGGCGGGCTGAGAGGGCGGCTGGAGTCTTTCTAGGGGACCCGGCGCCGCCGACCGCATGAACCTGACCGGGTAATGCCGGCGTAGGGAGTGAACGTCGTTGACGACGCTTGAGAATGCCCAGGGCATCAAGCCGACCGTGACCACCGGTCCGATCACCGGATCCCGGAAGGTCTACCACCAGACGGAATCCGGTCTCCGGGTCCCCGCGCGGCGGATCGACCTTTCGAACGGCGAGCATTTCGACGTTTACGACACCTCCGGCCCGTACACCGACGACGACGCGCAGATCGATGTCCACAGTGGACTCCATCGGCTGCGCGCCGGATGGGCCGACGGTCGTGAGCACAACACCCAGCTCGGCTGGGCCAAACAGGGCGTCATCACCCGCGAGATGGAGTACATCGCGGCACGCGAGCGCTGCTCGCCGGAATTCGTACGGGACGAGGTCGCGCGCGGCCGCGCGGTGATCCCCGCCAACCGCAAGCACCCGGAGACCGAGCCGATGATCATCGGCAAGAACTTCCTGGTGAAGATCAACGCCAACATGGGAAACTCGGCCGTCTGGTCCTCCGTGGAGGAAGAGGTCGACAAGATGGTGTGGGCCACCCGCTGGGGCGCCGACACGATCATGGACCTCTCCACCGGCAAGCGGATCCACGAGACGCGCGAGTGGATCATCCGCAACTCGCCCGTCCCGGTCGGCACCGTGCCGATCTACCAGGCGCTGGAAAAGGTCAACGGTGAGCCCGAAAAGCTCTCGTGGGAGGTGTACCGCGACACCATCATCGAGCAGTGCGAGCAGGGTGTCGACTACGTCACCGTGCACGCCGGGGTGCTGCTGCGCTACATCCCGCTGACCGCGCGCCGGGTCACCGGCATCGTCTCGCGCGGCGGCTCGATCATGGCGGCGTGGTGCCTCGCGCACCACAAGGAATCGTTCCTGTACACCAATTTCGCCGAGCTCTGCGAGATCCTGCGCGAGTACGACGTCACCTTCTCCCTCGGTGACGGCCTGCGCCCGGGCTCGATCGCCGACGCGAACGACCGCGCGCAGTTCGCCGAGCTGGAGACGCTGGGCGAGCTCACGCACATCGCCCGCGAGCACGACGTCCAGGTGATGATCGAGGGCCCCGGCCACGTGCCGATGCACAAGATCAAGGAGAACGTCGAACTCGAGGAGAAGCTGACCGGCGAGGCGCCGTTCTACACCCTCGGCCCGCTCGCGACCGACATCGCGCCGGCGTACGACCACATCACCTCGGCGATCGGCGCGGCGCAGATCGGCTGGTACGGCACGGCGATGCTCTGCTACGTCACGCCGAAGGAGCACCTCGGCCTGCCGAACCGCGACGACGTGAAGACCGGCGTCATCACCTACAAGATCGCCGCGCACGCCGCCGACCTCGCCAAGGGGCACCAGTACGCGCAGGAGTGGGACGACGAGCTGTCCAAGGCCCGCTTCGAATTCCGCTGGAACGACCAGTTCAACCTGTCGCTGGACCCGGACACCGCGCGTTCGTACCACGACGAGACGCTGCCCGCGGAACCGGCGAAGACGGCGCACTTCTGCTCGATGTGCGGGCCGAAGTTCTGCTCGATGCGCATCACGCAGGACGTCCGCAAGTACGCCGAGGAACACGGACTGTCCACTGTGGAGGCCATCGAGGCCGGTATGTCGGAGAAGTCGACGGAGTTCGCCGAGCAGGGCAACAAGGTGTACCTGCCGGTGGTCAATCCGTGACAGCCACACCCAGGACGGCCCTCACCATCGCCGGATCGGATTCCGGTGGTGGTGCGGGCATCCAGGCCGATCTGCGCACCTTCTTCGCCAACGGGGTGCACGGGATGGTCGCGCTGACCGCGGTCACCGTGCAGAACTCGCTGGGCGTGCAGGGTTTCAGCGAGATCCCGGTCGACGTCGTCACCGGGCAGATCAAGGCCGTCGCCACGGACATGGGCGTCGACGCGGCGAAGACCGGGATGCTGGCGACGGCCGAGATCACCAACGCCGTCGCCAAAACGCTCGACGAAGTCCACATCGGACGCACGGGTACACCGTTCGTCGTCGACCCCGTCGCCGCTTCGATGACCGGGCACGCGTTGCTGCGCGAGGAGGCTTTGGAGGCGATCCGCACCGAGCTCTTCCCGCGCGCCACGCTGATCACACCGAACCTGGACGAGGTGCGGTTGCTGACCGGCGTGGAGGTCACCGGGCCCGCAACCCAGCGGGAAGCGGCGGAAGCGTTGCTGGAGTTCGGTTCCGAGTGGGTGCTGGTGAAGGGCGGGCACCTCGACGCGGCCCAGGACTGCGTGGACCTGTTGTCCGACGGCGAATCCTGGGTCGAGCTGAGCGGCCCGCGCTTCGACACCCGGAACACGCACGGCGGCGGGGACACGATGGCTTCGGCGATCACGTCTTCACTGGCGAAGGGGGCCGATGTGCCGACCGCCGTCGCCGAGGGGAAGCGGTTCATCGAGCGGTGCGTGGCGGAGTCGTATCCGCTGGGGGCCGGGGTCGGTCCCGTTTCACCCTTCTGGCGGCTCTCCAGCCCTTGAGGCGTGCAATGAAAGTGTCTTTCCTTGCAAATTTTGCAAGGAAAGACACTTTCATTGCACGCGTTACCGGATCGTGAAGCGGGGAGCGTCCACCGCCCAGTACCAATCGTTCCCAGCCGCGTAGAGCCGCCAGGTCAGCTTCACCGAACGAGCCCCGGCGGGCACCCGCACCGAAGCCGACGTCGGCACCGAAAGCACGTCGCCACCCTTGTTCACCGTCCCGGACTCCGGCCCGTACGCAAGCACGTTCTGCTCAGGCCCACCGTCGAACGAGGCCGTCAGCGCGCCCCGCTGCGTTCCCTCCTGCCGGTAGTGCGAAACGAACGCGACGTCCACAGTGGACTTTCCGGAGACGTCGAGCGAAGGTGACACAAGGGACGAGTCGAAGGTTCCGCGCGAGGAGGGCGAACCCTTGTCGTCCCACTCGTCCGGGTCCGCGACCGCGAAGACGCCACGTGCCCGCGCGTTCGCCTCACGCTGCTGTCCGGGGGCGGTGCGGGTCCAGAAGTCGTCGGTCGTGAAGGCCCAGCCCTGCCATTCCGTCACACCGGCGGGCATGCCGGACGCGTTGCGCACCGTCCAGCCGCCCGGTGCGTCATGCGTCCAGCCGAGCACTCCGGCCGGGACACCGGTTTCGTCCTGCCGGGGCTTCAGAGCCGCCGCGTCGAAGACGTCCGAAGGTGCGGCGCCCAGCGGGTAGCCGTCGTAGACCGCAGGAGCCGTGATGCCGAGGTGCCGCAGCACCGTCGGCGCGATGTCGACGATCTTCGGTGCCGCGGCGGGGGTTCCGGCCGGAACGGCGCCACCGGCGGCGATCACGAAGGTCATCCGCTCCTCGGGGGTGTCGCCACCGTGCCCACCCGACGGCGTGTGGCCGTGGTCCGAGGAGATCATGATCAGCCAGTCTTCGTTCGCGCGGTCCGCCCTGGCGTCGACGGCGGCGAGCAGGCGTCCGATCAGCGCGTCGTCGGTGCGCAGGCTGGCTTCGTACTGCGAGGAGTCCGCACCGTGCTCGTGGCCGGCGATGTCGGTCTGTCCGAAGTAGACGAACGACGCGTCGGCCTTGTCCTGCTTCAGATGCTTCTCCGCGTCGACGGCCACCTGCTCGTCGGTCTTCTCATAGCCCGCGCTGTCGCCGTTCAGGACGAATTTCCGGTCCTGGCCGGTGCGCAGGATCCGGTCGCCGATCGGCGTCCAGTCGACGGCCGCGTACGTGTCGAGCGCCGGGTTCGCGGTTTCGGCGCGCGCGAGCCAGCTCGGATGCGAGGCGAGATCGTTGCCGGTGAAGGAGTTGTCCTTCACCTTGTGCTTGTCCGGCCAGACGCCGGTGAGGATCGTGGACCAGCCGGGGCCGCTGACGGTCGGCGCCATCCCGCTGCCGTACAACGAACTGCGCGACACGTACCCGCGATTCGCCAGGGCGTGGACGTTCGGGGTGTCGGCGGCCATCAGCTTGTCGAACCGGGCGCCGTCCAGGCCGATGACCAGCACCTTGGGCGTTTTTGCCGCGGCGACGGCGACACCGGACGTCAGCCCGGCGACGGCCACCAAGACCGAGAGGAGGGAAAGCGTTCTGCGCACGTAAGCCTCCAGATAACTTGTTCGAACCAATTGTTCGTCAAGTTAGTGCGCCGAACTGTCTTCCCGATGAAGTCCGCGTGCCGCCGCGGAGGACTTCAGCCGACGGGCTCCATCACCCGCGAGTCGTACTCCTTCCGCGACTCGAGGATCCCGTCGAAGTTGGCGACCGACCATTCGCTGACCGCCATGAGCAGCGTGCCCGCGCTCGCGCCGCGCTCGGTCAGCGCGTATTCGACGGTCGGCGGCGTGGTCGGGAAGACCGTGCGCGTGACCAGGCCGTCGCGCTCGAAGGCACGCAGGTTCTGCGTCAGCATCTTCTGGCTGATCCCCCCGACGGCACGGCGCAGTTCACCGAACCGGTGCGGCCGCCGCGACAGCGCGCCGAGCACCAGCGCGGTCCATTTGTTGGCGAGCAGATCGAGGACGTCTCGGCACGGGCAGTTCCGCAGGTAGATGTCCCACGGGGATTCCGGCACTTCACAGGTGGTTTCCATCAGGTACCTAGTTTACCTTCAAGTGCCTTCTAGCGAAAAGAAACCAAGCGCCCGAGCATGGAAAGCACCTACAACGGAGGAGCTTTCGATGCGCGTCGTGACCCAGCAGCGGTTTGGTGGCCCGGAAGTGCTGGAGGTGACCGAGACCGGCCGTCCCGTCCCCGGCCCGACAGAGGTGCTCGTGCGGGTGCGCGCCGCCGGGATCAACCCGGTCGACTGGAAGACCCGGGCGCACGGCGTCTTCATGGGCGAGCCGCCGTTCGTCCTCGGCTGGGACGTCTCCGGGGTCGTGGAAGAGCTCGGCGTCGGCACGACGCGTTTCGCCGTCGGCGACGAGGTACTCGGCTTCCCGTGGTTTCCCAGGCAGGCGGGCGGTTACGGCGAATACGTGACCGCGCCCGCCCGCCAGTTCGTGCGCAAACCCGCGAGCCTCACCCACGAACAGGCCGCCGGGCTGCCGCTCGCCGGGCTCACCGCGTGGCAGGGCCTGGTGGACCTCGCCGATGTCCGGCCGGGGCAGCGCGTGCTGATCGACGCGGCCGCGGGCGGTGTCGGGCACCTCGCCGTCCAGGTGGCGAAGGCGCGGGGCGTACGTCCTGGGCACGGCGAGTGCGGGGAAGCACGAGTTCCTCCGCGAGCTCGGTGTCGACGAGCCGATCGACTACCGCGACGAGACCGCGACCGTGTCCGACGTGGACCTCGTGTTCGGGCTGGTCGGCGAGCAGAGCGACCTGCGCTGGCTGGACGCGGTGAAACCCGGCGGCCTGCTGATCGCGGTCCCCGGCGGCCCGAGCGAGGCCGTCGTGGCGAAGGCGGAGCAGCTCGGCGTGCGGACGTCGGGGATGCTCGCCGAACCCGATCAGCTCGGCCTGCTGGCGCTGACCGGGCTGGTCGAGAAGGGCGAACTACGCGTCCACGTCGACCAGACCTTCCCTCTCGAAGACGTCGCGAAGGCGCACGAAGTCGGCGAAGGCGGCAGGGTCACCGGGAAGCTCGTCCTGACCGTCTGAGAACGCGCGTGGAAAATGAACCCATGAGCGAGAACCCGAGCCCGCCGTCGGCGCTGACCATCGCGGGGTCCGACTCCGGCGGCGCCGCCGGCCTGCAGGCGGACCTGCGCACGTTCCTCACCTGCGGGGTGCACGGCCTGGTCGCGGTCACCGCCGTGACCGTCCAGAACACCCTCGGCGTGCACGATCGCACCGACATCCCGGCGAGCATCGTCGCCGGGCAGATCGAGGCGGTCGCGGCCGACATGGGCGTCAACGCGGCCAAGACCGGCATGCTCGCTTCGGCCGAGATCATCCACGCCGTCGCCGCGGCGTGCGACAAGGCCGAGATCGGCCGTGACAGCAAGGTGCCGTTCGTGGTCGACCCGGTCGCGGCGTCCATGCACGGGCATCCGCTGTTCGACGAGGCCGGGCTGGTGGCGCTGCGCGACGAGCTCCTGCCGCGCGCGACCGTCCTCACGCCGAACCTCGACGAGGTCCGCCTGCTGACCGGGATGACCGTGACCACCCGCGAGCAGATGCACCAGGCGGCCGTCGTCCTGCACCGGCTCGGGCCGAAGTACGTGCTCGTGAAGAGCGGGCACCTCGTCTCCGACCCGGAATGCGTCGATGTGCTCTTCGACGGCTCCACGTTCGTCGAGCTGCCGGGCGAGCGGTACGCGACGCAGCACACGCACGGCGCCGGGGACACGATGGCGTCGGCGCTGACGGCCGGTCTCGCGAAGGGGATGTCCGTCGTGGAGGCCGCCCGGTACGGCAAGTGGTTCGTCTCGCACGCGGTCGAAAACGCCTATCCGATGGGCGCGAAGGTCGGTCCGGTTTCGGCGTTTTGGCGGCTTGCGCCGGAGCACTGAGCACACGGACGGTTACCATCTGCGCCGTGACGGGACGCGAAACGGTGGCCAGGGTCGTCGAAGACCGCCGCTTCCAGAACTTCATCATCGCGGTGATCGTCTTCAACGCCGTCACCCTCGGCCTGGAGACCTCGACCAGGATGGTCGCCGAGTACGGGTCGCTGCTGCACACGGTCGACTACCTCGCGCTGGGGATCTTCGTACTCGAACTCGGTGCGAAGCTCTACGCCTACCGCGCGAAGTTCTTCCGCGACCCGTGGAACATCTTCGACCTGGTCGTCGTCGGTATCGCGGTGATCCCCACGACCGGCCCGTTCGCGGTGCTGCGGGCGTTGCGGGTCCTGCGGGTGCTGCGGCTGATCTCGGTCGTGCCGTCGATGCGGAAGGTCGTCACCGGCCTGCTCGCGTCGATCCCCGGGATGGCCTCCATCGCCGCGCTCCTCGCGCTGATCATCTTCGTCGCGGGCGTGGTGGCGACGAAGCTGTTCGGCGCCATCTCACCGGAGAACTTCGGCGACCTCGGCACTTCGCTGTTCACCCTGTTCCAGGTGATGACGGGCGAGGCGTGGCCGGACATCGCGAAGGAGATCATGCGGGAAGCACCCATGGCCTGGGTGTTCTTCGTCGCCTACATCCTCGTGTCCAGCTTCGCGGTGCTGAACCTCTTCATCGCCGTGGTGGTCAGCGGGATGGAGGACGAGCTTCGCCAGGACATCCGCGAGGAAGAGGCGAAGCAGGCCGAGACCCAGGCTCAGGCGAACAAGGAGATCCTCGACGAGCTTCGCGCTCTTCGCGCGGAAGTCAGCGCTCTTCGTCGGCAATAAGCGCTTCGAGCGCGGGGAGAGCCGCCGCCAAGGCCGCCTGGTGCTCCGGAGTCAGCCGTTCGAGGCGTTTGCCGAGTTCGTTCACCCGCGTCGACCGGACGCCGGAAACCAGCCTCTCGCCCTCTTCGGTGGCCTCCGCGAGCCAGGCGCGCCTGTCGATCGGGTCCGATTCACGGCTGACGTAGCCCGCTTCGACCAGCGAAGCGACGATCCTCGACATGGTGGCCGCAGCGACGCCTTCCTTCGCCGCGAGATCACCCAGGCGGAGCTGGCCGTAGTTCACGAGGGTGGCGAGCGCCGAGATGGCGCCGTGGCCCGGCCCTGGCACGCCCGCCTGGCGCAGTGACCGGGACAGCCTGCCCACCGCCAGGAACAACCTGCCCGAAACGTCCTGGACCGTTGACGTGGTCACCACTGGCTCCTCTGGGTACACGGCGGCGGGTGCGCCTCCGGAAAGTGCCGTCAACCATACGGGCTTCGGGGGCGTACTCGCTGTGAAGGCCGTGAACCGCACAAAAGGGTTATCGAGGAGGACTGGAGGCGTGCGCCCAGAACCGCCGCGGGATCCGCCCCGCGCCGGCGGCCAGCCGCCCGGCGGTGACGGCGGCCCGCATCGCCGACGCCATCCGTTCCGGATCCGCGGCCCTGGTCACGGCGGTGGAGAGCAGGACGGCGTCACAGCCGAGCTCCATCGCCAGCGTCGCGTCGGAAGCCGTGCCGATCCCGGCGTCGAGGATCACCGGGACCCCCGCACGCGACACGATCAGCTCGATGTTGTGCGGGTTCCGGATGCCGAGACCGGTGCCGATGGGCGCGCCGAGCGGCATCACCGCCGCACAGCCCGCCTCCTCCAGCCGCAGCGCCAGCACCGGGTCGTCGTTGGTGTACGCGAGCACGGTGAAGCCGTCCGCGGCGAGCTGTTCGGCCGCTTCGAGGGTCTCGAACGGGTCCGGCAGCAGCGTGCGGTCGTCGGCGTGGACCTCCAGCTTGATGAGGTCGGTTTCGAGCGCTTCGCGGGCGAGCTGCGCGGTGAGGACCGCTTCGGCGGCCGTGCGGCAGCCGGCGGTGTTGGGTAGCAGGCGGATACCGAGCCGCCGAAGCAGTTCGAGGACGCCGGAGCCACCTTCGGCGTCGGCCTTGCGCATGGCGACGGTGGTCAGTTCCGTTCCGGACGCCACCAGCGCGCGTTCCAGCACGGCGAGGTTGCCCGCGCCGCCGGTGCCGATGATCAGCCGCGACGAGAGCTTGTGCTCGCCGATGACGAGTTCGTCACCGTTCATGTCAGCCTCCTTGCACAGCGGTGAGGATGTCGACGCTGGCGCCCTTGCGCACCACCGATTCCGGCCAGTCGCCCCGCCGGACGACCACGCCGTCCACCGCGACCGCGACGCCCCGCGTCGCCGTGCCCAGCGCCTCCAGCACACCCTCGACGGTGGTCCCGTCGGGGAATTCGCGCCACTGGCCGTTGACCTGGATCTCCATCACACCCGCTCCTCGCTTCGCCGCGACGGCGTGGCCGCCGCGACCTCGTCCGGCAACGGCCGTCCGTCCAGCCAGGCGACCGCGGCGTCCGCGGTGACCGGGGCCATCAGGAGACCGTTGCGATGGTGACCTGTCGCGGCGAAGACACCTTCGCCCAGCTCACCGATGAAAGGCATTGTGTCGACACTCGCCGCGCGAAGCCCGGCTGCGGTCTCGACGAGTTCGTATTCGGTCAGGCCCGGGAAGACGCGCTCCGCGCCTTCGAGCAGCTCACGCACGCCTCGGACGGTGACGGTCTCGTCGAAACCGGCCTCGTACTGGGTCGCGCCGAGCACGAGCTGCCCGTCGTCGCGCGGGACGAGGTAGATCGGGCGGCCCTCGACCATCGCGCGGACGGTCCGCTTCGGCGGCGGCAGGCAGCCCCGTCGCGGCCGCAGGCGGAGGATCTCACCCTTCAGCGGGCGGACGGCGCCGTCGAGCGCGGGGTGCAGGCGCCCGGTCCAAGCGCCCGCGGCGAGGACGACGTCGCCTTCGAGGCCTTCGAGCTCGGTGACCGTCTCGTGGCGGAACTCGACGCCGTGCACGGCGCACGCGTGTTTGAGCGCGTGCAGCAGCTTTCTGTTGTCCACGGCGAGATCCCCGGGCACCAGGAGTCCACTTCGGACTGTTGCGGCGAGACCGGGCTCGGCGCGGCGCGCTTCGCGGCCGGTCAGCCGCTCGACCTCGCGGCCGAGTTCGGTGAGGTACGCGGCGAGCATTTCGAGGTTGCCCGCGTCGGCGCTGTCCAGCGCGACGACGAGCGTGCCGTGGGGGGAAAGGCCCGGATCGACACCCTCTTCGGCCAGGTCACGGGCGAAGTCCGGCCAGCGCCGCAGCGACGCCTCACCGAGGGCGAGCACTTCTTCCTCGCCGGGCCAGGCCTCGGTGACCGGCGCGAGCATGCCGCCCGCGAGCCACGACGCGCCTCGTCCCGGATCCGGGTCGTACACGGTGACGCGACGACCGCGCGCGGACGCGCGCCAAGCGACCGAGAGGCCGATGACCCCGCCGCCGACAACCGAAAGTTCTGCCATGAGATCACGCTCCCTGCGCCGGCATGACCCGGATCAGGTTCCACGGTCGGAGCGGTCCCGGCTCCCTCTCAGCCCGTCCTCGGGCTCCCGTGCGGACCACCCCACCGTAGCGCGCGAGTACCGTCGCCGCCATGCCCACCCTGTCTGGTTCGCCGATCCGCGCCCGGCTCGCGGACGCCC
>NZ_LQMT02000046.1:31929-32199 GCF_001620365.2 Amycolatopsis keratiniphila subsp. keratiniphila
CGCCGACGCGGCGCTGGCCGGCGGGGTCGACATCATCCAGCTGCGGGACAAGACCGGCGGTGCCCCGATCGAGGCGAAACACGAGATCGCCGCCCTCGAAGTGCTGGCCGAGGCGTGCGAAAAGCACGACAAGCTGCTGGCGGTGAACGACCGGGCGGACGTCGCGCTCGCCGTCGGCGCGCACGTGCTGCACCTGGGTCAGGACGACATCCCGGTGTCGCTGGCGCGCCGGGTGCTGGGGGACGACGTGGTGATCGGCCGGTCCACCCA
>NZ_LQMT02000047.1 GCF_001620365.2 Amycolatopsis keratiniphila subsp. keratiniphila
CTTTAGCGGGCTAAACGCGACACGGATGGGGCACGTGTGGCGGGTGTGACAGGTGGGACGGCGGGCGAGCGGGGCCCGAAGGACCCCGGAAACACGGAAGCGCCCATCCGAGAGACGGATGGGCGCTTCCGCGGGTTGCGCCAGAGGCGCGATCAGCGCTTGCTGTACTGCGGAGCCTTACGGGCCTTCTTGAGGCCGTACTTCTTCCGCTCCGTGGCGCGGGCGTCACGGGTCAGGAAGCCGGCCTTCTTCAGGGCCGGACGGTCGTCGGCGTCGACCTCGACGAGCGCACGGGCGATCGCGAGACGGAGCGCACCGGCCTGGCCCGAGATCCCGCCACCGTGCAGGTTGGCGAAGATGTCGAACGAGTCGGGCTTGTCGACCGTCACCAGCGGCTCACGGATGAGCTGCTGGTGCACCTTGTTCGGGAAGTACTCTTCGAGCGTGCGGCCGTTGAGCTTGAACTCACCGGTACCGGGAACGACGCGGACCCGGACGACGGCTTCCTTGCGGCGGCCGACGGTCTGGGCGTTGCCACCGGCGGCGCGCGACGGGCGCGGGGCGGCGGGGGTTTCGCTGGTCGCGACGGCGTCACCGACCGCGGGGGTCTCGACAGCCTCGACGGCCTCGGTCTCGGTGCTGGTCACAGACTGTTCCTCACTCACTTCGCGACCTGCGCGATCTTGGTGATCTCGCGCGCCTGCGGCTGCTGCGCGGCGTGCGGGTGCTCGGCGCCGGCGTAGACCTTCAGCTTCTTCGCCTGGGCGCGGCCGAGCTTGTTCTTCGGGAGCATGCCCTTGACGACCTTCTCGAGCAGGTGCTCGGGCTTGGTGTCGAGCAGCTCGCCGAAGGAGCGCTTCCGCAGACCACCGGGGTAACCGCTGTGCCGGTACGCGAACTTCTGCTCGCGCTTGTTACCGGTGAGCGCGACCTTCTCGGCGTTGACGATGATGACGAAGTCACCGGTGTCCACGTGCGGGGCGTAGGTCGGCTTGTGCTTGCCGCGCAGCAGCGTGGCGACCTCGGTCGCGAGCCGGCCGAGCACGACATCCTCGGCGTCGATCACGTGCCAGGCACGAGTGACGTCGCCGGGCTTGGGGCTGTACGTGGGCAAGGGTCTACCTCGTCGTCAACATTGCGTGTGGGTTCTGTGCGGGCCTAGCGCTTACGCGCCGCAGCGCACAACGACATATGAAGATACCCCCACGCCCGACCCTACTGCGAAGCGGGGGTCGGTCCGGGGTCCCATACTAGGACCGGCGCCCGGCGGGCGCCCCGCAACTGTACCTCGCCGGTGTGGCGGAACCGCCCACGGCATCATCCTTCGCGGGAGAGGATGAGACGATCCGGACGCGCACCGCGCGCGGGGGACTCGATCAGGGGAACGGCGATGAACAAACGTCCAACGACCATCTTGTGCGTGCTGGGCGCCGTGCTGGCGCTGACCACCGCCTGCGGCCAGGGGCGCGCGGGCACGGCCGTGCCGAAGGGCGACGACGCGGCGACCTACGTCGGCACGAAGTTCGAAACGGCGATGAACAAGCTGCAGGACACCATCGGCGACCAGCGCGACGTCACCAGCGAGTCGGGCGCCTACTTCCGCTTCGACGAGAAGTACATCCGCAGCACGATCTCCTCGGCCCGCACCGGCTCGCCGGAAAGCCGGGTCAGCCGTCAGCGCTCGCAGAAGAACCCGGACGACAGCATCGACTGGTACACCCCGGGCGACGGGACCGTCGAGTACGTGTACCTCGGCCCCGTCTACAAGAGCCTCGCCCCGACGCCGTGGGTTTCGATGCCGAAGTCCGAAGCCGGGCTGACCATCCCCTGCGCGTGGGTCGGGATCATCACCGCCTGCAAGATGGCCGACGCGATCGCCGTGTCCTACAACGCGGACAAGAAGATCGTGAAGGGCGCCAAAAGCCTTCCGGAGAACCGGATCGAGCTGAGTGCCGACATCCCGTTCGGGAAGTTCATGGAACGGCGGGTGGAGATCCTGCCGACGTCGATCAGCAGCGCGGTCACGGCCGAGATGAAGAAGGCCCCGGTGCACACCACCGTCTCCCTCAACCCGGACGGGACGCTGAGCCAGATCGTGATGGAGGCCAAGATCGAGGGCGGCGGGCACAAGATCGAGCTGCGCTACGACTTCCGTTTCACCGGTAAGGCGAGCACGCAGGATCTGCCGAAGCTGCCGGACGCCTCGCAGATCACCGTGCTGCCGGACAAGGCGGCCAAGGACGACTTCAACCGCCGCTTCAACGAGTTGAAGGGCGTCTGAGGCATGACCCGCTTTCGTCCCGACGCCGTGAAGTTCTCTCCGTCCCGAGGTGACCACCGATGAGCCAGCCGCCCGAACAGCAGCCACAGCAACCACAACAGCCGCAGCAGTGGTGGCAGCCGCCGTCGAATCCCGCGAACCAGCAGGGCTGGCAGCAGGAAGGCCAGGCGACCGGGCCGCACTCCGGGCAGTGGCAGCAGGGCGACCCGAACGCGGCGACCACCGGTTCCTACACGGGGCAGTGGCAGCAGCAGCCCGGCGTCACCGGTTCCTTTTCCGGCCCCTGGCAGCAAAGCGCCGCTCCGGCGCCGGGCACGGCGTGGCAGCCGCAACAGCAGCAGCCGATGCCGCAGCAGCAGGATTGGCAGGCACAGCAACAAAGTCCGGGCACTCCCCCGCAGGGACAGTACGGCGGCGGGTTCCAGCCCGCCCAGCAGGCACAGCCTTCCCAGTACGGCGGGCTCGGTGCTTTCGGCACGGAACCCGAGAAGAAACCCAAGGTTTCCAAGAAGACCTTGCTGATCGGCGGGATCGCCGCGGCCGTCGTGATCGCGGGCGGCGTCGGGGCCTGGCTGCTCGGCGCGTTCGCGGGTGACACCCTCGACCAGAAGTCGGTCCAGGACGGGGTCGTCCGCGTGCTCAACGAGCATTACGGGGAGCCGGACGTGAAGAACGTGAACTGTCCGTCCGGCCAGCCCGTCGAGAACGGCACCACGTTCGATTGCACGATCGAAATGGCGGGACAGCAGAAGAAGGTCACCGTCCGGGTGCTCAACACCACCCCGGAGTTCGAGGTCGGCGCACCGCACTGAGCCCCCCCCGGACAGGAAAAGCCGCGACGGTGTCGTCGCGGCTTTTCCTTTTACACAAACGAAACGGCGGGCTCGGCATCCGAAGATGCCTGCCCGCCGTTGCTCGTTCGGAGCCGGGAGACTCAGAACAGGCCGGTGACGCCCTGTTCCGTGGCCTGGTAGCCGTCGGCCAGCTGCGGCAGCACGCCGGCGACCTGCGCGAGCAGCTGCTTGAGCTCCTCGAACTTGTTGTCCCACTCCTGCTGAGCGGCCATGTACGCGGTCTTCGCGTCACCGTCCCAGGTGTTGACCAACGGGGACAGGTCGCTCTTCAGCTGACCGAAGAGGGCCTCCAGCTCGCCACCGGTGTTCTTGCAGTCGTCGGCCGCCGCGTGGATCGTGGCGTAATCGACCTTCATCTCGCCCATGAATTCCTCCAGTTATCAGAAAAAAGTCTTCGTTTTTTTGGTGCGGTGAAGCCGAATCAGCCGAGGACGCCGAAGCCCTGGTTGACCGACTTGATGAGCTCCTGCTGCTGCTGCTCGGTCGCGTTGTACTTCGAACCGGCCTGCTCGAGCAGGTCACCGATGTTCTGGAGGGCCTGGTTGAGCCCACGGCCCGCTTCGTCGAAGCGCTTCATCACGTTGTTGAAGGCGATCGAAGCGTCACCGGTCCAGCCCGCGCGGGTGGACTCGATGTTGTCGCGCAGCTTGCTCAGGTTCTGGTCCATCGAAACGCGGACCTCGGTCACGCGCTTCTCGGCCTCGGTGAACTGCTCAACTGTCCCGGTAAATCCGCCAGCCATGGGAGCTACCCCCTTCGTTCGTGGTTATCCGTACTTGGTGAAGTTCGTTTGGTACGGACCTACGACGGAGACACTGCCACGTCTGGTTCCCTCTTGTCGCTCGTTGGTTTCAAGTAGTTGCTTGCGTTAACGCTCCCGGCGGGAACCGCCATCGGAAATCCGGCCCGCGCGCTGCGATTCACGTCGGAAAAAGGGCTTCCACCACGGGATTTAGCGAATGCACAGCGGCCGGTCAATCGCCACGGCTCATGATTCGCGACTGCGAAAAGTCCTCGTCGTCGTCACCCACACGTGGCCGTCTGGACACGGGTTCCGGCCGAAGGGGAACCAAATCCGCCGCCGACGGCAACGCCGGAACCGGAAGACCGGCGCCCGCGCGGAACCGTTTCGCGGCGTTCCGGACGACGGCGGGGGTCGGCGCGGTCTCGCCGCCCGCGAGCCGTCCCTTGCCGAATTGCTTCGCGAGTTCGGCGTTCTCACCCCGGCGGCGTTCGTAGCGCGCCTTGGCCGTACGGGCGACCTGCCGGGCATAGGTGACCGCGTCGCGTCCTGTGCGCGCGAAGTGTTCGGCGGCGGTCTCGGCTTCGGGCGGCATGAGCCTCCCCCTTCAGTTGACGACCACCATCGTTTTGACGACCTGCTCGCAGGCCGCGCTCACCCGTTGTTCGTGCGGTGAGTCGGTGCCGTACTGGCAACCGATGTGGACGCGGATCTTTCCCTGAGCGACGACGTACCAGTCGACGCGGGCAGCCGGCTTGGTCTCGCGGTAGTAGATGACGGTTTTGCCGGCGTACTCCGCGGCGCCGTTGAAGCCGCTGTACATATTCGGCTTGCCCCGGGCCTCGGTGCCGAGTTCGTCGACGAGCTTCTGTCTGTCGGCCGTCGCGTCGTAGGTCATCACGTACTCCTGGGCGACCACGAGGTCGTCCCCGTTGAGGGAGTCGCTCGGGTGGATCACCACCTGACGCTTGGCGACGCGGTCGTCGGTCTGCGTCCAATCCAGCGGCGCGACGAAGCGGTAGTCGTACTGGGCGAGCGTGCGGCCTTCCGGCTCGGCTTCCCCGCTGTTGACCGCGAAGAGGACGCCACCGGCGATCGCCGCCACGGCCACCACGGCCGCGACCATGATCCAGAGCGCCTTCTTGTTCTTCCCGCCGCGCTCGGCGGGTTTGGTGTCACGGACGGGCTCACCCGGCCGCCACGGCTGCGGGGGTGCCACCCCCTGCTGACCCATCGGCGGCGACGGCGGCCCCTGCTGCCGCGTCGCGTTTAGCGGGCTAAACGCGCTCTGCGGGGGCGGGGCAGGCTGGTGAGGGCCGGGCGGGAACGGGGGGCGCGGCGCATCGGGGCGCCGGTCCGCGGGAGCGGGAACGGGTGCGGGGGCGCCGCCGACCCGCGAGACCGCGGAACCCGCCAGCGAACCCGTCCGGTCCGGGTCGATCAGCACGGCACGAAGCGCGCCACGGGCGACCACGGTCTCGGGCTGGTCCAGCGTGGTGGGGACGACCCCGGTCCGCTCGTGGACCAGCCGGGACACCATCGGGATCCGGCTCGACCCGCCCACGAGGAAGATCGCCGTCAGCTGCTTCGGCCGCAGCCCGGAATCGCCGATCGCGGCCACGGTCAGCTCGACCGCGCGCCCGAGCGGACCCGCGATGAGCCGCTCGAGATCCTCCCTGGTCACATGCGCGTCGGCGAACGGCGGCGGCATCGGGACGTCGGTGTACGCGTGCCGCGACAGTGTCTCCTTCGCGCCGCGCACGTCCTGCCGCAGCACGCGGCGCCGCCGCCGGTCCGTGAGTTCGCGGCCTTCGACGAGCTTCCGCCATTCCGGCGGATCGGCGGCCGACACCAGCGAGCCCACGTGCTCCAGGAGCGCCTGATCGACGTCCGCGCCCCCGAAGCTCGGATCCCCCCGGGTGGCCAGCACCTGGAACCCGGCGCGTTTAGCGGGCGAACTGCGATCCGCCGGGCTGCCGGGCATGCGCTGCACCACGGAGACGTCGACCGTGCCACCGCCGAGATCGAGGACCGCCAGCGCGTCGCCGGGGCGGCCGCTGAACTCGACGGTGCGCTCGGAGTTGAGATCGGCCGGGGCGAACGTCGCCGCGTGATAGACCGCCGCGGCGACCGGCTCCGGCACGAGCGCGACCTGGCGCGCGAGCCCGTTCGCGGCCTGCCGGAGCAGCCGGGTCCGGGTCGCGCCCCAATCCGCAGGGTGGGTCAGGACGAGCAGCTCGACCTCGGCGTCACCGGCGAGCCGGCGCGCCTCGGTCACCGCGCGCTTCAGGACGGCGTGGACCACGTCGGTCACGCGCAGGACGTTGTCGCCCAGCAGCAGATCGCCTTCGTCGATCCGGCGCTTCGGGTTCGGCTCGTAGCGCGACGGGTCCACCGCCGCCTGCCGTTCCGCCTCCTGGCCGACGAACAGCGTCCCGTCCGGCGCGGCGTAGACCGCCGACGACATCAAGGGCTGCCCGTCCACCACGACGACCTGCGGCTCGCGGCCGTTGATCGAAGCGACTACGCAGGTGCTCGATGTCCCGAAGTCCACCGCAACCCGCACTGTCACAAGCCACTCCCGCAGATCGTCGTCGTCACCCCACGCCCGGCCAGTCCCTCACCTGGTTCCGCGGGAGGTCAGTCCGGCTGGATCCACGAGACCTGCATGAGCTGCTTGCCGTGCTTCCGGGTCACGAGGTTGCCTCGTCCCGGCGGCATCTGGCTCGGCTTCACGTTGGCGACGAGGTTGCCCTCGTCCCGCGAGCCGTTCATGACCATACCGGGCGCCGCGATCTCCCTGAGCTTGCCGAGGATCGGGTCGAACATCGCCCGGCTCGCGCCACCACTGCGGCGGACGACGACGATGTGCAGACCGACGTCCTTCGCCTGCGCGAGGAATTCGGCGAGCGGCTTCAGCGGGTTGCTCGTCTGCGTGGCGACCAGGTCGTAGTCGTCGACGATGACGAACA
>NZ_LQMT02000048.1:0-4472 GCF_001620365.2 Amycolatopsis keratiniphila subsp. keratiniphila
TTAGGGAAGGCTTACTTAATTGAGGTGGACCTATTATCGGTAATGGTAACCTAATAGGGGGTACATCACCAGAGAAAAGTGGAAATCGAATAGGGACATGGCGTATTCTCGAACACATGGCCCTCACCAAGAAGAAGCAACCGCGCTCGAAGTTCTACGAACTGCTGCAGGCGCAGATCCACAACGAGTTCAACGCCTCCCAGCAGTACATCGCGCTGGCGGTCTGGTTCGACGCCGAGGACCTGCCGCAGCTCGCGAAGCACTTCTACAAGCAGTCCGTCGAGGAGCGGAACCACGCGATGGCGCTGGTCCAGTACATGCTGGACACCGACCACCACGTGGAGATCCCCGGCACCGGCGACGTGCGCAACGACTTCTCCGACGTCCGTGAGCTCATCGAGCTCGCGCTGCAGCAGGAGAAGGACGTCGCGACCGACATCCAGCAGCTGGCCAAGGCCGCGCGCGCCGAAGAGGACTACATCGGCGAGCAGTTCACGCAGTGGTTCCTCAAGGAGCAGGTCGAGGAGATCTCCCAGATGTCCACCCTGCTCAACATCGTCAAACGCGCCGACGGCAACCTGTTCGAGGTGGAGAACCACCTGCACCGCGAGTCCGTCGGTGACGGCGGCGCCGACTCGGGGATGCCCCCGGTCGCGGGCGGCGCACTCTGACCAACGCTCCCACCACGGGAAAACCCGGGCTCTCCCCCTTGGAGAAGCCCGGGTTTTTCTCGTTTCGTCAGCTGAGCTGACAGCCCTGGTTGATGCTGGTCAGCAGGATGCCGACGGCCGACCCGTCGTCGGACACGGAGATCCGGTACGCGCTCACCGCGCTCACCGGCGCGACGTAGGAGCTGCCGTCCTTGGTGCTGCCGGGATAGGCGGCGAGGATGTCCGCCTCGGTCGAACCGACGCCGATCCCCTCCGGGGTGTGCACCGTACCCGTCGGATTGATGACGGTGATCCCGTCGCCCTCGGTCAGCGACACCGACGTCGACAGCGGAACGGCCGCCCCCTCGTCCGCGCGGCCGTAGGTGCAGGTGCCCCGGACCTCTTTCGCCCGCAGCGGACCGGCGGTGGCCTCCGCCTCCGACTCGCTCATCCCGAGCCGGAGCTTGCCGAAGCCGACGGAGGTCAGCAGCGCGCCAGTGGTCACCTTGCGCTGTGTGGGCGGCTTCGTGACCGGAGTGCTCTTCGGCGGTTTGGCCGGCCCGTCGGAAGCTGTCGACGGCGGTGGTCCGGTCGTCGGGTTCGGCGTTTCCACCGGCGCGGAGGCAGGCGGCGGCGGACTTCCCGGCCCCGGCTGCGCCGCGCTCGACGACGCCGCGCCCATGGTGAGCTGGTCGCCGCCGGGGAAGGCCGCGCCGTTGTCCCTGTCGTGGATCGTGAAGACGGTGAGCCCGCCGCCCAGCAGGACCACCGCGGCGGCCATCCCGCTCGTCGTCTGCATCAGCTGACGGCGGCGACGGCGACGGCGTGCGCCCGCGACGATCGCCTCGGGAGTCAGCGTGGACCCCGCGCCCAGCCGCTCGTCGGAGAACAGCTCACGCAGCTGCTGCCGCACGTCCTCGTCGGACATGTTCATCCCGCTTCCCTCCCTTCGTCCTTGGGCTCGGCCGACGCGAGCTTCGTCCGCAGCGACGCGATCGCCTTGCTCGCCTGGCTTTTGACGGTGCCCTGGCTGATCCCGAGCGAATCCGCGATCTCCGCTTCGGACAGCCCCTCGTAGTAACGCAGGACCATCACCGCGCGTTGCCTCGGCGGCAACGCGCGTAACGCCTGCCACAACGGCTCGTGTTCGAACGGATCGGCCGGACTGTACGGCTGGACGTCCGGCAGGTCGGCGACGAGGCTCTCGCGTTTGGTCCGGCGCCAGCGGCTGATGTGCGCGTTCGCCATCGAGCGGCGGATGTAGGCCATCGGGTCGCCGGTCTTGTGCTGGACGTACGACCAGCGGGAGCCGATCTTCTCCAGCACGGTCTGGACCAGGTCGGCGGCGTCGTGCGGATTCCCGGTGAGGGCGTGCCCGTACCTCAGCAGGCCCGGAAGGCCGGCCCGTACGAAGTCGCCGAAGTCGGTGAGCTCACCGGGCACGTCGCTCTTCCGGCTCTCGCCGGCCTCCCAGACGTCCGTCCCCGGTATGACCGTCGCGGCAGCGGTCACCGTATCGCCTCCTCCCGGGGTCACCCGGCCAGATCTGCCTGGCCCACCTCTCCCGAAACGCATGACCGCCCCCACAGGTTGTCTCCAGCCGCGAACCAGTTCGAGGGACGTCCGCTCAACGCCTCGACACGGAGCCGGGAATTCTGAACGAACCGTCCCCCTGAACAGGGAATTCGTGGACGGCCACCACGGCGTTACGGGGTATCGGCCCGTACACGTGGGGGAACTGGATACCGGCCGGATGCGGCGGGTCCCCGTCCTCCCAGACGACGGGCGCCCCGACGAGCGCCGGGTCGATCTCCAGCAGCACCAGGTCGGTGCGGCCGGGGAAGACGGCGTTGGCCGGGATATGCGCCGTTCCCGGGTCCGAGCAGTGGATGAAGCCGTCGGAATCGAGCGACGCGACGGTGTAGACGCCGCCTTCGGGCACCGCCGCCCAGTCACCCTTGGCACAGATATGAAGGATCACGCGCCCATCCTCGCGCATTTCGTCCTCTGGATGCGGAGCGCATCCAGAGGACGAAACGCGCGGCAAAGGATCAGCGGATGGTGAGCTGACGGCCGATGAGGCCGTCGCGTGAGCGGCGCTCGGCGGCGTTGAGCGGCTCGGTGTCGAGGGACTTCAGCGCGGCCTCGAGCCGGGTGCCGAGCTGGTCCTTCGCGTCGGCCCACTCGCGGGCGTGGGCCTCGGGGTCGAGGTCCCACACCGGGACGAGCAGCCCGTGGGCGCGGAACGAACCGGCGTAGCGTGAGCCCTCGCCGAGCCCGAGCTCACCGGCCGCGGACAGCCGCGCAAGCGCTTGCAGCAGCAGGTTCTCCGGTTCGGGGCGGACCCAGCGCAGGTGTGCCTTCTCGCCTGCGAGCACCCAGTACGCGCCCGCGCCGAGGCGTTCGGTCGGCATGATCGCCGCGTTCGCGCGCTCGAGGGACAGCGCGACGTCTCCGCTCGCGTCGGCGTCCTCGGGCAGCCACCAGGCGAAGTCGTTGTAGAGCGTGACGTCGAGTTCGACGTCCGTGTCGAGCAGGTCCTGCAGGCGGGCCTTCTCGTCGGCGGTGGGCGGGGTCGTGGTGTCCGGGACGGACAGCACGTCACCCTCCTTGGCCTCCAGCACCCACTTGAGCGCGCGGCCGAGGTCACGGCTGATGTCCGAGGACCGGGTCTGCACCTGCATCCCGATGTAGCGCTCGCCGTCGGACCGGACGAACGCGGCCGCCGCCATCGGCAGCACCGTGCCGAGGGTGACCTTCTCGCCGGAGCCCAGCGTGAGCGCCGCCGTCGCCGACGGGACGAACTCACGCAGCGCGATCAGCTCGGTCTCCGCCGCGAGCCCCTCGAAGGGCTGGCCGACGAAGACGTCGCGCACCTTCGGCTTGCGGTCCGAGGTCGTCTTGGGACCCTTCTTGCGCGAACTCTTGCCCACGTCAGCCTCCTCAAAGCTCGGTTCGAAACGCTATCGCGGGAAGGCCCGCGCCTCGTAAGGCCCCCGGGGTTGGTGACGAAGACGGCGCGCACGACACCCGGCCGCCCATCGGATCGACCGGATCGGTGGGTTTCAGCGGCCATCCGGGTACCACGGAAACGCGACTGAAAACGGTTGTCATCAGCCGGACGATGGAATCGCGGGTGATCAGCCTGCCGTTTTCCCCGCACCGCACCGAATACTCGATCACGGCGCCATCCGGTGCCGTAGTGCGGAGAAAGGGATCACAGATGAGCACCTCGAAGCGCCGGGCCGCGCTGGCCGCGTTTCCCGTGGCACTCGGTCTGATGCTGGCCGGGCCCGCGGTGGGCACGGCTTCGGCCGCGCCGCAGTCCGACAGAGCCGACCAGGCGCGACATTGCCTGCTGCTGTGCGTCGGCCATCACCACGGCCATCACCATCACGGGCTGCACCTGCACCTGGGGCTTTGGCTGCATCTGTAGCTCGTTGCCGCGCCGGGGCGGCCACCCCGGCGCGGGTTACAGTCGGCACGTGTTCGACCTCGCCGACCCGGCCTTCCTCGCGAATCCATACCCGTCCTTCGCCGACCTCCGCGAACGCGGCGAAGTCCACCGGCACGACGGCCTCGGCATCGCCGTGGCGGTGTCGCACGCGGCGTCGGCCGCCGTCCTGCGGCATCGCGGGCTGGGCCGGATCTGGCAGGACGCGCTGCCGGTGGAGCGGTTCGCGTCGTTCAACCTCCTGCACCGCAACTCGCTGCTGGAGAACGAGCCGCCGGCCCACACGCGGCTGCGGCGGGTGATCGCGGGCGCGTTCGGGCGCGGGCACGTCCAGCGGCTGCGGCCGATGGTCGCCGAACTCGCGGACG
>NZ_LQMT02000048.1:4555-5545 GCF_001620365.2 Amycolatopsis keratiniphila subsp. keratiniphila
AACTGCTCGGCGTCCCGGTCGACAAGGGGCCGAGCATGGTCACGTGGTCGAACCACATCGTGAAGATGTACGAGTACGGTCTCGCCGAGGACAAGCGGGACGCCGCCGAAGCCGCGGCCGCGGAGTTCGTCGACTACCTGCGTGACGTCGCGAAGCAGCGCGCGAACTCCCCTGGCGAGGACATCGTCAGCGACCTTCTGCGCAGTGAACTCACCGAGGACGAGCTGGTCGCGACCGCGGTCCTGCTCCTGATGGCCGGGCACGAGGCGACGGTGAACGTCATCGGGAACGGCGTCAACGCGCTGCTGACCCACCGCGACCAGTGGGAGCGGCTGGTGGCCTCCCCGGATCTCCTGGATCCGTGCGTCGAGGAGCTGATCCGCTTCGACGCGCCGCTGCAGCTCTTCGAACGGACGGCGACCACCGACGTCGAGATCGCCGGTTTCCGCGTCGCCGAGGGCGAGAAGATCGGCGCGCTACTCGGCGCCGCCGCGCGGGACCCGAAGGTGTTCGACCGGCCGGACACGCTCGACATCGGCCGCACGCCGAACGCGCACCTCGGCTTCGGCATGGGCATCCACTACTGCGTCGGCGCCCCGCTCGCGCGGGTGGAGATCGCGGCCGCGCTGTCCTCCCTGGCGTCGAAGCTGCCGGGACTGGAGCTCGCCGAGACCCCGGAGCGGCGGCCGGAGTTCGTGATCCGGGGCCTGCGCTCGCTCCGGGTGACCACGGCTTAGGGGTACTCGACGACGACCTCGTAGAGCGCGGCGTTGGGCGTGGCGATCTCCGCAGCCCGCTCGGTCGACGCCTTGAAGACCTGGTTCTTTCCGGCCGCCTCCCACGCTTCGCGGCTGTCGTAGTGCGTGACGTTGACGAGCTGGAAGCGCGAGTCCGGCAGCAGCGCCCGGTGGAGCTTGGCATCACGGAAACCGGGCGCGTCTCGCATCAGCTTCGCCCGCTCTCGCCACGTCTCGACGAACTCGTCGACGC
>NZ_LQMT02000049.1 GCF_001620365.2 Amycolatopsis keratiniphila subsp. keratiniphila
CGCAACCGCTGCACCTCATCGGCGACCGCGGGATCCTCCACCGGCCCGGCCTCCACGGCTTGCTTGGCGGTATTCACCCACGACCGCAAGGTCTCATGGTTAACGCCCAGCTCACGAGCGATCTGACGCAACGGGCGATCACTCGTATTCACCAGCTCGATCGCGTCACGACGGAACTGCTCCGGATACTTCGACCTGCGGGACACCAGGACATCCTCCCTCCAGACCAGCGTCTGGAATCAAGGTGTCCGCTCCCAGGGGGCAACTCCACACGTGTGATCAGGCGGACGACACACGTGACCAGATGGACGCCACGACCACGGCGAAACCTTCACCGCGAGTCGTCCGTCCAGACACGCGTGTCGTCCGTCGGATCACTTGTGTCGTCCATCCGGTCACGCGAGACCGATCCAGGACAGGGTCGGCCCTGGCCCGAAACGCCACTCACGCCCCACCGGACCCGCGATCAGCCGCTGTCCGTCCAGCGAGGGAGAAAGGGTCAGGGCTTCGGTGCCCGGCAGTTCGGGTTCGCGAGGTCGAGTTCACTGTGCGAAAGGCAGGAGGTCAGCTGGTAGGTCTGCTCCCCGTAGTTGATGCCCTGCCGCACGGTCACGTTCCCGGCCGCGTCGACCTCGCACGGGTTGTTCATCGTGCACCGCTGGCCGCTTTCGTTGCCGGTGTTGTTGACGCCGACGACCTTCCCGGTCGAGGTCTCGATGATGGGCGACCCCGAGGTCCCGCCGATCGTCTTGCACGCCGAGGTGTACCGGATCGAGTCCTTCCAGACCCAGTCCGCCTCATGGAGCTCGTGGACGAAGCCGTCGATGTTGCAGGAGTAGATCTTCTTCCAATATCCCGAGACCACGTCCATCGCGATCCCCGCCGACGGACGGGTGGGCGAGAGCGTCAGCGGGGCGATGCCGTACCTCGACTTGATCTTGGCGTAGCTCGTGTCGAGCTGGTAGAGCGAGACGTCGGTGTCGGTCATCGTGGCGTAGAGCAGCTTCTTCGCCTTGAGCGTGCCCAGCGACGAGCGGCCGTCCTTGGACAGCAGGCTGAACGTCCGTGACGAGGGCTTGTCGACGATTACTTCCCCGGGGTCCGGGAAACCTTCTTGCAGGCAATGCCCGTTGGAAAGGACAAGGGCGGGGTCGTCGAGGCTCGCCTCGGGCGGTTTGACCACCGACCCGGAGCAGTTCGACAACGCCACCGTTCCGGCGAAGGTGGTGGTGGCCGCTTCCGCCGGTGCGGTTCCGACCAGGGCGGACGCGGTCAGCATGGCGAACAGGGTGCCGAGGAGTCGTCGGGTCACGTGGAGTCCTTTCGGGTCGGCGTGGACATCAAGTGAAGCGTTGGCGGCCACGGTGTCACCACCGTCGAACGGAGGGTGTTCACCCCGTCACGCGGGACCCCAGGCGGACGTGTCCGACATCACGTGCTAGGTGTTGAAAGGAAACATCGACGAGGTCAGCGGCGATGCGCTGGACACACGATCGGCGGCGTGTTGCACCACCTAGCCGTGGTCCGGGCGGTGCGAGCGTGCACACTGACGGGTCGAGAGGCGGCGCGAAGGCGCCGAAGATGAGCGGAGAGCAGGACAGCGTGGCAGGAGCACGGACGAAGAAGACCGCGGCGTCGGACGACGGCGCGGGCCGTCGTCGGCTGGTGATCGTCGAGTCGCCGACCAAGGCCCGCAAGATCGCCCCGTACCTCGGCGGTAACTACGTCGTGGAGTCCTCCGTCGGACACATCCGCGACCTTCCCCGCGGCGCGGCCGACGTGCCCGCCCAGTACAAGGGCGAGTCGTGGGCGCGGCTGGGTGTCGACGTCGACAACGACTTCAAGGCGCTCTACGTCGTCACGCCGGACAAGAAGTCCAAGGTCACGGAGCTGAAGGGCCTGCTGAAGGACGTCGACGAGCTCTACCTCGCCACGGACCCCGACCGCGAGGGCGAGGCCATCGCGTGGCATCTGCTGGAGACCCTCAAGCCGAAGGTCCCGGTGCGCCGGATGGTCTTCCACGAGGTCACCGAGCAGGCGATCCGCGCCGCGGCCGACAGCACCCGCGAGCTCGACGGGGACCTCGTCGACGCGCAGGAGACCCGCCGCATCCTGGACCGGCTCTACGGCTACGAGGTCTCGCCCGTGCTGTGGAAGAAGGTCATGCCGAAGCTTTCGGCCGGCCGCGTACAGTCGGTGGCGACCAGGATCGTGGTCGAGCGGGAGCGCGAGCGCATGCGCTTCACCTCGGCGTCGTACTGGGACATCTCCGCGACGATGGACGCCGGTGCCGAAGCGTCCCCCCGCAACTTCCCGGCCAGGATGATCGCCGTCGACGGCGCCCGGCTGGCGACCGGCCGTGACTTCGGCTCGGACGGGCAGCTCAAAGCGTCGAACACCGAGATCCGCGTGCTGGCCGAGGCCGACGCCGTCCGGCTGGCCGAGGCGCTGAAGAACCGCGACTTCAAGGTCGCGAGCGTCGAGGAGAAGCCGTACACGCGCAAGCCGTACGCGCCCTTCATGACCTCGACCCTGCAGCAGGAGGCGGGCCGCAAGCTGCGGTTCACCTCCGAGCGCACCATGCGGATCGCGCAGAAGCTGTACGAGAACGGGTACATCACCTATATGCGTACCGACTCCACGACGCTGTCGGAGTCGGCGATCTCGGCGGCGCGCAGCCAGGCCACGCAGCTGTACGGCAAGGAGTACGTCTCGCCGTCGCCGCGCCAGTACACCCGCAAGGTGAAGAACGCGCAGGAAGCCCACGAGGCGATCCGTCCTTCGGGCGAGGTCTTCCGCACGCCGGGCCAGGTCGCGAAGGATCTGGACACCGACGAGTACCGCCTTTACGAGATGATCTGGCAGCGCACGATCGCGTCGCAGATGGCGGACGCGAAGGGCACCACGATGTCGGTGCGCATCGTCGGCACGGCCACCAGTGGCGAGGAGTGCACGTTCGCCTCGTCGGGCCGCACGATCACCTTCGCCGGTTTCCTCAAGGCGTACGTCGAGGCCGTCGACACCGAAAGCGGTGGCGAGGCGGACGACAAGCAGAGCCGTCTCCCGCAGCTGGTCAAGGACCAGGCGCTGACCGCGACCGAGCTGAGCCCGGACGGGCACACCACGTCGCCGCCGGCGCGCTACTCGGAGCCGAGCCTGGTCAGCAAGCTCGAAGAGCTGGGCATCGGCCGCCCGTCGACGTACGCGTCGATCATCAAGACCATCCAGGACCGCGGCTACGTGTGGAAGAAGGGTTCCGCGCTGGTGCCCTCCTGGGTCGCGTTCGCCGTGATCGGCCTGATGGAGCGGCATTTCGAGCGGCTGGTCGACTACGACTTCACCGCCGGCATGGAGGACGAGCTCGACCGCATCGCCGCCGGCGACGAGCACCGGACGCAGTGGCTGTCGAAGTTCTACTTCGGCGGCGACATGGGCGTCGACGGTTCCGTCGGCCGACTCGGCGGGCTGAAGAAGCTGGTCGGCTCGGGTGTCGAGGACATCGACGCCCGCGAGATCAACTCGATCCCGCTGTTCAGCGACGCCGACGGGCACACCGTCGTCGTGCGCGTCGGCCGCTACGGCCCGTACCTCGAGCGCGAGGTGGACGGGACGTCGCAGCGGGCGAACCTGCCGGAGGACCTGCCGCCGGACGAGCTGACCAAGGAGATCGCGGAGAAGCTGTTCGCGACGCCGCAGGAAGGCCGCGTGCTCGGCAAGGACCCGGTCAGCGGGCACGAGATCGTCGCGAAGGAAGGCCGCTTCGGCCCGTACGTCACCGAGCTCCTGCCCGAGCCGGAGCCGCTGCCCGAAGGCGCGACCGCCGCGCAGAAGAAGGCCGCGAAGGCGAAGCAGCCGAAGCCGCGGACGGGCTCGCTGTTCAAGTCGATGTCGATCGAGACGATGACCCTCGAAGACGCGCTGAAGCTGCTTTCGCTGCCGCGCGTGGTCGGCAAGGACCCGGAGTCCGGCGACGAGATCACCGCGCAGAACGGGCGCTACGGGCCGTACCTGAAGAAGGGCACGGACTCGCGTTCGCTCACCACCGAGGACCAGCTGTTCTCGATCACGCTCGAAGAGGCGCTGAAGATCTACTCGGAGCCGAAGCAGCGTGGCCGGTCCGCGACCGCGAAGCCGCCGCTCAAGGAGCTCGGCGACGACCCTGTGTCCGGTAAGCCGATGGTGGTCAAGGACGGCCGCTTCGGCCCGTATGTGACCGATGGCGAGTACAACGCGACGCTGCGGAAGTCGGACAGCATCGAGGAGTTGACCGCCGAGCGCGCCGCCGAACTGCTGGCGGAGAAGCGCGCGAAGGGTCCGGCGCCCAAGCGCAAGGCTCCGGCACGGAAGACGGCGGCGTCGAAGACGACGGCCACCAAGACGACCGCGGCCAAGAAGACCACCGCGACCAAGTCGACGGCAGCGAAGTCGACAGCGGCGAAGAAGCCTTCGACGCGCTCGACGGCCACGAAGACGAAGTAGCGCGCCAGGAAAGGACCGTTCCTTGCAAAATTTGCAAGGAACGGTCCTTTCCTGGCGTTCGCGGTCAGGAGCGCAGACCCGCCCAAAAGCCGCACCGGTGGTCGGCCGCATGCGCGACCGGGCGAATCGCGTCCGGGGCGAGTGAAAGCACGGCATCCGAATCCCAGCGCGGCGATCCTGGCCCGTTCGGATCACCCGTGCGCATGAAGGTGGTCCAGTACGCGATCATCTGCCGCGAAAGCCGTCGCTGTGCCGCGTCCAGCGACTCCTCCACCCCGCTGAGTTCGAAGAGATAGACCAGATCCAGCGCGTGCGCCGCGCCGTGCGGCACGGTCGGTACCTCGATGCGGTTGACGTTGGGCGCGTTCTTGTCGTCGAACTCGTAGGCGTGCACGGAAGTCCGCCGCGAAAGCAGCCGGTTCCCTTCCGCCGTCGGGCACGCCCACGACCGGTCGGTGGTCACGGTCGCCCAAGCCAAAGCGGGCGACAGGTAGTCCCGCGACGGGTATTCGGCCTCGACCTCGTCCGCGTGCTCGCCGAACGACTTCCGCAAGAACTCCTGATAGCGCTCCTCGGTGATCGGCTTGAGCTGCTCGACCCCGGCGATGAACGCGCGCATCTCGTCGTGCGTGCCGCCCGAAATCACCGGCACCCGGTGGAAAGCGCCCCGCCGCACGGCTTTCGCGGGGTCGAGCGGGAGCAGCGGAGTCCCGTAGGTCAGGTGATTGGCGAAGGTCTGGTTGTCCTTCATCAGGTCGGCGGCCGGAAGACGTCGCAGGCAATCGAGCGCGTCCGGGCCCGCGCAGCCGTGACTCGCGGCCACCGCCGCGCCGTCGGCTTCCGTTTTCGCGAGCGGAGCGTAGGGCGTTTGCGCTTCCTGGTTCGGGATGAGACCGCCGGGAGGCCAGTTCAGCAGGCACGAGCCGGACATGATCGCGGCCTTGTGGAACAGGCCGGTCGCGGCGGGCGAGGTGAGCAGCGCGCAGGTGCTCATCCCGCCCGACGACTGCCCGGCCACCGTCACGTTCCGCGGGTCGCCGCCGAACGCGGCGATGTTGCGCTGGGTCCAGCGCAGCGCGGAAAGCTGGTCCATGAGCCCGAAGTCGCCGGAGCCCGCGAGGCCGGGAAGACCGAAGTAGCCGAAGACACCGAGCCGGTAGTTCGTCGTCACCACGACGACGTCGCCCTGATCAGCCAGGCGCTGCGCGCCGTAAAGGCTTCCCGCGTCCATCGTGTAGCCGCCGCCGTGCAGCCACACCAGCACCGGAAGCCGTCGATCGCCCGCGTCGCGCGGCACGGTGACGTTCAGGAAGAGACAGTCCTCGGCGCTGCCCGGCATGAGCTGCGTGCAGGCGGGGCCGGGTTTCGTCGCGTCGGCGACGTCCTTCCACGGTTCGGGCGGTCGCGGCGGCTTCCACCGGTCCTCACCGACGGGCGGTGCGGCGAACCTGATCCCGTTGAACGTCCGCGTCGGCCCGGACTCCATCCCGCGGACCGGCCCCGCGTCGGTGCGCACGACGAGCGGATCCGCGGGGGCGACGATCGTGAGAAGGCCGGTGACGATGGCCAGCAGAAGATGCATGAGAGGTCCTTTCAGGACGCCGCGAGCCGGTGCCAGAGCCCGACGCGGCGGAAATACAGGTGCTGCAGAACCTGCACGGCGACGAACGTGACGCCGTACAGCGCGGTGCCGAGGGCGGGCACGGAATCGACCGGCAGCGTGTACGCCAGCAGGACCCGCCCGGCGGCGTCGGCGATCAGGGCGACACCCCACAGGACGGTCGCGACCCGCCACACCCGCCGGAACCACGCGTGCCGCGGCCACAGCTCGTCCCATTCGGCGGCGCGCAGCGAGTCCGCGAAACGGCTCTTCGCGATCATCGAGCGGGCCATGCCGAACGCGAGTGGCCTGGAGAACAGCAGCGAGATCAGGAAACCGGCGCCGATCACCCCGGTGACCCAGCCCGCCTTCGCCAGCATGAACCGGGGACTGCCGGTCACGAACGAGACGCCGGCGCTGATCGCGAAGATCGTCAGCACGAAGATCGCGAGAGTGTCGATCTTCCGCCACCGGATCGCCCGATAGACGACGAAGAGGACCGTCGGCAGGGCGCAGAGCGCGAGCGCGAAGAGCGCGTCGACGCCGAAGCCGCGAAGCACGTAGTACCCCGCGACGGGCACGACGACTTCGAGGAGCACCACACCCCACTGCCGGATCACGGGATCACTGCCTTCGGGTCGCCAGATCGAAGAGGGTCACCAGTTCGGCCGCATAGGTGGTGAGATCCAGCTCCGGCGTGCCCGCGAGCAGGAACACCGGGCCCTCCACCGAACGCCGGATGGTCGTCGCCATCACGTGGACGTCGAACTCACGGAACTCGCCAGACTCCTGGCCCCAGCGCAGGATGCGTTCGACCGGCTCCAGCGCCGCGCGCTCACTCGCCGGGTCGTAGTCGAGGGCGCCGCCGAGGAAGATGTTCAGCAACGCGCGCATCCGGGTCGGCTGCGCGGCCGCGAACTCAAGGTTCGCCTCCAGGTACGTCCGCAGCGCCCCGCTCGCCGACGCGGGTTCGCTCATCCGCTCGGCCATGAACGCGCCGATCTCGCGGAAGACGTCTTCGAGGACCGTGCGGACGAGTTCCTCCTTGTTCGCGAAGTGGTACGAGATGAGCCCGGTGCTCGACAACTTCGCCTGTTTCGCGATCCGAGCGAACGACGCGCGCGTGTAGCCGAGCTCCGCGATCGTCTCGATGGCCGCGGCCACGATCTGTGCCCGTCTCGCACTCTCGGTGAACGTCTTCGCCTTTGCTCGCATGAGCAAAAAATAGCTCAGCTGAGCAAATCCGTCCACCGGCGACCGCTCACCGACCGCTCGCCGAACCGCCTCACCCGTTCGAACAAAAGTTCTAAAAATTGTCGGTACCAGGGTGTTCAATGGTCAGGTGAGCACTTCAACGACCGCTGTCTTCGACGTCATCGACGAGGTCATCGCCCCGCTGGCAGCCGAGGTTCCGGAGCGTCCCTCGGTGATGGAGTTCTACGACCCGGAGCTCGCCGTGCCGCCGGTGCTGGCCGACGAGGAGCCGACTCCAGGGCTCACCCTGGCCGAGGAGGTGGAGCAGTACACCCGGTTCGTGAGCGGGATGGCGACCATCGGGCTGGCCCCCGGCGGCGAGGTCACGCCCGAGGCCGTCGGGCTGTATCGCGCGCTGCGTGGCGGCTTCATCCGCGGCGTCGTGACCGGTGTCTTCCCGTCGCGTCCGGAGCCGTGGGAGGTCCGGTTCTTCGGCGACGAGGACTACACCACGGTGCTGAACAAGCTCGGCAGGCGGGCGCGGCTGCGGTCCGGTTTCCTCAGCGCGCTGCCGGGCTGGGTGTTCGACGGCCTGCCCGACCATCCGCCGGGCACCGGCGAGACGGTGCGCATCGTGACGGACGCCGGCGGGCTGATCCCGCTGCGGGCCCGCGAGGCCGTCGAGGTGATCCGTGAAGGCGCTTCGCGGCCGCGGCACGGCACGGTCCTCGTCGATCTCGCGGTGCGGAACTCGATCCTCGCCGAGTATCCGCACGGCGCGTTCGGCCTGGTCGACAACGACCTCGGCCGGTACCAGTTCAGCGCGGCGATGGACGGCGACGGCCGCTGGACGCTCACCTGGGGCCCGGCCAGCCGGTCGACGGCCGAGCAATGGATCGTGAAGGCGGTGCAGAACCATGCGTGAACCGGCGACCGTGAAGGAACTGATGAGGCGGGCCGCCGAGCCGGTGCTGCGCGCGGTGCCCGAGCGGCGGAGCGTGTACCTGGGCTACGACCCGGAGATCACCGACGACGAGATCCGGCGGCTGTGCCCGTCCTACGACGAGCCGGCGGATCTCGTCACCCAGGCCGAGCGGTACGCGGCCAAGGCGGCGATGCTCGAAGAGGCCGGGCTGATGGAGAACGGCGAGATCCATCCGGCCGCGGTCCAGATGCACGGCGTGATGCTGCGCGGTTCGGTGCGCGGCGTCCTCACCGGCGTCTTCGCGTCCGCGCCGCGTTCGGTGCGCGTCGATTGCTACGGAGACGGGCATCAGGCGGTCGTCTGGCGGATGCGGTCGGGGCGGCGGACGACGTTCAGCCTCAGCGATTTCGGCGAGCTGGGAGCCCGGGTCTTCGGCGGGCTCCCGCACGTGCCCGCCGGGGAGACCGAGCCGATGCGCATCAGGATCGACGAGCACGGAGTGCCGTTGCCCGGCCAGGAGGAAGAGGTCGGGCTGGTCGCCGACACGCTGAGCCGTCCGCGCACCGGCACGGCGATCCTCGACCTGGTCGCCTTCGGTGGGCTGAACGCCGAGTACCCGGACTACGGCTTCGTGATCGTGGACAACGATTTGGGGAGGTTCGTTCTGTACGCGGCCCCTTCCGAAGGGTGGCTGATGTTCGGTGGAATGGACCGCCGGGCACTGGCGGGCTGGCTGCACGAGGCGGTGGACTTGAGCCGGACGTAGCCGCCTTGGGCGATGACGAGGGGGAATGCGGGCATGGACCTGGACCGGCGCGCGGCCGACGCGTGGTTCCGGCGGCGAGGGCTGCCGATGGTCATCCACCGGCGGAGGCGTGGAGCGGGCATGTTGCGCCGATCCACGCCCGGGCTGGTGTTCCTGTGCCTGCTCGACCTGCTGCTGGCCGCGTTGCTGAAGCTGCTCGACGTCCCCGAGGACGTGCTCGCGGCCCGGATGCGCAGCAGCGGCGTCGGTTACGTGCTCGGCGTGCTGGCGCTGACGTTCGCCGTTGTCGTGGTGCCGGTGATCGCCGGACGGCTGATGGCGAAGCTGCTTCGCGTGCTGAGCCACGTCCGGGTCCGGTTGGCCGTGATGGCGGTGACGATCGGCTTCTGGCTGCTCGTGCTGCCGCTCGGCGAGCGGCTGACCGGGCTGGTGTCGTGGGACAACCCGTTGTGGGTCGCCGTGCTCACCAATCTGGTCGCGCTGGCCGTGCTGATGCTGCTGGTCCGGATCGGCGTCGGCTCGATCCTCACCTGGGCGGCGCGGAGCGCGGTCGCCCAGGTCAGGGCCATCGGCACGCTGGCGTCACGGGCGTTGCCGCTGCTTCTGCTGGTGGTGATGTTCAGCTTCTTCACCGCCGAGCTGTGGCAGGCCGTGGAACGGCTGACCCCCGGCCGGTTATGGCTGGTGGTGGGCTTCCTCGTGCTGATCGGCGCCGTGTTCCTGGCGTCGATGCTGTCCGACGAGATCAAGGAGCTGAAGTCCTGGACCGTGGAGCCCGGCGCGACCGTCCTGCGCGGCACGCCGTTCGACGACGACACCCCGCCCCCGGGCAGGCGCGCGCTGACGAAGACCGAGCGCCTGAACATCGCCTTGGTGCTGTTCTTCGCCCAAGCGGTGCAGATCGTGGCGTTCGGAGTACTGGTGTTCGCGTTCTTCGTCGTGTTCGGGGTGCTGATCCTCAGCCCGGAGGTCGTGACGGAGTTCGCCGGCCGCGAATCGGCGCCAGGGACACTGCTGGGTGTCCCCCTCCCGGTGAGTTCCGCGCTCGTCAACGTCTCCGTTTTCCTCGCGGTCTTCTCCGGTTTGTATTTCGCCGCATCGACCGCGACGGACGCCCGGTACCGGCGTTCTTTCTTCGAACCTTTGCTGGAGGATGTGAAGATCAGCCTCGCGGCGCGTGACATTTATCTGGCCCATTGGGCGGATGTGCGGCGGGCCGAGGTGGTTACCCTGGAAGCAGAGGACATTCCGTAGTGAGGTGGTCACCATGAGCGGGAAGGGCGGAACTCCCTTCTTCGATGCCCCCGACTTCGTGAAAGGCGATGGCACTCAGGCAGATCCTCCGGGCGACACGTTCGCCGACCCGCTGTCCGGGCTGGTCACGACCGGCACGACGGCCCAAGCAGATCCGTCGGCGGGAGCCGACGACGTCCACGTGCAGGTGCCGGGACCGGTCCAGCACGACCCCGAAGTCGTGAGCAGGATGGTCAGCGCGGCCATGCTCGCGGACGACCAGCCCGCCGAAAGCCCGGGCCCGGAACAGACCGCGGCCCCGTCACCCGCCAAGGTCGTCAGCACGGTGGGTGAACAAGGCGCTGCGCCGATCGGGATCCTGCCCCAGCAGCGGACCTGGCCGTCGAGGCCGTCTCAGCTGATCCGCCCGCCCCGTCGTCCGAAGCCGGAAGAGCCGGTCGAGGTCGACGAGGAGGCCGAGGTCGAAGTACGGCGCGCCAAGCGTTCCATGCAGATGCCGAGGCTTGGCAAACCGTCGTCGAACACCGCCGGCGTGATGATCGCGATCGCCCTCATGATCGTCTTCGCGGTGCTCGCCATCCAGCTGCTCGCGAGCCTGTTCAACAGCATCGCGGGGATCTTCGGGTAACCCGTCCGGCGGATACCGCCGGACGGGGCCGTCCGTCCAGAAGTCACCCATCGGGATACCCTGGCCCTACGGTCGGGGTACCCGGTGTTGACCCGGGTCGCACCCCGGCGCCGCGTGACTAGTGGGGTGGGCGTATCAGCGAGGGCGTGCAGTCGGTGCCCGAGACGGGCACGAGTGGTCCGTCGGGACGTGACGCTTCCACCATGCACCGGGTGCGGCGGGTGCTGGCGATCAAGCCGTTCCGCCGGATCTGGGGTGTGTCCTATCTGTGCAGCGTCGCGGACTGGCTGAACCTCCTCACGCTGACCGGTCTGGTCACCAAACTGACCGACAACTACGCCGCGCAGAACTTCGCGTTCGTCGGGGTCGTGCTGACCTCGCTGCTGCCGGGGCTGCTGTTCGCCCCGCTCGGCGGGCTGCTCGCCGACCGCTTCGACCGGCGCAAGGTGATGGTGCTCTGCGATCTCGGCCGGTGCGGGTTCCTGCTGTCGATCGCGTTCGTCGGCACCCCGTGGTGGGTGTTCGTCGGCAACTTCCTGGTCGGCTGCTGCTCGATGATGTGGATCCCGTCGAAGGACGCGGCGGTGCCGAACTTGCTGCGCCGTCCGGACCAGGTCGAGACGGCCAACCAGCTCGGCATGGTGATGACCTACGGCCTCGCGGTGATCACCGCGGCCGGGGCGAACGCCGTGCTCACCGGTAGCAACACCACGTTCCACTTCTTCCAGGGCGATGCCCAGCTCGGCATCGCCAAGGTCGCCGTCGTCATCACCGGCCTGCTGTACCTGACCAGCGCGATCGTGATCGCGACCCGGATCCCCGAGCTGTCGCTGCGCAACGTCCACGCGGTCGAGAAGCCCAAGGTCAAGGCCGCCGACGAGGAGAAGTTCGGCTTCCGGCAGATGATCGCCGACGGCGCCCGGTTCGTGCGGACGACGCCGCTGGTGCGCGGGCTGATGATCGGTGCTTTCGGCGCCTTCGCCGCCGGTGGCGCGGTGATCGGTTCCGCCAAGCCGTACTCGTCCAGCCTGCTCGCCGGTGACGCGGCGTTCAACCTGCTCGTCCTGGCCGTCTTCCTCGGGCTCGCGACCGGGATGGCGGTGGCGCCGAAGCTCGCCAGGCGGCTCGCGCACGACCGGCTGTTCGGGATCTCGATCGTCGCCGCGGGCCTTTGTCTCGTCGTGGTGGCGCTGTCGCCGCATCTCGCCGTTTCGCTGGTCGCGGTCGCCGCGGTCGGGGTCTGGGCGGGGACGGCGTTCCTGACCGGTGTCACGATCATCGGTTCGCGGATCGAGGACGCCGTCCGCGGCCGGATCAACGCGATCTACCAGTCGCTGATGAAGATCGTGCTGTTCGGCTCGACCGTGCTGGTGCCGTTGCTGATCAGCCTCGTCCACACTCGCAAGATCGAAGTGTTCGGCAGTCCGATCACGATCGACGGGACGCGGCCGGTGATGCTCGGCGGCGGTGTCCTCGCGCTGCTCGCCGGCATCTTCGCGTACCGGCAGATGGACGACCGGCGGGCCGAACCGATCCTCGCCGACCTTCGCAACGCTTTGCGCCGCAGCCCGCGTCGCGTGAACGGGCTGCTGATCGCGCTAGAAGGCACGCGGGCGATCAACACCGAGACCCAGGCCGCGCGGCTGGCCGAATGGCTGCGCGCGGGTACGCGTCCGGTCGTACTGGCCGCCGATCCGGCGCTGGACGATCAGCGGCTCGCGAAGCTCGTCTCCGGCGCTTCGCTGTCCGGTGCGCGGGCGCAGGCGCTGGCCGCCGCCGCGGTGCGGGCGGACATCGTCGAACGGGACATCCAGCCCGCGCTCGACGCCGGTTCCGTCGTGGTGATGGAGCGGTTCGTGGACTCGCCGCTGGCGCATCTGTCCGCGGTCGCCGGACTGGACAGCCAGGAGCTCGAAGGGCTCGCGGACTGGGCGACCGGCAGGCTGCGGCCCGACATCACCATCCTGCTGGACGCCGATCCCGGCACGGTGATGCGGAAGTCGGAGTCGCTGGACGCGCAGTGGCGGGTGCAGCATCTGCTCACGGAGATGGCCGCCGCCGACCCGGACCGGTATGTCGTGGTCGACGCGGAAGGTACCGAGGACGAAGTGAGCGACCGGGTGCGGACCGCGATCCGCGCGGTGCTCGTCGGCAGGCTCGCCGGGCTCGCTCCGGCGGAGGAGAAGGTCGAAGCGAGATGACGCTGATCGGTGTCTGGAAACAGCTCGTCGGCCAGGAGCCTGCCGCGCGCACGCTTTCCTCGGCGTCGACGGCGGCCGCCCGGATCATCGACAACCAGCCCGTCGCGCCCGGCGCGATGACGCACGCCTGGCTGATCACCGGTCCGCCGGGTTCGGGACGCTCGACGGCCGCGCGGGTTTTCGCGGCGGCGTTGCAATGCAGCACCGGTACCGGCTGCGGTGAATGCCCGGGTTGCCGCACCGTGATGGCCGGGACGCACGCGGACGTCAAGCTCGTCGTGCCGGAAGGTCTTTCGATCTCGGTCGCGGAAATGCGTTCGCTGGTGCAGGCCGCGGCCCGCCGCCCGACCACCGGGAAGTGGCAGGTGGTGATCATCGAGGACTCCGACAGGCTGACCGAAGGCGCGTCGAACGCGTTGCTGAAGGCCGTCGAGGAGCCGCCGGATCGCACGGTGTTCCTGCTGTGCGCGCCGTCGGATCACCCGGACGACGTGTCGGTGACGATCCGCTCGCGGTGCCGTCTGGTCACTCTGCGGACGCCGCCGGTCGAGGCGATCGCGCAGGTGCTCGTGGAGCGGGACGGCATCGATCCCGAACGCGCGCGGTGGGCCGCGTCCGTCTCAAGTGGACATGTCGGCCGCGCGCGGCGGCTCGCCACCGACGAGGCGGCCCGGCAGCGGCGGGCGACGGTGCTGCGGATCCCGCTCGGCCTGCGGCGGCCGTCCGATGTGTTCACTTGCGCCGACCAGCTGATCAGCGCCGCGGAGGCCGACGCGGGCGAGGAGAGCAAGGTCCGCGACGAGGCCGAACGTTCCGAACTCCGCACCGCGATGGGCGGTGACGGCACCGGAAAGGGTGTCGCCGGGGCGAAACGCGCCGCCGAAGCCGCCGTGAAGCAGCTCGAGAAGCGCCAGAAGTCCCGCGCGACCCGAACGCAGCGGGACACCCTGGATCTCGCGCTGGTGGACCTGGCCGCGTTCTACCGGGACGTGCTCGTGACCGCGAGCGGCGCGGGCGCGACGCTGAACCACCCGGACCACGCCTCGGAAATCTCGCAGGCCGCCTCCGCGTGGGCGCCGGACTCGATCCTGCGGCGGCTCGAAGCCGTCCTGGAATGCCGCGAGGCGATCGACCTGAACGTGAAGCCGAGGATCGCCGTCGAAGCCATGGTCACCACCCTGCGGCAGGGCTGATTCGCGCTTCGCTCCGCCACCCCACCCCCCGCCCTTCCCAAGGGGGGCGACCCCGAGTCCAGTTTACCGGGGGTGGAGGGGGAAAAGGGCTGGTCGCGGGAGTTGTCCACAGGTGGGGATGGTTGTGGACAAGTGCTGTGGGTAAGTGAAGGCGCTTCGGATTCGGCGGCGGTCGGACGCGCCCAATGTGGCATTGGGGACGCTCGATGACCCCAATGTCACATTGGGCGCGTCAGGAAAAGCGACCCAGGGGTACGAACGGTCCTCTCACGCGGGCGTGAAAGGACCGTTCATCACCCTCCTCGCCCCGTCTAGTCCTCCGAGTCCAGAGAGCGCGGCCGTGGTGAAGGCTTGAAGCCAGGCGACTTCTTCGCGACCGGGACCACCGCGAGCCGGCGCCGTCCCGGCATGGCGGCCACGAGAACGACACCGATCAGCAGCATCGCCGTACCCGACCAGAACATCGGCACCGTGTCGTAGGCGGCGTTGGTGTACGCCAGGTTCTTGACCGGCCCCTTCGGCGCCGCGCCACCGTTGTTCCCGGCAGGAGGCGCCTGAGCCGTACCGCACTCGACACCACCCGTGGGCGCGTACGCCCGGGCGATCTGCTCACCGAGCGAGACCTGGGCCAGCGACGAAGGCAGCTTCTTCGCGGCGTCCGGCGGCAACGCCTTCTGCAGCGCCGTCGTCGGCAGGATCTGCAGGTCCAGCAGCCGCGCCGAGGCGCCCATCTGGAAGCCCTTGAACGGCGAAGTCATGTCGCTCGACTTCTGGTTCAGCCCGGCGATCGACAGCTTCAGCACCCCGATGTCGAGGGTGAGCCCGTTCCCGGCCTCGCCGCCGGGAAGCTGCTTGGTGGCACCGTTCAGCATCTCGGCCAGCCCGCCGATCACCGGCACGTTCTTCAGCTGGTCGAAACCCGGAACCTGCTTGAGCGACGGCAACGGGATCCCGATCGGGATGTCCTTGGTCGGGTTGTTCGCGTCGAGAGTGAACAGCACCTTGTCGCCGCGGACGATCTGCAGCACCGGGGCGCTGTACTCGACCTTCGACGTCTTCTTGTCGCCGGTCGAGGTGACCCGCAGCGTCGGCTGGCTGGCGACCTTGATCGTCAAGCCGAGCGGCGTGCCCTTCAGCAGTTCGATGTTGGCCGCCTGCAGGGTCGACGTCGACTCGACGGCCTTGTTCTTCGAGCCGGGGATGTCGACGAGCCGCACGACCGAACGCGACGACAGCGTGTTCGGCAGGCTCAGCACCGCGCCCTTGCCGTCGGCGCTGGCGCTGGTGCCCGAAAGCAGCCCGCCGAGGTTCGCCAGCGGGCCGAGCGCGGACAGACCCGCCTTGAGCTGGTCGGAGGCCTGGGTCAGCTGGTCGGCGCCCGGGATGTTCGGGATCGTCGGCAGCAGCGCGAGGTTCGCGATCGAAGTGCTCGAATCGGCGATCGTGCCGACGCACGGCCCGAGCGTCGGGCTCCAGCGCGCGTGCGCCTGACCGTTGAGCAGGCCGAGGTTGAACAGCGGGTTCTTCGGCGCGTTGAGGCCGCCGCTGATCGGCTTCGCGTTGTCCGGCAACGCCGTCTGCACGAGGCTGCCCGGCGTCTGCGGCGCGTTGCCTGCGGCGGACAGGCCGAACGGCGACGACTGCGCGATCGACTTCTCATAGTTCAGGTAGGCCTCGGAGTTGGCCTGCGCGCTGGAAAGCCCCATCCCGGCTTCGAGCGCGGACTGCTTCGGCAGCAACTCGCCCGCTCCCGGCAGGATGGCGCTGGTCGGCACCGCGTTCGGCAGCAGCCGCAGCACCCCGAGCGCCGCTCCCGCGTCACCGACCGCCTTCCCCAGCGGCTGCGGCCCGATCGGCGCCGACATCGGCGGCTGTCCCGGATTCGCCGGATCGGGGATCGGCGTGGTCGGGATCGTCTGGGCGGTCGCCGGAGCCGCGGTCAGCAGAAGCAGGGCCGCGGCGGCCGGAAGCGCCAGCACACGGGGCAGTCGTTGCCGCATGAACAGGTCCTCCAGTGGGGATGGGCCGATCTTGGGGGACTGAGACCGGCGTCATAGGACCTTAACGACGGTGGCCCTCGAAGGTGACGTTCAAGCCTCCGCTACACTTGGCTCCGTCATCGGGTGCGAGCCCGATGTCCGCCGCCTTAGCTCAGTCGGCCAGAGCGATTCACTCGTAATGAATAGGTCAGGGGTTCGATTCCCCTAGGCGGCTCCGCAGGTCAGGGCCTCATTCGGAACACTCCGGATGAGGCCCTGACTCGTTTCCGGCGCGGCACCGGGCCGTGCCGAAAGTTCACCCGTTGGTGTCACCCTTGAGGAACATCCGCGACAGCGAGGTGCCCACTCCCGTGAGGTGCTCGACGAGCGTGTCCGCGTCCGCGTCGAGCAGCCCGGAGCGCCACGCGAGCATGATCTCCACGAAGCCACCGATGCCCAGCAGGACGTTGACCCGGAACTCCAGCCCGTCCACGTCCGGTTTCAGATGCGGCCGCGCCAGATCGATCAGCAGGCCGGTGGTCTCCTGGACGGTCTGCCGCCGCAGTTGCTCCAGCACCGCGCTGCCCGCGTGGTCGCCGAACAGGATCTGCGCGCGCGACGGTTCTTCCTGCACGTGGTGCACGACGACGTCGACGGCGGCGCGGAGCTGGTCCAGGGCGGGTTGCTCGATGCGGGCGGCGACGGCGTCGAGGACCATCCGCAGGGTCTCGTCGCGGACCTGTTCCCAGGCGGTGGCGAGGAGCGCGTCGCGGTTGGCGAAGCTCTCGTAGAAGTACCGGTCGGTCAGGTTCGCCCGCGCGCAGACGCCCCGCATGGTGACCGCCGCCCAGCCCTGTTCCTGCCAGATCTCCAGCGCGGCACCGAGGAGCGCCAGCCGCCGTTCGGCGCGGCGTTCGTCGGCGGTTTTGCCGCTGTAGCGGCGGGATGCGGTCACCTCCCCATCTTGACAGCAGGTGCCCTCAGATTCATTCTGAGGGCATGCGACCGCAGAATGGCCTGCGTGCCGGGCTGGCCTCCGCGCTGACGTCCGCTTTCGTGCGGCCGATCGCCAACGCGATCCCGGCCAACCGCGCGGGCGTCGCGTTCTCCCGGGCCTTCATCGCGAGCAGTTTGTGGCTGGCCTCGCCGCCGTTGAAGGGGAGTCGCGTCGAGCCCGGTGTCCGCGGCGAGTGGGTCCGCGCGCCCGAGGTGAGCGAGGGCAACGCCGTGGTCCTCTACATCCACGGCAGCGGTTACGCGCTCTGCTCGGCGCGCACGCATCGCGGGCTGACCACGCGGGTTTCGGCCGGCACCGGGCTGCCGGTCTTCGCCTGCGAGTACCGGCTCGCGCCGCGGCATCGCTTCCCGAGCGCCGCCGACGACGTCCGCGCTGCCTACGACCGGCTTCTCGATCAGGGATATCGGCGGATCCTCGTCGCGGGCGACTCCGCGGGCGGGCATCTCGCGGTCGACCTCGCCGCGCAGCTGATCCGCGAGCACCGAGAACCACCCGCGGCGTTGGCGCTCTTCTCGCCGTTGTTCGACGTGACGTTCTCCTTGGCCGCCCAACGAGAACGCATGAGCCCGGACCCGATGATCTCCGCCGCCGCGGCCGCGCGGCTGGTCGGTCTGTACACAGTGGACGCCGACCTCGCGTCGGAGCGGTTGCGGTTCGCCTTCGACGACATCAAGGGTTTCCCGCCGACGATCATCCAGGCGGGCGGGCTCGAAATGCTCGCCGCGGACGCCATCGAGCTGGCCAGGGCGCTGCGCCGCGCGGGAGCCGACTGCGAACTCGACGTGGTGCCTGGTCAGATGCACGTCTTCCAGGCCTTGACCCGCTTCATCCCCGAAGCGGCGCCGGCGATGGAGCGGGCTTGCCGCTTCCTCACCGGGAACCTTCCGGCGATCGTGAGGGCGGCATGACGAAACGGACCCACGGAGCGCACGCCGTCGTCACCGGTGCGGGAAGCGGGATCGGGCGGGCGATCGTGGCCGAGCTTGTCCGGCGCGGCAGCCGCGTCGTTTGCGCCGACATCGACCTCGAAGCCGCCGAAGAAACCGCGAAAACGCTCGAGAACGCGGTCGCCATCGCCTGTGACGTGTCCGATGTGGACGAGGTCGCGGACTTGGCTAGCCAGGCACGGTCCTGGTTCGGCCGCGAGCCGGACCTCGTCGTCAACAACGCCGGGATCGGCGCGGGCGGCAAACTCGTCGGGCAGAGCCCGCTGTCCGATTGGCAGCGGACGCTCGGGGTGAACCTCTGGGGCGTGATCCACGGCTGCCACACCTTCGTCCCCGCCATGCGCGCGGCGAAGGCGGGCGGCGTCATCAACGTCGCGTCGGCCGCCGGGTTCACCGCCGCGCCGAGGATGGCCGCGTACAACGTGAGCAAGGCCGGGGTCGTCAGCCTGTCCGAGACACTGGCGGCCGAACTGTCCGGCACCGGCGTCGCGGTCACCGTGCTGTGCCCGACCTTCGTGCGCACCAACATCTTCGGCGGCGAGCTCATCGAAGACGGCGCACGCGGCCTCGCGCAACGGGTGTCCGATGTGGTCGGGTTCTCGCCGGAGCGCGTCGCGAAGATGACCCTCGACGCCCACGATCGCGGACGCCTCTACGTCGTACCGCAGCCCGACGCCCAGCTTCTGTGGCACGCCAAGCGGTTCGTGCCCGTCCCGTACACGCGGATCGCCGGTCTGCTCGGCCGGTTCCTGCCCGCCGAAAAGGAGAAGTGATGGCCTACGACTTCGCGGCGATGCTCCAGACCATCAAGGACAAGCAGTGGTCGCTGGCCGACATCGACTGGGACGCACCCGGCGCCGAGACGATGACGGACGAACTCCGTGCCAAGATGAGGCCGTTCATGGCCGACCTCGTGTGGATCGAGCACGTCGGCGCGCGCGGGTTCGCCTCGCTGGCCAAGAAGGCGCCGACCCCGGTGATCCAGGAGATCTACCGCTACTTCCACGCCGAGGAACAGAAGCACGCCAACGCCGAACTCGCGCTGATGAAGCGATGGGGCATGCTCGACGAGCACGGTTCGATGCCCGAGCCGAACATCAACGTCAAGCTCGCCATCAAGGTCCTCGACGACTTCGGCGACACGCTGCCGCTGACGGCACTGGCCACGCTCATCCCGCTGCTGGAATGCGCGCTGGACGGCGCGCTGGTGAAGTTCCTGCTGGAAGAGGTCTCGGATCCGGTGTGCCATCAGGTGTTCCGGCACATCAACTCCGACGAGGCCCGGCACATCACGGCCGATTTCGAGGTGCTGGAGCTGATCGGCGCCGGATCCACGACCAAACTGCTCACCGAATCGATCGGCTCGCTCAAACCCCAGATCGTCCTCGGCCTGATCGTGGTGTTCGTGCCGCTGATCAACAAGATGCGGGACAACATCGTCGCGATGGGCCTGCCGGAGAAGAAGCTGTACAACGCCGTGAAGCGGTTCTCCACCATCGGCGGCCGCGGCGAGTTCACCAAACGCATCCCGGCGTACCACGTGCTCAAGGCGCAGGCGGCGATGATCGTCGACCGTTCGCACGTCTACCACCGGCTGCTCGCCGATCCGATGGTGAAGGTCACCCGGCTGATTCCCGCGCGGCTGCTGGGAAAGCCGCAGTCGTGGACCGAGGAGATCACCCACGAACCGGTCGCGTCATGAGCCTCGGTGAGTTCCGGGGCGAGGTGCTGCGCGGCACCGAATGGTTCGGGCACGACTTCACCGGACAGCGTGTCGCCGTGGTCGCGCCCGGCCGCGAGGCGGCCCAGATCGTGCCCGAGGCGATGGCCACCGCGCGATCGGTGAAGGTGTTCCAGGAGGAGCCGGACTGGGTGGTGCCGATGCCGGTCCCCGGGCCGGCCGCCCTCGGTGTCGCCGTCGCCCGGGTTTTCCTGCGCTGGCAGGTGAAAGACCCCTGGATCCGCAGGCTTCTGACGCCCGACCGCCGCTTCGGCTCGCGGCGGACGGCACCGGGCCTCGGCTACTACGGAGCGCTCCGGAAGCCCGGCTGCAAGCTCATCACCTGGCCGGTCTACGCCTTCGCGCCCGGCGGAATCCGCACCGCCGAAGGTATCGAGCACCAGGCCGACGTGGTGGTGCTCGGGCCCAGCTCACTGTTCGCCAAGGAAGGATCGCCCGCATGAAGCCGGACCACGAGATCGCGATCATCGGCGGGGGATTCTCCGGGATCGGGGCCGCGATCCTGCTGCACCAAGCCGGTTTCGAAGACTTCCTGATGCTGGAGGAAGGCGACGGCGTCGGCGGCGCGTGGCATTGGAACACCTATCCCGGGGTCGCCGTCGACATCCCCTCGTTCAGCTACCAGTTCTCGTTCGAGCAGATCTCCGGCTGGTCGCGGGTCTACGCGCCCGGCCGCGAGCTGAAGGCGTACGCCGACTATTGCGTCGACAAGTACGACATCCGCCGCCGCACCCGCCTCGGCAGCAAGGTCGTCTCCGCGACCTTCGACGACGAGACGCACTTGTGGCGCCTCGAAACCGCCGAGGGCCGGCCGCTGACGGCACGATTCGTCGTCGGCGCCACCGGCGTGCTCACCCAGCCGAAGCCGCCGGACATCGACGGCATCGACGCCTTCCGCGGCACGGTCATGCACACCGCGCGCTGGGACCACGGCGTGGATCTGCGGGGCAAACGCGTCGCCGTCGTCGGCACCGGGGCCTCGGCCGTGCAGGTGATCCCGTCCATCGCGCCGGAGGCCGCGCATCTGACGGTGTTCCAGCGCACGCCGATCTGGTGCCTGCCCAAACCCGACGCCGCGTTGCCCCGGACGGCGCGGCTCGCGCTGCGGCGGCTGCCGGGCGCGAAACTGGTGTCCCGGCTGGCCAGCCAGGCCCTCGTCGAGGTGACCTTCCCGCTGGCCGCGCATTTCCACAACCTGCTGCCGACCGCGGGCGCCGGCGAGCGGCTCGGGCGCGCGCATCTGCGCCGCGCGGTCAAGGATCCCGAAACCCGCGAGAAGCTGACCCCGCGCTACGCCTTGGGCTGCAAGCGGCCGAGCTTCTCGAACGAATACCTCCAGACGTTCAACCGGGACGACGTCACGCTGGAGACCACCGGCATCGAAGCGATCACCGAATCCGGGGTGCGAACCGCCGACGGCACCGAGCACCCGGTCGACGTCCTGGTGCTGGCGACCGGGTTCAAGGTGTTCGAGAAGGGCAACATGCCCGCCTTCACCGTGCGCGGCGCGGGCGGCGCCGACCTCGAGAAGTTCTGGGCGGAGAACCGGTTCCAGGCCTATCAGGGCGTCAGCGTCCCCGGTTTCCCGAACTTCTTCACCATCCTCGGACCGTACGGCTACAACGGTTCCTCGTACTTCAACCTCATCGAGACGCAGACCGCGCACATCATCCGCTGCCTGCGCAACGCGAGGAAGACCGGCGCGACGCGTGTGGAGGTCACGAGCGAGGCCAACGACCGGTACTTCCGGAGCATGCTGGACCGGCGCAAGCACCAGGTGTTCTTCCAGGACAGCTGTTCACTGGCCAACAGTTACTACTTCGACGCGAACGGGGACGTGCCCTTCCGCGCCTCGCCGACGCTGGAAACCATGGTGACGAGCCGGTTCTTCGACCTCGACGACTACGCCTTCGCGGACGGCCGGTGAACACTGGCTGAAGTCCGCCGTCCCCGGCCGTGACGGGCCTTAGGTTCGATTCCCCGAACCTGGAGGCTGGTCTTGGAAGGCTTTCCCTGGGACGTCCTGCTCGCGGTGGCCGGGATCGCCGTCCCGGCCGTCGCGTTCCTGTGGGAGTTCGCGCTCGTCGGCCGCAAACGGCTCGGCTACCGCGTGCAGATGGACACCCCGACGGCGTCCGGGCGCGGGTTCGCGCCGACGGCCGACGCGCTGGCGCAGCTCCAGCACGAGAACGGCGAGCGGCTCGTCGACCCGTCGTTCGTGCTGCTGCGCATCGAGAACAACGGCACCACCGACATCGACACCGACGACTACGCGGTCAACGCGGACGACCCCGTCGGCATCCGCGTGAAGTTCCCCGGCCGCACCGTGGCCGGGATGGTGGTGACCGAACTCAGCTCGCCGCATCTGCACGAATGTTTCGGCGACGACTCCGGTTTCGGCGCGCGCGACGAGAATCCCGAACGGCCGTCCGGGGTGATCGACCTGCCGAGGGTGCCGCTGAACCGCGGCGCGCACTACAAGATCCTCGCCGTGCTCGACCGGATCCCCAACGGTTCGCCGGACGATTTCGACGAGCCCCAGGTCGTCGGCGAGATCAAGGGCGGCAGCCTCCGCGAGACCAAGAGCCGGACCGGGCCGACGACTTCGGTGATCGCGCTCATCCTGTTCCTCGTGGTGATCAGCATCTTCCAGCTGACCCGTTCGCTGGTCTTCGACGAGAAGCCGCCGCCGCTGGACTGCGCGTCCGGGAAGCTGACGATCACCGGATCGACGGCGTTCGCCCCGGTGTTGAAGGAAGCGACGGCTTCGTACGCGAAGACGTGCCCGGGTGCGTCGTTCGTCTTCGACACCCGGGGGAGCGCGGAAGGGCTAGGCAGCCTGAACCAGGCCGGGAACGACGGCGTGCTGGCGTTCTCCGACGGCGCCAAGGGCGAGGGGTTCCCCCAACTGCTGCCGCGTCCGGTCGCTTTCTCGCTGTTCACGCTCGTGATCAACAAGGAGGCCGGGGTCCAGGACCTCACGCTCGCGCAGATCCGCGACGTTTACGAGGGCAAGATCGCGAACTGGCGGGAGATCGGCGGTAAGGACCGGCCGGTGCGGCTCGTCGACCGGCATTCCGATTCCGGTACGCGGCGGACGTTCGAGGGACAGATCCTGGCGGGCAAGCGGGAACCCGGGGACAACTCCGACGACTGCCTCAAACCGGCGCCGGGTGCGCAGCCGGGCGTGGTGCGGTGCGCGAAGCCGTCCACGAACGACGTCCTCGACGCGGTGTCGCGTGTGCCGGGCGCGCTCGGCTACAGCGAACTGGGCGCCGCCACGAAACGCGAGGACGTGCTGGCGGTGCGGATCGACGGCCACCAGGCGGCGCTGGAGGGCGCGATCCACGCGGCCTACCCGTTCTGGGAGACCGAGTACGCGTACACGTTCGGCGAGCCGAAGGCCGACTCGCTCGTCGCGAGCTTCCTGCGGTACCTGACGAATCAGGTCGGCAAGGACATCGTGCGGTCGCACGGGCACCGGCCGTGCGCGGAGCTGGCGAATCCGGTGTTGTGCCGTCCGGGCGCGTGAAGGCGATGTCCGGCGCTCAAGTGTCATGAAAGGGTCGTTCAGGACGAAAAGTGTCCTGAACGGCCCTTTCATGACATCCGAGGGAGTGCGAGGTCAGGCAGGCGGCTTCAGGGTGACGACCGTGGCACTGGTCTCGCCCCGCGGCGTCCGGTACGTGATCTCGTCGCCGTCCTTCGCGCCGACGAGCGCGAGGCCGAGCGGGCTGTCCGAGGTGACCGTGGAGGCGTCCGCGTCCTCGCCGGGGATCGTGACGATGTGGAGCTCGTCTTCGTCGCCGTCGGCGAACCTGAGGGTGACGGTGGTGCCGTCGGGGAGCAGGCCCTTGCTGTCGCGGCCGCCGTGCTCGAGTTTCGCCGCGACGTCGGCGATGCGCCGGTCGAGGTAGGCGGCGGCCTCCGCGCGGTCCAGCACCTCCGCCTGGTCGGCGGCGTCGCCGGTTCGTTCCTGCTCGCCGACGAGCGGCGCCATCGCGTCGCGCTGCGCACGCAGATCGGCGAGTTCCTTCTCCAGCTGCCGTCGTGCGGCCGGGCTGAACCCGTTGTCCCCTGAGGTCACCATGCCGGGCATTGTCCGCTACGGATCGGCGGCTAGCCACCTAGATTTTTCACCCGCTGTGATCGGACAGGACGCTTGCCCTAAGCTTCAGGGCTCGTGTCCTGACTACTTGGTGTAAGGAACTTCGTGACCGCCGTTCCCGGCCGCAGCGCGCGGCTCTCCCCCAATCAGCTGCAGAAACAGGAACAGATCGTCGAAGCGGCGCGTGTCGTGCTCGCAAGGGACGGGCTCGCGGGCTGCACCGTGCGGGCGATCGCGGACGCCGGGCCGCTCACGAAGAGTGCGATTCATTACTACTTCGCGGACATCGACGTCTTGATCGACCGCGCGATGGCGGCGCACATCACAACGTTCATCGCCGATTTGCGCAAAACATCGGCGAAACACGATCACCCGGATGAGCGGCTCTTCGCCGCGCTGGAGGCCTTCCTCGCCGAGTTCTCCGGCCGCCCGAACGCGGCCTTCCTCTGGTTCGAGTACTGGATCGCCGCGGGCCGCGCGCAGCACCCTCAGGCCATCGACGTCATGCTGACCTCGATCACCGAACTGCTGGCGGAACTGCTCGCGCCGCTCGACGTCGAAGACCCGCGGGCACGGGCGCGGGCCCTACTGTCCTATCTGCTCGGCGCGATCGTCCAGCAGCGCGTCCGGCGGCGGCCGTTCGCCGCACTGCGTGGTGACATCGAAGCGCTTTGTTTCGCGAACTACGGCTAGAAATACGCATTAGATCCGTACTGTTACGGATTGTTCGCTCTTCCGGCTCCGGTCATGGTGAGGTTCCCCTTCCCTGCCTGAGAGCTAGGAGACGACGATGCGCATAAGACGGTGCATGGCCGTGGCGATCGCGGCCGTCGCGGCGTTCACCATCCCGGTCGCCGCGAGTCCGGCGACCGCGGACCAGCAGGCCGAGGACGCGCAGGTCCAGATCTACGAGGTCTTCGGCACCGGGACTTCCCAGCAACGCACCCAGATCTCCCGGCTGGGCGTCGACGTCCTCGGCTCCGCCGGCGGCACGACCACGTTCATCGGCGAGGCGCGCGACGCGGCGAAGATCCGTTCGCTCGGCTACCGCGTCGAGCAACGCGGCGTGGTCGACCGGTCGGAGAAGGTCGGCACCAACGCGATCAACGACTTCCCGCCGTCGGACTCCGGCTTCCACAACTACGCCGAGGTCACCACGGAGCTTCGCAACGCGCAGTCGAACTACGGCTCGATCGCGCGGCTGAGCAGCGTCGGCAACTCGTACCAGGGCCGTGCGCTGAACATGATGAAGATCAGCGACAACGTCGGCACGGACGAGAACGAGCCCGAAGTCCTGTTCACCTGCAACCAGCACGCGCGTGAACACCTCACCACCGAGATGTGCCTGCGGATCGTGAACCGGTTCACCCAGGGCTACGCCTCGGATCCGGCGATCAAGCGGTTCGTCGACAGCGCCGAGATCTACGTGATCCCGAACGTCAACCCCGACGGCTCGGAGTACGACATCTCCGGCGGCAGCTACAAGTACTGGCGCAAGAACCGGCAGGGCAACGGCACCGACCCCAACCGCAACTGGGCCTACAACTGGGGCTGCTGCGGCGGTTCGTCGGGCTCGACCACCAGTGAGACCTACCGCGGCCCGTCGGCGTTCTCCGCCCCGGAGACCAGGGCCGTGTCCAACTTCGTCAACTCGCGCAAGATCGGCGGCGTCCAGCAGATCAAGGCGAGCATCGACTTCCACACCTATTCGGAGCTCGTGCTGTGGCCGTTCGGCTTCACCTACAACGACACCGCGCCCGGCATGACGGCGGCCGAGGCGCAGCGGTTCCAGACGCTGGGACGGCAGCTGGCGGCGACCAACGGCTACACGCCGCAGCAGTCGAGCGACCTGTACATCACCGACGGGACGATCGACGACTGGATGTGGGGCACCCACAAGATCCTGAGCTTCACCTTCGAGATGTACCCGCGGGGTTCGAACCCCGGCTTCTACCCGCCCGACGAGGTGATCGTCCGGGAGACCACGCGTAACGACAAGGCCGTGGACCTCCTGCTGAACACCGCCATCGGCTGAGCGACGTTCCGTGAAGGCCTCCTTGAGGGACTCTGGGTCTCTCAAGGAGGCCTTCACGGACTTTCGGCATAAGGTGCGGGGCATGCCGATGTTCGAATTCGAGGGGCACCGTCCCCAGGTGGATCCCGAAGCGTGGATCGCCCCCACCGCCACCCTGATCGGCGACGTCGTCGTCGAGAAGGGCGCCTCCGTCTGGTACGGCGCCGTGCTGCGCGCCGACTTCGGGAAGATCCTCATCCGCGAGGGCGCCAACATCCAGGACAACTCGGTCATCCACGTCAACGGCGGCGTGACCGAGGTCGGCAAGAACGTCACCGTCGGGCACCAGTGCCTCGTGCACGACTGCACGATCGGCGAGCAGGCGCTGATCGGGAACGGCTCGACCGTGCTCGACAAGGCGCAGATCGGCGCGAAGGCCCTGGTCGCCGCCGGCGCCACGGTCACGCCCGGCATGGTCATCCCGCCGGAGACGGTCGCCATGGGCAGCCCGGCGAAGAAGCACGTCCCGCTCGACGGCACCGCCCGCGGCTGGGTCGAGCACAACGCGGTGATCTACCAGGAGCTGGCACGCCGTCACGCGGAGAGCGTCAAACCGATCGATTGACTCTCCAGTGACTGGAGACCATAGCTTCGGCGCATGGCACCGAAGTCGAAGAAGAAAACACATCAGGCGACCCTCGAGCTGACCGCCGGCAACGCGCCGGTGGTCGACCTCGGGAAGACGCTCGGGCAGACCGGCGTGAACCTCGTCGAGGTCAAGAAGGCCTACGACGCGGCGACGGCGGCGCAGCGGGGCGACATCGTCCCGGTGGTCGTGTCGGTGTTCGAGGACCGGTCCTTCGAACTTCGGCTGAAGACCCCGCCCGCGTCGTTCCTCATCAAGAAGGCCTTGGGCGGCAAGGGATCCGGCCGCCCTGGGCATGAGGTCGCCGGGAAGCTGACCCGAGACCAGCTGCGCGAGATCGCCGAGCGGAAACTGCCGGACCTCAACACCGGCGACGTCGAAGCGGCCATGCGCACGATCGCGGGCACGGCCCGCTCGATGGGCGTCGCGATCGAAGAACCGTGACGCGCAAGCACGTGATCGTCCCGCCTTTCCGCGACCTCGACCCGGCCCTCGAAGTCGCGGAAAGGCTGCTGGCCCAAGGGAATCCGTGGCTCGCCGGCGTCGTATCGGCGCTACCGGACGAGCACGCCGCCGCCGACCGGCTCAACCGGATCCTCGCCGGGAACGGTGCCGCGCCGCGGCTGGTCGAGTCCGGGAAGGGCTGGCGATTGGTGCACGTGACGGCGTGGCCCGGCTGCGGTGACCTGGTCGCGGGAGCGTCCGGGCTGGCGGAACTCGTCGTGTTCGGTGGCTGGCGGCGGATCAAACGCTGTGCCGTGTGCGCACAGGCGTTCTGTGACCGTACGGCCGGGTGCAGCCGCCGGTGGTGCGCCGGACATCGTCCGCACGCCGGGTCCCGCGCCGTGCTCTAGGCTGGTCCGCACCAGCGACTGGCGCCATTTGAGGTGGAGCACCACCGGGAAGCGACGACAAGGCCGGTACCGCGCGCCTGGGTCCGGCCGTCTCTGGCAGGAGTACGTCCGATGACACACCAGCCCGAACTTTCCGCGCTCGCCGCCGCCGACCCGCAGATCGCGGGGCTCGTGGAGGACGAGGCGAAACGCCAGCACGACAAGATCCGCCTGATCGCGTCCGAGAACTACGTTTCCCAGGCCGTACTCGAGGCGACGGGCACCGTCCTCACCAACAAGTACTCCGAGGGCTACGCGGGCAAGCGGTACTACGAAGGCCAGCAGCTCATCGACCAGGTCGAGAACCTCGCCATCGAGCGCGCGAAGGCCGTCTTCGGCGTCGACCACGCGAACGTCCAGCCGTACTCCGGCTCCCCGGCGAACCTCGCGGTGTACCTGGCCTTCGCGCAGCCGGGCGACACCGTGCTCGGCATGGCGCTGCCGGACGGCGGCCACCTCACGCACGGCTGGAGCGTGTCCGCGACCGGCAAGTGGTTCACCCCGGTCCGCTACGGCGTCCGCAAGGAGACCGGCCGCGTCGACCTCGACCAGGTCCGCGAACTCGCGCTGAAGCACCGGCCGAAGCTGATCTTCGCGGGTGGCACCGCGATCCCGCGCACCATCGACTTCCCGGCGTTCGCGGAGATCGCGCGCGAGGTCGACGCCGTGCTGGTCGCCGACATCGCGCATATCGCCGGGCTGGTCGCGGGCGGCGCGCATCCGTCGCCGGTCGGGCACGCGCAGGTCATCACCACGACCACGCACAAGACGCTGCGCGGCCCGCGCGGCGCCATGATCCTTTCCGACGCCGACCACGCGAAGGCCGTCGACAAGGCGGTGTTCCCCGGTCTGCAGGGCGGCCCGCACAACCACACGACCGCCGCGATCGCCGTCGCGCTGGGCGAGGCGCGCAAGCCGGAGTTCTCCGCGTACGCGCACCGCATCGTCGCCAACGCGCGTGCGCTGGCGGAGGCGCTGGTCGAGCGGGGCTACGACCTCGTGTCCGGCGGCACCGACAACCACCTGCTGCTGATCGACCTGACGAACAAGAACGTGCCGGGCAAACCCGCCGCGCAGGCGCTGGACCGCGCCGGGATCGAACTGAACTACAACACCGTGCCGTTCGACCCGCGCAAGCCGTTCGACCCGTCCGGCATCCGGCTCGGCACCTCCGCGATCACCACTCGCGGGCTGGAGCCGGAGCACCAGGTCAAGGTGGCGGAGTGGATCGACCGCACGATCACCGCGGCGGCGGGCGGGGAACAGTCCGCTTTGGACACCATCGCCGCCGAGATCCGCGAGTTCCTGGCGCCGTTCCCGATCCCGGGCTACTCGGCGTAGTTGAAGCGCGTGAGTGGTAAGGACGGTTCTAACGGGCTCGTATTTACCTGCCCACTGGTGTGATTGGCGGTTGACGGGGGAAGATTCCGGCCGTTGAACGTCCCAAATCCTCCATCGTCGCGCCCGGCAGCCGCGGAACCACCACTCTCGCCCGTCAGGCGTGGGTAGGTAAATACCGGTCCGCTCTAACCGTCCTTACCACTCACGAGGTCCAGCATCGGCGATGTCACGTGACTGGACGGACGTCACGCGTGACTGGACGGACGACACGACCGCGGCCGGGTCCCGCAGAGAGCCGTCCGTCTGATCACGCGTGTCGTCCATCCGATCACGAGACGCGAAGGGGCCCTTCACCGCACGAGATGCGGTGAAGGGCCCCTTCGGTGCTTAAGCGAAACTTAGTGAGCCGCCGGACCGTCGATGGCCTCCTTGGCCAGCCGGTCGGTCTCACGGTCGAGCGAACGCTTGATCTCGGCCTCGGCCTCGGAACGCCCGACCCAGGTCGAACCCTCGACGCTCTTGCCCGGCTCCAGGTCCTTGTACACCTCGAAGAAGTGCTGGATCTCGAGCTTGTGGAACTCGTTCAGGTGGTGGATGTCGCGGAGGTGCTCGAGCCGCGGGTCGTTCGTCGGGACCGCGAGGACCTTGTCGTCCGGGCCCTTCTCGTCGGTCATCCGGAACATGCCGATCGCGCGGCAGCGGATCAGGCAGCCCGGGAAGGTCGGCTCCTGGACGAGCACCAGCACGTCGAGCGGGTCGCCGTCCTGGCCGAGGGTGTCGTCGATGAACCCGTAGTCGGCGGGGTACTGCGTGGCGGTGAACAGCGTCCGGTCGAGTTTGATCCGACCGGTCTTGTGGTCCACCTCGTACTTGTTGCGCTCCCCCTTGGGGATTTCGATAGTGACGTCGAATTCCACGCCGGCCTCGCTGCTCTCGTCTTTGGTACGCCCCGCCGTCGCGGACGGCTCACCGAAATCATGGTCTTGTCTTCACTAGTGTGGACCACGGGGGCCCGGGCGGTCGCATCGATGTGGTCGTATGTGAGCTTGGCCCCTTCCCCGGACGGTGGATGAAGGAGTGTTGCGTGCCGGAAAACGATGTCCCGATGTGGCCGTCGGACGACAAGGACACCTCATCCGCCGAGCCCAAGGGCACGAAAGGGGAGAGCGAGGCCACCGTCTGGCTGCCGATGTCGGGTCTGGCGAACGGCAAGACCGAAGAGCTGGCAGTGCCGAAGGTCACACCCGAAAGTGGCTCGTGGTTCCAGCCCGTCGTCGAGGTGGAGGAGGAGCCGGACGTCCCGGAGACCCCGACGCCGCAGTGGTCGGCCTTCGAGCCGGCGACGCCCGTCGAGCCGGAAGCGCCGAAGACGGTCTTCGTCCAGCCTGTCCAGCCGCGGCGGACCGACGAACCCGACTGGGAGCAGTTCGACCGGGAAGCCGCGACACCGGCGAGAGAGCACGAGCTCGCGAGACCCGAGCCGCGGCCGGAACCCCCGCAGGACCAGCCGCGCCGCCCCGAGCCGAGCCGGGTCGATCCGCCGGCGCCCGCGCCGGTCCCGTCCGCGACCATGCACGCGCGCCCGGTCCGCATCGAGCCCGCCGAAGAGCGCTTCGACTCCGAAGCCACTGTCGGGATCCAGCAGCCCGAGCCGCCCTCTCAAGAACCCCCGGCCGACGACGCCGAATCCGCGCCCGCGCCGAAGCCGAAGCGCAAACGCAAGGCCCTGCTGATCACGACGCTGGTCGTCGTCCTGCTGCTCGCCGGGATGGGCGGCGCCGCCGCGATGCCGAAGGTGTCGAACCGGCTCGGCCTGCCCTGGGCGCCGAACGCGCCGAAGGGGGAGATCCCCAAGCCCGCCGGGGTCACCCGGGTCCTGCACGGGCCGGACATCAACGGCGCCGGACCGACGAAGGAAGGGCTCGCGGCCGCGCTGGCCGGTCCCGCCGGTGCCCCGGACCTGGGCACGCTCACCGGCACCGTCGTCGACGCGGCGACCGGCGAAGTGCTGTGGGACAAGAACTCCGGCACCCCGCTGACCCCGGCGTCGACCACGAAGATCCTCGTCGTCGCGGCCGCGCTGTTGTCGATGGAACACGGGACGCAGTTCTCGACGAAGATCGTCCAGGGCGCCGAGCCGGGCACGGTCGTCCTCGTCGCGGGTGGCGACCCCTCGCTGACCGCGCTGCCGCTGGGCACCGATTCACCGCTGTACCCGGGCGCGGCGCACGTCGACGACCTCGTCGCCCAGGTCAAGAAGGCCGTGGGCGGCAAGATCTCCAAGGTCCAGCTGGACATCAGCCTGTTCAAGGGGCCGACGTCGGCGAAGGGCTGGGACCCCGAGGACACCGCCGCCGGGAACACCTACATGGCGCCGGTCCTCCCCGTGATGGCGGACGGCGGCCGGACCGACCCGAAGAACGACCACTCACCCCGCGTCGCGAACCCGGCGGCCGCGCTGACTCAGAAGATCGCGGGGAAGCTCGAAGCCCAGGCCGGCGGTACGACGACGGCGCCGAAGGACGCGAAGGTGCTCGGCGAGGTCAAGTCGCAGCCGCTGACCGAGTTCGCCAACTCGCTGCTGCAGCTCTCGGACAACCTGATGGCCGACGTCCTCGCCCGCCAGCTCGCGCTCGCGAAGGGCGCCGAGCCGTCGTTCACCGGCGGCGCGACCGCGACGATGGACGTGCTCAAGCAGGCCGGATTCGATCTCACCGGGGTCCAGATCAACGACGGCAGCGGACTGTCCGACCAGAACAAGATCCCGGCCAAGGTGCTCGGCGAGATCCTCGCGGTCTCGGCGGCGCCGGACGGCAAGGACCCGAGGACGCCCAAGCTGCGGCCGCTGCTGGCGGGCCTCCCCGTCGCGGGCGGCAGCGGGACGCTGGAGAAGCGCTACGGCGACCCGGCGTCGGCGGCGGGCCGGGGCTGGGTGCGCGGCAAGACCGGGACGCTGTCCGGGGTGAACACCCTCGCGGGCGTGGTGCTGGACACCGACGGCCGGATGCTGGTGTTCGCGCTGATGTCGTCCGGTTCGGACCAGAACAAGGGCAGGGCCGCGCTCGACGTCGTCGCGGCGACCCTGCACAAATGCGGCTGCAGGTGAGCGACCGGAACCGGAGCGTGAGGAAGTCGGGACGGAAACCGGTCTCCCAGCGGGTAGCGTCGTAAGAGTGACTGAGGAAACGCCGACCAAGACACGTTCGATGGTCGACTGGTCCCTGGCCGCCTCGACGGGCGCCCTCCTGGTGCGTGGCGGTCCGGTGGTCGACCGCGAAGAGGCCGAAAAAGCCGTCGCCGAGCTACGTGACCTGACGAGCGAGGCCGAGGGGCACGTCCGCGAGCTGACCGGGCTCGGCCTCGACCTGCCGCTGCTGCCCGCCGAAGTCGTCGACAGGCCCGGCTGGGTCCGTTCGGCCGCGGCGGGCCTCGACGCGCTCACCGGTCGCGCGCTGCCGGAAGCGCAGGGCGGCCCGCTGGCGCCCGTGCTGGCCGGTGGCGCCGGTGTGCAGACCGGGCTGGTGCTCGCCTTCCTGGCTTCCCGCGTGCTCGGCCAGTACGACCCGTTCGGTGGGCCGGATCGCGCCGGGCAGCTGGTGCTCGTCGCGCCGAACGTGGTCGCCGCGCAGCGCGCGATGGACGTGCCGGGGCACGATTTCCGGCTGTGGGTCTGCCTGCACGAATGCACCCACCGGTTGCAGTTCACCGCGGTCACCTGGCTGCGCGACTACTTCGCCGACGAGGTCGAGCGCCTGATCGGCGGGCTCGCCGGCCGGGACGCGGACGGGCTGAGCGATCTGGTCGGCCGCCTGCCGGACACCATCAAGCAGATCGGCAAGGGCAAGGCGGGCGGCGCCGGCCTCGCCGAACTCCTGCAGTCGCCGAGCGAACGCGCGGTGTTCGACCGGCTGCTGGCCCTTTCCACGCTGCTGGAGGGGCACGCCGACTTCGTGATGGACGCCGTCGGGCCGCGGGTGGTGCCGAGCGTCGAGCTGATCCGTGCGCGGTTCACCGCCCGGCGCAAGGGCGGCGGCCTGATCGACCGCGTGCTGCGCAGCCTGCTCGGCGTGGACGCGAAGCTGCGCCAGTACGAACAGGGCGCGAAGTTCACCAAGCACGTCGTCGACGCCGTCGGCATGGACGGCTTCAACGCCGTGTGGACGTCGCCGAACACGCTGCCGACCAGGGCCGAGATCAGCGATCCGGCGGCCTGGGTGCGGCGCCTGCACGGGTGAGCGGACCGGATCCCGCGATCGCGGCCGTGCGGACGGCCGTGCGGGAGTTCCTCGCGTCGGCGAGCCCGCGCGACGAGGTGTACGTCGCGGTCTCGGGCGGCGCGGACTCCCTGGCCCTGACCGAAGCGGCCGCGTTCACCGGCGGCCGAGCGGGGCTGAAGGTGCGGGCGCTCGTCGTCGACCACGGCCTCCAGGACGGTTCCGCCGAAACCGCCGCCCGGGCCGCGGACACGGCACGAGAGCTGGGCGCCGACACCGCCGAAGTGCTGAAGGTGCGCGTCGAGGGCGCGGGCGGCCCGGAAGCCGCGGCCCGCCGGGCCCGCTACGGCGCCTTGCGCTCGGCGCTGCCCGATGGGCACGGCCTCGTCCTGCTCGGCCACACCCTCGACGACCAGGCCGAAACGGTCCTGCTCGGCCTCGGCCGGGGTTCCGGGCCGCGTTCGCTGGCCGGGATGCGGCCGCTCGACCAGCCGTGGGGACGGCCGCTGCTCGGCGTCACCCGCGCCACCACCCGGCGGGCCTGCGCGGCGCTCGGCGTCGACCCGTGGCAGGACCCGCACAACGAGGACCCGCGGTTCACCCGTGTCCGGTTACGGACGGAAGTACTGCCCCTTCTGGAGGACGTGCTGTCCGGCGGTGTCGCGGCGTCGCTCGCCCGCACGGCGGCGCAACTGCGCGAGGACACCGAGGCGTTGGACACACTCGCCGGAGAGGTCCACCTGCGGGCTTTCACCGGCGAAGGACTCGACGTCGCGGTGCTCGCCACCGAGCCCCCCGCGTTGCGGCGACGCGTCCTCCGCAGGTGGCTGCTCGACTCCGGGGTCCGCGAACTCACCGACGCCCATCTGCGTTCGGTCGACGCGCTGGTGGGGAACTGGCGGGGTCAGGGCGGGGTCTGGCTACCCGGTGACTTGGTGGCGAAGCGGGCGCATGGCAGGCTCTTGCTCGAAGCACCCCAGTCCACCACCTAGAGGGGAACGTCCCGTGTACGAAGGCGAGATCGCCTCCGTGCTCGTCACCGAGCAGCAGATCAACGACAAGATCGCCGAGCTGGCCGCACAGGTCGCCGCGGACTACCCGGCCGACGGCCCCGGCTCCGGGCAGGGAGACCTCCTGCTCGTCGGCGTGCTCAAGGGCGCGGTGATGTTCATGACCGACTTCGCCAGGGCGCTCCCCCTTCCCTCCCAGCTCGAGTTCATGGCGGTCTCCTCCTACGGCTCGGCGACGTCGTCGTCCGGCGTGGTGCGGATCCTCAAGGACCTCGACCGCGACATCGCCGGCCGCGACGTGCTCATCGTCGAGGACATCGTCGACTCCGGGCTGACCCTGTCCTGGCTGCTGAAGAACCTCGCGAGCCGGAACCCGGCGTCGCTGGAGGTCGTCTCGCTCCTGCGCAAGCCGGAGGCGGTCAAGGTCGACGTACCGGTCAAGTACATCGGGTTCGACATCCCTAACGAATTCGTAGTCGGATACGGCCTGGACTACGCGGAGCGTTACCGGGACCTGCCCTACATCGGCACCCTGGATCCGCACGTTTACACGTCCTGAGAACGGCTTGCCCGTTCGCGGGGGAATGCGGAACCCTGAGCGCGGCGAACACGTCATAAGCTGCGATCAAGTGCGTTAACCTATGCGAAGACCTTTGCCACGAAGCCGTCGTGGCCTGGCCCGGGGGAAACGGAGAGAGCTCAGATGGGGAACAGCAGCCTGGCGGACGCGAACGCGTTCAAGAACGCCGCGGCTCAGGGGCAGGTCGGGATCGACCCGGACGCGGCCCAGACCGCACTGAACAAGATCCGCACCGGCAAGGACGCCGTCGAGGCGCTGCTCCACAGTGCCGGCGACCTCGGTCAGGCGCCGAAGCTGGGCAACAACCCGGTCGGCAACGCGATCGCGGCGAAGGTCGCGAACCGTGCCGATGGTGGCGGTGACTCCTACACCGCCGCCCTCCAGAACCTTTACCAGCAGTACGAGGCGGCCGAGTCCGGCATCGTCACCGCGATGGCCCGTTACCACGAGATCGACCAGGCCGCGGCCGAGCCGTTCCGGAACGTCTGAGGGGGAGTCAGAAAGCCATGCCACCGAAGCACAGCGCCGACTCTTACGGCGAGAGCAACACCAGCGGCGCGCCGGTCCAGCTCGGCGACAACACGGAAGCCGCGAACATCGTGTCGTCCGCGCGCGGCCGTTCCGACGGGTTCGACATCGGCGCGGACCGCGCGATCACGAACCCGCCGAACTGGGAGAGCGCCCCGAGCAGCCAGGACCTGTGGAACCAGGCCAACCTCGGCAACGACCCCAGCACCGCGACCGCGATCAGCCAGTCCTGGGGTTCGCACGGCAGCAAGCTGAGCCAGGCGTCGAACGACCTCTACAACGCGATCTCCGAGCTGGGCTCCGCCTGGATCGGACAGGGCGCGGCGGCCGCGCAGGGTTCGCTGGTCGCCATCGCGAACTCGGGTTCGCAGGCCTCCGAGGCCGCGCACACGATGTCGGACCGGCTGCAGAAGCAGGCCGACGCCGCCACCAAGGTCAAGCTGATGCCGAAGCCGACCGACTACAGCCCCGAGAAGGCCATGGGCCAGGCGCTGGCGGCGGGCCCGGTCGGCATGATCACCGACCAGAAGCCCCTCGCCGACCAGGACAAGGAAGTGCGGGCGGAGCAGGCCAGGTTCCTCGAGGCCTACACCAAGGAGATGAGCGAGGTCGACAGCTCGACCCCGAGCTTCGGCCCCGAATCCCTCGGCATGAAGCCGACCGCGACGCACAACAGTGCCGGGTTCAGCGGAGTCGGCAACATCGGCGGCGGAGGCCTCAACTCCGGCGCCGTCTCCGGCACCCCCGTCCTCGCCGGCACGCACGGCTACGGCGGCGCGCAGGGCAGCGGTGCGGCTCCGGTCCACGGTGGCCCGGACTCGGGCGTGTTCTCGCAGGCCGGCTACAACCCCGCCGCGAACGTCCCGGCCGCCGGTGTCGCGCCGGGTGCCGGCGTCGCTTCCGGCGCCGGTGCCCCGATGACCCCGCACGCCCCGGCGAGCGGCGGCAACGGGCTCGGCCAGGCCCTCACCGCGGCCGCGCTCGGCGGCGGCCTCGGCTACGCCGGTGCCAAGGCGCTCGGACAGGGCAACAAGTCCGGCTCCAAGGACACCGACAGCACCGACGCCGCGGCCACCGAAAAGGGCGGGCCCGCGCAGAGCGCCGCGTCCCAGGCCGTGCCGCAGCAGGGCATCGTGTCCTCCAGCGGCACCATCGGCGCCGGTGCCACCCCGCCGATGCACGGCATGGGCGGCGGCATGGGCATGGGCGCCCACGGTGCGCAGGCCGAGCAGGAGGAGGAGCACACGCACGCGTCGTTCCTCATCGAGCCGGACCCGGACGACGCTTTCGGCGCCAACGAGGCGACCCCGCCGCCGGTCATCGGCGCCTGGACCGAAGACGACGAACGCTAGAACGGTTTTCACCGGGCGCGCGGCCGATCCGGCCGCGCGCCCGCTGACTTGTTTGGGGGCCGAAGATGGCGAACGGTGAGCTGCTCACGCCGGTCGAGCTGGACTTCCTGTGGGAGAGCGCGAACGCCGGAGAGCTGCCGTACCCGCTGCGGCTCCGCTCGCACGGGGCGACCATGGACGAGCGCGGGGCCCTGCGGACGCAGACGCTCCAGTCGCTGAACCAGCGCCGCCTCGCCGACGAGCGCGGACGTCCCGAGCCGCATATCGAGGACTACTTCGGTGTCCTCGCGCGGCCGGACCTGAGCCTGGACTGCGTCCAGCTCAACAACCCCAACACCGAACCGCTGCTCGCGGTCGCCTCCGTGCTCGGCGGCCAGGGCCTGCTGACGGTTCAGGACCCGCGCGGTTTCCACTTCCACCCCATCGCCCCGGACGGCCTCGCGAGCGCGATCGTCTCCCTCCTGCCGCCGGGGAGCCGCGGCACGGAGAAGTCGATCACCCTCCCGCTGGACGGGCTCGTCGGTGCTTCGGGGGCGGACTTCCTCCAGCGTCGCCAGCCGCAGATCGACGGCACGGCGACGTCCGACGAGGACCGAAAGGCCCTCTCGCGGCTTCAGGCCCAGCCGCGGCTTCGCGGTGGCCAGTTCGGCGCGAACGCGCGCAGCAAGCACGGCACGCGGAGCCGGTCTTCGGTGCTGAGCTGGTTCGACACGCAGTCCGGCCGGTACTTCACCCAGGCCACCCGCGGCGCCGACGGCCGGGACTGGATCACCATCGCGCCCGCCGATCCGGCGACGCTGCGGCACCGGCTCACGGAGATGCTGGGGAAGATCGCTTCCGAGGCTTCCCTCGCGCGCTGACCCGCCCCACTTCGCGCGCTATGAACGGGACGTTCCTTGCAAAATTTGCAAGGAACGTCCCG
>NZ_LQMT02000005.1:0-44390 GCF_001620365.2 Amycolatopsis keratiniphila subsp. keratiniphila
TGATCACGCGAGATCCGCCCCTGATCACGCGAGTCACGGCCTCAATCACGCGAGTGACGGGGGCAGACACGTGACCAGGGGCGCGGCCGGCCGCATTTGGAGGACTAAATGCGGGAAGGGGCGAGGGCCGGGAGGGTCTCGGCGAGCGGGCCGCGGACGACGGCGGTGGCCATGTGGTCGTAAGGCGTTTCGGAGCCATTGCAGATGACCACGGCGGCGCCGGCGCGGGAAGCGACGCTCACCATTGAGGCGGCCGGCTGCACGCTCAGGGAGGACCCGGCCACCAGCAGGAGATCGCTGTCGGAGACGGCGGCCCGCGCGGCTCGGAGCAGGTTCTGGTCCAGGTGCTGCCCGAAGGAGACGGTGGCCGACTTCAGGATGCCGCCGCACACCAGACAGGGCGGATCGGCTTCGCCTGCCCGGACGCGTTCCAGCGTCGAGCGCATGTCCCGGTGATCGTCACAGGACAGGCAGACGGACTCGAACATCGTCCCGTGCAGTTCCAGCACCCGCTCGGGTGGTGAGCCCGCCTTCTGGTGCAGCCGGTCGATGTTCTGGGTGATGATCCACGTCGGCGACAGGCGCTCGAGCGCGTAGTGCGCCGCGTTCGGCACGGCGTCCCAGCCGGGATGCACCAGCCGCGCCTGCCAGGTTCGTTCCCGGACCTCGCGGCTGCCTTGGTACGCCTTGAGGTTCGACATCTTCTCCGCGCCGGGGTCGCGGGTCCACAGGCCTTGCGGGCCGCGGAAGTCGGGGATCCCCGAGTCCGTGGAGATCCCGGCGCCGGTCAGTGCGACGATCCGGCCGGCGCCGGCCACGAGCGAGCGGGCGGTGCTCAGGGTGCTGGTCACCGGCCCATCATCCCTCTACTTGAGCGCGCTGCCCGCCTGCCAGTCCGCCCACGACTTCGACCAGTCGCCGTACAGGTCCCACACCGGCAGCTGCGGGCCACCGGAGTTGGTCACCTCGACGACGTCGCCGAGCCCCATGTTCTGGTAGAACCACTGCGCGTTGGCGGCGTTGAGGTTGATGCACCCGTGCGACACGTTCGAGCTGCCCTGCGCGCCGACACTGTTCGGGTTCTCGTGGACGAACTCGCCGTCGTTGGAGATGCGCAGCGACCACTTCTCGTTCGACCTGTAGTACCCCGGCTGACCCTGGCAGACGCCGTAGGTGCACGAGTCCATCGTGTAATTCTCGTGTTTGTCCGAAATGACGTGCGCGCCCAAATGGGTGGGTGTGGCGTCCTTGCCCATCGAAATGGGCATCGATTTCGCGAGCTGGCCGTTGTGGAAGATCTGCATCTGCTCGGTGTTGCCGTCCGCCTTCGCGACCCAGGAATCGTGCACCTTGTACGTTTCGGTGCGATCGGTCGCGCCGTACACGCCATTGCCGAAATCGACGCCGTAGATCATCGCCGACACCTTGAGCGTCGTCCCCGGCTGCCAATAGACCTTGGGGCGGTAATGGACGTTCTTGTCGTCGATCCAGTACCAGGAGCCCTCCTGCTTCGGCGTGGACTCCACGGACAGCTTCTTCTCCACGTCGGCCTTGTTCTTCACCGGCTGGCCGAAGGTGAACACGATCGGCTGCCCGACGCCGACACCGCCGGAAGCGACCGCAGAGGGCGCCGGGATCAGGTTCGGGTTCGCCTGCTGCTTCGGGCTCAGCGTGGAGACCCTGCTTTGCTGCTCCACGGGCTTTCCGTCGGTGCCCTGGGCATGCGCCACGATCTTGTAGGTGCTGCCGTAGCCGAGCGGTTCGGTGGTCTTCCAGCTGAGCCCGTCGCTCGCCAGTTCGCCCTTCACCTGGTTGCCCTTGTCGGCGTTGCTGACGGTGACGTCGATCAGCTTGCCGTGCTCGGCCTTGACCACCACCGGGGTCGCCGGATTGACGTTCGTCCCGCCCGCCGGTTCGATGGTCACCGAAACCGCGCTTTCGTCCGATCCGGCGCTCGGGCCGGAGGAATTCGGAGTATCGGTGCCGCCGGAGGACGAGCAGGCCGAGGCCAGCAGTACCGCGGCGAGTATTCCGGCCGTCGAAAGTAATGTCTTCTTGGGAAACATGTGATTCTCTTTTTACGTCGCGCTGTCAGCGGAAAGGTCCTTTTTCAAAGCTACGCGACGAAGAAGACGTGATCGATGCCGGTTGGTTGCTTCTCAGTCCACGACGAGACCGGGCGCACCATAAAGACCGGGGCCATCGACACTCAATTCACCCAAATAGGTCTTCGCGGCGTCGTAGGCCTCAGCGGTCAGTGCCGCGGTGTGGCTGAAGTCCAGCGGGCTGACCCGCACCGGCTTCGGTCCCGGCACGTAGACCACGGGCACTTCGGCCGCGGCGATCGGCGCCTCCAGGACCGCCTGGTTCCGCATGCTGATCATCGCGGTGAACATCATCACCTCGGCGAAGGTCTGCGGGGCGCCGGGCATCTTGCCGGGGAAGGCGCAGTCGAGGACGACGAGCGATTTCGCGCCCATGGCGAGCGCCTGCCGCATCGGCACGTTGGCGACCAGACCACCGTCGTAGAGCATGCGCTCCCCGTAGGGCACCGGCGGATAGATCCCCGGAATCGCGCAGCTGGCCAGCAGGGGCGCCAGAACGGGCCCGGAACGGATCAGCAGCGGCTCGGCGGTGTCGACGTCCGTCGCGACGACACCCAGCGGCAGCGCGAGATCCTCGAAGCGGACGCCTTCGCCGATGTGCTCGTCGACGATCGCGGCGAGCCCGGTGTTGGGGAACAGGTTGGTCTTGCTGTGCCGCAGGGTCCGCACCTGGCTGAGCACGCCGCCGGGGAACGCCTCGTGCCGCGTCATCCGGGACCAGATCCGGTCGAGCCTGCCGCTCGATTCACCCCCGAGGGCGAGGACGGCGGCGTTCAGTGAACCCACCGAAGTGCCGACGACGAGGTCTGGCGCGACGCCTGCTTCCGTGAGGGCCCGCAGCATGCCGACCTGCATCGCTCCGAGGCTGCCGCCGCCACCGAGGACGAAACCGATCGGCTGGGGCAGGTTCAGGGCGGTCATGCCCGGAATCTAGTCGTCCGCGCCGACCTTCGCCGGGGTGGCTTCTTCGGCCGTGACCGCGAGCGCTTTCTTCTTCTTGTAGCGCAGCAGGAAGAACACCGCGACGCCCACGAGCACGCCGACGATGACCAGGCCGCCGGTGTTGAGCGCGCCTTCGACCTTCTTGGCGGCCTCGCCGAGCGCGGCACCGATGCCGATGTGGATGGCCGACCAGCAGGCCGCACCGGCCGCGGCGGCGGGCAGGAACTTGCGGAAGGGCAGGCCCGAGGTCCCGGACGCGGCCGGGGTCAGCGTGCGGATCACCGGGAGGAACCGCGCGAAGAACACCGCCCACGCGCCTCGCCGTTCGAGCACGCCTGTCGCCTTGTCCCAGGCGTCGAGGCCGTACTTGCGGATCAACTTCGTCTCGCGCAGACGCGGGCCGAAGCGTTTGCCGATCGCGTAGCCGAGCGAGTCTCCGAGTGCGGCGCAGACCGTCACGACGGCCCACAGGGTCAGGAAGCGCGAGACCGACGTCGCCGTCGTGGCCGCGACCAGCAGCCCCGATTCACCGGGGGCGATGAAGCCGAGCCCGATGGTGCATTCGGCGAACACGAGTCCGCCGGTCGCCGCGACCAGTCCCGGTTCCGGGAGTCCCTGCAGCCAGTTCAGAAGATCAGTTACCAACGCCACCAGGTCACTTTACTGATTCGTGACCTGGTGGGTGGCGATGTCGCGAAGAGGGTGACCGGAGTCACCTGGCCAGTAGCGAGCTGGCTTCCTGCGCGGCGGGACCTTCGGCGGCGAGGTGGGCCAGGTTCTCCGACAGCGGCTCGCCGCGGTGGGCCTTCGTCTGGGCGAAAAGGCGACCGGCGCGGTACGAGGAGCGGACCAGTGGCCCGGCCATGACGCCGGCGAAGCCCATCGCCTCGGCCGCCTTCGAGTGCTCGACGAACTCTTCCGGCTTGACCCAGCGATCGACCGGATGATGTCTCGGCGAGGGTCGCAGGTACTGGGTGATCGTGAGGATCTCGCAGCCCGCGTCGACCAGGTCCTTCATCGCGGGCGCGACCTCTTCGGGGGTCTCGCCCATGCCGAGGATCAGGTTCGACTTCGTCACCAAACCGGCCTCACGAGCCTTCGTGATGACCTCCAGCGACCGCGCATAGCGGAAACCCGGCCGGATCCGCTTGAAGATCCGCGGGACGGTCTCGACGTTGTGCGCGAGCACCTCGGGGCGGGAGCCGAAGACCTCGGCCAGCTGGTCCGGATCCGCGTTGAAGTCCGGGATCAGCAGCTCCACACCGGTACCCGGGTTCAGCGCGTGGATCTGACGAACGGTCTCGGCGTACAGCCACGCGCCACCGTCCTCCAGGTCGTCACGCGCGACGCCGGTGACCGTCGAGTAGCGCAAGCCCATCGCCTGGACGCTTTCGGCGACCTTGCGCGGCTCGGTGCGGTCCAGCTCGGCGGGTTTGCCGGTGTCGATCTGGCAGAAGTCACAGCGCCGGGTGCACTGGTCGCCACCGATCAGGAACGTCGCCTCGCGGTCTTCCCAGCACTCGTAGATGTTGGGACAGCCGGCTTCTTCACAGACGGTGTGGAGGCCTTCGCGGCGCACCAGGCCTTTGAGTTCGGTGAACTCCGGACCCATCCGGGCGCGCGTCTTGATCCACGACGGCTTCTTTTCGATGGGAGTCTGGGAATTCCGGACCTCGAGCCGCAACAGCTTGCGGCCATCTGGGGCAGCACTCACACCGTCACCCTACGCCCGCCGGAGCAGTGCTCGCCGCTCACGCGGGGTCGGGGGTGACGCCCGTCAACTTGGTGGTCAGATCCCACAACGCGGCGCCGAGTGATGCGCTCCTCGCGGCGGCCAGCGGGCGCACCTTGACCGGGGCGCCGCGAAGTCCGCCGAGCCCGCGAGGGCCGATGTAATCGCCGCCTTCGGCCTCCGGCGACGTCGCCGCGAACAGCTGCGGGAGCGTGCCCTGGCGGGCGTTCTGCGCGATGAAGATCTCGCCGATCCGGTTGCCCCCGGCGACGAGCGCGCGCACCACCGGGTTGCGGTAGGAGCGGGCCATCCCCGAACCGAGTCCGGTCCACGTGTAGCCGGGGTGCGCCGCCACGCTGATCACGCCGTCGCCCGCGGCGCGCAGCCTGCGGTCGAGTTCGAGCGCGAAGACCTGGTTGGCGAGTTTCGACTGGCCGTAGGCCGAGCCGGGGTTGTACATCCGGCGTTCGAAGTTCGGGTCGGCGACGTCGATGCGGGCGCCCGTCGCCGCGACACTCGACAAGGTGACGACGCGCGCTCCCGAACCGTTGCGCAGTGACGGCATCAGCAGCCAGGTCAGCACCGCGTGCCCGAGGTGATTCGTGCCGAACTGGGTTTCGAAACCGTCCTTGGTGTGGCCGCGCGGGGTCGCCATCACGCCCGCGTTGTTGACCAGGACGTCGAGCTTGCCGCCTGTCAGCTCCTGGACCTTCTTCGCGGCTTCGCGGACCGAATCGAGGTCGGCGAGATCCAGCCGGACGAGCTCGGGTGCCTCCCCGGTCGCGGCCGCGCGCACCTGCTCCAGCGCCTTGGCGCCGCGCTCCGGAGACCGGCAGCCGAGCAGCACGCGGGCCCCCTTGCCCGCGAGCACCTCGGACATGCGCAACCCGAGCCCCGAGTTCGCCCCGGTGACGAACACGGTCCGGCCGGTCTGATCCGGGATGTCGGCCTCGGTCCAGCGCGCGTGAGCAGCCATGTCGGTCACCTAACTACATCGTCGGCGGGGCCGCTACGCCGGATCAGGCGCTCGGCGCGAGCAACCGGAGCAGGTGACCCATGGGGCTGCGGCGGCGGGCGGGCTTCGCGTGCCGTCCGTGCCGGAGCAGGGTGGCGAACGCGCTGCCGACCTTGGTGATCTCGTCGGCCGGTTCCTTGCCGTCGGCCAGCCCCGCCGTCAGCGCGAGCATGCGCAGTTCGGCTTCGTGCGACGGGATCAGCGCGGGGCACCGCTCGAGAGCCGCGTCGAGAACGGCGCGGAGGGTCTCGTGTTCGGTGGTGGCGCTGTTCCAGGCGCGGGTGACGGCTTCGACGCGGTCGAGTGCGAGGTCCTGGTCGGCGTAGTCCGGATCGGCCATCTCGGCGCGGAGGTGACCGGCGAACACCTGGTTCCACTTGTACCGGAGCGCGACCAGAAGCTCCTCTTCGGTCGCGAAGTACTTGGTGGCGCCGGGGATTTCTTCGAGTGAGATCGCGTCGGACGGGTGGTGACCCGCCTGGCGCAGTGCGGCTTCGAGGATGTCGCGCCGCTGGTAGAAGTCGTTCCAGCTCATGATGTGGGCTCCCCTCCGTGACCCGGTTCATACCGCAGGTTTGCGGCATACTCCCGGTACGGACCTGACAGCAGTCAACATACCATGGGTATGGAGCGGGACCGGCGGCGTAAAGTTGTGAAGGTGGCGACAATGAGGTCAAGGCGGCTGGACTATTCCGAGTCCACCCGGTCGGCGCTCGTCGAGAGTGCCGTCGAGCTGTTCACCAAACGCGGCTACGCCGGCACGTCTCTCGACGAGATCGCCAAGCGGGCCAGGGTGACGAAAGGCGCGCTGTACCACCATTTCAGTGGGAAGCAGGCGCTGTTCGAGGCCGCCTTCGACACGGTCGAGAGCCAGGTCTTCGACCGGCTCGAAAAGATCATGAACGGCCCGGCCTCGCCGTGGGAGCGGGCGCTCGCGGGGCTGCGCGGCTTCCTGCAGAGCTGTCTCGACCCGGCGTACCAGCGCATCGCGATCCACGAAGCGCCGGTGGTGATGGGCTGGGAACGCTGGCGCGAGGCGGAGGAGCGGTGCAGCTTCGGCCTGGTCCGCACCGGGATCCAGTCGCTCATCGAGGTCGGCGAGGTCGACGACGTCCCGGTGGACGTCACAGCGCGGCTGCTGTTCGGCGCGTTGTCGAGCGCCGCGATCGAGATCGCCTCGTCTCCCGAGCCGAAGAAGGTCAGCGCCCAGGTCGAGGAGGTCTTGGTGCGGCTGCTCGTCGGGTTTCGCCGTGTTCCGCCCGCCGAGCACGGGAAAGCGAGCTGAACGTCCCGTAGCTAGGGTGGCGTTCGTGGACCTCAGGATCTTTACCGAGCCCCAGCAGGGGGCCAGTTACGAAGACCTGCTCCGGGTGGCGAAGGCCACCGAGGACGCGGGTTACGACGCCTTCTTCCGCAGCGACCACTACCTGAAGATGGGTTCGGCGACCGGGCTGCCGGGGCCGACCGACGCGTGGATCACCCTCGCGGGTCTCGCCCGCGAGACGCGCCGCGTGCGGCTGGGCACCCTCGTCACCGCCGCCACCTTCCGGCATCCGTCGGTGCTCGCGATCTCGGTCGCGCAGGTGGACCAGATGTCCGGCGGCCGCGTCGAACTCGGCCTCGGCTCGGGCTGGTACGACGACGAGCACACCGCCTACGGCCTCGACCTGCCGCCGATCAAGGAGCGCTTCGACCGCTACGCCGAGCAGCTCGCCGTCGTGACCGGGCTGTGGGAGACGCCGGAGGGGGAGACGTTCTCCTTCGACGGCGAGCACTACAAGCTCGTCGACTCGCCCGGCCTGCCGAAGCCGGCGCAGCGGCCCCGGCCGCCGGTGATCATCGGCGGAGGCGGCAAGAAGCGCACCCCGGCGCTCGCCGCCCGCTACGCGGACGAGTTCAACCTGCCGTTCGCGGCCCCGGAGGCCGCCGCCGAGCAGTTCGGCCGCGTCGACGACGCCGCGCGTGAGATCGGCCGCGACCCCAAGGAGATCATCCGGTCGGCCGCGCTCGTCGTCGCCGTGGGCCGTGACGACGCCGAGGTCGCCAAGCGTGCTTCGGTGCTCGGGCGCGAGGTGTCCGAGCTGCGGGAGAACGGGCTCGCGGGGACGCCGTCGGAGGTCGTCGAGAAGGTCGGGCAGTGGCGGGAGAAGACCGGGATCACCCGGCTCTACCTGCAGCTGCTGGACCTTTCGGATCTGGACCAGGTCGAGCTGATCGCTTCCGAGGTCGCCCCTCAGCTGGACTGACGCTTCACGCGCTTCCTTAGTTCTGCAGAGCGAAAGTGACGCCGGGGGCGGCCGGGGCTTCGGGACGCGGCAGCCAGCGCTCGTCGCTCACCGGCAGCTCGCCTTCCAGCGCCGCGAGCACGGCGTCACGCGCCATCGGCAGCACCGACGCGACGGTGACCTCGCGATCGAGCTCGTAGGAGAGCGAAGTCACGCCCGCGTCCCGGATGCCGCACGGGACGATCTTGTCGAAGGCGCCGAGGTCGGCGTTGCAGTTCAGCTCGAAACCGTGCATGGTCACGCCTCGCTGGACGCGGATGCCGATCGCGGCGATCTTCCGCTCCGGGCCGCGGTCGTCGGCGGGGATCCAGACGCCGCTGCGGCCCTCGACCCGGCCGGTGTGCACGCCGAGCTGGTCGCACACGGTGATCAGGGCCTCTTCGAGACGCCGCACGTAATGCACGACGTCGATCGGGTCGGCGAGTTTGACGATCGGGTACCCGACCAGCTGACCGGGCCCGTGCCAGGTGATCTTGCCGCCGCGGTCGACGTCGATCACCGGGGTGCCGTCGGTCGGCCTGTCCTCGGCTTCGGTGCGCTTGCCCGCCGTGTACACCGACGGGTGTTCCAGCAGCAGCATGGTGTCGGGACCCTCGCCGTCGGCACGGGCTGTCACGTGCCGGCGCTGGAGTTCCCAGGCTTCGGTGTAGTCGATCGTCCCGATCTCGCGGACGTCGACGGGCTCGGTGGCGGCACGGCATGACGTGGTCGAAGAGCTCACGTCAGCGACACTACGCCGGGTCTTTCGGCAGGGGGAGCAGGCCCAGCCCGGCCGCCGAAATCAGGCCGACACCCCCCACCGCGAGCACGGATCCCGCCGTGTCGGTCAGCCAGTGCACGCCCAGCACGATGCGGCAGAGGGCGCCGAGCACCGTCGCCGCGGCGGCGATCGTGATCGCCAGGCGAGTGAGATGCGGACGCGTCCACGCGCACAGCAGGACCGCGACGAACCCGGTGCACGCGACGGCGACCACGTGCCCGCTCGGATAACTCAGATCGGGGAATTCACGAGGTCGCTCCCGGTAGAAGGCCGGTTTCGCGATCAGGCTGGTCATACGGCACAGCAGCAGGACGACGGCGAGCTTGACGCACAGGACGGTCAGGTCCCGGCGGCGCCACGCGACCACGACCAGCACGGCGCCCAGTGCGAACGGCAGTACCGGGCCGAGGACGTGTGTGACCAGGCCGGCCACCTGCCCGGCGGGCCGGGTGTACTGGTCGCGGAACGCGTCGGCGAGGACGACGTCCACCGGCGGCGGCCGCTCGCCGACGGACAGCCCGAGTGTGACGAAGCCGACCAGCAGCAGGAAGCCGGCGAGGGTGTACAGCCCGCGCTGCAAGGTCATGTCGCGGCGGCCAGCGCGTCCTCGAGGGTCGGATGGCGGAAGGCGTATCCAGCCTCCTCCAGCACCCGCGGCATGGCGCGCTGCCCGAACAACGCCATCTCCTCGGCCGCCTGCCCGAGGGCGATCTTCATGGCGAACCCGGGCACCTGCCAGATCGCGGGCCGATGCACTGCGCGGCCCAGTGCCTTCGTGAAGACGGCGTTCGTGGCGGGCTGTGGCCCCGAGAGATTCACCGCACCCGACAGGGATTCGTTCTCCAGCGCGAAAACGATCGCGCCGACCTCGTCTTCGAGCGAGATCCAGGGCATGTACTGCTTGCCGTCGCCGAGTTTTCCGCCGAGCCCCAAGCGGAACAGCGGCCGGAGGACGTCAAGGAGCCCGCCCTTGCGCGCGAGCACCAGCCCGGTGCGGATGCGCACGACCCGGGCGCCCGCGGTGGCCGCGGCCTCGGTGGCGCCTTCCCAGGCAGTGCAGAGCCCGGCGAGGAAACCGCGTCCCGCCGGACTCGTTTCGTCCACAAGGGACGGTCCGGGGTCGCCGTAGTAGCCGACGGCGGAAGCGTTGACCAGTACGGGAATCCCGTGTTCGGCGACGGCTTCCGCGAGCACCTCCGTCGGTTCGACCCGGCTGTCGAGAAGTACCTGTTTGCGGGCCGCGCTCCAGCGTCCGGGCAGCAGCGGCGCGCCCGCGAGGTTCACGACCGCGTCGACCCCGTCGAGCGCGCCGTCGGCGATCTCGCCGGCCGGGGGATCCCAGCGGCGCTCGTCGGCCGCCCGCTCCTCCCGGCGGACGAGGCGGACGACCTCGTGCCCGGAACGGCGTAACCGTGTCGTCAGGGAGGTGCCGATCAGTCCGCTCGCGCCCGCGATCAGAACTCGCATGATCCGATCGTGTCCTATCCGCGATCCGGACGCACGCTCAGGTTCTTCAGTTGCCCGGCGACGTCCGACGCGGCGGTGAGCAGCACCAGCACCGGGATCGTCGCGGTGGGGCGAAGCCGGTAGCTGCCGCGCTTGTCCTGCTCGACGATCCCGGCGCCGGTCAGCGCCTTGAGATGGTGGTACAGCTGGCCTGGCGACCCGAGTTCGGCGGCCTCCTGCAGGGCGGGCGCGGTCTGCGCGCCCTTCTCGGCCAGCGTCCGCACGAGCGCCACCCGCGCGGTGCTGGACAGGGCCGCGAGCACCTCGACCCGCGGCCCGTCCTCGAATCCCAGCACCGGACCGGGCGTGACGTTGATCGCCCAGCTCAATTCGAGCGGTTCGGTCAGCTCGCCGTGGTAGCCGACGATCCCGCCGGGGCTCGCCGCCTGCTCGGCCTGGTGGTCGCCGTGCCGGTCTTCGAGCGCGGCGACCCGGGCTTCGAGGGCGGCGATCCGGTCGGCGAGCTCAGCGTCCATGCCGGTTATCTATACCGTCGCGTCAGCGGAGCGCTCGTTCCAGGGCGGTGAAGCGCGCCGGATCGGACAGCGCCGCGAGCACGAGGTCGATGAGCGGCAGGGCGTTCTGCATGTCTTGATCGCTCACGCCGGTGAGCAGGACGGCCGCCGTGCCCGAACGCCCGCCCGGCCAGCGGACGGAAAGGCCGATGGTCAGTGTTCGAGGCAGGCTTCCACCCTTGAAGAGGACTTCGCTCGCTCCGGGTGGCACGCGGTCCGAGAGCGGCTTCGCGAGGATTTCGCGCGCGGGCGCGTACAGCCCCTTCGCGATACTGCGGTGCAGCGCGAACAGCTCCGTCGCCGATCCTCGGCCGTGTCCCTTGATCCACGGCCATTGGGCGTCCGAGGTGCCCGGCATGTCCGGCCACCGCTCGAACGCCTCGGCGCGGAACGCCGGATCGCGGACGAAGCGGCGCGCGACCGCGTCGCCCATCGCCCGCCGGACGGCGACCGGGCTCCCGGACGGGGGCGCGTACTCCGGCATCATCAGCATCAGGACCTCGCCGCCGAGCGAACGGGTGTCCGGCCGGAACCAGCCGCCCCGCGCCGCCGCCCGCTGGAGGGCGGGGTCGCCGAGGCGGGTGCGGAGATAGTCCGTGGCGGCGTTGTCGCTGAAGAGGATCATCGCTTCGGCGAGCCTGGCCAGTGGCACGCGCTGGTCGGGATCCTTGGCGATGCCGTAGTCGTCGCAGGGGACTCCCAGCCAGTTCAGCGCCCGGAAATGCGCGCGGCCGTCGGCGACGAAGGGGTGGTGGGCGTCCCAGTCGCCCACCCGGATCCGCTCCCGCGGATCGAGCCTGCTCTCGGCGTACGCGCTGAGATGCACGACCTTGATCGACGAGGCCAGCACCCGCCGGACGTCGGGGTTGCGCGCGGCGCGGCGGCCGTCACCGTCGTCGATCAGGACGGAGACGTCTTGCCGGTGTGCGGCGATCCAGTCGAGCCAGCCCTGTTCGGTGGTCGTGTCCGGCCGGGCGGCGCTCGCGGTTCCCGGCAGCAGCAGCGCGGCCGATCCCGCGGCGGCACCCGCGAGCAGATGGCGTCTGGTCAGCATGGTCGATACCCTCCCTCTTGTTTTCCGTAATTCCGGAATACTAGAGTCCGGGGTAGCTGTCAAACGACCGCATTTCGTCCTCTGGATGCGGCCGGGTCCGTGAAGGGGTCCTTCACGGACTTGTGGGGAGACGGAATCGGTGCTGGATGTCATGAAAGGGTCGTTCAGGACGAAATGTGTCCTGAACGACCCTTTCATGACATCCAGGAGTCGTGAGGGCACGAAGCGCGGGGGGAGGGAAAGGCGAAGGCCCCCGCCCCGCCGAAGCGGGACGAGGGCCTTCACGGACTACCGGAGGATCAGAGACCGAGCTCGTCCTCGAAGTTGCCCTCTTCCAGACGCTGCTTGATCGTCGTGACGAAGCGGCCAGCGTCGGCCCCGTCCACCAGGCGGTGGTCGTAGGTCAGCGGCAGGAACGCCATCGACCGGACGGCGATCGTGTCGTTGCCGTCGGCGTCCGCGATCACGACCGGGCGCTTCACGACCGCGCCGGTACCGAGCATGCCGGACTGCGGCTGCACGATGATCGGCGTGTCGAACAGGGCGCCGTTGGAGCCGATGTTCGTGATCGTGAAGGTGCCGCCCGAAAGCTCGTCCGGCTTGATCTGGCCCGAACGCGCGCGGCCCGCCAGGTCGGCGATGCGGTGCGCGAGACCGGCGAGGCTGAGCTCACCCGCGTCGTGGATGACCACCGACAGCAGACCCTTTTCGGTGTCCACCGCGATCCCCAGGTGCACCGCACCGTGGTAGGTGATCTCCTTCGTGTCCTCGTTGTAGGACGCGTTGACGTTCGGGTGCTGCTTGAGCGCCTCGACGGTGGCCTTCGCGAAGAACGGCAGGAACGTCAGGTTGACGCCCTCGCGCTCCTTGAAGGCCGCCTTCGCCCGCTGGCGGAGCTTGGCGATCTTCGTGACGTCCACCTCGTGGACCTGCGTGAGCTGCGCGGAAACCTGCAGCGACTCGCGGGTCTTCGTGGCGGTGATCTGCCGGATCCGGCTGGCCTTCTGCACGGTGCCGCGCAGGGCCGCGAGCTCCGGCGAAACCGCGGCCTTGCGCGGAGCCGACGGGGCGGCGGCGGGCGCCGGGGCGGCGGCAGCGGGCTGCGCGGCCGGAGCCGGGGCGGCCTTCTGTTTGGCCTCGGCGGCCGCGAGCACGTCCTGCTTGCGGATACGGCCACCGACGCCGCTGCCGGACAGCGACGACAGGTCGATGCCGTGCTCCGAAGCGAGCTTGCGGACCAGCGGTGTCACGTACGGCGCGTTGTCCGAGCCGTTGTCGCTGCTCGCCGCGGGCTTCGGTGCCTCGGCCTTGGGGGCCGGGGCGGCCTGCGGAGCCGGGGCGGGCTTCGGCGCGGGAGCCGCTTCGGCCTTGGGCTCGGGCTTCGGTTCCGGCTTGGGCTCCGGCTTCGGCTCGGCCTTCGGGGCCGGGGCGGAACCGGCGGCACCGATCACCGCGAGCACCCCGCCGACCTCGACGGTCTCGTCCTCGCCCGCGCGGATCTCCAGCACGGTGCCGGCGACCGGGGACGGGACCTCGGTGTCGACCTTGTCCGTGGAGATCTCGAGCAGCGGCTCGTCGACCTCGACGCTCTCGCCGACCTGCTTGAGCCACCGGGTGACGGTGCCCTCGGTGACGCTCTCGCCCAGCTCGGGCAGCTTCACCTCGGTGCCTTCGCCACCCGAAGCCGGCGCGGTGTCCGGCTGGGACGGTGCGGAGGCCTCTTCCTGAGCGGGCTCCGGCTCGGGCTCCGGCTGCGCCTCTTCGGCGGCCGGCTCGGCCGAACCGGAGGACTCCGGCACGCCGCCGGTCCCGTCGTCGATGACGGCGAGCTCGCCGCCGACCTCGACGGTCTCGTCTTCCTGAGCGCTGATCTTCACGACCTTGCCGGCGACCGGGGACGGGACCTCGGTGTCGACCTTGTCCGTGGAGATCTCGAGCAACGGCTCGTCGACCTCGACGGTGTCGCCCTCCTGCTTCAACCACCGGGTGACGGTGCCCTCGGTGACGCTCTCACCGAGCTCCGGCAACGTGACGGAGTAGGCCATCGTTCGCTGACTCCCTTGATATGTCTTGCTTGGTCTGGTTCTTCGACGGTGAGACGTCAGCTGTGGACGTGCAGCGGCTTGCCCGCCAGGGCGAGGAACGCTTCACCGAGGGCCTCGGTCTGCGTGGGGTGCGCGTGGATGAGCGGGGCGACGTCCTCGGGGAAGGCCTCCCAGCTGTAGATCAGCTGCGCTTCGCCGATCAGCTCGCCGACGCGGTCGCCCACCATGTGCACGCCGACGACCGGGCCGTCCGGAGCCTTGATGAGCTTGACCCCGCCGGAGGTCTTGAGGATCTGGCTCTTGCCGTTGCCGCCGAGGTCGTAGGTGAAGGTGGTGACGTCGGAGCCGTACTTCTCCTTCGCCTGCGACTCGGTCAGGCCGACCGAAGCGACCTCGGGGTGCGAGTAGGTGACGCGCGGGATGCCGCTCTCGTCGATCACGCGCGGCTCCTGGCCGGCGATCTCTTCCGCGACGAAGATGCCCTGCTGGAACCCGCGGTGCGCGAGCTGCAGGCCGGGGACGATGTCACCGACGGCGTAGACGTTCGGCAGGTTCGTGCGCAGGCGGTCGTCGGTGAGGACGAAACCGCGCTCCATCTTGACGCCGGCCTCCTCGTACCCGTGCCCGGCCGAGTTCGGGCCGCGGCCCACGGCGACCAGGAGCAGGTCGGCTTCGAGCGTCTCGCCGGACTCCAGCGACACGCTGACGCCGTTGTCGTCCTGCTTGGCGCCGGTGAACCGCACGCCGGTCTTGAAGGCGATCTTGCGACGACGGAAAGCGCGCTCGAGCTGCTTGGACGCGTACTCGTCCTCGTTCGGGACCAGGCGGGGCAGCGCCTCCACGATGGTGACGTCGACGCCGAAGGACGCCCAGACGGACGCGAATTCGACACCGATGACACCACCGCCGAGGACGATGGCCTTCTTCGGGATGTAGTCCAGCGAAAGCGCCTGCTCGCTGGCGATGATGCGCCCGCCCAGCTCCAGGCCCGGCAGCGTCCTCGAGTACGAACCGGTGGCGAGGATGACGTTCTTGCCGGTGTAGCGGGTGCCGTCGACCTCGACGGTCGTGCCGCCGACGAACGTCCCGGTGCCCTCGACGAGGTTCACCTTGTGCGCCTTGGCCAGGCCCTGGAGGCCCTTGTACAGGCGCGAGATGATCCCGTCCTTGTACTTGTTGACGCCGGCGATGTCGATGCCTTCCAGCACGGCCTTCACACCGAAGGTCTCGGCGTCGCGGGTCTCGTCGGCGACCTCCGCCGCGTGCAGGAGGGCCTTGGTCGGGATGCAGCCTCGGTGGAGGCACGTCCCGCCAAGCTTGTCCTTTTCGATCAGGGTGACGGAAAGGCCCAGCTCGGCCGCGCGGAACGCGGCGGCGTAGCCGCCCGATCCGCCACCCAGGATCACAAGGTCGGCGGAGGTGTCGGTCACTTCAATAACTCCTCGGCAAGCGGTAGGGGTGGTGCTCTGGCGCCGCTTCGCGCGGTATACGCGCGCGCGGACACTTGCCATCTTGTCACTACGTGTGGAGAGGCTGCGACCTAGGCCGCGTGCTGTGACCCACGGGACACGGCCCACGCGGACCGCCACGCTGAGCACACGCCCGCGTCGGGATAATGGACATCGGACGCGAATGGGAAGTGAGGTGGTCGGAGTGGGTCTGTTCGACTCGCTGCGCCGGCGCTCTAAAGGCGGGCAGAAGCCCGGTACGCTGCGGAAAGCCTCTTCAAACGACTTCAAGCATCTTGAGGAGTGGGCGTCTTCACGGACCGGTGTCGAGGCGTACGTGGAGCCGAAGACCAACGTCACGGAGACCACCGTCGTCCTGATCGCCCATGACGGTGAGTGGACCCGTCGCCGGATCGAGAGCCTCGACGCGGCGCAGCAGTTCGGTCACAAGCGGTCGATCCCCGTGTACGAGGTGGCCAGGGTCGGCTACCCGAAGCGGATGCGGGAGTACACCGAGCGGAAGAAGCGCGGCGAAGCCTGACGCGGGTTCAGAGGTCGATCTCGCCGACGTGCTGTCCGTCGTGGACGGTGCCGGTGTCGCGGAAGCCAAGCCGGAGGTAGAACGCCTCCGGGCTGTGCTCGCCCGGCACCCAGAGCGTCGTCGCCCGCCGACGGCCGCGGCGCCGAGCCTCGTCGAGGACGGCCTCGACGGCGAATCGGCCGTAGCCCTTGCCTTGCCGTCCCGCCGCGACGTTGAGCCGCCAGAGCCCGCAGCGGAAGTAGTCGATCGGGCAGTCCGGATCGAACGCGCCCATCACGAATCCGACCGGTTCACCGTCGTCGAGGATCAGCCGCGGCCAGGCGACTTCGGGCTGCGCGTAGGCCTCGGCGAGTGACCGGGCCACAGGGGCGACGTAGGAATCCTGATGCGGTTCGACGGCGATCGAGCAGGCGACGCCGACGTTGTCCCGAGTGATCTTCGTGAGTGTGAGAGCGGTCATGGTCGCGAAGCTAGCGACGCGCTCCGGCGGAATTCACGCAGATTGCGCCAAAAGGAGCAAGTGCCGCTCCAGCAGCGCCCGGAACGTCGGATGCACCGTCGTGCCCAGCGCCGGGTCGATCTCGACCGTCCGCCACTGCTCGCCCGCGGCCGTCAGCAGCACGACGGCCGGATCCGCGATCACGACGACACCGCCCTCTGCGCGCAGTTCCGCCGTCCCGAGCAGCCGGGGGAAGACGACATCCGCGGGCAGACCGTCGCAGGTCCGGAGGAATTCGCGGTAGTCGTCGGGCAGCCGGAGCCCGAGCCGCGCCTCGGCCGCTTCGATGGTGCGGGCTGACGCCGCCGGGGGTGCGGTGCCGCCGCCGCGCAGCCGGAGGATCCCCTCGACCATTTCGCGCCAGGAACCGGTGTCGGGCGGGTAGCGCTCGTACAGCGCCGCGACCAGCGCTCCTGCGCAGAGTTCCGTCCAGTCGCCGAGCCCGAGCGGGTCCGCGCCGGCGGCGAGCCGCGGCGCGAGGCGCCGGTTCGCGGCGAGCACGGCGACGTCCGGACGGCCTTGTCGCGACGCGATCTCGGCCCAGGCGTCCAGGTCGCCTCGCGCGACGGCCTCGCGCAGCCGATCCGGCCGCGACGGCCCGAGATGGGACACGGCCTCGCCGATCGGGGAGCCGCCGAGCAGGCCGTCGAGATCGGACACGCGCCGGGCGAGGTAGTCGTCGTGAGCGCGTTCCTCGGCGTCGAGATCGAGCGGGATCATCGCCGCGGCCCAGTCCGGGTGCGCTCCTCGCGCTTCGAAGAGCATCGCCCACGCGCGGGCCTGCACGGCGCCGGGGATCAGCGTCGTGACGGGACGTTCGGTGAGCGCGTGCCAATGCGTGACCAGCCGGTCTGCGTCCGCCATCGCCCCGGAGGCGGCGAACAGCAGTGCCGCGTGCGCGATCCGGTCGTCGAGTGTCGCGTCGTCGCCGCTGAGCACGTCCCTGATCGCGCCTTCGAGATACGCGTCCCTGTCCACGGCGTCGACCTTGCCACAAAGCGCGTGAAGGCCTCCTTCCCGCGGCTCAGCCGAGGGAAGGAGGCCTTCACGCGCGAAAAGGATCAGCCGTTGGCGGCGATGTCCGCGAGCACGGCGGCGATGGTGCGGACCGGGACGCCGGTGCCGCCCTTGCCGGTGTAGCCCCACGCGCCGGCGGTGTTGAACGACGGGCCCGCGATGTCGATGTGCGCCCAGGGCAGGCCCTCGGTGACGAACTCGCGGAGGAAGATGCCCGCCGCGAGCATGCCGCCCCAGCGGTGCCCGGTGACGTTGGCCAGGTCGGCGAGACGCGAGTCGAGGTCGGCGCGCAGTTCCTCCGGCAACGGCATGGCCCAGCCGCCCTCACCGGTGGCCTGCGCGATCGAAGCGATCCGGTCGCGGAACTCGTCCGAGCCCATGACGCCCGCGGTGCGGTTGCCGAGCGCGACGACCTGCGCGCCGGTCAGCGTCGAGGTCTCGATCAGGTAGTCGGGGTTCTCCTCGCCCGCGCGCACGATCGCGTCGGCCAGCACGAGACGGCCTTCGGCGTCGGTGTTGAGCACCTCGACGGTCTTGCCGCCGTACATGCTGAGCACGTCGCCCGGCCGGTACGAGGTGGCCGAGGGCAGGTTCTCCGCCAGCGGGATGTGCGCGACGACCTCGAGCGGGTACTTCAGCTTCGCGGCCAGCACCACGGAGGCGAGCACGGCGGCCGCGCCCGACATGTCCGAGGTCATGTGGTCCATGTTCGCGGCGGGCTTGATCGAGATGCCGCCCGAGTCGAAGGTGATGCCCTTGCCGACCAGCGCGACCTTCTTCGACGCCTTCGCGGGCTTGTAGGCGATGCGCAGCAGGCGCGGCTGCCGCGACGAACCGCCGCCGACGCCGAGGATGCCGCCGAAGCCCTTGCGCTTCAACGCCTTCTCGTCGAGAACCTCGAAGTCGAGGTTGTTCGCCTCGGCCAGGGTCTTCGCGCGGTCGGCGAAGGAGGCCGGGAACAGGTCGTTCGGCGGGGTGTTGATCAGGTCGCGGGCGATGATGACCGACTCGGCGATCAGGCCGGCGGCCTTCAGGGTCGCCTTGTGGTCCTTGGCGGTGCCCTCTTCGGGGCTCACGAAGTCGACCTTGGCGACCGGGCCGTCGCCCTTCTCGGAGCGGTACTCGGTGAAGTCGTAGGCACCGAGCACGGTGCCCTCGACGGCGGCCTGCAGGTCGATCGCCGACAGCGTGACGAACGCGCGGTCGGTCCCGCTCAGCGCCCGCGCGGCGGCACCGGCGCCCCGGCGGACCTGCTCGGCGGTGACGCCGTCCGCGCCGGCCTTGCCGAGGCCGACGGCCAGCACGACACCGGCGGACAGCTTGCCCAGCGTCGGCACCTTGACGACCTCGTCGGCCTTGCCGGAGGCGCCGAGGGTGCCGAGGACCTCGGCGAGCTTGCCGTCGAAGGCGGTGTCGGCGACGGAGGAGCCGGCGGCGAGCGCCAGGCCGTCCTCGCCCTGCAGGGTTCCGATGACGACGACGTCGGCGCGCGTCTTGGCAAGCGCCGCTTCGGCGTTCTCGGTCAGGGCAAGCTTCGGCACGGTCACTTCTGGCTCCTCGCGCGTTCGCGGTGGTACCGGGCGGCCGCCCGGTTGGATCGTGAGCCATGCTAATGACAGTGGGACCTGGGGGAACAGCGGGGCCGACCCGGTAACTGGACGAACTGGAAGGGAGACGGCGTGCGACTGGCTGGCGGTCTGCTCATCGCGCTGGCGGTGGGCACCTCCGGAGCGGACTACTGGGTACTCGTGGCCGTCGTGGTCGCGGCCGTGCTCGCGGTCGCGGTCGAGGCGTTGCTTCCGCCGCTCGGTGACACCCGGCCCGAGCGGATCGCTGGCTCCGTTTCGCGGTTGGGCCTGGTCCTGGTCTTCGCGACGGCGTTCGGGCAGTACCTCTTCCCGTCCGCGCCGGGTGCCGCCGCCGCGGTGTTCGCCGCCGTCGTGACCGTCGCCGACCTGGCCGGGGTCCGCCTCGGCGACTACGCCGCCCGCTGGGTCACCGGGCTGCTGCTGGCCGCCGCCGCGTCCCTGATCGCGATCTGCGTGGGCATCCCGCCGTTGGCGCAGTTCATCGCGCCGGACCCGCCGTCCGTACCCGGTCTCGGCCTCGCCGTGCTGGTACTCCTGCCGTTCCTGCTGCCCCGCCGTCCCGGCCCGGGCCGGGCGGCCGCCGTGGGTGCCGTGGCCGTCGCGATCACGGCCGTCGCGCTCTACCAGCTCGGACCGATCCGGCTGGGGCTTTCGGCGACCTCGTTCCGCGAACTCCTCGCCGCCGCCGACGCCGTCTCGCTGCTGCCGGTGCTGACCGTGGTGGCCGCCGTCGCGACCGTGCCCGTCGCGGTCGACGCCTTCACCGACGGCAGGGAACGGCTTTCCCCGGAACGTCCGAAGGCGACACTCGCTTGTGGACTGATCGTGGCCGTGGCCGCCGCCTTCGCTGGGCCGGTCGTGGCCCTCGCGCTCGCGGGAGTGGGAACGCTCGCCGAACTGGTTCTGCGGGTCCACGCCCGTCGGTACCGTTCGAAGAGTGACCGTTCAAGGCGTGCATGATCCTCTCTGGACCCCGGGCGACACGGTCGTCGAACGCTTCCTGCGACCGGACGGCTCGATCGGCCAGCATCACCCGCTGCGCGTCATCGCCGACGACGGCACCGTGCTGCTCGGCTGGCTGCCCGCCGACACCCCGATCGTCGGCAGCAGGCTCGCCGACGGGCGGCTCTTCCGCGAGGCGCCCCTGGAAGAGCGGTTCCGGGTGCCGAGGGTGCGCGTGGCCGATTTCTGGCGGGACACGTCGACCCTGCGCCGTATCGCCGACGACGAATGGTCGTCGGTCTGGTGGTTCTTCGACGCCGAAGGCGAGTTCCTGAACTGGTACGTCAACCTCGAGGTCCCGCTGGGGCGCACGCCGTCCGGGCCCGACCGGATCGACGGCATCCTCGACGTCGCCGTGGAGCCCGGCGGCCGCTGGCAGTGGAAGGACGAGGACGAGGCCGAGGAGGCCGTCCTCGCCGGCCGCATCACCGCGGGGCAGCTCGACCGCCTGCGCGCCGAGGGCGAGCGGATCGGGGCACTCGCGGACGCCGGGGCGTTCCCCTTCGACGGGACGTGGACCGACTTCCGGCCCGATCCGGACTGGCCCGCGCCCGGCCTTCCCGAGGGGTTGCTCTAACCGACCTGCAGCAGCAGGAGCAGCACCAGCACCACGTTGATCACCGTCAGGAGGACCACCGATTTGGTGGACAGCTCGCGCGGGAACACCTTGCCGTGGATGCTCTTCCACCAGAAGATGCCGAAACCGCCGGCGACCAGGCCGAGGAACGCGCCGAAACCGCTGTCGAGCAAGGCCCAGCCGTCCATCATCAGCACGCCGGTGCCGAAGGTGAGCAGCACGGCCGTCGCGAAGGTCTTGACGTCGGCCCCCGCGCCGGGGGTGGCGGACTTGGCCGGTTGCGCCGGGGTGGCGGGCTGCATCTGGTTGTACGTCACGCCGCCATCCTAGGGGCGCGACCCCTCCCGTGTTCGTCGTGACGGACAGATCGCGGGAGGTAAAGATATGCGGACGTCCGACTAACGTGGGTCCGACCAAGCGTTATCGTCTTGGGTATGACGACCTCGACGCAGTTCAGCCACCTCCCGCACCCGAGCCCCGCGAGCCCGGAACGCGTCGCGGACGTATTGGCCGCACCCGGTTTCGGGTTGCACTTCACCGACCACATGGTGACCGTGAAATGGAGCTCCGAGCAGGGCTGGCACGACGCGACCGTCGGGCCGTACGCGCCCTTCTCGCTCGACCCGGCCACCTCGGTGCTGCACTACGGCCAGGCGATCTTCGAAGGCCTCAAAGCGTACCGCCAGCCCGACGGCACGATCGCGGCGTTCCGCCCCGACGCGAACGCGATCCGCTTCCGCAACTCGGCCGAGCGCCTCGCCATGCCGCAGCTGCCGGTGGAGACCTTCCTCGACTCGATCCGCGAGCTGATCGCGGTCGACAGCCGCTGGGTCCCGACGAAACCGGGCGAGTCGCTGTACCTGCGGCCGTTCATGATCTCCACCGAGGCCGGGCTCGGCGTCAACCGGCCCGCGAACGAGTACCTCTACGCGCTGATCGGCTCGCCCGCCGGTTCGTACTTCTCCGGCGGCGTGAAGCCGGTGAGCGTGTGGCTCTCGACCGAGTACGTGCGCGCCGTCCCCGGCGGCACCGGCGAGGCGAAATGCGCGGGCAACTACGCGGCGTCCTTCGTCGCGCAGGCCCAGGCCGTGGAGAAGGGCTGCGACCAGGTCGTGTGGCTCGACGCGGTCGAGCGGCGCTGGGTCGAGGAGATGGGCGGGATGAACCTGTTCTTCGTCTTCGGCTCCGGTGACGAGGCCCGTGTCGTGACGCCGGAACTGACCGGTTCGCTGCTCCCGGGCGTGACCCGCAAGTCGCTGCTGGAGCTGGCGAAGTCGTTCGGACACCAGGTCGAGGAGCGGCGGATCTCCACCGACGAGTGGGAGAAGTCGGCGGCTTCGGGCGAGCTGACCGAGGTGTTCGCGTGCGGGACGGCAGCGGTCATCACGCCGGTCGGGCACGTGAAGCACGCGGGCGGCGAGTTCTCCGTCGCGGGCGGGCAGCCCGGCGAGCTGACGATGAAGCTGCGCGGCGCGCTGACCGGGATCCAGGAGGGCACCCGGTCGGCTCCGGAAGGCTGGATGTACCCGCTGGGCTGAGGCACGTGTCATGAAAGGGTCGTTCAGGACGAAAAACGTCCTGAACGACCCTTTCATGACATCTCGGGGGCGGAGGGGGTCAGGAAGCCGGGGTCTCGATCAGGGGGCCGCTGACGCCGGCCTGCTCGTGCGTGGCCATCTCCGCGAGCACCCGCGTCGCCATGAACACCAGCGGCAGCGCCGCGACGGCGCCCGTTCCCTCGCCCAGGCGGACGTCCAGGTCCAGGATCGGCTCAAGGTCGAGGTGCTCCAGCGCCAGCGCGTGCGCGGGTTCGCCGCCCCGCTGGCCAGCGGTCCACCACTGCCGTGCCCCCGGGACGAGTTCCTCGGCGACCAGCGCGGCCGCGGAGGCGACCAGGCCGTCCAGGATCACCGGCGTCTTCCGTAGCGAGGCCTGCGCGAGGAAACCTGCCATCGCGGCGATGTCCGCGCCCGCGGCGGTGCGCAGCAGCGCGACCGGGTCGGCCAGCACGGTCCTCGCGCGCCGCAGCGCGTCGCGGACCGCCGCGGCCTTGCGCATCCAGGCGTTGTCGTCGATACCGGAACCGCGGCCGACCACGGCCACCGGTTCGCTGCCGGTCAGCGCCGCGACCAGCACCGAGGCCGGGGTGCTGTTCCCGATCCCGAGGTCGCCCGCGATGAGCAGGTCGGCCCCGCCGTCGACCTCGGCGTCGGCGATCGTCCGGCCGGCGCGGACGGCGGCGCGCGCCTCGTCGTCGGTCAGCGCGTCCTCGACGTCGATCGAGCCGGATCCGCGCCGCACCTTGAACTCGCCGATCGACCGCGTCGCCGGGGCGTCGCTGTCGACGGCCATGTCGACGACCCGGACGCTCGCGCCCGCCGAGGCGGCGAGGACGTTGATGGCCGCGCCACCGGTCAGCATGCTCCCGACGAGTTGCGCGGTGACTTCGCCCGGATAGGCCGAGACGCCCTTCGCGGCGACACCGTGGTCACCGGCGAACACCACGACCCGCGGCCGCGTGAACGGCCGCGGCGGCGACTGGCCCTGGCAGGCCGCGACCCAAACGCCCAGTTCTTCGAGCCTGCCCAGCGAACCGGCCGGTTTGATCAGTTTCGAGTGCAGGGCGATCGCCGCCGAGCGCGCGTGTTCATCAGGCTGCTCGACTTCGGCGAACTCGAGGATTTCGTCGTCCAACGCCCTGCCCCTTCGGATCACTTTGGTGGCCGGGCCCAACCTACCCACCCCGCTGTGCCAGAGTTGCCTGTGGCTCAGACGAAGGCCGCCGGAGTGGTGCTCGCGAGCGGAGCGGGTACCCGGGTCGGCGCGAAGCTCAACAAGGTCTATCTGCCGGTGGCGGGCAAAAGGGTCGTCGCGTGGTCGCTCGACGCCTTCGCGCGGGTGCCCGGAATCGATGTGCTCGTGCTGGTCATCCGGCCGCAGGACACCGGACTCGCGCACGAGGTGCTCGCCGCGCATCCGGGCGAGGTCGAACTCGTCCACGGCGGTGCGACGCGGCAGGGCTCGGAGCTGAATGCCTTGCGCCACATGGCTTCCCGTATCGAGAGTGGCGAGATCGACGCGGTACTGCTGCACGACGCTGCCCGCCCGCTCGTCACGCCGGAACTGATCGCTGACGTTCTCGCCGACACGAGGCGCCACGGGGGAGCGGTGCCCGGCGTCGCGGCCGACGACATCGTGCGTGTCGACGGCGACACCGTTTCCGGTGCGCTGCCCGGGGCGATCAGGGTGCAGACACCGCAGGGTTTCCGCGCCGCGCCGTTGCTGGAGGCGTACGAAACGGCAGAGCGTGAGGGTTTCGTCGGCACGGACACGTCTTCGTGCATGGAAAGGTTCTCCGCGCTGCCGGTGCGGTGGGTTCCGGGCAGCGCGGAGAACCTCAAGATCACCTACCCGCACGACCTCGTTGTCGCCGAGCAGGTGATCGGCCGAGGTTAGGGATCTCCCTGGTCGGCCTTGGTCGGTATGGCGGGCAGGACGGTGACCGGCCGTCGTGCCTCCATCGGGATGACGCAGTCCGGATGTGGTTGCAGCAACTGGATCGGCGCGCCGGTTTCGCCGGGCGGCGGGATGGTGAGCACGGCGCGCAGGGTCCAGTCGGCCGTCGAGTGGTACTGCCAGGACACGAGCGCCGGCCGGAAGACGTCGGTTTCGGCGACCGTGGTGACGCGGAAGGCGCTCGCCCGTTCTTCCCCGCGGAGGATGAGGACGTCGGCGCAGGTGTCCCATTGGAAGACCGCGGCACAGACCTCCGGCTCCTCCCGGGGGCCGAAGATGTAGACGACCCACCGGCGTCTTCGAAGCTCTTCGAGCAGTTCGTCGATGCTCAGATGGTTCATCGAGCCCCCCAACGGGTTTCGGGAACTTCTCGGAGAGTAACAGGTGTACTAGAGCACCGTCCAGAATGTGTACTAGTACGTAATAATGGGGTGTGAGCAGGATCCTTGGTGCTCGCCCATTGGTGTGCTAGAACGCTTGTGCGCACCGCGCGACCTTGTGAGGAGTCACCTTGCCCGCCGTCGATCGACCCGAACCGCCGTATCTCCAGATCGCGGGGAACATTCGCGACGACATCGTTTCGGGCAGGCTCAAGGAAGGCGACGCGGTCCCGTCCGCGCGCGAGATCGCCAGGAACTGGAACGTCGCGATGGCGACGGCGATGAAGGTGCTGTCGACACTTCGTGCCGAAGGTCTGGTCCGCGCGGTACGCGGGATCGGGACAGTGGTGCAGACCAGGGCGCTGCACCGGTCCGCGCACGATCGGACGATCTCGATCGCGCGAACCGGCAAGGTCTATCCGCCGGGCCACTACGCGAAAATCCGCGAAGCCGGCCTCCTGCCGGCGCCGGACAGGGTGGCGGGCGCGCTCGGAATCGATGAAGGTGCTCCGGTGATCCGGCGGCGAAGGACCACGTACGCGGGCGAAGGCCGTCCGGTGTCGACGTCGGTTTCGTGGTTCGACGGCGCTGTCGCGTCGAAGGCGCCTTTGCTGTTCGAGCCGGTGCGGATCGTCGAAGGCACGGTCAAATACGTGGCGGACCGGACAGGCCGGGTTCTGACCTCGACTCATTCTCAGCACGCCGCGGGGCTGGCGGGTGCCGAGGAGGCGGCGGAACTCGGCGTGGCCGAAGGTTCGGCGATTCTGTTGAGTCGCAACAGGTTCTTGTCCGCCGAGGGTGACGTACTCGAGTACGGCGAATCGGCGGCTTTGCCGGACCACTGGATTTTCTACGAATACAACATCGAGGACGGGGCATGAAGCACATTCACGCGGGTAAGGTCCGGGACCTTTACGAAATCGACGGCGACATTCTGCTCGTCGCGTCGGATCGCGTTTCGGTCTACGACGTCTCGCTGCCGACCCCGATCCCGGACAAGGGCGCGCTGCTGAACCAGCTTTCCGCCTGGTGGTTCGAAAAGATGGCCGACGTGGTGCCGAACCACGTCGTTTCCACGACCGACGTGCCCGCCGAATTCGCCGGCCGCGCCATGCGCTGCAAGCCGTTGAAGATGATCCAGGTCGAGTGCATCGCACGCGGCTATCTCACCGGTCTCGGGATGCGCGAATACCAGCGCGACGGCAAGGTTTCCGGTGTCGCGCTGCCCGCCGGTCTCGTCGAGGCGGACAAGCTGCCGGAGCCGATCTTCACGCCCACCACGAAGATCTCCGACACCGGTCACGACGAGTTCATGACGTTCGCCGACGTCGTGAACGAGATCGGCCAGGAGACCGCGGATCGCCTCCGCGATCTGACGCTCGAGGTCTATACCAAGGGTGCGGAGCACGCGGCGAAGAACGGCATCATCATCGCCGACACCAAGATCGAATTCGGCTTCGACGCCGACGGCGTGCTGACGCTCGGGGACGAGGTCCTCACGTCGGACTCGTCGCGGTTCTGGCCCGCCGACGAGTACGAGCCGGGCCGGACGCAGCACGCGTTCGACAAGCAGTTCGTCCGCGACTGGTCCACGACGACCGGCTGGGACAAGACGCCGCCCGGACCCGCCATCCCGGCCGAGATCGTCGAGGCGACCCGCAAGCGCTACACCGAGGTCTACGAAAGGATCACCGGGAACACCTGGATTCCCGGTGGTGGTCATGCCTGAACAGCAGGTCTACGACCCGTACCGGCTGATCGACGACGTCGAGGGCCTGCTGATCCAGCGGGGCCACGCACCGGTGCGGCTCGACGGCCGGACCGGTGACCGGGTCGCCGGCGCGAGCAGGTTGTTGCGGGGCTTGGGAATCGATCCCTTGCGCGCGCCCGGTGACGCCCTCGACCTCGACGGCCAGATCGCGTACCAGTCCCGAGTGCACGGCGACTGACGGCATTCAGCCGACTAAACGCGGGACAAAGCGTCCGCGTTTAGTCGGCTGACTGCGGGGGATCAGGGGGAGCGGGTCAGCGTCGGGTCGGTCTCGGTGACGCCGTCGAGGGCCTCGTCGATCGCCGCGAGCAGATCCGCGTCCAGCTTCACGCCGGCCGCCTTCACGTTCTCGTGCACCTGCTCGGGCCGGGAGGCGCCGATGATCGCCGAAGCGACGTTCGGGTTCTGCAGCACCCACGCCACGGCCAGCTGGGCCATCGTCAGGCCCGCCTTCTCCGCGATCGGCTCGAGCCGCTGCACGCGCTCGAGGACGTCGTCGTTGAGGAAGCGGGCGACCATGTTGGCGCCGCCCTTCTCGTCGGTCGCGCGGGAGCCCTCGGGCAGCGGCTGACCGGGCTTGTACTTGCCGGTGAGCACGCCCTGCGCGATCGGCGACCAGACGATCTGGCTGAGGCCCTCACGCTCGGAGGCCGGGACGACCTGCGCCTCGATGACCCGCCACAGCGCGTTGTACTGCGGCTGGTTCGAGATGAGGGGCACGTTGAGCTCGCGCGCGATCGCCGCGCCCTGGGTGATCTGCTCGGCGGTCCACTCGGAGACGCCGACGTAGAGCACCTTGCCCTGGCGGACGAGGTCGGCGAAGGCGAGGAACGTCTCTTCGAGCGGGACGGTCCGGTCGAACCGGTGCGCCTGGTAGAGGTCGACGTAGTCGGTGCCGAGGCGCTTCAGCGAAGCGTGCGCCGACTCCATGATGTGCTTGCGGCCGAGCCCCTGGTCGTTCGGACCCTTGGGGCCGGTCGGCCAGTAGACCTTGGTGAAGATCTCCAGGCTTTCGCGGCGCAGGCCCTTCAGGCCGCGGCCGAGCACCGATTCGGCGGCCGTGTTCGCGTAAACATCGGCGGTGTCGAAGGTGGTGATGCCGACGTCGAGCGCCGCCTTGATGCAGGCCTGGGCCTGGTCCTCTTCCACCTGGGACCCGTGGGTGAGCCAGTTGCCGTACGAGATCTCACTGACATTGAGGCCGCTGCGGCCCAGTCGTCGAAACTCCATGGGCACGACTCTACCCCAGGCCGTTAGCCAGGCTAACGACCCGGGTTTCGCCTGCTCAGACCTTGTCGCCGGGGCTCACCCGAGGCTTGGGGACCCGCAGCTTGCGGATCTGGCTCGCCCGGATGAAGGAGTACCAGCCGACGGAGGTGCCCTTGATCGTCTCGTTCGGGAACTTCAGGCGGACCATCTTCGCGATGCGGCGCCCGCTGAGGAAACCTTCGACGATCATGCCGAGCAGCATCACCGTGCACAGCAGCGTCGCGTACCGCTGGACCTCGGGGTACGGCAGGATCAGCGCGACGAACACCAGGATCGCCAGCGGCATGAACAGGCCGAGCAGGTTGCGCCGCGAGTCGACCAGGTCGCGGATGTACGCCTTGACGGGGCCGCGGTCACGGGGGAGCAGGTACTTGTCCTCGCCCGCCATCATCCGCTCGCGGCGTTCCTTGGCGGCGTTGCGCTGCTTCTGCTTGTACTCCGGGTCGGCCTTCGCGGACTTGCGGAGCTCCTTGTTGCGCTTCATCGCCTCCCGCATGGTGGTCGGCGGAGGCGCCACCGGGCCGCGGCGCTTGGCTTCGGCCTCACGACGCTTGGGCGTGGCCTTGCCCTTGCCCGGCGTATACGCCTTGGCCTGGACCTCGACGGCCTGGGTGTCGGGCGTCTCGGTGTCCGTCGTGGCGGAGTCTGTGGTGCTACGGCGCAGGAACCTCACCTCACCAGGGTAGTTGCAGGCGTCACGGTGCCACGCACCAGGCCGAGCGATATGTCACCATGGAGGGGAACAGATCGGGACTCCGACGTGTTGGACCATGTGCAAGACGAGTACCCGCAGCGAGTTCGACCAGAGGGAGAACCATGACGACCGCTGAGCAGGCAGCCGCAGCTCAGGCCGAAACCGCCGAGGAGACCCACGGCGTGACGTTGACCGACGCCGCCGCCAGCAAGGCGAAGGCCCTGCTCGAGCAGGAGGGCCGCGACGACATGCACCTGCGCATCGCCGTCCAGCCCGGTGGGTGCGCCGGCCTGCGCTACCAGCTGTTCTTCGACGAGCGCACGCTCGACGGCGACCTGTTCCGTGACTTCGACGGCCTCCGCGTGGCCGTCGACCGGATGAGCGCGCCGTACGTGTCGAGCGCCGTGATCGACTTCGTCGACTCGATCGAGAAGCAGGGCTTCACGATCGACAACCCCAACGCGACCGGCAGCTGCGCCTGCGGCGACAGCTTCCACTGATCCGCGTCGAGGTATGAAGAAGGGCCGCGAACCTCACCCAGGTCGCGGCCCTTCTTCATGCCCGGAGCGGATCAGACGTAGGCGTCCAGATCGGCGACCTGGGCGAGACAACGCTCGTCCACGGTCCAGGGCGGAGCGCTCTCCCGGGGCAGGGGCATGTTCTCGGCCTGGAGGGACGACGGGATACCGGCACAGTCGGCGATGAGTTCGCCGATCGATTCCGGTTCGAGGTGATACGCGGAAGTGGTCACGAACGACAAGCTAATGACTCGTCGTGGAGTCGGACACCACTACCAACCGGTAGTGTTGATGGCCGTGCCTGAAGCAACCCGTATGGGGCATGACCTGCGGGTAACTTAGCCGTCCTCGCTCCCGCGGGGCCGACCGAACAAGGAGAACCGGTGGCAGCCAGCGCCAGGATCGCAGTATCCGGCAGTATCGCAACCGACCATCTCATGCACTTCCCGGGCAGGTTCGCCGAGCAGCTCATCGCCGAGCAGCTGCACCGGGTCTCACTGAGCTTCCTGGCGGACGATCTCGTCGTGCGGCGGGGCGGGATCGGCGCGAACATCGCCTTCGGTCTCGGGGTGCTGGGCAAGCGCCCGATCCTGGTCGGCGCGGTCGGCTCCGACTTCGCCGACTACCGCTCGTGGCTCGAGCGGCACGGCGTCGACACGGCCGGGGTGCTGGTGTCCGAGGTCGCGCACACCGCCCGGTTCGTCTGCACCACCGACGAGGACCTCTGCCAGATCGCGACGTTCTACGCCGGCGCGATGGCCGAATCCCGCAACATCGAACTGGCGCCGGTCGCCGCGCACGCCGGTGAACTGTCGCTCGTGCTGATCAGCCCGGACGACCCCGAAGGCATGGTCCGGCACGCCGAGGAATGCCGCCAGCGCGGCTACACCTTCGCCGTCGACCCCTCGCAGCAGCTGGCCCGCATGGACGGCGCGCAGGTGCGTGCCTTCGTCGAGGGCGCGAAGTACCTGTTCAGCAACGACTACGAATGGGAACTGCTGCTCCAGAAGACCGGCTGGACCGAGGCCGAGGTCCTCGACCGCGTCGGCATGCGGATCACCACGCTCGGGGAGAAGGGCGTCGAGATCATCGGCAAGGACGGCCTCGCGCTGCAGATCGGCGCCGTCCCGGAGCGCGGCAAGGTCGACCCGACCGGCGTCGGCGACGGCTTCCGGGCCGGGTTCATCGCGGGTATCGACGGCGGGCTCAGCCTGGAGCGTTCGGCGCAGCTCGGCTCGCTGATCGCCGTGCTGGTGCTGGAGACCGTGGGGACGCAGGAATGGTCCTTCGACCGCACCGACGTCCTGGGCCGGCTCAAGGAGGCCTTCGGTCCGGAGTCCGCCGAGGAGATCGCGGCGATCCTGCCGTAGTGAGCTGAAGGGGAGTCCGTGAAGGCCTCCTTGAGGGACCCAGAGTCCCTCAAGGAGGCCTTCACGGACTTGCGGGCTGTCAGCTGCGTCCGGTCAGGATGGCGGCGAGTTCGGCGGGCCGGGACAGGTGCGGGCAGTGCCCCGAGTCGATCTCGATCGGGGTGACCCCGAGCCGTTCCCTGGCCGCTCGGCGCAGCCAGTCCGGCCGGAGAGTGCGGTCCCGGGTGGGGACGATCACCGTCGACGGGACCTCCGGCGCCGCCCCGGCGGGATGCGCGGCGAGTACAGCGGGGTTGAACAGCCGCAGACTGTCCAGCGCCGGCCGTTCGGTCTCGGGATCGCAGTCGTGGAAGAGGAATTCCGACGCCTTCGCGGGATCCGCCGTCGGGTCCACACCGATCCAGTCCGGTTGGAGAACGGCCGGCGCCTCGTCCCGCAGGCTCCGCCCACCGGCGAAATCGGGGATGTAGGCGGCGACCCACACCAGTGCCCGCGCGTCGAGAGCTTCGGCGATCGCGGGCAGCAGGACCCCCGCGCCGGAATGCGCCACGACCACCGGCCGCTCGCCGTCGTACTGGTCTCGCGCGTGCTGCGCGTAGCCCTCGACCGGCAGATCACTCGGGGTCAGCAGATCCACCGCGATCGCGCGGTGCCCGGCGGCGGTGAGCAACTTGGCCACCCGGTCCCAGCCCGCCGGGCTCTGCGTCGTGCCGTGCACGAGGACGAAGTCCATTCCTCCATGCTGGCCTTCACCAGGTGACCGGTGAAGGCCGGGACGGAGTCGTGACTAGAGCTTCACCGGGTAGACGGGTTCCGGCACCTCGGGCTTGATGCGGTTCTCGACGAAGATGCCGTGCCACAGCATGAACACCAGCAGCGCCCACAGCTGACGGCTGCGGTCGAGCTGCCCGGCCTTGTGCTCTTCGAGCAGCGCCAGGACGGCCTTCTTGTCGAGCAGCGCGTCGGTCTGCGAGTCCGAGATGATGCCCTTGGCCCAGTCGTACATCTCGTTGCGCAGCCACAGCCGGATCGGCACCGGGAAGCCCAGCTTGCGCCGGTTCAGCACGTGGCCGGGGATGATCTTCGCCAGCGCCTGGCGCAGCGCGTACTTCGTGGTGCCGTGCGCGAGCTTCTGGTCGAGCGGGATGGTCGAGGCGACCTTGAACACCTCGGCGTCGAGGAACGGCACCCGCAGTTCCAGCGAGTTCGCCATGGTCACCTTGTCGGCCTTGACCAGGATGTCGCCGCGCAGCCAGGTGTAGAGGTCGACGTGCTGCATCCGCGCGACCGGGTCCCAGTTCTCCGAGATCTTGTACCAAGGCGCGGTGACGTCCTTGAAGCCGATCCCGTCCTCGTACGTGCGCAGCACCTTGCGGAGCTGGTCGTCGCGGAAGTTGCGCGCGTTGCCGTAGTAGCGGTCTTCCAGCGGCAGCGCCCCGCGCCGCAGCAGGTCCTTGCCGCGGGTGCCCTCCGGGATCTTCGTGGAGACCTTGCCGATGATCTTCCGCATCCCGCCAGGGATCTTCTCGAACGGCGCCAGCGAGATCGGCTCGTTGTAGATCGTGTAGCCGCAGAAGAGCTCGTCGGCGCCTTCACCGGACAGCACCGCCTTGACGTGCTTGCGGGCTTCGCGCGCGATGAACCAGAGCGGCACGAGCGCCGGGTCCGCCACCGGGTCGTCGAGGTACCAGACGATGAGCGGCAGCGCCTCCATCATCTCGTCCGCCGACACCGTGCGGACCACGTGCTTCACACCGATCGCGGCGGCCGATTCGGCGGCGACGTCGACCTCGGAGTAGCCCTCGCGCTCGAACCCGGTGGTGAACGCGATCAGGTTCGGGTTGTGCTCCTTGGCCAGCGTCGCGGTCGCCGTGGAGTCGATGCCGCCGGAGAGGAACGCGCCGACCGTGACGTCCGGGTCGGAGATCATGTGCTTGCCGACCGAGTCGCGCATCACATCGGCGATGCGCTCGTACAGCTCGTCGGCCTCGGCCTGGCTGTTCACCGGCTTCGCGTTGAACGTCGGGTGGAAGTACCGCGTGAACTGCACGTCACCGCCCGGGACCACCCGGAACGACGTGCCGGACTCGACGCGGCGGATTCCGGTGTGCATGGACTCGGGTTCCGGCACGTACTGCAGCACCAGGTAGTGCTGCAGGGCGGTCTTGTCCAGCTCGTCCTGCACGCCGAGCACGCCCGAGAGCTCCAGCAGGCTCTTCTTCTCGCTGGAGAAGGCGACCTTGCCGGGGCCTGCCGAGTAGAACAGCGGCTTGATACCGAACGGGTCCCGCGCGCCGAAGACGACCTTCTCCTGCGAGTCCCAGATCAGGAAGGCGAACATGCCGCGCAGCTTCTTGACCGCCTCGTCGCCGAGGTAGTGGTACGCCGCGACGATGGCCTCGCCGTCGCCCTCTGTGGCGAACTTCGCACCATGTTCGGCGGCCAGCTCGTCACGCAGCTCTTTGTAGTTGTAGATCTCGCCGTTGAAGTTCAGCGTGTAGCGCTCGGGAGCCTCCGGCGGGCCCCACACCAGCGGCTGGTGGGCGTGGTCGACGTCGATGAACGCCAGCCGGTTGAAGCCGTAGACCACCTCGGCGTCGGCCCAGGTGTCGTGCTCGTCGGGGCCGCGGTGCCGCTGGCAGCGCATGGCCGCGTCGACGGCGTCACGGGCGCTCGCAGCGTCGGCTTCGGTCGAACAGATCAGTCCAAGCAGGCCGCACACGTCTAGTTCACACACCTCTTGTTGGCCGAGCGGGGAGAAGGGCCCAGTATGCCGGTGGGCGTGTACACCCCGATGTGGTGGGGGATACGCGTGTTGGGGTTACCCCTTAGTCAGCACGGCGCCGCAACTCGGCTAGGCTCCGGCTGTCACAAAGATCGGTCGAGGAGGCTCTGGGTGAAAGGGCAAGGCGCAGTGGGAAATCCAGAGCGCACCCCAGTTAAGCGGGCTGGTCGCGTCGCAGCGCTCGCCGCGCTGGTGATGCTGACCGCGACGGGCTGTTCCGGGGACGAGATCCTCCGCTTCGGCTGGCCGGTCGGGGTGACCCCGCAGGCACACGACATGCGCACGTTGTGGACGTGGACCGTCATCGCCGCGCTGGTCGTCGGTGTCATCGTCTGGGCGCTGATCTTCTGGACCGCGATCTTCCACCGCAAGAAGAAGACCGCCGACGGCGCGGAAGAGGAACTGCCCCGTCAGTTCCAGTACAACATCCCGCTGGAGATCTTCACGGTCGTCGTCCCGACGATCATGGTCTGCGTGCTGTTCTTCTTCACCGCGACCACCGAGAACCGCGTGCTCGCCGAGACGGACGACCCGGACGTCACGGTCGACATCGTCGCGTTCCAGTGGAACTGGGAGTTCAAGTACAAGAGCGACTCCAAGAACCAGGCCGACCCCGAGATCACCACGGTCGGCAGTTCGACCGAGATCCCGCTGCTGGTCCTGCCGACGAACAAGACGATCCAGTACAACCTGCGGTCGGCCGACGTCATCCACTCGTTCTGGGTGCCGGAGTTCCACTTCAAGCGGGACGTCATGCCGGACCCGGAGAAGAACAACCAGGACTTCACCTTCCAGAACTCGATCGACAAGGAAGGTTCGTTCGTCGGCCGCTGCGCCGAACTGTGCGGCACCTACCACTCGGGGATGAACTTCGAGGTCAGGGCGCTCTCGCCGGACAAGTACGCGCAGTACATCCAGCTCCGCGGCACCGTGAACCCGAAGAGCGGCAAGCCGAACACGGCTTCCGAGGCGCTGACGGCGATGAACTGCGGCGAACTGTGCTCGCCCTACGCCGTCACCACCACCCCGTTCAACACCGACCGCACCGCGCGGGTCGCGTCCAACTGACCCGGCTGTTCGAGCCCGAAACAGGAGTGAGGCAACGTCCATGAAGGTCGAAGGACGGATTTTCTTCCTCGTCGCGGTCTTCTCCGTCATCGTCGCGGGTATCTACGCGTACATGACCGGAACGATGACCCGGGACGGCGTCGAGCCGGTCGGTGTGGTGGCCCTGATCCTCACCGGTGGCCTGGCCTTCCTGGCCGGGAGCTACCTGCAGTTCGTGGCGCGGCGCATCGAGCCGCGGCCGGAGGACCGGGAAGACGCCGAGATCAGCGACGGTGCCGGTGAGCTGGGCTTCTTCAGCCCGGGCAGCTACTGGCCGGTGGGTCTCGCGGCGGCCGCCGCGCTGACCGGTGTCGCGCTCGCGTTCTTCCACATCTGGCTGCTGATCATCGCGCTGGGCCTGGTCATCATCGCCATCGGCGGGCTGGTGTTCGAGTACCACACCGGTCCGAACCACGAGTGACGTTCTGACGCCGGAAGCGGCGCCTCGGTCTTCGGACCGGGCGCCGCTTTTCGCATTCAGAGGACTAAACGCGGGCGGGTTGCCGTGCCGGCGTCCGCTTCGGTGCCAGCGCGGCGGCCAGGACGGCCAGCATCCCCAGGCCTTCCGGCCAGGTCGGCCGGTGGCCGTAGGCGAGGACGTCGACGACCACCGCGACCACCGGATAGACGTAGGAGAGCAGCGCCACCGTCGTGGTCGGCAGCTTCCCGATGCTCGCGTACATCAGCACGTACATCAGCGCGGTGTGCACGGTTCCCAGCAGGACCAGCCACAGCAGGCCTGAGGTGTCCGTGGGCAGCGGCGTGACCAGCAGGGCGGGTGCGAGCACGATCGTGCCCGTGACGAGCTGTACGGCCGCGAGGACGTGCGGACGGACATGCGTGAGCTGCTTCGCGACGAACGAGGCGCCGGCGTAGAGGGCGGCCGCGCCGAGGGCGAGCGCGATCCCCGCCAGCCGCACGGGTTTGCCGTCGGCGCCGTGCGCGGACAGGGAGATGAGGGTCACCCCGCCGAACGCGATCAGCGCCCGGACCAGCTGGCTCTTCGCCATCTTCTCGCCGAGGAACGCCGCCGCGAGACCGACCAGCATCAGCGGTTGTGTGTGGTAGACGACGGTGCTGACCCCGATCGACGACAGCGAGTACGAGGCGAACAGCAGCACCCAGTTCCCGACCAGGAACAGGCCGCCGAGGACGGCGAGCAGCAGGTCGCGGCGGCCGAGCGTCCACGGGCGGAGCCAGCCACGGGCCGCGCTCCACACCAGGAGCAGCAGACCGCCGACGAGGCTCCTCGCGAACGCCACGGCGGGGGCTTCGGCACCGCTTTCGAGGACGACGGCGCCGATCGTGCCGGACAGCGCCATCGCGGCCGTCCACTGCAACACGGGGTTGTTCTTGTTCATGGCGACCACTTTCGCCTTCGTGTGCGCGTTCAACCAGTGTCAGAGATGACATCGACCGCAAAACTTGTGACAGACTGCCCGGATGGATGTGAAGAAGGTCGCGGTGGTGCTCGCCGATCAGGTATCGCCGTTCGAACTCGGTGTCGCTTGCGAGGTCTTCGGCACCGATCGCAGCGCCGACGGCATCGAGGGCTGGGATTTCGCGGTCTGCTCGCCCGGCGGCGCGAACGTCCTGAGCTGGTCCGGCTTCGGGCTCGACGGTCTGCGGGGACTGGATTTCGCGGCATCCGCGGACCTGCTGATCGTCCCGACGTGCGCACCGCGCAGCGCGAGCCCGCCGGAGCCGGTGCTCGAGGTCTTGCGCGACGCGGCGAGCCGGGGCGCCTGGGTCGCGGGCTTCTGCGCGGGTGTCTTCTCGCTCGGCTACGCGGGGCTGCTCGACGGGCGCAACTGCACCGTCCACTGGGTCTACGAGCAGGAGTTCCGGTCGCGTTTCCCGGCGGCGAAGGTCGATCCGAAAGCGTTGTACGTCGACGACGGCGGCGTTCTCACCAGCGCGGGCACCGTCGCCGCCGTCGATCTGTGCCTGCATCTGGTGCGGGAACTGCGCGGTGTCGCCGCCGCCACGGCGCTGGCCAGGCGGATGGTCGCCGCGCCGCACCGGGTCGGCGGGCAGGCCCAGTTCGTGCAGGCGCCGGTGCCCGAGACCGCCGCGCCGGACGACACCGTGCTCGCCGAAGCGCTCGAATGGATCGAGCGGCGGCTGGATCAGCCGTTCACCGTCGCGGAACTCGCCCGCCGCAGCGGGTTGGGGGAGCGCACGTTCCTTCGCCGGTTTTCGGCTGCCACCGGTACGACACCGCACCGGTGGCTCACCGAGCGCCGCCTCGACCGCGCGCAGTCCCTGCTCGAAGAAGGTCGTCTGTCCATTGAGGACATCGCGGCCGCCTGCGGATACGCCTCGGCCGCCGCGCTGCGGCATCAGTTCGGCAAGCTGCGGGGGACCAGCCCGAGCGCGTACCGCAGGACGTTTTCCGCCGGCTAGATTTCCTGCCCCACGGTGACCTGCACGTGGTCGGGGACCTCGTCGTGTTGATCGCCGACGGAGAGCGTGCCGGTCGGTTCGAACAGCAGGAGCGACGCACCGTCCACTGAGGACGGTTTGTGGAAGGTTCCGCGCGGGACGACGAACACCGAGCCGCGCGGGAGCGTGACGACGCGTTCGCCGTCTTCTTCGCGCAACGCGATGTCCAAGGTGCCGTCGAGCACGAGGAAGAACTCGTCGGTGTTCTCGTGGACGTGCCAGATGTGCTCGCCCGCGACCTTCGCGAGACGGACGTCGTAGTCGTTGACGTGGGCGACGATCCGCGGGCTCCAGATCTCGTCGAACCCGGCCAGCGCGGTGCGCAGATCGATCGGCTGCTTGCTCATGCCCCGATCCTCGTCACTGGACCGGCGGAGGAGTGAGTGCTAGGAATCGCATATGTCGCAAGATTCCTCGCACAAGGTCGCCGTCCTGGTCGACGAGGGCTCCAACCCGTTCGAAATGGGCGTCGCGACCGAGCTCTTCGGCCTGCGACGGCCGGAGCTGGGCAGGCCTTGGTACGACTTCACGGTGTGCGCGGCGGAGCCGTCCGTGCGCATGCACCTGGGCATGTTCACCCTCACCGGGGTCGCCGGGCTCGAAGCGGTGGAGGCCGCCGACACGGTGATCGTGCCCAACCGGCCCGATCCGGAGAGCCCGGCCGGGGAGCCGGTGCTGAAGGCCGTCCGCGCCGCATCCGAGCGGGGCGCCCGGATGGTGAGCTTCTGCACGGGCGCCTTCACCCTCGCGCAGGCGGGGGTCCTCGACGGACGGCGCGCGACGACGCACTGGAAGTGGGCGGGACTCTTCCGCGAGCTGTATCCCGAAGTGCTGCTGGAGCCGGACGTGCTCTTCGTCGACGACGGCGACGTCCTGACCGCGGCGGGCAGCGCGGCCGCGCTCGATCTGGGGCTGCACCTGATCAGCCGCGACCACGGCGCCGAGATCGCCAACGCGGTGAGCAGGCGGCTGGTGTTCGCCGGGCACCGCGACGGCGGTCAGCGGCAGTTCGTCGAACGTCCGCTGCCGCCGGTGCCGGACACCTCGCTGGCGCCGGTGCTCGAGTGGGCGCGTGAACGGCTGGACCGGCCGCTCACCGTCGCCGACCTCGCCGCGCGGGCGGCGGCGAGCCAGGCGACACTGCACCGGCGGTTCCGTGCCGAACTGGGGACGACGCCGCTGGCGTGGCTCACGACGGAACGGATCGCGCTTGCGTGCCGGCTGATCGAGCGCGGGGAGCAGCGGCTGGACCGGGTGGCGCGGGCTTCGGGGTTCGGGACCGCTGCGAACCTGCGTACGCAGCTTCGGCGGGCTACTGGGTTGACGCCTACGGCTTATCGGGCGCGGTTCAGCACCGCCTCGTGATCCCGGTCGCCGATGCTATGAACGGTCCGTTCCTTGCAAATTTTGCAAGGAACGGACCGTTCATAGCGCTCTCTTGAGGGGCGACGTCCGGCGGGGTGCCGGCGGTCGCCGAATGTCATGAAAGGGTCGTTCAAGACGAAAAACGTCCTGAACGACCCTTTCATGACATTTGCGAGACCGAGGCCAGGGCAGGCCAGGGCAGGCGCAGGTCAGGCGAAGGCGATCCACCGGTTCAGCAGGTCCGCCGCCGCACCCGAATCGATGGCCGAGGCCGCCCGTTCGAGACCGGCCGCCAGATCGTCCTCCAGCGACCCGGAGAACCCGGCGAAGGCCGCCAGTGCGGCCGCCGAGTTGAGCAGCACCGCGTCCCGCACCGGCCCGGTCTTCCCGGCCATCACCTGACGGAACACGTCGGCATTGTGCGCGGCGTCCCCGCCGCGCAGGTCCTCCGCGGTCGCCCGCGCGATGTCCAGCGAGGCGGGATCGAAACTCCGCTCGGTGATCTCGCCGCCGGAGACCACCCAGACCGAACTCGTGGTCGTGGTGGTGAGCTCGTCCAGGCCGTCGTCGCCGCGCACGAGCAGCACGGTCATCCCGCGCCGCGCGAACACCTCGGCCAGCACGCGGGTCTTGTCCTCGTAGGCGCAGCCGATCAGCGAACTGCGCGGCTGAGCCGGGTTGGTCAAGGGACCCAGCAGGTTGAACGTCGTCGGGACGCCCAGCTCACCGCGGGTGGGGCCGGCGTGGCGCAGGGCCGGGTGGAACTTCGGCGCGAAGCAGAAGCCGATGCCCAGCTCGTTCACGCTGCGCTGGACCGTCTCCGGCGGCAGGTCGATGGTGACGCCCAGCTCCTCCAGCACGTCCGCCGCGCCGGATTTCGACGAAGCGCTCCGGTTGCCGTGCTTGGCCACCGGGGCGCCGGCCGCGGCCGTCACCACCGTGGCCATGGTGGAGATGTTGACCGAATTGGACCGGTCGCCGCCGGTGCCGACGATGTCCACCGACGGCCGGTCGATCGTCACGCGCCGGGCATGCGCCAGCATCGCGTCGGCCATGCCGGAGATCTCCGCCGGTGTCTCGCCCTTCGCACGCAGCGCGACGGCGAACCCGGCGATCTGGGAGGGCGTCGCCGCCCCGCTCATGATCTGGTCCATCGCCCACGCGGTGTCCTCCTCGGACAGATCCGCGCGCGCGATCAGCTGGTTGAGCAGGGACGGCCAGGTCTTGGCGGTCACCGGCTCAGCCGTGCACGGCCGGCACCCGCCGGGCGCGCAGCACGTCGGCGACGGTCTCGGCGGCGGTCAGCGGGTCGAGCGGGTGGACCAGCACCGCGTCGGCCTGCGACCAGGTCGCCAGCCAGCGGTCGTCCTTGCGCCGCACCGACACGACGATCGGCGGGCAATCCTCGATCTCGTTCTTCAGCTGACGGGTCAGCCCGATGCCACCGGTCGGCTGGGCCTCGCCGTCGAGGATGGCCAGGTCCACTTTGCCCGCGTCCATCTCGACGAGGACCTCGGAGATACCGGACGCCTCGGTGTAGTCCACCCGGCCGAGGTCGGCGGCGGGCCTGCGGCCGACGGCGTTGATGATCGCCTCGCGCACCTCCGCCTTGTGGCTGAACACCAGGATCCGCATCGCCTGCTCGCCCATGAGCGCGCCTCCGCCTCGTCTAGTCATGTCGACCCCGCGATGTTATCCGCCATGACCGACATCACGTGGACGCACCCGACGGCTGGAGCGCGTCCCAGCCCAGCGAATCGCCGCCGAGCCGTTGCGCGAGCCCCGCCATCCGTGACCTTTCCTGCGCGCAGTGCAGTGCGTCGAGGGTCTGGACCCGCAGCGCGTGCGTGAGGGAGAACTCCCCGTCGGGGCCCTGTTCTCGCAGCTCCCAGCCGTCCTGGGCGAGGATCGAGGCCGCCTCCGCCACCTTTTCGGGCGGCAGCTTCAAGTGATGGCGCAGGATCGCGGGCGCTTCGGCGACCCAAGAGGGTGATCTCGCCAACGCCGAGGAATCCGCCTCGGCCGGATCGAAGGCCGTCACGACGATCTCCACGCCGGGCGTGTCGACCGTCAGGCCCGGTACGGAAGGCTTCCTGACCAGGTCACGAAGCCGATCTAGTAAACCCATGAGTAGCCCGGTTCCCACTTTCGTTCAGATGTGACCCGACACGCACGCGACCCGCCGTGGACCCACCCGGCGGGCCCCATGCGTGAGAGGACATAATGCGACGCGTGACAACGGCAGCTCCCACCATCAGCCAGCGGGTCCACTCGCTGAACCGGCCGAACATGGTCAGTGTCGGCACCATCGTGTGGCTGTCCAGCGAACTGATGTTCTTCGCCGGACTGTTCGCCATGTTCTTCACCGTGAAGGCGCAGAACGCGTCCGGCCAGTGGCCGCCGCCGCTGCACGGTGAGCCCTTCCACCTGAACATCGCGCTGGCGATCCCGTTCACCGTGATCCTCGTGGCGTCGTCGTTCACCTGCCAGTTCGGCGTGTTCGCCGCCGAAAAGGGTGACGTGTTCGGCCTCCGCCGCTGGTACATCATCACGTTGATCATGGGCGCGATCTTCGTGTTCGGCCAGGGCTACGAGTACCTGAACCTGATCCACGAGGGGCTGACGATCCCGTCCGGCGCGTACGGCACGGTCTTCTACCTCGCGACCGGGTTCCACGGCCTGCACGTCATCGGCGGGCTCATCGCGTTCGTGTACCTGCTCATCCGCACCAAGCTGAGCAAGTTCACCCCGGCCCAGGCCACCTCGGCGATCGTCGTGTCGTACTACTGGCACTTCGTCGACATCGTGTGGGTGGGTCTGTTCGCGGTGATCTACATCCTTCCGTGAACGAAGCCGCCACCACGACCTATCGGCCTGAACTGACAGCAAGGGTTGCCGCAAGATGACCTCCAGCAAGAACAACACGGAGCGCCGCTTCCGCAAGCGGTCGAAGGCGCGCAGGCGGTTCGCCGGCGCGCTGGCGCTCGGGATCGCGCTGCTCAGCGTGGGCGGGTTGTACGCCGTTTTCGCCCCGGAGCCGCAGACCGCGCAGGCGCAGGGCGAATCCGCCCTCCTGCGCGAGGGCGAGAAGCTCTACAACAACACGTGTATCGAATGTCACGGGCCGAAGCTCGAAGGTGTCACCGACCGTGGCCCGAGCCTCATCGGCATCGGCGACGCGGCCGTGTACTTCCAGACCTCCACCGGCCGGATGCCCGCGGTGCGTCAGGAAGCCCAGGCGCAGCGGAAGCCGCCGAAGCTGACCGAGGCCGAGATCAACGCGCTCGGCGCCTACATCCAGGCCAACGGCGGCGGCGCGCAGCGTCCGGCCGAGAAGGGTGACGCGCTGCGCGGCGAGGACGTCGCGCGCGGCAGCGAACTCTTCCGCCTCAACTGCGCCTCCTGCCACGGCTTCACCGGCCGCGGCGGCGCGCTCTCCTCGGGCAAGTTCGCCCCGAACCTGGACCCGGCCACGGAAGAGCAGATCTACACCGCGATGCTCACCGGGCCGCAGAACATGCCCAAGTTCTCCGACCGGCAGCTGTCGCCGGAGGAGAAGAAGGACATCATCGCGTTCGTGAAGTCCGTCAGCGATGGGAACAACGCACCCGGCGGTAGCTCGCTCGGCGGTCTTGGCCCGGCTTCGGAGGGCGCGATCGCGTGGATCGTCGGGATCGCCGCGCTGATCGGCGTGACGTTGTGGATTGGATCGAAGGCATGAGCGCCGAAGGGCCGAAGCCGCCGACAGAGGCGGAATTGGCGGACATGGATCGCGACCAGTTGGTCAAGCTGGGTACCGCGCTCGACGGGGTCGAGATCGTGGAGTACCCGAAACCATGGCCGGTCGAGGGAACGCGGGCGGAGAAGCGCGCCGAGCGCGCCGTCGCCCTCTGGTTCGTGCTGGCCGCGCTGTCCGGCCTCGCGTTCGTCGTGATCATCGCCTGGCCGGAGTGGTTCGAGTACAAGGAGCCGGGCAAGCACGGCTACACGCTGTACACCCTGTACACGCCGCTGCTCGGGGTCACCCTCGGGCTCGCCGTGCTCAGCCTCGGCATCGGGGTGATCCTCTACACCAAGAAGTTCATCCCGGCCGAGGTCGCGGTCCAGGAACGCGGGGACGGCGGTTCCAAGGAGGTCGACAAGGCCACCATCGTCGCCCAGCTCGCCGACTCGGGCAGCCGCAGCACCATCGCGCGCCGTTCGATGATCAAGCGGTCCGCGGGCGCCGGCGCCGGTGTGCTCGGCCTCGCCGTCGCGGCGCTGCCGGTCGCGTCCTTCATCAAGGACCCGTGGAAGGACACCGAGAACCGCGACTCGCTGTGGCACTCGGGCTGGAAGAAGAACTTCCCGGAGGAGAAGGTCTACCTCCGCCGCAACACCGGCCGTCCGCACGAGATCTCCCTGGTCAAGGCCGAGGACCTCGACGCGGGCGCCATGGAGACGGTGTTCCCGTACCGCGAGTCCGAGAAGAACGACGAGCACGCGCTGTCGGCCGCCTTCAAGCGCGTCGACAACCCGGTCATGCTGATCCGTCTCCGCCCGACCGACGCCGCCAAGGTCGTCAAGCGTCAGGGCCAGGAGGACTACAACTTCGGCGACTACTACGCGTACACGAAGATCTGCAGCCACGTGGGCTGCCCGACCTCCCTGTACGAGCAGCGGACCAACCGCATCCTCTGCCCCTGTCACCAGTCGCAGTTCGACGCGCTCCACTACGCCAAGCCGATTTTCGGGCCGGCGACGAGGCCGTTGGCCCAGCTTCCGATTACAGTGGACTCTGAGGGCTACCTGATCGCGCGCGGAGACTTCAACGAGGCCGTCGGACCGGCCTTTTGGGAGCGTAAGTCATGAGTTCACTCACCACCCCGACCAAGGGGACGAACCCGGTCGAGAAGGCCGCGGGCGCTGGTGCGAAGTGGGCCGACGACCGGTATCACCTGGCCAAGGGCATGCGGCACCAGCTCAACAAGGTGTTCCCGACGCACTGGTCGTTCCTGCTCGGCGAGATCGCGCTCTACAGCTTCATCATCCTGTTGCTGTCGGGTGTCTATCTCACGCTGTTCTTCGACCCCTCCATGGAGGAGGTCGTCTACAACGGCAGCTACACCGGTCTGCAGGGCGTCGAGATGTCGCGTGCCTTCGCGACCACGCTCGACATCTCGTTCGACGTCCGGGGCGGTCTCTTCGTCCGCCAGCTGCACCACTGGGCCGCGCTGATCTTCGTGGCTTCGATGATGGTGCACATGTTCCGGATCTTCTTCACCGGCGCGTTCCGCCGCCCGCGTGAGGCGAACTGGGTCATCGGCGCGCTGCTGCTGGTCCTGGGCATGTTCGAAGGCTTCTTCGGCTACTCGCTCCCGGACGACCTGCTCTCCGGTACCGGTATCCGCGCGACCCTGTCGGGCATCGTGCTCTCGGTGCCGGTCATGGGCACCTGGATCCACTGGGCGCTGTTCGGCGGGGAGTTCCCCGGCAACGAGATCATCCCGCGCCTGTACACGATCCACATCCTGCTGCTGCCGGGCATCATGCTCGGCCTGGTGGCCGCGCACCTCGCGCTGGTCTGGTACCAGAAGCACACGCAGTTCCCTGGCGTGCGCCGCAAGGAGACCAACGTCGTCGGCGTCCGGATCATGCCGGTCTTCGCGCTCAAGGGCGGTGCGTTCTTCGCGCTGGTCACCGGTGTCATCGCGCTGATGTCGGGCCTCTTCCAGATCAACCCGATCTGGAACATCGGCCCGTACAACGCGGCGCAGGTCTCGGCGGGTTCACAGCCCGACTGGTACATGGCCTGGGCCGACGGCATGCTGCGGATCTGGCCGGCCTGGGAGCTCTATCTCGGGAACTACACGGTCCCGGCGGTGTTCTTCCCCGGTGCGATCGGGATGCCGCTGCTGATCGGGTTGCTGGTGATGTATCCCTGGATCGAGCGAAAGCTGTCCAAGGACACCGCGCACCACAACCTGCTGCAGCGTCCGCGCGACGTCCCGGTCCGGACCTCGCTGGGCATCATGGCCCTGACCTTCTTCGCGGTCATCATGCTCTCGGGCTTCAACGACATCATCGCGTTCGCCTTCGACATCTCGCTGAACGCGACGACGTGGGCGGGCCGGATCGGTGTCCTGCTGGCCCCGCCGATCGCGTACTACATCACCTACCGGATCTGCCTCGGCCTTCAGCGGGCCGACCGCGAGGTGCTGGAGCACGGTGTCGAGACCGGCATCATCAAGCGCCTGCCGCACGGTGAATTCATCGAGATCCACCAGCCGCTCGGCCCGGTGGACGACCACGGCCACGCGATCCCGCTCGAGTACCAGGGCGCGTCGGTCCCGAAGAAGATGAACAAGCTCGGCTCGGCCGGACACGCCGTCGCAGGTTCGACCTGGTCCCCGGACCCGGTCGAGGAGACGATCGCGCTGGAGCGCGCCCGCTCCAACGGGCACGGCAACGGCAAGGTCGACGACATCGGTGGCGAGCCTTCGGAGGAGCGCAAGGAGATCACCTCCGGGCACTAGCTCGTCGGACACGCGTGAAGGCC
>NZ_LQMT02000005.1:44432-68115 GCF_001620365.2 Amycolatopsis keratiniphila subsp. keratiniphila
GAAGGCCTCCTTCCCTACGCTCAAGGCAGGGTCCCGGCAAAAGTCGTCTGCCCGCTGGTCAAGTGGGTGACGGAGGGCTCGTCGTAGTGGCCTGACACCTTCTCAATTGTCCACAGAGGACACTTTCGAGGTGGGCGCGCCCGATTCGGGTGTTTATGAAGAGGTCGTGAGTGTTTTTGGTCGTTAGAACGACCAAAAACACTCACGACCTCACTCAAAAACCGGACGAATATCAATCAAACGGACATTTTCCTGCCGGTTGGTGTCCTTTGTGGACATCATCCGGTCAAGCGTCCGGTCGTCCGTCCGTTCGGAGATCGAGTCCGAACCGCCTGGAGTGGCACTGACCAGCGCTTATCCGACTTTGCAGGGACCCTGCGTTCAAGGTAGGGAAGGAGGCCTTCACGGACCCTGCCACGCGTGGTGGATCGTCAGCCGGTGACCTTGAGCTCCAGGGGACGCATGTCGTCGTCGCTCGGGACGACGGTCAGGCCCGCGGCGGTGAGGACGGCGGTGAGCGCCGTCCGCATCGCCGCGTGGACGGCGATCTGCTGCCGCACCCGAGGATTCTCCTTGTCGCCGGCCACCAGGAGCCGAAAGGCCTCATCACGCCAAGGCCTCGCCACCACCCAGTCGACCCAGACCCCGCAGGGACCGTCGAAGACGTCCACCTCGATCACGGCACCTCCGGCGTCCCGGTGATCGTCCGGATCGGGCTCGACGATCACCGGGAATCCCGCCGCCCGCAACACGGCTGCAGTCCGGTCGCCCAGAGCGAGCAGCCGTTCCTGTTCGGCGGGGTGGACGCGGCGGAGCGAGGTCATCCGCCTGCTCCGCTGCCCACCAAGACGCGCTGTTCCGCTTCGGCGGCCGTCGCCGAACCGGCGAAGAGGCCGCGCCTCTTGTAGGACTTCTTGATCATGTCGATCAGGCTCCCCTTGTAGATCTTGTCGATCTCGGGATCACCGGTCCACGGTACCGAGAAGGACGTTTTGAGGTCGGGCGCCATCTTGCTGACCCAGTCCCGTTTGCAGTCGGGGCACGGTTCGCGTTCGCTGTAGAGGCCCTTGATGTTCTTGGGATCGAAACCCTGCTCGATGACCTGCTCGACGATGTGCTGCTCGGAGTGACGGCCGGCGTCGTTGCTGTTGCCCGCCACGTAGCCGTCGGGGAGCTTCCCGTTCGGGTCCTTGTAGCCGGGGAGATAGGCGACGGCGACGTTCCGGCTCGTCCCGTAGCCGTTTCCGATCCGGTAGTCGAGCGCGATACTCGGCAACGTTCCCCCGTTGTCACCGTGATCCACGAGCCCGCAGGTGAAATCGGGGATGTCCGCGGTTTTCGCGGTGGCCGGTACCTGGCTGATCCGGTTGCACCATTTGCGGATGGCGTTGAAGAGCGGTTTGACCTTGTCCGCGACCTTGCGGAAGATCGCGGACTTGTTCAAGAACTTGGAAATGTTCTGGATGATCTTCACGACCGCCGAAGCCACCTTGGGCAGCTTCAGGAAGACGACGACGATCGACGCGACGTTGACCACGGTCCAGATGCAGGCCTCGATGTTGCCTTCACCGAAGCACCGCTCCGCGTCTCGCCAGCCGATCACCTCGAGCAGGACTTCGGCCCCGATCTCCACCAGGAACGACGTCACACTGCCGCCGTTCTTGGACTGCTCCGCGGCCTGGCGGTACTCGTCCAGCAGCATCCGCCCGAATTCGGTCGTCGAGAGCATGGCGATTTCTTCTTGAGTCAGATCGGGCAGCCCAGCGCCCGTCTCCTCCGCCGCGCGGCGTCTCGCCTCCTCTTCTTCCTTGCGTTGCTGGTCTTCCGCGCGGTCGGCGGCTTGCTGGGCCTCGGTCGCGCTTTGCCGTGCCCGTTCCGCGGCGGCGGCCGCGTTGCGCGCGTGTTCTTCGGCCCGGTCGGCCGCCGCCCTGGCTTCCGCCGCCGAGGCTTCGGCTGCGGTCGCCGCGTCCCTGGCGAGTTGGGCGTCCCGTTCGGCACGCGACGCCGAGTCCCTCGCCGCCTGTGCCTCGCGTTCCGCCGCCGCGGCGCTCCGGCCGGCGATGGCGGCGTCGGCGTTGGCCTCGTTGGCCGCCGCTCGCGCGGTTTGCGCGTCGGCCCGGGCGGCCGCGTCCGACGCGTTCGCCCGCTCGCCCGCGGCACGAGCCAGCGCGCCTTCGGCCGCGGCCGCGGCCGCCGCTTCCTGCGCTTCGGCCGCCGAGTTCGCCGCGGCGGCGGCTGATGCCGCTGCCCGCGCCGCCGCTTCGAACGCGGGTTTCACCTCTTTCTGCGCCTGAGCAGCGGCTTCGGCGGCCCGATCCGCCGCCAGCCTCGCTTCGGTGGCCCGGTCGCGGGCCGCTTGCGCCTGCTCGGCTCCGACCGCCCTGGCCTGGTTGGCGACCAGGATGACGAAATCGGCGTCGAGGTCCGAACCCGCGTACGGCGCGACGACGGTGATCGCCCGGTTGGACGGATCGGTGATCGCGCTCGACGACGACCGCGCGGCGGTGGACGCCCGCAGGGCGATATCCGCTTGCGTGGCCGCGGACACCGACTCGTTGAACGCCGCGTCGGCCTCGGCACGGGTACGCTCGGCCGCCATCAGCGAACGCATCGCTTCGCCGGCCGCTTGTTCCGCGAGCTGGACCGCGTTCCGTGCCGCCTCGGCCGCCTTGGTCTCCTCGGCGGTCGCCTCGGCCGCCTTCACGTTGGCCTGGGTGGCGTGGTGATGGGTCTCCGCCGCCGAGGACTCGGCCCGGTTGGCCGCGTGGTTGGCCGCGGAGGCGGCGGCACGGGCTTCCTGAGCCGCGGCGCGGGCCCGTGCCGCCGCTCGGGTCGCTTCGCCCGCCGCTTGCCTCGCGACCACGGCGGCACCGGTCGCCCGATTGGCGGCGTCGCGGGCCGCGGTGGCCGCGGCGGTCGCGTTGTCGGCCTCGTTCCGAGCCGCGGCGGCGGCGTTCTTCGCGTCGGTCTCCGCCGCGGTGCCCCGTGCGGCGGCTTCGGCCGCGTTCAGCGCTTCCGCCTTCGCCTGCGCGGTCTGCTTCAGCCGTTCCGCGGTGAAGGCGGCGTCGCGAGCGGCTCTCGCCTTCCCTTCTTCACCCACCGCCCGCTGTTCGGCTTCGCCTGCGAGCCGTTCCTGTTCCTGCGCGCGGAGGTTGGAGTCGTTGGCGATGCCGGCTTGGCGCTGGGCTTCGCCGCGGTGACGACGTGCTTCCGCGGCCGCTTGGTCGGCACGCTGACGGGCGGCGGCCGCGTTGGCCCGCTCGGCCTCGGCGACCCCGCGGGCGCTCTTCGCCCTGTCCCGCTGCCGTTCCGCTTCCTCGCGATGCGCGCGAGTGCGTTCGGCCGAGGCCCTGGCGGCGTTGGCCGCGGCTTCGGCTGCTTCGCGAGCCTGCTTGGCCCGGACGGCCGCGTCCTTGGCCGCCACCGCCTGCACTCGCGCGGCTTCGGCCACCTGAGCGGCGGCGGTCGCGTGCTCTTCGGCGTGCAGACCCCATTGGCGAGCCTGCTCGGCGTGTTTCTCGGCGCGTTCCTGGGCGTTGCGTGCCTGGTCGGTGGCTTCGGTGGCGTCGATCGCGTGCTGTGCGGTCTCCGAGGCGTGGACCGCCGCCTGCCCGGCCGCGCTCATACCTCTCGCCATGTCGGCCCACTGAGTGCCGTAGGGGAGTCCGACGGCGACCAGTTCGGCGGCCTGGACGCCCGCCTGCTCGGCCGCGCGCACGGCATCGGCGGCGGCCTCGCGGGCGCTGCCGACCTGACGAGCGGCCTCGGCCTTGACTAAGGCGAAGGAGTCGGGCGGGTGATTGCCCGCCGCGTCGTTCGCGTCCAGGATCTGCTTGGCCTTGCGGGCTTCGTTCCCCGCGAGCACCATCGCGTTCGCGATCCGCTGGAGCGCGCGCAGCGCGTCCCCGTGCGCCACCATCAGGTTCCGCCGCGCGGTCATCGCCCGCACGGCCCGTTTGGCGAGGTCGCTCAGCTGCTCGGCGGCCCGTGCCGCGGCTTCCTGATCACGGATCTGCTTTTCCCGCTCTTCGGCGTCACGTTTCGCCGCGGCGAGGTAGCCGGTGTTCAGGAACTCCGCGATCGCCGCGTCACCCGCGTCGAGCGCGGCCTGTGCCGCCGTCTTCACGTGGTGCCCGGCGACGCCGAGCAGTGCCGTGACCCTGGCGCGCAGCTGCTCGGCACGTGCCTGGCCGCCCGCCGCGACCTGTGCGTCGCGCTCCCTCGCGATCTCCTTGCCGTAGGCGAGGAACTGCTCGCGGTCGGTATCGCTTCCCGCGAGGACCCGCTGGACCTCGGCGTTGAAGATCGGCCCGCCGGTGCCCGCCATCGCCTGGATGGTGGCCCGGTTCTGGCGCGCCGTTTCGGCTTCCCGCGCCGCGGCCCTCGCCTTGGCGGCGTCGAGGCCGGTTTCGAGGAATTCGTGCAAGGCGGCTTCGGTGCCCGCGTCGAGCGCCGCGCGCGCGGCCTCACGTACTTCGGGCTCCTCGGCCAGCTCGGCGTGATCGGCGATGATCTGCCGGACGACGGGACTGCCCACCAGGGCGGGTACGCCCGTCTGGCCGTCCCAGTTGCGGTACGGGTCTTCCGGTAGGGGACGGGCCGGGGACGTCGGTGGTGGCGTGGCCGGTGGTGGATCGTCGGCCGCGACCGCGGGCGCCGGTTGAATCAGCCCTGCGAGTACGGCGGTGGCCAAGAAGACAAGGAACGTTCTCAGTAGATATCTCGTTCTCGACATCAGAACCCCCAGAAATCGGTGCCTGCCGGTCGAACCGGCAGGCACCTCGGGCTTGTCAGTTGTAGTACTCTTTCGCGCCTTCGGCGGCGGTGTGTTCGATCCTTCCGTTCTGGAAGTAGCTCACGCGTTTACCGGGTACGCCGGGGAAATCCATTTCGTCGGAAGTGGGATAGCCGAGCCTGCTCCGTTCGTATTGCAGTGCCGCCCACCGATCGAAAATGGCTCCGTAGATCAGCTTCGGGCCGATGTTCGGGTGGTACCAGATGCCTCTGGGGCCGGCGAACAGGTTGCGCATGCCCTTCCCGTCGGGCAGGTATCCCGTATCCCCGCTGGGGATGAATCCCGGAATGTTCCGGCCGCCGGATTCGAGGTACTTGTTGAGCAGCGGGTCCATTATCCGGACCACGCCGTGCTGGGCCGACCAGAAGGCGCCGCCCTTCTGGAAGCGTTTGTACCGGATGCCGTTCAAAATGTTTTCCGGCTGGGTCTGCGGACCGAGGCCGTTCCAGCCCCACCAGTCCTCGTTGAGCCAGCGCTCGTCGATCTTCGTGGTGATCGAAGGGTTGGGGCCGACGGGAATCCAGCTGATGTCGGCGGCGAAGTTGCCGTCGGTGTCGAAGTTGTTCTCCTTGCTCAGGCCGTTGGCCGCCCAGAGCTCGCCCCAGTACTGCCGCAGGTAACGGCCCGGATGCGCCTTCGCCTCCAGTGTCACGTTGGTCGGATTGCCGTCCCTGCCCGCCTTGGCGCACCAGGTGGCGTTGAGTTTGTAGCCGTCGGTGCCGTCGTTGCCCGCCAGCTGGACCCGCAGGTTCGGCGCGATGCGCAGGTAACTGCCGACCCGGGTGGCCGATTCGAGCGAGAAGCAGTTCGCGTCGGCGAGCCCGGGGACGATCTTCCAGGTGGCGTCGCCCAAAGGTGCGGTGACGACGTTCGACGGCTGGGTTCCCGGGGTGGCCCAGGCATCGCCGCCGGCACTGCGGACGTGCCAGCCCCGCCGTCCGGCGGTGACACCGGCGAACGCCTGTTCCAGCACGGTGTACTGGCCCTTGGCGAGGAAGTCCTTGACCTGGTCCCAGGTCCCGTTCGCGGCGACGTCGCCCGCCGCCGCGGCGAGCCGGGGACGGAGCCTGCTCGCGTCGGCCTTGGCCTTGATTTCGCGGACCTTCTGCCGGTCGGCCTCCTCCCGTTCCCGCAGGATCCGGGCGTCGTCCCTGGCCCGGGCCTCGGCGACCCCGGTCCTGATGTAGCGGTCCCAGTCGGCCGCCACCCCGGCGAGGGCGGCGGTGGCCGCGTCCTTGATCTCGCGGTGCGCGGGGTCGGCGAGTTCCGGGGTCTTCAGCAGCTCGCGGATGAAGTCGTCGTCGGCGAGGTCGAGCCAGGCCGCGACGGCGATGACGGGAACCTTGTCGCAGGCGTCCTTCTTCGCCATCCTGGCGGCTTCCCTGCGGGCGGCCTCCTGGTTCTCCTGGTTCAACCGGTCGAGATAGTCGAGCTGGTCCTGGTGATTCAGCGCCCGGATCTTGTTCTCGATGAAGTCCTTCCACACCGCCGCGTCACCGCCGAACGCGTCGAAGGCGCCCTGCTTGAGTTTCGGCTGTTCCGGCCTCGCCTTCTGGTACACCTTGTAGATGAACATCTGATCGTTGTCGTTGAGCATGACGTCGTCGAAACCGACGATGTCGGCGTCGATCAGGATCTCCCGGCGCAGCTGGACGGTGCGGTCCCAGGCCTCCTGGCGACGCTGCCGTTCGACGCGGTCGCGGGAGGCGAAGTCGAAGACGCCGGTGCGGATGAACGCCGTGGCGTCGGGGGCGGCGTTGTTGTCGAGCATGACCTTGTAGACGCGGTAGGCCTCGGCCTTGGTGACCGGGAAATTCGTCGCGTCGATCTTGTCGTAGACCTTGAAGACGAAATTCATGTCGGTGGCCTCGCGCCATTCCTTGGTGGCTTCACCGACTTCGATCTCGAAAACCGCGCGCACCTTTTCGGTTTCGGTCGCGCTCGGCAGTTCGGCCGCGGCGGCGTCCGGGCTTTCGCGGGGAACCTGCGCGTCGGGGGCGGACGGGGCGGGCGCCTCGACGGTCGGGCTCGACGGTGCCGGGGGAGCGGCGTACCCGGTGGCCGGGGTGAACAGCCCGCACAACACGGTCACGGCGGTCAGGACGGCGATACTTCCGGCTGGTCGTCTGCCGACGATCAGTGATCTTCGCATTTCGCATACCTTTGTTCGGACGAAAAGGTCAGCCGGGGACCAGGGAGCGTTTCCCAGGCCCCCGGCTGGAGCAGGACGAACTCGGTCAGCCGACGGACATGAACACGAGGATTTCGTGCGTGCTGGAGTTCCAGGTCATGTAGCCGTGCTCGAAATTGCTCTGGCGGCCGATGGGGATGGTGAACTCGTCGCTGGTCGGGAAACCGAGCCTGCCGTTTTCGGCGCCGAGTGAATTCCAGCGGTCGCGAATGGAGCCCATCACGAATTTGGCTCCGGTCGCCGGCGTCCAATAGATCGCCATGTTGTGGCCGTGGAAGTTGATCATCGACCGGTTGACCCCGTTGAGCTGGTTGGTACTCGGCAGCAGCCACTTGTGCCCGCCGAGGCTCAGGTACCGGGTGAGGATCTCGCCGGTGATGAACTTCGCGCCGGTCTCCGGGCCCCAGTACAGGCGGCCGTTGGTGAATTCGCGGAACCGGACACCCGCGTCGTGAATTTCCGCTGTCTTCGGATTACCGGCGAGCCCGCGCAGGCCGTCGTTGTTGAACCAGTCCAGCATCAGCGGCGTCGACACCTCCGGATTCGGTGCGACCACCCGCCAGTGCGAGTCCTCGACGAAGAGCCGGTCCGTGTCGAACCAGTTCCCGCCACCCTGCTGGGCGATCCAGAGCTGCGCGTCGATATGCCGCATGATCCGGCCGGGGTGCGCCTTCGACTCCAGCTGGACCTCGCCGCCGTTGCGCCGCGGGCACCAGGTGGCGTCCTTCTTGAACTGGTCGGTGCCGTCGTTGCCGTGCAGTTTGACCCGCAGATCCTGCTGCCGCAGGTAGTTCCCGGCGCGGTCGGTGGATTCCAGGGAGTAGCACAGCGGATCGGCGAGCCCGCTCGCCACCTTCCAGGTCGCGTACGGCAATGGCTTGGTTCCGTCGGTGCCGGGGTTCCCGGTGGTGATCCACGCGTCGCCCCCGCCGGTGTGGAGGTGCCAGCCCCGGACGCCGGGGGTGTAGGTCCCGAACGACTGGGTCAGCACCTCGTACTGGCCCGTGCGCAGGAACGTGACCACCGCGTCGCGGTTGCCGGCCAGCGCCACGTTGGCGGCCGCGACCAGCCGCGGCCGGAGCCCGCTGTTCTCCGCGCGGACCTTGAGCTGCCGGACGGCGTCCCGGTTGGCCTGGTCTTCCTGCGCTTCACGGCGGGCCTTGTCCCGTCCGGCCGCCGCCTTGAGCCCGGTGTCGATGAACGCCTTCCACACCGCCGGGTCCGTGCTGCGGGAGGCGCGCTCCGTCGCGTCCTTGATCTCGATGTTCGCCGGGTTGGCGAGTTCGGGCAGCCGCAGCAGCTCACGGATGAAGACATCGTCCTCGGCGTCCAGCCAGACGTTCTGGAAGGGGGCCGGGATCTCGGCGACGGCGGTGCGCCGCTTGATGTCACGCTCTTCCCGGGCGGCCTTCTCGGCGTTCTCCTGCCGGAGGCGTTCCAGGTGTTCGATGATGTCCTGCTCGGCGAGGTCGAGGATGGTGACCTCGATGAAGGTCTTCCAAGCGGCGGCGTCGCCCTTGTACGCGGTCATCGCACCGCTCTGGACCTTGGAGCCGCTCTTGGCCCGGCTGGCGACCTGGAAGACGAAGTTCCGGTCGGTGAGGTCGAGCAGCACGGGGTCCAACGGGATGATGCGGGCGTTCTCCAGCGCCTTCATCCGCGCGCCGATCCGGTCCCTCCGTTCGATGTCACGGAGGATCTTCTCGTCGTGATCGCGCTGGACGAATTCGTGGATACCGGTCCGGATGAACGCCGAGGCGTCGGCGACGGTGAGACCGTAGATCCGTGACGCTTCCGCCTTGGTGCGGGGGAAGGCGTCGATGCTGATCTTCTCGTAGACCTTGAAGACGAAGTTCTTGTCGGACAGCCTCAGCCAATCATCGGTCGCCTCACCGACCTCGATGGCCTCCACGGCCAGCACCTTGTCCCGCTGTGACGCCGGGGGAACAGCGGTCGACTCGATATCGGGTTCCGCGGTGGGCACGGCGGGCGGCACACCCTGGCCGGGTGGTGTTTCGGCCGCACCCGCCGGTGCGCCCATCAGCCCCGCGAACACGGCGGCGACGGCGGCCACCGCTATGCCACGGCTGAACCATGGCCTTGACATGGACGTTCTTCGCATACCCCAGTCACCTATTCTCGAGAGGAAGCCGCCGCGGGAAACCGGACGGCGGGATGATCAGCTCGGGTTCTTGATCCGCTGCTCGCCTTCGAGGGCCTTGCGCAGCAACGACTCCCAGTACTCGACGTTTTCGCCGGACAGGGACCGGTTGTCCGTCCAGTCGCCTTCCACCGTCTTCGCGGGGTCGATGATCGCTTTCCAGTTGGGGTTCTGGGCGGCCTGTTGCGCGGCGAGCAGGATGGCGTGCCAGGTTTCCGCCTGCCGCTGGGCGAAGTCCCTCGCCTCTTCCCATTTCGACCGCACCGGCGAAACCTCGGTGCCGACCTTGCGCCAGGCGGCCGCGGCCCGGTCGCGGGCCTCCTTGCCTGCTTCGCCTTCGATTTCCCGCGCGGCCTTTTCGGCGGCTTCGGCGTCGACGATCAGCTGGGTGATCGTCAGTTGCCACTGGCGGTTCTGGCGCAGCATCTCTTCGCGGAAGGTCTCGATGTCCAGCCGCGCGCCCTGTGCCCAGCCCCAGGCGAAGAAATCGGTCAGGTCGTCGTCGGTCGCCCCTTCGCGGACCGCGTAGGCCGCGGCGAATCTCACCTGGGTACCCGGATCACGCTCGGCGAGCATCCGCACGTACCGGCGGTCCTCCTCGACGAGGGCACGTTTCTGCTCGCCGAGGTCGGCGCGGAACTTCTGATCCCGCGCCTTCGCGGCTTCGTAGCCGCCACCGTGGCAGAACTGTTCCCGTTTGGACGCGGTCGCCGTCAAGTGGTGGTTCGCCGCGTCGTAGACCTCCGGCGAGTAGGCCCGGAGGTGGGTCTCCAGCAGCCGCCGGAGGAATCGCTTGTTGCCTTCGTCGCGGTTGAGCGCCCGCTGTGTCGCGTATTCGAGCCCGCCGCCGGGATGGCGGAGGAACTCGATGGACGCCGCCTCCGGGTCTTCGCTGAGCAGAGCGACCCACGCGTCCGTCTTCACCGTGCTGTGGACGCTGTACCTGGCGTGGGTCAGGACCTCCCAGCGGGCGATCTCGCCGGGTGTCATCGCCACGGCCGTGGCGTGTACTCCGGTTTCGGCGGCGAGCCCCGCCGGAACGGCGACCGTCCCGGAGAACAACGCCGCGGCGCAAAGTGCGCAGGACAAAATACGCTTGTACACTCCAAGCCCCCAGTCAGCTTCGGTGCAGGTTGAATTGACGAGGACCCTTCCCGGACGGTGCCGGGAAAGGTGTCGATGGCAACGGCATCCGGAATCCAGACCGGAGCCGGCGATGAATTCGAAGTTCTTCGAATCCTTGTCGGGAAACGCCCGCGCTTACCCGGCGACTGTTTCGGTCACCGGGAAAGGCTTCGTCAGTGGCCGCGTATCCGGCGGCTTCGGTGATGGATCGGCGAGCCGCTCTCGCCGACGGGCGGTGCGGTGGCTCGCGTGGAGTGAATATGGCGGCGATCGCCGCGATCCCATGACGGATCGATCATCGGTACATACTCCGGAATCCCCAGTACCGGAATTCCCCCAGTGAAATTCCGATTCTGATCCCAGCTAACCGCGACTGGCCGGTTCGCGCAAGATGCACCCCGCTGGTGAAAAAGTCACCGGCGGGGCGGGGTTCTCGTTTTTCTCAAGCTCCTTCGACACCGATGTCGAACGCCGACTCGCTGTCGGCCTTCGAGTACGAGCGGAACGCGATATGCGTGACGGTGCTCAGCACGCCGGGGACCTTGCCGATCTTCGCCGGGATCAGATCCGCGAGATCCTCGTGGGCCGCGACGCGGACCGAGGCGATCAGATCGACGTCGCCCGCGCAGGAGTAGACCTCGCGGACACCCTCGATGTCCGCGATCGCCTGCGCCGCCTCGGGGATGGCATCGGCCTCGACCTGGATCAACACGATCGCGGTGATCACTACAGCGCCTCCTACGTCAATGAATCCGGTGTGCGAATCCTAGCCCGCCACCCGTTCCAGCGCCGTCGCGCTCGCCGCCAGGTCGAGCCACTCCCGCCAGCCGCCGGCGACGGCCGCCGGCTCCGCCCAGGGATGCGTCGTGCGCACGAGCCGGACACCCGGACGGGTCAGCCAGCGCAGGAGGATGCCGATCTCCTCCGGGATCGCGCCGAAGAGCGGGCCGGGCCCCGGGATGACCGTCTCCGCCGAGGCCACGAGCATCTCGACGACCGGCATCGGCGGCACCCCGCGCCGCGCGACCCCCGCCGACGCGAGCCTGCCGTGCCGGATCACCGCCAGTTCCCAGCCGCCGTTCCCGTCCGGTCCGGCGGCGATCAGCTCCGGGATCCCCGCCAGCGCCGACTGCCGGTGCGCCCGGCCGACCGCGCGGATCAGCCCGGCCAGCTGATCGCGATGCTGGGCTGCCTGCTCGTAATGCTCCGCCGCGGCGAGCCGGGCCAGCTGGTCGGCGGCGGCCCGCAGCGGACGCCCGTCCGTCCCGGCGATGAGGCCGGACACCGCCAGCACTCCCGGCCGGTACGCCTCGACCGTCTGCTTCCCGGCGCACGGCGCCCCGCAGCGGCCGAGCTCGGCGAGGACACAGGGTGTCCCGTTCGGCGCGGTCGCCGAGATGCGCTGGGTGCACGTCCGCAGCCCGGAGGCGCCGGCGAGGGTGTCCGCGGCGGAGCGGGCGTCGGTCTGGGTGCGAAAGGGCCCCAGCATCCCGTCTCGCGGCATGCGGACCACCGAGAGGCGCGGGAACGCCTCCTCGGTCAGCGCGACCCACCACGCGTGCCGTGGGTTCTTGGAACGGCGGTTGTACATGGGCCGGTGGGCGGCGATCAGCCCAAGCTCGCGGACGGCGGCTTCGAGCGCGTGCGCGCATTCCACCGCGTCGACCCGCTCGGCCAGCGCGACCATCTCCCGGATCCGCCCCCGGCTCTCCGAACCGGTGAAGTACTGCCGGACCCGGCGGCGCAGATCGGACGACGTCCCGACGTAGAGGACCTCGTCGCTCGGGCCGCGGAAGAGATAGACACCCGGCCTCGACGGCAGATGCTCGGCCAGCGACCGTTTGCGGCGCTGGGCCGCGGTCACCTCGGGCAGGTAGTCCAGCAGCTCTTCGAGGGTGTGGACGCCGAGATTGCCCACCCGTTCGAGCAGCGCGTGCAGGACGTCGACGGTGGCGCGCGCGTCCGCGAGCGCGCGGTGGTTGGGCGTCGTACGCGCTCCGAACAACGCCGCCAGCGCGGAAAGCCGGTAGCTGGGCGTCTCGTCGCGGGAAATGACCCGGCGGGCGAGCCGGACCGTGCAGACGACGGCCGTCTTGGGCCAGTGGTAGCCGTGGCCCTCGCAGGCCGCGCGCATGAATCCGGTGTCGAAGGCGGCGTTGTGCGCCACGAGCACGGCTCCGGAGATGAATTCGAGGAAGGCAGGCAGCACGCGCTCGATCCGGGGAGCGTCGTAGACCATCGCGCCGGTGATGCCGGTGAGCTCGACGATCTGCGGCGGGATCGGCATCCCCGGGTTGACGAAGGTGGCGAACTCGCCGACGATCTCGCCCGCGCGGATCTTGACCGCGCCGATCTCGGTGATCCCGTCCGGGCCGGGTTTCGTCCCGGTGGTCTCCAGGTCGAATACGACGAACGTGATGTCCCGCAAAGGAGTTCCCAGCTCGTCGAAGGCGAGTTGCGCCGCGCCGGGCCGCCGTCCGGTGTCCATGGTCGGGCACAGTAGGGGCGGGCACCGACAATCCCAGGATGCGCGCACGCCGTCCCATCGAGCGCGCCCCGAGGCCATGGGGCCTACGCTGGAGCGATGCAACCGCAGCCCGCAGTGCCCGAATCGCCCGAGGACGCCACCGGCGGCCCCTCGGGTGTCGTGGCGTCGGCGGGTGCGCCGGAGCCGTCCGAAGAGGTGCCCGCCGAAGGCTGGACCGCGTTGCCGGAGACCGTGCGGGAGCGGATCGCCGAGCTGGCGGCCGCCGCCGTCGGCAAACTGCCGGTCGCCGACGTGCCGAGGCAGCTGCGCCCGGTCGCGAAGTTCGCCCCGGCGAAACGCGCGAAACTCGGCGGGACGGCGTTGCTCACCGCGTTGGGGGAGTCTTCGCAGTTCCGGGTCGCGGTCACCGAATGGCTGCGTGACCACCGCAAGGACGCCCTGGACCCGAACGCCCCCGATTCCGTCGCCGCCGCGGCGGCCGCCGTGCTGCTCGGAGAGGCGGGCGCGGCCGGACGGGTCCGGCTGGTGGCGAAGAACGCCGAGGAGACGGCGTTGCGTGCCGAACGCGACGCCGCGCTGGCCCGTAACCAGCGGCTGGAGACCGAACTGGCCCAGCTGCGCGAAGAACTGCGTGAAGCCAAGGAGATCGCCGGTGGTGCGCGGGGCGAACGCGACGCCGAGGTCGAAAAGCTGTTGAAACGCCTGCGGGAACAAGGTGTCCAACTGCGCCAGGCGAAGGACGCCGTCGCGGAGGCGCACGCCCGGCTGGAAAGCGGAGGCGCCGAAAGCGCCGAAGAGATCAAGGCGCTGAAGGCCCAGTTGGACCGTGAGAGGCAGCGAGTCGCGGCAGAGCGGGCCCGGGCGGAGAAGGCCGTCACGGACGCCGAGATCGCCCGTCAGTCCGCCCGTGAGGCGCGTCAGGCCGACGAGGTCAGGCTCGGGCTGCTGCTGGACACTATCGAAGGCGCCGTCGGCGGGCTTCGCCGCGAACTTTCGGTGAGCGCGCGGGGCCGTCGCCCGGCGGACATGGTGCGCGGTGCGACGTCGGGCCTCGGGGCGGGCGGCAAGATCCAGGACGTCACCGCGCTCGACCGGCATCTCGCGCTGCCCAACGTGCACCTGATCGTCGACGGCTACAACGTCACGAAGACCGGATATCCGGAGCTGGCGCTTTCCGACCAGCGCGACCGGCTGATCCACCAGCTGTCCGCACTCGCGGCGCGGACTTCGGCCGAAGTCACCGTCGTGTTCGACGGCGCCGGTGTGCTTTCCGTGCCCGCCGCGGTGCCACGCGGGGTGCGGGTGCTGTTCTCCGAACGCGGCGTGCTCGCGGACGACGTCATCCGGTCCCTCGTCGCGGCCGAGCCGCCGGGGCGGCCGATGGTGGTCGCGAGCACGGACCGGGCGGTGGCGGATTCGGTGCGGGGCAAGGGCGCGCATCCGGTGCCTTCGGCGGTGCTGGTGTCGCGGCTCAGCCGGGTCTAGCGCTGCCGGATGTCATGAAAGGGCCGTTCAGGACGGTTCTTGCCTGGAGGTGTGTCGCGAAAGCCACTTTCGGGACATCAGACGTCGCGAAAGTGGCTTTCGCGACATGATCGCCAAGGCGGTACCGGGCCCAGCCACAGCCGACGTTGCGAAAGCCACTTTCGCAACCCCTTGGTCAAGGCCGACAGACCCTCACGACGGCCCTGACCACTCACGAGGCCCGAAACTGTCGGTGGTCGCTCTTAATGTGCGCCTCACCACTGAAAGTGAGGAGCCCGAGATGGACGACAAGGCCATCGCCGATATAGCGGACATAGAGACGCTCGTCATCGATTGCGACCGGTGCGCGGTCCGCGGTGACGCATGTCATGACTGTGTCGTCAGCGTCCTTCTCGGCGCGCCGCCCGCGCTCGAATGGGACGCCGACGAGCGGAAAGCGGTCGACGCGCTCGCCGAGGCCGGGATGGTGCCACGCCTCCGGATGGTCGAGATCGTCGAGCAGGAGCGCCGGAAATCGGCCTGACGACACACCTCGACCGGGGCATTCGACGAGTGGTCGATCCGATCGGGTGAACGGTAGGTAGTCGTGACCAGCCCCAGGATGTAATGCCCGTCACACCTTTCCGCTCATGCTGGTCCGAAGGTGTTTCGGCGCATCACGGAGAGTTTTTGCCCTTCCCGTGGTGGACGCGGTGCCCCGGGTTTCGTAACCTGTCCGAGATCTCGTGGCCGGAAGTCGTCGCCAGACGGCGACACGGGATCGCCACTGAGGCAGCTTTGTCGGGGAGCTGCACCGGAACCAGCCAAGCGCCAAACCTGTTGCGATAGCACTCGGCCAGGCGCGAGGCGGGAAACGCGGGGAACCGCGCGGGCCTCACGGTCGGCGTCGCGGCTTCGCGGAAGAGGGCCCCCGACCTCTTCGTCCCGGGTTCCGAGTCGGTGGCCGACAGCAAAGGAGACACGCGCGACCGTGCAGTCGCATCCAGTCAAGCGTGTGGTGTCAGGAGCTCTGGCCGCGGCCGCGGTGATCACCGCGGTGACAGTGGCCCAGCCTTCAGCCACCGCTGCCCCAGGCCCCGCCCTCCAACAGCCCCCGTCCGGCTCGGACGCGCTCGCCAAGTACCGCGACCTCGCGGCACAGGCCGAGAAGGCGAACGAAGACCTCCTCAAGGCGAAGGACGACCTCGCCGCGAAGCAGGGTGAGCTCGACAAGGCGACCGCCGACGCCGCCGCGGCCAAGGAACTCGGCATCAAGGCGGCCGGCGACGAGAAGACCTTCCAGGCCGAGGTGAACAAGTTCGCCGGTGCCTCCTTCACCAGCGGTGTGCAGCTGAACAAGCTGTCGTCGCTGCTGTCGGGCGCGTCGACCCAGGACTTCCTGGAGCGTTCCTCGGCACTCGAGGTCCTCGCCGCGAACAAGAACACCGCTCTGACCAACCTGAGCGGTGCCGTCGCCCAGGCCGCGGCCGCGGCCAAGCAGGCGGCGGACGCCCAGAACACCGCCACCACCGCCCGTGACGCGGCCGCCAAGCTGACCACGGACATCGAGGCGCGCCAGAAGACGCTGAGCGACCAGCTCAAGGAGATCGAGCGCGCCGGCGGCAACCTGAGCGCCGCGGATCGCAACGCCCAGAAGGACAAGGGCGGCGCGTTCCCGAACCTGCCCGCCCCGGGTCCCGCCGCGGCGGCGGCCCTCGCGGCCGCGAAGAGCAAGCTCGGCAGCCCGTACGGCTGGGGTGACACCGGGCCGTCGTCCTTCGACTGCTCCGGTCTGATGCTCTGGGCGTACAAGCAGGCCGGTCTGACCCTGCCGCGGTCCAGCCGCCAGCAGTCGACCTTCGGCGCCCCGGTGCAGAGGTCGCAGCTCCAGCCGGGCGACCTGGTGTTCTACAACTCGCCGGTCTCGCACGTCGGCATGTACGTCGGCAACGGCATGATGGTGCACGCGCCGACCACCGGTGACGTCGTCAAGGTGTCGCCGCTGCAGAACAACTACGTCGGCGCCCGTCGCCCGACGGCCTGACGAACAGACGACAAGGGGCGGTACCGCGCAAGCGGTGCCGCCCCTTTCGCATGCGGAGGGCCAAGTAACCTGCAGGGGTGCTGAGGACCCTGCTGGTGACCAACGACTTCCCGCCCCGGCCGGGCGGTATCCAGAACTACCTGAACTCGCTGGCCACCCGCCTGCCCGCGGACGACCTGGTCGTCTACGCCCCCTCATGGGAGTCGAGCACCGGCTCGCACGGCGAGTTCGACGCCGCCGCCCCGTTCGAGGTGGTGCGCCATCCGACGTCTCTGATGCTGCCGACCCCGGACGTGCTCAAGCGGGCGAAGGAGATCATGCGCGCCCGTGACTGCGAGGCCGTCTGGTTCGGCGCCGCGGCGCCGCTGGCGTTGCTGGGGCATCCGCTGCGGGCGGCGGGTGCGCGCCGGGTGCTGGCGTCGACGCACGGCCACGAGGTCGGCTGGTCGATGCTGCCGGGCTCACGGCAGGCGCTGCGGCGGATCGGCGACACCGTCGACGTGATCACTTACGTCAGCAAGTACACGCGTTCCCGGTTTTCGGCCGCCTTCGGCCCGATGGCGGGGCTGGAGATGCTCCCGTGCGGCGTCGACACCGCGCTCTACCGGCCGGATCCGGCCGCGGGCAAGGAGATCCGCGAGCGGCACGGGCTCGCCGACCGGCCGACGATCGTCTGCGTTTCGCGGCTGGTGCCGCGAAAGGGCCAGGACATGCTGATCAAGATCCTGCCCGAGCTCCGCAAGCGGATCCCGGACGTGGCGCTGCTGCTCGTCGGCGGCGGCCCGTACCGCAAGACGCTCACCGGGCTCGTCGAAGCGCTGGGGGTCGAGGACAGCGTCGTCATCACCGGATCGGTGCCGTGGAAGGAGTTGCCCGCGCACTACAACGCGGGCGACGTCTTCGCGATGCCGGCGCGGACGCGCGGGAAGGGGCTCGACGTCGAGGGCCTTGGCATCGTGTACCTGGAAGCGTCGGCGACCGGGCTGCCGGTCGTCGCCGGGAATTCCGGTGGTGCGCCGGAAACGGTGCTGGACGAGGTCACCGGGCACGTCGTCGACGGCCGCGACGAGCAGCAGCTGAGGGAGACGCTGGCCGCGTTGCTGGCCGATCCGGTACGGGCACGGCGGATGGGGGCCGCCGGTCGCGACTGGGTCGGCGAGAACTGGCGGTGGGACAGCATGGCGAGCAGGCTTTCCGGTTTGCTCGACGGCGACCCCGTCGCGGCGGTGCGCTGAGAATTCAGGGTTCGTAGCGCGCCGGATGCTTCGGATCGTCGACGCGGATCACGACGTCCGACAGCGCCGACGGGTCGACTTCCTCTTCGTAGCGCGCGTAAGCGGGGAGTGCCCAGGCGTCGGGCACGCGCCGCTTCAGCGCGCCGGGCGAGAGCCACAGGTGCACGCTCAGGTCGAAGGCGAGCCCCGCGCCGAACAGGAATTCGCCGTCCAGCAGGACGACGCCGCCCTCGGGCAGTTCGACGCGTTCGGCGCGGGTGGCGCGATCGCGGACGGGATCCCACAACGACGGAAGAACCAGGCCGCTGCCGTCCTCGGCGAGCGGGTCGAGCACTTCGCGGCGCAGGGCACCGAGGTCGAGCCAGTCGCTGTAGCGCGAGTCCGGGTCCTCCTTGCCGCGTTCGAAGCGCAACGAGGCGGGGCGGAGGAAGTCGTTCGCCGAGATCCGCAACACCGCGTGACCGGCGATCCGCAGGGGATCGACCAGGGCGTCGGCGAGTTCTGTGGTGTTGGTCGCACCGGCCGCGCCGTCGATCGCGACCGCGATCCGGCGGCGGCCCGTGATCGCCGTGATGCGCTCGGTCAGTTCGGACACCAGCAGAGCGGGAGAAATCGGACGGTAGCGCACGGGAAGACATCCTCCACCCGGACCGGTGACTGTCGCACGGTACACCCGATGGGATGATGGCCCGGTGACCAAGACAACGGCCAAAACAGCCGGAAGTGGTTGGCAGGTAGGCGTTTCCCAGACGGTGCCGTACAGCGGCACCCAGGTGTGGGACTTCCTGGTCGGACGCGAGGGCGTCGGCATCTGGCTCGGTCCGGGCGCCGAACTCGGCCACGAGCTGGGCGCGGCGTACGAGACGGCCAACGGGACGACCGGCGAGATCCGCGGCCGCTCCGAAGGCGACAAGCTCCGGCTGACCTGGCGCCCGAAGGACTGGGACCACGACTCGACCCTGCAGATCACGGTGAGCGGGACGGACCAGAAGACCACGCTCCGTTTCCACCAGGAATGGCTCGCGGGCGCCGACGAGCGCGAGGAACAGCGGGCATACTGGACCGAGGTGACCGAGCGAGTGGTGGCCGCGCTGGCCGAACGCTGACCGGCGCGCCGGGGGAGGCGTACCGATGGGGGAACCGAAGAACCTGGACTGGGACTTCGTCCAGGATCCACACCGGGTTTCGGCGCTGTTGCGTGAAGAGGGCCCGGCCCGCAAGGTCCGGCTGCCGCGCGGCCTGGATGTCTGGATCGTCACCGGGTACGCCGAAGCCCGTGCGATCCTCTCGGATTCCCGGGTGGCCAAGGATCCCGAGGCCATCCGGCGGCTCTTCGAACGCGACGGTTTCGAATCCGCGGCCGACAACGCCGTCCGCGCGCTCGGCGCGCATATGCTCAACTCGGATCCGCCGGACCACACGCGGTTGCGCAAACTGGTCAACCAGGCCTTCACCTCCCGAACGGTTTCCCGTCTACGGCCGAGGATCGAGCAGATCACCGCGGAACTGCTGGACGGCATCGGCGACGCCGAGCGCATCGACCTCCTGCCCGCTTTCGCCGTCCCGTTGCCGATCCGGGTGATCTGCGAACTGCTCGGCGTCCACGCGGGCGACCAACCGGCGTTCGCGACCTGGTCGAACACGATGGTCGCCTGGTCGACGCCGGAGGAACTCCAGGCCGCGGCCGCGAAGATGCACGCGTACCTCGTCGACCTCATCGAAGAGAAACGCGCCGAGCCCGCCGAGGACCTGCTTTCGGCCTTGATCCACGCCAGCGACGAAGGCGATTCGCTCACCGCTGACGAATTGCTGGCCATGGCGTTCCTGCTGCTGGTGGCGGGATTCGAGACGACGGTCAACCTGATCGCGAACAGCGTCTTGGCGCTGCTTCGGGAACCGGACCAGCTGGCCGCCCTCCGTGCCGATCCCGCCCTGATCCCCGGCGCGGTCGAGGAGTTCCTGCGCTACGACGGCGCGATCCACCTGGCGACCATCCGGTTCACCAAGGAGGCCGTGCCCGTCGGGGACGTCGAGATCCCGGCCGGCGAGTTCGTGCTCGTCTCCCTGCTCGGCGCGAACCGGGACGCCGGACGGTTCGAAGACCCGGACCGCCTGGACGTCACGCGTTCGGCGTCGGGGCATCTCGCGTTCGGCCACGGCATCCACTACTGCGTCGGCGCCCCGCTGGCCCGGCTGGAGGCCGAGATCGCCTTGCGCGGACTGCTGGGGAGGTTCCCCGTGCTCGGCCTGGACGCCGAACCGGAAGCCCTGCGGTGGCGGGAAAGCACCCTGGTCCACGGCCTGGAGACCCTCCCTGTGCTCCTGCGCTGAGGAGGGCGTGTCGTAGGGTCGCCGGATGGACGCCGCCGAACTCCTCGCGCTCGACGCGGAACACGTCTGGCACCCGTACGGGCCGATGCCGAGCACGATCGACTCCCTGCTGGTCCGCGAGGCGAGCGGGGTCCGGCTCACCCTCGACGACGGCCGCGAACTGGTCGACGGCATGTCGTCGTGGTGGGCGGCGATCCACGGCTACCGGAACCCGGTGCTGGACGCGGCGCTGGCGGAGCAGGCGGGCCGGATGAGTCACGTGATGTTCGGCGGGCTCACCCACGAACCGGCGATCAGGCTGGCCAAGACGCTCGTCGACCTCGCGCCGGAGGGGTTGCGGCACGTCTTCCTGTGCGACTCGGGCTCGGTGTCGGTCGAGGTCGCGGTCAAGATGTGCCTGCAGTACTGGCAGTCGGTGGGGCGTAAGGAAAAGCGGCGCCTGATGACCTGGCGCGGCGGCTACCACGGCGACACGTTCACGCCGATGAGCGTCTGCGACCCCGAGGGCGGCATGCACTCGCTGTGGCGCGGGATCCTGCCGGACCAGCTGTTCCTGCCCAGGCCGCCGGGCGGTTTCGCCGACGAGCCGGATCAGGACTACCTGGAGCTGCTCGCGAACGAGATCGGGCGGTACGCGGGCGAGCTGGCCGCGATCATCGTCGAGCCGGTCGTGCAGGGCGCCGGCGGGATGCGGTTCCACCCGCCCGCGTACCTGCGTGCGCTGCGCGAGATCACCGAGGCGAACGACGTCCTGCTCATCTTCGACGAGATCGCCACCGGTTTCGGCCGCACCGGCCGGATGTTCGCCGCCGAGCACGCCGGGGTCACCCCCGACGTCCTGTGTCTCGGCAAGGCGCTGACCGGTGGGTACCTGACGATGGCGGCGGCGCTGTGCACCCCGGAGATCGCCGACGGGATCTCGCGAGGTGAGCTGCCCGTGCTGGCGCACGGCCCGACGTTCATGGCGAACCCGTTGTCCTCGGCCGTCGCCAACGCCTCGCTGGGGATCCTGGCCGAAGGCGGCTGGAAATCCGATGTCCCGCGGATCGAGGCCGCGCTGAAGGCCGGGCTCGAACCGGCTCGCGAGCTGCCCGCGGTCGCGGACGTGCGCGTGCTCGGCGCCATCGGCGTGCTCGAACTGGACCATCCCGTGGACATGGCGGTGGCGACGGAGGTCCTCACCGGGAACGGGGTCTGGCTGCGCCCGTTCCGGAACCTGATCTACACGATGCCGCCCTACATCTCCGGGGCGGATGACCTCGCCGCAATCACTTCCGCAATGGTCTCGGCCGCACAAAAAGCGTAAAAACGGCGAAATTCAGCCCAAAGAGTGTGACAGCGGCCACAGCAATCCGGAGAGGCCACGCTCGGTACAGAGCGTGGTCGCGAGTTGATCTTGGTCAAGCGAACGGGCGAGTCCGATCGGGGTCCTTCTCGGGCGCTTTGTCGTGAAAGCCGGGTATGTCCTAGTTCGCGGGCGCACAAGCAAACCTGAGAATCCTTTGCGTAGCGGACTTTTGCGCGCCGATCCGGTTTCCTGCCCCCATGATCGACATCGTTGGTGACGAGCACGACACCGGGCCTCCGGGCCGCCGCAATCCCACATCGACCCTCCTGAAGAACCTCCGCCACGACATCCCGGCTTCGGTCGTCGTCTTCCTCGTGGCCGTCCCGCTTTCGCTCGGCGTCGCGCACGCCGCCGGAGCACCCTTGCTCGCGGGACTCGTCTCCGCCGTCGTCGGCGGGATCGTCGCGAGCCTCTTCGGCGCCTCCGCCCTGCAGGTCAGCGGTCCCTCCGCCGCGCTGACCATCGTCATCGCGGAGAGCATCGCCACCTTCGGCTGGGCCGCCACCTGCGCGATCACCGCCGGGGCGGGCCTGGTCCAGATCCTCTTCGGCCTCTGCCGCGTCGCCCGCGCCTCGCTGGTGATCTCGCCCGCCATCGTGCACGGCCTGCTCGCCGGGATCGGGTTGATCCTCGTCCTCGGCCAGCTGCACGTCGTGCTCGGCGGGGTGGCGCGGGGTTCCACGATCGAGAACGTCCTCGCGCTGCCGGGCCGGATCGTCGGGCACCACGACCAGGCCGCGCTGATCGGTGTCGTCACCGTCGGTGTTCTGCTGGCCTGGACGCGGATGCCGCGATCGGTGCGCCGCGTCCCCGGCCCGCTCGCCGCCGTCGCGCTGGCGACCGCCCTTTCCGTCGCGGCGGGGATGGACCTGCCGCGCGTCGACCTCCCGAACGGCTTGCCGGGGCTGGGTTTCGTCCCCGAGGTGCCGTCCGGGTCCTGGGCCGCGATCATCGGGGCCGTCCTCTCCATCGCGCTCATCGCCAGCCTGGAGAGCCTGCTCTCCGCCGTGGCCATCGACAAACTCCGCGACGGGCAGCGCACCGACCTCAACCGCGAACTGGTCGGCCAGGGCCTGGCGAACGTCGCCGCCGGGTCGCTCGGCGGTTTCCCGGTCACCGGCGTCGTCGTGCGCACCATGACCAATTTCGAAGCGGGCGCCCGCACCCGGATGTCGGCGACCCTGCACAGCGTCTGGATCCTCGGCTGCTGTCTGTTCCTCGCGGGCGCGCTGCGGCTGATCCCGCTCGCCGCGCTCGCCGGTCTCCTCGTCTACGTCGGCGCCAAACTGGTCAACCTCACCAATCTCCGCGAGGTCCGCCGTCACGGTGATCTGCCGGTCTATCTCGCCACCCTGCTCGGCGCGGTCGCCGTGAACCTGCTGACCGGGGTCGCCGCGGGGATCGCGGTCGCGCTCGCGCTGATGCTGCGCCGCATGCTGTTCTCCGGGATCCACATCGAACGGGACGGCTCGCGGACCCGCGTCGTCATCGAGGGCGCGCTCACTTTCCTTTCCGTGCCAAGGCTCACGACCGTGCTGGCGGAGGTTCCCGAGCGGGCGGAGGTGACGCTGGAACTGTTCGTCGACTATCTCGACCACGCCGCTTTCGACTGCCTGCGCGGCTGGCAGCGCGCGTACGAACGCGCCGGGGGAACCGTGATCGTCGACGAGATCGGGCATCCGTGGTTCGAACGCGGCAAGGCGGGTGTGCCGACCGTGCGCCGCGGCGTGGCGTCTCGCGTGGTGCCGCGCTGGCTCGCGCCGTGGTCGCAATGGCAGGCCGAACATCTCGAACTGCCGAGCCAGCGCGGCGGCAGCGTTCCGTTGTGCCGCGGGGCTTCGGAGTTCCAGCGGCGGACGGCGCCGCTGCTGCGGAGCACCTGGGACGGGCTCGCGAACGGGCAACAGCCGCATACGCTCTTCATCACCTGTGGCGACGCGCGGATCGTGCCGAACCTGATCACCACGAGCGGGCCCGGCGACCTGTTCACCGTGCGGAACATCGGGAACCTCGTCCCGCGCGCCGAAGCGGATTTCTCGGTGGGGGCGGCGATCGAGTACGCCGTCGGGCTGCTGCGGGTGCGGGAAGTGGTGGTGTGCGGGCATTCCGGCTGTGGCGCGATGAAGGCGTTGCTCGGGGACGCGCCCGCCGGCCTCGCGCACCTCGGCGGCTGGCTCCGCCATGGCGAGGCGACCATGCGGCGCAGGGAAAGCGAGGGGCCGGTGCTGCTCGACGGCGCGCGGCCGTCGCACGAAGGCGATCGGCTCGCGCTGCACAACGTGGTGCAGCAACTGGAAAACCTGCGCTCGTACCCGGTGGTCGACGCCGCGCTGGCGCGCGGGGAACTGCGCCTGACGGGGATGTACTTCGACGTCGGGAAGGCGAACGTGTACCTGCTCGACGAAGCGCTGCGGTCGTTCACCTCGGCGGCGGCCCCGGTGAAGTCCTGAGGTAGGGCGATCACGCGTGATCGGAGGTTTCGCGTGACTGGAGGGACGACA
>NZ_LQMT02000005.1:68150-149481 GCF_001620365.2 Amycolatopsis keratiniphila subsp. keratiniphila
TGTCGTCCCTCCAGTCACGCGTGTCGTCCATTGGATCACGCGTGTCGTCCGATCGGTCATCTGAAGCCCGGTTCAGCCAGACGTTGCGAAAGCCACTATCCCAACCTTCAATGTTGCGAAAGTGGCTTTCGCAACACGCCACCTTGCCTTACCCCTCAAGAAAACCCCACCAGTCGCCGCTCACGACGATCTTGGCCGGGCGGCCGACCGATAGATCCCAGGATCCGGGACGGGACAAGGCTTTTCGCAACGCGGGAGACATCTCCAGGCAACGAATCGGGGCAAAAGTGGGCCACGCCACCCATTCGTAGGGTGATGTTCACTCGATCAGGTGGTGCATATCGGACAATTCACCAGTTTCCTGGTGATCATGAAACAACCTCTCGCCGTGCTTCGTCACGACCTGCCCGCCTCGTTGGTGGTGTTCCTCGTCGCCGTCCCGCTTTCACTCGGGATCGCTCTCGCGTCAGGGGCGCCGATCGTCGCGGGGCTGATCGCTGCCGTGGTGGGAGGTGTCGTCGCCGGAGCGCTCGGCGGCTCCGCGCTTCAGGTCAGCGGCCCGGCCGCCGGCCTGACGGTGATCATGGCCGAGACCATCGCGACCTTCGGCTGGGCGACCACCTGCGCGATCACCGTCGCCGCGGGCGCGTTGCAGATCCTCCTGGGGCTGAGCCGGATCGCCCGCGCGGCGCTCGCCATCTCGCCGGCCATCGTCCACGGCATGCTGGCCGGGATCGGCGTCACGATCGTGCTCGGCCAGCTCCATGTCGTGCTGGGCGGAGCGGCGCAGAGCTCGGCGCTCGAGAACATCGCGCAACTGCCCGCGCAGATCGTCGGCCACCACGACACCGCCGCGCTGATCGGCGTGCTCACGATCGGCATCCTGCTCGTGTGGCCGCGGCTGCCCAAGGCCGTCCGCAAGGTGCCCGGCCCGCTCGCCGCGATCGCGCTGGTGACCGTGCTGTCCGTCGCCACCTCGATGACCCTGCCCCGGGTCGACCTGCCGGGCGACCTGCTCAACATCCGCTTCGCGCCCGAATTCCCGGACACCGGCTGGGGCGCGTTCGCCGTCGCGGTCGTCACCATCGCCCTCATCGCGAGCGTGGAAAGCCTGCTTTCGGCCGTCGCCGTCGACAAGATGCACACCGGGCCGCGGTCGAACCTCGACCGCGAACTGATCGGCCAGGGCGCCGCGAACATGACCTCCGGCGCGCTGGGCGGTCTCCCCGTCACCGGCGTGATCGTCCGCAGCTCGACCAACGTCGCAGCCGGTGCGCGCACCCGGGCGTCCGCGATCCTGCACGGCGTCTGGATCCTGGTGTTCGTCGCCGCGTTCGCCGGGCTCATCCAGAACATCCCGCTCGCCGCGCTGGCAGGCCTGCTCGTCCACGTCGGCGCGAAACTGGTGAACCCCGGCCACATGAAGCAGGTCCTCAAGCACGGTGACCTGGGGCTGTATCTGGTGACGCTCGCCGGTGTCGTCGTCTTCGACCTGCTCACCGGCGTCCTGCTCGGTATCGCGCTGTCGGTGCTGCTGATGCTGCGGCGCACGGTGTGGTCCGGGATCCATGCCGAGCGCGACGGTGACGAATGGCGCGTCGTCGTCGAAGGCGTCCTGACGTTCCTTTCGGTGCCGAGGCTCAGCCGTGTGCTCGCGACCGTCCCCGCAGGCGCGAAGGTGACCTTGGAACTGGTCGTCGACTACCTCGATCACGCCGCCTTCGAGAGCCTGTCGAACTGGCAGCAGGGCCACGAACGCGCCGGTGGCACGGTGATCGTCGACGAGGTCGGGCATCCGTGGTTCGCCAAGGGCAAGTCCGGCGATCCCACGCTGACCCGGACGGCCGCGGCGCGTTCGGTGCCGCGCTTCCTCGCGCCGTGGTCCGACTGGCAGGCCAAGGACGTCGAACTGCCCGGACAGCGCGGCGGGCCCACCCTGCGCGGGGCGACCGAGTTCCAGCGGCGCACCGCCGCGCTCATGCAGCCCGCGCTCAGCAAGCTGGCCGCCGGGCAGTCACCGCACACCCTGTTCATCACCTGCGGTGACGCGCGGATCGTGCCGAACATGATCACCACGAGCGGCCCCGGCGACCTGTTCACCGTGCGCAACATCGGGAACCTCGTGCCCGCACGACGGGCCGATCCGTCGATGGGCGCCACCGTCGAGTTCGCCGTCGGCGTGCTGAAGGTGCGCGAGATCGTGGTCTGCGGTCATTCCGGCTGCGGGGCGATGCAGGCGCTGGCCACCGGAGCCCCGGACGGCGCGCCGATGCTGGCCTCCTGGCTGCGGCACGCCGAGCCGAGCGCGCATCGCGAGGCCACGGTGACCCTCGACGGCGAACGCCCGGGCAGCGAGGTCGACCGCCTGGCGCTCAAGAACGTGCTCCAGCAGCTGGAGCACCTTCGCCACTATCCGCTGATCGCCGAGGCGGAGGCGCGCGGCGAGCTGCACCTGACCGGGATGTACTTCGACGTCGGGGCGGCGCAGGTCTACCTGTCGGACGAGGGGAGCCCGTCGTTCACCCCGGTCGGGGTGGTCACCGCATCCGGGGGCTAACGGAAGCCGTTCAGCGGGACTAGATTCCGACCCACTAGATTTAGCGCACGTGAGCATGCTGGTCATGACCGGCACCGGTACGGGTGTCGGCAAGACGATCTCCACCGCCGCCATCGCCGCTCTGGCCGCCGGTCAGGGCCAGCGTGTCGCCGTGCTGAAACCGGCGCAGACCGGAGTGGGCCCGGACGAGCCGGGCGACCTCGCCGACGTCCTCCGCCTCGCCGGCCCGGTGACCACCCGTGAGCTGCGGAGGTACCCGGATCCGCTGTCGCCGGAGGCGGCGGCCAGGCTCTCGGGACTGCCGACGCTGGCCCCGAGCGAGATCGCCGCCGCGGCGAGCGACCTCGACGGCGAACACGACCTGACCCTCATCGAGGGCGCGGGCGGGCTGCTGGTCCGCTTCGACGCCGACGGGGCCACGCTGGCCGACGTCGCGTGGTCGCTGGGTGCGCTGGTCATCATCGTCGCCGAGGCCGGGCTGGGCACGCTCAACGCGACCGCCCTGACCGCCGAGGTCGCCACCAAACGCGGGCTGACCGTGGCCGGGGTGATCATCGGATCGTGGCCGGACGAGCCGGATCTGGCGGCGGTGTCGAATCTGCGGGACCTGCCGGTCGCCGCCGGGGCCCCGCTGCTGGGCGTGCTTCCCGCCGGGCTGGGCACGGCCGGGCCCGAGGAGTTCGCCGACCGGGCCAAGGCGGGTCTTTCGCCGTGGTTCGGCGGGGAGTTCGATCCGGAATGCTTCGTCGGCCGGGCCTCGGCACAGAAGTGACCTGCGTCGCTGTGGCCGAGCCGCCCGGTCGTGCACGATGATGTGCCTTCGCTTCACTGCCCCACCCCGAACAGGAGCCGCCTCGTGACCACTGCCCCGGAGACCGTCGACATCCTCGCCGTGGCGCGTGACCAGGTCCTCGAGCGCGGCGTCGGGCTCGGCGAAGAGCAGATCCTCGAAGTCCTGCGGCTCGACGACGACCGCCTGACCGACCTGCTGGCGCTGGCCCACGAGGTCCGGATGCGCTGGTGCGGCCCCGAGGTCGAGGTCGAGGGCATCATCAGCCTCAAGACCGGCGGCTGCCCGGAGGACTGCCACTTCTGCTCGCAGTCCGGCCGGTTCCCGACGCCGGTGCGGTCGGCGTGGCTGGACATCCCCGGCCTGGTCAAGGCCGCCCGCCAGACCGCCGAGACCGGCGCGACCGAGTTCTGCATCGTCGCCGCCGTCCGCGGCCCCGACAAGCGGCTGCTCTCGCAGGTCCGCGAGGGGATCAAGGCCATCCGCGAGGACGGCAACGACATCCAGATCGCGTGCTCGCTCGGCATGCTCACCCAGGAGCAGGTCGACGAGCTCGTCGAGATGGGCGTGCACCGCTACAACCACAACCTGGAGACCGCGCGCTCGCATTTCGCGAACGTCGTCACCACGCACACGTGGGAAGAGCGCTGGGAGACTCTCCGCATGATCCGCGAGGCGGGCATGGAGGTCTGCTGCGGCGGCATCATCGGCATGGGGGAGAGCATCGAGCAGCGCGCCGAGTTCGCCGCGCAGCTGGCCGAGCTGAACCCCGACGAGTGCACGATGAACTTCCTCATCCCACAGCCGGGTACGCCGTACGAGGACTACGAGGTCGTCGAGGGCAAGGACGCGCTGCGCACCGTGGCCGCGTTCCGGCTCGCGATGCCCCGTCCGCTGCTCCGCTTCTCCGGCGGCCGTGAGCTGACCTTCGGCGACCTGGGCACCAAGCAGGGCATGCTCGGCGGTATCAACGCGATCATCGTCGGCAACTACCTGACCAACCTCGGCCGGCCGGCCACCGCGGACCTGGCGATGCTCGAAGAGCTGAAGATGCCGGTGAAGGCGATCAGTGACGTCCTCTGACCCAGCGGCGTACTGCGTCCACTGTGGACAGATGTCCGACGGTGGCGCGGAACATCCGGCCTGCCACAACCCCAGAACGGCACTCGAGCCGCCGCGGTACTGCACGTACTGCGCGCGGCGGATGGTCGTCCAGATCACCCCGGTCGGGTGGACGGCCCGGTGCAGCCGTCACGGTGAACTCAGCGGCTGACACTTTCCCGCGATTCGGTGCCGGGTTGCGTGCGCTGGGGGCGTCATTGGTTACGCTCTGCACAAGCAGCACGAGGGAGGAGTCCGGGGTTGGGCGAGACGACCGGTAAACCGGCGCACCTGTCTTCCAGCGTGCCCGACCCCTGGTCGGTGCCCGTGCTGCCGAGGCCGCGCCGCCCGTACCCCAAGGTCGTCGTCAAGGCCGATCTGCTGCCCGCGGTCAGCGTCCTGTCCACGGCGGGCCTGCTCGGTTTCCCGCTGGCCTGGCTGTGGGCGCGGCTCGCGCCGCCCCAGCGGATGCGGGTGATCAACGACCAGGGCGGTCTCGCCCCGCTGGAGCTGGAGAGCTGGCACCGCTTCGACGACCTCGCCGTCTACGGTTTCCTCGCGCTCGGCGCCGGGCTGCTGATCGGCATCGTGACCTGGCTGCTGCGGGAACGCCGCGGCCCGGTCGTGCTGATCGCCGCGACCGGCGGTGCGACCCTCGCGGGCTGGCTGGGGACGACGATGGGCGTCGCGTTCGCCAACGGCCGCTACGAGATCGGCGCCGCGCCCGCCGTCGGTGACGTCATCGCGAAGGCGCCGCAGATCGAATCGACGTGGATCATGCTCGCCGCGCCGTTGATGACGACGCTGGCGTACACGCTGCTGACCGCGTGGAACGGACGGGAAGACCTGGGCCGCCGTCTCGGCTGACGAATTTCCTCTAGGGTGGGCCGGGACACATCTCTAGGGGGCTTTCTCTTGACCGACGACATCGAGGTTTCCCGGCACAACGCCGTCCGCTTCCCGGGTATCAGCCCGCGCGCGTACGAACATCCCGTCGATCGCGGTGCACTGGCCACCCTGCGCGCCGTTCCGGGGTTCGCGCAGGTCGTGAAGGCGGTTTCGGGTTTCTACGCCGAACGCGGTGAGCGGCTCATGGCGCTCGCGTCCGCGATCCGGGTCGGCCCGACGCAGTATCCGGAACTGGACAGGCTGCGCCACGAATGCGCCGAAACACTCGACCTCGACCGCGTGCCGAACCTGTTCGTCGCCCGCAGCCCCGAGGTCAACGCGCAGACGATCGGGATGGACGAGCCGTTCATCGTGCTCAACACCGCGGCTGTCGAGGCGATGGACCTCGCGTCCCTGCGGTTCGTGATCGGGCACGAAATGGGGCACGTGCTGTCCGGGCACGCGGTGTACCGCACGATCATGATCCGGCTGATCGGCCTGCAGATGTCGATGTCGTGGACGCCGGTGAGCGCGATCGGCATCCGCGTCGTCATCGCGGCGCTGCGCGAGTGGTACCGCAAGGCCGAACTGTCCTGCGACCGCGCCGGGCTGCTGTGCTCGCAGGACCCGACGGCGGCGCTGCGCTCGCAGATCCTGGTCGCGGGCGGGATCGACCCGTCGAAGATCGACATCCCGGCCTTCCTGCAGCAGGCTTCGGAGTACGAGTCGGTCGACGACATCCGCGACAGCTACCTGAAGCTGCGTTACGTCGAGACGATGTCGCATCCGCTGGCCGTCGTGCGCGCCGCGCAACTGCAGAAGTGGGCGGCGTCCGAGGAGTACCGGGGGATCCTGGCCGGCGAGTACCCGCGCCGTGACGAGGACGCGCCTTCGTCCACCTGGACCGACGACCTGAAGTCGGCCGCGAAGTCGTACAAGGACTCCTGGAACAGCTCGACCGACCCGCTGACGAAGGTGTTCAGCGACGTCGGCGAGGCGGTGTCCGGGGCGGCGGGCAAGGTGTGGAGCAAGTTCGGGACCGGCAACGGGGCGGACGACGGGGGTTCTTCGGAGGCCGGCAAGTAGCGCGACGCGGGTCGGCACCTCACGCGTGCCATGAACGGGCCGTTCCTTGCAAGGAACGGTCCGTTCATGGCATTCGGGGCAGGGGGTCGGGCTGAAGGGGCCTTCGCCGCGTCTCGTGTGGTGAAGGGAGCTTTCGTCGCGTCGCATGCGGGGAAAGCGCCCTTCGGCCCCCGGCGAGGGAGCGGCGGCCGGGCAGGGAGCGAGGGGCCCGGCGCTTCAGTTCAGGTTCGAGGGGCGCGTGAACTCGCCGAGTTCCCCCGGCGGCATCGGCACCGCGCCCAGCGTGCTCAGGAACCCGGCCTCCCGCGTCAGCAGGCGGCACGCGATCCGCAGCCGCCGCAGCGGGTTCGTCTCCTCCAGCAGGCGCTGCCGGTCCTCCAGCGGGAGCAGGCAGTCGGCGGTGAGCCGGTACGCGAGCGCCGCGATGTCGCCGTCCTCGGGCGGGGTGGTCCAGTCCTCGTCGTTCCAGGCGGACTCGCAGTAGCGTCGGTGGGCGGCCTTCGCGACGTCGGCGAGCCTGGTCACGGTGTCGCCGTGCACCGTGGCGATGCGGTCGTCGGGTACCCATTCGACCGAGCCGATCAGGTACGGCGCGGAGACGCGGTCGATCTCCAGCAGCCGGAACCGGCGCCGCGCGGTGGTGACGACGTCGAATCTGCCGTCCGGCAGCCGTTTCGCCTCGCGCAGCACCGTGCTGCAGCCGAACTCGTGGACGTGTTCGGGCCCGCTGACCTCCCTGATCATCGCCGAACGCAGCGCGACGACGCCGAACTCGCGGTCCGGGACCACTTCGGCGACCAGGTCGGCCATCAGCTGCCGGTACCGCGGTTCGAAGATGTGCAACGGAAGGTGTGTTCCGGGCAGAAGCACGGTCTGTAGCGGGAACAGCGGCAAGATCGCCTTCCCGGTGGACTCCTCGCTCGGCTCGGTCACCCGTTCAAGGTACGGGGGCCGGGAGGACTTCGCAGGACGGTCACTTCCCGCTGGGCGGACGGAACACCGCGAACGGGTCGGTGATCTGCATCCCCTTGCCCGCGAAGGAGAACAGCGCCGCCGGGCGGCCGCCGCTGCGTCCGGGCGGGGCGGTGTGGCCGGTGGGCAGGAGCAGCCCGCGCCGGGACAGCACCCGCTGCAGGTTCGTCGCGGACACGCGGTAACCCAGCGCAGCCGAGTACAGCCTCCGCAACGCCGAAACGGTGAACTCTTCCGGGGCGAGCGCGAAGCCGAGGTTCGTGTAGCAGAGCTTCGAGCGGAGGCGGTCCCGCGCGCGCAAAACGATGGACTCGTGGTCGAACGCCGTCCGGGGGAGCTCGGAAACGTCGTGCCACTCGGTGTCTTCGGGGATCTCGGGGTCCACATCGGACGGAACGAGGCCGAGGAACGCCGTCGCGACGACGCGGGGGCCCGGCACCCTGTCCGGCGCGCTGAAGACGGCCAGTTGCTCCACATGCTTCAGCTGGCGTACGTCGACCTTCTCCGCGAGCTGCCGCCGGACGGACGCCTCGACGTCTTCATCCGGGCGAAGCCTGCCGCCGGGAAGGGACCAGCGGCCCAGGTGCGGATCGAGCGCGCGCCGCCACAGGAGGACCCGGAGTGTGTCCGAGCGCACTTGAAGGACCGCCCCCAAGACCTCGTGGGCGAGGGGGGTCTGGGTGTTAAGATGACTTCGCACGGTTTTCGATTATAAGGCGAAAACCGGAGACAGGTCCAGGAGGGCCAGAACGATGACGAGCACTCTGCAGAACGACTTGACCCCGTACGGTGGCGTGGTCGCCGACGCGGCTTGGGCGGAGGAGGTGCGCAGCCTCGCGCGCAAACGCGACGCCGTCCTGCTCGCGCACAACTACCAGGTCCCCGAGATCCAGGACATCGCCGATTTCACCGGCGACTCCCTCGCGCTCAGCCGCATCGCGGCGAGCAGTGACGCGTCCACCATCGTCTTCTGCGGCGTGCACTTCATGGCCGAGACGGCGAAGATCCTGGCGCCGGAGAAGACGGTCCTGATCCCGGACGCGCGGGCGGGCTGCTCGCTGGCGGACTCGATCACCGGCGCCGAACTGCGCGCCTGGAAGGCCGAGCACCCCGGCGCGGTCGTCGTGTCGTACGTGAACACCACGGCCGAGGTCAAGGCGGAGACCGACATCTGCTGCACCTCGTCGAACGCCGTCGACGTGGTCGCCTCCATCCCCGCTGACCAGGAGGTTCTCTTCCTGCCGGACCAGTTCCTCGGCGCGCACGTCAAACGCGTGACCGGCCGGGAGAACATGCACATCTGGGCGGGAGAGTGTCACGTGCACGCCGGGATCAACGGCGCCGAGCTGGCCGAGCGGGCTTCGGAGAACCCGGACGCCGACCTGTTCATCCACCCGGAATGCGGCTGCGCGACCTCGGCGCTGTACCTGGCGGGAGAGGGCGCCGTCGCCCCCGAGCGGGTCAAGATCCTCTCGACCGGCGACATGGTCCACGCCGCCCGCGACACCAAGGCGAAGTCGGTGCTCGTGGCCACCGAGATCGGGATGATCCACCAGCTGCGCAAGGCCGCGCCGGAGATCGACTTCCGCGCGGTGAACGACCGGGCGTCCTGCCGGTACATGAAGATGATCACGCCGGCCGCCCTGCTGCGGTCGCTGCGCGAGGGTGCCGACGAGGTCCACGTCGACGCCGAAACCGCCGCCCGCGCCCGCGCTTCCGTGCAGCGCATGATCGAGATCGGGCAGCCTGGCGGCGGAGAATGACCGACCCGGTTACCGCTCTTCAGGCGAAAACCCACCCGGTCTGGGAGGCCGCCGCCGATCTCGTGGTGATCGGCAGCGGGGTGGCCGGGCTCACCGCCGCGCTGCGCGCGCACGAGCTCGGCCTGCACGTCCTGGTGGTCACCAAGGCGACGGTCTCCGACGGCAACACCCGCTGGGCGCAGGGCGGTATCGCGGTCGTGCTGGAGGGTGAGCACGAGCGAGACGACTCGGTCGGCAAGCACGCCGACGACACGCTCACCGCCGGTGCCGGGCTCTGCGACGAGGACGCCGTCCGGTCGATCATCGCCGGAGGTCCCGCCGCGGTGGCCCGGCTGCGGGCCGAGGGGGCGCGGTTCGACCCGGCGGCCGAAGGGCGGCCCGAACTGGCCCGCACGCGGGAAGGCGGGCACAGCGCGTTCCGCGTCATCCACGCGGGTGGCGACGCGACCGGCGCCGAGGTCGAGCGGACATTGGTCGCGACGGCCGGTGACCGGCGGATCCCGGTGCTGGAGCACCACATCGCCGTCGACGCGATCCGCACCCCCGCGGGCGAGGTCGTCGGGGTGACCGTCCTGGACCACAACGGGGTGCCCGGCGTCGTCCGGGCGCCCGCGGTGCTGCTGGCCAGCGGCGGGCTGGGGCAGCTTTATCAGGCGACGTCGAATCCGGAGCTCGCCACGGGGGACGGGCTGGCGCTGGCGTTGCGCGCGGGCGCGCAGGTCGCGGACGTCGAGTTCGTCCAGTTCCACCCGACGGTCCTGTTCACGCCCGGCGCGCGCGGCCGCCTCCCGCTGGTCACCGAGGCGGTGCGCGGCGAGGGCGCGACCCTGCACGACGCGACGGGCACCTCGGTGATGCGCGGCGTCCACCCGCTCGGCGATCTCGCGCCCCGCGATGTCGTCTCGGCGGCCATCACGCGCCGGATGGGGCAGGCGCCCGGCGGTGTCGACGACCACGTCTTCCTCGACGCCACCGGGATTTCCGGCTTCGCCCGACGGTTCCCGACCGTCCACGCGGCGTGCGCGGCGATCGGGCTGGACCCGGCCGAAGATCCGATCCCGGTCACGCCCGCGGCGCATTTCGCCTGTGGCGGGGTGGTGACCACTGTGGACGGACGGTCCGGTGTCCGCGGTCTCTACGCCGCGGGCGAGGTCGCGAGGACGGGCCTGCACGGCGCGAACCGCTTGGCCTCCAACAGTTTGCTCGAAGGCCTGGTCGTCGGGCAGCGGGTGGCGGAAGCGGTCGCCATCGACCTCGCCGCCGGTCTGCTGGGTGACCCGCGCCGCGGTGTGCTCCTGCCTCCGGCGCAAGTCCCGGTGGCCGATCGGGACGCGTTGCAGCGGGCGATGAGCCGGTACGCCGCCATCGGCCGGGACGCCGAAGGTCTCGCGGTCGTGGGTTCGGTGCTGGATCTGTCCGTGACCGAGAGTCCTTTGTGGGCGCCGAGGATCGTCGAGGACGCGGCGCTCACCCTGGTGGCGGAGGCCTTGGTCGCGGCGGCGGCGCGTCGCACGGAGTCCCGCGGCTGCCACGTGCGGACCGATTTCCCCGAACGTGACGACGACGTCTGGCAGCGCGGTCAGCTCATCCGGCTCAGCCCCTCGGGACAGCCGGTGCTGGCCGATCCGATCGCTTTGGAGGGTGTGGCATGACCGAATTCTCCCCGTGGGTCGTCAAGGCGCTGGCCGATCACGGCCTCGACGTCGCCGACGTGCACCGGGTCGTCACGACGGCGCTGGCCGAGGATCTGCGGTACGGGCCCGACGCGACGACGAACGCCACCGTCCCCGAATCGGCGCGTGCACTGGCCGAACTCACGCCGAGGTCGGCCGGGGTGGTCGCCGGGATCCCGGTGGCGCTGGCGGTGTTCGACGTCGTACTCGGTTCGGATCTGGAGATCCTGGCCGCCCGTGACGACGGCGACCGGCTGACCGCCGGTGAGCCCGCGCTGGTCGTCCGCGGTCCGGTGCGTGGCCTGCTCACCGCCGAACGCACCGCGCTGAACCTGTTGTGCCACCTGTCCGGTATCGCCACCGCGACCGCCGCCTGGGTGGCCGCGGTGGAGGGAACCGGTTGCCGGGTCAGGGATTCCCGCAAGACCCTGCCCGGGCTTCGGCTGCTGGAGAAGTACGCCGTCCGCGCGGGCGGCGGGGTGAACCACCGGCTCGGGCTCGGCGACGCGGTGCTGATCAAGGACAACCACGTGGTCGCCGCCGGTTCGGTGACCGCGGCGCTCGCCGCCGCGCGCGAGCACGCGCCCGAACTGCCCTGCGAGGTCGAGGTCGACGACCTGGCCCAGCTGGAGGAGGCGCTCACCGCGGGTGCCGACGAGGTGCTGCTGGACAACTTCACGCCCGACGAATGCGCGAAGGCGGTCGACCGGCGTGACGAGGTTTCCCCGAAGACCCGCCTGGAATCCTCGGGCGGTCTGCGGCTCGACGTCGCGCGGGCGTACGCGGAGTCCGGTGTGGACTTCCTCGCCGTCGGAGCGCTCACGCATTCCTCACCCGCGCTCGACCTCGGGATGGACCTGCGCTGACGTGGCGCACTAGAATTCCCTTGTGTGACAAGGGGATTCTGGAGGAATGGTGGGCTTTGCCGGTAAAAGTGCCGTCGCGGGATGCGTCGGTTTCGTGGCACTGCTCGGCACCCCCGTCCCGTCGACGGCGGTCGCCGAGCAGTGCGCCAACCCGACGGGCACCTACACCGCGGCCGTCCCGTGGGGACAGCGGCTGATCGATCCCGTGCGGCTCTGGCCGCTGTCGCGCGGCACCGGCCAGCTGGTCGCGGTGATCGGCACCGGCGTGGACGGCGGCAACGGCCAGTTCGCGCCGGGACAACTGCTCGGCGGGCAGGGCACCGAGGCCGAAGACTGCGACGGCCGCGGCACGATCGCCGCCGGGATCGTCGGCGCGCAACCGGATCCGTCCACGACGTTCACCGGGATCGCGCCCGGCGCCAAGATCCTGCCGATCCGCTACACCCAGGTGAACGGTGGCGGCGATCCCGGACAGCTCGCGGGCGCCATCGAAACCGCGCTGAACCGCGGTGCCGGGATCATCCTGATCGCCGTCCCGGCCGCTTCCGACAGTCCCGCGCTGACCGGCGCCGTCTCGCGCGCCAGGGAGAAGGGCGCGCTGATCGTCTCGCCCGCCGCGGGGACCCAGCAGGGCCAGACGTCGTATCCGACGGCGACGCCGGGCGTGCTCGCCGTGGGTTCGACCAATCAGGCAGGCGAGGCCGTGCAGACGGAGTCCGGTTCGTACGTAGGGATTTCCGCGCCCGGTGCCGAACTGGTCAGCACGTCGGCCGGCGCGGGCGGGACGGTGGCGCACCGCTGGCCGGTGAGCGATCCGAGCCTGGCCGCCGCGCATGTCGCCGGTGTCGCCGCGCTCGTGCGCGCGTATCACCCCGGGCTGTCGCCGGAGCAGGTCGTCGCGCGGCTGACGCTGACCGCGCACCGCGGTCCGAGCGGTGGGCACGATCCTCGCCGGGGCTGGGGCGCGATCGACGCCTACGCCGCCGTTTCCGCCTCGATCCCGGCCGGTACGCCCGGCCCGGGAGGACCGCCGAGCGTCGGCCCGGACACGTTCGTCGTCCCCGCGGCGGCTCCCGCACCCACCAGGGCGGACAAGGTCTCCGGTGTGCTCGCCATCGCCGGGGTGGCCCTCGCCATCGCGGCGGGCGTGGTGGTGGCCGCGGTCCGGCGGGGCAAGCGACGGGGCTGGAAACCTTCGCGATTCCGCGCCTCGTGAGCGGCAGCGGTGTACTGGGGGACACCGCCACCGCTCACGAGGTCTTTCGCGACCCCCTAGGTTTTAGGGGACGGATACGCAGGCGGTCGAGCCCACGATGGCCACGCCGTCGCCGGCGCGGGAGACGTGCACGTTGAAGTCGGCGCCGTCGCGGCTGAACTGCGCGATCAGCTCACGCGGGTTGCTGCGGTCGCGCCACCGCCAGCCCTGCGTTTCCAGCATCGGCAGGACGTCGTCGACGAGTTTGCGGATCGCGTCGGTCGCGTCGTCCACGCGGAGGCCGTACTGCCAGCAGAGCGACCGGCCCGGCTGCGTGGGGTCGCAGTCCAGCTCGCCTTCCACGGTGCGCTCCGCGGTGGTGCCGAAGGTGCCCGCGACACCGTCGATGACCGCCGTGAGGTCCTCGGCAAGAGGGTCGAGCCCGGTGTGCCTCGTGATCATGAACAGTCCCTCACAAGCCTCGTCCGACGCCTTCGATGACCATCTCGCGCAGCGAGCCGCCGGTGAAGCCCTCGTGCGTGACCGCGCCGCCCGTGATCACACCGTAGATGTTGTTCCACGAATCGGAACCCGGTTTGAGCACACCGCTGTGGGAATCGAAACCCCACTGCAGATCGCCGTTCGCGTCGCGGCCGGTTTCCAGTTCGACGACGCCGGGGAAGCGGTCGGGGTCCGCTCCGTGCCCGGCGCCGAGCCATTCGACCAGCCCCGCGTTGCCCTGCGCGATCACGATCGGGTCGAAGGGGGCCGTCATGGAGTACCGCTGCACACCGGCCTGGCTGGCCGGGAGGTCGCTCGGGCTCCAGATCCCGTGTCCCATGCCCGCGGACTCGACGTGCAGCACCTGATCGGCCCTGAGCCCGAGCTGCTCGGCGAGCCCCACGGTCGCGCCGCCGTAGCTGTGCCCGACGGCGGTGACCACGACACCCGGTCCGGCGTGGCTGTCGATCTGGCCGCGCAGTTCGTCGCCGAACGCCTTGAGATCGGGCGCCATCGTCTGCGCGTAGTGCGCGGCCGGGCCTTCGGTGACGACGTTCTGGGGGAACACCCCGTCGGCCCAGACCACCATCGCGGTCCGGCCGGTGGCGTCCGCGGCGACCAGGCTCTTGCCGAGGTCGGCGTAGCTCTGGAAGTTGTCGAACGAGGTGTTGACGCCGGGGACGAACAACCCGACGTTGCGGGTGCCCGGCTCGATGCGGCCGACCAGTTCGACGATGCGGCCGTTACCGGACGGGTCGAACCGCAGGATCTGCCGGTCGTTGGCGAGGATGTCCTCGTACAGCGCGATCCGGGTGCGCGAGCTCGCGATGTCGTCGGCTTTCCCGCCCTGTGCCAGGAGATTCGCGAGCCGCTCGCGTTCGGCGGTCAGCGCGTCGGTGACCTTCGTGCGGTTCTCGGCGATCGCGGTGGCCCACGAGCCGGTGTCGGCCGCGCCGCCGACGCCTGCCGGGTTCCCGGCCTTGGGCAACGGGTTCTCCGGCATCAGCGACCGGTACGAGGCGGCGACCTGGACGTCGGCGCGCCGGTAACCGCCGCCCGCGGCCGTCAGTCCCTGATGGATCACCGTCGCCTTGGTGATCTGGCCGTCGAGTTTGCCCGAGACGTCTTTGATCGTCTTGGCGTACGTGGCCGAAGCCGCGCTGGAAGCGGAAACCTGGCCGAACGCGGTGGCGGGAACGTTCTCGCCGGCCAGCGCGGTCTGCGCGGTCTTGAGCACGCCGGCGCGCTGTTCGAGTTCGGCCGCCGCCGCTTCGAGCCTGGCGGGGGCGACTCGGTAACCGCCCGCACTGGATGCCATCACCGAGCCGCCTCTCCTGGTCGGGAAAATCAGTACTGTTCGGGTTCTTCGCCGAGCACGGCGGGAGCGACCGGGGACGACTGGCCCCAGACGTTCTCGGTCTCCACGAGCCACGGCGGGATCCGCCGTCCGGAGCCCATGTCGCCGCCCGCGCCCATGCCCATCGGCATCATGGGCATCATCGGCATCGCGCCCTTGGCCGCCGCCGCGCCCGCGGCACCGGCCGCTCCGCCCGCGAGGCCGCTCATCGCGCTGCCCGAGCCACCGTCGCCGGCGAGGCCGGAGAACGCGGCCGGAGCCTCACCGGGGCCGGAGAACCCGCCGCCGCCACCGGCACCGATCGCACCGCCGTCCAGCGACGGCGCTCCGCCACCGCCGATCGGGATACCGCCGCCGGCACCACCCGCGGTCGCGCCGGCCGCACCGGCGCCGCCGCCCGCGGGCTCGCCGTTCTTGTCCTTGTCGTTCTTGCCGTTCGCCCACGCGGGCACGCGCGGCATGATCGAACCGAACCGGCCGAACGCGGCGGCCGAAGCCGCGGCGAGACCGGCGGTGAACATGTCGCCGAACAACGGGTTCGACTTGGGCGGCTGGCCGGGCTGACCGGTGGTGGGCGGGGTGGAGCCGTCCGAGGGCAGCGGATGCGTGTTGTCGCCCGGAACGACGCCGACGCCGGGCGTCCCGCCGATGTTGTTGCCGATCGAACCGCCGGGGGCCGTGCCGCCACCGGTGACCGGCGGCGGGGCGACGGCGTTCGGCGAGGCCGGGATCGACTCCTCGGCCGTGGAGTATTCGCCCGCGAGCTGGGTCATCACCACGATCGCCTTGCTGTGCGCCGCGCTGGCCGCACTCGCCGCCTGCTGCTGCGCTTCGACGTTCGCGATGGCCTGCTGCCGTTGCTGGGCGGCGTTGATGATCGTCGCCTGCGACGAATCCGGCGGCAGGAGCGGCGGATTGACGGCCAGCGCGAGATCGGCGGGGGAGACGTCCGGCACCGCGACCGGCGGCGGCATCTCCTTCTTGGCCTTCACGAGCGCGTCCGCGGCGTCCTCGAGGAGGTTGTTCATCGCGTGCGCGGTCTGGGCGACCTTGCGGATTCCGCCGACGAGATCGGTGATCATCGTGTGGTACTTGTCGGCCGCTCCGCCGGTCCAGTTGCCGGAGAAGTCCTTCAGCTCGCCGGTGAGGTTCTCGGCCTGCTCGAACAGTCCGGAGCCGGTGGACTGCCATTTGTGGGCCGCGTGGCGGGCCGTGTTGGGGTCGCCGGCCTGCAGCATCGCGTAGAGCTGCTGGTGCGAGTACGCGGCGAAGTTCGTGTGCGCGGTGTCGGTCATCCCTTGTTCCCCCCGCCGTTCGAGCCGCTGTTACCGCCCAGCACGCCCCCGAGGACGTTGAGCAACGGATCGAGCAGCCCGGTCTGCTGGCTCGAGTGGTTCATGTCGCCCGCCACCGAATCGTCGGCCGCCGCGTAACCGTCGGCGACGGTCGTCGTGACGTCCTGCGCGAACGTGATCGCGCCCTTGACCTGGTCCAGCAGGCCCTGCATCTCGGCGACGGCCGCCTGGTGCGCCTTGTTGAGTGAACCCGCTTCCCCGAACTCGCCGAACAGCAGCGGCTGTTCGCTCAGGGTCAGCAGGAAGTCGTTCGGCTTGGACATCGCGTGGATCTGGGTCTCCAGTTCCCGCACGAAGTCCTTCAGTGATTCCAGATGGACGTAGTACGAGTGGTCTTGCATTGATCCCGGCTCTCTCGTGAACGGCCACGCCGACAAGGGGGACGACAACACGCAAAGCCGGCCGGCCGGTGCCGAGGGGGGTGAAAGCACCGGCCGGCCGACGGATGGGGATCAGCCGGCGAACAGGCCCTGGTTGCGGTTCTCCAGGCTGTGCTGGAGATCGTGGGCGTCGCCGACCTTGCCACCGAACTGCGCGATGATCGCCACGATGTCCGCGGTGGCCTGGCGCAGGCGGGTTTCAGACGCGCGGGCGGCCTCACCGGCGGAGCTGCCGGAGGCGTACCAGGTCTGGGTGATCGGCTGCAGGTTGGTGTGCAGCTGTTCGAGCTGTGAGGTGAGCGCCTTGGCCTTGGCGGCCAGCGAGGCCGAGCTGTGCTGCAGCGCGGCGAAGTTGATTTCGACGACGTCAGCCATGATTGGTGGTCCTCTCGCGGATCAGGGGTTCAGCCGGTGGATCACGGTCTGGTCGACGACTCCGCTGACCCCGGTGAGGCTTTCCCGGACCTGCTCGTCACCCGAGTTGTAGTTCCGGTTGCTCTCGTGCACGAGGCGCGACATCGTGTTGAGCTCGTTCACGGCGATGGTCATCTTCTCCTGCAGGCGGCGCTGCAGGTCCCAGAACGCGACCGCCTGGTCACCCTTGTAGTTGTGCAGGGTCTGGGTCAGCTCGCTCTCCAAGCTGGCCATCGTGGTCTTGGCGTTCGACGCGGTTTCCTCGAACCCCTGGACGGCGCGCGCCATCGCAGCTGCGTCTGCCTGATATCCCGTACCGGTCATTGATGGGCCACCTCCTCTCATCTCGCTGGAAATCCCGGTGAGCACCAGGGGACGCCCTGTCTGCTCTTGTGAAGGACACGCTAGAAAAGAGGGGAGTGCGGTCAAACGGCACAACTGCCGGTCGCGGTGACGGCACTATTACCCACAGGTCGGCGGTAGGGCTTTCCCCACCCCCGATCAGGGGGAGTGCTCCAGTGTCCGGATCGGAGCTTCCCGGCACCCTCGAATCCATGGTGGACAAGGGATCCAGGGCAGTACTGCATCGCCCGTTGATGATCTTGGCGGCGGCGATGGCGGTGCTCGGCGTGATCGCGCTCGGGGGCCTGGTCTTCGACGATCGCAGTCTCGTGAACGCGCCCATTTGGCTCAAACCGCTCAAGTTCACGATTTCCGTGGGGCTCTACGCGGTGACACTGGCCTGGCTGATCGGTCAGCTGACCCGCGGCAAACGGCTCGGCTGGTGGCTCGGGACGGTGTTCGCGGTCGGCCTCGGCATGGACATGGCGCTGCTGTTCTGGCAGATCGCCGTCCGCGGGCGGACGCTGCACTTCAACCGGGAGACCCCGGTCGACCAGTGGATCAACAACATGGTCGCGAACGGCGCGTTCACCGGCTGGGCCGCGACGGCGGCCATCGCGATTCTCCTGCTGTTCCAACGGCTTCCCGACCGGGCGATGAATTCCGCGTTGCGCGCGGGTGCCGCGTTGTCGGTCGCCGGGATCGGGATCGCGTTGCTCATGTTCGGGCCGAACGAACAGCAAATGGCCCAGTTCCGCGCCGGCGAACGGCCGTCGATCGTCGGCGCCCACGCGGTCGGCGTGCCCGACGGCGGGCCGGGGCTGCCGGTGCTGGGGTGGAGCACGGTGGGCGGGGACATGCGGATCCCGCATTTCTTCGGGATCCACGCGATCCAGGTGCTGCCGCTGGTCGCTTTCGGGCTGCTCAAACTCGCCCGACGGTATCCGGTGCTCGAATCGGAATTCGTGCGGCGGAATCTGGTGCGGACCGCTTCGGTGGGCTTCGCGGCGCTGCTCGTGCTGCTGACTTGGCAGGCTCAGCGAGGACAGTCCATTGTGCGTCCGGACTTCTGGACGCTGGTCGCGGGCGCGGGGATCATCGCCGTCGTTGCGGCGGGTTCGGCGCTTTCGCTCCGGGCGCGGCGGCCTATGCATCAACTGGTCTGACGTTCAGTTGGTCCACTTTGGACAGGTGGCCGTTCGCGCGCGAACGGCCACCTGCCGGTCGTCTCAGACTCCCGCGGTGGTGCGGATCCAGTCGCGGCTCGCCGCGACGCTCGCGTAGTTCTGGGTGCCTTGCGGGTTCGTGCCGGAGTTGCTGCCGGTGGAGCAGACGCCGACCTGGACGCCGTTCGCGAGCTGTGGGCCGCCTGAGTCGCCGTGCCAAGCGGAACCGTTGACGCCGACGCTGGCGATGGCCTGGCCGCCGTACGCGTCACTGCTGGTGCCGGTGATGCGGACATCGGCCGTCTTCAGGACGCTCGATGGCGGGTTGTTGCCCTGGGTGCGGCCCCAGCCGTAGATCTGGTTCGTGGTGCCGTTGGCGGGGTTCGCGGTGCCGAGCTTCATGTACGTCGTGTTGACCGCGGTCGTGAGGTGCAGGAGGGCGATATCGCCGCTCGGCGCGGCCTTCTGCTGGTCGACGTCGGCTTCGGTGCCCTGGTTCAGGTTGACGTTGCCGACCTTGACATGCATACCGGGCTTGTTGAGGCAGTGCTTCGCGGTGAGGACCCATTGCGGCGCGATGATCGTGCCGGAGCAGTTGAAACCGCCGAACGCGGTGGCGTCGTCCCAGTAGATCTGGGCGCCCCACGGCGCGGAACTCACGGTGCCTCCGCCGATGATGTCCTGGCCCGCGTTCGCGGCGGGGGTGGCGGCAAGGGTCAGCGCCGCGGCGGCGCCCGCCACCGTTGCGACGATCTTGGACATACGCATGAATACGCCCTTCGGCCTGCGTCGGTGAAACCGCTTCGATTCGAAACGGTTTCACCAAGTTAGGTCGCGGTAAGGGTTTTAGTAACCTACCGAAGTCGGTAAACGCCGCGAGAATGTATTGACACGTCCGTTGTATCCGTTTTGCTGGAAATGTGTTCGTCTTTAGGCTGTCGGCGTGACGACCAAGGTGATCGTGTTGAACGGCGGCTCCAGTTCGGGTAAGTCGGGGATCGCCCGGTGCCTGCAAGCGGTGCTACCGGACCCGTGGCTCACCCTCGGCGTGGACACCTTGATCGACGCCATGCCGTCCACGGTGGAAGACGGGATCGACTTCGCGGCGGACGGTGGGGTGAATGTCGGATCCGGTTTCCGGCAGCTCGAGGACGCATGGATGACCGGTGTCGCGGCGATGGTGCGGGCAGGGGCCCGGGTGATCGTCGACGACGCTTTCCTCGGTGGGGCCGCCTCACAGCAGCGGTGGCGTGACGCGCTGGACGGACTCGAAGTGCTGTGGGTCGGGGTCCGGTGTGACGGTGTCGTGGCCGCCGGGCGGGAGATGGCGCGGGGAGATCGGGTCACGGGGATGGCGGAGGCGCAGGCCGAGGTCGTGCATCGAGGCGTGGTTTACGACGTCGAGGTGGACACGGGGGTGAACGAGGCTCTGGCCTGTGCCCGGGAGATCGCCTCCGCTATTGGAAGGTGAGCTGCACCTTGACCAATTCGCCGCCCGTGGAGAAATCGCTGCCGACGACCGAGCAACCCCCGCTCAAGGTCTTGCAATCGTAAGCGCGGTCGTCGAACGACATATGCCGGTAGACCGTGGCGGTGGTCGAGATGACGCCGTTGGCGTCCGCTGTCGGATATCCGATGATGTAACAGCTGCCGTCCTCGGTGGGGCATTCGAGGAGCAGGATCTGACGACCGGCGTCAAGGCCACTGGCGTTGACGCTCACGGTCTGCTCGGCGGCGAGATTCGTCGACGGTGACACGGACATCGTCCAGGCTTGCGTCTGGGCCGCCGCCGTGCCGGACATGCCGCCCAGACCGGCGACGGCGATCGCACTCGTGAGTGCATATCTCGAAAACTTCATCATTTCCCCCTCTTGGCTCATTCGCGTTCCCAGCCTGCCGTCGTTAGGGGAGACGTGTCAACCTGTGACTTCATCATGTGCTTTGTTATCACGCGGGTCACAATCGAGTGCGGAAGATTTCTGAGACGGATGACAAGCGCGCGGGTATGGATTGCCTTCCGCGAACGGCGCCGAGTACGGTTCGGTTCGCTACCTCGATTCCGTTGGCTGTGAAGGATTTGAGCCCTATGACTCTGGCGAATCGACGCGCCTTCCGGCTGTTCACAGCCGGCGTGGTGCTCTCGCTGGGAGCCTTTTCGCTGAGCTCGGCTTCCGCCGCTCAGAGCGAGGTCGACGCTCCGCGTGCGGACGCGCCCAACATGGCCGCGGGTTTGAAGGCGTCGTATTTCGTGCGGAATACCGTTTCGCGGATCGCGAAGCTGGGCTCTCAACTGGCTACCGGTGAGGGACGTTTCGACGGCACTGTCGACTCGGTGAAAGAAACTCTGACGGGTTCGATCACTTTACCGCCCACTGTGAACGCGTATTTCGTGGCTTTTCGCTTCATGCCGGTGACAAGCACTGTCAGCCTGGTTTCCGAGGGCAACCAGCACGGGGTATTGGTGAAGAACCCCGGCGACGCGGGTGTGGTGGCTCCCCGGCTTTTCCCGGACGGCAAGAAGTATCTGTCGGTGATCATCGACCTGACGCTCAGCCTCGGCCTTCGCCTGAGTGACACCAAGGTCGATGGCAAGGTGCTCGATCTGGGCCCCAATTGCAAAACGGCCGGTCCGCTGACGATCAAGGTCAAGGGACTGACAGGGTTGCAGGACACGGCGCCGCCGACAGTGCTCACGAGCAGCTTCGAGATCCCGCCGTTCTCGGGATGTGGGGTGCGGGAGGATCTGGACAAGTTGCTGACGGGCATGATCTCCGGGCCTGGTAACGAGATGAGCACCACGATCGCGGTGCGGTGCATCAGCACTTGCCCTGAGGGGTAGCTGTGCGTCGGGGTCGTGGCCGGGCTTTCGTCTTCGCCGGAAGCGACGCGGTGACCGGTGGGCCGATCGCCTGTGCCGCTGCGGCGGAGGGACGCGCGGTAGTTCCGAGCGCGCCCAGGTCAGAGTGCGTGCGGGTGTTGCCGCCGGGCGCGTGGAGCTCCTGGCCGACCACGTCTTGGGCGCGCCGGTGTCGCCGCCCGGAGTGCGTCCGGGCGGCCCTGGGTTGAGGGGTGAGTCAAATGTGGCGCGTTGTACCGCCTGAGGTCCACTGTGGTCACTTTCCGGGCAGTAGACGCCTGCTTTGTGTCTGTATATCCGGTTTCGCGGGGAGTCGTGAGTGATGAAGAGGGTTAGAACGACCATCGCCACTCACGACCCCCGGATAGCACTGCGCAAGTGCCTGAATCGGACACTTTGATCTCGAAAGTGTCCTTTTTGGACTGTAGCTCAGTCCTCCACCGGCTTCGTCCACGCCACCTGCACCAGCCCGGTCCCATGCCGCCGCGACACCAGCACACCCCGCCCGGCGGGCTGCGGTCCCGGCTTCACGTCCCCGAGCAGCGCCCCTTCGTCCCGCGAGCCGGACATCACCAGCCCGGGCGAACCCAGCTCCCGGATCCGTTGCAGCACAGGCTCGAACAGGGACCGTCCGGCACCGCCGCTGCCGCGCGCGATGACGAGGTGGAGCCCGATGTCCCTTGCCTGCGGCAGGAATTCCAGCAGCGGCTGCAACGGGTTCCGGCCAACGGTCGCGACCATCTCGTAGTCGTCGACGAGCACGAACAGCTCCGGGCCGCGCCACCAAGACCGGTTCCGCAGCTGCTCCGGCGTGACGTCCGGGCCGGGCAGCCGGTTCCGCATCGCCTGCTGGCACTGGTCGATCAGCCCGCCCAGCACGGTTTCCGAACCCGCGTAGCCGAGCAGATGCGAATCCGGCACCGCGCCCAGCATCCCTCGCCGGTAGTCGGCGACCACGATCGCCGCTTCCTCCGGGGAGTACTTCGACACGATGCCCTGCGCGATCGCGCGCAGGAGCGAACTCTTGCCGGATTCCACGTCACCGAAGGCCACGAAATGCGGTTCGGTGGCGAAGTCGAGGTGCACCGGCCGCAGGTTCGATTCCGCGATGCCGAGCGTGACCTGCTTGCGCGGCCCGGCTTCCAGCGAGTCCAACGGGACCTCGGGAGGCAGCAGCCGGACCTGCGGCGCCGCCGCACCCTTCCACGCCGCCGAAATCCGGCGGTTCAGGTCCAGTCCGCCCGCGCCGACGGTGTCCGGCCGCTGGTCCGAGTCGATCCGCGGGAGCGCCGCGAGGAAATGTAGTTTGTCCGCCGTCAGGCCGCGGCCCGGCCGGTCCGCCGGGACGTTCTGCGCGATCTTGCGGTCGATCAGCGAGTCCGCCGGCTCACCGAGCCGCAGTTCGAACTTGGTACCGATCGCGTCCCGCAGCGGCGCGCGCATACCCATCCACTGGTTGATCGAGACGACGACGTGGATGCCGAAGCCGAGCCCGCGTGACGCCAGGCTGGTGATCTGTTCCTCCAGCTGTTCGTATTCCTGGCGGATCGTGGTCCAGTTGTCCACGAACAGGAAGACGTCGCCGAATTCGCGCCCGTCGGTGCTTTCCCGGTATTCCGAACGCCGCTGGCGGAACGTCGTGATCGACTCGATCCCGTTGGCGGAGAAGAACTCCTCGCGCTGTTCGAGCAGGGTCGTCAGCTCCGCCACCACCCGGCGGCACCGCTGGGCGTCGCGCCGGGTCGCGTAGCCGGACACGTGGGGCAGCCCGGCGATCGGCGCCAGCGCGCCACCGCCCATGTCCAGCACGAACAGCTGGACCTCTTCCGGCGTGTGGGTCAGCGCGAGCATGGCGGCGATGTCGCGCATCAGCGTGCTCTTGCCGCTCTGCGGCGCCCCGACGATCAGCGCGTGCCCGGCGGCACCGGAGAAATCGGCCCACAGCATGTCGCGCCGCTGCTCGAAGGGCTTGTCCACCAACGCGACCGGGATCATCAGCTTGCCGTTGCCGCCCCAGCCCAGCGGGCACAAGCCGCGTTCGGGGTCTTCGCCGAGCGGCGGCAGCAGCTGGTCCAGGGTGGGCGGTTCGGCCAGCGGCGGAAGCCAGATCTGGTGCGCCTCCGGGCCTTTGCCTTCGATCCGCGAGATCATCGCGCCGATGATCGTCTCGCCGGTGCCCTTTTCGACCGGCTCTTCGGCTTCGACGGTCACCGGGATCTCGACCGGCGCCAGCGTGAACGGCATCAGGCCGAGACTCTGGCCGTCCTTGCGCACGATCTTGCTGCGCGGAGGCAGTTCTCCGGAGACGTACGCGGCCTTGAGCCGGATGAGGGTGTCGTTGTCGGACTTCAGATACGCCGAACCCGGCACGGGCGGCAGCTGGTACGCGTCGGCGACGCCCAGCACCGCGCGGCTCTCCGATGCGGAGAACGTCCGCAGGCCGATCCGATACGACAGATGCGAATCGAGCCCGCGCAGCCGTCCTTCTTCCAGGCGCTGCGAGGCCAGCAACAGATGGATCCCGAGGCTCCGGCCCAGCCGCCCGATCGCGACGAACAGGTCGATGAACTCCGGCCGCGACGACAGCAGCTCGCTGAATTCGTCGATGATCACCAGCAGCGACGGCAGCGGCCGCAGGTTGGCGCCCGATTCCCTGGCCTTTTCGTAGTCCCGCACCGACGCGTAGTTCCCGGCGGCGTGCAGGAGTTCCTGACGCCGCAACAGTTCGCCGTTCAGCGCGTCCGCCATGCGGTCGACCAGCGCGAGGTCGTCGGACAGGTTGGTGATCACGGCGCAGGTGTGCGGCAGCCCGGTCATCCCCGCGAACGTCGCACCGCCCTTGAAGTCGATCAGCGCGAGGTTGAGCTTCTCCGAGGAATGCGTGACGGCGAGCGCGGTGACCAGCGTCCGCAGCAGCTCGCTCTTGCCGGACCCGGTCGCGCCGATGACGAGCCCGTGCGGCCCCATCCCGCCTTCGGCCGATTCCTTGAGGTCCAGGTCGACAGGCCTGCCTTCGGGGTTGACGCCCAACGGGATCCGCAGCCGGTCCCGCGCCGAACGCGGTGCCCAGGTGACCGCGGTGTCGGTGTCGCGCGGATCGCCGATGCCGAGCAGCCCCGCCAGCCCGAACGTCGCCGACATCGGCGCCTCGCTGACCACCGCCGCGCCCTGGAACAGCGGCGTCAGCATCCGGGAGAGCGCCTCGGCGGCCCCGCGGTCCAAGGTGTCCGGCTTGCCGAGGAACCCGAGCCGCTGCTCCGTCCCGTCGCCGACGACCATGCCGAGCTGATCGGGACTCATGTGCAGGCTCAGCAGCCGTTCCGACGAGACCGAACGCGGCTGCTCGGTGCCGATCTCCACCACGGTGACGCCGAGCCTGCCTTCTTCGGCGACGAGCCGGGTGTCGCCGTGGACGTGCCCGCCGTCCACGATCACGACGACGTGCGGCAGATCCAGCCGGGCGTCCGGCCGCCGGGTGAACGCGGGCCGGTCGCCGAGGTCGGGGCCGAGGAGGTCGGCGAGCTTCCCGGAGTCGGCGTCGACGAGCCGTCGCGGGCCGGCGGCGTCGGCCGCGGTCGAGGCGACGTGCGGCAGCCATTTCGCCCATTCCCAGTCGTGCAGCCTGTCGTTCTTGACGCACAACGCGATCCGCAGGTCACCGGGTGAATGGAAGGTCGCGAGCTGGGTCAGCAGCGCCCGCGCCGTCCCGAGCGTGTCCGGACGGCGGCCGGACAGGCTGACCTGCGCGAACGACCGCAGCGAGATCGCGACCGGGAGCCCGTCCACCGTCGAGTAGGTGCGGATGAAGTGCTTGAGGTTCGTCGAGCACACCGGGTCGAGGTCTTCCAGCGGCACGGTCTGCGGCGCCTTCAACGGTGTCGCCAGCCGCTGCGGCCCCGTCCCGACGCGGACCTGCGCGAACTGCGGATCGGACTTGCGGCGGTCCCACAGCTTCCCCGTCTCGATGTACGCCCACAGATCCGCCGGGTCGGGCTGCAACGCCGCCATCGCCGCGCGCTGGTTGTCCGCGATCTCGCGGACCTGGCCGCGCAGACCGGTCAGATACCGCTGGTAGTCCCGGCGTTCCTCGTTGATCTGCGCCTTCTTCTGCGCGCCGCCGCGGCCGAGCGACATCACCACCATGCCCACCATCGCGGTGAGGAACAACGCGCCGAAGATGTAGGTCATCACCCCGCCGTCGCGTCCGATGTAGACGAACGACATGGCGCCCATGCCCAGCATCATCGGCATGAACATCAGCAGCTGCATGGCTCCACCGGAGGAGCCTTTCGGCAGCATCGGCGGGGACTGCAGGACGATCTCTCCGGGCTGCTCGCCCAGGGCCGGCAGGCGGTCGCGAGTGGCGCTCATCAGGGTCTTTCTGGCCGCTTGTGGGTAATCCTGCCGATCATTCTGGCCACTCGTGCCGCCCTTGCGGTGGGTACTTTTGCCGTCCGCTCACGTCTGGTGGCGAACTTACGCTGCTGGTCACGCAGACGTGGGGGAACGAGAGAAGGAGAGCCATGGTCGGCACGGGCGAGTACCGGGCGGAGCCCGAGGCCATGCGCTCGGCGGTCGGGAACCTGGGCGGCATCATCATGCAGGGCATCAACGTCGTCGCCGACCTCGAACGCACCGTCCTGCAGCCGATGTCGTTCGCCACGTTCGGCAGCGCGGTGGCGGCGGCCAACACGGCGATGCAGAGCCAGCAGGTGGTCGCGGTCCGCACCCTGTTGCAGCTGCTGCAGCAGATCAACGGCTTCATCAAGAGCAGCGCCGACGCGTACCAGGCCGCCGACGAGGCGGTCGCGGGCGGATACGGCGGCCGCCCCGGCGGCGGTGCCGGATCGACGTCTTCGTCGATCTGGGGGAACTCGCACGCTTCCGAGCTGGCGACACTGGCCATCAACGACAGTGCCGGCGGACAGGGCGAGCCGTCGTCGGTCGGCAACGTGCTGCGCTACCTGGGGGACGCGCGGCTGGGGCAGCTCGGCGACCACCCGATCACCGACACGCGGTTCCACGGCGTCTCGGACTTCAACGACTGGCTGGCCGGTGACGCCGACAACCAGGCGCGGGTCGGGGTCATCGAGGTCTACGCGGGTACGGCGCGCAACTTCGGCGACGTGCCGGGCGGTGTGCACAGCGGTGACGTCGTCGTGGTCGAACCGCTCCTGTTCTCCGACAGCAAGCCGATCATCGCCATCGCCGGAGAGGGCGGGCTGCTCTACAACCACGGAATCGTCGACGCGGACATCAACGGCCTGGCGAAGGTCAGCGTCTACCGCCCGGCTTCCGTCTGACTTCCGGCCTGAGGAGCGACCATGCTGACTTACCCCAATTCCAGCGCGATGGACGCCACGGCGTCCTCGGGCGGGCCGATCACCATCCTGCCGCAGATCCTCACCGGCCAGCCGGAGCAGATCGCGAAGCACGTGCTCGAAGTGCTCAAGAAGGCCAACGAGTTCCTCACCATGTACAACGAGGTGACGAAGGCCGCCGAGCAGCTGGGCAAGATCTGGTCCGGTGGCGCGTCGGACTCCGCGCTGAAGAAGATCACCGATTCCCTGAACTCGCTGACCAAGATCATCCAGGTCGTGCAGAAGGGTGCCGAGCTGCTCGGCATCGCGGGAACGCTGATCAAGACCGCGCAGACCGCGTACAAGGCGGTGGTCTCGGCGGTGAACCCGACGGTCGCGGGCCTGATGTCGAATCCGTGGACCTACGGCGCCGCCGTCGCGCTTTCCACCGCCACCAGTGCTTCGCTGCGCGCGTTCATCACCGCGATCGGCGCGCTGCTGAAGGCGCTCGGCGTGGTCGACCTCGCCAACCAGATCACCCAGATCGCCACCATCATCGGCGAGGTCCAGAAACTGTTCGGGCACAACGACGCCGGTGACAACGGCGCGGCGGGAAACTCGGCGGTCTCCGGCACCCCGGTCACCAACCCGCAGGCGCCGGGCTCGGTCGCCAGCGGTTCCGGGCAGGCCGCGATCGGCGGTTCCGGTGGCGGCGCGGGCGCCGGTTCGACGCCGGGCGAGACGCCACCGTTCACCCAGTACCGGCCGCCTGCCTTGGGCGGCAACGGATCCCAGGGCACCTGGCCGGGCGGCGCCGACGCCTGGATCCCGGTGGACAGACCCTCCGGTGGCGGCTCGGGCTCCGGCGGCTCGTACCCGGGCAACGGGAACACCGTCACCATCACCACCGACCTGAGCACCGGCAAGTCCACCGTGCAGGCGCCGGGTGGCCAGGACATCGATATCGACATCGACATGAACTACGGCGGCAAGCACTTCGAGCAGCACATCGACATCGACGCGGGCGCGGATTCACCGGCGAAGGGCAGGTAAACCGTGTGGGGGAGCGGTGTGGTCGACGCTTCGGGCGTCGTCAGCTCGATCCTGTCGAATTACCGGCGGCTGGTGGTCGAGTACCAGCGGCGGGTCACCGGTGACCCTTCGGCGCTGACCGCCGCCGGTCAGCGGTGCGGCGACCGGGCGTCGACGGTTTCCGGCCGGGCGGACGAGATCGGCAAGGCGTCGAAGGCGCTCAACGCGTCTTGGGAAGGCGACGCCTATACGGCGTTCTCCGTCTCCGCCACGAAACTGTGCCAGGAACTCGGCGAGCTCGGCGCGAAACTGAGCGACCAGTCGAACCGGCTGCGGGCCGGAGCGCAGGCGCTGCAGGGCGCGAAGTCCTGTGTGGACTCGATCCTCGCGCAGTTCGACCAGTACGCCGCGCAGCTCACCAGCCAGGCGCGGACGGCTAACGCGAACGCGGTCAACGCGTTCATCTCCGCCGCCCGCCAGCTCGGCGAACGCGCGGCGCAGGCGGCACAGGAGATCGCCGACGAGCTGAGCGAGGAACTCGCGCGGCTGTTCCCGCCGGAGGGCACCGGCCGGATCGAGCACGAGCTCGGCAAATGGGGCCGAGGCCCGTTGTACTGGCTCAACGGCGAAGCGCTCGACGGCCGCAAGCGCCCGCGTTCGCATCCTTCGTGGTTCGGCAATTCCGGCTGGAAGAAGCTCACCTGGGACGGCCTCGAAGGCACGCGCGCCCCGCGGGCGGGCGACACCCCGTTCGGCAGGCCGAAGCCGGAGACGCTGGGCGAAAAGGCCTGGGGCAACACCGAGATCACCTACGCCAAGTGGAAACAGGAGCAGGACGGTTTCACCCCGGGGTGGGACGCCAAGATCTCCACGCAGGGCTGGGACTTCAAGGCGTCCGGCCACGCCGAATTGGCCGCCTTCAAGGAAGAGCTCGAAGGCAAGAAGGAATGGGGCGTCGCTTCGGCCAGTGCCAAGGGGACCGCGTTCGTCGGCGGTGAGGTGAACGGCTCGCTGCAGGCGGGCGCGCACGGCGTCGGAGTGCACGCCAACGCCTTCGTGGGCGGCAAGATCGAAGGCGAGCTCGCGGCGGACGTGGCGGGCGTCGGCGTCGGCGCGAGCGGCACCCTCCAATATGGACTCGGCGCGCAGCTCGACGGCCAGGCCGTCTACGACGCCGGGCACATCAAGGTCAACTTCAAGGCGGGTGTCGCGCTCGGGCTCGGTGCCGGGATCGGCGCGAAGATCGACATCGACCTGCCGAAGATCGCGGACACCTTCGGCGAGTACGGCGGCGCGGCCGTCGACGCGGTGAGCGGCGCGGCGGGCCAGGCGGCGGACGCCGTCGGCGAGGCGTGGGACGACGCGATCTCGTACGTGGGCACGTGGTGACGGGGATGAACGACATGGCGATGCAGGACCGGGTCTCCCTTCCGCTCGGCTTCGACATCCCCGACGGCTGGGTGCCGGTCGAGCCGTCGTCCGTCGGTGCCGAGGGCGCGGTCTTCGTGGCGGTGCACCGCGGGACCGCGTCGGAGTTCACCCCGAACATCACCCTGAGCGTCGGGCAACGGCCGGACCAGGCGCAGATCACCGACATCGCCGACGAGGCCGTCGAACGTCTCGGCCGCACCATGGCCGCGCTCGAAGTGGTGCGGCGCAAGGTGATCGGCACCGGGGTCGCGCCGGGCGTGACGCAGGTGCTGCGCATCCGCACCGGCGAAGGGCAGGACCTCGTCCAGACGCAGGTGCTGCTGACCGTGCCGGGGGCGAACCCGGCCGAGCGGCTGATCCTCGAGATCGCCTGCACCGCGACCCCCGAGGCGGCCCGCGGCCTCGGCGACGACTTCCGGCGGTTCGTGGGCGGTGTCCACGTCCGCCGGGATACCACCGCAGATGAAGGAGAAGACTCGTGACCACCGACCCCTACGCCATGCCGGACATGGACGAGTTGCTGGACCAGGTCCGCAAGCAGACCGAAGAGGTGCAGCGCATCCAGCGTTCGGTCGAGGCGATGGAGGTCAAGGCGCACTCCCGGCAGAACGAGGTCACCGTCGTGCTGCGCGGGGACGGCCGGTTCACCTCGATCGACATCGACCCGCGCGCGGTGCGCCAGTACGACGCGCGCAACCTCTCGGAGATCGTGCTGGAGGCGGTCAACAACGGGCTGCAGAAACTGGCCGAGGCCAGCAGCGCCAAATTCGCCCCGGTCATCGAGTCCGCCAAGTCGATCGAAGCATGACGGCCGCGATCGCGGGCTCCACCCGGCGCGTCACGGTGGTGACACCGCGGGCGCGCGTCGATGTGGCGCTGCCGCAGCAGAGCACTTTCGCCGAACTCGTCCCGCAGCTCGTGCGGCTCGCGGGTGCTTCGGGGCAGGCGTCGGCCGAGCATCCCGGCTGGGTGCTGTCCCGCCTCGGCGGCGCTCCGCTCGCGCTCGGGCTCACGGTGGCCGCCGCGCAGGTGCGCGACGGCGAAGTCCTCCATCTGACCCCGCGGGAACGCCCGCGGGGTCCGCTGCTGTTCGACGACGTCGTCGATTCGATCGCCAGCGTCGCCGAGGCGGGCACCGGCCGCTGGGGACCGTCGGTGGCGCGCAAGGCGGGCATCGTCGCGTCCGTGGTGCTGCTGCTCGCCGGCGGGCTGCTGGTGCAGGCGGCGGCCTCGGGGAGTGTGCTGGCGCCGATCGGGACCGGATTGCTCGCGCTGGTCCTGGTTCTGGGCGGTGGCGCGCTGAGCCGCGCGTACGGCGACGCGGAGGCCGGTGCCGCCGGTGCCCTCGCCGGGGTCGGCGCGGCCCTGCTGGCCGGGATGTCGATCCTGTCGCCGCATCCGCTGTTCTCCCTGTCGGCGGGACCGCTGGCCGCGGGGCTCGCCGTGGTGACCGTGTACGGCGTGATCGCGGCCGTTTCGGTGGCGGACCGGCTGCCGTGGTTCGTCGCGGTGACGGTCGCGGCCGGGCTCGGCGCGATCACCACCGCCGTCGTGCTGCTGGCCGACGTCCGTCCGGTCTCGGCGGCCGCCGTCGTCGCCGTCGTGGCGACCGCTCTGGCCGCGGTGGCGCCGATGATGGCGCTGCGGCTCGGCAGGCTGCCGCTGCCGCGCGTGCCCGACGACATGGACTCGTTCCGCGCCGACGAGAACCCTTCGCTCGGCGAGGACATGGTCGGCGGGACGACCTACGCGCAGGCGTTGCTGACCGGGCTGCTCGTCGCGCTCGGGCTCGTCGTGGTCTCGGCGTCGGTGGTCCTGTCGTCGTCCGGCGGTGCCTGGGAAGCCGGCCTGAGCGCGCTGCTGGGCCTGGCGCTGATGCTGCGTTCGCGTGCGTTCGCCGGCCGTTCACAGCGGCTCGTGCTCATCGGTTTCGGTGCGGCGGCCCTGGCGGCGGCCGGTTTCTGGCTCGCCGCGGGTGGCCCGCGCTCGTTCGTCTTCGCCGCCGGCTGTGCCGTCGTCGTCGCGGCGGGCGTCTGCCTCACCTACGCGACGCGTGTCGCGAAGGGGCGGCGTTCCCCTTACTGGGCAAGGACTCTCGATATCGTCGAGTTCCTGGTGCTGCTCTCGCTGATCCCGTTCGTCGGCATGATCGCGGGGGTCTACGAGGCCGTGCGAGGCTGATTCCCCTTGGGTATTTGGTGACGGGTGCGGGCCCGTCGAGCGCATTGCGCAGTCCTGACTGTCCACAAGGGACACATTCAGAGGCAAGACGCCCGATTCGGTCACTTTGTGCAGGGGTCGTGAGTGATTTGGGTGGTTCTAACCCTCATTATCACTCACGACCCCGGGCGTCGAACCGGTCATATGAATATCAAACGGACACTTGACGCGTGGCGGCCTCTGTCGGCGCTCGCGCCTTGCCGCCGGTGTCTTTGTCGTTGCGTCGTCCGAAATGCGTCACGTCCGTGGAGGATTCCTTCCCTACCCTCAGAGAAGAAAGGAACCCTCCACGGACCGTCCCCTCAGTTCTCCAGCGCCAGCGGCAGGGTCCGCCGGACCGCCACCGCGTGCCGTCCGTGCAGTGGGGTCACCGCGACCCCGCCCGGCCGCACCGTTTCCGCCCCCGGCCGTCCGCCGACCCGGATGGTCACCTCGGACTTCTCGCGCCCGCCGGGGGAGCGGTACAGCGTGTACGAAGTCGCGGTGAACGCCGAGCCGGGGACGTGAAGATCCAGTGTCCGCGCGAGCTCCCGCTCCGAACGGGGCCGGTAGCAGACCTGCGACGCGCCGCCCCAGTCCCAGGAACGCCAGCCGTCCACCGGCGCGCCCTGACCGCTGCCGAGCGCGACGCGCAGGTTTTCCGCCACCTCACCGGCTTCGAGCACGGTGCTCTCGAACCCGGCTTCGGCCAGCGCGCCCATGAGCGACAGCGCCGCGCAGGCGGTGCTCCGCAGCGCGCCCAGTTCCCCGCCGCCCCTGGCGAGCGCCGCGATCGGCGCGTCCTCGGGCCGGTACCGGACGGTGAGCCAGCGGACGCGCAGCACCGACTGTCCATTGGGGACGGTCCAGGTCAGCAGTTGCGCGCTGGACAAAGGGATTCCGGTGCTCGCGTACGCGTCCCGCAGGATGCCGACGAGCAGGTCCGGCGTCGGCGCCACGGCACCGGGGGTGAGCCGGACGATCGCGCTCCATCCGTCGCTCACCTCGGCGACGCCGAACCGGTTGCCCGCGCGGTCGACGTGCTGACGCACCCGGACCGGGCCGGCGAGCCGGTGCAGCGGATCGGGGACCTCGGGCTTTTCCCGGCGCTTCAGCCGATAACCGGCCCAAGTGAGCAGCCAGCCCGCGACAAGGCGTCCGGCGAAACGGACCGAAGTCGTCAGCACGAGGACGCCGGCGACGGCGGCGATGCTGATCCGCGCGGCCTGCGGGACCCCGTCGACGGTGAAGGCCAGCAGGATCGCGATCCCGGCGATCTCCCAGAGCGCCGCCTGAAGCGGGCGGACCGGCAGTAGCCAGGGCAGCGGCGCCGCGCCCGCGACCCCGCGCGCGGGCGCCTTTTCCGGTGCGGGGCGGGCCGGGGCTTCAGCGTGCACGCGCCCGACGGTAGCCCCGCCCCGCGCGGGGGAGGGGCGTAAAAAATACCCTCACCGCGAACCGGGGCCGGACCTAACGTGAGCACCCTCGAAACGGGTGGGCACGAACGGCGGGGGACGGGAGCGTGTGGACGCAGCGGGACCAGATCCAGGCCTACCAATTCCTCCGCAGGAGACTGGTTTCGGCACTGGTCTCGGCTGACGCCAACCACCCGGTCGCCCCGAGCCGCAGGCTCGTCATCGGCACCCTGTGCGGACTCGGCGTGGCGTTGCTGGTCACCGCGGTCTTCGGCGTGATCGGCCTGCTGAACCCCTCCGGCGGCAAGGACTGGCTGGCGGGCGGCAAGGTGATAGTCGAGGAGGGCACCGGTGCGCGCTACATCCTCGGCCAGGACGGCGCTTTGCATCCGGTGCTCAACTACGCCTCCGCGCGGCTGATGGCGGGCGGCAACGGCGAGGCCACGGTGACCGTCCCTTCGGACAAGCTCGCGAAGGCGCCGAGGGGTTCGCAGATCGGCATCCCCGGCGCCCCCGATTCGCTGCCCGCGGCGGCCGCGCTGGTGAACACCCCGTGGACGGCCTGTTCGCGGACGACCCAGGACGCGCCCGCGTCGGCCGAACCGGAGACGACGGTGCTCCTCGGCGCGCCCGCCGCCGGGATCGACCTGCCGAGGGACCAGGCAGTCGTGGTCCGCGTCCCCGAGGGGGAGCGCTACCTCGTGACGGCCGGGCGGCGCTACAAGCTCACCCCGGAAGCCGCCACGGCGTTGCAGTTCGACACCTACCCGGCGATCGCGGTGTCCTCCCGGTGGATCGGCACCGTCGCCGCCGGACGCGATCTCGCCTACCGTGCGGTCGACGACGCCGGGCGGCCCGGCCCGAAGGTCGGCGGCGTCTCGACGAAGGTCGGCTCGGTGCTCGGCGTCATCGACGCGATGGCGTCGCCCAACGACGCGACGTCGTACTACCTCGTCCATGCCGAAGGGCTCGAACCGATCGGCCAGACCGAGGCGAGCCTGCTGATCAACACCCCGCAGAACGCCGACGCCTACACCGGCGTCCCGGCGCCCGTCGCGGTGCGCGCGGCCGACGTCGCCGCGGTGGCGAAGGTCGGCACGGCACGGGCGGGCGGGGCCGATCCCGCGGAGTATCCGGACCGGATCCCGCGAAAAGCGCCCGTTACCGGACAGTCCGTGACGTTATGCGCACAGGGTTCTCGAATCGTTATCTCCGCACAGGTCCCGTTGCCGCAAGGTGCGAAGGCGATCCCGGTGACCGCGCGGACCGACGCGTTGGTCGCCGACGCCGTCTTCGTGCCCCCGTCGGGAGGCGCGGTGGTGGCGGAATCCGGTTCCGGCACGGTCTACGTCGTCACCGACACGGGCCAGAAGTACCCGGTGGCGAGCACTGAGGCACTCGCTTCCCTCGGCTACGGCCAAGCCGAACGGCAACCGGTTCCGAATGGATTGCTGGCGCTGGTTCCGCGCGGTCCCGCGCTGGATCCGGCGCAAGCGGGCCGGGCGGTGTCCGCGGCGGGTGGGACGGGGTGATCGGGAACGTGCAGAGGACCGAAGACAGGCCGGAGACCGACCGGGTCGACGTCGCGGTGATCGAGGACCATCCGTTGTACCGGCACGCCGTGGTCCGGGTCCTCACCGAGGCCGACGGCATCGAACTGGGCGCCGTGGTCGATTCGGTCGCCCGGTTCCACGTCCATCCGCAGCCGCCCGGCAGCGTGGTGCTGCTCGACCTCGGCCTGCCTGGGATCGCCGGCGCGGCAGCCGTGCTCCAGGTGTGCGAACTGGGGCATCACGTGCTCGTGGTGTCCGCGCAGGCCGAGCCCGAGCAGGTGCTCGGCGCGATCGCGGCCGGTGCCAAGGGATTCCTGTCCAAGGACGTCGACGTCGACGAGCTGCTGACCGCGATCAGGACGGTCGCGCGGGGCCGGGCCTACGTTTCCGCGGTGGTGGCCGGAATGATCATCAAGGACAACGCCGACCGCCCCGCGTCGGCCCCGGACGTCGCGCTCTCCGCACGGGAGAAGCAGGTCCTGCGGCTCGTCGCCGCGGGCGAACGCGACGTCGACATCGCCCGCATCCTGGGTATCGGGGTTCGGACGGTCCGCGGTTATCTGGACCGGATCCGTGACAAACTCGGAGAGAGAAGGCGGGCCGGTCTGGTCCGCAAGGCCATCCAGCTCGGGCTCGCGTCTCCGCCGGAGGTGCCCGGTCCGTCTCGGCCGGTCGCGCCCCGCGCCGACGCGGGCGGATTCGAAGGACGCCGGTGAACGCAGACGAGCAGCAGCCGAAACGCAGTACGCCGATCAACGTCGGGGTGATCGAAGATCATCCGCTGTACCGGGACGCCGTCGCGCGTGTCCTCACCGAGGCGCCCGACATCGAGCTGGGCGCCGTCGCCGACTCCGTCGCGCGGTTCGCCGTCCAGGAGCAGCCTCCCGGCAGCGTCGTCGTCCTCGACCTCAAGCTGCGCGGCGTCCAGGACGCCGCCGCGGTACTCGAGGTGGGACAGATGGGACACAAGGTGCTCGTGGTGTCCGCGCACGCCGAGCAGCCCGAGGTGCTGGGCGCCATGCAGGCCGGGGCGAAGGGCTTCCTGTCCAAGGACGTCGACGGCGACGAACTCCTGCGCGCCATCCGCACCATCGCCGAAGACAACGCGTACGTGTCGCCGACGCTGGCCGGGATGATCATCCAGGACAGCGAAGACCGCCACGCCGGGCCCAAGATCGTCCTGTCCGAACGGGAGAAACAGGTCCTGCGGCTGGTCGCGGCCGGCGAGCGGGACGTCGACGTGGCGGAGATCCTGAACATCAGCGTGCGGACGGTGCGGTCCTATCTCGACCGGATCCGGGACAAGACCGGCGAGCGGCGGCGCGCCGGCTTCGTCCGCGTCGCGATCCGCGAGGGCCTGCTGCGCTAGAACCGTGGCCCCGAGAAGTTCACCCGCAGCGTGTACACCGAACTGGACGCGGTGATGAACAGATCGTTCCGCCGCGGCCCGCCGAAGGTCAGGTTCGAACAGACCTCCGGCACTCGCAGCTTCCCGATCCTCGTGCCGTCGGGCGCGAAGCAGTGCAGGCCGTCGTGCGCGGCCGCCCAGAGCCGTCCGGCGGCGTCCAGCCGCATCCCGTCGAAACCGCCCGCGTCACTCGTCGCGAAGACCTCGCCGCCGGAAAGGCGGCCGTCGTCCACCGAGAAAACCCTGATGTGGCTGGGATTCTGCCGCGTGTCCGCGATGTAGAGCAGCGACTCGTCGAGGGAGAACGCCAGCCCGTTCGGGCGCGAGAAGTCGTCCGCGACGATCCGCACGGAACCATCCGGATCGACTCGATAGACGTGACAGGCGCCGATCTCGCTCTCGGCTTGATGGCCCTCGTAGTCGCTGTCGATGCCGTAACTCGGGTCGGTGAACCAGATCGCGCCGTCCGAGGACTCGACGACGTCGTTGGGGCTGTTGAACCTCTTGCCCTGATAGGTGTCCGCGAGGACGGTGGTCGTGCCGTCGTGCTCGGTGCGGGTCACCCGGCGGCCGCCCTGTTCGCAGCTGACGAGCCTGCCCTGCCGGTCGACGGTGTGCCCGTTGTGGAATCCGGCCGGCTCGCGGAACACGCCGACCGCGCCCGTGGTCTCGTCCCAGCGCAGCACTCGGTCGTTCGGGATGTCGCTGAACACCAGGTACCGCCCGGCGGGGAAGTAGGCGGGGCCCTCGGTCCACCGGCAGCCGGTGTGCAGCCGCCGCATCCACTCGTCCCCGTTGACGCGGGCGAATCGCTCGTCGAGCACCTCGAACTGTGCCTTGACCATGTCCATGAGAACCCCAGTGTTCCGAATGAGATATTGCGATCATCATGAACTGCCGAACTTGATATGGTCAACCCATGGATGACGTGGATCGCATGTTGCTCACCGCGTTGCAGCAGGACGCGACGCAGGCGTACGCCGCGCTCGGCAAGGCGGTCGGGCTGTCCGCGGGCGCCGCGCACGAGCGGGTCCGCAAACTGCGCGAACAGGGCGTCATCCGGCGCACGACCGTCGACGTCGATCCGGCGGCCGTCGGCCGGGGCGTGATGGCGTTCGTGCTGGTCGAGGCGGGGTCGTGGATGGGCGACGCGCCGACCAAGGCCGCGCTGGAGGCGTTGCCGGAGGTCGTCGAGGCGCACATCATCGCGGGCCCGGCCTCGCTGCTGGTTAAGGTGCGCACGCCGACCACCGAGGAGCTTCAGGCGTCCCTGCGCAGGCTGTACGCGATCGAGGGCGTCACCGGGACTCAGACGATCGTGGTGCTCGAATCCTTCTTCGAGCGATCGGTGGACGCTACAGGCGACGGTTCGCCAGAACGCCCGTCGCCGCCCGCGCCTTCCCGCTGACCGCGGGGTCGAGATCGACGACGACCAGTTCCGCCCCGGCGCCCAGTTGGGTGTGGACACGGCCGAAACCGTCGGACACCGTGGAATAGCCGATCCCGGTCGGAGCCTTGGGGTTCACCGGGGTCGACGTCGTGGCCGGATCGGCCTGTCCGCAGCCCAGCACCCAGCAGCCGGAGTCGAGCGCGCGGGCGCGCACCAGCACCTCCCACTGCTCGCGTTTGCCCTCGCCCGCGCCCCAGGACGTGGGCACGAGCACGATGTCGGCGCCGTCGTCGGCCAGCTTCCGGAACAGTTCGGGGAAGCGGATGTCGTAACAGGTCGCGAGGCCGAAGGTGACCCCGTCGACCTCGAAGGTGACGGGCGCGGTGCCCGGGGCGACCGTGTCGGACTCGGCGAAGCCGAACGCGTCGTACAGATGGATCTTGTCGTAGCCGAAGTGATGCCCGGCGCCGGTGACGAGCAGCGTGTTGCTCACGCGCCCGTCGGGCGACGGCGTGAACATGCCCGCGACGACCACGACACCGTGCTCGTCGGCGAGGGCCGCCACTGTGGACGCCCAGGGACCGTCCAAGGGTTGCGCGACGGGCGCGAGCGGGATGCCGAAGCGCGCCATCGCCGCCTCGGGGAACACCACGATCCGCGCGCCCTCGGCCGCCGCGGCCGTCACGCCTTCGCGAATCAGCTTCAGGTTCGTTTCGGGATCCTCGGCCGCCGTGAGCTGGCACAACCCGATTCGCGGCACGGAGGCCTCCCTCATCGTGGGATCGCTGGTCACCACCCCAGTGTGCCTGCTCGGGGCGATCCGGCCACCTCGTACCCTTGACCCATGCTGAACCGTACCGACCTGCGTGGACAGGTCCCGTCCGTTGCCGAACTCAGGAGCACGCTCCCGCGTGCCGAGTACGACGTGGACGCGGCCCTGCATCACGTACGGCCGGTGGTCGAGGCGGTCCGCGATCGCGGCGTCGAGGCGGTCCTCGAGTACACCGAGAAGTTCGACAAGGTGCGTCCCGGCGGAGTCCGCGTGGCCGCCGCGGAGCTCACCAGCGCGCTCGCGAACCTGGACCCGGCCGTCCGCGAGGCACTGGAGGAGTCCATCGTCCGCGCCCGCAAGGTCCACGGCGATCAGCGCCGCCAGGACGTCACGACCGAGGTCGTCGACGGCGGCACCGTCACCGAGCGCTGGATTCCCGTCGAGCGCGTCGGGCTGTACGCCCCGGGCGGGCTGGCGGTGTACCCCTCGACCGTGGTGATGAACGTCGTCCCGGCGCAGATCGCCGGCGTCGGCACGCTCGTGCTGTGCTCGCCGCCGCAGGCCGCGTTCGGCGGGCTCCCGCACCCGACGATCCTGGCCGCCGCCGAACTGCTCGGCGTCGACGAGGTCTGGGCCGTCGGCGGCGCGCAGGCCGTCGCGCTGCTCGCGTACGGCGGCACGGACACCGACGGCGCGACACTGGAGCCCGTCGACATCGTCACCGGGCCCGGCAACATCTACCTCACCGCGGCCAAGCGGCTGCTGCGCGGAATCATCGGCATCGACTCCGAGGCGGGCCCGACCGAGATCGCGATCCTCGCCGACGAGACCGCCGACCCGGTGCACGTCGCCGCCGACCTGATCAGCCAGGCCGAGCACGACCCGCTCGCCGCGAGTGTGCTGGTCACCACGTCCGAGGAGCTCGCGGACGCCGTCGACAAGGAACTCACCGGGCGCGTTGTCGCGACCAAGCACTCCGAGCGGGTGACGGAAGCCTTGGGCGGCAAGCAGTCCGGCGTCATCCTCGTGTCCACTGTGGACGACGGGATTCGCGTCGTGGACGCGTACGCGGCGGAACACCTGGAGATCCAGACCGCGGACGCGCGTGCGGTGGCGGCTCGCGTGCGCAACGCCGGTGCGATCTTCGTCGGGGCGTACGCGCCGGTCTCGCTCGGCGACTACTGCGCCGGGTCCAACCACGTCCTGCCGACCGGCGGGTTCGCGCGGCACTCGTCCGGGCTTTCGGTGCAGAGCTTCCTCAAGGGCGTGCACGTCGTCGACTACAGCCAGGACGCGCTGCGCGAGATCGCCGGCCGCGTCGTCGCGCTGGCGAACGCCGAAGACCTGCCCGCGCACGGCGAGGCCATCACGGCGCGGTTCGAGGGGGAGCGGGCATGAGCATCGGCGAGGAGATCACGCTCGACACGCTCCCGCTGCGGGAGGACCTGCGGGGCAAGACCCCGTACGGCGCACCGCAGCTCGACGTGCCGATCCGGCTCAACACCAACGAAAACCCGTACCCGCCGCCGGATGAGCTGGTGGCCGACGTCGCCGAGGCCGTGCGTGCCGAGGCCGCTTCGCTCCACCGCTACCCGGATCGCGACGCCGTCGCGTTGCGCCAGGATCTCGCGGACTATCTCGCGGTGTCCACCGGCGTGCTGGTGTCGGAGTCGAACGTGTGGGCCGCCAACGGCTCCAACGAGATCCTGCAGCAGATCCTGCAGGCCTTCGGCGGTCCCGGCCGGTCGGCCCTGGGCTTCGAGCCGTCGTACTCGATGCACCCGATCATCTCGGCGGGCACCCGCACCGACTGGCTGCCGGTGCCGCGCCGCGACGATTTCACGCTCGACACCGAGAAGGCGGCCGCGCTGGTGGGCGAACGCCGCCCGGACATCGTGTTCGTGACCAGCCCGAACAACCCGACCGGCGGGTCGATCCCGTTCGGCGAGTTGCGCGGGCTGCTCGAAGCGGCGCCGGGCATCGTGGTGGTCGACGAGGCGTACGCGGAATTCTCGTCGCAGCCGAGCGCAGTCGAGCTGATCGAGGAGTACCCGGCGAAGCTGATCGTGTCGCGCACGATGAGCAAGGCGTTCGCCTTCGCCGGTGGACGGCTCGGCTACCTCGCGGCGGCGCCCGCGATCGTCGACGCGCTGCAGCTGGTGCGCCTGCCGTACCACCTTTCGAAGCTCACGCAGGCCGCCGCGCGCGCCGCGCTGCGGCACGCGGACGCCACCCTCGCCTCGGTCGCCAAACTCGCGGCCGAACGCGACCGCGTGGTGGAATCGTTGCTGGGCTTGGGATTCACGCCGGTCCCGAGCGACGCGAACTTCGTCCTCTTCGGACGGTTCGCGGACGCGCCCGCGACCTGGAAGTCCTATTTGGACAACGGTGTGCTGATCAGGGACGTCGGCATCGCCGGGCACCTGCGGGTGACCATCGGCACGCCGGAAGAGAACGACGCCTTTCTCGAGGCCAGCAAGGAGGTGCCGCGATGAGTCGCGTCGGCAAGGTGGATCGCACCACCAAGGAATCGTCCATTTCGGTCCAGCTCGATCTGGACGGCACGGGTCAGGTGGAGATCGACACCGGTGTCCCGTTCTACGACCACATGCTCACCGCGTTCGGTGTGCACGGCTCGCTCGACCTCAAGGTGCAGGCGACCGGTGACGTGCACATCGACGCGCACCACACCGTCGAGGACACCGCGATCGTGCTCGGCCAGGCGCTGCGGCAGGCGCTCGGTGACAAGAGCGGTATCCGCCGGTTCGGCGACGCGTGGATCCCGATGGACGAGACCCTCGCGCACGCCGCGATCGACGTCTCCGGGCGGCCGTACTGCGTGCACCTGGGCGAGCCGGAGCAGTTCAACAGCTTCACCATCGGCGGGAACTACCCGTTCGTGCTGACGCGGCACGTGTTCGACTCGCTGTCGTTCCACGCGCAGATCGCGCTGCACGTGCGGGTGCTGCACGGCCGGGACCCGCACCACATCGCGGAGGCCGAGTACAAGGCCGTCGCGCGGGCGCTGCGGGCCGCGACCGAGCCGGACCCGCGGGCGGGCGGCATCCCGTCGACGAAGGGCGTCCTCTAAGCCCGCGTCCAGAGGACTAAATGCGTCCGGTGGGGCGGACAAGGGGCGAGCCCGGCGCGGTCCGGCTCGCGGGCGTGTGGCAGGGTGGCGGTCGTGAGTAACACGACCATCGCTGTGCTGCTGTTCGCGCTCGGCGGCTTCCTGATCGGCGGCGTCTACGCGACCTGGAAGAGCGTCAAGTTCATGGCCGTCGTGCTGGGGATCGGCGCGCTGCTGGCCATCGGCGGCGCCATCGCCTGGCTGGCCTGACCGCGCCTGCGGCTTCCGACCTGAGTACGTGAAGGCCCCCTTCACTGCGTCTAGCGCAGTGAAGGGGGCCTTCACGTACTGATGCGGATGCCACGCTGCAACGGCACCTACTTCGTGGCGTCGACCAGCTCCCGCTCATCAGGCGAATCCAGCTGCTTCGCGAGCTTCTCGCCTTCGACGTCGACATCGGGCAGCACGCGATCCAGCCACTTCGGCAGCCACCACGCACCGCGGCCGAGCAGCGACATCAGCGCCGGCACGATGGTCATCCGGATCACGAACGCGTCCACCAGCACCCCGAAGGCCAGCGCGAACCCGATCGATTGGATCAGCGAGGACTCCGCGAGCACGAATCCGGCGAACACGCTGATCATGATCAGCGCGGCGGCGACCACGACGCGGGAGCCGTGCCGGAAACCGGTCACCATCGCCTGCTGCGGGTCGGCGCCGTGGACGTATTCCTCCCGCATCCGCGTCACCAGGAACACCTGGTAGTCCATGGCGAGCCCGAACAGCACGCCGATCAGCAGGATCGGCAGCATGCTCATGATCGGCCCGGTGGTCTTCACGCCGAGCAGGTCGGTGAGCCAGCCCCACTGGAACACGGCCACCACGGCACCGAACGTCGCGACCACCGAACCGAGGAAGCCCAGCGTCGCCTTCAGCGGAACGACGATCGAGCGGAACACCAGCATCAGCAGCAGGAACGCGAGCCCGACGATCAGCGCGAGGTAGGGCAGCATCGCGTCGGCGAGTTTCTCGGAGACGTCGATGTTGGCCGCGGTCTGACCGGTCACCGCCAGCGACGCGCCGGTGGCCGAGCCCAGTTTCGCGTTCAGGCCGCGGATGTCGCTGACCAGGTCTTCGGTCGCGGTGCTGCTCGGGCCGCTCTTCGGGATGACGGTCAGCAGCGCCAGGTCACCGGCGCGGTTGGTCTTGGGCGGCGTGACGATCGGGCGTTCGGGGAGGCCGCCGATACCCGCGGCCGCCTGCTGGAGCGCGGCTTGCCGGTCGGTGCTGCCGCTCAGGTCGACGACGATCACCAGCGGGCCGTTGGCGCCCTCGCCGAAACTGCGGGCGACGGTGTCGTAGGCCTTGCGCTGGGTGGTGTCCGGCGCGGCGGTGCTGTCGTTCGGCAGGCCGAGCTGCATGCTCGCGGCGGGCACGGCGACGATCGCGAGCCCGGCGATCGCGGCGATCAGCACCGGGATCCGGTGGCGGGCGACGAACTTCGCCCAGCGTTCGCCGTGTGTCGTCGTGCTTTCCTTGCGGCGCAAGCGGATCTTGCCGCCCGCCAGTTTGGCGCCGGCGAAGCCGAGCACGGCGGGCAGCAGGGTGAGCGCGATGACGACCGCGATCGCGACGGTGATCGCCGCCGCGATCCCCATCTCGCCGAGGAACGGGATGCCGACGACGGTCAGGCCCGCCAGCGCGATGATGACGGTCAGCCCGGCGAACACCACAGCGGAACCCGCGGTGCCGGTGGCGCGGCCGGCGGCTTCCTCCGGATCGCGGCCGACGGTGAGTTCGTGCCGATAGCGGGAAACGATGAAGAGCGCGTAGTCGATGCCGACGGCGAGGCCGATCATCAGCGCGAGCACCGGCGTGTTCGTGTTCAGTTCGAGGAAACCGGACGCCGTCGTGATGCCCGCCATGCCGATGCCGACGCCGATGAGCGCGGTCAGCAGCGGGATCCCGGCCGCGAGCAGCGAGCCGAAGGTGATGATCAGGACGACCGCGGCGACGGCGACACCGAGGCCTTCGGTGGCGTTGGTCGCGGGCATCGCCTGCACGGCGTCACCGCCGAATTCGACGGTGTACCCGGCCGCCTTGGCGGAATCGGCGGCGGCCATCAGGCCGTCGCGGTCGGCGTCGGTGAGCTCGAAACCCGGCACGCGATAGCTGACCTGCGCCAGCGCCACATGCTTGTCGGGCGAGATCGCCTGCACCTGCAACGGGTCGACCACCCCGGCGACCTTCGGCGCGTCCTTGAGTCCCTTGACGAGGCCCGCGATCGCCGCTCGCCCGTTCGCGTCGGTGATGTCGCCGGGCGTCGAGATGACGACGCGCCCCGTCGCGCCACCGGCGGCGGCTTCCGGGAACCGGTCGGCGAGCTGGTCGATCGCCTTCTGCGACTCGGTGCCGGGGATGGTCACCGAATTCGAAAGCTGGCCGGACAGGGTCAGCGCTCCCGCGCCGAGGGCCACCAGGACGGCGGCCCACACCGCCGTCACCAGTGCCCGGCGCCGGAACGAAAACCGGCCCAGGCGGTAGAGGAAGCTGGCCACGAAAGTCTCCCGTTCACTCGATCAGGTTCATTCCAAGCTAGCCGATCGGCTAGGGGCCTACAAGCCGATCGGCAAGTGTGTGACTAGCCGCACGGCTAGTACTCGTTTGGCCACGCGGGCACGCTTGACGTAATCTCCGACGGCTGAACGAGGAGGGAACATGGACGTCGTCCACGCGGAGGACACCCGCACGCGACTACTGGGCACGGCGTTGCGGTTGTTCACCGAACACGGCGTGGAAGGCACCTCGCTGCAGATGATCGCGGACGCCCTCGGCGTCACGAAGGCCGCCGTCTACTACCACTTCAAGACGAAGGCGGAGATCACCGAGTCGGTCGCCGAGCCCGTGCTGCGCGAGCTGGAGGGCATCGTCGACGACGCGCGCGCCCAGCGCACTCGGGGCGCGCAGATCGACCACCTGCTGGACGGTTTCGTCGATCTCGTGGTGCGCCACCGGTCGCTGGTCGCCCTGTTCTCCAGCGACCCCGGCATCGCCCGCGCGATCGAGAAGTCCGTGCACAGCTCGGACAGTTTCAAGAACCGGCTGCTGGAGATCCTGGTCGGCCCGGATCCGGATCTCACCGCGATCGTCACCGCGCAGGTCCTGCTGGCGGGGATCGCCGTCGCCGGCGGCTCGCCCGAGGTCGCCTCGCTCGACGACGAGACGCTGCGCGAAACGCTCTTGGCCGTCGGACGCAAGCTCTACAACCGTCCGCGCCGCCGCTCGTGACCGATGTGTTCAAGACAGCGGCCGCGATCCACGCGACCCTGTCGGTATGAACATCGATCTGAAGACGGCGGCCACGTTCATGGCCACCCAGGCCCGGCTGCTCGACAGGCGGCGCTTCGAGGTCCTTTTCCGCGACGGTGATCCGGCGGCGGCGCTCGCCGCGCTGGAGGCGTACCGCAATCCCGACGGCGGTTACGGCCACGGGCTGGAACCCGATTGCCGCTCGGCGACGAGTCAGCCCGGCGGCGCGCTGCACGCTTTCGAGGTCTTCGCCGACGTCGGCCCGGTGACCAGCCCGCGCGCGGCCGAACTCTGCGACTGGCTCGACTCGATCTCCCTTCCCGACGGCGGGATCCCGTTCGCGGTCCCGATGCCGGATCCGTTCGGCAGCGCGCCGTTCTGGGCGGACGCCGATCCGTCGGTCTCCTCACTGCAGATCACCGCGATCGTCGCGGTCACCGCCCATCGCGTCGCGGCGCACGATCCCGCGGTCGCCGCGCATCCGTGGCTGGCGAAGGCGACGAGCTACTGCCTCGCCGAGATCGAAAAGCTCGACGAGACACCGCACGCGCTCGTGCTCGCCTTCGCGATGAAGCTGGTGGACGCCCTGGGCGACACGCGTCTGGTCGAGAAGCTCGGCCGGTTCCTCCCGGCCGACGGGGTGGTGGCCGTCGGCGGCGGGATCGAGGGCGAGGCCATGCGCCCGCTCGATTTCGCGCCGGAACCCGGAGGCCCGGCACGGAAGCTGTTCCGGCCCGAGGTCATCGAAGCGGATCTGCGGCGAGTGGCGGGCGGCCAGCACGAGGACGGCGGCTGGCGGGTCGACTACACCAGCTATTCGCCCGCGGCCGCGCTGGAATGGAACGGCATGTTCACCGTCGGCACGCTGGGCCTACTGCGGGCCAACGGTCTCGTCTAGCCGTCGCAGGAACTCAGGCGGAACGGCGGCGGTGAGCCAGACACCGTTGGCGCTGACCTGGAATTCGTGCCCGGCGGCGGTCATCTCCCGTGTGTCGACGGCGAGCAGCACCGGGACGCCGCGCCGGGCTCCGACGGCTCGTGCGGTGTCCACGGTCGCCGAGAGATGCACGGCGTGCCGGTTCATCGGCCGGAGTCCCTCGTGCATGATCGCGCCGAGGAACCGGGACACAGTGCCGTGGTAGAGCACATCCGGCGGAATCGCCGCCGGCAGCGCCAGGTCGACCTCGACGCTGTGACCCTGGCTGGCGCGGATCCGCAGCCCGTCCTCGTCGAAGGCGAAGCGCCGCTTGTCGTTGCCCTCGACGACTTCGTCGAGTTCGGCGCGCGTGAGCTTCAAGCCGTTGCGCCGCAAGGCCGCCAAGAGCGTGTCGACCTCGACCCAGCCGTCGGGGGCGAGGGTGATCCCGATGTCGCCGGGTGCGTGCCGCAGATGCCGGGAGAGTCGTTTCGAGGCCCGGATGAGGTGTTTCTTGTCCATTTCGAGTCATAGTGACCCATATCCGGCCCCCGCGTGGCAACGGAATTCAGATGCCGCCCTCGGAAGCCGGGCGCAGTTTGCCCGCGCCGGGGCCGAACCGGGACATCTGGTCGTCGGCGTTGTAGAGCCCGCAGCTGCGCAGGGAAAGGCAACCGCAGCCGACGCAGCCGGTCAGCCGGTCGCGCAGGCGCTGCAACGCGTCGATCCGCGCGTCGAGCTCGTCCTGCCAGCCCCGCGAGAGGCGGGCCCAGTCGGCCTTGGTGGGGGCGTGGTCCTTGGGCAGGGTCTCCAGTGCCGAGCTGATGTCGTCCAGGCTGAGGCCGACCCGCTGCGCGGCGCGGATGAAGGCGATCCGGCGCAGCACCGAACGCGAGTACCGCCGCTGGTTGCCCGCGGAGCGCTCGGAGCTGATCAGCCCTTTGTCCTCGTAGAAACGCAAAGCCGTATGGGGCACGCCGCTGCGGTCGGCGACCTGCCCGATGCTCAGGTGTTCAGCCAGTCTCGTCACGTCGCCAGGCTAGCCTTGACTTCGACCTAAGTCGAGGTTGCAACCTCGGTTCATGACCACTGACATCAAGACCGGCTACGAGGATCTGCCGAGGCTGATCTCGCTGATGACCGGGGACGAGAAGCATCAAGCCGCCGCCGAGTCCACTGTGGACGTCTTGTGGGTGCTCTACGACCGTGTGCTCGACATCACCCCGGAGAACGTCCGCGAGCCCGGCCGCGACCGTTTCCTGCTGTCGAAGGGCCACGGCCCGATGGCCTATTACGCGGTGCTGGCGAAGAAGGGCTTCATCCACGAGGAGGAACTCGCCGACTGGACTTCGGCCGAGTCCCGGCTCGGCCACCATCCGGACCGGGCGCGGCTGCCCGTGGCCGAGATCTCCAGCGGTTCGCTCGGGCACGGCCTCCCGCTGGCCATCGGCACGGTGTTCGGCCTGCGCGCCAAGGGATTCCGTGACGCCAAGGTCGTCACCCTCGTCGGCGACGCGGAACTCGACGAGGGCTCCAACCAAGAGGCCATCGCGGTCGCCGGCCGCATCGGCATGCCGCAGCTGACCGCCGTCGTCGTCGACAACTCCTCGGCCACGCACGGCTGGCCCGGCGGGATCGCGCGCCGGTTCGAGGTCGAGGGCTGGACCACGCGCACCGTCGACGGCCGCGATCACGACGCCCTCCACGAAGCCTTCACCACCCCCCATCCGGACCGGCCGCTCGCCGTGGTCGCGACCGTCGAGCGAAAGGCCTGAACCCGTGAACATGCGTGAAACCTTCCTGGAAGCCGCCGCCGAAGTGCTCGACACCGACCCGAACGTCGCCGTCGTGCTCGCCGACATCTCCGCGGCACAACTCGCCTTCGCCGCGAGGAAGCACCCCGACCGGGTGCTCAACGTCGGCATCCGCGAACAACTGATGATGAGCACCGCGGGCGGGCTGGCGCTTGCCGGGATGCGCCCGATCGTCCACACCTTCTCGTCGTTCCTCGTGGAGCGGGCCTTCGAGCAGGTCAAACTCGACCTCGGGCACCAGGACGTCGGCGCCGTGCTGGTGTCCTCGGGCGCGTCCTACGACATGCCGACGGCCGGGCGCACGCATCAGGCGCCCGGGGACGTCGCCCTCATCGACACGCTGCCGGGCTGGACCGTGCACGTGCCGGGACACCCCGAGGAAGCACGGCGGCTGCTGCTCGAATCCATCCCCGGCACCGGCCGCGTCTATCTCCGGCTTTCCGCGCAGGAGAACGCGAAAGCGCATCTGGGCGCGGGGCTCCAGACGCTGCGCGAAGGCACGCGAGGAGTGGTGGTGGCCGTCGGGCCGATGCTCGACAGGGTGCTGGAAGCGACCGTCGACCTCGACGTCACCGTGCTCTACACCTCGACGATCCGGCCGTTCGACGCCGCCGGGCTGCGTTCGGCCGTCGAGGCCGCGGGCAGCACCGACGTCGTGCTGGTCGAGCCCTACCTCGCGGGAACCTCGGCGCACGCGGTGGCGGACGCCTTGTCCGAAACGCCGCACCGGCTGCTCTCGCTCGGCGTCCGGCGCGACGCGGAAGTCCGGATCTACGGCGAAATGGCCGACCACGACCTCGCGCACGGTCTCGACGCCGGCTCGATCGCCTTGTCCGTCAAGGAATTCCTCCGCTAGCGTCACCAGGATGACGAAGATCCGCCCGCTCGCGCTCGGGGTCATCCGCCGCGGCGAAGACCTTCTCGTGTTCGAAGGCCGCGATCACGCCAAAGGCGAGACCTATCACCGTCCGCTCGGCGGCGGGATCGAGTTCGGTGAGACCGCCGCCGAGGCGCTGCACCGCGAATTCCAGGAGGAACTCGCGGCGGAGCTGACCTCGGTCGAGCAGATCGCCGTGCTGGAGAACGTCTTCACCTACGAAGGCAGGCCGGGGCACGAGATCGTGTTCCTGTTCACCGCCGACCTCATCGACAAGACGTTCTACGAGCGTGACGAGGTCGGCGTCGTCCTCGACGACGGCGCGCGCGTGCACTGGCTGCCGATGGCCGACGTGGCGAGCGGCAAGGCGATCCTGTACCCGGACGGACTCGCGGACCTCCTTTCAGCGCAGGACTGAGCGCGCGGTCGGGGCCAGTTCCAGCTGTTGCCAAGGGCGTTCGAGCTTGCCCGCGAGTTCCGCGCCCAGCCGGGCGAGGATTTCCCGGTGCTCTTCGGTGGCCTTCGAGAACCAGACGAACACCGTTTCGTTCTCCCGCACGGGAAGCCGGGGGAAGGTGTTCTCCGCCGGCTCCGTTTCGAAGTGGCCGAACGTGTCCACACCGGATTCCCGCAGCCTGGGGGCCACGGTATCCGCGAAGTACGCGGAGAACTCCTTGACCGGGACGGCCGGATGGCACACCGTCGCCAGCACCCGGGAATCCCCGCCGCCGCCGGGAGCGGGGAAGCCGGGCCCGGACGGGCGCAGGAGGAGGACGTCCGAGGCGTCGATCATCGTCTCGTTCGCCGCCGGGCCGTGCGCACGCCAAACCGGCCCGCCGTAGAACGCCTCGAGCGCGGCCCGCCTGGTGGCCATGTCACGGAAACCGCGCAGCCACAGGAACTTGTCCGGCTCCGCCGGCTCGCGGAAGAGGCCGAACAAGCGCATGCCGCAGGCTTCCTGGCTCTCCACGAACTCGCGCTCGAAGAGCTCGATCAGCTCGTCCCGGCGGCCGGGGTGCAGGGTGTACCGGCGCAGCTCGACGACGGACTGGAACTCCGGGGAATCGATCATCTGCGGACCATAGAGGCACGCACCGACAAATTCCGGCGGACGGCTCAGCGGAAGGCGGCCAGCCCGGTGACCGACTGGCCGAGCGAGAGCGCGTGCATCTCCTCGGTGCCCTCGTAGGTCAGCACGGTCTCCAGGTTCGACATGTGCCGCATCACCGGGTACTCCAGCGAGATCCCGTTGGCGCCGAGCATGCCGCGCGCGGTCCTGGCGACCTCCAGCGCGGAGCGGACGTTGGCGAGCTTGCCGAAGCTGACGTGGTTGTGGTGCAGCGTCCCGGCGTCCTTGAGCCGTCCGATCCGCAGTGCGACCAGCCCGGCGCGGTTGACCTCCACGACGAGGTCGGCGAGCTTGCGCTGGGTGAGCTGGAAACCGGCCAATGGTTTGCCGAACTGTTCCCGGCTCAGCGTGTACTCCAGCGCGGATTCGTAGCAGGAACGAGCGGCGCCGACGACGCCGAACAGGATCCCGTAGCGCGCCTCGTTCAGACAGGACAGCGGCCCGCGCAGCCCCCTGACCTCGGGAAACGCCGCCGAATCCGGCAGGCGGACGCCGTCGAGCACGAGTTCCGCGGTCAGCGAGGCCCGCAGCGACAGCTTGTGCTTGACCTCGTTCGCGGTGAAGCCCGGCGTGTTCGTGGGGACGACGAAGCCGCGCACGCCCTCGTCGGTCTGCGCCCAGACGACCGCGACGTCGGCCACGGTTCCGTTGGTGATCCACATCTTCGTGCCGCTCAGCACCCAGTCGGAGCCGTCGCGCACCGCGCGCGTCCGCATGCTGCCGGGGTCGCTCCCCGCGTCCGGTTCGGTCAGGCCGAAGCAGCCGAGCGCCTCACCGGCGGCCATCCGCGGCAGCCACTCCTGCTTGTGCTCCTCGGTACCCCATTTGTGGATCGCGTACATCGCCAGCGAACCCTGTACCGAGACGAAACTGCGCAGCCCGGAATCGACGGCCTCCAGCTCACGGCAGGCGATGCCGTAGGCGACGGCGCTGGTCCCGGCGCAGCCGTAACCCTCCAGGTGCATGCCGAGCAGGCCGAGCTGCCCGAACCCCTTGGCGAGCTCGGCGGCGGGCAGGACGCCCGATTCGTACCATTCGGCGATGTTCGGCAGCAGCTGGTCCTGGGCGTAGGAGCGCACGGCGTCCCGCATGGCCCGGTCCTCGGCGGAGAGCTCGGCGTCGAGATCGAGGAAGTCGCGCGGATCCGGGCTGCTGCTCATGCGTCACTCCTGGTCGGCTCGTGGGGCACCTTCCCAAGAAGAAAACCACACACACGACCGGAGTCGAGTGTCAGCGATCGCGCCATCCGGTGGTCTTCGTCACCTGAACCGATGCCGTGGCCGTCCGGGCCGGGGCGGTGCGCCGCTTCTGCGCCGGGATCAGCAACTCCGCGAAGGTAGGAAAAGGCACGCTGTCGATGTCCTCGCGCCAGGCGTTGAGCAGGCGGGTCAGGTCGTCGGCGTCCTGCATCGTTCCTCCATAAGTGCAGGGCGGTCCTGCGCCGGCCTTTCACTTGGAGTCGCTATTACCCAGAAGAGTGAAGGTCGAAACAGGGAATCCCGGGAAAATCGGGTCCGCTAGCCTGGAGAGCGTGGCTACTCCTCGCGTGGTGATCCTGGACTACGGGTCCGGCAATCTCCGGTCCGCCGAACGCGCCGTCGAGCGCGCCGGCGCCGACGTCGAGGTCACCGCCGACCCGCATGCCGCGCTCGAGGCGGACGGCCTGGTCGTCCCCGGTGTCGGCGCCTTCTCCGCGTGCATGGACGGGCTGCGGTCGGTGTCGGGGGAGAAGATCATCGGCAAGCGCCTCGCCGGCGGCCGTCCCGTGCTGGGCATCTGCGTCGGCATGCAGATCCTGTTCGAGCGCGGGGTCGAGCACGGCGTGGAGGCGGAAGGCGCCGGTGAGTGGCCGGGCACGGTCGACCGGCTGGAGGCCGACGTCCTCCCCCACATGGGGTGGAACACCGTCCGCGCCCCGGAGGATTCGCAGCTGTTCGCCGGGCTCGACGCGGACACGCGGTTCTATTTCGTCCACTCCTACGCCGCGCGGACCTGGGATCTGGACTCCGGCCTCGCCGGGCAGCAACCCAAGGTGACCTGGGCGAACCACGGCCAGGACTTCGTCGCCGCCGTCGAGAACGGGCCGCTGTGGGCGACGCAGTTCCACCCGGAGAAGTCCGGGGACGCGGGTGCGCACCTGCTGCGCAACTGGCTCCAGACCCTGTCTTAGAGTGGGCGCGTGACTTTCACGCTCCTTCCCGCCGTTGATGTGGCCGATGGCCAGGCCGTGCGACTCGTCCAGGGCGAGGCCGGCACCGAGACCTCCTATGGCAGCCCGCTGGAGGCGGCGCTCGCCTGGCAGCGTGACGGGGCGGAATGGATCCATCTGGTGGATCTCGACGCCGCGTTCGGCAAGGGCTCCAACCGCGAACTGCTCGCCGACGTCGTGGCGAAGCTCGACGTCCAGGTGGAGCTGTCCGGCGGCATCCGCGACGACGCCTCGCTGGAGGCCGCGCTGGCCACCGGCGCCCGCCGGGTCAACCTCGGCACGGCGGCGCTGGAGGACCCGGAGTGGACCGCGAAGGTCGTCTCCTCCTACGGCGACCGTGTCGCCATCGGGCTGGACGTGCGGATCACCGAGGCCGGGCACCGGCTGTCCGCCCGCGGCTGGACGCAGGACGGCGGTGACCTCTGGGAGGTCCTCGACCGGCTCGACCGCGACGGCGCGCAGCGCTACGTCGTCACCGACGTGAGCAAGGACGGCACGCTCCAGGGCCCGAACATCGACCTGCTCCGCGAGGTCGCCGCGCGTACCGACGCGCCGGTCATCGCCTCCGGTGGTGTGTCCAGTGTGGACGACCTCCGTGCGCTGGCCGCGCTGGCCCGCGACGGTGTCGAGGGTTCCATCGTCGGCAAGGCGCTCTACGCCGGCGCGTTCACCCTGCCCGAGGCGCTCGCCGCCGTCGCGGAGTTCTGAGCTTTACCTCCGGGGTAATCGACGCCACGCGCCCGCTCGGTCAGGATTCCTTCCAGGACAACAAAACCTGGGAGGACATCATGACCGCGTACGGTATCGCCCACCTTCGCCCCACCGGAGCACCGACCGAAGAGGTGCTCGAATACCTGGAGCGGATCCAGGACACGCTCGACCCGTTCGGCGGCAAGTTCCTCGTGCACGGGAACGAGATCGAGGTCGTCGAGGGGGAGTGGCCGGGAGCGCTGGTGATGATCGGCTTCCCGAGCCTCGACGTGGCCCGCGAGTGGTACGCGTCGGCCGCCTACCAGGAGATCCTGCACCTGCGAGCCGACCACATCCCGGGCGATCTGATCCTGGTGGACGGCTGCGGGCCGGACCACGATTCGGCGGCGATGGCGGCGGAGCTGCGGGCGCTACAGGCCTCGTGAGTGGTAAGGACGGCCGAGGTTGCGAAAGCCACTTTCGCAACCTTCAACGTTGCGAAAGTGGCTNNAAAGTGGCTTTCGCAACCCTCGGGCAAGGCCGGCACCCGGCAAGACTCAGCTCACTCGGCCAGCTTGATCGCGATCCCCACGGTCCGGTCCTTCGGCCCCCGCAGCCTGCTGAAGAACATCGTGACCCGGCCGGTGACGCCGTACTTCCGCGCGATCACCTTGCGCACCCGTTCAGTCTCGTCGAGGTCCAGCAGCCGCGCTTCGCCCGCGACGACGTCGCCGTGGGTCTTGTTGCCCCGGAAGTCGCAGGCCTGGACCTCGACCCGCCCGCTGTTGCGGATGCGCTTGACCTTGCCCGCCTTCCGCTCGGACCAGAGCACCAGTTCGCCGCCGTCGCCCGCCGCCCAGACCGGCGTCGGCACCGGGGCGCCGTTCTTGCGGAAGGTGGTCAGGACGACGTACTTCTCGGCGGCGATCCGCTCGAACTCCGATCCCATGTCGAAAGTCTAGGGCGTCCGCCTCCGCAAGGTCGCCGCGCCAAGGACAAGCGCCGCCAGGGCGCAGGCCCCGACGATGATCAGATTCCGGATCAGCGTCGCGTCCACGGTGCCCGACGTCGTGACCCGGGAGAGGGCTTCGACGGCGTACGAAAGCGGCATCACGTTCGAGAGCCAGTTCAGGAGCCAGCCCATCTCCCCGCGCGGCACGAACAGGCCGCACAGCAAGATCTGCGGCAGCACGAACAGCGGCATGAACTGCACCGCCTGGAACTCCGTCCGCGCGAACGCGCTCACGAAGAGGCCGAGCGCCATCCCGAGAAGCGCGTCGAGGACGGCGATGAGCAGCAGCATCCCGATCGAGCCCGCGATGTCGAGGCCCAGCCAGGCGAGCGACACCCCGGCGGCGACGCCGACCTGCACGATCGCGATCGAGCCGAACGCGATCGCGTAGCCGAAGAGCAGGTCCATCCTGCCGATCGGCAGGGTCATCAGCCGTTCCAGGGTGGCGGTGGTGCGCTCGCGCAAGGTCGTGATCGAGGTGATCAGGAACATGATCAGGAACGGGAAGACACCGAGCAACGCCGGGGCGACGCGGCTGAACACGGCTTCGGAGTTGAAGACGAAGCGCAGCAGCACCATGAGCAGCGACGGGACGACGATCAGCATCGCGACCGTGCGCGGATCGTGCCGGAGCTGCAGGAGGATGCGGCGAGCCGTGGCCAGGGTCAAGGCGGGGTTCATGACGGGCTCACCTCGGTCTCGCGGACCAGCCGCAGGAAAGCCTGCTCCAGATCGGTCGTCCCGGTGCGCTCGCGCAGCCCGGCCGGGGTGTCGTCGGCGAGGATCCGGCCTTCGCGCATGAGCAGCAGACGGTCGCATCGCGCGGCCTCGTCCATGACGTGGCTGGAAACGAGCAGTGTCGCCCCGCCCTCGGCGAGACGGCGGAAAAGGGCCCAGAGTTCGTCGCGGAGCACGGGATCCAGGCCGACGGTCGGCTCGTCGAGGACGAGCAGTTCGGGCTTCCCGAGCAGCGCGACGGCGAGGTTGGCGCGGCTGTGCTGCCCGCCCGACAACGCGCCGACGAGCTTGCCCGCGTGCTCGGCGAGCCCGACCTCGCCGATCACTCTGTCCACATCGGACATCGGTGCGCGGAGCACGGAGGCGAAGTAGCGCAAGGCTTCCGTGATGGTGAGGTCGGCGTAGATGGCCGGGTTCTGGGTGGCGTAGCCGATCAAGCGCCGCAGCGGCGGGCTGCCCGCGGGATGACCGAGCACGGTGACCTCGCCCGCGGCGACGATCTGCACGCCGACGATCGAGCGCATCAGCGTCGTCTTGCCGCAGCCACTGGGGCCGAGCAGGCCGGTGATCCGGCCGCGAGGCGTCGCGAAACCGACGCCCCTGACGACCTCACGGCCGCCGCGGACGACACGGAGGCCGGTCACGGAGATCGCTGAATTAGCCATGCGTTTAATTCTGCGCCCGTTGAGAAGCGAGAGTCAAGGGGTGCGTGGTTCAGGACAGTCGCACGGCGAGGCCCGGGTAATCGTGCACCAGCAGGTGCCGGTCGTAACGCAGCACGCAGGAGAAATCGAAGACCGGTGCCGCATAGGCGAAATCGCGGTCACCGATCCGCTCGTAGCGCTGCTCGAGCCGCTCCACGGCGAGGTCGCCCGCCCGGACGTACACGGCGGGAGCTTCGGCGGCGGCGTGCGACGGCAGGCCGAGCCGGTGCACCGGCAGCGTGTTCGTCATCGTCGACGACTCGAGGTCCACGTCGAAACAGCCGTCGAGCCGTGGATCCGTGACCCCGTCCACCCGCCATCGTCCGTCGCCGCAGGATTCGAGCACCGTGCTCCGGGCGCCGCTCGCCGACTGGCCCGAGATCTCGGCCGACCGCGTATGCCAGTCGGCGTCGACGGTGATCGCGTACTCGACGAACCAGGATTCGCCGTCCTCGACCGCCGTCGTGGCCCCGCTGATCCTCCAGCCGCCTTCGTGTTCTTGGAAGAACGCGACCTCGAGCCCGGTCCGCGCGTCCCGATGCAGCCAGCTCGCCGTCGTGGGAAGGGTCATGGCACCAGGACGAGCTTGCCCCGGACGTGGCCCGCTTCGCTCTCGTCCTGGGCCGCGGCCGCTTCGGCGAGCGGGTAGACCCGGGCGATCGGCAGGTCGAGCTTGCCTTCTGCGGCGAGCGCGGCGCCTTCGGCCAGCGAGCCGGGCACCTGCTCGGCCGGGGAGCCCGACGTGAAGCGGACACCGTGCTCGGCCGCGTCCGGTGCGGCGATGGTGATGACCCGCTTCGGGCCACCCGTCAGCTCTACGAGGGTGGCCAGTGAGCCACGCCCGGAGGCGTCGAAGGACGCGTCGACGCCCTGAGGCGCGATGTCGCGTACGCGTTCGGCAAGTCCTTCGCCGTATTGGACCGGGACGGCGCCCAGCGAGCGCAGGTACTCGTGGTTCCCTTCGCTCGCGGTGCCCACCACGGTCAGCCCGCGCGCGACGGCGAGCTGCACGGCGATGGTGCCGACGCCGCCCGCGGCGCCGTCGATGAGCAGGGTCTCGCCCTTCCGGAGGTCCAGCAGGTTGAGGGCGCGATAGGCGGTGTTGACGACAGCGGGCAGCGCGGCGGCCAGTTCCCACGAAAGCGACCCGGGCTTGGGGATCAGGCGCGCGGGATCCGCGAGGACGTACTCCGCGTATCCGCCCGCTCCGGAGCCGAGCACCTCGTCACCGGGCGCGAAACCGGACACGCCCTCGCCGATCGCGTCGACGACGCCGGCGATGTCCCCGCCGGGGACGGCCGGGAACTCCGTGGGGAACGCGTCGGCCATCAGCCCGGAGCGGATCTTCCAGTCGATCGGGTTCACGCCCGCGGCCCGGACGGCGACCCGTACCTGGCCGGGGCCCGGCTCGGGCAGCTCCCGTTCGAGGACGCGCAGGACCCCGGAGTCGCCGTATTCGGTGAACGCGATGGAGCGGTAGGTGTCCGTCATGCCGTCGACAACCCCCGCCCCTTCGTCACTATTCCGGTGCCTTCCCGAACCAACTGTAGTCGCCGGGGATCAGTTGGACGTCGTTCGCGATGTCGAGCAGCGTGGCGTGGTCCCGTTTGCCGGACACGGTGAGCCATCGCCCGCCTTCCACCTGGACGGCGACCGTTTCGTCCTCTTGCCCGAGCCGCCCGGTCCGTTTCGGCAGGGAGAAGCCGTCGGCGCCCCTGACCTTGAGCGGCACGGGCGTGGCGTCGCCCGAGTCCGGCCGTTCGGCGCGGAGCGACGCCGTGACGACCGCCGCCGCGGTGGGTTGCCCGGCGCGGGTGGCTTCGAGTTCGGTCGCGCCCCCGCCGGGCGTCACGTGCGTGTACACGCTGGACAACTCCAGGTCCGCGGGCAACCGGCCGAACCGCAGTTCGCCCGAAACCCGGGCACGGTCGTCCCGGACCATCTCGTCCGCGATCCGCTGACCGACGTCGCGCGGGTTCTCCACCCCGATCAACGTCAAGCTCAGCAGGTACGTGTCGTCGGGCGACCAGGTCAGCATCGTCCCGTCGCCGTAGACCTCCGCGACCATCCCGACGCGGCCGTGCACGATGATCTGGTTCGGCGCGGGCGCGATCGTCCAGGGTCCGCGCCGGTCGTCCAGTGGTGTGGTGGTCAGCTGCACCTGCCCGGTCTCGCCGCTGCTCCACGTCCTGGTCTGCGGTCCGGGGTAGGGCTTCGCGCTCCGGGTCAGCTCCTTGAAGCCGTCGGGCAGCCAGCCGGGCTTGTACGGCAGCACCGCCCAATCGGCGTTGCGCGGCGAGGCGGGGGTGACCGCGGTGTAGGCCCGCAGGCCCAGCGGGACGGCGAGCGCGATGATCGCGACCGCCGCCGCGACCAGTGCCAAGGCCATCGTCGGGCGGCTCGACGGCCGTTGGGCCAGCACTTCGCGGATCTCGGCCCCGTCGGGCGCCCGCGTCGCCAGGTGTTCGAGGCTCTCCCGGATCAGGTCCTCGGTGTGCTCGTCACTCAGTCGGGTCATTTGCGGGCTCCCGTGGGCTGCACGGACGGGGACGGCCCGGTTTCCCGCAGCGTCGCGAGCGCGCGCGAGATCTGGCTGCGCACGGTCGACGTCGCGCAGCGGAGCACCGCGGCGATCTCCTCGTCGGAGTAGTTCTCGTAGTAGCGGAGCACGATCGCGGCGCGTTGTTTGCGCGGGAGCTTCGCGAGCAGGTCCAGCATCGCGTCGCGTTCGTCGTACTCGATGGAGTGATCGGAGACCGGCGGGCTCACCAGATCGAGCACTTCCGGCGACGACGGTGTCACCCGGCGGACCGCCAGCCGCCTCCGCCACGAGAGGTACTCGTTGGTCACCATCCGGCGGACGTAGGTCGGTGGCGAGTCGATCTTCGGCCAGCGTTGCTGAGCACGCAGCAGCACCTCCTGGACGATGTCCTGCGCCAGATACGGATCGTCGGTCAGGACGGTCGCGTAGCGCAGGAGCCCGTCCAGGCGATCCGCGACGAACTCGTCGAAGGTCGCAGGCACGTGTCCCCCTCAGCCGGTGGTCTCCCTCTAAGGACGCGCGAGACCACCCGGCTGATGCATCGGGAACGGAACTTTCTCGGTGAACACGATCACCGCACGGCGGTCTCCAGCCGGACGAAGGCGAATCCGGTCGTCGCGAGCTCCTCGCCGGCGGGGTCGGTGGCCGCCGGGCGGCGTTCGCCGTCGTGCACCACCAGCAGGCCGTGCGGGAACAGCGGACCCAGGGGCTTCGTGGAGATCGCGGCGCCGTCGGAGTGCTCGACCGAGTCGGTCCCACGTCCGGCGACGACCCGGAAATCGCGCCGCGGCGTGCCTTCACGGTCGTAGACCACGAACCGCGAGTCGCCCTGGCTCGACGCGAGCAGCTTGCCGTCGGCCAGCGCCAGCCCTTCGGCGTCCGCCGTCAGCCACTTGCCGCCGAAACCGGGGTCGGGGCCGTCGGCGACGCATTCCTCGGTCGCCTCGTCGAACCGCTGCGGCACCCCGAACGACCGCACCTTGTCGATCAGCTCCGGGCGGCCGAAACCGGCGCCGTGGACCGGGATCCGCCAGATCCCGACGTCCTCCTGCGCGGTGTAGAGCACGCGGTTCGTGGTGTCGAGGATCGAACCCTCCAGTTGCGGCCGCTCGTCCGGTTCGCCGCAGGGCGACCACGTCTTCCCGTTCGGCAGCCGGAACTCCGACGGCAGGTCGATCGTGCCGATCGGGGCCGTGCCGACGGTGCCGTCCGCTTTGTCGACAAGTCGCAAGAGCGCCACGCGCGTCTCGTGGCGCCGGGTCACCGCGACCCAGCGCGCGCCGGTGCGCGGGTCGCGTCCGGCGGTGAGCCCGTACGCGGTCCGCTGTTCGTCCACTTCGGACTCCGACGCGGAGAAGACCGGCGCGGCGGCGGGATCCGTGACGTCCCGCAGTACCCGCGAGCCCGCCGCGGCACCGGCGGGGTCGATGCGGAAGACGCGCACGCGATCCCGGCCGCGGTCGCTCACCACGGCGAGATCGCCGACGACGTCGACGTTGTTGAACCGGCCGCCCTCGGGAACGGCGAGATGCTGCAACTGCCGCGCCTTCAGGTCGAACGCGGCCAGCCCGCCTTCCTTGAGCGTGCCGAGCACAACGCTGGCCGAAGGATTCTTCGGGTGGACCCAGATCGCCGGGTCGTCGGCGTCGGCGTTCGCCGGGTCCGCGCCGGCGTCGTCGACGTACGCCCTGGTCTGCGCCACGGGCGAGGGGTTCTGGCCCGCTTCGGCGGGCACGGCGGCGAGCAGCGAAGCCGCCAGCAGGGGGAGGGGGAGGAGAGCAGCTATGCGCATCCTCGGGAAGCTAGCCGCGCGGAGTGACCGGGTGGTGAACGTCGGGGGTCAGGTAGTACTGAGCGACCGGCGCCAGCATCGCGACGATCTCGTCCTCCGAGGCGGCGGCCAGCGGCGGAAGCCCGATGACGTAGCGCAGCAGCGCGAACCCGATCATCTGCGCGGCGATCCCGGCCACCCGCACCTTCGGCACGCCGCGTGCCTCGGCGACCCGCGCCAGCACCGCCCGCTCCAGGAACTGTCGCATCATGGTCGCGACCTGCTCGTTCGTGGTGGCGGACCGGATCATCGCCAGGAACGGCGCGCGGCCCTCCGGGGCCTGCCAGAGACCGAGGAACGCGCGGACGAGGCGTTCGCCGATCTCGTCCTCGGGGCCTTCGAGGATCCGGGGGACCAGCTCGCCCGGATCGACCGGCAGGTTCATCGACATGGCGAAGAGCCGTTGCTTGGTGCCGAAGAAATGGTGCAGCAGCGCCGCGTTGACCCCGGCGTCGGCCGCGATGCCGCGCACGGTCGCCCCGTCGTAGCCCTGTTCGGCGAACCTGCGCCGCGCCGCTTCGAGGATCACCTCCCGCGTCTCGGTCTGCCCCGGACGCCGCCCCGCCTGTGCCATTCCGCGAGCTTAGAACGCGCTTGACTACGCTTGTCCCCATGTCAGTCGCAGTCAGGGTCATCCCGTGTCTCGACGTCGACGCGGGCCGTGTGGTGAAGGGCGTCAACTTCGCCGACCTGCGCGACGCCGGCGACCCCGTCGAACTCGCCCGCCTGTACGACGCCGAGGGCGCGGACGAGCTCACGTTCCTCGATGTCACGGCCTCCTCCGGAGACCGCGAGACCACCTTCGACGTGGTCCGCCGGACCGCGGAGCAGGTGTTCATCCCGCTCACCGTCGGTGGCGGCGTGCGCACGAACGACGACGTCAACCGGCTGCTGCGCACCGGTGCGGACAAGGTGAGCATCAACACCGCCGCCATCGCGCGGCCGGAGTTCCTGCGCGAGGCGTCCCGCCGGTTCGGCGCGCAGTGCGTCGTGCTGTCGGTGGACGCGCGCCGGGTCCCCGAGGGCACCGAACCGACCCCGTCCGGTTTCGAGGTGACCACCCACGGCGGCCGCCGCGGCACCGGGATCGACGCCGTCGAATGGGCCGCGCGCGGGGAGGAACTCGGCGTCGGTGAGATCCTGCTCAACTCGATGGACGCCGACGGCACCAAGAACGGCTTCGATCTCGAACTCCTCACCCAGGTGCGCGCGGCCGTCCGCGTCCCGGTGATCGCCAGCGGCGGCGCCGGCGCGCTGGAGCACTTCCTGCCCGCCGTCGAAGCCGGCGCGGACGCGGTGCTCGCGGCCAGCGTGTTCCACTTCGGACAGTTGAAGATCGGCGAGGTCAAGAGCGCGCTGCGCGCCGGGGGGGTCGTGGTCCGGTGATGCCGAACAAGTGGAAGGCCGCCACCGAGGTCAAGGTCGTCTGCGCGCTGCTGCTCGGGCTCGCCGTCGCGTACCTCGCGATGGCCGGGGTCCTCATGTTCGCGCCGTATTCGTCCGCGCGGACGTTCCTGCTCCCGGGGACGTCGCTCGTCCTCGGTGGTCTCGTCGTGGCGGGGCTGGTGCTGAAGATGTCGTCCGCGCGGTTCGCCGGGTTCGCGGTCAGCTTCCTCTTCGGCTTGCTGCACGCGCTGTCGATGCTGGCGGCGGAACTCTTCTGGGTGAAGATCGTCTCCGGGATCCTCTTCGCCGGGTACATCTACGCGGCGGTCCTGCTCAACTCGATGCCGGTGAAACGGCACCTTCTCGGAGCCACGAATGACGCTTGACCCCGCCCTCTCGGATCGTTTGAAGCGCAACGCCGACGGGCTGATCGCCGCCGTCGTCGTGGAACACTCCACATCGGACGTCCTGATGATGGCGTGGATGAACGACGAGGCCCTCGAACGCACGCTCACGACCCGGCGGGGGACGTACTACTCGCGCAGCCGCAAGGAACTGTGGGTCAAGGGCGAGACGTCGGGCCACGTCCAGCACGTGCGCGAGATGCGGATCGACTGCGACGGCGATACCGTCCTGCTGCGCGTCGACCAGACCGGCCCGGCCTGTCACACCGGCACGCACACCTGTTTCGACACCGGCGAACGGCTGCTGCTGGCCGACGAGAGCGAGTAACCCGTGAATGTCGTCGCCAACGTGCTGGTCGGCATCGTCGCGCTGATCCACCTGTACATCGTCGTGCTCGAGATGTTCCTGTGGACCACCCCGCGCGCTCGCGCCTCCTTCGGCACCACCGAAGAGTTCGCGAAGGCGAGCTCGGCACTCGCGGCGAATCAGGGGCTGTACAACGGTTTCCTGGCCGCCGCGCTGATCTGGGGCCTGATCGCGACCGGCGGCACGGCGTGGCAGTTCAAGATCTACGGCCTCGCGTGCGTGATCGTGGCCGGGCTCTACGGGACGGCGACGGCGAGCAAGAAGATCTTCTTCGTGCAGGTGGTGCCGGGCACGCTGGCGCTGATCGCGGTGCTGGTCGCGGGCTGACGCGCCTGCTCACTTGTACGCTCGGCCGAGGCTTGCGGTTGCCCCGGAGCGACGCTGAACTCGTTATCCGGAAAGGCAGCTCTTCTCGATTAACCTCAGCGCATGAAACTGGGGAGAAGATCGGCCGATCGTGACCGTCCGCGACGCCGTCCGCGCGTCGCCGGGCTGCCTCGGCCCGATTCGGGAGCCGAAGGCCCTGACGACACGTCGTCGGTACACGACGACGTGGCCATCCCTTTGATCGAGAAACTTTCGCAGTTCAAGGTGCGGGCGCTGGCTTTGTCGGTGCTCTGGCTGATCTTCTTCGTCGTCTGCCAGTTCGGTCTCGATCTGCTCCGGCCGGATCCCGCGGAGGTGGCGAGGACCGGGGTGTGGGTGCAGGGCACGGTGGAAAAGGTCGAGCCGTCCTCCAAATCCGGACGTAAAAAGATCACACTCGCCTATTCCGATGGCTCGAAACCGCGGACGATCGCGGTCGGCATGAGAGCGGCGCGCGGGCTCGAGGTCGGGGACAAGGTGTCTTTGGTCTACGAGCCGGGAAACCCCGCGAAACTCCTGGCATTGGACGGTGAGGTCGTCGGCGACTCCGATGACGTTTTGCTGACTCCGCTGTCTTTCTCGGCTTTCCTGGGTTTCCCGGTGTGTCTGTACGCCGCCTATCTGTGGCGGAGCAGGTATCGCTCGGCCTCGAAGACCGGTTTGCGCGAGGCCACGGCGACGGTCCGGCCAGGCTGGTTGTACCCCAGGATCGACGTCTACCTCGAGCACGACTACATGCTGCTTCAGACGCGCCGGTCGCTACGGATCGCTCCCCGTTTCAAGGGACTTCAGAAGGTCCCCGTCTTCATCGGTGGCGAGGAATCGGACATGATCGTGATCTTCCCGCGGGGCCGGTTCTCGAAGGACACGCTCTACACGGTCCCCGTCAAGGAGATCGAACCGGACACAGCGTGATCGAAGCCGGAACTCGCGTGATTGAAGCCGTAACACGCGTGTTTGGAAGCCGAACTCCGAGATCCGCCTCCAATCACGAGAGATCCGCCTTCGATCACGCGTGATCGCCCGAAGGGTCAGTCGATGTCGCCGGTGAGGTAACGCTGCACGGTCGGCGCGATCGCGGTGACGAGCGGCTCGATCTCGCTCGAAGCCATCGGCTCGAATTTCGCGACGTAGCGCACCAGCCCCATCCCGACGAGCTGGGAGGCGCAGAGCGTGGTCCGCAGTTCGACGCGGTCCGAGCCCAGCCCGCCGATCACCTTCGTGAAGAAGTTCTGGAAGAAGCCGCGCAGCACGGCCGCGGCCTGCTCGTGTCCGGCGACGCTGCGGACGAGGGCCTGGAACACCTCGCCGCCCGCACCGTCCCATCGGGTGAGGAAGGTGCGGACGATCCGGCGGCCGAACTCGTCGTCGGGCCCGTTCTGGAGTTCGGCGAGCAGTTCGTGCGGGTCGAAGGGGAGCTTCAGGATGGCTTGGGCGAACAGCCCTTCCTTGCTGCCGAACCAGTGGTTCACCATCGCCGCGTCGACCCCGGCCCGGGTCGCGATCGCGCGCACGGTCGCGCCGTCGAAACCGCTCTCGCCGAACACCGCGCGCGCCGCTTCGATCAACGCGGTCCGGGTGTCCTGTCCGCCGGGCCGCCGTCCCCGTCGCCGCACGGTAGTGTCTTCACCAGCCATGGCGTCATCATGAACGGACCCGGCCAGAAATTCAACAACCTTTGAATTCATCCCCGCGTCCCGGCCCCACGGCCGTTGCAGCACAATGAGCGACATGGTCAGCGCCGCAAACGCCAGCCCGTCGGGGCTCGGCTCGGTCAGCCCTTCGCGCGACGAGTTCCGCGCGCTCGCCGAGGGCCGTCGCGTCATCCCCGTTGTCCGTCGCGTGCTCGCCGACGGTGAGACCCCCATCGGGGTCTACCGCAAGCTCGCCGCCGACCGGCCGGGGACGTTCCTGTTCGAATCGGCGGAGAACGGCGCTTCCTGGAGCCGATGGTCGTTCATCGGCGTCGACAGCCCCGCCGCGCTGACCGTGCGTGACGGTGAGGCCGTGTGGACCGGCACCCCGCCGGTCGGCCTGCCGACCGAGGGCGACCCGCTCACCGTCCTGCGTGAAACCGTCGCCGCCCTCCACACCGAACAGCTGCCCGGCATGCCGCCGCTCACCGGCGGCATGGTCGGCTACATCGGCTACGACGCCGTCCGCTGGCTCGAACGCCTCCCCGAGCTCGCCGAGCGTGACCTCGACATCCCCGAGCTCACCATGCTGCTGGCGACCGATCTGGCCGCCTTCGACCACCACGAGGGCACCGTCACGCTGATCGCCAACGCGGTCAACTGGGACGACTCGGCCGAGCGCGTCGACGCCGCGTACGACGACGCGGTCGCGCGCCTGAACGCGATGACCAAGCAGCTGCACGTCGCCGCCCCGGCCACGGCCGCGGTCTTCGACCGTCCCGCGCCCGAATTCACGCGCCGCCGGTCCAAGCCCGACTTCCACGCGGCCGTCGAGAAGGCCGTCGAGGCGATCAAGGCGGGCGAAGCGTTCCAAATCGTGCCGTCGCAACGCTTCGAGATCGAGACCCGGGCCGACGCCCTCGACGTCTACCGCGTGCTGCGCACGTCCAACCCGAGCCCGTACATGTACCTGCTCCGCCTGGACGGTTTCGACATCGTCGGATCCAGTCCGGAGTCGCTGGTCACCGTGCGGGACGGCCGCGCGACCACGCATCCGATCGCGGGCACCCGCTGGCGCGGCGCCGATCCGGAAGAGGACGCGCAGCTGGCCAAGGACCTGCTCGCGGACGAGAAGGAGCGCGCCGAGCACCTGATGCTCGTCGACCTCGGCCGCAACGACCTCGGCAAGGTCTGCAAACCCGGCACCGTGCGCGTCGTCGACTTCTTCGACGTCGAGCGCTACAGCCACGTCATGCACATCGTCTCCACGGTCACCGGGGAACTCCTCGACGACAAGACGGCTTTCGACGCCGTCACCGCCTGTTTCCCGGCAGGAACGCTCTCGGGCGCGCCGAAGGTCCGCGCGATGGAGCTGATCGAGGAGCTGGAGCCGACCCGCAGGGCGCTCTACGGCGGCGTTGTCGGCTATCTCGACTTCGCGGGCGACGCCGACACCGCGATCGCGATCCGCACCGCGCTGATGAAGGACGGCACCGCGTACGTCCAGGCGGGCGGGGGAGTCGTCGCGGACTCGGTGGCCGACTACGAGGACAACGAGTCGCTCAACAAAGCCCGTACGGTGCTTTCCGCCGTCGCGGCGGCGCAGACGATGATCGCGGCGGACGAGCTCGACCCGGCGGGTGACAGCACTCGTGTCTGACGCCCCGGCGAAGAAGGCCAAGCGTCCACTGTGGATCGCCGTGGTGGGCCTGCTGCTGGGCGCGGTCGCGCTGTGGGGTTCTTCGCAGCTCGTGTGGTTCGCGGAGTTCCGCGACGGTGGCGTGCGCGGCACCGTGCTGTACACGGAAACCGGTTCACAGCGCGCGGTTGCGCTGATTCCCCTCGCGTTGCTGGCGCTCGCCGGCACCGCTGGGCTGATCGCCACCGGTGGCTGGCCACGCCGGGTGCTCGGCGTGGTACTCGCCGTGTCCGGCCTCGCCGCGGTGTGGATCGGCGTGGCGGGCGGTTCGTTCAGCGGGTTCGCCGACGGACTGCCCGTCGCCCAGATGCTGGGAGCCCGCGGTCTCGCGATCCTCGGGGGAATTCTCGTGACCGCGGGTGGGTTGGCAGCCATCAAGGGCGCGGGCCGGATGCCGCGCCTCGGCGCGAAGTATTCGGCGCCGGGGGCGAAGAAGAAGGCCGCGAAGGATCCGGAGACCGAGCTGTGGGAGGCGCTGTCCGACGGCGAAGATCCCACCGCGACGCGGTGACGACGGCGGAATTCGCGGGTTTCGGAGATCTACGCCGGGAAAGATGACACGGTGGGCATTCGGAGTAACGGACATACCCGGAACCAGGCCGTATCCGTGCGGGGGTTAGCATCGTTTCGGCGGGAAGGGGAAGGTTTTTGTGAGCGACCTTGCGAAGGAATCCGTGAGTACGACGGCCGGTGAGGAACTCCGGTGAGCGTGCTCGAAGACATCGTCGCCGGCGTCCGTGCCGATCTCGCCGAGCGCGAGGCGGCTCTGCCGTTCGACGAACTGAAGAAGCGCGCGACCCAGGTCGCGCCCCCACGTGACGTTCTCGCGGCCCTGCGCGAGTCCGGTATCGGCGTCATCGCCGAGGTGAAGCGGCGCAGCCCCTCCAAGGGTGATCTGGCCGAGATCCCGGATCCGGCCGCGCTGGCGAAGGACTATGCCGACGGCGGCGCCAGGGTGATCAGCGTGCTGACCGAGCAGCGGCGGTTCGGCGGTTCGCTCGCCGACCTCGACGCGGTCCGCGCGGCGGTCGACATCCCGGTGCTGCGCAAGGACTTCATCGTCAGCCCGTACCAGGTCCACGAGGCGCGGCTGCACGGCGCCGACATGGTCCTGCTGATCGTGGCCGCGCTGGAGCAGAACGCCCTGATCGCGTTGCTCGACCGCGTCGAATCCCTCGGGATGACCGCGCTGGTCGAGATCCACAACGCCGAAGAGGCCGACAAGGCGCTCGAAGCCGGCGCGAAGGTGATCGGCGTCAACGCCCGCAACCTGCACACCCTCGAGGTCGACAGGGACGTCTTCTCGCGGCTGGCCCCCGGCCTGCCGATGGACGTCTTCAAGATCGCCGAGTCCGGTGTCCGCGGCCCCGGCGACCTGATGTCCTACGCGGGTCACGGCGCCGACGCCGTCCTCGTGGGCGAAGGGCTCGTCGCTTCGGGAGACCCGAAGGGCGCCCTGGTCAAGCTCGTGACCGCCGGTTCGCACCCCGCTTGCCCGAGGCCTTCTCGATGAGCGTGGAGTACACCGAAACACCGCACGGCGAGCACGACCCGGACGGCCGGGGCTACTACGGCCCGTACGGCGGCCGGTTCATGCCCGAGGCCCTGATCGGCGTCGTCGACGAGGTCGCGGCGGAATACGACAAGGCGAGGACCGACCCGGACTTCGTCAACGAGTTCCGGCGCCTGCTGCGCGAGTACGCCGGCCGCCCGTCGCTGCTCACCGAGGCCAAGCGCTTCGGCGAGCACGCCGGCGGCGCCCGGATCTTCCTCAAGCGCGAGGATCTGAACCACACCGGTTCGCACAAGATCAACAACGTGCTCGGCCAGGCGCTGCTCACCAAGCGGATGGGCAAGAAGCGGGTCATCGCCGAGACCGGGGCCGGACAGCACGGCGTGGCCACCGCCACCGCCTGCGCGCTGCTGGACCTGGAATGCATCGTCTACATGGGCGAGGTCGACACCGAGCGGCAGGCGCTGAACGTCGCCCGCATGAAGCTGCTCGGCGCCGAGGTCGTCCCGGTGAAGACCGGTTCGCGCACGCTCAAGGACGCGATCAACGAGGCACTGCGCGACTGGGTCACCAACGCCGACACCACGCATTACCTCTTCGGCACGGCGGCGGGCCCGTACCCGTTCCCGATGATGGTGCGGAACTTCCACAAGATCATCGGCGAGGAGGCCCGCGCCCAGATCCTGGAGCAGGCGGGCCGCCTGCCCGACGCCGTCGCGGCCTGCGTCGGCGGCGGGTCGAACGCGATCGGGATCTTCCACGGCTTCATCGACGACGAGTCGGTGCGCCTGGTCGGTCTCGAGCCGGGCGGCGAGGGCATCGAGGGCAACCGTCACGGCGCCACGCTGACCAAGGGCACCCCGGGCAACCTGCACGGCGCGATGACGTACCTGCTGCAGGACGAGGACGGCCAGACCGTCGAATCGCACTCGATCTCCGCGGGGCTGGACTACCCGGGCGTCGGCCCGGAGCACGCGTGGCTCAAGGACAGCGGCCGCGCCGAGTACCGGCCGGTGACCGACGCCGAGGCGATGGACGCGTTCAAGCTGCTTTCGCGCACCGAGGGCATCATCCCGGCGATCGAGTCGGCGCACGCGCTGGCCGGCGCGCTGGTGCTCGGCCGTGAACTCGGCCCCGAGGGGCTGATCATCGTGAACCTGTCCGGTCGCGGCGACAAGGACATGGACACGGCCGCGAAGTACTTCGGCCTGGTGGAGAACGCATGAGCGCACTGGACGACATCTTCGCGAAGACGAAGGCCGAGGGGCGCGGCGCGCTGATCGGTTACCTTCCGGCGGGCTTCCCGACGGTCGACGGGTCCAAGGACCTGCTGGCCGCGGTGGTCGACGGCGGCGCCGACCTGGTCGAGGTGGGCGTGCCCTACTCGGACCCGGTGATGGACGGGCCGACCATCCAGGCTGCGTCGGTGAGCGCGCTCTCCGGCGGCTTCAAGCTCAAGCACCTGTTCGAGGTCGTCGAGTCGGTGTCGGCGCGCGGCGGCAAGGCCGTCGTGATGACCTACTGGAACCCGGTGCACCGCTACGGTGTCGACCGTTTCGCGCGGGACCTCGCCGCCGCGGGCGGGCTCGGGATGATCACCCCGGACCTGATCCCGGACGAGGCCGACGAGTGGATGGCCGCCTCCGAACAGCATGGTCTGGACCGGATCTTCCTGGTCGCGCCGTCCTCCTCGGAGGAGCGGATCGCGAAGACCGTCGCGGCCGCTTCGGGCTTCGTGTACGCCACCGCCGTGATGGGTGTGACGGGTGCTCGTGACCAGGTCGGCGTGCACGCCGAGGAGCTGGTCGAGCGGACCCGCGCGCATACGGAACTGCCGATCGGCGTCGGGATCGGCGTCCGGTCCGGCGAGCAGGCGGCGCAGGTCGCCGGCTTCGCGGACGGCGTCATCGTCGGCTCGGCGCTGGTGACGGCCGCGGCGAGCGGGACCGATGCGGTGCGCGAACTTTCGGCCGAACTGGCCGCGGGTGTGCGGAAGGCCGTCGCTCCCGCTTGATCCGAAGGCGCGGTGGTGGCCTCAGTGCCGCCACCGCTGCGCTTCGGTGATCTCCTCCGGGCTCGCGTCCGCGAACCGCTCGATCTCCGCCCGTCGCACGTCCACGATCGTCGTCGCCAGCGGAGCGCCGAACGCGGCCGCCAGGTCCTTGTCCGCCTCGAACGCGGCGACGGCCTCCTCCAGCCGCTGAGGCAGTCGCTCGACCCCGCGGGCGGCGCGTTCCTCCTCGGTCAGGGTTCCGGGATCGACGTCCAGTGGGGCCGGCAGTGACGCGTCCTCGTCGACACCGGCCATCCCGGCGAACAGCAGCGCGGCCGCCAGCAGATACGGATTCGCGGTCAGGTCGAAGCATTTGACCTCGAGATTCGCCGCCGTCTCACGGTTTCCGGCGACGCCGCGCACCAGCCGCAGCGGTGTCTCCCGGTTCTCCAGCCCCCACGCGGTGTACACCCCCGCCCAATGGTGTGGCTCCAGCCGCAGGTAGCTGACCACCGACGGCGCCCCGATCGCGAGCAGCGCGGGCAGCCGGTCCAGGATGCCCGCGCTGAACGACTCGGCGACCGGTGACAGGCCGAAAACCCTTTCCCCGCCGGAGAAAAGGTTCCGCGTGCCGTCCCAGACACTCAGATGCACGTGCCCGCCGTTGCCCACGCCGGCGGGCGCGAACTTCGGGCTGAAGGACGCCTTGAGCCCGTGCCGGTGGCTGAGCGCGCGGATCGTCTCCTTCGTCAGCACGGCGACGTCGGCCGCCCGCACGGGGTCGGCGGCGGCGACGGACAGCTCGAACTGGCCGTCGGCGTATTCGGGATGGATCTGCTCCACCCCGACGCCCTGTCGGTCCAAAGTGGACACCAGGGCACGAAGATAGTCCGCGCGCTCGGAAAGCCTCGCGTAACCGTAGGCCGGGCCCGCCGTGGCCGACTTCGCGTCGTCGGGGGCGTCGGCGCTGGTGATCACCCATTCGATCTCGAAACTCATCCGCGCCCGCTGACCGCGTGCGGCGAGCCGGTCCACCGCGGTCGCGAGCAGGGCACGCGGATCCTGAGGATGCGGCTCTCCCTCCTGGTCCAATTTCGTCACCGGCGCCCAAGCCCAGCCGGGCTGCCCGGCGAGCACGGTCAGCGCGTCGAGATCCGGATGCAGCCGCAGGTCGCCGACCGGCCCGAGGGAATGCTCACCGCCGGTGATGACGTCGTCGAAACCGAAGAAATCGAAGGAATTCGAAGCGCCGACACCCCACGCGGCCGCCGTCGGCAGCTTCCGCAGCGGCACCGCCTTGACCCGCGCTATCCCGGCGTTGTCCACGAAGGTCAGCGCCACGAGCTCGACACCCCGTGCCCGGAGTTCCCCGGTGAGGGCGGTCGCGCGTGCGGTCAGTGCTTCCCGGTTCACCATGGTTCCTCATCCTGGCCTGTTCTCCGGCCCCTTGCCACGCCCGGATCCGGCCATAGGGTGAGGCCGCACTCGTCGATCACGAGAAGGGACGCGCTCATGCCGGGAACCCCGATCCTGCCGTTCGTGGCCCGGACGCGGCTGGTGGACCACCACTGCCACGGCGTCGTCACCGGCGACCTCGGCCGGATCGAGTTCGAACAGATGCTCACCGAGGCCGACACCGTCTCGTCACTGGGCACGACCCTGTTCGACTCGCTGATCGGGCTCGCCGTGCGGGCCCGCTGCGCTCCCGTGCTCGACCTGCCGCCGCACGTCCCCGCCGAGGTCTATCTGACCCGCCGCGCCGAACTGGGCGCCACGGAGGTCAACGCGCGGTTCCTGCGCGCCACCGGCACGACCGAGTTCCTGCTCGACGGCGGTTTCCTGCCGGACACGCTGACCACGACGGAGCAGTTCGCGACCTTGTCCGGCGCTCGCGCGCGGGACATCGTCCGCCTCGAACAGGTCGCCGAAACGGTGATCGGAGCGACCGGCGCGGCCGGATTCGCGGCGGATTTCGCCACGGAACTGGCGAAACGCGCCACGACGGCCGTCGGGTTCAAGTCCATCGCCGCCTACCGGGTCGGCCTCGACCTGGCGGGGGAGCGGCCGACGGACGCCGAAGTCGCCGAAGCGGCGGGCCGCTGGCTCGCGCGGATCGAGGCGGGCGAACCGGTCCGGCTCGCGGACGAGGTGCTGCACCGGTTCCTGATCTGGACCGGGATCGACCTGGCGTTGCCGATCCAGTTCCACGTCGGGTTCGGCGATTCGGACGTCGACCTGCACCGCTGCGATCCGCTGCTGCTCACCGCGCTGCTGCGGGCCACCCGGTCACACGGGGTGCCGATCATGCTGCTGCACAACTATCCCTTCCACCGGAACGCCGCGTATCTGGCGCAGGTGTTCGAGCACGTGTTCGTCGACGTGGGACTCGCGACGCACAACGCCGGTCATCGTGCGCCCGCGATCATCGCGGAGACAATGGAGATCGTGCCGTTCGGGAAGCTGCTGTTCTCCACGGACGCGTTCGGGCTGGCCGAGCTGTACCACCTCGGTACCGCGCTGTTCCGGCAAGGACTGTCCGACTTCCTGTACGCGGGGCTCACCTCGGACGTACTGTCCGAAGTGGACGCGCATCGGATAGCGGCGCTGGTGGGGCACCGCAACGCCGAACGGGTGTACGGGCTGGAGGGGACATGACGGAGCTGGACGAACTGCACGACCGGTGGGAGGCCGCGGTCGAAGCGGAGCTGCCATCCGCGATCGAACTGCGGCACCGGGTGCACGCCGACCCCCGGGCGTCGGGGGACGAGGAGGACACCGCGCGCGTCGTCGTCGAGGCGCTGGGCATCGACGACGGCGTCCAGGTCGCCAAAACCGGGCGCGCCGTGCTGCTCCCCGGGACCCAGCCGGGACCGGCCGTGGCGCTGCGCACCGAACTGGACGCGCTGCCGGTCACCGAGCGCACCGGGATCCCGTGGGCTTCGGAGACGCCGCTGATGCACGCGTGTGGACACGACGTGCACATGGCCGCGCTCGTCGCGACCTGCCGCGCGGCCGCCGTCGTCGGGGTGCCGCGGCCGCTCGTGGCGCTCCTGCAGCCGCGTGAGGAGACGTCGCCGTCCGGCGCACAGGACATCGTCGAGTCGGGTGTGCTCGCCGAGTACGGCGTCGAGTCGGTGATCGGCGCGCACGTCCAGCCCCGGCTCGCGGCGGGCGTGGTGTCGGCGGTACCGGGACCGGTCAACGCCTCCACCGACGAGTTCGACATCGTCGTCCGCGGCCAGGGTGGGCACGCCGGGTACCCGCATCTGCTGCGGGACCCGATCCTCGCGCTCAGCCAGATCGTGGTGAGCCTGCAGCAGCTCGCGAGCCGCCGGGTCGACCCGGTGTTCGGCGCGGTCTGCTCGGTCGGCCGGATCGAAGCCGGGACCACGGCGAACGTCGTGCCGAACGAGGCCCGCCTGTCGGGCTCGCTGCGGCTGATGCGCGCCGAAGACCGCGATCTCGCGCTGGAAGGGCTCGCCGAGGTCGTCCACGGAACCGCGAAGGCGCACGGTTGCCGGGCGGAACTGGAGATCAGCCCGTGCGAACCGGTGCTGCACAACGACGCCGGGCTCACCCAGCGCGCGCACCGGCGGCTCGTCCGGACGGGGGTGGCCGTGGACACCGAATTCCGGTCGTTCGGCGCCGACGACTTCGCGCACTACTGCGGGATGACGCGCGGGCTGATGATGTTCGTCGGCCTCGGCGACACCGCGGGCGCGCCGAGCCTGCACGACGAGGTGTTCCTGCCACCCGACGCCGCCGTCGGGCAGGTCGCGTCGGCGCTGATCGCGGGCTATTTGGCCGCCGTCGAGGGCTGACGCCCCCAAGAAGTCGATGAAGCGCTACGGTGGCCGACGTGAATACCGCCTCGGCAGCGTTCCTCGCGACCATCCCCAGCCCCGACCAGGGCGTCTGGCATATCGGGCCGATCCCGATCCGGGCCTACGCGCTCTGCATCATCGCCGGCATCATCGTGGCGATCTGGCTGGGCGAGCGACGCTGGGTGAACCGCGGCGGCACGAAGGGCACCGTCATCGACGTCGCCGTCTTCGCGGTGCCGTTCGGCCTGGTCGGCGGCCGGTTGTACCACGTCATCACCGACAACCAGCTGTACTTCGGCGAGGGCAAGAACCCGCTCAACGCGCTGAAGATCTGGGACGGCGGCCTCGGCATCTGGGGCGCCATCGCGCTCGGCGCCGTCGGCGCGCTGATCGCCTGCCGCCGCCGGGGCATCCCGCTGCCCGCGATGGCGGACGCGCTCGCGCCGGGGATCGTGATCGCGCAGGCGATCGGGCGGCTCGGCAACTACTTCAACCAGGAGCTCTACGGCGCGCACACCGATCTGCCGTGGGGCCTGGAGATCTACCAGCGCTACAACCCGACCAACCCGGACGACTTCCTGAACGGCGTCGCGATCGGGCACGTCCCGCTGCCGGACAGCCCGGTGCATCCGACGTTCCTCTACGAGCTGCTCTGGAACCTCGGTGTCGCGCTGCTGGTCATCTGGGCGGACAAGAAGTTCCGCCTCGGCCACGGCCGTGTGTTCGCGCTGTACGTCGCCGGGTACACCGCGGGCCGGTTCTGGATCGAGATGATGCGGACCGACACCGCGAACCACATCCTCGGCCTGCGGGTCAACGTGTGGACCTCGATCCTGCTGTTCGCCGCGGCGATCGCGTACTTCGTCCTCGCCGCCAAACGGGGGCCGAGGGAAGCGCCGGAAACCTTGTGGAGCAAGGACGTGCCGCGCGAGGACGCCGACTCCGCCTCGGCCGACTCCGGTGAGTCGCACGCGGAGGTCGCGGCGGCTCCGGACACCGTCCGGGACTCCGCCGCCGACAAGGCGACCGAGGACCCGAAGCCGGACGCCGAGAAGTAGCGCTCCGCACTCGGGACTCGCCGCGGTGAGTCGCGTGACCAGACGGACGACACATGTGTCCAGACGGACGACACACGTGATCAGACGGACGACACACGAGAGGACCTGGCCGCGGCCCGTGTCGTCCGTCCCGTCACGCGTGTCGTCCGTCTGATCACACGTGTCGTCCATGCAGTCACGTGAAAGTGCCGTGACTCAGGGAGTCACCAGGCCCCGGCCAGTCACCAAAGGCAGGTCCAGCGCCGTCAGCAGCCCAGCCGGAGCCGCCACCACCGCCGGGATCGCGTTCACCAGCCGCATCGCGGTCGCCTTCAGCCCGGCGGTGTTGTGGTCGCCGTCGGTCCCGACCAGCCGCAGGTCCAGCACGTACTCAGGCTCCCCGGTCACCTGGACGCGGTAGCAGCCCTGCCCGGTCGGCTGCGGCCAGTCCGGTCCGAGGTCGCCGCGCAGTCGCGTGATGTGCTCCAGCACGCACACCGCCCGCCCGCCGCGCATGCCACGCACCTCGAACCGCAGCGCCGCCGCCGTGCCCTCCTTGATGGTTCCCGAGGCGATCTCGAACGTCTCAGGCGCCGGGAGCCGCTCGTAGACCTCCTCGACGGCGTCGAGCTCCACGTCCAGCCCGGCCGCGAGCTGCCGTACGACGCTGCCCCAGGCCAGCGACAGTACGCCGGGCTGCAGCAGCAGCGGCAGGTCGTCCATCTCGCGGCCGAAGCCCATGATGTCGAACAGCACCTTGCCGTTGTCGTACGTCGAGTAGTCGAGGATCTCCAGGCAGCGGACCTCGTCGATCCGCTCGCACACGCCGGTGAGCACCAGCGGTAACCAGTCGTTGGCGAAACCGGGATCGACACCGTTGACCCACAGCGAAGCGCCGCCTTCGCGGGCTGCCTCGCGAATAGGCTCGATCATCTCCGGCGGCACGACACCTTCGGGGTACTGGAGGAACACCGGGCTGCTGGACACCACGTTGATCCCGGCGCGCAGAAAGCGTTTCAGGTCCTCGACAGCCTCGACCAGCCTGTCGTCGGCCATCGCCGTGTAGAGCACGCAATCGGGCTTCAGCGCGATGAGCGCGTCCGCGTCGGTGGTGGCCGCGACACCGAGCGGGCGCCCGAGCCCGGCCAGCTCCCCGGCGTCCACACCCGCCTTGGCCTCGCTCGACACCCAGACCCCGGCGAGTTCGAGATCGGGCCGCGCGGCTATCCCGGCCAGCGCGTGGCGGCCGACGTTCCCGGTACTCCACTGGACCACGCGCAAGGCGTTCGCCTCCTAAAGATCGGGCAGGCCCAGCTCCAGGTTCGGGGCCTGCAGTCCACCGTCGACTTCGATGATCTTGCCGGTGACGTACCGGCCCGCGCCCGACGCCAGGAACACGACGGTGGCCGCGATGTCCTCGGCCTCGCCGATCCGGCGCAGGGGAGTGGCGGCCTCCATCCGGCCGCGCAGTTCGTCGTTGCCCACCACCACTTCGAGCGCGGAGGTCGCCACCGAGCCGACCGAGATCGCGTTCACCCGCACCTTCGGCGCGAGGTCGGCCGCGGCGAGCCGGGTGTAGTGCGCCAGCGCGGCCTTCGCCGTGCCGTACGCGGCGAAACCACGGCCGTTCACGCGGCCCATGACCGACGAGATGTTGACGACCGAGCCACCCGACTCCAATAAGGACGGTGCCGCCGCCACGGTCAGCGCGTGCGCGGTGGAGACGTTGAAGCGAAAGGCTTCTTCGAGGAAGTCCGGCGTGGTTTCCAGCAGCGGCCGTGGATACGTGCCGCCGACGTTGTTGACCACGAGGTCCAGCCGTCCGAACTCCGCCTTCGCGATACGCGCCAGCTCGCCGGCTGCGGCCGGGTCGCTCAGATCGGCGGGCACCACGTGGGCGCGCCTGCCGGTGGCGGCGACCAGGGCGGCCACGTCTTCGAGCTGGGTTTCGGTGCGGGAGGAGATCACCACGTCGGCGCCGGCCTCGGCGAGCGCCACGGCGGTCGCCGCGCCGATCCCGCGTCCGGCGCCGGTGACCACGGCGACCTGGTCGGTGAGCCGGAAACGGTCCAGGATCATGACCGAAACTGTAACACGTTCTATTTCCGGTGTCCTGGGCTCGCGCCGGGCGCCGGGAGTGACTAGGGTCGCCTCACCGCTGCTCGTGACATCCCGGAACAGGACATATACTTAGCGGAACGAACTACTGTGACCTCATCAGGAACTGTGTCGTTCCGGGCGTCCAGATCGTTACCCATCGGCGGGCTTTCGCGCCCGCCGAACTGATGCCTACGTGTTTCACAGGTGTTAAAGTCGCGCTAACGAACGGGCCATCGTCGTCCCGTGCGCATCCCCCGGCCGGTCCGCCCGGCCGCTGAGCACAGACGACGAAGGAGGTCCCTTCATGATCTTCTCCGCCATTCCAGGCAAACAGGGTCTCTACGATCCCGAATCCGAACAGGACTCCTGCGGGGTGGCCATGGTGGCCGACGTCCGCGGGCGGCGCTCGCACGGCATCGTCACCGACGGTCTGTCCGCGCTGACGAACCTCGACCACCGAGGGGCCGCCGGAGCGGAGCCGACCAGTGGCGACGGCGCGGGCATCCTGCTGCAGCTCCCGGACGAGCTGCTGCGGGCGGAGGTGGATTTCCCCCTGCCCGAGGCGGACGCCGACGGTCACCAGACCTACGCGACCGGGATCGGTTTCCTGCCCTCGGACGTCGAGGAGCGGGACAAGGCCATCGCCCTGATCGAGCGGATCGCCGGTGAAGAAGGCCTCGACGTCCTCGGCTGGCGTGAGGTACCGGTCGACGCCGACCGCGCCGACATCGGCCCGACGGCGCGTTCGGTCATGCCGCATTTCGCGATGCTGTTCGTCGCGGGCGCCGAGGCCGACGGGCGATGTCCGTCCGGGCTCGAACTGGACCGCCTCGCCTTCTGTCTCCGCAAGCGGGTCGAGAACGAGAGCGTGACCGCCGGCTGCGGCACCTACTTCCCGTCGCTGTCCTCGCGGACCATCGTCTACAAGGGAATGCTGACCCCCGAGCAGCTCCCGCTCTTCTTCGCCGACCTGACCGACACCCGGCTCACCAGCGCCATCGCGCTCGTGCACTCCCGGTTCTCCACCAACACCTTCCCGTCGTGGCCGCTGGCGCATCCGTTCCGGTTCGTCGCGCACAACGGCGAGATCAACACCATCCGGGGCAACCGCAACCGCATGCGCGCCCGTGAGGCGCTGCTCGAATCGGACCTCATCCCCGGCGACCTCACCCGCCTGTACCCGATCTGCTCGGCCGACGCGTCGGACTCCGCCTCCTTCGACGAGGTGCTGGAGCTGCTGCACCTCGGCGGGCGTTCGCTCCCGCACGCGGTGCTGATGATGATCCCCGAAGCGTGGGAGAACCACGCCGGGATGGACGCACAGCGCCGTGCGTTCTACCAGTTCCACGCCAGCCTCATGGAGCCGTGGGACGGCCCGGCCTGTGTCACCTTCACCGACGGCACGCTCGTCGGCGCGGTGCTCGACCGCAACGGCCTGCGGCCCGCCCGATGGTGGCGTACCGCGGACGATCGGGTCGTGCTGGCCAGCGAGGCGGGCGTCCTCGACGTCGCCCCCTCGGACGTCGTGGCCAAGGGGCGCCTCAAGCCCGGCCGCATGTTCCTGGTGGACACCGAAGCCGGCCGGATCGTCGACGACGAAGAGGTCAAGTCGGCGCTGGCCAAGGAGCTCCCGTACGAAGGCTGGCTGCACGCCGGTCTCCTGCAGATCGCCGACCTGCCGGACCGCGACCACATCGTGCAGAGCCACGATTCCGTGCTGCGGCGTCAGCTTTCCTTCGGCTACACCGAAGAAGAGCTGAAGATCCTCCTCGCGCCGATGGCGGTCAAGGCGGCCGAGCCGATCGGTTCGATGGGCTCCGACACCCCGCCCGCGGTGCTGTCGCAGCGTTCGCGGCTGCTCTACGACTACTTCAAGCAGAACTTCGCGCAGGTCACCAACCCGCCGCTGGACGCGATCCGCGAAGAGCTCGTCACCTCGATGAGCCGGATCATGGGCCCCGAGCGCAACCTGCTCGCCCCCGGCCCGGCCTCCTGCCGTCATGTGCAGCTGCCGTATCCGGTGATCGACAACGACGAACTCGCCAAGCTGATCCACATCAACGACGACGGCGACCTTCCCGGCTTCGCGTGCAGTGTCCTTTCCGGACTGTACGAAGTGGACGGTGGCGCCGAGGCGCTGGCGTCCGCGATCGAGCGGGTCCGGCGCGAGGCATCCGAAGCGATCGCGGCCGGCGCGCGCACGCTCGTGCTGTCCGATCGCGACTCCGACCACCGCATGGCGCCGATCCCGTCGCTGCTGCTGGTGTCCGCGGTGCACCACCATCTGGTGCGCACCAAAGAGCGGCTCCGCGTCGCGCTGGTCGTCGAGACCGGCGATGCCCGCGAGGTCCACCACGTCGCGCTGCTGCTCGGCTACGGCGCCGCGGCGGTGAACCCGTACCTGGCCTTCGAGACCATCGAGGACATGATCTCGACCGGTGCGGTCACCGGCATCGAGCCCGCCACGGCGGTCCGCAACTACGTCAAGGCGCTCGTGAAGGGCGTCCTGAAGATCATGTCGAAGATGGGCATCTCGACCGTCGGCGCGTACACCGCGGCGCAGGTCTTCGAATCCTTCGGCCTGGCACAGGATCTGCTCGACGAGTACTTCACCGGGACGTCGTCGAAGCTCGGCGGGGTCGGGCTGACCGTGCTCGCCGAAGAGGTCGCCATGCGTCATCGTCGCGCGTACCCGGACAACCCGACCGATCGTGTCCACCGTGGACTCGAGACCGGCGGCGAGTACGCGTACCGCCGCGAGGGCGAACTGCACCTGTTCACCCCCGAGACCGTCTTCCTGTTGCAGCACGCGACGAAGACCGGCCGGGAAGAGGTGTACAAGAAGTACTCCGACGAGGTGCACCGCCTCTACCGCCAGGGCGGCGCGCTGCGCGGGCTGTTCTCCTTCCGCGAAGGTGCCCGCGAGCCCGTCCCGCTGGACGAGGTCGAGCCCGTCGAGGCGATTTTCAAGCGTTTCAACACCGGAGCGATGTCCTACGGCTCGATTTCGGCCGAGGCACACGAAACGCTCGCCATCGCGATGAACCGCATCGGCGGCCGGTCGAACACCGGTGAGGGCGGGGAAGACCCCGAGCGGCTCTACGACCCGGCACGGCGCAGCGCGATCAAGCAGGTCGCGAGCGGCCGGTTCGGCGTCACGAGCGAATACCTCGTCAACGCCGACGACATCCAGATCAAGATGGCGCAGGGCGCGAAGCCGGGCGAGGGCGGGCAGTTGCCGCCGAACAAGGTGTACCCGTGGATCGCGCGCACACGGCACTCGACGCCGGGCGTCGGGCTCATCTCGCCGCCGCCGCACCACGACATCTACTCGATCGAGGATCTCGCCCAGCTGATCCACGACCTCAAGAACGCCAACGAGAACGCCCGCATCCACGTGAAGCTGGTGTCCTCGCTCGGCGTCGGCACGGTCGCGGCGGGCGTGTCCAAGGCGCACGCGGACGTCGTGCTGATCTCCGGCCACGACGGCGGCACCGGCGCCTCCCCGATGAACTCGCTCAAGCACGCGGGGACACCGTGGGAGATCGGCCTCGCCGAGACGCAGCAGACATTGCTGCTCAACGGTTTGCGCGACCGGATCACCGTGCAGGTCGACGGCGCGATGAAAACCGGCAAGGACGTCGTCATCGCCGCGCTGCTCGGCGCGGAGGAGTACGGTTTCGCGACGGCGCCGCTGATCGTCGAAGGCTGCGTCATGATGCGCGTCTGCCACCTCGACACCTGCCCGGTCGGCGTCGCCACCCAGAGCCCGGATCTGCGCAAGCGGTACACCGGCCAGGCCGACCACGTCGTGAACTACTTCCGGTTCGTCGCCGAAGAGGTCCGGGAAACGTTGGCGGCACTCGGTTTCCGCACCCTCGACGAGGCCATCGGGCACGCCGAGATGCTGAACACCGACGAGGCGATCGAGCACTGGAAGGCCTCGGGTCTCGACCTCGCGCCGATCTTCGAGATGCCGGCGGAAACGCCGTACGGCGGGGCGAAGCGGCGCACGCGGGCGCAGGACCACGGCCTGGAGCACGCGCTCGACCGGACACTGATCCAGCTCGCCGAGGCGGCGCTGGAGGACGCGCATCCGGTGCGGCTGGAGCTTCCGGTGCGGAACGTGAACCGGACCGTCGGCACGCTGCTCGGCTCCGAGATCACCCGTCGCTACGGCGGTGAGGGCCTGCCGGAGGACACGATCCACGTGCTGCTGACCGGTTCCGCCGGCCAGTCGCTCGGGGCGTTCCTGCCGCGCGGCATCACGCTCGACATGGTCGGCGACGCGAACGACTACGTCGGCAAGGGCCTTTCCGGCGGGCGGATCATCGTGCGCCCGCATCCGGACGCGAAGTTCGCCGCGGAAGGCCAGACCATCGCCGGGAACACGCTCGCCTACGGGGCCACCGGCGGTGAGATGTTCCTGCGCGGCCAGGTCGGCGAACGGTTCTGCGTGCGCAACTCCGGCGCGGTGGTCGTCGCCGAGGGTGTCGGCGACCACGCCTTCGAGTACATGACCGGTGGGCAGGCCGTGGTGCTCGGCCCGACCGGGCGCAACCTCGCCGCGGGGATGTCCGGTGGCGAGGCCTACGTGCTCGACCTGGACCGCGGCAAGGTCAACGAGGAGATGGTGAACCTCCAGACGCCGTCGTCCGAGGACCTCGCCTGGCTCAAGAAGACCGTGCAGAAGCACTACGACCTCACACGTTCGGCCGTGGCCGCGTCGCTGCTCGGCGACTGGCCGCGTCGCTCGGCGGCGTTCACCAAGGTGATGCCCCGCGACTACCAGCGTGTCCTTGACGCGGCGAAGGCGGCGCGCGCCGCGGGCCGCGACGTCGACGAAGCGATCATGGAGGCCGCTCGTGGCTGATCCGACGGGTTTCCTTAAGTACGACCGTGAAGAGCCGAAGAAGAAGTCCAAAGAGGACCGTCTCGCCACCTGGGGAGAGGTCTACGCCGACGTGGAACCCGGCGAGCGCAACGAACAGGTGCGCAAGCAGGCTTCCCGGTGCATGGACTGCGGCATCCCGTTCTGTCACTCCGGTGGTTCCGGCTGCCCGCTGGGCAACCTGATCCCGGAGTGGAACGACCTGGTGCGCCGCGGCGACTGGGCCGCGGCGAGCGACCGGCTGCACGCGACCAACAACTTCCCCGAGTTCACCGGGAAGCTGTGCCCCGCGCCGTGCGAGGCGGGCTGCGTGCTGTCGATCTCGCCGCTGTCCGGCGGTCCGGTGTCGATCAAGCGGGTCGAGCAGACGATCGCCGACCAGTCCTGGGAAGCCGGTTACGTGCAGCCGCAGGTCTCGGCGGTTTCGTCGGGGCAGCGGGTCGCGGTCGTCGGCTCCGGCCCGGCCGGGCTCGCCGCCGCGCAGCAGCTGACCCGAGCCGGCCACGAGGTGACCGTCTTCGAGCGGGACGACCGGCTCGGTGGCCTGCTGCGGTACGGCATCCCCGAGTTCAAGATGGAGAAGAAGGTCCTCGACCGGCGGCTCGCGCAGCTCCGCAAGGAGGGCACGAAGTTCGTCACCGGCTGCGAAGTCGGCGTCGACCTGACCGTCGAGGAACTGCGGGCGGAGTACGACGCGGTGATCCTCGCCGTGGGTGCGCTGCGCGGCCGCGACGACAAGACCACGCCCGGCCGTGAGCTCTCCGGGATCCACCTGGCGATGGAACATCTGGTCCCGGCCAACAAGTACGTCGAGGGCGACGGCCCGTCGCCGATCGACGCGGCGGGCAAGCACGTCGTCATCATCGGCGGCGGCGACACCGGGGCCGACTCCTACGGCACCGCGACCAGGCAGGGTGCGCTTTCGGTGACCCAGCTGGACCAGTACCCGACGCCACCGTCCACAAGGGACGACGAACGCTCGCCGTGGCCGACCTGGCCGTACATCCTGCGCACCTACCCGGCGCACGAGGAGGCGGGTGAGCGCAAGTTCGCCGTCGCGGTCACCCGGTTCATCGGTGACGACGAAGGCAACGTGCGCGCCGTGGAGCTCCGTCAGGTCCGCGTGGTCAAGGACCCCGAGACCGGCAAGCGCATGGTGACCCCGGTCAACGACGAGGTCGAGGAACTGCCCGCCGACCTCGTGCTGCTCGCGATCGGGTTCGAGGGTGTCGAGCACATGCCGCTGCTGGACGGGCTCGGTCTCTCGCTGACCCAGCGCGGCACGCTTTCGTGCGGCGCGGACTGGCAGACCTCCTCGCCCGGCGTGTTCGTCTGTGGCGACGCGCACCGTGGTGCCTCGCTGGTGGTGTGGGCGATCGCCGAGGGACGTTCGGTGGCGAGCGCGGTGGACGCCTACCTGACCGGTGCTTCGGACCTGCCCGCTCCGGTGCACCCGACGGCGTTGCCGCTCGCGGTGGTCTGAGCCCGCTGGAGATGTCAGGAAAGGGTCGTT
>NZ_LQMT02000005.1:149498-326140 GCF_001620365.2 Amycolatopsis keratiniphila subsp. keratiniphila
ACGACCCTTTCCTGACATTTGGGGGCGACGAACGGCAGGGGACGGCTCCTCCCGAAGGTGGAGGGTTCGGATCAGGCTCCGGTCCGACGCGGTAGGATGGCCGGTCACGCCACGCTTTCCGCATGAGAAAAACGTTGGCGATACTGGCTTTCCTGCCACTGACCATGGCCATCCCGGCGACCGCCGAGGCGGCTCCGGCACTGCGCTGGACGTCGCCGTGCCCGGACTACGGCGTGACGCCCTCGCCTACCGAGGGCCTGGAATGCGCGAAACTCCGGGTGCCGCTGGACTACGCCGATCCCGGCGGCCGGACCATCGAGCTCACCATTTCCCGCAAGGCGAGCAATTCGCCGAAGCGGCGAGGCGTGCTGCTGATGAACCCGGGTGGCCCAGGGAGCCCCGGCCTCGCGATGCCCGCGCAACTCGCGCAGAGACAGGGACAGTCCGGCCTGCTCGACAGTTACGACGTGATCGGTTTCGACCCGCGCGGGACCGTCTACAGCACGCCGGTGACCTGTGACCTGAGCGAGGAGCAAAAGTTCATCCTCGTCGGCCCGTACGCGGAGGGCTCACGCGACGTCGCTGAGAAGGCGGCGAAGTCCCGCGTGGTGGCGAAGCAATGCGCCGGGTCGAAGACCGCGGATCTCCTGCCGCACATGACCACCGCCAATACCGCGCGCGATATGGACCGGATCCGCGCGGCGCTGGGGGAGCGGAAGATCTCGTACTACGGCGTTTCGTACGGGAGCTACCTCGGTGCCGCCTACGCGTCTATGTTCCCCGCGCGCACGGACAGGATCGTGCTGGACAGCCTGGTCGGCCCCGACGGACTGGACGTCCGGGCGCATCAGCGTTTCGCGGACGGCTTCGACGATCGCTTCGGCGACTTCGCGGCTTGGGCGGCGGCGCGCGACGACGTCTACCACCTCGGGCGGACACCGGCCGAGGTGACGGCGAAGTTCTTCGAGCTGGCCGAAAAGCGCCCAGGAATCCGCACGGACACCTGGGGAGCGCTGTACGACGACGCGAACTTCCCCGGACTCGCCGAGCGATGGGTCGCTCCGGCAGCGCAGGCACAAGGCGGTCCGCTCGACACCGACAACCACGCCGCGCTCCAGCTCCAGGTGCTCTGCAACGACTCCGACTGGCCGGAAAGCGTTCGCTACTACCAAAAAGCGGTCGAGCGCGCCCGCGTGACGCATCCGATGTTCGGCCCCGCGGCCGCGAACATCACCCCGTGCGCGTTCTGGCCCGTCGAGCGCCGCGAACCACCCGTGCGGATCCACGATCGCGGACCGGCGAACATCCTGCTGCTGCAGAACCTCCGCGACCCGGCGACCCCGCTCGTCGGCGCCCGCGAAATGCGGTCGGCGCTGGGCGCGCGGGCGAAGTTCGTCACCGTGGACGCCGGCGGGCACGGTGTCTTCACCATGGGCAACGCCTGCGGAAACGACTTCGTGATCCGGTATCTGCGGGACGGTGTCCTCCCGGCGGCCGACGCGCACTGCCGCTAGACCGAACGGCCCATACGTCACCCCGGATGCGGCCGAACGGCCGCTTGTACCCCTGGTAGCAGGACAAATACTTTCGAAATGTCGTGCAAGTCATACGGCAATTCACCGGTGGCGAAAGGTGGTACGCCATGAAGAGGACGGCTTCCCGGACGGGGATACTGGCGGCACTCGTGGGGCTGGCGGTGACGGCGCTGACCGCCGTCGCGAGTCCCGCCCATGCCGGGCCGGTCCAGCGTCAGGCAGCGACCGACGCGCAGGCGGTCGCGGCCTACTGGACCCCGGAGCGGATGCGGTCGGCGGTGCCGATCGAACAGCTGGTCCAGGCGCCCGCCTTCACCCCGAAGGATGTCGCGAAGGGCACGAGCACGATCATCCAGAGCATCCCCAACGGCGGGGGCGCGTGGACCGGCGCCGGCAAGGTCGTGCAGACCGCGGGCCGGGTGTTCTTCACCATGGGCGGGCGGAACGCGTCGTGCTCCGGTGACGCGGTCACGAGCACGAACGGCAGTGTCGTGATCACCGCCGGGCACTGCGTGAAGTACCAGGGCGCCTGGCACACCAACTGGACCTTCGCTCCCGGCTACAACAACGGCAACACGCCCTACGGCACCTGGGCCGCGAAGAGCACGCTGACCACTCCGCAGTGGGAAGCGAGCGAGGACATGAACTACGACATCGGCGCGGCCGTCGTGAACCCGCTCAACGGGCAGAAGCTGACCGACGTCGTCGGCGCGCAGGGGATCGCGTTCAACCAGGCGCGCAACCAGTCGATGTACACGTTCGGGTACCCGGCGGCGGCGCCGTACGACGGCTCGAAGCTGATCTACTGCAGCGGGAGCACGTTCACCGACTTCCTGCTCACCAAGGACCACGGGATGAACTGCAACATGACCGGTGGTTCGAGCGGCGGCCCGTGGTTCCTCAACTTCAGCGAGGCGACCGGTGCGGGCATCCAGGCCTCGGTGAACAGCTTCGGCTACAACTTCCTGCCCGGCTACATGTTCGGCCCGTACTTCGGCACGGACGCGCAGAACCTCTACAACAAGGCCCAGGCCGCCTGATCTCCTCCGCCGCCCGTCCACGTTCTGGGACTTTCGTCCCGGTGGGCGGGCGGCTTTCGGTCCGGCATATCCTGGTGCCCGTGAACTGGACAGTGGACGTTCCCGTCGACACGCTCCCCGAACTGCCACCCCTGCCGCCCGGCCTGCGTGACCGGCTCGACGACGCGCTTTCCCGGCCCGCCGCCCAGCAGCCCGAGTGGCCGGACGCCGAGCTGACGAAGCGCGTCCGCGGCGTGCTGGAGAGCGTGCCGCCGATCACCGTCCCCGCCGAGATCGACCGCCTTTCGGACCGGCTCGCCATGGTCGCCCGCGGCGAGGCGTTCCTGCTGCAGGGCGGCGACTGCGCGGAGACGTTCGAGTCGAACACCGAGCCGCATATCCGCGCCAACCTGCGCACCCTGCTGCAGATGGCCGTCGTCCTCACCTACGGCGCGAGCCTGCCGGTGGTGAAGGTCGGCCGGATCGCGGGCCAGTACGCGAAGCCGCGTTCGGCCTCCACCGACGCGCTCGGCCTGCCGGTGTACCGCGGCGACATCATCAACTCGCTCGTCGCCAAGCCCGAACTGCGCGTGCCCGACCCCGGCCGGATGATCCGCGCCTACGCGAACGCGGGCGCCGCGATGAACCTCGTCCGCGCGCTCACCGGCGCCGGCATGGCGGACCTGCACCAGGTGCACGACTGGAACAAGGACTTCGTGAAGTCCTCGCCCGCCAGCGAGCGCTACGAGGCGCTGGCCTCGGAGATCGACCGCGGCCTGCGGTTCATGTCGGCCTGCGGCGTCACCGACACCTCGCTCCAGTCCACCGAGATCTTCGCCAGCCACGAGGCGCTGCTGCTGGACTACGAGCGCTCCATGCTGCGGATGGACCGCGCGGACGCGGCGAACCCCAAGCTGTACAACCTGTCCTCGCACTTCCTCTGGGTGGGCGAGCGGACGCGGCAGCTCGACGGCGCGCACATCGCCTTCGCCGAACTGCTGGCCAACCCGATCGGTCTCAAGATCGGCCCGACGACCACGCCCGAGCAGGCCGTCGAATACGTCCGGCGGCTCGACCCGCGCAACGAGCCCGGCCGCCTGACGCTGATCGCCCGGATGGGCAACGGCAAGGTCCGCGAGGTGCTGCCCTCGATCGTCGAGAAGGTCGAGGCGTCCGGGCACAAGGTCATCTGGCAGTGCGACCCGATGCACGGCAACACGCACGAGTCTTCGACCGGCTACAAGACCCGGCACTTCGACCGGATCGTGGACGAGGTGCAGGGCTTCTTCGAGGTGCACCGCAAGCTCGGCACCTACCCGGGCGGCATCCACGTCGAGCTGACCGGCGAGGACGTCACCGAATGCCTCGGCGGCGCGCAGGAGATCTCGGATCTGGACCTTTCGGGCCGGTACGAGACCGCGTGCGACCCGCGGCTGAACACGCAGCAGTCGCTGGAGCTGGCGTTCCTGGTCGCGGAGATGCTGCGCGGCTGACCCGCCCCCTTACGCGCGCTATGAACGGTCCGTTCCTTGCAAATTTTGCAAGGAACGGACCGTTCATTGCATTCGCTAGGCGGTGTCCAGCAGGCGCGAAGCGGACTTGAGCACCCCATCGCGCAGCGAACCCACGTCCGAGACCGCCGCCCCGTTCGCCTGAAGTCCGATGTGGACCGAGTCGCGATAGGTCGCCACCGCGATCCCGATCGCCTGCCGCGGCGCCAGCGGCACGAACGGGTACACGCCCGAAACCCTCGTCCCGTCCAGGGTGAGGCGGTTGGGCGGCACCGGCACCGTGGTGACCACGAGATCGAACAGCAGCGGCGCGGCCAGCCCGGCGGCCTTCGAACCGAGCCGGTGCAGCATCGGCGGCATCCGGTCGGCGAGCAGCGGGAAGGCGCCCGCGCCCCGGGCCGGGCCCGCGGCCTTGTTCCGGCTCATCTCGCGTTGGACGGCCAGCAACCGCGCACGCGGATCGTCGAGGCCGACCGGCAGGTCGCACAGATATCCGGACAGCTTGTTCCCGCCGAGCTGCTCGGCGGAGCGCCCGCGCACGCTGACCGGGATGAGCGCCCGCAGTGTCCGGTCGTCGGCGCGCTGGCCGCGGTTGATCATCCATTCGCGCAGCGCGCCGCTGAGGATCGCCAGCACGACGTCGTTGGCGGTCCCGCCGTGGGCCCGGCGGATCCGCCGGATCTCGGCGGTGTCCAGCCGGACGAGGCCGAGCCGTCGTTCGGTCGACGGCGGCGCGCTGATCGGGGACAGCGGCGAACGGGTCGCGCGGACGACCGAGGAGGCGATCCCGGCCTGGGTGAGCGTCGAGCCGACCGCTTCCTTGACAGCGTCCACAGGGGAGCGAGGCGAGGGCGGCCCGGATCCGCTGTGCGGACGCCTCGGCGCGCGGGGGAGCTCGTCGAGCAGGCCGACGGCGACGGCGTACGCGCCCGCCCCGTCGGTCAGGGCGTGGTGCAGTTTCAGCAGCAACGCGAACTCGCCGTCCGGCAGGCCGGTGACGAGATGCAAGTCCCACAAGGGTTTTCCGGTGTCGAGCGGCCGTCCCATCCAGCGTGACGCGTAGGCGGAGAGCGGGTCCGGTTCGTACAGGGAGCTCAGGTGGTGATGTGAAATATGTTCACTGGCAACGAAATCCGGGTCTTCGGCCCAGATAGCGGCACCGGGCGGGAACAGCGCGGTGCGGGGACGCTGACGCAGCTTGGGGAGCCGCGCCGCCCGCTCGGCGAGCAGCGTGGTCAGCTCGCGCGCGTGCACCTGCCCGTGCGGGCGGAAGGTGACCACCGCCCCCATGTGCATGGGCGTCGTTTCGCTTTCCAGGCAAAGGAAAGCGACATCGAGTGCGCTCAGCTGCAGGCCTGACATCAGTGACCTTTCTCGGTGCTCCGGCTATGGGCACAACTGCACCAGCCTGACATGACGGGCGGGTGGTCGTCATGTTTCCTCGGCGCTAACTACCGCCGGTTTCACTCGAACGATGGGATCACCTTCGGACATGGACCACCGCTCTGCGACAGATGGTGGACAGTGCGTCCCGGGGTAACTCGTTAGCGGATCATCCGAGGAAACCGGCAGACTGCACGACCATGACCGACGAACCGAAGCGTCCCGAACCGCCGCTCACCGGCGACGAGCGCACCCAGCTGAACGGCTTCCTCGACTTCCTCCGCGCCACCGTCGTGTGGAAGTGCTCGGGCCTCACCGACGAGCAGGCCCGGCGGCCGCTCGTCCCCAGCGAACTGACCACCGTCGCCGGTCTGCTCGGGCATCTGACCCTCGTCGAGCAGTACTGGTTCAACGTGGTGCTCAACGGACAGGAGGACGTCTGGAAGGAGGCGCTGGAGGCCGATCCGGACGCCGAGTTCCGGGTCGCCATGCAGACCCCGATCGACCAGCTGATCGCCGCCTACGAGGCCGAGTGCGAGCGGAGCCGCAAGATCGTCGAAGCGATGGGGCTGGACGACGAGGTCCCCTTCCGCGGCGACCGCAAGGTCAACGTCCGGTTCGTGGTCGCGCACATGATCGAGGAGACCGGCAGGCACGCCGGCCACCTCGACCTGTTGCGCGAGCTGACGGACGGTCTCACCGGGGAGTGACGCGGCGAGGGGGCAGCGGGAAGAACCCGCTGGTCCGCTCGACGTACGTCGCGTATCCCGGCCGCGAACGCCGCAAACCCTTCTCCAGCAAAGGTTTTCCGGTCCCCTTGGCCAGCGTGTACGTCATCGCGACCGGCGACAGCACGGTCGCCGCCCCCACCCAGCTCGAACACGCCAGCAGGTACAGGCCCCACCACACGCACGCGTCGCCGAAGTAGTTGGGATGCCGGGTGTAGCGCCACAGCCCGCTGTCGAGCACCTTCCCCTTGTTGCCGGGGTCGGCCTTGAAGCGGCGCAACTGCTCGTCGCCGATCGTTTCGAACCCGAAGCCGACCAGCCATACGGCGACGCCCAGCCACGCCGTCACCCCGAAGGTGTCGCCGTACATCGCGAACTGGACGGGCAGCGAGACGAACCAGAGCACCACGGCCTGCACGAGGTACACGCGGACGAACAGCTTGAGCGCCGGATTCGGGCCGGCGTTCTGGGCCATCCGCACATAGCGCGGGTCTTCGGGAAGCTTGTGGTTGCGCAGGTGGAGGTGGACGCCGAGGCGCACACCCCAGACCGTGGTCAGCAGCGCGGCGACCACGCGCAACGCGACCGGCCCGTCCCCGAGCGGGGCCGCGACCAGCGCGACGAGCGCGAAGCCCGGCCCCCACAGCGTGTCGACGGTGTCGTACCGCTTCCGCCACCGCGCGATGCCGAAGGTGACGACGAAGGCCAGCAGTGTCGTGCCCGCCGTGACCGCGAGGGTCCCGCCGAGGGGCATCAGGACCACTCCCGGGTGGCGGGCAGCGCGCTCAGGCCCTCTTCTGAAGTACGGACCGCGAGGATCTGGTCCACGCCCATCCGGTTCTCCTCGAAGGCGAGCGCACCGCCGACGAGATACAGCCGCCAGACCCGCGCACCGGTTTCACCGATCAGCGCGACGACGTCGTCCCAGTTGCCTTCGAGCGTCCTTTCCCAGGCGCGGACCGTGCGCACGTAGTGCTCTCGCAGCGCGTGGACGTCGCGGATCTCGAACCCGGCGGTCTCCAGATGCCCGAGGGTGCGGCTCAGCGGCCGCATCGTCATGTCGGGGGCGATGTAGCGCTCGATGAACGCGCCGCCGCCGGGCGCCACCGCGCCGCGGGACATCTGCTGCAGGACCAGCCGTCCGGTGGGCTTGAGCATCCGGTACAGCGTCCGCGTGTACTCCGGGTAGTTCTCCTCGCCGACGTGCTCACCCATCTCGATGGACGCGACCGCGTCGAAGGGCTCGTCGCGCAGTTCGCGATAGTCCTGCCGCCGGACCTCGACGCGATCCTCCAGATCGTGCTGGACGAGGCGGCCGCGGACGTGCTGCAGCTGTTCCGCCGACAGTGTGATCCCGACGGCGGTCACGCCGTGATGTTTCGCCGCGTGCACGAGGAGCGAGCCCCAGCCACAGCCGACGTCGAGCAGCCGCATCCCCGGGCGCAGGCCGAGCTTGCGGCAGATCAGTTCGAGCTTGTCCCACTGGGCCTGTGCGAGGTCGTAACCCTCCTCCTCGGACGTCCAGTACGCCGACGAGTAGGCCATCGATTCGTCCATCAACAGCTGGTAGAAGGCGTTGCCGAGGTCGTAGTGATGCGCGATCGCGGACTTGTCGCGGAGCAGGGTGTGCAGCTTCCCGGACAGCCTGGCCTCCTCGGCGGGCGGCTTGGGCGGCGGCCCGACGACACCGAGGCTCACCGCGAGCCGCAGCGCCTCGGCCCAGTCGCGCGGGCCGAGCCCCGCGCCGCGCACGGCGCCCGAACGGGTCAGCGCCCAGATCCGGCGGAATCCGTCGGCGAGGTCGCCTTCGACGTCGAGATCACCCGAGACGTACGCCCTGGCCAGGCCCAATTCGCCGGGGGCGTAGAGGAGACGGCGCAGGGCCCGCCGGTTGCGGAGCACCACGGTCGGGGCATCCGGCGGACCGGCGCGTACGCCATCCCAGGTACGCAGACCGACCGGAAGGGCACCACCGAGGAGCCGCTCGACGAACGGGGCTAGGCGGGACACGGGACTGTTCGGCATAGTCGTCATTCGCTCCCGGACCGGAAAGGGATGGGTCGGATGCCGAGCCGGTTCACGAGATCCAATCCCCGCCCGAGCCGGCTCCGAATGCTTCACGTGCACACCAAGAGTCAACGCATCGGGGTCATCGGCAGCGGCGTGGCGGGCCTCACCGCCGCCTATCTCCTGCAACGCCGCTACGAGGTACTGCTGTTCGAAGCCGACGACAGGCTGGGCGGGCACGCGCACACCCACGACGTCCCGAGCGCGCACGGCGGCACCGTCGGCGTCGACTCCGGCTTCATCGTGCACAACGAGCGTACCTATCCGAACCTGCTCCGCCTGTTCGCCGAACTGGGCGTCGCCACCCGCGACACCGAGATGTCGATGAGCATCCGCTGCGACGGCTGCGGGCTCCAGTACGCCGGCGCGAAGGGCTTGAAGGGCCTGTTCGCGCAGCCGCGCAACGTCGCACGGGGCCGCTACCTGCGGATGCTCGCCGACGTCAAGCGCTTCCATCGGCACGCGAAGCGCGTCCTCGAAGCGCCCGAGGCCGGGGACGTCACCCTCGGCGCGTTCCTCGCGATCGGCGGGTACACGAAGTACTTCGTCGACCACTTCATGCTCCCGGTCGTTTCGACCGTCTGGTCCGCCGACCGGACCGACACGCTCAAATACCCCGCGCGCTACCTGTTCGAGTTCCTCCGCAACCACGGGATGCTTTCGGTCGGCGGGTCCCCGAAGTGGCGCACCGTCGTCGGCGGCTCTCGCGAGTACGTCGAGCGGGCGGCCAAACAGCTGACCGCGGTGCACCTGTCGACCCCGGTCCGCTCGGTCAAGCGCACCGCGCGGGGGATCGAGGTCCGCGACGACGCCGACACACGGCACCGGCTCGACAAGGTCGTCGTGGCCACGCACGCGGACCAGGCGCTGAAGCTGCTCGCGTCGCCGACCGCGGCCGAGCGCGACGTCCTCGGCTCCTTCCGGTACTCCAGCAACGAGGCGTGGCTGCACACCGATACCGGAGTGCTCCCGACGGCGGAATCGGCGCGGGCGGGCTGGAACTACGCGACCCCGTTCTGCGGTGCCCACCACGGCGCTGTGCAGGTGTCCTACGACATGAACCGCTTGATGCGGCTCGACGAGCCGAAGGGCTACGTCGTCACGCTCAACCCGGGCACCGGCCCGGCCGACGGTTCGGTGCTCGCCAAGATGACCTACGAACACCCCGTCTACACGCCGGAATCCGTGGCAGCCCAGCGACGGCTGGGCGAGCTGAACGACGCCACGGTCGCCTTCGCCGGCGCGTACCACGGTTGGGGTTTCCACGAGGACGGCTGCGCGTCCGGTGTCCGCGCGGCCGAGAACTTCGGGGTGCGATGGTGACCGTCATGGCCGTGCTCTACGACTCCACGGTGGCGCATGTCCGGCGCCTGGATCCGCCGATCTCGTTCGCCCACCGGATCTACCTGTGGTTCGTCGACCTCGACGTGCCGCCGAAGCTGCCGTGGTGGCTTCGCCCCTTCGCCCGCTTCGACTCGCGAGACCACTTCGCGCCCGACGACACCTCCAGCATCCGGTCCAAATTGGACCGCTGGCTCGCGGCGCGTGGCGTGGACCTCCGCGGCGGCCGGGTGCTGATGCTGGCCGGGGCGCGGATGCTCGGCCACAACTTCAACCCGATCACCCTGTACTGGTGCCACCGGCCCGACGGCGAACTCGAATGCGTCGTCGCCGAGGTGCACAACACCTACGGGGGCAGGCACGCGTACCTCCTTCGGCCCGACGCGGACGGGAACGCCTTCGCGGACAAGGAGTTCTACGTCTCGCCGTTCCAGTCGATGGACGGCGAGTACCGGATGTCGGTGCCCAGGCCGGAGTCGCTGCTCGCGGTCAAGATCGCCCTCCACCAGGGCGGGCGGACACCGCTGGTCGCGTCGTTGCGCGGCGTGCGACGTCCCGCCACCGCCAAGTGGCTGGCGCACATGCTGATCACCCGTCCGCTCATGCCGCACCGGGTCTCCGCGCTGATCCGGCGGCATGGGGTCAAACTGTGGTTGAAGAAGGCGCCGATGACACAGCGGACGCCCCAGACGGCCGGAGGCAGGCTTGATGGATGAATCGGCACGCCCGCGCCGGATGGCGCCCGTCCCCGGTGACGGCGAACCGGCCGGTCCGACGGCCGAGGACCTGCTCGTCCGGGTCGCGAAGGGCGACGAGCGGGCCTTCGACGCCTTGTACGACCGGCTCGCCGGGCCGGTCCTCGGCCTCGTGCGGCGGATCCTCCGTGACACCGCGCAGTCCGAAGAGGTCACGCAAGAGGTCATGGTGGAGCTGTGGCGCACGGCCACGCGCTACTCCCCGGAGCGGGGGAGCGCGCTGAACTGGGCCATGACGCTCGCGCACCGCCGTGCGGTCGACCGCGTCCGCTCGGCACGCGCCAGTTCGGACCGCGAGGTCAAGGCGACCTTCGAGGCCGCCCGCGCGCGGCCCTTCGACGAGGTGGCCGAGGCAGTCGCGGCCCGATGGGAGCGTTCGCAGGTACGCCGCTGCCTGACCACCCTCACCGAGCTGCAACGGGAATCCGTGCTGCTCGCCTACTACCAGGGCTACACCTATCGCGAGGTCTCGGAGGTGCTGCAGACGCCGCACGGGACCATCAAGACCCGTCTCCGGGATGGCCTGATCAGGCTCCGGGACTGTTTGGGGGTGACGGCATGACCATGCCCGAGATGCACACGCTCACCGGCGCGTACGCCGTCGACGCGCTGTCCGAAGTGGAGCGAGCGCAGTTCCAGCGGCACCTCGCCGAGTGTGCTTCGTGCGCGCAAGAGGTCCTCGAACTGCAGATGACGGCGACCCGGCTCGGTGCCGCGCTGGCCGAGGACCCGCCGCCCGAACTCAAGCGCCGCGTGCTCGCCGAGGCGATGGCGACCAGGCAACTGCCGCCGAAGACACGCTTCGGCGCGGGGGAGCGCGTCAAGGACCGGCGCCGCGCCCCGCGCTGGGCGATCGCCGCGGTCGCGGCGGCCGTCGTCGGGCTCGCGGGCACCGCCGTGTTCGGCGGGATCGCCTACGACAACCACTCGCAGCTGACGGCCGCGCGGGAGCGTGCGGCGCAGTACGCGGAGCGATACGCCCCGGTCGCCGACGTCCTTTCGGCCGCCGATCTCCGGACCGGGCACGCCGAGACCTCGGCCGGCGGCGGTGGCACCGTGATGATGTCGCGCGCGAAGGACCGGCTGGTGTTCATGGCGGCGCAGCTGCCGGCGAACGAACCGGGCCGGGTCTACCAGGCCTGGCTCATGTTCCCGGGTGCCGCGCCCAAACCCGCCGGGCTCATTTCCGGTGGTCAGGACGGTGCGCTGCTGGTCGCCGACGGGCTCGCCGGGGCCGAGAAATTCGCGCTCAGCGTCGAACAGGCGGGCGGATCACCGACCGGGGCGCCGTCGAAGGACGTCGTCATGGTCATGTCCATGCCCACCTGATCTTGCTCTTTACCAGGCCGCCGTTCGCCGCCGCGACCGGGTCTCGCTCTTGCGCCCGCGAACATGTTGTGGCAAAACACCTTTGCGACACACGGCGTGGCTACTGGATTCAAGCCAGCCTGGTGCATACCGTCCTGCTTCAACGTCGGCAGTTGACATAACTCTCAATCTGAACTTCAGCTCGAGGGTTCGGCACAGGCTCAGCGACCGGCGGGCAGCACGGGCACACACGATCAGGAAGGCGGCCCCGATGACGCCCCCGCACAACTACCTTGCGGTGATCAAGGTCGTCGGTATCGGCGGCGGCGGCGTGAACGCCGTGAACCGCATGATCGAGGTCGGCCTCAAGGGCGTCGAGTTCATCGCGGTGAACACCGACGCGCAGGCACTGCTCATGTCCGACGCCGACGTCAAGCTCGACATCGGCCGGGAACTGACCCGCGGCCTCGGTGCCGGCGCCGCCCCCGAGGTGGGGCAGAAGGCCGCCGAGGACCACCGCGAAGAGATCGAAGAGGTCATCAAGGGCGCCGACATGGTGTTCGTGACCGCGGGCGAGGGCGGTGGCACCGGCACCGGTGGCGCGCCGGTCGTCGCCCAGATCGCCCGCAAGCTCGGCGCGCTGACCATCGGCGTCGTCACCCGCCCGTTCACCTTCGAGGGCAAGCGCCGCAGCAAGCAGGCCGAAGAGGGTATCCAGCAGCTGCGCAACGAATGCGACACGCTCATCGTGATCCCGAACGACCGGCTGCTGCAGCTGGGCGACATCGGCGTCTCGCTGATGGACGCCTTCCGCTCGGCGGACGAGGTGCTGCTTTCGGGTGTCCAGGGCATCACCGACCTGATCACCACGCCGGGTCTGATCAACCTGGACTTCGCCGACGTCAAGAGCGTCATGTCCGGCGCGGGTTCCGCGCTGATGGGCATCGGCTCGGCGCGCGGCGAGGGCCGGGCGATCCAGGCGGCGGAGAAGGCGATCAACTCGCCGCTGCTGGAAGCGTCGATGGACGGGGCGCACGGCGCGCTGCTGTCGATCGCGGGCGGGTCGGACCTCGGCCTGTTCGAGATCAACGAAGCCGCGTCGCTGGTGCAGGAGTCCGCGCACCCGGACGCCAACATCATCTTCGGGACGATCATCGACGACTCGCTCGGCGACGAGGTCCGGGTCACCGTGATCGCGGCCGGGTTCGACGCCGGTACCCCGACCCACAAGAAGCTCGACCCGCCCGCGTTCGGCTCCCGCACGAACTCGACCGCGTCCGCGCAGGCCGGCCAGGTCAACACCGGTGGGGCGACTCCGGTGCAGAGCCCGCCCTCGGGCGCAACGCCGGTTCCGTCGACCGGGTCGAACGGTTACCCGGTCGCGCCGCCGCGCACGCACACGCCGATGCCGTCCGCCCGCAACGAGGGCAACGGTTCGCTGAGCGGCGGGCTCCCGCAGCCCGGCGGCGGTTCGCGCGGCTACTCGCCGATCGGGTCGAACACGAACCACGGCAGCCTGCCCGGCCGCGCCACCCCGGTGCACGACGACCCGTCGGACGACGAGGTCGACGTGCCGCCGTTCATGCGCCGGTAGTTCGCCAGTACGTTCCGTGAAGGCCTCCTTGACTACAGTCGAGGGGGCCTTCACTCAGGTCTAGGAGGAAAAGCGTGCGGGTACGGCGGGTCGTCACGACAAGGGCGGGCGGGGCTTCCCGCGCGCCTTACGACACCTTCAACCTCGGTGATCACGTCGGCGACGACGCGGGCGACGTCTACGCCAACCGCAAGCGCCTCGCCACCGAACTCGGCCTCGCCGAGGACAGGCTGGCGTGGATGGAGCAGGTCCACGGGCGGACCGCGACCATCGTGGACGGTTCGGAGGCCTCCGCCGCCGAAGCGACCGACGCGCTCGTGACGGCCGAGCCCGGCCTCGCGCTCGTGGTGCTCGTCGCCGACTGCGTACCTCTTCTGCTGGCCGACGCCGAAGCCGGTGTCGTCGCCGCCGTCCACGCGGGCCGCGTCGGCGCCAGGGTCGGCGTCGTCCCCGCCGCGGTCGAGGCGATGCGTTCGCTCGGCGCCCAACCGGCCAGGACCGAAGCGCTGCTCGGTCCCGCGATCTGCGGCGACTGCTACGAAGTCCCCGCCGACATGGCCGCCGACGTCGAAAAGCACGTCCCGGGCAGCGCCTGTAAAACCCGCAAGGGCACGCCGGGGCTCGACCTGCGGGCCGGACTCTGGCGGCAACTGGCCGACCTCGGCGTCGGCAAGATCGGTGTGGATCCACGCTGCACCAACGAAGACAAGACCCTCTTCAGCTTCCGTCGCGACGGCACCACGGGCCGGATCGCCGGAATCACGTGGCTGGACGCGTCGTGAGTGACGCCCGCAAGGGGGAACTCGCCGCCTCCCTCGCCGAAGTGGAAGAGCGGATCGCGGCCGCGTGCAAGTCCGCAGGCCGGGCCCGCGACGAGGTCAAGCTGCTCGCGGTCACCAAGACCTTCCCTGCGCTCGACGCCGCGCTGCTCGCCGACCTCGGCGCGCTCGACCTCGCCGAGAACCGCGATCAGGAAGCGGGCGCGAAGGCCGAAGAGGTCGCCGGTCTGCGGCCGGACGCCCGGATCCGCTGGCATATGGTCGGCAGCCTGCAGCGGAACAAGGCCAAATCGGTCGTGCGCTGGGCCGACGAGGTCCAGTCCGTCGACTCCGAACGGCTGGCCGAAGCACTCGCGAAGGCGACCAAGTCCGCCCTCGAATCAGGGCAACGCGAGCACCCGCTGGACGTCCTCATTCAAGTAAGTCTCGATGACGATCCGAAGCGCGGGGGCATTCGGTTGAGCGAAGTGAGCCATTTGGCGGAGCGGATAGCCCATGTGGGTGATATTCGCCTCCGGGGGCTTATGGCGGTCGCGCCGCTGGGTACTGATCCCGCGGAGGCGTTCGGGAAACTCGCCCGAGCGTCGGAGCGTCTACGGGAAGAACACCCAAATGCCCGTGAGATCTCCGCCGGAATGAGCAATGATCTCGAGCAGGCGATCGCGCACGGGTCGACCTGTGTGCGTGTCGGAACCGCGTTGCTCGGTGGACGCGGTTTAGCCTCGCCTTAGGGAATACCGTCCCGTCGTTACGGGGAGTGGCGGCGAGGGCGGGGGAGTACGTGCGGGACGCGGCTAAGGCTAGGGAGAGGCATGAGCGCGCTGCAGAAGCTGAAGGCCTACTTCGGGATGGTGCCCGCGGACGAAGACGGCTATGACGTCGAGGATGACTACCGGCGAGGCTACGCCGACGACGAGTACGACTACGACGACGAGCCGCCGGCCCGGTCACGGGGTGGACGTTACCGGGACGAAGTTGACACTTACGACGAGCCCGCACCCCGGCCTCGGTCACGCTCCGTGGCCAGTCCGGAGCCGGCCGTCCACGGAGCGCTGGCGATGGACCGTCAGCCGGAGCCGGTCGCGCGGCTGCGGCCGGTCACCGAGCCGGTGCGTCCGGCGGTGCGTGACCCGTTGAGCCGGATCACGACGCTGCACCCGACGAGCTACGCGGAAGCGCGCGCGATCGGGGAGCACTACCGGGAGGGCATCCCGGTGATCATGAACCTCACGGAGATGGAGAACGCGGACGCGAAGCGTCTCGTCGACTTCGCCGCGGGGCTCGCTTTCGCGTTGCGCGGCTCGATGGACAAGGTCACCAACAAGGTGTTCCTTCTCTCACCGCCCGATGTGGATGTCACCGCGGAGGACCGTCGGCGGATCGCCGAAGGCGGATTATTCCTGCGCGGCTGATCACCCGGTGACCGCTGAGCGCAGCCGGATGTGATTTTGTCGACTCATCGGCATCCGCGGCCCGTCAGCTGCGTCTTTTGACGCGAGGCATGGCAGAGTGGTTACGTGAATGCTGTGTTGCTGGTCGTCTGGTACGTGCTGTTCGCCTTCTGGCTCCTGCTGACGGCACGGATCGTCGTCGAGCTCGTGCGTGCTTTCGCTCGCGAGTGGCGTCCTGCCGGAGGGGTTGCGGTAACGCTCGAGACCATCTACACAGTGACCGACCCACCGGTTCGTCTGTTCAGACGAATCATCCCGACCGTACGAATCGGCGGCGTCGGACTGGACTTATCGATTATGGTGCTGCTGTTGGTTGTGTTCTTCGCGATGCAGCTGGCAACGCCAGGGTGATTTTCGGGGAAGCCCCGGTGGACCTGCAGGCCATGGAGTGCGTGAGGTGATCTGATGTCGTTGACCCCCGCTGACGTGCATAACGTCGCGTTCAGCAAGCCGCCCATTGGCAAAAGGGGCTACAACGAGGACGAGGTGGACGCGTTCCTCGACCTGGTGGAGACCGAGCTTGCCCGGTTGATCGAGGACAACAACGAGCTGCGGCAGCAGGTCGAACAGCTCGACAACGAGCTCGAGACCACCCGTGGTGAGCTTGAGAACGCCAAGGCCGGCGCCGTCGGCCCGCCGCCGCAGGTACGCGACGAGCCGTCGCGCCGCCTGGCGCCGGTGCCGCCGCCGCAGTCGGCGATGGAGCAGACCCAGGCCCACTCGATGGTGCCGGACAACGGGGAGCCCAACGTCCAGGCCGCGAAGGTGCTCGGGCTGGCCCAGGAAATGGCCGACCGGCTCACCGCCGAGGCCAAGACCGAGTCGGACGGCATGCTCGCCGAAGCCCGGACCAAGTCCGAGCAGCTGCTGTCGGACGCGCGGTCCAAGTCGGACTCGATGGTGAACGAGGCACGCACGCGTGCCGAGACGATGCTGAACGACGCGCGGACCCGTGCCGAGACCTTGGAGCGCCAGGCGCGCGACAAGGCGACGACCATGGAGCGCGAGGCTCAGCGCAAGTACACCGAGACCATGAACAACATGAACGCGGAGAAGGGCTCGCTGGGCAAGAAGATCGAAGAGCTGCGCACGATCGAGCGGGAGTACCGCACGAGGCTGCGCGGGTTCCTCGAGTCCCAGCTGCGTGAGCTCGACGACCGTGGTTCGGCCGCTCCCGCTTCGGCGTCCTCGTCGAGCTCGGGGCAGTCGTCGTCCTCCGGTGGCGGACAGGGCTACTCGTTCGGCCCGCGGGCTGAAGCGGGCTGATTTCTACACACTGGAACGGCCTCGGCACTCTCCGGAGGGTCGGGGCCGTTTCGCTGTGCGCTCGTGTTGTAATTCACCGTGCTCTTCATCGTCCTGGTACTGGTACTGGCGGCTCTGGGGCTGCTCGTCGCGGCGCTCATCACCGCGAACTCCCTGTGGGCTTGGATCTCCATCGGCCTCTCCGTCGTCGCGGGGTTGCTGCTCCTCTTCGACTGGCTGCGCCGCCGGAAGAAGCGAGCGGCCCCCGCTGAAGAAGAAGCGGCCGAAGACGCGTCCGACGAGGACGAGCCCGCCGACGGTGAGGAAAAGAAACCCGAGGACGTCGAGCAGACCGTCTTGATGCCCGCCGCGGGTGAGCTGGGCGATGCGGAGGACACCCCCGAGCCGCAGCAGACCGGCGACCCCGGCGAGGAGAAGAGCGACCCCGCGGATGTGGCCGTCGTCTCCGAACTCGAGATCGAGGTCGTCGTCGTCGACGAGTACCCGCGCTATCACGTGACTTCGTGCGAGTGGCTCGAAGCAAGGGACACCATCCCGCTCGGCATCGGTGAGGCGCGGCAGCTCGGGTTCACCCCGTGCGCGCTGTGCACGCCCGACGCCGAGATCGCCGGGAAGCACCGCGAGAAGGCTTAGAACTTCTGCGCCGCTTCGCCGACCGCCACGACGTCGGCGGCGATCGTGTCGAGCACCAGGCGCTGTTCCTCGTCCGCGTCCCGCGGCACGGGGATTTCCGCGGTTTCGTCGGTACCGAGTGTGCGCGCCGCCTCGTCGACGGCATCCGCCGCTTCGGCCGATCCGGGCCGCAGCAAGAGCGATGACGCCGTGACGGACAGGCCACGCAACGCTTCGGCGGCCTTCTCCAGCGCGTCTTGTTGACCGGGCGAGGGTTCCTTGGTGCCGGGTTCCGCCGCGAGCAGCCCGTGATGGGCGATGGTGGCGGCACGGAACTCGCGGCCGAGCGTCCGCGGGTCGACGTCCTGGCCGCGTAGTTTCAGCGCCACCGAGCCGAGCAGCTCCCGGGTGGCGCCGACGGCGTTCTCGAACCGTTCCGTGGGGCCGGGTTTCGGCACCCCGGGGATCGCGGCGAACCCGAACAGCAGCGCGATGACGCCGGCGAGGACCATCAGGAGCAGGTACTCGACGAGGACGTAACGCGGGTCGAGATGCCGGGTGGTCGCGTTCATGCCGACCGACATCAGGACCATGCAACCGTTGAAGATCGCCGGCCGCGTCTGCATGAACGAGAACCCGCCGAGGAGCGCGACGAGCCCGATCGGCAGCAGAAACCCTTGCGGCAGAAGCCAAAGAACGAGACCGAGCACGACGGCGCCGCCGAGCGATCCGCCGATCCGCTGCCATGCCTTGCCGAGGCTGTCCCGCCATTCCGGTTGCAGGATGGCGAAGGTGCCGAGCAGGAACGACACGGTGAGCGGGTCGCCGGGCCGGAAACTCGCGACCACCAGCGCCAGCCCGACGCCGAGCCCGCAGCGGAGCGCGTGCCGGAACTGCGCCGACTGCCAGGAAAACGCGCCGCCCAGCTCGATCCGGCGCAGTTCCTTGCGGAGCCCCTTCGGAACGTCCACACGAGACTCGTCGCGTTCGGTCGCCGAGGCCCGGATGGTTTCGAGTGCCTCCCAGAGCGCGGTGACGAGCCTCGCCGTGGCGCCGGGCAACCCACCGGTTTCGTTGCGCCGCACCGGTTGGACGTCGTTCGGCGCGGTGGGGCTTCGGACGGCTTCGGCCAGCCTCGCGGCTTCTTCTTTGGCGGCGTCGAGTGTTTCGCCGATTTCCTTGCTGTTCAGTCGTTTCCGGCGGATCTCCAGCAGCCCGGTGGCCGCGCGATAGCGGAACAGTCCGCCGAGGACCCCGCCGGTCCAGCGACGGGGCCGGTCCGCGAGCCAAAGCCTCGCCGCACGCACTTGAGTCTCGGAAGTATCCGTCGAGAGCGCGTCGGCCAGCGCGTCACGGGTCGGCTTGGCGGGATCCTTCGCGCCTATCAGCACCCGCAACAGGATCACGACCCCCACCGCGAGCGCGGGCGCGCCCAGGATCTGCCCCGCCGACGCCGTCCCCGTCAACTGGAAGCCGTACCCGAACAGTGACGCCATCCCGAGCCCGAGCCCCACCGTCACGAACCGCGGCCCGAGCACGGGCAGCAGGCCGGCCACGACCACGATCGCCACCAGCAGCCCGATCGCCGCCCACTGCGACACCGCGCCCAGCAACCGCGGCACCCCGACCGCGAGGATCAGCGCGGGCGCGAACCACGCCAGCAACCGCAGATCCGCCCACAGCGGCCCGCCGACCGCCGCGATGAGGCAGAAGAGCGCGGTGAGGGCGGCCAGGGCGGCCGCGTTGCCCAGTCCCAAGAGGAACCCGAGCCCGCTGACGCCACCGAGGACGACCAGCAGGACGATGAGGAGTCCAGGCCCTTTCATCGGGCCCCGCAGATCGGCATACCGTCAACCTAGATGCGGCGGCGGGGACGGCAACTCGGGGGCTTGGACTTACTGTTCGTCGTCGCTCATGACGTCCAGGAGCAGGTCACCTGGCAGTGTCAGAAGCCGCCGGAGAAGCGGCCGGTCGAGCTCAATCGCGTGTTCGGTCGCATGCGACGCCGCCAAGCAAAACCAGTCGGCCACGTACCCTTCGCTGATCAACTGCCATACCGCGTCGGCCTTGGGCTCAAGCCGATCGAGAAGCCAGTGAAGATGATCGGCAAGCTCGCCACCCGGCGGTAAGTCCGACGACAGCAGCCACAGCGATACCGGACGGACGGTTCCCGAACGCCATCCGACCGGCTCCCCGACCTCGAACGCCTGTGACGGTTCCAAAGTGAGTAGTCGAGTCACCGACGTAGCGCTTCCACCGTGATCGCCAGAGATCCGAAACGTCGCTCGTGTCCGCATCAGTACATGGTCGCGTAGCAAATGCCTTTGCCGCGAGGGAAATGCCCGCCCACGACAGTGGATGCGAGGCTTCTTCGCGGGTCTTTGTAGTCTGAATATGCTATAGCACAGGTGTTCGATCCGGCGTAGCGTTGATCTTGTGTCCAGCGACGAAGCCTCCCCCAAGACGTCCACCGAGTGGTGGCGCGTCGATACGGCGACGCTGCACGTCCGCAAACAGGAACTCGAAGTCCTGAAGCGCCAGTTGGATGCCGAGCAGAGCGCGATCCTGGCCGAAATCAATTCCCGCGGGATCCGCGGCTGCAGCGGTCATTCGACGTTGGCCGGGTTGATTCTCGAGGATTTCCTGGTGTCGGACAAGGAAGCCGCCGCCCGCGCCGATCGGGTGCTGGCCCTGCATCCTGGCCCATCGATCGGCGGGGATCCCGAGCCGTCGTTGGCGCCGTTGACGGCCGAGGCGGCTGCGGAGGGTGCGATCGGTGGGGGTCAGATCGACGCGATCATCAAGACACTCGCCCGGATCCCGTCGAGCGTTCCCGAAGCGGACGTGCGGGCCGGGGAGAAGATCCTGGTCGACTTGGCCCGGTGTGCGGGGCCACGCCAGATCGCCCGTGCCGGACGTCGCCTGCTCGACGAGCTCGACCCGGACGGTAAGGAACCCCGTGACGAGGATCCGAAGGAGACTCGGCCGGAGCTGCGGTTCGTCAAGCACCGCGACGGCACCTTAGGTCTCAAGGCTCGCCTGGATCTGGAAACCTACGCCCGGTTGAAGTCCGATCTGGATCCGATGGCCAAACCCCACAAAGCCATCGACGGAGTCCGTGATTCCCGGACTCAGGACGAACGCTACGGGGATGCCTTCACCGACTACGTGCGGTTGAAGACCACCAGCCGCAACCTCCCCGGCCAAGCCGGCGAAGCGACTCACATCCTCATCACCATGTCCTACGACGACTTGATCCGCGACATCGGCGAAGCCCACCTCGACCTAGTCGGGCCGATCAGCGCGACCGACGCCCGCATCCTCGCCTGCGATGCCCGCGTCCGCCCCGGCGTCCTCGGCACCGCAGGCGAACCCCTCGACATCGGCCGCTCCAAACGCACCGTGTCGCTGGCCCAGAAATACGCACTCACCATCCGCGACGGTGGCTGCGCGTTCCCGGGCTGCGACATGCCCGTACCTCGTTGTACGGCTCACCACATTGTTTTCTGGCGGCATCACGGCGAGACGAAGATCGACAACCTCGTCCTGCTCTGCACCAAACATCACCGGCTGATCCACCGCAGCGAATGGAAGGTCCAGATCGCCCAAGACGGACTGCCGGAGTTCACCCCGCCCGCTTACCTCGACCCGAGCGGGGCACCGAGGAGGAACAGCATGCACCTCAGGACATAGGCCGTTTGGTGACTGTATAACGACCTACACGGCTGCGCTCAGGGCCGCCGGCTCAACGATCGGGGCCTGCCCTTAAGCGCGCAAAAGGTAAGCCCGATTCCGCAATGCCCTGGCCCGCGCCGTGGGAGCCAGCCGGACGGCCTCTTCCGCGGCATCGGCGGCGTCCTCGAAACGCTCCATCGTCAAGAAGAGCTCCGCGAGATCGGCGCGGGTCCAGCCGAGCGCGTCGGTGTTCTCGGCGGACTCGAAGCTTTCGGCGGCCATGAGCAGCCGGAAAGCGGCCTCGTCGAGATCGCCGAACGACTGCGAGAGCTTTCCGTGGGTGTACAGCACTTCGGCCTGCACCTCAGGGTTGTCACCGGCAGGGTCGGGCTTGTCGATCAAGTCGAGAGCGGTCTTCGGATCGCCTGTGAACGCCAGGATCCATACCGCCATCAGCCGTGCGCGGGCGGCGTTCACGTAGTCGAACTTCGCCAGGAAGAGGTCCATGGCATCCCGCGCGAACGTCAAGGCTCGCGAAGGGGCCTCTTCCAGATACAGCGCAGCGCGCCGGAACGCGCTTGCCCCGGGATCGGTGGCCCCGGCAAGTCCGCCGGAACCGGCGCGACGGCGACGCGCGAGCAGTTCACCTTCGGGGTTCGGCAGGAGCTCGTCGAACCGTTCCCACATGACGGCGGCGAACTCAGGATCGTCTTCGTTGCGTTCGGCCAGGGAAGCCAGTTCCTCCACGGTCGTCGGATAGATCACGAGGCGCGATCCCATTCGCTTGGTACGGGGCAGCAACGCCGAACCCAGGTCCACTGCGACCGGTGCCGGCTCCGCGGCGAGCGACGCCCGGATCCGCCGGCTTTGCGCGGAGTTGCCGTTGCGGGCGTCGAACCGGGCGGCGATCTCCAGCGCGAGGGACGCGTGGGAGTCCGTCACCAAGGCCGCCGCGGCGTGGAACTCCATCGTCCCGAAAGGCGTCGGCCGCCACCCGCCGTGCCGGTCGACCAATTTCCGGGCCGCGGCGTGATTCCCCGTGTGTGCGCAGAACTCGACGTGCCGGGCCAGCGAGCCGAGCTCCGCCGGTTCGGTCCAGAAGGCCGAATACGAGGCCCGGAACGCTTCCACCGCGTCGTCGAGCCGTCCGGCTCGGGCGAACGGGAGCATCAGTGCCGCGAGCATCGCGTGCGGCTGCCGGGAGCAGTAGTCGTCGTCGGAGAAGAGCTCGACGGCGTCGTCGACGCGGCCGATCCGGAGCAGGTGGTCGATCTTCAATCCGGTGTCGCACTGGCCGCATCGCGAGCTTTCCGCGGGAGCCTCGTAGCCGATGTCCGCGTCGGTGCCGAGATGCGACGCGATGATCAGGCGGTTGTCGGGCATCGGCCCGAAGAGCCGTTCGCCTTCGTCGAGCACGGCGAGGGTGTCCGCGAGCGGAACGCGCGGGTCTTCGACGAACGCCTCGGCCAGGTGGTCGAACACCGGCCTGAGCTCGGGATCGCCGGAGTCCAGACACAGGGAGAGAGGCTCGAACGCCTTCGCGGGCTCGCCGCCGAGCAGGTACGCGGTGGCGAGCCGGACGCGCGCCTCGTTCCGATGCGCGATCAAGCCGAGCGCGTCCACGCGACGAGTCACCTTCTCGAGCGCGGCGATCTGCCCCGGGCCTTCCCACATCCGGTCGGTGACGCGGATCTGGCGCCACAGCTGTTCTTCGGTGTCCATCACCCTCCTCGGGCAGGAGCCTAATCACGGCCGCCGGCCGCCGCCTCCGAGTTTCCGCCCACCCCGGACAACCCGGTTGCCCCCGCGCGCTACCCTTGACTCAACTGGCACCGATCCGGCCATCACCGGGGAGCCTCCGGAAGAACAGGGCCCGCGCCCTCAGTAGAACCGGACGGGTACGGCCCGTCACAGCCGTCGAATGAGCGGCCCAGCCGGAAACACCGACCGGCCGGGCAAGCGGGGTGGTACCGCGGAACGCGCCGGAAACGGCCGTCTCGTCCCCGTGTGGGTGAAAGCCCGTACGAGAGAGACGAACCGCGAGGAGCACCGAAGATGTATCCCAAGGCACAGGTGGACGGCGAGACCGGCGTCCCGTCCCAGCCTTCGTTCCCCGAGTCGGAAAAGCGCGTCCTCGCGTACTGGGAAGCCGATCGGACCTTCCAGGCGTCGATCGACGCCCGCGACCCCGGCGTCAACGGTTCGAACGAGTACGTCTTCTACGACGGCCCGCCGTTCGCCAACGGTCTCCCGCACTACGGTCACCTGCTCACCGGGTACGTGAAGGACCTGGTGCCGCGTTACCAGACCATGAAGGGCAAGCGCGTCGAGCGCCGCTTCGGCTGGGACACCCACGGCCTGCCCGCCGAACTCGAGGCCATGCGCCAGCTCGGGATCACCGAGAAGTCCGAGATCGACGCGATGGGCATCGACGTCTTCAACGACGCCTGCCGGGAGTCCGTGCTGCGCTACACCGGCGAATGGCAGGACTACGTCACCCGTCAGGCCCGCTGGGTCGACTTCGACAACGACTACAAGACGCTCGACCTGTCCTACATGGAGTCGGTCATCTGGGCGTTCAAACAGCTGTGGGACAAGGGCCTGGTCTACGAGGGCTACCGCGTCCTGCCCTACTGCTGGCGCGACGAGACCCCGCTGTCCAACCACGAGCTGCGCATGGACGACGACGTCTACGCCAGCCGCCAGGACCCGGCCGTCACGGTCGGTTTCCGCTTGGAGGGCAACGACAACGAGCTCGACGGTACGTACCTGCTGATCTGGACCACGACCCCGTGGACGCTGCCGTCCAACCTGGCGACCGCGGTGCACCCGGACGTGCGGTACGTCGTGGTGGAAAGCGACGGCAAGCGGTTCCTGCTCGCCGAAGCGCGCGTCGCCGCGTACGCCCGCGAACTCGGTGAAGAGCCGACGGTCGTCGGGCACTACACCGGTACCGAGTTGCTCGGAACCCGTTACGCCCCACCGTTCCCGTACTTCGCCGGACACGAGAACGCCCACCGCGTGCTGTCCGCGGACTACGTCACCACCGAGGACGGCACCGGTGTCGTCCACATCGCGCCCGCCTACGGTGAAGAGGACAAGGTCGTCACCGACGCGGCGGGCATCGTCCCGGTCACCCCGGTGGACGCGCAGGGCAAGTTCGACGCGACCGTCTCGGACTACGAGGGCCAGCAGGTCTTCGACGCCAACCCGAACATCATCAAGGATCTCAAGAACGGCACCGGTTCCGCCGGCCGCCAGGGCGCGGTGCTGCTGCGCCACGAGACCTACGAGCACCCGTACCCGCACTGCTGGCGCTGCCGCAACCCGCTGATCTACCGCGCCGTCTCGTCGTGGTTCGTCGCCGTGACCGAGTTCAAGGACCGGATGGTCGAGCTGAACCAGCAGATCACCTGGTACCCGGAGAACGTCAAGGACGGCCAGTTCGGCAAGTGGCTGGAGAACGCCCGCGACTGGTCGGTCTCGCGCAACCGGTACTTCGGCACGCCGATCCCGGTATGGCAGTCGGACGACCCGGCGTACCCGCGCACGGACGTGTACGGCTCGCTCGACGAGATCGAGCGCGATTTCGGCGTGCGGCTGGAGAACCTGCACCGGCCGTTCATCGACGAGCTGACCCGGCCCAACCCGGACGACCCGACCGGGAAGTCCACCATGCGCCGGATCGAGGACGTGCTGGACGTCTGGTTCGACTCGGGCTCGATGCCGTACGCGCAGGTGCACTACCCGTTCGAGAACACCGAGTGGTTCGAGCACCACTACCCGGGCGACTTCATCGTCGAGTACATCGGGCAGACGCGCGGCTGGTTCTACGTCCTGCACGTACTGGCGACCGCGCTGTTCGACCGGCCGGCGTTCCGCACCTGCATCTCGCACGGCATCGTGCTCGGCTCGGACGGCCAGAAGATGTCCAAGTCGCTGCGCAACTACCCGGACGTCAACGAGGTCTTCGACCGCGACGGCTCCGACGCGATGCGCTGGTACCTGATGGCGAGCCCGATCCTGCGCGGCGGGAACCTGGTCGTCACCGACAAGGGCATCCGCGACGCCGTCCGCCAGGCCGTGCTGCCGCTGTGGAACTCGTACTACTTCCTCGCGCTCTACGCGAACGCCGAGGGCGTGGAAGGCCAGTGGCGCACGGATTCGAAGCACATCCTCGACCGGTATGTGCTGGCGAAGACGCACGAACTGGTCACCGACGTCGAGCACGCGCTCGACACCTACGACGTCGCCGGTGCCTGCTCGACCGTCCGCGACTTCCTCGAGGTGCTGACGAACTGGTACGTGCGCCGCTCGCGTGACCGGTTCTGGGCGGGCGAGCAGGACGCGATCGACACCCTGCACACCGTGCTGGAGGTCACCTCGCGGGTGGTGGCGCCGCTGCTGCCGCTGACCACGGAGGTCGTTTGGCGCGGCCTGACCGGCGGCCGTTCGGTGCACCTGACCGACTGGCCGAACGCGCTCGACCTGCCCGCCGACGCGGCGCTGGTGACGGCGATGGACCGGGTGCGCCAGGTGGCGTCTTCGGCGCTGTCGCTGCGGAAGTCGAACAAGCTGCGCGTGCGGCTGCCGCTGGCCAAGCTGGTCGTCGCCGCGCACGAGGCCGACTCGCTGCGCGACTTCACCGACATCCTGCGCGACGAGGTCAACGTCAAGTCCGTCGAGCTGACCACGGACGTCGCCGCGCACGGCGGATTCGAGGTCGCGGTGAACGCCCGTGCGGCCGGACCGCGGCTGGGCAAGGACGTCCAAACGGTGATCAAGGCCGTCAAGGCCGGTGAGTGGACGACGTCCGAGAGCGGTGCCGTCGTGGCGGCCGGGATCGAGCTCGTCGAAGGCGAGTACGACCGGCGTCTGGTCGCCAAGGGCGGCGGCGCGGCCGCGGAACTGCCGGGCGGCGCCGGGCTGGTGCTGCTCGACACCGACGTGACCGACGAACTGGCGGCCGAGGGCCTGGCCCGCGACCTCGTCCGGGTCGTGCAGCAGGCCCGCCGCGACGCCGGGCTCGACGTCGCCGACCGCATCGCGCTGACGGTCGACGCGCCGGAAGATGTGGTCACGGCCGCGAAGACGCACGAGGAGTTCATCGCTTCGGAGACGTTGGCGACTTCGGTGGCGTACGGCGACGTCGCCGACGGATCGGCCGGGACGGTCGGGGAGGGCACGAAGGTGACCGTGGCGGTCACCAAGGCCTGACCCTCGCGAGCGCTATGAACGGTCCGTTCCTTGCAAAATTTGCAAGGAACGGACCGTTCATTGCATCCGGGGCGGGTCTCGATCACCGGGATCACGAAACGGATTCGGAACAGCCGCTTTCCCGCCCGAAGCGCGCCTTGCGCGGGGGAAATCGGCAGGCTGGCGCCCGGGGGCGCGCGAGGGGCGCGCCGCACTGGGGGAGAGCGAATCCATGAGTCCTGCCCGGAAAAGAGGGATCCTGATCGGCGCCGCGCTCGCGGTGGTCGCCATCGTGGTGGCCGCGGTGGTGCTGCTGGTCAGGGAGGACCGGGCGCCGGCGGCTTCCGGCGGTGGCCAGGGCGACGCCACCGAGAGCGCGCAGGAGAGCCCGGCGCAGGTCGCGGGCCGGTTCCTGCGGCTGTTCGACACCGGCGACCTGACCACCGCCCCGGTCGACGATCCGGCGGCGGCCACGACCGCCCTGTCGGGCACGCGCGCGGCGCTCAACGGGGCATCGGTCAGGACGTCGCTCGGCGAGGTCCCGACGACACCGGGCAACGCGACCACGACGTCGGCCACCTTCCACGTCTCGTGGGCCTTCGCGGGCAACAGCGCCTGGAAATACGAGGGCAAGCTGGACCTGGTGCGCAACGCCGGGAAGTGGGTAGTCCGCTGGGCGATGTCGGTGATCCATCCGAAGCTCGAAGCCGGGCAGCGGCTTTCGCTCGCGCCGGTCGCGGCCAAGCCGATCGTGGCCGACCGCGACGGCAAGGCACTCGTCGGCGGTGACGCGACAGGCGTCGCGCCGATCCTGCAGGGAGCGTTGTCCAAGGTCGCCGCCGGGGAGAACAGCGGCACCGGAGCGACCGTCACCGTGTCGCGCGTCGACGTCTCCGGCAAACCGGTCGAGACGCTCTTCGGACAGGCGGCCGAGACGGACAAGCCGCTGGTTTCGACGTTGAGCGTGGCCTCCCAGAACGCCGCTCAGAAGGCCGTCGACGGCTTCGCGGGGCCGGCGATCATCGTCGCGATGAAGACCTCGGGCGAACTCCTGGCGGTCGCGCAGAACGGTGCCGCCGGAAACCAGCCGAAGGCGCTCAACGGCCTGTACTCGCCGGGTTCGGCCTTCAAGATCGCCACGGCGACCGCGGCGCTGCAGCAGGGCGGGGTCTCCGCCGACTCCCCGTTGCCCTGTCCGGGCAGCGAGCAGATCGGGACCCGCACGCTCAAGAACGACAACGGGTTCGACCTGGGGACCGTCTCACTGAAGACGGCGTTCGCCGCGTCGTGCAACACGACCTTCGGGCGGCTCGCCGGGCAACTGCCCGCGGACGGCCTCGCGAAGGCCGCGAGCCAGCTCGGCCTCAATGCCGACTTCGAGATCCCCGGACTGGCGACGGAGGCCGGGAAGGTGGAGCCGTCGGGCAGCGGTGACGAGCAGGTCGAGGCCGGGATCGGCCAGGGCAGGGTGCAGGTCAGCCCGCTGGGCGCGGCGCTCATGGCCGCGACGGTCGCGACCGGGAAGCCGGTGGTGCCGAAGCTGTGGCAGGGGCTGGAGACCAAGGTCAACGCCGGGTACCAGGCTCCGCCCGCCGGGGTGCTGAACCAGGTCCGCGCGATGATGCGCGAGGTCTGCACGACGGGGACCGCGAAAGCGTTGAAGGGCAGCGGAGCCGTCTTCGGCAAGACCGGTACGGCGCAGTTCGGCTCGGGCGCCGACGCCAACGGCTGGTTCGTCGGCTATCGCGGCGACGTCGCTTTCGCCGTCATGCTCGAAGGTTCCAACGACTCCAAACCCGCGGTCCAGCTGGCGGCGAAGTTCCTGGCGGGCTGACGCTTCGGCCGCCGCCGAGCCGTGCGTCTTCTACGGTGAAGGCATGGAAACGATCGCACTGGCCGAGGTCGCGGCCGTGCTCGCCGAGCCGAGCCGCGCGTCGATGTGCCTCGCGCTGCTCGACGGGCGCGCCTGGACGGTGACCGAGCTGGCGGGTGCGGCCGAGGTGGCCGCGTCGACGGCGAGTGAGCACGTGACGAAGCTGACCGACGCCGGGTTCGTCGTGCGGGTGAAGCAGGGGAGGCACAGTTATGTCCGGATAGCCGACCCCCGGGTGGCGGAGCTGATCGAGCATTTGGCGCAGCACGCCGAGCATCGGCCGGTGAAAGGGCTGCGGTCCTCGGTGCGGGTGAAGCGGCTGGAGTTCGCCAGGACCTGCTACGACCACCTCGCCGGGACGGTCGGTGTGGCGCTGCGGGACGGGATGCTCACCACCGGGCTGATCGACGACGCCGGCGGACTGACGCTGACCGGCCGAGGACGCGAGGTGCTCGACGCGCTCGGGGTGGAGATCGACGGCGGCCGCCGTCCGATGCTGCGTGACTGTCTGGATTGGACAGTGCGCCGTGATCATTTGGCGGGCCGGGTCGCCGCGGCGTTACTGTCTCACGGAGTGAGCGCCGGCTGGTTGTCCCGTGAGGGCAACCGCGCGGTGAAAGTCCTGCCCGCGGCGGAAGAACCGTTCGCGGAACTCGGTGTCGACCTGGTGGCCCTGCGCAGTCCCTAATGGACAGTCTGTAACACAGGTTATCCGGACACTTTTCGACCGGTACACGAACGTGTGACGATCACCGCCTCACTATTCTGGAGCCCTCACGGCGACCGGAACGGGAGGCGACATGGAGCAGCTCCCGCTCATCCTCGGCACCGGTGGCGCGGTGCTTCTCGTCGCCGTGATCGCCGTCCGGGTGTCGATCCGGGTCGGCCTTCCTTCGCTGCTGCTGTACCTGGGGATGGGGGTCCTGCTCGGCGAAGCCGGGTTCGGCATCCAGTACGACAACCCCGAGCTCACCCAGTCGCTCGGCCTCGCCGCGCTGGTGATGATCCTGTCCGAAGGTGGCCTCACCACCCGGTGGACGGCCGTGAAACCCTCGCTGGGCATCGGAATCGCACTGTCCACAGTGGCCGTCGCGGTGAGCATCGCGGTCACCGGCGCGGCCTTGCACTGGCTGCTGGGCCTGGACTGGCGGATGGCGTTGCTGTGGGGCGCGGTACTCGCCTCCACTGACGCCGCCGCGGTCTTCTCCGTGCTGAGATCGGCGGGGATCGGGAAGCGGCTCGTCGGCGCGCTGGAGATCGAGTCCGGCATCAACGACGCCCCGGCGTACATCGCGGTCGTCGTCCTCGCCGAGGGGGCGACCGTCGACTGGTCGCTGCCGCTGCTGGTGGTCTACGAACTCGCCGCCGGCCTGGTGATCGGCCTGGCCTTCGGCTGGGGCGGGGCGTTCGCGCTGCGCCGGGCGGCGCTTCCCGCCACCGGCCTGTACCCGCTGGCGACGGTCGCGGTGTGCGTCGTGGCGTACTCGAGCGGGCAACTCGCCCACGCGTCGGGGCTGCTCGCCACCTATGTCGCGGCCCTGGTGCTGGGGAATTCGAAGCTGCCGCACCGATCGGACACGCTTTCCTTCGCCGAAGGGCTCGGCTGGCTCGCGCAGATCGGCCTCTTCGTGCTGCTCGGCCTGTTCGCCTCGCCGAGCAGGATCTTCGAAAGCCTGGTCCAGGGCCTGGTCGCGGGCGCGGTCGTGTTGCTGCTGGCGCGTCCGCTGTCGGTGCTCCTGTCGGCGCTGCCGTTCAAGATCCCCTGGCGGGAACAGGTGTTCCTGTCCTGGGCCGGGCTGCGCGGCGCGGTCCCGATCGTGCTCGCGCTCATCCCGCTGTCGTCCGGGTTGCCCGGTGCGCAGGAGCTGGTCGACGCGGTGTTCGTGCTGGTCATCGTGCTGACCCTGCTCCAGGGGGCGACGCTGACCCCGCTCGCGCGAGCGCTCGGGCTGGCCCAGCACGCCGAAGCGCACGAGATCGACGTCGACTCCGCGCCGCTCGACGAGATGGGCGCGGAACTCCTGCAGGTCCGGATCAACACCGGATCGAAGATGCACGGCGTCTACCTGGCCGAACTGCGGCTGCCGGTGGGGGCGACGATCAGCCTCCTAGTCCGCGACGGCGCCGGCTTCACGCCGAACAAGAACACCCGGCTGCAGGAACGCGACCAGTTACTCGTCGTGACCACCGCCGAAGCCCGCGACGCGGCCGAACGACGCCTGCGGGCGGTCGACCGCGCCGGCCGTCTGGCCAGGTGGAAGGGCGAATCCGGCCAGTAGGTCACGAACCGGCACCAGCTGTTCGTCGGTTGATCTCCGAAAATTCTTCCCTTTTGTACTCCCTTTGGATTACTTTCCCCGCAATCGACTCCATCGAATGGGTGAGTGTCACGGGGTAAGGAGTACGCAAGGTGACGAAACTTCCTGTGCGGTTCGCCGGTCTGGGGGTCGCCGCGACCCTCGTAGGGGTGGTCCTCGCGGCCCCGACGGCGACAGCGGCCGGTGCCTTTCCCACGTTCGGGCTGCCCTTCGACACGGGCCAATCGGTCTACTCGGCGGGCATCCACTCGGACAACGGGAACTCCGGCGTGAAGAACGCCATCGACTTCAGCCCCGGCGACAAGACCGTTCGCGCCCCACTGGCGGGCACCGTCCGGATCCAGCACTGCTCCGGCGGCGACTGGGTGACCGTCGACCACGACGGCGGCTGGCGCACCGGGTACTACCACATGGAGAACATTTCGGTCACCGACGGCCAGAAGGTCGCCCCGGGCGACGCACTCGGCCGGACCGGCAACGCGCTGCCCTGCGGTGGCAGCAGCACCGGCGCCCACGTGCACTTCACCTTGTGGACCCTGCCCACGGCCGCCGCACAGGGCGGCGACTCGCGCGACTTCGGGGTCGGCGCGGGCGACTGGGACGGCAAGTCCTACGACGAGGTCTCGACCAAGGTCGCCGAAGCCTACGGCGAGGCGGTCGACGGCAAGACCTTCGGCGGCTGGCAGTTCACCGCGGGCACCGATCAGTACTCCGGCACCGCGACCGAGGTCTCCTCCCGCTCGACCGTCCCGCTGCCCGGCCGATTCCGGGTCTGACCTGCCGTTGCCCGGCGCGGCGCGGCGCCGGGCAACGGTGTTTCCCGCTCATCGGGCACGTGAGCGGCGTCTCAAGATGCGGACGAGGGCTGGCTCGATCGGCCGACCATCCGCTAACTTCGTCCGTAGGTCACGAGTGTCAGCGTCAAGCCCCGGCTAGCTGACCGGCAACCCTCCTTCCGCGGTGGGGTGCCCCGGGTGAGGACCTGGCTCGTCGCGCGGTGCGACGGGCAAGCGCGGGATCCTCGGCGGGTCCCCTGGCCCGGAGGATGACGATGACCCTCGCTCTCGAACGCACCAGCACCCCTGCTGAAACCGTTGCCACGCACGAAATCCCGGCGGTCGCCTGCGCCGATCTGCGGGTTCCGCTGGTCACCGGCGGCGACATCGGCTACGCCAATCTCGATCACGCGGCGAGCGCGCCCTGTCTGGACAAGGTGCGGGCCGCGGTCGACGAATTCCTGCCCTGGTACGCCAGCGTGCACCGCGGCGCCGGGTTCGCGTCGCAGGTCTCCACCAAGCTTTACGAGCGCACGCGCGGGATCCTGCGGGACTTCGTCGACGCGCGGTCGACCGACACCGTCGTGTTCACCCGCAACACCACCGATTCCTTCAACCTTCTCGCGCGCAGCCTGCCGAAGCACACATCGGTCGTCGTGTTCGACACCGAGCACCACGCCGCCCTGCTGCCATGGAAGGGGCCGAACGTCCGCCGGATCGAAACCCCTCGGACCCGCCTCGCCGCGGTGTCCGCTGTGGACGAAGCGCTCGCGGACTGCCCGCAGGGGCCGCGGCTGGTGGTGCTCACCGGCGCGTCCAACGTGACCGGGGAACTGTTGCCGGTCAAGGAGATCGCGGCCGTCGCGCGGCGGCACGGCGCCCGCATCGCACTCGACGCGGCGCAGCTCGCGCCGCACCGGAAGATCTCGGTGCGCGAACTCGACGTCGACTACGTCGCGCTGTCGGGGCACAAGCTGTACGCGCCTTTCGGTACCGGTGCGCTGATCGGCCGCGCCGACTGGCTGCGCGCGGCCCAGCCGTACCTCGCCGGCGGCGGCGCGACGAAGCTCGTCACCCGTGACTCCGTGGTCTGGAATTCCGGACCGGAGCGGCACGAAGCCGGTTCCCCCAACACCGTCGGCGTGTACGCGCTCGGTGTCGCCTGCGAGACGCTGGCAGCGAACTGGGACGGCATCGTCGCCCACGAAGAGGAACTGCTCGCGCGGCTGCGCCGCGGCCTCGCCGCCATCCCCGGCTTCACCGAACTGCGCTTGTTCGACGCGCCGGTCGACCGGGTCGGCACGCTCAGCTTCGTCGTCGACGGTTTCGACCCGGGCTGGCTCGCCGCGGTCCTTTCCGCGGAATACGGCATCGGCGTGCGGGACGGCGCGTTCTGCGCGCACGTGGCGACCAAACGGCTGATCGCCGTCGCCGGTTCGACGGGCCAGCAGGCCGTGCGCGTGAGCCTCGGCCTCGGCAGCACCACCGAGCACGTGGACCGGATCGTCCTGGCGCTGCGCCAGATCGTCGCCCGCGGCGCGCGCTGGCAATACGAGAAGCCGGAAGGCCGCTGGGTGCCGGAAAACGATCCGCGCGAACTGCCCCCGTTCTGCGCCTGAGCCACTACCGTCACCCCGCATGGGGAACGAACGACCGCGTTACTGGTTTCCGCTGGCGTTACTGGGATTCGCCCAGCTGGCCGTGGTGGCCTTTTCCCTGGGCGGGATCCGGTCCGGGGGCTGGTTCGCCTACGCGCCCACCGGTGAACGACATTCGTTCGGGTACGTGAGCTTGCACGGCGTCGAGATGAGCCGCGAAACCGCGGCCGCGCTGGACACGTCGTTCGACATCGCAGGCCGGAACGACGGCTGGCTGTTCGCCGTGTTCGCGGTCTACCTCGGCACGGTGCTCTTCTACGCCCTTCGGACGAAGACCATGCGGTGGTGGAAGGTCGCCGCGATCGCGCTCGGCGGCCTGGTCGCCATCGCACTGGCCGACCTGGTCGGGTACTGGGAGTTCGACCTCGGCGGTGACACCCGGAGCGCGATCCTGCTGACCATCGGCCTGCTCCTGCTCGCCTGGCTGGACCGCAGCGTGCTGGTGCTGGCCGTGGCCGCGGCGTTCGTGCTCTGCGCGGTCGTGCCCGCACGCGGACAGCTCGCGCTGGTGCTGTCGTCGCTGGTCGCGCTCGCCGGGGCGTTCGCGGCCCTGCTGAGCAGGCCGAAGGCGAGGCCTGAACACGCTCCGTGGACAATGGGGGAGTGAGTACAGAGCCCGAAACGGCGCCACCGTCGCCGCCGCTGCCCAAGAAGCGCGTCGCCGTGGTGTTCGCCGTCGCCGCGGTGCTGTGGGGGATCGACCTCCTCACCAAGCAGATCGCCGTGTCCACGCTGGAGGGCAAGCAGCCGGTCGAGTTCCTCGGCGGGCTCGTGTACTTCCAGCTGGTGCGCAACCCCGGTGCCGCCTTCTCGATGGCGACCGGGCTGACCTGGGTGCTCGCGCTGGTCGCGATCGCCGTCGTGATCGCCATCGTCTGGCTGTCCCGGCGGCTGCGCTCGGTCGGCTGGGCGATCGGCCTCGGCCTCGTGCTGGCCGGCGCGCTCGGCAACCTGACCGACCGGATCTTCCGCGCCCCCGGCCCGCTGCAGGGGCACGTGGTCGACATGATCTCCGCCTTCGCGCCGAACGGGCAGGGCTGGGCGATCTTCAACGTCGCCGATTCCGCGATCTGCGTCGGCGGTGTGCTCATCGTGATTCTTTCCTTGCTGGGCAAGGACTACGACGGAACATCCACAAAGGACAAGAAGAAGGCGGCGACCGAATGAGCGCGCGCATGCTGCCCGTCCCCGACGGGCTCGACGGAATGCGCGTCGACGCGGGGCTGGCGAAGCTGCTGGGACTTTCCCGCACCGTCGTGGCGGAACTGGCCGAATCCGGCGAGATCTACCTGGACGGCAGGCCCGCCGGGAAGTCGGACCGGCTGACCGCCGGCGGACTGCTCGAAGTGACGCTGCCCGATCCGGCGTCAGCCGTCGAGGTCGTCGCGGAACCCGTCGAGGGCATGAAGATCCTGCACGACGATGACGACATCGTGGTGATCTCGAAGCCGGTCGGCGTCGCCGTGCACCCGAGCCCCGGCTGGACCGGGCCGACCGTCGTCGGCGGGCTCGCCGCCGCCGGGCTGCGCATCGCGACCTCGGGCGCAGCCGAACGTCAGGGTGTCGTGCACCGGCTGGACGCCGGCACCACCGGCGTGATGGTCGTGGCGAAGAGCGAGCACGCGTACACCGTGCTGAAGCGGGCGTTCAAGGAACGCACCGTCGACAAGGGCTACCACGCCATCGTCCAGGGCCACCCGGACCCGACGCGCGGCACCATCGACGCGCCGATCGACCGGCACCCCCGGCACGACTACAAGTTCGCCGTCGTACAGGGCGGGCGGCCGAGCGTCACGCATTACGAGGTCGTCGAGGCCTTCCGCGCCGCGTCGCTGGCGCAGATCAAGCTGGAGACCGGCCGCACGCACCAGATCCGCGTGCACTTCTCGGCGCTCAAGCACCCGTGCGTCGGTGACCTGACCTACGGCGCCGACCCCGTGCTGGCGCGCAAGCTCGGGCTTTCGCGGCAGTGGCTGCACGCGAAGACGCTCGCCTTCGCGCACCCGGCCGACGGACGCTGGGTCGAGTTCGAATCGGAGTACCCGGACGACCTGGCGAACGCGCTGCGGATCCTGCAGGACGAGAACTAGCCACTTGCCGCATTTAGTCCTCTGAATGCGGCAAGGGGTCCTTCACGTACTTGAGGGGAGTGCCGGATGTCATGAAAGGGTCGTTCAGGACGAAATGTGTCCTGAACGACCCTTTCATGACATCCGGGCAGCCGCGAAGGTCGAGTTTCCTCGGCTGAGCCGCGTGAAGGGGTCCTTCACGCGCAACCGTTGAGGCGAGCCGCATTTAGTCCTCTGAATGCGGCAAGGGGTGCGTCAGTCCTCGATCGACCAGGTCAGCGTGCGCTCGTCCGGTTCGGGCCGCGGCGACCAGCGCACGGCGACCACGCGGGTGGCGTCCGGCAGCACGTAGACGGTGTGCCCGCCGAGGGTCTCGCCGGGCCGGACACCGATCTTGTGCGGCGGCCGCGACGTCAGCGAGACCGGAGCCTTCGCGATCGGCTTGCCGTCCGCGGTGAGCAGTTCGAGGTAGTTGTCCGGAAGCGACACGAACGGGATGTTCCCGCGGTTGGTGATCTCGGTGTGCACGACGACCGACCGTTCCCCGGCTTCCAGCGAGTAGCCCGCGGCGCTGAACAGGTAGTCCGCCGGGTCCTGTACCTCGAGCAACTGGACGGTGAGCTGCTCGCCCTCCAGGCCCTGGGTCTCCATCACGTCGCCGGTCCGGCCCTTCTTGCCCTCCGGGGCGGCCTGCGAAGTCACCTGCTGCTCGTCGCCGCGCGCCCAGGACGCGGTCTGGGGGACGCCCCAGGTGCTCATCACCGGGTCGGCCGGCGCCATCGGCGGCGGGGCGAACTGCTGCTGCGGCGGGGCGGGCGGACGCGGCGGGGGCTGCGGCGGCGCCATCGGCTGGCGTACCGGGGCCGACGGCGGTCCGGGGTAGCGGCCCGAAGGCGTGCCGTGCACGTTGTACGCGCCCGAAGGCGTCCCCTGGACGTTGTACGGCCCCGAGGGGGTGCCCTGGATGTTGTGCGGCCCGGAGTGCCCCGGCGGGCGCTGGGGTTGTTGAGGGGGCTGCTGCGCCCAGGAGGGCGGCGCGCTCGCGATGGCGGACCGTAGCCCGTTCGGGTCGCTCTCCACGCCCACGAGCAGCGGCAACCCGCTGCCCGAGAGGGCGACCAGGCGGTACGCGACCTCGCGTGGATCCATCCCGACCTTCGCCGCGAGTTCGTGTACGGCCGCCTTGCCCAGGTCCGCGAGGGCGGCGAGCAGGCGGATGTCCACGGGATCGGTCACGGCCACGTCCGGGAACGCTACCGTCTCGCCTCCGGCGCCGCGGGGAGAGGCCGCCCGAGCGCGGCAAAACCCGGCTTCGGTAGTACTCGCTCTCCATTAGGGTCGGGGATACCGCCTCCATCGACCACTGGGGAAAGCAAACATGAGCCAAGTCTCCGCCCTCGCCGACGAGTTCGTCGAAGCCCTCTTCGACGCCGAGCCGGTCATGCCCGCTTTGCAGGGCTTCCGTCCGGAATCGACCGGCCTCACCGATCTCAGCGAGGCCGCGGGAGACGCTTTCCGCGCGCGGCTGGCCGGGCTCGCCGAGCGGGCCGAGGCAATCGCCACCGACGGGTTGAGCGCGGAGGAGAAGACCACCCGTGACGTCCTGATCGCGATGGCGCGGGCGAGGATCGCCCTGCTGGACTCGCGGTTCGTCGAGTTCACCATCAGCGACCTGTTCATCTCACCCGCCGCCGAGGTGCTCACCGTGCTGCCGATGATGTCGGTCGGGGCGGGCGCGCAGGCGGAGGCCCACCTCGGGCGGATAGCCGCGATCCCGGAGTACCTGCGGCAGGCCGCGCAGCGGCACCGGGACGGCGTCGCCCGCGGCCTGGTCCCGGTCGCCTACCTGGTCGACGCCGCCGTCGCGTACCTCGACCGGCATCTCGCCGACCCCTCGGCCGATCCGCTGCTGCGCCAGCCCGCGCCCGACGAGGACTTCGAGACCCGGCGCGCCGGACTGCTGCGCGACGTCGTCCGTCCCGCGATCGCCGAGTACCGGGAGGTGCTCGCGAAGGAGATCGCGCCGCACGGCCGTCCCGAGGACAAACCCGGCGTCTGCTGGCTGCCCGACGGCGAGCGCCTCTACGCCCTGCTCGCCGAGATGCACACCACGACCGTCCGCACCCCGCGTGAGCTGCACCAGACCGGTCTCGACGTGATCGCCGGCCTCGCCGACGAGTACCGCGAGTACGGCTCCCGGGTCTTCGGCACCAGCGACCTCCAAGAGATCTTCAGCAGGCTCCGCAGCGACCCGGATCTGCGCTGGTCCAGCGCCGAGGAGATGCTCGACTCCGCCCGCGCGGCCATCACCAGGGCCGAGGCCGAGGCGCCGAACTGGTTCGGCCGGATCCCGCCGCAGCCGTGGACGGTCGAGCCGGTACCCGCCGAATCCGCGCCCGGCGCGCCCGCCGCGTACTACATGTGGCCCGCGGTCGACGGTTCCCGCCCCGGCATCTACTTCGCCAACACCCACAAGGCGGAGGAGCGGTTCCGGCACGCGGCCGAGGCGACGGCCTTCCACGAGGCCATCCCCGGCCACCACTTCCAGCTGAGCCTCGCGCAGGGCCTCACCGAGCTCCCGTTGCTCCGCCGTGTCGGCGACTTCACCGCGTACGCCGAGGGCTGGGGCCTGTACACCGAGCGCCTCGCCGACGAGATGGGCCTGTACTCCGACGACGTCGCGAAGCTCGGCATGCTGACCATGGATTCGATGCGCGCCGGACGGCTGGTCGTCGACACCGGGCTGCACGCGCTGGGCTGGAGCCGCCGTCAGGCCATCGACTTCCTCACCGAGAACACGCCGATGGCGCTCGTGGAGATCGAGTCCGAAGTGGACCGGTACATCGCCTTCCCCGGCCAGGCGCTCTCGTACATGGTGGGACGGCTGGAGATCCAGCGCATCCGCGCCGCGGCCGAGCTGACGCTGGGCGGCCGGTTCGACATCAAGGCCTTCCACGACGTCGTGCTCGGTGGCGGGTCGCTGCCGCTTTCGGTGCTGGACGGCGTGGTCCGCGACTGGGTGAAGGGTCACGGCGACACCCCGAACGGCCTCGCCGAGGAGCTGATGGAGCTCAAGTTCGAGGAGCTTCCGCTGTGGCGTTCGCTGCTCGGCCTCCCCGGCGACGAAGGCGCGTTGCCCGACCCGAGCGCGGAGGCCGCGGCCGCACAGCGCGCGTCGGCGGTCGCCATCGCCGAACGGGCCGAAGCCCTTGCCACCGAAGGACTTTCCCCGGCCGAGGCGGTCACCCGCGAGGTCGTGATCCAGCAGGCGAAGGCGATGGTCGACGTCATCGATTCGCGGGCCTCGGAGTTCTCGGTCAGCGACGGGCTCGCCTCGCCCGCGCTGTTCATGCTCAACGAACTTTCGGTGCTGTCGCTGAACGACGAGGAAAAGGTCCGCGGTTACCTGAAGCGGCTGGAAGGTATGGGCGCCTACCTCGATGCTCTGATCGTGCGCCAGCGCGCGGCCGCGGCCGACGGTCTCGTCCCGCCCGGCTTCCTCGTCGAAGGCGGGATCGCTTACGTGGAGCGCTATCTCGGCGACGAGGCGGGGGATCCGCTGGCGCTCACCGCGTCCGTTTCCGTGGACGGCTACGAGGCCGAACGTGACCGGCTGCTGGCCGAAGTCGTCCGGCCCGCCTACCAGCGGTATCGCGATTTCCTCGCCGACGAGCTGCGTCCCGTGGCGAAGCCCGAAACCGAGCCGGGTCTCTGCGCGCTTCCCGGCGGGCAGGAGAAGTACGCCGCGCTGATCCGGGCGCATACGTCCACCGAGCGCACCGCGCGGGATCTGCACGACACCGGCCTCGGCATGATCGCGAAACTGGCCGACCAGTACCGCGAGCTCGGCGAGAAGATCTTCGGCACCAAGGATCTCGAGGAGATTTTCGAGCGGCTGCGCACCGACCCGGCACTGCGCTGGCGAGACGGCGACGAACTGCTCGACGCCGCGCGTGACGCCATCACCCGCGCCGAAGCCGTCGCACCGGAGTGGTTCTCGACCGTTCCTGAGGAGCGGTGCCAGGTCGAGCCGGTTCCGCCCGCGGAGGCGCCCGGCGGCACGTTGGCGTACTACATCGAGGCGGCGCTCGACGGTTCGCGGCCGGGCACCTACTACGCGAACACCTACGAGGCCGAGCAGCGCCCGAAGCACACGAGCGAGGCGATCGCCTTCCACGAAGCCGTTCCGGGGCACCACTTCCAGATCTGCATCGCGCACAAGCTCAAGGGACTGCCCATGTTGCGCGGGCACGCCGACGTCAACGCCTACGTCGAAGGCTGGGGTCTCTACTCGGAGCGCCTCGCCGACGAGATGGGCCTGTACTCGAGCGACCTGACCAGGTTCGGCATGCTCACCCAGGATTCGATGCGCGCCGGACGGCTGGTCGTCGACACCGGGATGCACGCGCTTGGCTGGAGCCGTCAGCAGGCCGTCGACTACCTGGCCGAGAACACGCCGATGGCCAGGGTGGAGATCGAGGCCGAGATCGACCGCTACGCCGCCGTTCCCGGGCAGGCGCTGTCGTACATGGTGGGACGGCTGGAGATCGAACGGATCCGCGCCGAGGCCGAGGCCGCGCTCGGCGACCGGTTCGACATCAAAGGCTTCCACGAGGTCGTGCTGAGCAACGGGATCCTGCCGCTGGAGGTGCTGGACCAGGTGGTGAAGGCCTGGGTGGCCGCGCAGTGAGCCGGAACACACGCGAAGTGCGCGCTCCCGGCGCATACTGTCGCTAAGCGAGCGCTCAGTAACTCGATGAGGAGATGCGGATGAGGATCGGGACCGCGATCAGCTACGCCGGCGGATTCGCCGAGAGCGTGGCCGACATCGTCGAACTGGAGAAGGCCGGGCTGGACATCGTCTTCGTCCCCGAGGCCTATTCGTTCGACGCGGTCAGCCAGCTCGGCTACGTCGCGGCGAAGACCGATCGCGTCCAGATCGCGTCGGGCATCTTCCAGATCTACACGCGGACGCCGACGCTGACCGCGATGACCGCAGCCGGGCTCGACTTCGTGTCCGACGGCCGGTTCACGCTCGGCATCGGCGCCTCCGGTCCGCAGGTCATCGAGGGTTTCCACGGCGTGAAGTACGACGCGCCGCTCGGGCGCACGCGCGAGATCATCGACATCTGCCGTCAGGTGTGGCGGCGGGAGAAGGTGGTGCACTCCGGCACGCACTACTCGATCCCGCTGCCACCCGAGCAGGGCACAGGTCTCGGCAAGCCGCTGAAGCTGATCAACCACCCGGTGCGCGAGCGGATCCCGATCCTGCTGGCGTCGATCGGCCCGAAGAACGTCGCGCTCACCGCCGAACTCGCCGAGGGCTGGGAGCCGATCTTCTTCCACCCCGAGAAGGCCGCGGACGTCTGGGGTGCGTCGCTGGCCGAGGGCAAGGCGAAGCGTGACCCGTCGCTGGGCGAGCTGGACACCTTCGTCGGCACCGCGCTGGCGATCGGTGACGACGTCGAAGGGATGCTGGACCACCTTCGCGGCACGCTGGCGCTCTACATCGGCGGGATGGGCGCACGCGGCAAGAACTTCTACAACAGTCTCGCTCAGCGGTACGGCTACGAAGCCGAAGCGAAGCTCATCCAGGACCTCTACCTGGACGGCAAGAAGGAAGAGGCCGCCGCGGCGGTGCCGAAGGAATTGATCAGGGCGATCTCGCTGATCGGTCCCGAGGGTTACGTCAAGGAGCGGCTGGCGGCCTTCCGCGAGGCCGGTGCGACCACGCTGGTGGTCAACCCGCTGCTGCCCGGGCGCGAGGCCCGCGTCGCGCAGGTTTCGAAGCTGCGCGAACTCATCGACTAGGCCGTGTCCTGTAAGTCTGTTCGATGGGCTTCGTGATCCAGGTGGTTCCTGGCGGTGCGGGCGGGTCGGCCTCGTACCGGGTCGTACTCGGCCGAGCCCGCCCGTGCCGTCAGGGACCGCCTGGGCGCGAAGACCGCGAACATGACTTGCAGGACACGGCCTAGGCGCGCACGGGGGAGGGGAACCTCTCACCTGTATCGATACGGTATACTTGACCTGCGCCGGTGTACCCCCTTCGTGGTCAAAAAACGGCCTCCCGGTGGAAAGAGAACGTGAATTACGCCTGAACGGCGGGAAAATCCGCCATTATCAGGAGTGAAAGCGAGACCTCGGGGGAATCCGTTCGCGACGAAGGTGAGGTGCCTCGCGTGCGCAAGCAGATCGGCGAGCCGTCCGCCGCGGTCCTGGACGTCGGGTCGTTCAGTGCACGGCTGGTGGTCCTGGCCAAGGGTGGTTCGCCACTCGACCCCGTGCTGAGCCACCAGACGCGGCTGCGGTTGGACCGGGAACTCGACGATGACGGGAATCTGACCCGGCGTGGTATCGACGCGGTCTCCTCCGCGGTCGAGGCGGGGATGACCATGGCCGCCAAGCACGGCGTCGAGGACGTGTACCCGCTCGCCACGTCGTCGATCCGCGACGCGGCCAACGTGAAGCAGGTCGTCTGCGACGTCGCGAAGGCCACCGGGGTCAAACTGCGCTTCCTCACCGGCCGCCGCGAGGCGGAATTGGCTTATGTCGGCGCGCGCCGCTGGTACGGCGCTTCCGCCGGGCGACTGCTCGTGCTCGACATCGGCGGCGGGACCGTCGAGCTCGCCGCGGGAGACGCCGAGGAAGCCGGGTTCGCGCATTCCCTGCCGCTCGGCGCGCGCTCGCTGACCCGGGACTGGTTCGCCACCGAATGCCCGTCGCCCAAGGTCGTGCGGGCGATGCGGGAACACGTGCTCGACGAGGTCCGCGACGCGATGCAGGACGTCCTGCCGCATATCCGCGACCATCGCGCCGTCGGCTGCTCCAAGGTGCTGCGGCAACTCGCCCGGCTCGCGGGCGACCGGCCCTCCCGCTCCAGGGAACTGCACCTCGACGACCTCCGTGCGTGGATCCCGCGGCTGGCGAAGCTGCCCGCGAAACGCCGCGCCGAACTGCCGGGCATCTCGCGGCAGCGGTCCCATCAGGCACTCGCGGGCGCGATCGTCGCCGAGGCGCTGCTGACGCTTTCGGGTGGTCAGGTCGCCATCTGCCCGTGGTCCACCAGGGACGGACTGCTGCTCGGCATGCTCGACGGGCTGGTCACGCTGGACGGCAAACCGGCGAAAGCCGCCTGAGGACTGGCGCATCCGGCCGCGAGCGGGTACCCCGGACACATGAGGGAAAGCAAGAAGAGCTTCGGGCAGGACGACGAAGAAGATCTCGACGACCTCCGCGGGATCCAGCCGAAGACCGACGTGCCGAGCGCGCCCAACCGGGACATCGGGCCGCACGGCACCAAGGAGGTCGACGACGTACCGGGCGGCGGCGAGGCCCCGATCGAACCCCCGGACTGAGCTTGCGAGTGTCATGAAAGGGTCGTTCAGGACATTTTTCGTCCTGAACGACCCTTTCATGACATTTCGCGAGTCACGCGTCCTTCGGCTGCCGCCTCGCCGGAGCGCGGCCCGCGGGCTGTGTCGGCGCCGGGCCCGGATCGATCGCCGGGATGGGCAGCCGCACCGGTTCCGCGGTCACGGTGAACGTCTCGCCGTGGTGCGCCAGTTCCAGCGGTTCCCCGGTGATCACGTGGTACGTCGCGCCCTCGCCGTCGATCTCGACCTGGAACCGCGTGCCGCGGAAGGTCAGCCGGAACGCGATCCGCCGCAGTTGTGGCGGCAGCCTAGGTGCGAAGGTCAGCCGTCCGCCGTAGTCGCGCAGCCCGCCGAAACCGGCGACGGTGCCCTGCCACGCACCCGCCAGCGACGCCAGGTGCAGTCCGTTGCGGACGTTGTTGTGCACGTCGTGCAGGTCGGTGAGCGCCGCCTCGGCGAGGTAGTCGTAGGCCAGTTCGAGATGTCCGACCTCGGCCGCCACCACGGCCTGCGTTCCCGCGGACAGCGAGGAATCCCGCACGGTGATCGCCTCGTAGTAGGCGAAGTCGCGCGCTTTCTGTTCAGGGGTGAAGGAATCACCGCACAGATGTAGCGCGAGCACCAGATCGGCCTGTTTGACCACCTGCTTGCGGTACAGGTCGAAGTACGGGAAGTTCAGCAGCAGCGGGTAGAAATCCAGGTCCGTCGCTTCGAAATCCCACTCGTCGTGCTCCAGGAACCCTTCGGACTGCGGATGGACGCCGAGGTCATCGTCGTAGGGCACCAGCATCGCGTCGGCCGCCTTGCGCCACAACGCGACCTCGTCGTCGCCGACCTCGAACCGCCGGGCGATGTCGTCGTGCTGGCCGACGATTTCGGCGGCGTAGAAGAGATTCCGGCGGGCCATCAGGTTCGTGTAGACGTTGTTGTCCGCCACCGCGGAGTACTCGTCCGGCCCGGTCACACCGTCGATCCGGAACCGGCCTCGCCGGTCGAAATGCCCCAGCGACACCCACAGCCGCGCGGTTTCGAGGAGCAGTTCCGCGCCGCAGGTCCGCATGAACTCGTCGTCGCCGGTGGCGTTGAGATAGCGCACGACGGCATCGGAGATGTCCGCGCTGACGTGGAACGCCGCCGTGCCCGCCGGCCAGTACGCCGAACACTCGGCGCCGTTGATGGACCGCCAGGGGAACGCGGCACCGCGTAGACCCAGCTGCGTCGCCCGTTCCCGCGCTTTGTCCAAAGTGGAGTGACGCCAGCGCAGGGCGTCGCGGGCGGCGTCCGGGATGCTGTAGGTGAGCACGGGCAGGACGAAGGTCTCGGTGTCCCAGAACGCGTGGCCGTCGTAGCCTGGGCCGGTCAAACCCTTGCCCGCCAACGCCCTGGTCTCGCCGCGGGCACCGGCCTGCAGGAGATGGAAGAGCGCGAACCGCACGGCCTGCTGCAGTTCGGGGTCGCCGTCGATCTCGATGTCCGAGGTCTCCCAGAAGTCGTCGAGGAATTCCTTCTGTTCGGCGAGCAGTCCCTTCCAGCCGGTCTGCCGGGCCCCGGCCAGCGCGGCCTCGACCTGCGCGCGCACGGCGGGCACCGAACGCTGCGCGGACCAGCCGTAGGCGAGGAACTTGGTGATCCGCAGCCGTCCGCCCTTGGGCACGTCGACGGCGATGGTGAGCCGCGCGAGATCGTCCTCGGCCTCGATATGCGTGCGCACGCCGTCGGAGACGTCGATCTTGTGGTCCATCGCGGCGGCCATCCGCAGCCCGGATCGCCGGGTCTGGTGCACCAGCACCGCGTGATACGCCTCCGCATGGTGATATTCGCCGACCAGCGGCGATTCCAGCGCCGCCGCGACCCGCGGATCGCGCGTGTCGGACTCGATCGGTTCGTTCGCCAGCAGATCGGACTGCACCACCAGCTGGAGATCGTCGTCGAGCGGTTCGACCTCGTACCGGATCGCGGCGACGGCGCGCTGGGTGAACGAGACCAGGCGTTCGGTCTTCACCCGGACGCGGCGCCCGGTCGGTGAGGACCAGACGGTGTCGCGCGCGAGGGTGCCCTTCCGGAAGTCGAGCACGCGGTCGTGTTCGGTGGCCTGGCCGTAGCGCATGTCGAGCGGTTCGTCCTCGACCAGCAGCCGGAGGATCTTGCCGTCGGTCACGTTGACGACGGTCTGGCCTTCTTCGGGGTAGCCGTAACCGGTTTCCGCGTACGGAAGGTCGTGCTGTTCGTAGAAACCGTTGAGGTAGGTGCCCGGCAGGCCGCGCGGCTCCGCCTCCTCCAGCGTGCCGCGCAGGCCGATGTGCCCGTTGGACACCGCGAACGCCGATTCGGTGCGCTGCAACGCGTCGACGTCCATCCCGTGCCAGCGCAGCTCCCAGGGCGCGACCTCGTAGCCACGGAAAAGCGCTTCGCTCACTTGCGGTCCTCCAGGAGTTCGGCGAGGTCGTCCACCACGACGTCGGCACCGTGCGCGAGCAGTTCGCCCGCCTGGTGCGCGCGGTTCACCCCGACCACGTAACCGAAACCGCCGTCCTTGCCGGCCTGCACGCCCGCGAGCGCGTCCTCGAAGACCGCCGCGTTCGCCGGTGCGACACCGAACGCCTCCGCGCCGGCGAGGAAGGAATCGGGGGCGGGTTTGCCGCGCAGGTTCTGCTCGGCGATCACGATCCCGTCGATCCGCGCTTCCACGAACCTGGTCAGGTCGGCGGCGTCGAGCACCTTGGCGCCGTTGGCCGACGAAGTGACGACGCCGATGCGCAGTCCGGCCGCCTTCGCCGCTTCCAGATATCGGACGGAACCCGGGTACGGGGTCACGCCTTCCTCGTCGATGATCTTCAGCACCAGCTGGTTCTTGCGGTTCCCGATGCCATTGACGGTGGCGGCGTCGATGCCGTCGTCGGGGTTTCCCTCGGGCAGTTCGATCCCGCGTGAGGTGAGGAAGGTGCGGACGCCGTCGGCCCTCGGCCTTCCGTCGACGTAGGCCGCGTAGTCGGTGTCGGTGAACGGCGAGAACGCGTCGCCGTCGCGGGCGCGCAGGAACTCGTCGAACGTGCGCTTCCACGCTTCGCGATGCTGGGCCGCGGTTCCGGTCAGCACGCCGTCGAGGTCGAAGAGACAGGCCGTGATGGTGTCGGGCAGACCGATCATGTCTGGCAACGCTACCCGCGCTCGCCGGTACTCGCTCGGCTCTCAGGCGGCGCGGACCACGAGCGCGACGTGCCGCGCGGCCCGCTCCAGCGGTTCCGGAGACCGGCGGACCCGGCTCACCAGCAGGGCGCCTTCGAGGTTGGTCATGATGGCCGTCGCGACGTCTTCGGGATCCTCGACCTCGCCGAGCAGTTCGACGAGCAGCTCGTGCCATGCGGCGAACGCGTCCTGGCACGCCTTGGTGATGACAGGGGAGGCGTGCGCCATCTCCAGTGTGATCGTGGCGAGCGGGCAACCGCCGCGGTAGTCGTCGGCGGCCAGCGCTTCACCCGCTTTGCGATACCACCAGGCCACGGCGTCTTCGACCGTCTCGTTGCGTTCGAAAGCGCGGCGGACCGTCTTCGCCACGACAGCGGTGCCGAGCTCGATCGCGGCGACCGCGAGCTGCTCCTTGCCGCCGGGGAAGTGGTGGTACGCCGACCCCCACGGCGTGCCTGCCTGCTCGACCAGCCGCCGCCACGAGGTCGCCTGGTAGCCCTCGCGGCGGAAGAGTGTCATCGCGGTCGAGATCATCCGCTCGCGAGTGGTGGTGTCGGACACGTGGTCCAGCATAGTCCTTGACTAGGACGACCGTCTTAGGAAAGCCTAGGACGATCGTCTTAGGAGGCAGCCATGACCATCGACGTCACCGGGCAGACCAGGCAGAAGACCGTGACCTGGCAGGATCCGCTGCCCACCGCCCGGCTCGGCCGGGAACTGTCCGGGCTCGACTACCTGACCGGGATCGCCGAGGGCCGGATCCCGCCCGCGCCGATCTCGGCGCATTTCGGCATGCGCTGGGTGAGCGTGGCCGAGGGTGACGTCGTGATCGCGGCGACGCCGGACGAGTCGCTCTACAACCCGATCGGCACCGTGCACGGCGGGGTCGCGGCGACCCTGCTGGATTCGGCGGTGGCGTGCGCCGTGCACTCGACCCTGCCCGCCGGCGTCGGGTACACCTCGGTGGAGCTGAAGGTGAACTACCTGCGCGCGATTTCCGGTTCGGTGGGGGAGATCCGCGCGCACGGCTGGATCGTGAAGGCCGGTTCGCGCGTCGCGTTCGCCGAGGGCGACCTCCGCGACGGGCAGGGCAAGGTGCTCGCGACGGCGTCGAGCACCTGCCTGATCATCAAGCCCTAGAACATCTCGGCGCCCGGCGGCACGGGCTGCTTGACGTCCCAGTGCTCCACGATGAGCCCGTCTTCCACGCGCACGATGTCGACGATGGCGGCTCCGAGCTCCTCGCCCGGCCGGACGACGTGCAGGTGCACGACGACGTGCTCGTCGTCGGCGATCACGCGTTTCACCGCGACCTCCGCGTCCGCCAGCGGTGAATTGCGCATGGCTTCGACGAAAGCGTCACGGCCGGAGGGGAAACCCGGGCTGTGGGTGACGAAATCCGGGTGCACGTTCCTGCCCGCGGCGGCGAAGTCCTTGTGCACGAACATGTTCTCGAAACAGTCTAGGACGATCTTCTTGGCTGTGGTCATAGGAACAGCGTGCACCCGCTGTCGATTACCGCGGAGGTAATGCCCTAGGCCGCGCCGACCTTGCGTTCGAACACCAGGCCCTCGGCGGCGCGCAGCCCGACGCTGATCGCGCCGGTGAGCACGCCGTCGTCGCCCAGTTCGCCCTGGACGACCGCCGGGACCAGGGGGGTGAACGAGCGGAGGGCGCGGTCGATCGGGTCGAGCAGCAGATCGGCCGCGGTGCCGATGCCGCCGCCGAGCACGATCAGCTCGGGGTCGATCACCGCCGCCACCGACGCCACGGTGTACGCGAGCCGGTCGGCCTCCGCCTCGACGGCACGCAGGGCGAGCTCGTCGCCGTCGCGGGCGAGCCGGAAGACCTCGCGGGCCGATTTCGCCGTGCCGAGGCCGAGTTCGCGCGCGCCGCGGACCACGGACTGCGCCGCCGTCGCCTCTTCGAGGTGGCCGCGGACCGGTGGGGCGTCCTCGCCCTCGCCCGCCGCGTGCGACTGGCCGTAGGGCAGGTAGCCGATTTCGCCCGCCGCGCCGGTCGCGCCGCGGAAGACCTGGCCGTCGACCATCACGCCCATCCCGACGCCGGTGCCGATGGTGATGCAGCCGAACACGGACGCGCCGCGCGCGGCCCCGCGTTCCCATTCGCCGACGGCGGTGAGGTTCGCGTCGTTCTCGACCATCAGATCCGGGCCGAGGACGCCTTCGAGTTCGTCGAGCAGGCCCGCCTTGCCCCAGCCGGGCAGGTTCGGCGCGTGCCGGAAGCAGCGTTTGTCCGGGTCGGCGACGCCGGGGGAGCCGAGGACCCGCACGACGATGTCCGCCTGGGACAGTCCTGCTTCGCGCACCGTCGCCGACGCGAGGGCGCCGACGGCGCTGACGAGTGCGGTGCCCGAACGCGAGGTGTTCCGCTCGTCACGGCGGGCGACCACGGTGTGGCCGAGATCCGAGACGGCGACGCGGAGGTGCTCGCGTCCGATGTCGACACCGAGGACGTAGCCCGCCGTGGGATCCGCTTCGTAGAGGACGGCGGACCGGCCGGTGCCGGTCGAGGTGTGCCCGGTAGCCCTGGCGAGGCCGGCGGCTTCGAGCGCCAGTAACGCTTGGCTCACCGTGGGTTTCGAAAGACCGGTGTCCTTGGCGACTTGGGGCCGCGTCGCCGGGCCGCTGCGGCGCAGGAGGTCCAGCACGGCGCGCTGATTGATCTTCCGCATCCCGGCGGGGGTGCCGACGGGTGGGTTTTCTGCGCCAACCACGAGCTTCGCCTCCTGTCGAACCAAGGTGTTCCACCAAAGTTATCCGCCTCCGGCCCGATATGGGCAAGAAGGTTTACATTCGGTGGTCCCAGGCGACGATAAACGTGCCCGCGCCGCGGATCGCGCACGCCGCGCGCGGAAAACCGTGATTCACCCGGTATTCGGGCGCATGCTCCCAGTGACCGGTAATGGTCTAGACCAGGTGTCGTCAGGCGACGTGGCGGCTCGCGGGCCGCCGGAATCCCCTGTGCTGCCGGGGTCGTTCGGGGGCTTCGCCGGTCTCGTGGTCCGTTTCGGCGCTGTGGGAATCCGGGTGATCGGCCGTCGTCGCCGGGCTGGGACGGTTGCGCAGCCGGTGCTGCCGGTTCACCACGTACAGCAACAGCAGTCCGGCGACGACCAACCCGTGGGTGAGCACGCGTCCGGCGGTCACCTGCCCGGTGGCGAGGTCGCCCGCCGACAGCGCCAGGAGCAGCGCGACGAAACCGGTCAGCGCGGGTAGCTGCCCGGCCGCCGCCTTCGTGCGGACGGCCGCCCAGCCGAGTCCGACGCCGACGGCGAGGTTCCACGCGCTGCTTTCGTGGGAAAGGTGCCCGATCAGGGATTCCGTGCCGTGGCCCGCGGTGTGGTCTTCGACGCCCAGCAGCTGGGCGAAAGCGAGCCCGAGCTGCGCGATCGCGACCAGGGCGAGCGCGATCCTGGCGGGCCAGCCCTCGCTCGGCGGGGCGGGTGTGCGTTCGAGGATGACGGCGGTGAGGTCCGGGACCGCGGGAGCGGGCCGCAGCAGTATCGCCCGGTGCATCCGCTCGGCGCGCGCAAGCCACGACCGGCACGCGGGGCAGCCCGCCACGTGCCGGTCGACCACCTCGGGCGGGGCGGGTTCGGTTTCGCCGTCGAGCCGGGCCGACAGGGCCTCGCGGCAGGTCTCGCACTTCACGTCTCACTTGTCGGGCGCGGGCCTGCCCCGGTTCCCGCGACGCTGCTACGTTTCTCGTATGGCCGGGGCGCGCAACCACGACGACGAGCGGGTGACCGAGCTCGCTCTCGCCGCCGCTCGCGGCGACCGGCGGGCGCTCGAGGACTGGGTGCGTGCCACCCAGGCGGACGTCTGGCGCTTCGTCGCGCACCTCGCCGATGTCGGCGCCGCCGACGATCTCACCCAGGAGACGTACCTGCGCGCGTTCGGCAGCCTGCGCCGGTTCGCCGGCCGGTCGTCCTCGCGGACCTGGCTCCTGTCGATCGCGCGCCGCGTGGTCGTCGACCGCATCCGCGCGGCTTCGGCGCGCCCGAAGCTCGCCGACGTCGACTGGGAGGCCACCGCCGAACGCCGTGGCGCCCGCCAGGCCGAGGGTGTCGCCGGGTTCGAAGATCTCGTGGAGCTGCGGATGCTGCTCGACGGGCTCGACCCGGAGCGGCGCGAGGTCCTCGTCCTCACCCAGGTGCTGGGCCTTTCCTACGCCGAAGCCGCCGAAATCTGCGGCTGCCCGGTCGGCACCGTGCGTTCACGCGTCGCGCGCGCCCGCGAAGACCTGCTGGAAGCGGGCCGGGAGCGCGACTCCATCTGACGCCCGCCTGTGGCGCGTCACACATTTGAGCCCTTCCGCTGTCACCTCGTCACACAGATGGGGCGACACGACTACTCCGCGTTGACTAGGCCGAATGCCGATGCCTAGCGTGTCGCCATCCAACCCCAGGCCGCGCGAGGGTCCCCGCCTGCTCCGCGCGCTCTCGAAGGGATCTTCCCGATGGCCAGTCCCACCACCGCTGAGGGCCACGGCAGTGAGGCTCCGGACCCCGGAGGCCTCGGCCGCCGCCGGTTCCTGACCTTCCTCGTCGCCGCGCCCACCCTCACGATCGCCACGAAGATCGGCATCGACACCGTCGCGCCTGAAGAGGCCGAAGCCGTCATCCCGACCCCGCCGGGCCCGGCCGAGATCCTCGACCTAGGCGACGTGCTGATCCTGTCGAACGCCCCCACCGCCAACCTGCTCGTCCTCGAAGTCCGCGAAGACGGCCGGGTCCGGCTGGAACTGCCGCGGACCGAGGTCGGCCAGGGCATCACCACGGCGAACGCGATGCTGGTCGCCGAAGAAATGGACCTCCCGCTCGACCAGGTCGACGTCGTCCTCTCCGACGCCCGCTCGGAACTGCTGTTCAACCAGCTGACCGGCGGCTCCAACACGATGCGCTCGCTCTACACCCCAGTGCGGACCGCGGCCGCCGCCGCCCGAGCCCGCCTGGTCGCGACCGCCGCCAAGCAGTGGGGCACCAAGGCCGACCGGCTGTCCACAAGGGACGGTGCGGTGATCGCCCCCGACGGCCGCCGCGCGGACTACGGCGCGCTGGCCAAACCCGCCGCCCGCGCCGACCTCGGCAAGCTCACCGCGACCCCGAAGGCCGAGTCCGCGCACAAGCTGGTCGGCACGCCGCAATCGCGCAAGGACGCCCGCGCGATGGTCACCGGGCAGCTGAAGTACACCCTCGACCTGGACGTCCCCGGCGCGAAGCCGGTGATGGTCCGCCGCCCGCCGACGATCAACGGCACGGTCGCGAAGGTGAACAACGAAGCCGCCGTCCGCGCGATGCCGGGCATCATCGACATCGCGGTCATCAAGACCGGGGTCGCGGTGATGGCCGAGACCTTCGGCCAGGCGCTGGACGGCAAGAACGCCCTCGACGTCAGCTGGAACGGCGGCACCGTCGACGGGGAGAACAACGCGACGATCAAGAAGAAGCTGCAGGCCGCGGCGCTCCCGTTCGTCGTGCCTCCGCTGCTGACCCAGTACGTCGACGGCGAGTTCGACTTCGCCTTCGCCAGCCACGCCCCGCTGGAGACCAACTCGGCCGTCGCCGACGTCCGCGAAGACGGCGCGACCATCTGGTCCGGGATGAAGGTGCCGATCCTCGCGAAGCAGAACATCGCGCAGGAGCTCGGTCTGCCCGAGAACAAGGTCGTCGTGCACGTCCAGCAGGCGGGCGGATCGTTCGGCAGGCGGCTGTTCTCCGACGGCGCCATCGAGGCCGCGCGTGCCTCCAAGGCGTTCAAGCGGCCGGTGCGGCTGATGTGGAGCCGCATCGACGACATGCGCCACGGCCGCGCGCGGGCCGCGAGCCACCACAAGATCCGCGCCACCTTCGCCCTCGGCCAGGTGCTCACCTTCGAACACCGCGTCGCCAGTGTGGAGACCGACTGGAGCCACGGGCTCGGCGAGGTACTCACGGCGTTCGCCTCCGAACTGCCCGTCGGCGGCAACCTGAGCTTCGCGCAGACGGTGTTCCTGCTGACGGTGAAGTCGCCGTACAACTTCGGCGTCACCACGCAGCTGCTCAACGAGGTGCCCGTGGACTTCCACACCGGTGCCTGGCGGTCGGTGTACTCGGCGAGCACACGCGGCGCCGAAGAGATCATGGTCGACGAGATCGCCGCGAAACTCGGCAAGGACCCGGTGGAGTTCCGGCGCGAGTTCATCAAGAACGACCGGCAGCGTGCCGTGCTGGACAAGGTCGCGGAACTCGGCGAGTGGGGCAAGAAGATGCCCAAGGGCTTCGCTCAGGGTGTCGCCGTGCACGGCGAGTACAAGTCGTACACCGCCTGCCTCGTCGAAATGGACGCCCGCGACCCGAAGAAGCCGCGTGTCACCAAGGCGACCATCGCGGTCGACGTCGGCAAGCCGATCAACCCGCGCGGGATCGAGGCGCAGATGCTCGGCGGCCTGACCGACGGCATCTCCACCACGCTGACCGCGGGCCTGCACATCGACAAGGGGCTGCCGCTGGAGGGCAGCTACTCGCAGTTCCACTACGCGCGGCAGAAGAACTCGCCGATGGACGTCAAGGTGTTCGTCATGCCGGAGACGGGCGAGATCGGCGGTGCCGGGGAACTCGGCGTGCCCGCGCCGGTCGGCGCGATCGGGAACGCCTACGCGCGGGCGACCGGGATCAAACCGCGCAGCTTCCCGATCGACTTCCCGATCGACTTCGACCCCTTCCCCCGCTGACTTTCCTTCCCCGCCAAGGAGTTTCGATGCCCAACTACACCTTCACGGTGAACGGGAAGACCGTCACCGTCGACGCGCCCGCGGATCTGCCCATGCTGTGGGCGCTGCGGGACAAACTCGGCGTCCGCGGCCCGAAGTACGGCTGCGGGATCAACGTCTGCAAGGCCTGTACCAGCCACCTCGACGGCGAGGCGTTCAACCCGTGTGTGACGCCGGTGTCCGACTGCTCGGGCAAGGAGGTCACCACGATCGAAGGCCTCGCCGACGGTGACGACCTGCACCCGGTGCAGGAGGCCTGGCTGGAGCAGGACGTCGCGCAGTGCGGCTACTGCCAGCCGGGGCAGATCATGGCCGCGGTGGCGCTGCTGAAGAAGACGAAGAACCCGACCGACGCCGAGATCGACGCGATCCAGAACGTCTGCCGGTGCGGCACCTACTTCCGGATCCGCGAAGCCATCAAGAGCGCGGCCGCGAAGATGTGAACCACCGCCGGTGCGGCGGGAATCCCGACTTCCTGCCGCACCAGCGGAGTCTTCGCGCTTCGACAGGCCACCTCCGGGCAAGTCGTGTTAGATGACGGCCCCAGGGACTCGACGAGGAGTCCCTGCCCCGGAGGACGTCCATGCACTACGAAACTGTGCTCCGCGAAGGCTCGGCCGTCATCGTCGCCGAACTGGCCGTCGAGGTCGAAAAGCAGCTTCCCGGGCTCATCGACGGCACCGTCGAGCAGATCCGCGCCGAAATGCCGGTGTACCGCGACGCGCAGTTCGTCACCCTCGCCGAACTGCGGACGTCGGTGCGGAACAACCTCGAGTTCGTCATGCGGACCCTGCGCGGCACGGAGAAACCCGACCTCGCGCAGGCGCGGGCGACCGGGCGCGCGCGGGCGTTGCAGGGCGCGCCGCTGCCGGAACTCCTCCGGGCCTACCGGATCGGGCTCACCGAGGTGTGGAACCGGTTCGTCGAACTGACCGCGTCGGGAGAGCACCAGGACCTTCGCGGCCTCGTCGCCGCGACGTCGGCGATCTGGGCGCTGATCGACGACTACGCTGAGGCGCTGACGACGACCTACCGCGACACCACCGCCGAAGTCATGCTGGCGCACCAAAGCCGGCGCTCGGCGTTGGTCGAGGCGCTGTTCGCCGGCGGCGCGGCCACCGAAGGCACGCTGTGGGACATCGCGCGTGTGCTGGAACTCTCGCTCGACGGAACCTATGTGGTCGTCGCGGCGGAGACCCCGCGCGTCGGGCACGAACCGTTGCCACAGATCGAAAACCGGCTTCGCGACCGGCATCACGCGTCCGCCTGGCGGCTCACGCCGGATCTGCAGGTCGGTGTGGTCTCGATGCGGGATCCGGCGGCGTCGCAGGTGATCATCGGACTGCTGCGGGAGAACCAGACCGGCCGGATCGGCGTCAGCCCGGTGTTCACCGGACTCGGGAACACCTCCCGCGCCCTGCACCTCGCGCGGGTCGCGCTCTCCAGCATGATGCCGGGGACGACGGGAATGGTGCAGTTCAACGAATCCCCGCTCGCCGGTCTCGTCGCCAGCTCGCCGGAGGCGTCGGTCCAGCTCGCGCACCACGTGCTCCGGCCGATCCTCGACCTGCCCGGCGACGACCGGAACGTGCTGCTGCTGACGTTGCGGGCGTGGTTCGAATGCCAGGGCTCCACGAAGCTGACGTCGGAGCGGATGTTCTGTCACCCCAACACGATCCGGCACCGGCTGAAGCGGATCTCCGAAGAGCTCGGCCGTTCGCTGACCGATCCGGCGGATATCGCCGAACTCGGCGCGGCCCTGCGTGCGCTCCACATGTTCCCGGATACTTCGCATCTGCCCTCGCCGAGGGATCCGCTGCGCTAGGTTCCTCCCATGGAACAGTTCGCCATCGGCGGAGACCTGCCCGTACGCCGTATCGGTTTCGGTGCCATGCATCTGCCCACCGACGCCGGACCCGCACGCGAGAACGCGATCGCCGTCGCCCGGCGCGCGGTCGAGCTCGGCGTCACGCTGATCGACACCGCGCACCTCTACGGCGGCGGGGCGAACGAGGAACTGCTCGCCGAGGCGCTTCACCCGTATCCGGACGACCTGGTGGTCACCACGAAGGTCGGCGTCGTGCGGACCGGGGACGACTGGAAGTACGACGGTCGGCCGGAATCCCTGCGCGTGCAGGTGGACGAGGGACTTCGGCGGCTGCGGGTCGAGCGGATCGAGCTGCTGCAACTGCACCGAATCGACCCGGAAACCCCGCTGGCCGACCAGCTCGGCGCGCTGCGGGACCTGCGTGACGCGGGCAAGATCGGCCGGATCGGGCTGTCGGAGATCACCGTGGACGAACTCGCGCGGGCACGGGAGATCGTGGACATCGCGAGCGTGCAGAACCGCTACAGCCTCCTCGACCGCGAGCACGAAGCGGTGCTGGACGCGTGCGAGGCGGCGGGGATCGCTTTCCTGCCTTGGCGTCCGGTGCTCGGCGCCGCGTCTTCCGGCGGCGTCGAGCTCACGGCCGTCGCTTCGGAGCTCGGGGTGACCACGGCGCAGGTCGGGCTCGCGTGGCTGCTCGCGCGGTCGCCGGTGATCCTGCCGATCCCGGGGACGGCGAAGATCCCGCATCTGGAGGAGAACTTCGCCGCGGGGGACGTGAAGCTGACTGCTGAACACCTGGAGCGGCTGGGCGCGTGAGTGGTGCCTCTGATGTACATGAAGGCCCCCTTCCTGTACCTAGGCGCCAGGGCCCCGGCAAAGTCGCCGGTTCGCTGGTCAAGCGGATACGCGGACTGTCCACAGGGGACACTTATTGAGGCGATTAAGCCCGATTCGGGCGTTTTGCGGAGGGGTCGTGAGTGTTTTTGGTCGTTCTAACGACCAAAAACACTCACGACCGGTCCTTCACGCGCACCACCGTGACTGCTGGGGTTGGTGTTGTTGCTGAGGCTGCGGGTGGCGATCGCCTAGTCCGTGAAGGCCTCCTTCCCTACCTTCAAGGTAGGCAAGGAGGCCTTCACGGACTCTTGGTTCTGCTCGTCCTTACCACTTACAAAGGCTTGACGGCCTCCACGAGCACCCGCCGGGAGTGCGCGACGAACTTCCCGTCGGTCTCGATCATCCGATGGAGTTCCGCGAGCCGGTCGCGGTACTTCCCGACCTCGAATCCCGGCACGATCCAGATCACCTTCCGGAGGAAGTGGACGACCGCGGCGAGGTCGAAGAACTCCATCCTCAGTTTCGCCGGTTCGAGACGGTCCACCCGGAGCCCGACCGCTTCGGCCTCGACGCGCAGCACGTCGGGCGTCCAGCCGCCGTAGTCCTGCGGGCCGAGGAAGAACTCCTTCAGCTCGCGCACGGTGCCCGCGCCGATCTGCTGCGACAGGAAGGTGCCGCCCGGACGCAGCACGCGGGCGATCTCCCGCCATGGATTCGCGATCGGATGACGGCTGCTCACCAGATCGAACGACTCGTCGGGGAACGGCAGGGGCGCGTCGTACTCGGCCTCGACCACCTGGCCGCCGAGGGGCGCGAGATTCTTCCGCGCGACCTCGACGTTCGGCGGCCAGCCTTCGGTGGCGGCGAGGACCGGCGGCGGTTCCGGGATGCCCGCGAGCACCTCGCCGCCGCCGGTCTGCAGGTCCAGCCCGGCGGCGGCCGCCGCCATCCGCTCGCCGAGCAATCGCGAGTAACCCCACGGCGGCCGTTCCTCCGTGGCCCGGCCGTCGAACCACGAGAAATCCCAGCCTTCGACCGGGACGGCCTCTCCTTCGGCGAGTAGATCTTCGAAAGTCATGCTCGCAGTCTCGGCTCCCCGGCCCGGTGGGGCAACGCGATTAGCTAGCCGGCGTCGGTCGAGCGCTTCCAGAGGTTGATGTCGGCCTCGGTGGCGTAGCGATCGATCTCGGCCAGCTCCTCGTTCGTGAAGTGCAGGTTCTTCAGCGCGCCGACGTTGTCCTCCAGCTGGGCGACGCTGCTCGCGCCGATCAGCACCGACGTCATCCGCGGGTCACGCAGGCCCCACGCGAGCGCGAGCTGCGCCAGCGTCTGGCCGCGGCGCTGAGCGATCTCGTTCAGTGCCCGGATCTTGCCGAGGGTGCTCTCGGTGATCGTGTCCGGGTTGAGCGACTTCCCTTGCGCGGCACGGGAATTCTCGGGAACGCCGTCGAGGTAGCGGCTGGTCAGCAGTCCCTGTGCCAGTGGCGAGAAGGCGATGCAGCCCGCGCCTTCGGTTTCGAGCGTGTCGAGCAGCTTGTCGCCTTCGAGCCAGCGGTTGAACATCGAGTACGACGGCTGATGGATCAGCAGCGGGGTGCCGAGCTCGCGAAGGAGGCGGGCGGCCTCGGCGGTCTTCTCCGACGAGTACGAAGAGATGCCGACGTACAGCGCGCGTCCGGACCGGACGGCGGTGTCGAGCGCGCCGACCGTCTCTTCGAGCGGCGTGTCGGGGTCGAACCGGTGCGAGTAGAAGATGTCGACGTAGTCCAGGCCCATCCGGCCGAGCGATTGGTCCAAAGAGGACAACAGGTACTTGCGCGAGCCCCATTCGCCGTACGGGCCCGGCCACATGTCGTACCCCGCCTTGGTCGAGATGACCAGTTCGTCCCGGTACGGTTTGAAGTCCGACGCCAGCAGCCTGCCGAAGTTCTCCTCCGCCGAGCCGTAGGGCGGGCCGTAGTTGTTGGCGAGGTCGAAATGGGTGATGCCCAGGTCGAACGCGCGCCGCGCGATGTCCCGCTGCGTGCCCAGCGGCTTGTCGTTCCCGAAGTTGTGCCACAGGCCCAGCGAGATCGCGGGCAGCTTCAGGCCGCTGCGCCCGGTGCGGCGGTAGGGGATGCTCTCGTATCGGCCCTCGGCCGCGACGTAGGTGCTCACGGCCCGATGCTAGCCGTCGTGAAGAGGGCGGCGACGGACGCGAGGTGGTCTTTGAACGCCGAAGGGCTCTCGACCTCGAAAGGCGCGCCGATGGCGGCGAGGATCAGGACCGGCCAGTCGAAGGTGTCGACGTTCATCGTCAGGCGGCAGGACGTCTCGTCGATCGCTTCGAGCGCGCCGCCGAGGTACCGCACCGCCGATTCGACCCGGTCCTTCGGCGCCTGCACCCGGACGACCAGCGTATGCGTGGTCGGCCTCGCCTTGATCTGCGCCTCGACGAACTTGACCGCGTCGCCGCCGGGGATCTCGCGCGGCCGGTAGCGGGCGCCGGTGGTGCGCGGCTCGCTGAGCCTGTCGACACGGAAGGTGCGCCAGTCCACCCGATCGAGGTCCCACGCCACCAGGTACCAGCGCCGTCCGAGCGAGACGAGCCGGTGCGGCTCGACCAGTCGCGCGGACTCCTCGCCACCGCGTGCCGCGTAGTCGAATTTCAACCGTTCGTCGTCCCGGCACGCCTGCGCGATCACCGTCAGGCTGGCGGCGTTGACCCGGGGACCCGTGACGGCCGCCGGCGTCGTGTACGCCTGGAGCGCGTCGACACGCCTGCGCAGCCGCGGCGGCATCACCTGGACGACCTTCGTCAGCGCCCGGACCGAGGTCTCCTCGATGCCCTCGACCGAACCGCTCGCCGCCGTCCGGAGGCCGACCGCGATCGCCACGGCCTCCTCGTCGTCCAGCAGCAGCGGCGGCATGACCGTGCCCGACCGCAGCTGGTAGCCGCCCGCGACGCCACGGCTCGCGTTGACCGGATAACCCAGCTCGCGGAGCCGTTCGACGTCGCGCCGCAGCGTCCGTTCGCTCACTTCGAGCTTGTCGCTCAGCTCGATCCCCGACCAGAAGCGGTGTGTCTGCAGCAGGGAGAGCAACCGCAGCATCCGCGCACTCGTGTTCGCCATGAATCCAGATTCGCTCGCATTCCGGTCAGAAAGTGGCCGGAATTGACTTTAGCGTTGTCCCCATGACGATGACACTGGACACCCCGAGCGGTGTGACCACGGAAAACGTGGAGAAGTCCTACCGCTGGCGCTGGCCCGCGCTGTTCGTGATCCTGACCGGCTCGGTGATGGAACTGCTCGACATGACGGTCACGAGCATCGCCGGTCCGGTCATGCGGGCGTCGCTCGGCGGCGGCACGGCGATGATCCAGTGGCTCGGCGTGGCCTACACCCTCGCGATGGTGTCCGGTCTGCTCACCGGCGGGCGGCTCGGCGACATCTTCGGCCGCAAGCGCATGTTCCTGATCGGCGCGATCGGCTTCGTCGTCGGCTCGCTGTTCTGCGCGATCGCGGTGAACCCCGAGATGATCATCACCGCGCGGGTGGTGCAGGGCCTCTTCGGTGCCGCGATGGTGCCGCAGGGTCTCGGCATGATGAAGGAGATGTTCGCGGGCAAGGAACTGCAGTCCGCGTTCGGCATGTTCGGGCCGGTGATGGGTCTTGCCGCGGTCGGCGGCCCGATCCTCGCGGGCTGGCTGGTCGACGCCGATCTCTTCGGCACCGGCTGGCGGATGATCTTCCTGGTCAACCTCCCGATCGGCGCGCTGGCCGTACTCGCCGCGCTGAAGTTCCTGCCCGAGTCCCGTCCCGGCGGTTCGCTCACCCTCGACATCCCCGGCGCCCTGCTCGCGACGACCGGCGCGCTGCTGATCGTCTTCCCGCTGGTGCAGGGGCGTGAGTACGGCTGGCCGCTGTGGACGTTCGCGATGATGGCCGCCGCGGTCGTGGTGTTCGGGGTGTTCGCGTGGTTCGAGAAGCGCAAGAGCCGCCGCGGCGGTGACCCGCTGGTCGAGCCGAGCCTGTTCCGCAAGCGCAGCTTCCTCGCCGGGATGGCGACCGGGACGATCTACTTCGCGGCGTTCTCCGGTTTCGGTCTGGTCTTCACGCTGTACCTGCAGCTCGGGCTCGGTTTCTCGCCGCTCAAGGCCGGGCTGACCGGGGTGCCGATGTCGCTGGGGATGATCGTCGGGATGGGCCTGGTGCAGGCGGTGCGCGAGCACGGCCGCAAGGTGTTGCACACCGGCGCGCTGATCATGACCGCCGGCGTGGTCGCCCTCCTGCTGCTCCTCGGCCCGGAGACGGGGCCGTGGCTGATCGCGCCGGCGTTGCTGGTGGTCGGGATCGGCTCCGGGCTGATCATGGGCCCGTACTTCGAGATCGCCCTGTCCGGGGTGGAACCGGCGGAGGCAGGATCGGCGTCGGGCGCGCTGACGTCGCTCCAGCAGGTCGGCGGCGCGCTGGGACTGGCGCTGCTGGGCACGGTGTTCTTCGACGCGGGGACCGCCGACCCGACCGGCGCCGCCCAGCGCACGTTCTGGGTGGTCGCGGTGATGGTGATGCTCACCTTCGCGGTCGGGTTCCTGCTGCCGAAGCGGATCCGCGACGTAGAGTCGGCCGGGTAGGCGATCGAGCTGGGAGGCCGCGTGGCTGGGACCGGGTACTTCACATCCGTCGAAGACGTGACGGCGAAGCTCGCCGACACCGGCTACCTGGCCTCCGCGGCCGTCGCCACCACGGTGTTCCTCGCGGACGCCCTCGGCAAGCCGTTGCTGATCGAGGGCCCCGCGGGGGTCGGCAAGACCGAGCTTGCGAAGGCGGTCGCGCAGGCGAGCGGCTCCCGGCTCGTGCGCTTGCAGTGCTACGAAGGCGTCGACGAGTCTCGCGCGCTGTACGAGTGGAACCACGCGAAGCAGCTTCTCCGGATCACCGCGGGCAAGGACGAGACGTGGGACGAAGCCCGCAACGACATCTTCGGTGAAGAGTTCCTGCTGGCCAGGCCGCTGCTGACGGCGATCAAGGGCGACGAGCCGACCGTCCTGCTCATCGACGAGACCGACAAGGCCGACGTCGAGATCGAGGGCCTGCTGCTGGAGGTGCTCGGCGACTTCCAGATCACCGTCCCGGAACTCGGCACGATCACCGCCGGGCGCAAGCCGTTCGTAGTGCTGACCTCCAACGCGACGCGCGAGCTTTCCGAGGCACTGCGCCGCCGGTGCCTGTTCCTGCACATCGACTTCCCCGACGCGGCGCTGGAGCAGCGCATCGTGCGGCTCAAGGTGCCGGGCGTCGACGACGCGCTCGCCGCGTCCGTGGTCAAGGTGATCACCGCGCTGCGAGCGATGGAACTGAGGAAGGCGCCGTCGGTCGCCGAGACCATCGACTGGGCGCGGACCCTGCTGGCACTCGGCGCGGACAGCCTCGGCGAGGACGTCGTCCGCGCGAGCCTCGGCGTGATCCTCAAACACCAGGACGACGTCGTGAAGGCGGACGCGCGGCTGGAACTCGGCAAGGTCCTCGACTCGTGAGCGGCGTGCCGGGCAGGCTCGTCGAATTCGTGGAAGCGTTGCGGGAACACGGAATCCCGGCGGGGCCCAGCGAGACGGTCGACGCGGCCGCGGCACTCGAAGTGCTGGGCCTCGACTCCCGCGAGCAGATGCGGGAAGGGCTCGCGGCCGCGCTCGTCCGGCGCGGTGGGCAGCGCGCGGTGTTCGACGCGACCTTCGACATCTACTTCCCGCTCGGTGTCGGCGCGCCGTCGCAGGATCCCGTCGACGATCTGGCCGCGCTGCGCGACCGGCTCGCCACCGCGCTCGCGGCGAACGACCAGCCGGAGCTGACGCAGCTGGCCGGGCTCGCCGTCGACATGCTGGGGGAGTACGGCGGCACGGCGGGCAGCGGCGGCTGGTCGGCACATCAGACGTTGGAACGGCTCCAGCCGCAGACGCTCGTGGTCCGCGTGCTCGAAGCGATCCGCGCGGGCGGCCAGGAGGAGTTCACCGACCGGCTGGACCGCGACGACGTCCGCCGCCGCGTCGAGGGTTTCCGCGGTCTCGTGCGGACCGAGGCACGGCGGCGCGTGGCGGAAGTCCGTGGCAGGGAACGGGTTTCGCGGCACGCCGTGCCGCCCGCCGCCGACCGCGTCGACTTCCTGCTCGCCAGCCGCGCGCAACTTGCCGAACTCCGCCGGGTCGTGCAGCCGTTGTCACGCAAGCTCGCCACGCGTTTGGCCGCCCGGCGACGGCGGCACGCGCGCGGGCATATCGATCTGCGCCGGACGCTGCGGCGCTCGCTGTCCACCGGCGGCGTCCCGATGCGGCCGTCGTACCGGCGGCACCGGCCGGGGCGTCCGGAGATCGTTCTGCTGTGCGACATGTCGGGGTCGGTGGCCGGCTTCGCGAACTTCACGATGCTGCTGGTGCAGGCTCTGCGCGATCAGTTCAGCAAGGTGCGGGTGTTCGCGTTCATCGACGCCTGCGACGAGATCACCCACCTCGTCGACACCGGCGCCGCCGATCCCGAAGACCTCGGCGCGCGCATCCTCGCCGACGCGGAATTGACCCGTTGGGACGGGCACAGCGACTACGGGCACGCGCTCGGCGAGTTCGTCGAGCGCTACCCGGACGCGGTGGGCCCCAGGACGTCCATGCTCATCCTCGGTGACGCCAGGACCAACGGCGGCGACCCGAACCTCGACGCGGTGCGCGGGATCGCCGCCGCGGCAAGGCATACGTACTGGCTCAACCCCGAGCGGACCGAGCTGTGGTCCACCGGTGACTCCGAGGCGCACGCGTACGCGGAGGTCGTCGAAATGTACGAATGCCGGAACGTGCACCAGCTGACTCGACTGGTGACCCGGCTTCTGCCCGCTTAGGGCTTCAGAGCCGCTTTCCCATAGGCGTCGGCGTTGCTGAACACTTCCTGCCCGTACTGGGTGGAGTTGTTGTAGGTCAGCACTGCGGTCCACCAGCCGGAGGGATCGCCGAGGTCGCCGCCCCGCGCGCACATGTACCGCGCGGTCGTCTGGGCCGCGTCGTCGATGTTCTGCGGGTCTGGCGCGGCGCCGTCGCCGCTCGCGCGGACGCCGTACCGCTTCCAGGTGGCGGGCAGGAACTGCATCGGCCCGACCGCGCGGTCCCATTTCGGGTCGCCGTCGAGGGCGCCCTTGTCAGTGTCGACCACCGCCAGCACGCCGGGGGAGCCGTCGAGCGGGATACCGATGATCGGCGGCGTCACGATGCCGTCCTCACCGGCGCGGGAACCGTCGTGCCGGGCGTGCTGGGACTCGGTCCGGCCGATCCCGGCGATGGTCGCCCAGGTGATCTCGCAACGCGGAGTGGTCTTCGCGGTCTTCTCGGCCGCGTTCACGTACGCCCGCAGCGCTCGTGAGGGGATGTCCGTGTTCTCCGACACCTTCGCGATCCAGGCGTCCTTCGCGGGCTCCGCGGGCAGCGGTCCGGCGTCGCCGGGGATGGCCGAACGCGGGGCGGGTTTGAGCGCGGGGACCACGAATTCCGGCTTGACCGGCACCGGCTCACGGTCGTTGAGGCTGATCACGACCCAGACGGCACCGGCGACCAAGGCGCCCACGACCAGGAGCGCGAGCATCACGCAGCCACGCGGGCCACGTTTCCTGGGCGGTTGTTCCCACTGGTCCATGAGGTCCAGGGTCGAAGGGGACGAAGCGGTCACCGGTTCCACGGTACGTGACGAATGTGGAGAACTTGTGTGGCCCGCCGTCCGGGTGATGCGGACCACGACCCGCGTTTCGTCCTCTGAACGCGGTACTTGCGCGTGCAACTACCGCAAGTAGAGGACCGACTGCGGGGTGCGATCGCCCCCTTTGCCCTGTTGACAGCGCTTCGTCCCGATGGTGAGACTAGTCCGCGTTAGGAAGGTTTCTTAACAAGGGCTCGCCGCGCCCCCGCTTCACGGAACGCAACGACGCTTCTGAAGGAGACAAAAAGTGGTACGCCCAAGATGGCGGGCGGCGCTGGTCACGGTGCTCGCGGCCGCATCGGTCCCGATCTCCGCCCAGGCCGCTTCCGCGGCTCCCGTCCGATACGAATCCGAGAACGCGACGATCTCGCGCGGCGCGGTCGAATCCAATCACGCCGGCTTCACCGGATCCGGCTTCGTCAACTACGACAACGTCACCGGTAGCTACGTCGAGTACACCGTCAACGCGGCGCAAGCGGGGCCGCACACGCTGACCTTCCGTTACGCCAACGGCACCACCGCCAACCGCCCGCTCGACATCACCGTCAACGGCTCCATCGCCGTCGACGACCTCGGGTTCGCCGGCACCGGCGCGTGGACGAGCTGGAGTACCGTCACCACCACGGTGAACCTCGCCGCGGGCAGCAACAAGATCCGCACCACCGCCGTCACGTCGAACGGCGGCCCCAACGCGGACTCGCTGTCGGTCGAAGGCGGCGGCGGTCCGGGCGCCGGGACGCCCGTGTCGATCAACGGCAAGCTCCACGTCTGCGGCGTCAAACTGTGCAACCAGTACGGCAAGCCCATCCAGCTGCGGGGGATGAGCACGCACGGGATCCAGTGGTACAGCCAGTGCGTGAAGACCGCCTCGCTGGACGCACTGGCCAACGACTGGAAGGCAGACATCCTGCGGGTCGCCATGTACATCCAGGACGACGGCTATGAGAGCAACCCGCGCAAGTTCACCGACATGATGCACAACTACATCGAAGAGGCGACGAAACGCGGGATGTACGTCCTCGTCGACTGGCACCAGCTCGACCCGGGCGACCCGAACGTGAACACCGACCTCGCGAAGACCTTCTTCACCGAGATCGCCCAGCGGCACAAGGACAAGGTCAACATCATCTACGACGTCGCGAACGAGCCGAACGGCGTCAGCTGGGCGGACGTGAAGCGGTACGCCGAAGAGGTCATCCCGGTGATCCGTGCGCAGGACCCGGACAGCGTCGTCTTCCTCGGCACGCACGGCTGGTCGACCTTCGGCGTCTCCGACCAGCGCGACGAGACCGACATCCTGAACAACCCGGTCAACGCCACCAACATCATGTACACGTTCCACTTCTACGCGGCGTCGCACCAGGACGAGCACTACGACGCGCTGGCGCGGACGGCCGACAAGCTCCCGGTGTTCGTCACGGAATTCGGCACCCAGACCTACACGGGTGACGGCGGGAACGACTTCACGTATTCGCAGAAGTACCTGGATCTGCTGGCCGCCAAGAAGATCGGCTGGACGAACTGGAACTTCTCTGACGACTTCCGCTCCGGTGCCGTGTTCAAGACCGGAACCTGCGCCGGGAACTCCTTCACCGGCACTTCGATGCTGAAGCCCGCCGGCGTCTGGGTGCGGGACCGCATCCGTACCCCGGACGACTTCCCGACCGGCTGACCCCCTCGCGTTTCGTCCTCTGGATGCGGTACTTGCACGCGCAAGTACCGCATCCAGAGGACTAATTGCGTCAGGAGAGCCAGGCGTCGATTTCGGCGTGAAGGGAGCGCTTGAGGTCGGCGGGTGCGAAGGACGCGTCGACGGCAGCGCGGGCGAGCCCGGCGAGTGCGTGATCGTGGTAGGCGAACGCCTCCCGGGTGCGCAGGAATTCGTCGGTCAGCGTCGTTCCGGTGATCGAGGGGACGTCGGTGCTGAGGGTGACCACGAGCCCGGCGTCGACCAGCCGGGGGAGCGGGTGCTCCTCGAACGACGGCACGAGCCCGAGTGTCACGTTCGACGACGGGCAGACCTCCAGCGCGATTCCGCGTTCCCGCACTTCGGCGACCAGCGCGAGATCCTCCAGGATCCGGATGCCGTGGCCGATCCGTTCGCTGTGCCCGACTTCCAGCGCCTCGCGGATGCTGGCCGGGCCGGCGTCCTCCCCGGCGTGGTGGATCAGGTGCAGGCCCGCCTCCTCGGCCTCGTCGCAGATCCCGGCGAACGGCGCGAGCGGGTACTTCTCCTCGCCGGCGAGCCCGATCGCGAATACCCCGTCCGGGGCGTACCGGCGGGCGAGGTCGAGGGTGAGCCGGGCGCGTTCGACCGGACGGCGGCGCGAATGGTCCAGGATCATCCGCCAGTGGAGGCCGTGTTCGGCGGCGCCCGCCGACAGTCCTTTGAGGACGGACTCCAGCGGCATGTCCGGCTCGCCCAGCCGTTCGCCGTGCGAAGCCGCCGTGAAGGTGACTTCGGCGTAGCGGACGCCGTCCGCGACCTGGTCCTCGCAGAATTCGCGGGCCACCCGTTCGAAGTCCTCCGGTCTCCGCAGGCAGGACCGGATCAGCCCGTTGTAGTCACCGAACGCGCGGAACCCATCGAACACGGGTTGTTCCGCGGGGACGGCGATGCCGTTCGCCTCGCCGATGTCACGGAGCGTGTCCGGCCGGATGGTGCTCTCGAGGTGGACGTGCAGATGGGCCTTGGGCAGCAGCGAAAGATCCCGCATGAGCACGAATTTAATGGTCGAGACCCTCGCCGTGCCTCCCGTTTTCCGGCGGAATGAGTGATTCGGCTCGCCGCGGGGAACCCAGGAGCCATCACCGGTCGTTGAGCAGGACAACCAGACGACCCCGAGGAAAGGGACCACAGTGCCTCTACTGCGGAAGTTGACCGCCCTGGCCGGCACCGCCGGGGCCGTGCGCGCCTACGTGCGGAAGAACCCCGAAAAGGTCTCCAAGGTCGTGAACAAGGCCGCGACCTTCGTCGACCACAAGACCAAGGGCAAGTACCACAGCCAGATCAACGGCGCGGTGCGCAAGGTCGACGGGATGACCGGGCGGCCGCCGCGCCGTCCCTACGAGCACTAGGCGTCCGCGAGCGTCTCGAGGATCTGCTCGCCGTACTTCGCGAGCTTGTTCTCGCCGACGCCGCTGACCGTGCCCAGCTCCTGCAGCGTGGCCGGCCGTTTGGTGGCGATCTGGCGCAGGGTCGCGTCGTGGAAGATCACGTACGCGGGCACCCCCTGCTCCTTCGCCGCCGCGGCCCGCCACGACCGCAGCAGCTCGAACACCGGCGCCGCCTCGGCGGGCATGTCGGCGGCCGCGGCCTTCTTCGCGCTGGAGCGGGCCGCGGCCTTCGCCGCCCGCTCCGGCTCACGCCGCAACTGGACCTTCCGCGTCCCGTTCAACACGTCCGCGCTGCCCTCGGTCAGCACCAGCGAGCCGTAGTCGCCCTCGACCGCAGCGAGCCCCTGTGCCAGGAGCTGCCGCACCACGGCACGCCATTCCGGCTCCTTCAGCTCCGTGCCGATACCGAAGACCTTCAACGAGTCGTGCCGATGCTGGGTCACCTTCGGGGTCGACTTGCCGAGCAGGATGTCGATGATCTGCCCGGCGCCGAACTTCTGCCGCCGCTCGTTCTGCAGCCGGACGATGGTGGAAAGGATTTTCTGCGCCGGGATCGTGCCGTCCCAGGTCTCCGGCGGTGCCAGGCAGGTGTCGCAGTTGCCGCAGGGCTCGCTCCGCTGACCGAAGTAGTTCAACACCTGCACACGGCGGCATTCGACCGTCTCGCACAGCGCCAGCATCGCGTTGAGATGGGCGCTCAGCTGCCGCTTGTGCGCGTCGGAGCCCTCCGAGGTGTCGATCATCTTGCGCTGCTGGACGACGTCCTGGAGGCCGTACGCCAGCCACGCCGTCGACGGCAGCCCGTCGCGGCCCGCGCGACCGGTCTCCTGGTAGTAGCCCTCGACGGACTTCGGCAGGTCCAGGTGTGCGACGAACCGGACGTCCGGCTTGTCGATGCCCATGCCGAAGGCGATCGTCGCGACGACGATCAGCCCGTCCTCGCGCAGGAACCGCGACTGATGCTTCGCGCGGGTTCGCGCGTCGAGCCCGGCGTGATAGGGCACCGCCGGAAACCCGTTCTCCACCAGGAAGTCCGCGGTCTTCTCGACCGAGTTCCGCGACAGGCAGTAGACGATCCCCGCGTCGCCCTTGTGCTCGGTGCGCAGCAGCTCCAGCAGCTGCCGCTGCGGCGAGTTCTTGCCGACGATGCGGTACTGGATGTTCGGCCGGTCGAAGCTCGCGACGAAATGCCGCGCGTCCTCCAGGTTGAGCCGGGACGCGATCTCGGCGTGCGTCGCCTTGGTGGCGGTGGCGGTGAGCGCGATCCTCGGCACGTCCGGCCAGCGCTCGTGCACCGCGGACAGCATCAGGTAGTCGGGGCGGAAGTCGTGACCCCACTGGGAGACGCAGTGCGCCTCGTCGATCGCGAACAGCGAGATCTTGCCGCGATCGAGCAGCCGCACCGTCGACTCGACCGAAAGCCGCTCGGGCGCCAGGTACAGCAGGTCCAGCTCGCCGGCGAGGAACGCGGCCTCGACCCTGTTCCGCTCGGCGTAGTCCTGCGTCGAGTTCAGGAACCCCGCGCGCACGCCGAGGTTGCGCAGCGCGTCGACCTGGTCCTGCATCAACGCGATCAGCGGCGAGATCACCACGCCGACGCCCGGCCGCACCAGCGCGGGGATCTGGTAGCACAGCGACTTCCCGCCGCCGGTGGGCATGAGGACGAGCGCGTCACCGCCTGCGATGACGTGTTCGACGATGGCGTGCTGGTCGCCGCGGAAGTCGTCGTAGCCGAAGACGCGGTTCAGCGTTTCGAGGGCTTCCGAGGTACCGATGTCGGGGGCTGCCACCCGGACGATTCTAGGGGCGGGGTCCGACAGTCCCCGGGCGCCTAGTCTTCGGCGGCCTTCCGGCGTTCACGGCGGCCGCGGGCGATCTCGGTGGCGAGCGCGTCGAGCGGCCCGGCCCAGAACCGCCGGTACTGCTCCAGCCAGCCGTCGATCTCCTGGAGCGGGCCAGGATCGACCGAGTACAGCCGTCGCGCGCCCTCGGCGCGGACCGTGGTGAAGCCGTTTTCGCGCAGGACGCGCAGATGCTGGGAGACCGCGGGCTGCGAGATCCCGAACTCGGCGCGGACCACCGTGGTCACGTCGCCGGAACTCTGTTCCCCGCCCGCCAGCAGTTCCAGGATCCGGCGGCGCACCGGATCACCGAGGACGTCGAACGCGTGCATCCGGCAACTATCACGGCCTGGGCTTATATAAGTCAAGGGTGCAAGGCCGGGGTCACCTCGCGGTGGCATCGTGGGGCTGGAGACGCCGGAAGGGGAATCGATGAAACTGGCCGAAGTGGTGGCCGACGGGTTCGGCCGCGTCCGGGAGGTGGTGCACGCCGCCGTCGAGGGGCTGGACGCCGATCAGCTGATCGCGAGCCCGGCACCGGGTGCGAACACGATCGCGTGGCTGGTCTGGCATCTGGCCCGGGTGCAGGACGATCACGTCGCCGGCCTGATGGGAACCGAGCAGCTCTGGACCGCACAGGACTGGGTCGGCCGCTTCGGGCTGCCCTTCCCGGCGTCGGATATCGGGTACGGGCATCGGCCCGAGGACGTCGAGGCGGTCCGTGTCGGCTCCGCCGACCTGCTGACCGGGTACTACGACGCGGTGCACGAGGCGACGGCGGCCTGGGTCGCCGGACTCGGTGAGGCCGATCTCGACCGTATCGTCGACGAGGCGTGGGACCCGCCCGTCAGTCTCGGGGTTCGCCTGGTCAGCGTGCTGTCCGACGATCTCCAGCATGCCGGGCAAGCGGCGTATGTCCGGGGGCTCGTACTCCGCGATACGTAGCCGAGGTGCCGCTCCACGACGGACGACGGGAGCTCCGCGCGCGGAAACACTGAGCGCATGAGTACTTCCACAGTGCGGCGACCGCTCACCCCGCGGTGGCGGAAACTCGTCCTCGTCGTCCATGTCGTTTCGTCACTCGGCTGGCTCGGGATCACCATGGTGAACGCGGTCCTGACCTTCACCTCGGTGTTCACCGACGACGCGCGGCGCCAGCACGCCGCCATCCTGATGATGGAGCAGATCGGCGGCTACTTGCTGCTGCCGGTCAGCCTGACCGCGCTGGTCAGCGGGATCGTGCTCAGCGTCGGCACGAAATGGGGGCTGATCCGGTACAAGTGGGTCGCGATCAAACTCGTGCTGACCCTGATCGCCACCGGGCTGACGTTGTTCTCCCTGCTGCCGGGGATCAGGGAGCTGGCGGCCGCGGCCGAGTCCACTATGGACGGTGTGTTCGTGGAGGCGGGGCGTCGCGTGGACGGGTTCTATCCGATCATCGTGTCCACGACGATGTACGTGACCATGACCGTGCTGTCGGTGTACAAGCCGGGTGGCAAGACACCGTACGGACGCCGGGTGACCGCCACGCGCCTTCGTGACCGGCAGCCTGCTCCCTTGGCCAGGTCGAAGGCGTGACTCGCGTGATTGGAGGGCGATCACGTGTGATTGGAAGGCGATCACGTGTGATTGGAGGGCGATCTCGCGTGATCGTTCTTTGGACCGGGTACGGGTCCCTAGAACCGTTCGAGGGCGTCGTCGATTCGTGCCGCCTCGGCGCGTAGATCGTCCAGGACGGTCTGCGCGGACGCGGTCTCGCCGTTCGCCGTCTCTTCCTCGAGTTCGGCGTCGGCGAGCCGCCGCCGGAGGTCGTTCGCCTTCTCCGTGGCCTTCTCGGCGCGGCGTTCGGCGCGGGAAAGGTCGATCTCGGCCTGCTTGCAGGCCTTCGCGAGGTCGGCCGCCTCGCGCCGGAGCCGGTTGAACTCCGCCACCCGCTTCTGTTCACGCTCGGCTTCTTCGCGGGCCTTGTCGATCCGCTCCTGTTCGGCCTTCTCGGCGGCCGCGCGCTTCGCCTTCCTCCGATCGTCCAAATGCGACACGGTGGCCGGCTTTTCCCGTTCCGGCGCGGGTTTCCGCTTCGGTTGCGGGATGAACCCACTGGTCAGCCATTGGTCACCCGAGCTGTCCGCGCCGCTGCTCAGCCGCCCGGCCAGGGCGAGCGCCGCCACTTCGGGATCGGCCACGACGGCTTCGAGGGTGGCTTCGACTTCGCGGCTGACGGACTCGCTCATCGAGCGTTCGTCTCGCAGGATCCGGTTCACCAGCTCCTGGCGCCGCCGGGCGAGCTTGCGGAGATCTGCACCGGCCAGCGCCGAATGCGCCTTGCGGAGTTCGTCGCCCAGCTTGGCCAGCTCCGTCAGTTCGGGGGACCCGGCGCGGCGGTTGAGGATCGTGGCGGCGAGCGTCGGCTTCCGCAGGGCGCGGATGCGTTCGGCCAAGGCCGCGTCACCCGCCGCCTTGGCCTCTTTCGCCCGTTGGTTGCGCACCGCGACGAACTCGGCCGGATCGCCGGCGTAGAGCTCGTCCGCGACCTCGTCGAAGTCCATCGTCCTCCGCAGGTTCAGTGGCCGGACACGTCCGCCGATGATCCCACGAGACTCCGCGGCTTTCACCTTTTCGGAATTACCCGGAGCCGGACGGACCAAGGCGAGATCGGCACTTTGGAGGTGGCGCGGCCCGGGCGGCGGAACAACGATGAACAGCGGGGGAAGCCAACAGCCGCTGGAGGTACGAATGTCCGTGACCGAACGCGCTCCCGTTTCCCCGCAGGCGGATTTCCTCGGCTCGGGACCCTATCCGGAACACAAAGGGCGCATCGTCCTCTGGTCCGTCCTCGCCGGGTTCGCGCTGACGGTGATCTGGTCGGCTCCCTTTGTGGACAGTGTGATCGGCGACAGCGTCGCCAACACCCTCCTGGGACACGACGCCAAGGCGACCCCGATCGGCGGAGTGCTGGCCGGAACGTTCTTCGCGTTCGTCTCGGGCCTCGCCGGAACTTTCACCGCGTGCAACATCGCCGCCTTCGGTGCCGTCGCCCCGCTTGTCGGCGGAGGAACCACCGGACGGCCGAAGTTCACCGACACTTTGAAACCGCTCGGCTGGATCGCGGCGGGAATGCTGACGGTTTCCGTGGTGTACGGCGTCATCGTCGCGCTCGTGGGCACCCGGATGCCGCAGTTCTCGACCGCCTCGTCACCGGGCGGGCTCACGCCGCGCAACATCCAGTCGATGATCGTCTACGGCGTGATCGGGATCGTGTTCATCGTGCTGGGCCTGGCTTCCGTCGGCCTCGTCCGCAATCCGATCGCCGGGCTCACCCGCCGGTTCCCGCCCGCGCCGCTCGTCCTGATGGGCGCGCTCATCGGCGGTTTCCTGGTCGGCAGGCCGTTCCCGCTGTTCCGGATGATGTTCCGCAGCGCGGCCGAGAGCCACAACGTCTTCTACGGCGCCGCCGCGTTCGCTTTGCAATCGGTCGGCAACATCCTGGTGATGGCGCTGTTGTTCCTGGTGCTCACCCACGGCACGGGCGGGCGGTTGCAGCGATGGATGCTCGCGAAGCCCACCAGGATCGCCGCGGTGACCGGCGCCGCGTTGCTGGTCGCCGGCACGTTCACGCTGCTGTACTGGGACTTGCGGGTGCTCGGCCGGACCGGCGTCATCTGGTATCCGACCATCAAGTGGTGAACAGCCGCGCCAGCACCTGCTCGATCGAGTCCTGAAGGCACCTCGCCGCGTCCTCCCGGCCGGCGAGGTGCTTCAACAGGCCTTGCTGGAACAGGCCGTCGAAGAGCGCGTACGTCGTCGATGGTGCGAAATCCGCCGGTTTGCCGAGCAGTTCCCCGTACCGGGACACGACCCGCCAGATCATCAGTTCGAGTGTCTCGTCGATGGCCAGCACCTCGGCCTGGAACAGTTTCTCGAACAGGCTCTGGTTGCGCAGGTCGTACCAGAGCCGGTGCAGCCGGGCGTTTTCACGCAGCGTGGCGGCGGTCGCGGCGCCGAAGGCGGTCTTCAGTTCTTCGGCCGTCTCCGCGGTCTCGACCATCCGGTCGTACCTGGTGACGCATTCGGCCTTGTACTGCTTGACGCAATAGGTGATCAGTTCGGCCTTGTTGCGGAAGTAGTAGTGCAGCACCCCGTGGGAGAACTCGGAGTTCTGCGCGATCTCCCGCAGGCTCGTGCGCGCGTAGCCCAGTTCGGACAACGTGACCAGCGCCGACATCGCCAGCTGCGCGCGCCGTTGGTCGAATCTGTCCACCTGGCGGGTTTTGTCGTCGCTGCGGTCCGCCACGTCGGTCACGATTCCCGGTTCCCGTCGCCTCGGGTGCCCGCCGTCCACGAGCACGTCGTCGGATTCTAGACCCGGGAAGGGTTTTCTGGCGCCCGACAGAATTACTCGAGCCATTCGGTGATGAAATGGTCGCTTTCGTGGATGTGGACGGCTTCGTAGACTTCCGGGCCGATCACGGCGAACTTGTGCGGCGTCTCCGCGGGCACGACCAGGACGTCGCCCGCTCCGCCTTCGCGCTCGGAATCGCCGATGGTGAACCTCACCCGTCCGCGGATGATGACGAAGGTTTCCGGATACGGGTGCTGGTGCAGCCTCGGCCCGGAACCGTCGACGTCGGTTCGTTCGCGAATGATCGAGACTCCGGAGCCGATGTCGCGGCCTTCGACGTTTTCCAGGGTATCGGTGGTCATTCCGCCACTGTAACCCTGCTCGCGGGCACCGTGGGCCTATTCGCCGCGGTCGACCACGAACGCCGAAAGGCCGACGAGCAGCGCCCTGGCCGGCCGGTCGGGAAGGCTGAGCGCGAGGTCCTTCGCCTTGGACGCGTACCCGTGTGCCTCGGCGACGGCACGCACGACTCCGGCGGAGTCGCGCAGGAGCCCCAGCGCCTCCTGCCGGACCGCCGGATCGGAAACCGGCCCGTGCCCGATGATCTCGCGCAAGCGAGCCGCACCGGGCCCCTCGTCGTCGAGCGCGTGGAGCATCGGCAACGTGACGATGCCTTCGCGAAGATCCGTGCCCGCGGACTTGCCGAGATCGGTGCTGGACGCCGAGATGTCGAGGACGTCGTCGGAGATCTGGAACGCCACGCCGATCAGTTCGCCGTACTGGCCCAACGTTTCGATGGTCCGCTCATCCGCGCCCGACACCTGTGCGCCGAGCCTGCCCGCCATCGCGATCAGCGACGCGGACTTGTCGGCCATCACCTGGATGTGGTGCTCGTAGGGCGCGTGACGACCGCAGTCTTCGAACGGCCCTGTCGTCTCCAGGAACTGGCCGCGCACGAGCCTGCCGAACGTCTCCGCCTGCGACCGCAACGCGTAGTCACCGAGCCCGGCACCGACCCGCGCCGCGCAGGCGAGCACGTAATCGCCGATCAGGACGGCTTTCTTGTTGCCCCACAGCGAGTTCGCGCTGGTGACCCCGTGCCGCATCGGCGCCTCGTCCATGACGTCGTCGTGGTAGAGCGTCGCCACGTGGACGAGCTCGACGAGTACGGCCGCCGAGATCGCCTCGTCCCGTCCGTCGCCGAACGCGGCTCCGGCCAACGCCATCAACGGGCGCAGCCTCTTCCCGCCCGCGCGGACGAGATGGGTGGCGGCTTCGGTGAGCTCCGGCTGACCTGGACTGCGCAACACCTCCTGAAGTCTCTCTTCGACCCGGGCGAGCCCGGTGCGGAGTTCGGCGGCGAACCTCCTGTGCCGCTCGAGGGCCGGGTCCAGCCCGAGTTCCGTGACGATCGTGGTCGTGTTCACGACCTCCAGCCTCCGGGCCGGAGGTGCGCGACCACCTGACGCGCGGGAGGGAGATCGCTCCCTCCCGAGAGGGAACCGTCCGGTCAGAAGGGCGGCTCCGGATTTCCGGCGGCCACCGGCGTTCGCTCCCACGCGCCGTCCGACGGCGTACCCGCCGAACTCCGGCCCGCCTTGTTCACCTTCGCCGTGGCATAGCGCAGCGACGGGCCGATCTCGTCGACGTCGAGCTCCACCACCGTGCGTTTCTCGCCCTCCTTCGTTTCGAACGATCGCTGTTTCAGCCTGCCCTGCACGATCACCCTGGTCCCCCTGGTGAGCGATTCGGCCAGGTTCTCCGCGGCCTGCTTCCACAGCGCGCAGCGCAGGAACAGCGGGTCCCCGTCACGCCATTCCCCGCTCGCGCGGTCCAGGACGCGTGGCGTCGACGCGACCGTGAAGTTCGCTACCGCGGCGCCCGACGGGGTGAACTTCAGCTCCGGGTCGGTCGTCAGGTTGCCGATCACCGTGAGCACCGTTTCTCCGGCCATGGGACTTTCCTCCTCTGCTCCGCGCGCGGCCCCGGACGGGCCCGCTGTCGCCTGGGAACAGGAGACCACCGGGGTACGACAGTTTTCGGCGTCCCGCGGCGGCCGGATGTCAGGAAAGGGTCGTTCAAGACGGAAAGTGTCCTGAACGACCCTTTCATGACATCCTGGCGGCCGAAACGCACTCGCCGAGCCGGGCGAGCCCTTCGTCGATGCGGTCGGAACCGACCAGTCCGTAGCCGATCACCAGGCCGCCGCGCGTTCCTCCGTACGTGGAAAGGCTTTCGACGGCCACCCCGGCCCGGCGCGCTTCGGCGACCGCGCTGTCCACAGTGACCGTCGCATGTGGAGCGACCGGCGCGCACAGGTGAAGTCCGGCGCTGGAAGGGACGATCTCCAGCGCATCTCGGAGTTCGTCGCGCACGAAGGCCAGGATCCGGTCCCGTCGCACCGAATACTCCCGGGTGGCCTTGCGTACGTGGCGGGCGAGCAGTCCCTCGTCGATGAAGCTCGCCAACGCCGATTGGGTGACGAGGTCGCCGTGCCAGTCCATGAGCTGCTTCGCCTGCCGCAAAGCCGGCCGCAGCGAGGCGGGCGCGACGAGGAAACCCAACCGCAGCAAGGGAAGCAGGGTCTTCGAGAAGGATCCGACGTAGAGCACCCTGCCGTCGTGGTCCAGGCTTTGGAGCGGTTCGAGCGGCCGGTCCGAAAAGCGGTACTCGCTGTCGTAGTCGTCCTCGATGAGCACCGCGTCGTTCCGTTCCGCCCACGCCAGCAACGCCGTCCTCCTGGCGAGTGACATCGGCGTGCCGAGCGGGAACTGGTGCGAGGGCGTCGTATAGATCAATCGGGTGCCCTTCGTCAGGGCGGTGACGTCGAGACCTTCGGCGTCCACCGGCACCTTCACGATCCGGGCGCCATGGGCGGTGAAGAGCCGTTCGGCCGGGGGATAGCCGGGGTCTTCGACGGCGACACGCGTGCCGGGTTCGATCAGGACCCGGCCGATCAGGTCGAGAGCCTGTTGCGCGCCTTGGGTGACCAGGACGTCCTCGGCACCGGCGCGCACGGATCGGGCGGCGCCGATATGCCGGGCGATCGCCACCCGCAGCGCTTCGAGCCCGGCCGGGTCGGCGTACCCCGATGGCGGCAGCAGTGACGGCCGGAGCGCCTGGCTGACCAGCCGCCGCCAGGTCCGCAACGGGAACAGGGCCGGATCCGGGGCGCCGACCCGGAAGTCGAACGCGGGCCGGTCGTCACCAGGAGGGGCCGGCAGCGAACTCCAACGCGCGATGGGCCGTACCCCGGTGCCCTCGGGCGCGGCGCGCTTCGAACGCGCCACGAAGCCGGGGCTGACGAAGGTCCCACGTCCGACATGGCTGTCGAGGAAGCCTTCGGCGGTGAGGCGTTCGTAGGCGACGGCGACGGTATTGCGCGAGACGGCGAGCTCCCGGGCCAGGTCCCTGGTCGGGGGCAGGCGTTCCCCGGCGAGCAGGCGACCGTCCAGGATGCCGTCGCGAAGCTGCCGGTAGATCCGCGCGGCCAGGTCGGTGTGCCCGTCGAGGCTGATGTGGAACGGCACATGCCGAGCCTATATTGGCCCAACCCGATTGGCGGATATTGGAGCTGGGATGGGGCCAATCCGATGCTTAGTTTGAGCATATGAAGCGACTGACCTCGGCCCAGCTGATCAGCTCCGTCGGCGACGGCGCCTACTACGTCACCTCGGCCCTGTACTTCACGCTGATCGTCGGGCTTTCGCCCGCGCAGGTGGGGCTCGGTCTCACCGTGGGCTGGGCGGTCGGCTCGGTCGCCGGGGTCGCGCTGGGACAACTGGCCGACCGCCGCGGGCCGAAGGGCACGGCGGTCCTGCTGGCACTGGGCACGGCCGCGTCGGTCACAGCGTTCCTCTTCGTGCACTCGTTCATCGCGTTCGTGATCGCGGCCTGTGTGTATGCCTGTTTCCAATGCGGTCTCGGCGCGGCACGGCAGGCGCTGCTCGCCGGCCTGATCGACCCCGCCGGACGCACGACGTTCCGCGCCCGGTTGCAGGCGATGTCCAACGCGGGGATCGCGATCGGCGCGGCGCTCGGCGGGATCGCGCTGGCGATCGGGACGCGAGAAGCGTTCCTGACGGTGTTCGTGGTCGACGCGCTGGCCTTCGTCGCCGCGGCGCTCGTGCTCCGCAAGGTGCCCCCGGTGGCTCCGGTGCCGATGCGGGCGGGCGAGCCGTCCGTGGCCGTCCTCCGCGATCGCCCGTATGCGCTTCTGGCGCTGCTCAACATGATCATGCTGCTCTACATGCCGCTGTTCAGCCTGGTCCTCCCGCTGTGGATCTCGACCCGGACCGCGGCACCGAGCTGGCTGGTTTCGGCGATGCTGGTGCTCAACACGGCGAGCGTGGTGGTCTTCCAGGTGCGGGTCGCGCGCGGCGTGACCGGCCTGCGCGGCGCTTCCCGCTACGTCCGTCACGCGGGGCTGCTGCTTTTCGTCTCCTGCCTGATCTTCTCGTTCTCCGCCATGGGCGACTCCGCGTGGGCGGCGGCGCTGGTCCTGCTCGCGGGCGCCGCGCTGCAGGTGGTGGGGGAGATGGCGCAGGCGGCGGGCTCCTGGGAGATCGGCTTCGGCCTCGCGCCCGACGGCAAACAGGGGCAGTACCAAGGGCTTTTCGGCGCGGGGACGGCCATCGCCCGCATGCTCGGCCCGGTACTGCTGACCGGTCTGATCCTGGTCGGCGGAACGGTCGGCTGGGTGGTGCTGGGCGGGTTGTTCCTGCTGGCGGGGACGCTCACCGCGCCCGCCGTCCGCTGGGCGGAGCGGACCAGGCCGCGGCCCGGTCTCGAAGTCAGTCCTCCAGTGCCCGCCTGAAGTGCTCCGCGAGATCGAGCTCCGCGGCTTCTTCCGCGGCGCACCACACGAAGGCGTCGTGTTCCTCGGGATCGAGCACGACTTCGCCCGGAACCTCCTCGGCGAGGGCGTACACCGCGGCGTGGATCCGCATCGGCCTGCCCGCGACGTCGTCCCAGCTGTGGGTCCCGCGTTCGCCGGTGACGTGGACGGTCAGCCCGGTCTCCTCGGCGAACTCGCGGACCACGGTTTCGGCCGGTCGCTCGCCGGGCTCGACGGTCCCGCCCGGCAGTTCCCAGCGGCCGCCCAGGAACGACGACGGCTGCCGCCGGATGAACAGGATCTTCCCGTCGCGGATCAGCCTGCCGTATGCCAAGTACTTGTCCGTCACGAGCGAATCTTCCCGTACTCGGAATAGCCTCCTGATCGAGGACCGAACCTGTCCGCAATGGCTCGTAACGTGGGCTTTATGGAAAACACCGAGCTCCGCCCCTTCCGCATCGACATCCCCCAGGAGCAGCTGGACGAGCTGCACGCGAAGCTCGACGGCACGCGCTGGCCCGCGCCGCTCCCCGGCGACGGCTGGGACACCGGAGTGCCGGTGGCCTGGCTGCGCGGGCTCGCCGAATACTGGCGGGACGGCTACGACTGGCGTGCCGCCGAACGCGAGATCAACCGTCATCCGCAGTTCGCCACGGTCATCGACGGGCAGCGGATCCACTTCCTGCACGTCCGCTCGCCCGAAGCCGGCGCGACGCCGCTGATCCTCACGCACGGCTGGCCGGGTTCGGTGGTGGAGTTCCTCGACGTCATCGGGCCGCTCACGGACCCGAAAGCGTACGGCGGCGACCCGGCGGACGCGTTCCACCTCGTGATCCCGTCGCTTCCGGGCTTCGGTTTCTCCGGCCCTGTCTCCGATTCCGGGTGGACCATGCCGCGGATCGGCCGGGCATGGGCCGAGCTGATGCGACGGCTCGGCTACGAACGCTACGGCGTGCAGGGTGGCGACCTCGGCGCTTCGGTGTCTCCGGAGGTGGCGAGGTTCGCGCCGGACAAGGTGATCGGCGTGCACGTCAACGGCGGGCTGACCCCGATGCCCCCGATGTCGTTGTCGGACGAGGAACTCGCTTCGCTCACCGACATCGAACGCGATCGCATCACCCGGATCGGCGCTTTCATGCAAGAGGAGTTCGGCTACATCTCGATCCAGTCCACGCGGCCGCAGACCCTCGGCTACGGGCTCGTCGATTCCCCGGTCGCGCAGCTGGCCTGGATCATGGACAAGTTCCGCGAGTGGACGCACCCGCGTCCCACCTTGCCGGAGGAGATCATCGGCAAGGACCGGCTGCTGACCAACGTCATGTTCACCTGGCTGACCGGGACCGCGGCTTCGTCCGCGTACGTCGGCTACGCGCAGGCAGAAACCTGGGGAGCCGTCGAGAAGAACTCCGGCGTGCCGACGGCGGCGCTGGTTTTCGCGCACGACGTCGGGATCCGGCGGTACTCCGAGCACGCCCACACGATCGTGCGGTGGACCGACGTCGATCGCGGCGGGCACTTTGCGGCGATGGAGGAGCCCGAGATCCTGGTCGCGGACGTACGGGAGTTCTTCCGGTCCCTCAAATGACGAGGACGGCCGTCTCTCCGAGGAAGCGACCGTAATCGTCCACTTCGGACTCCAGGCCGGTGATGGCGGACCGCGAAAGCATGGCGAAGGGCTCCACGACCACCTTCGTCTGCTTCGCGGTCCGCTTGGTGTGCCAGGTTCCGGCGATCCGGCCGTCGACCAGCACCGTCGGCGCGATCATCCCGCCGCCGGCGTTGACGCGTTTCGCCTCGGCCGGGTCGAGGAGCAGATCGCGGTCGCGGTAGCCCAGCAGGTACGTGTCGAAGGCGCCGAGCAGACGCGGTGGACACGGGAGAGCGGACAACTCGGTCCGCGAAAGGGCGAAGCCGCCGCCGACGGAAACGAGGTCCAGCGCGCCGAAAGCCTTGCGGCAGAGGCCGAGCGGGAGCCCGGACCAAGCGACGAAGTCTGCGACGGTCGCGATGCCGTACGCGGTCAGGTACCGGTGTGCGAGTTCGGTATGCGGTTCCGCCGGGTCGTGGCCTTCGGTGGCCCATTCGTCGAGGAGTACGTACGTCGGCTCCGTCCCGGCGTCCTGGCCTCGGCACAGCAGCCCTCGATTGGCCGCGTACGCCAGGAGATGGGCCGGTGCCTGGGACTTCGCGTCGAGCGCGATGCCCTCGGCGGCCAAGCCGTCGAGGATCTCCTGGCGAGTGAGTGCCTTGCCCCGCAAGAGATCCTGGAGCTTCTCGAGAGCGCGTCCGCAGAGCTCGTCGGTGAGGCCAAGCTGCCTGCGGCGTCCCTGCCCCGCCTGGACGTTACGCGGACCGAACAGCCGGTTCAGCCAGCGGAGATCCACCGTCGGCACCAAATGGAGCGTCTTGCGCATCAACCAGGTGCGCGTCACGTCACGGGTCGCGTCGACGTCGTGGGCGGTCAGGCCCCGGCTACGGGCCCGGAACGTGAGCCGCGCGGCGGGCGTGGACTGCGCCTGGACGGCCGCGATGGATCCGGCGACGGCGAGGACGTCCGCGGCCGGGGCGGTCAGCAGTTGCGCGCGGGCACGGACGGCGCGGATGTCGTTGTCGGACGGCGTCACCCGGTGACGATCTCGTGGGCGTTCACCGGTTCGGTGTGCACGACCGCTTCCGCGAGCCGCGGGAGGACCTCGCGCAGCCGTGCCTCGACGCGATGGGCGAGGTGGTGTGCCTCGGTGACGGTCAGCCCGGCCTCGACCGACACCGCCAGCTCCGCGCGCAGGCTGTGCCCGATCCAGCGCATCCGCAGGTCCCGCGTGCCGAGCACGCCGGGGACCTCGGCGGCCGCGTGTTCGGCGCGATCGACGTCGGCTGGGTCGACGGCGTCCATCAGGCGGCGGAAGACCTCCTTGGCCGCGTCTCGCAGGACGAACAGGATCGCGACGGTGATGGCGAGACCGACGATCGGGTCGGCCATCGGGAAGCCGAACGCGACACCGGCGGCGCCGAGCACGACCGCGAGCGAGGTGAACCCGTCGGTGCGGGCGTGCAGGCCGTCCGCGACCAGCGCGGCCGACCCGATCTCGCGGCCGACGGTGATCCGGTACCTGGCCACGAGTTCGTTGCCCGCGAAGCCGATGACACCGGCCGCGGCGACCACCCACAGATGCTGGACCGGCCGAGGATCGAGCAGCCGCTGGACGGATTCGTACCCGGCGAGGAAGGCCGAGGCGGCGATGAGCAGGACGACGAGCACGCCGGCGAGGTCTTCGGCGCGGCCGAGCCCGTAGGTGTAGCGGCGGGTGGCGGCGCGGCGGCCGAGCAGGAAGGCGATGCCGAGCGGGAGGGCGGTCAGCGCGTCGGCGAAGTTGTGGATCGTGTCGCCGAGCAGGGCGACCGAACCGGTGATCAGCACGAGCACGAGCTGGGCGACGGCGGTGACGAACAGGGCGGCGAACGACCAGATCAGCGTCCGGACGCCGCGTTTGCTGGTCTCCAACGCGCTGTCGACGCGGTCGGCGCTGTCGTGGCTGTGGGGAGTCAGGAGGTGCCGGAGACGGCTCTTCGCCGTCTGGTGGCCATGACTGTGTCCATGCCCTGGCATCTTCCACCTCACTGTCATGCTACCTGCGCAGTCATGCAGGTACGCAGGTAGAAGGATAGCGGCTATCCTCCTGGCATGCACGAGTCGGTCCCGGATTTCGAGATGCCCACCGAGGAGCAGGTCCACCTGGCCGCGGAGACGTTCCGGCTGCTCGCGGATCCGACGAGGGTCAAGGTCCTCTGGGCGCTCCTGCAGGGCGAGTCCTCGGTCGCCTGTCTCGCGGAGCTGGCGGGCGCGGCGCCGACGGCGGTCAGCCAGCACCTCGCGAAACTGCGGCTCGCGGGCCTGGTGAAGGGGCGCCGTGAGGGGACGTTCGTCTACTACTCGGCGGCCAACGATCACGTCCGAGGCCTGCTCGCGCAGGCGCTGTTCCACGCCGACCACCTCGATCGCGACATCCCGGCAGTGCATTCCGCGGCGAAACCCCACCGTCCGGCGGCGCGCTGAATCCGGCTACGGTGGAGCCGTGACCCAGTCCTCGCGCCCGGCCGTCCTGCGGTGGCTGCTGCTGTGCGTGGTGGCGCTGGGGCTCGTCGGCATGCACCACGTCGTCGCCGAATCCGGCCACGGCGCGGAGCACTCCGCCGTCGCGATGGCGGATCCGTGTTGCGCGGACACGCCTTCGCACGACGACGGTGGACACAGTGGACTGCACCTGTGTCTCGCGGTCCTCGCCGCGGGGGTCCTGCTGATCGTCACCTGGCTGCTCGTCCGGAATGGACGGACGGTGGCGACGTGGAAGTCGAGGCGGGCCGGTGGCTCGGCGTCGGGCCGTGATCCGCCGCGCTGGAGACCGGTGCCGGAGAAGTTGTCCCTCCTTTGCGTGTTGCGGGTGTGACAGGCGGGTTCGTCCGCCCTACCCGAAACCGACTCGAGGAAGAATCATGACCAGCAGCAAACTGGTCGGAGCGGCGCTCGCCGCTCTGGCCTCCTTCGCCGTGCTCACCGGATGCGCCAGTTCCGACACCGCTTCCACCGGGCACGACATGTCCACGGTGAAGGCGCCGGATCCCCAGCAGGCAAGCCACAACCAGGCCGACGTCACGTTCGCGCAAGGGATGATCCCGCACCACGAACAGGCGCTCGCGATGGCGAAACTCGTCGAGGGCCGCACCCGGAACGCGAAGGTCGTCGACCTCGCCGCCCGGATCCAGAAGGCGCAGGATCCGGAGATCCAGCAGCTGAACGGCCTGTTGAAGGGCTGGGGAGTGGCGCCGTCGGGTGAGCACTCCGGGCACGGCTCGGCGTCCGGAATGATGACCGAGGACGATCTCGCGAAACTCGGCAAGGCCAAGGACGCCGCCTTCGACAAGCAGTGGCTGGAGATGATGGTCGAACATCACGAAGGCGCGCTCGAGATGGCGAAGACCGCGCTGCAGCAAGGCAGCAACGCCGAGGTGAAGGCCTTGGCACAGAAGGTGATCGACGGTCAGCAGGCCGAGATCACCGAGATGCGCGCGCTGCTCGGCTGAGCCGGGCGGTGGCGCGGGTCCGGATCAACCGGCCCGCGCCACCGCCTCCCGGAAATGCGCGCACTGGGTGAAGTCTTCGTGCTCGCATCCGAGAGCGCAGTCGATGATCGCCAACGAGGCCTGTGCGGCCGCGATCCGTCGTTCGAGCTCTTGCTTGTGCTGCTTGAGGATCGCTTCGCGGTCGCTGGGCTTCTGGAACATCTCGCGGATGCCGTCGAGGCTCAGTCCCGCCTCCTTCGCGCGCAGGATGATCGCGATCCGGTAGAGGTCGTTGTCGTCGTACCGCCGCCGATCGCCCGTCCGCGCCGGTTTGAGAAGGCCCACGGATTCCCAGTGGCGCAGGACGTGCGTCGCCAGGCCGAAGCGCTCCGCGACCTCGCCGACGCTCAGGATGCTTGACTTCATGTCGACATTAAGTCGCACGATTCCGCGTATGTCCATGATGCAGCGGCTCGACGCCGCCGATGCCCTGCCGGGAGCCGCCGAACTGCGTGCCCGAACCTACGAACTGCTCCGGCTCGACCCCGGCTCCGCGGTGATCGACGTCGGTTGCGGTGCCGGGCTGGCCGTCTCGGAGTTGTCGGCGCGGGGCTTCCGAGCTGTCGGCGTCGACCTTTCGGAGGAGATGATCGACGAGGCCCGTCGACGGTGGCCCGAGCGGGATTTCCTTCTCGGTGACGCTTACGCGCTGCCGGTGGACGGCGGGTTCGCGGGCTACCGGGCGGACAAGGTGTTCCACGAGTTGGCGGAGCCGGAGCTCGCTCTCGCGGAGGCGCGGCGGGTTCTGGTCCCAGGCGGACGGATCGTGCTTTCCGGGCCCGACTGGGAGGGCCTGATGATCGATTCCTCCTATCCGGCGCTGACACGGGAGATCGTGCGTGCCCGGGCTTCGGTGATCGCCGCGCCTCGGATCGCACGCGGGCTTCGGCGGCTGCTCACCGAGTGCGGCTTTCGTGATGTCTCGGTGGAGGGGGTCATCGGGTTTCTCGGTGGGGAGTCGTTTTTTCGCGGGTTGGTCGAGGTTGCTGTCCGGGTAGGTTCCATTTCCGTTGAGGAGGGGGAGATTTGGCTGGCGGAACAGGTTGATGTCGTTGCTGTGCCGCAGTTTCTGGCTTCGGGTGTGGTTTGAGCTTCTTGGGTTTCGGAAACTGTCGGTGGTCGGTTGCACGTTCTGGGTGTGGACACACTCAACGACACTGTGGGACGGGGCGGCTCGGCGGGCTGAACGGAATCGTGGCGGGCGTCGTTTGTCGGTGCGGCACGGTGAGACCCGGGGTGGTCACCATCGAGGTCGAGGACGGCCCTGTGGAGAAGGTGGGCCTGCACACCTATTGACCGGAAAGTCAAAGGTGGCGCGCCGCTGGACGTTCTTCGCTGGGTTCAGGCGGGAAGGAAGGCCTATGCGATGTGAGTCTGGACTGGCGATACGGGCAGGCCCGGTTCCGAGTGTCCACAAGGGACATATCGCGTCGATCAGGCGCCCGATTGATACCGTTATGCCCGTTTCTGGACGAGGTCGTGAGTGACAATGAGGGTTAGAACCACCCAAATCACTCACGACTCCCGCGCAAAGTGGCCAAATCGGGCGCTTTCGCTCGAACAGCGTCCCTTGTGGACAGTCAGGGCATGGTCATATTCCGGCGTCACTGGCCCGGGAGATCGCCGTGGTTCGAATACGGTGTTGCGGCGGATCATCACGGATCCGTTGTCGGGGCAGGTTCTCGATCTCGGGCGGCACCGGACCGGATCGGCCGCCGTCACAAGCGATTGCCCACCACCGACATACCGAGCACCAGCTCGTTCGCCGGATCACACCCGAGGAGGTCTTCGACCAGTTCGTCGCGAAGCGCGGCGGTGAACGTGACGTTCAGGCCCAGTGCGGTCGCCAGCAGGTACACGGTTTGGCTGAGGTGGCCGACGTCCATCAGCAGCACGCGATACGTGCGGCTCACCGGGTACTTCCACTGGTTCCGCTCGATGACGCTGGTGTAGATCAGGAGCGCGCCCGCGTTCCCGGTCCACTGCTGGTCACCGGCGAGCGCGATCAGCTGGTCGTCGTCGATCTTGCCGTCCAGCGGCGTGAGGCCGTGCCGGAAGCCGTCGTAGTGGTAGGCACCGCGGGCCAGGCCCTCGACGTTCCTCGCGTAGACGTACACCTCTGTCGGATGCCGCGCCCCGCCCGACGGGCTTGTCTTGAAGACGTTCCCGGTGGCGGGGATGTCGGGATGCGTTTCCGGCCTCGTCGGCCTGGCCGCGGTGAGAAGCGCGCTCAAATCGCGCAGCCGCAAGGGTTCTTCACCGAACTCGCGGACGCTTCTGCGTCGGCTCAGCGCGTCGCCGAGCCCCATCGTGTTCAGTGGATCCGGTGACGGTTCGGGCAGCGCGATCGCGTGGTGTTCGCCCGAAGTCCTCACCGGAGAAGGCGGAGGACTGACCTTCGCCTTCTCCAGCAAGGTTTTCGCCGTCGTTTCGCTGGTCGTGAACTCGGTCTCGCGTAACGAGCGCGTGCCGAAGTGAAACGCCCGGGCGGACGTTCCCCAAGGGCCCCAATCCCGGAGGATCCCTTCTTCGCGTCGTTGCCGGTGAGAACCTTTGACCACCAGCACTTCGTACCGGATCATCGCTCGCGCGATACGGACGAGCCTTTCCCCGATCTCGGGATTCTCATCCGCTTCGCGGACCGATTCCGGTTCTCGCCAAGAACTGAACCATCGCAGGACGCGTTCGGTTCCTTCGGCGAGTTTGAGCTGGCGGTGTCCGAGGTGATCGTCCCAGACGACGTCACCATCGGCCCAATAGAGCGTTCCGCATGAGGAAACCCTGACCAGCATCGAATGTCTTGCGCCCCAGTCCCCAGTAAATACTTTCCGAATACTTCAGGTCATTCAGCGTCGCGAGCGGAAAGGAGGCCCGCCGTGCGGCGGCGGCTCGAACCCGCCCCAGGTGCTCTGCGCCTTGTACTCCGCTTCGAGCTCGTACAAGAACTCGTCGTCGTCCTCATCGTGCATGCCGCCGATCCTCTCCGTGAACGGTTACTCCGGTCAAGCGAATATACCTACGCCAACAGAGTACCGGAGCGAAACGGCTAATTACGCCGAGTAATCGTTCAGACGCTGTTTGAGTTCGTGCACCTCGGGCGACTCCGAAATGCCGAGATCGGTGTAGAGGCGCAATGCGAACCGGCGATGACGGTCCGCATTCAGGCGCTCACCGAGAATGTCGAACGCGAACGCCATCTCCTTGTGGGCGATGGGCAGCATGCTGCGATTCCCGGTCGATTCGAGCACTTCCACCGCGGTCCTCAACTGGCTGACCGCGAGCGCGCCGTCACCGAGTCCACGCGAATTGATACCGAGGGCGAGAAAGCATTCCGCCTCGAGATCGGGTGATTCGTTCTCCTGAGCCAGCCGCAGTGCCTGGTCGAGTTCCTCGGCGGCTTCGGGGTAGCGCCTGCTCTCGGTGTGGATCAGCCCGATCCGGTGCCGGGCGCGGGCCTCGATGAGCACGCTGCCGTGGGCATGGGCGGTCTCGCGGACCCAGCCGAGGTGTTCGATCGCCTGGTCCGGCTCGCCCTTGAGCCAGTGGGTGACCCCCGAGTTGCCCCTGGCCCGGCACTGCATCCGGACGTCGCCGGTGGTCGCCGCCAGCTCGAACACCTCGTTGAACAGCCGGTTCGCCTCGGTGAACTCGTTGAGCCGCCACAGGGTCAGCGCGTACATGTGCAGGGCCTGGTACTCGAGGACCACGTTCCCGGTGACCCGCGCGGCGGACAGGGCGAGGGTCTCCAGCTCCCTGGCCTGCCGGTAGTAGCCGCGGTTGTCGAAGTAGCGCCACACCGCCGAACAGAAGGGCACGAGGTCCGAGTACTGCTGATGGTTGTTCATCGCGACGGCCACCGGCAGCACGTTCTGCCATTGCGCGTCCATCCAGTGCGCGGCCTGGTCGTAGTCCGCGAAGGACTGTCCGAACTCGCTCTTCGGGACCTCGAGGCCGCCCGGCTCCTCTTCGGAATCCGGGTCGATGAACTCCATCGCGGCCGCGACGGTGCTGCGGTAGTAGTCGAACAGCCGCCGCATCATCGCCTCGCGCTGGTGCTCGGGCTCCTCGGCGAGCAGGAGCTCGCGACCGTAGCTGCGGAGGAGGTCGTGCATCTCGTAGCGGTCCATCGACGGCTGGCGCAGGAGGTTCACGTCGACGAGGCGTTCGGCGAGCCGCCGGGCCTCGGCGAGGTCGACCTCGGCCAGGGCCGCCGTGGAGTGGAGGTCGAACGCGGCACCGGGATGGTGGCTCAACCGGCGGAACACCCGGCGTTCGGTTTCGGACAAGTTCAGATAGGACACCCGGAACGCGCCCGCGACGTCGCGTTCCCCCGCGGTGAGCTCGCCGAACCGGTTCCGCTCGTCGCGCAGCTGCCTGGCGACGAAGTCGAGCGTCCACGACGCCCGCGCGCGCAACCGGCTCGCCGTGACGGCCAGGGCGAGCGGGAGATCACCGCACAGGCTCGCGACCTGGTCGGCCGCGTCCGGGGACTCCCGCTTCAACCGGGACGGCCCGACGATCCGGCCGAGCAGGTCGACCGCGTCGGCCCGGCTGAACGGTTCCAGCGAGAGCAGTTCGGCGCCGTCGAGGTCCACGAGCCGGGTGCGGCTGGTGATCAGCACGCAACAGCTCGCCGCACCGGGCAGCAGCGGGCTCACCTGCGCCGCCCCGATGGCGTTGTCCAGCACCAGGAGCACCCGTTTGCCGGCGAGACAGCTGCGGAACAGCGCCGCGCGCTGCTCGGTCCCGGCGGGGATGTCCGAACCCTGGATGCCGAGCGACCGCAGCAGCGCTTCGAGCGCGGCTCCCGGATCGACGGGGTCCCCGGCCGGGGAGAACCCTTCGAGGTTCACGAACAGCTGCCCGTCCGGGAACAGCGGGGCGAGCCGGTGCGCGGCGTGCACGGCCAGCGCGGTCTTCCCGACGCCGGGCATACCGTCGATCGCGATCAGCCGCGGCCCCGCCGACGAGTCGTCCTGGCCGATTTCGAGGACGGTCCGCAGCTCGGTGGCGCGGCCGCCGAACGCGGGGAGATCGGCGGGAAGCTGCGCGGGACGGGGGAAGAGCGCCTTCTGCGCGTCGGCGTCTTCGCGGCGCCCGCCGGTGTCCATTCCGGCACGGAGCCCGCCGACGCCGTACCGGACGAGGGCGCCGTCCTCCATCAGTTCGGCGTCGGCGCGCAGGATCTGCTGGTGGAGCGCGCTCAGCTCGGCGCTCGGGTCCACACCGAGTTCCTCGGCGAGCGCGATCCTGGTCCGGTCGAACGTCCGCAACGCGTCGGCGCCGCGGCCCGCCCGGTAGAGCGCCAGCATGGTGAGGCACTGCAGGGTCTCGCGGGTGGGATGCCAGGCGGCGAGGTCGAAGGCCTCACGAGCCGCCGCCTCGGTCTCGCCGAGCCGGAGCCTGGCGCCGATGAGGAGTTCGCAGGCGGCGAGGCGCTCTTCGTCGAGGCGCCGTGCCGTCTGCTCGATGGCGTCGCCTTCGAGACCGTCGAACGCCGGGCCGCGCCAGAGCGAGAGCGCGTCGGCCAGTTTGACGGCCGCCTGGGAGATCAGCCCGGCAGCCAGGAGCTCGGCGCCCTGGTTGTAGTCGGCTTCGAAACGGGCCGAGTCGAGCGAGGCGCTGCTGATGACGACGCGGTACGCCGAACCGGTGGTGACCACGGCGGACCGGGCCACCCCGAGGTCGTGCCGCAGCCGCGCGATCGCGTTGCTGACCTGGCGGACCGCGGTCTTCGGCGGATTTTCGGGCCACATCGTGCCGATCAGGTACGACACCGGGACCAGCCTGCCCGCGTTGATCAGCAGGGCGGCGAGGAGGCGCTGTTCACGGCGCCCGCCCAGCCGGACGGGGACACCGTCGACCTCGGCTTCGAGCGGGCCGAGAACGGAGAAGCCGAGCTGGGAACTCTGGACGGCGGTTCGAGGCGATCCCGCCGAATCGGGTAGCCGATCAGCGGTCATATGCCACTATGTCGTCCGAGGCCGTGAGCGTGCTCACGCACTACCTCCAGTCCGTTCGCCGGCTGATCGGCACCCTAGCCCACCGCTTCGGCCTCCAGCCAGGTCGGCGCGGGTCGCGCCGTACTGCATTCGGCCTAACGGGCGTGCACAGGCCTGCCCTGAAACCTTCCCGATTCTACGCCCCGATGCCGCTGATCTGCGCGGATGTCCGGCGGTGGAGAGCCGATGTAATTCCGATGCAGGCCCTTGGAAAGCTGAAGGCACAGCTGGCGGGTCGGAGCGACGGGGCAGCGCGCCGAACCGTGTGTAGGGGCTCCGCGGCGGTTGGCCTTCGTACTGGGGGTGGCCAACCGCCCTGGTAGCCCTTTTCGCGTCACAGGTGGTTCCCAGCTGCGCACGGCACACTGGACCGAAGAGGAGTGTGCCGTCATGAGTGCTCTTGGTGATATCGCGGGTGTCCTGCTCACCCTGTTCCTGATCGTGCTCATCGTCCGGCTGGTGCTGGACTGGGCCGTCAACCTCGCCACGCGGCTGCCCGCCTGGGCGTTCCGCGTCCGCGACTTCGCCCATCGGCTGACCGAGCCCGTCCTGGCACCGGTCCGCCGCGTGCTCCCGCCGGTGCGGGCCGGTGGCGTGGCGTTCGACCTCGCCTTCACCCTCGTGTTCCTCGGGGTCGTCCTCCTGCAGTCCCTCGCCTTCAGTCTCTGACCAGGTGTGATCCGCCGCGATCACGGGTACCAGATCGCTGGAGGAGAGGAGTGTGCCCATGCGCCCGGTCTGGAGCGGTTCGCTTTCGCTCGGTCTGGTGACGGTGCCGGTCCGCCTGTACAGCGCGGTCGAAGACCATACGGTCCACTTCCGCCAGTTCCAGCGCGGCACCGAGGACCGCATCCGGTACCGGCGGGTGAACGAGCGCACCGGCGAGGAAGTCGGCTACGAAGACATCGTCAAGGGTTACGAGCTCGACAGCGGCGAGTACGTCGTCGTCGAACCGGAGGAACTGGACGAGATCGCACCCGGCCGGTCGAAGTCGCTCGACATCGAGAGCTTCGTCGAGCTGGACGCCATCGACCCGATGTTCTTCGACAAGACCTACTGGCTCGCGCCCGCGAAGGACGAGTTCGAGCGTCCGTACGCGCTGCTGCTCGAGGCGATGGACTCGTCGGGCAAGGCGGGGATCGCCAAGTTCGTCATGCGCGGGCGCGAGTACCTGGCCCTGGTGCGCTCCGGCGACGGCGTGATGGTGCTCAACACCCTCCATTTCGCGGCCGACCTGCGGGATCCCGCCGAGCAGCTGCCGGACCTGCCCGGCAAGGCGAAGGCGCGCGGCAAGGAACTCGACATGGCCGTCAACCTGATCGACGCGATGAGCGACGACTGGCGGCCCGAGGAATACAGCGACACCTACACCGACCGGGTCCGGGAGCTGATCAAGGCCAAGAAGAAGGGCGACACCATCACGCCGGCCACCGAGCCCGGGGAGCCGACGAAGGTCGTCGACCTGTTCGAGGCGCTTTCGAAGAGCGTGGAGAGCGGAAAGGCCAAGAAGAAGTCCGGGGCGAAGAAGAAGCCGACAGCGAAGAAGGACCTCTCTTCGCTGTCGAAGGCCGAATTGGACAAGCTGGCGCGGGAACGGGACATCAAGGGGCGGTCGAAGATGACCCGCGCGAGCCTGGAGAAGGCGCTCAAGGCCTCGTGACGACGCCTGCCGCCGCGAGTTCGCCCGCGATGGCCTCGATCAGGAGCCGGACGTCCTCCGCAGCCGTCGCGTGCAGCCCTTCGGACACGATCAGCACGTCGGACGTCGTGGCGGAGACCGCGGAGTGCCCGCTCTGCCGGTTCGTCCATCGCCGCGCGTGGGCCTGGCCGTCCTCGTCGGCGAAGATCACCTCGCCGGGGTTCGGCTGCTCGACCGTGCCGGCGAAGGTCACGTACTTCTCGTCGCCGCGTGCGTGACGGACTGCCAACGAGCCGCTGATCTTCGCGACGTCGAGCACAGCGACCGGGATGGCGTAGGCGACCGAGACCGCGTTGCAGAGGTCGATCACCGGATGGATGCGGGGGAGTGTGCCTTCCTTTCGCAGCCTGCGCAGCAACGATTCCGACGCGCAGCGGTACTGCGTCGGCTTCAGGCCCATCCTGGCGAACGCCCGCCGCCATGCCTGGATTTCGGGGAACTCCGATTCCGGGCCGTCCGCGAGCCGCCGCGTCGCCCGCGCGACGAACTTCTCGAGATCGACCGGCAGGTCCGGGGTGATCCCGGTGGCTTGGAGCGTGCCGACGGCGAGGCCGGGGTGGGCGGAACGGATTTCCGGATGGTGCTGGAGTCGCATGCTGGACCTGTCTACTGGGTGGTGAACGCGAGTTTGACGCCGAGCGCGGCGAAGGAACCGGCGAAGACCCGCCGGAGCCAGGCCAGCACGCGCGGCCGGGAAAGAACGTGGTGCCGCACGCCGGCGGCGAGGATGCCGTACACGCTGAACACCACGAACGTCGCCAACATGAACACGCCGCTCAGCAGCAGCATCCGGGGGAGCGAACCGGGCTCGCCCGCCGGGACGAACTGGGGCAGGAACGCGAAGAAGAACAGCGTCAGCTTCGGGTTCAGGACGTTGATCAGCACACCGGAGGTGATGGTCCGCAGTGCCGACGCGGGTTCGGGATCACCCTCCACGACAATGGCTTCCCGGTCCTTCAGCGTCGCCCACGCCATGTAGAGCAGGTACGCCACGCCGAGGTACTTGAGGATCTCGAACGCCACCGCGCTCGCGTGCAGCAGTGCCGCGAGGCCGGTGATCGCGGCGATCATATGCGGGAAGATGCCGAGGGTGCAGGCGGTCGCGGCGAGGACGCTCGCGCGTCTTCCCCTGACCAGCCCGGCGGAAAGGGTGTAGACCACGCCGGTGCCGGGCGTGGCGACCACGACCAGCGTGGTGATCAGGAAGGCGATGCTCACGCCGACCACTGTGCGCGTCGTTTGGCCTCGTGGACAGAGCCAAACCTGTGCCGCTTCAGTGGACCAAAGGGTTGATCGACGGGTTCACCGGATGGAGTGGCATGATGCACGCTCGCACGTCGACGAGGAAGGCCTTGGTTTGAGCGCGCGCACTTCCCAGATGGACGACCTGCGGCTGGTGGCACAACCGAACGCCGTGTTGTGCTCCGAGCTCTTCGTCCGTCTCATCTTGTCGGACTGGTCCTTGCGGCCGTTGCTCGATCAGGCGAAGACCGCCGCCGCCAGACTGGTGGGCACGCTGGTCGACGCGGCCGATCCGAAGGAGCCGCCGTTCCTGACGCTGAGGTTGCGCCTGCGGTCGGACGTGCTGGTCATCGAGGTCGACCACGAGCTGGACGGGCTTCCGGTGCCGACGCCCGCGCCGGGCGAGCGGACCGGGGTGGCGCCGAGCGCGACCGGCGGGGTGACCGTCTGGTGCGAGCTCCCGCTGCCCGGGGGCCTGTCCGCCGGACAGGTCCGGCTGCCGAGGCGAGGCGACCGGCGCACGCTGGTGGACGAACCCGTGTCCGGTGAGCCCGTCGGTGCCGACCCCGAAGTCCTGGAACGGCTTCTGACGAGGTTGAGCGGCTGGTCCGGCTGATGGCGGCGAAGCGCGTCACCACGCCGGTCCTGGAGATCGAGTACGAACACCTCGGCGAGGCGGGCGGGCCGCCGGTGGTCCTGCTGCACGGGTTCCCGTACGACGTCCGCTCCTACGACGAGGTCGCCGCGCTCCTCGCGGCGGGTGGCGCCTCGGTGTACGTCCCGTATCTCCGCGGCTTCGGGGGGACGCGGTTCCTCGACGACGCCACGCCCCGCTCCGGGCAGCAGGCCGCGCTCGCGCAGGACCTGCTCGACTTCATGGACGCGCTGGCCCTGGAAAACGCCGTCGTCGCCGGATACGACTGGGGTGGCCGCGCGGCGTGCGTCGTGGCCGCGCTCCGGCCGGAGCGCGTGCGCGGACTGGTGTCCGTGGACGGCTACAACGTCCAAAACCTCGCTTACGCCGGGGAACCGGCGCCGCCGGAATGGGAACGCACGTACTGGTACCAGTATTACTTCCATTCCGAGCGCGGCCGCCGCGGCCTGGCCGAGAACCGCGACGAACTGTGCGCCCTGTTGTGGCGCACCTGGTCGCCGACGTGGACCGGCGCCGACGCGGCGTTCCCGGCCAGCGCCCCCAGTCTCCACAACCCGGACTTCGTCGACGTCGTCATCCATTCGTACCGGTACCGGTTCGGTCTGACGGAGGGTGATCCGCGGTATCAGGCGCTCGAAGACCTGATCGCGAAGGAGCCTGCCATCACGGTGCCGACCGTGGTCCTGGAAAGCGGGGACGACGGCATCGGCGGGCCCAGCGCGGCGGGCGATCGCGAGTACTTCACCGGGCCGTACGAGCATCGGGTTCTGCCGGGGATCGGTCACAACGTCCCGCAGGAAGCCCCTGAAGCGTTCGCCGCCGCGGTGACATCTCTGCTCGGGTGAGCGCGATCACCCGTCCGTGCGCGTGACGAATGCCGATCTTCGCCTGTCCTTCGGAGGTAAGGCACACGATCCGGAGGAGGAACGATGTCTTTGGGTGACAAGATCAGCAACAAGGCGGAAGAGTTCGGCGGTAAGGCCAAGGAGGCCGCCGGTGACGCCACCGGCAACGACGAACTGCGGGCGGAAGGCCAGGCGGACCAGGCGAAGGCCGGCCTCAAGGGCGCCGTCGAGAACGTGAAGGACGCCGTCGGCGACGCGGCGGACAAGATTCGCGACACCTTCAAGAAGTAGCGGTCCTTCCGGGCCGGGGCCGCGGTTTCCCGCGCCCCGGCCCGGTTCAGCCGTGCAGCCGCACCGGCAGGCTCGTGAGCCGCGTGCCTTGGATGCCACCGAGGAACGTCTGCCGGAGTTCGTCATACGGCACGGCGAGCCGGGCTCCGGGGAAGTCCGTGCGCAACACCGTCGCGACCGCCCGCAGTTCGAGCTGCGCGAGCTGGGCGCCGACGCAGAAGTGCGGCCCCGCGCCGAAAGTCAGGTCCGGCCCCGGTTTCTTCGCCGGGTCCGTGTTGATGCCCTGGATGTCGACGAGCACGGGAGCCCCGGCGGGGAGCCGGACGCCGGCGAGGTCGAGTTCCACGGTGGTGAACCGCCACAGTGTGAACGGCGCGGGCGGATGGTCCTTGAGCGTTTCGTGGACGAGGTCGTTCACGGACGCCTTGTCCCCGTTCAGCAGCCGCGAAAGCAGGAAGCCGATCGAGGCGTCGGTGGTCAGCTGCCCGGCGAAGATCAACGCGAACAGGTGATACCGCAGGTCCTTTTCGGACGTTCCGGGCGGGAGGCTGTCGCGTAATTCCGTCGCGAGCCCCGTCCGGTTCGGCGTCAGCCCCGCGGCGGCGAGATCCGCGATCGCGGCGATGGCCTTGCCCTGCGCACCCGGTTCCGGGTCCGACATGCGGCGGCAGGCGTCGACGGCGGCATCGAGCAGCTGGAGCGGGATTCCGAGCAGGTCGAGCAGCACCGTCAGCGGGAAACGGGTGGAGAACCCGTCCATGAGGTCGACGGTCTCGCCACCGAGGTCCGTCAGCAGGGCGCGCGCGATTCCGTGGATCCGGTCCGCCTGAGCTTGGATCCGTTTGGCGCTCAGCAGCGGCGCGTGCGCTCGCCGCAAACGTGTGTGTTCGGGCCCATCGAGCGTGGTGAGGGACGGCTGCTCGGCGGCGGTCTGTTCGAGCGCCGTCCAGCCCGCGGGGGCCAGCGCCGGATCCTTGGCGATGCGGGGGTCGGAGAGGACTTCGCGGGCCAGGCCCTCCTCGGTGACGATCCACGCGCTTCCGCCCTCGGGGGCGGCCACTTCGACGAGGGGGCCGGCGGCTCTCAGCGCGGGACGGACGGGGTCGGATTCGGTGATGCCGCGGGTTGAAGCGGCGAACGGATCGGGGAGCACGGGAACTCCTTCATGAGAAAGTAGCTTCACCATGAAGGTATATTCGCGGCCGGTAGGTTGTCAAAGCACGCAACCGAGGAGGGGTGATGGCGGACGATGTCGCGGCGCGGAGCGCGTCGCTCCTGGACGGCCTCCGGAGCTTCGGGGCGAGCTACACCGAATTCACCCGCCGGTTCGCGGACTGGCTCGGGCTGCACGCCACCGACGCCGCCGCGCTGGTGGAGATCCTCTACGCCGAAGACACCGGATCGCCCTTGTCCCCGGCCCGGCTCGGCGAACGCATCGCCCTGACCTCCGGTGCGACCACGAACCTGCTCAACCGGCTGGAGAACCTCGGTTACGTGGTGCGGACCAGGGAGAACACCGACCGCCGGGTGGTGACCCTGCGCAGCGGCACCGACATCCAGGCGCCCGCGCGGGAGTTCTTCGGTCCGTTCAGTGCCGGGCTCGCGGCGCTCGTGGCGGAGTACCCGCCGGCCGAGATCGAACGCTTCGAGGGCTTCCTCCGTCAGCTGAAGTCCACAATGGACAACGTACTCGAAGAACAGGCCTGATTCCGGACCAGTCCGATCCCCTCTCGGCACCGAATCCCTCCTGGACGCCCTGGCAACCGCGTAGCCGGGCGTCGGGTGAGGTGGAGGCAGCTTGATGGCCGAGGGTGTGCGGACGAGTCCGCGCGGAAGCGGCGGCACCGGAACGGAGCCCGCCGAGACGAGCTTGATGCAACGGGTCGCGGCCGGCGACGAACAGGCGTTCGCCGACCTGTACGACGTCGTGGCCGGGCCGGTGTGGGGGGTGGTGAACAGGGTCGTGCGCAACGGCACGTTCGCCGAGGAGGTCACCCAAGAGGTCCTGGTGGAGGTGTGGCGGACGGCCGCGCGGTTCAAACCGGGCAAGGGGAGCACGCTGGCCTGGGTGCTCACCATCGCGCACCGGCGGGCGGTGGACAGGGTGCGGTCGCATCAGGCCGCGCTCGACCGGGACGATCGCGCGGGCAGACTCGATTTCCGGCGACCCTTCGACGAGGTCGCCGAGTCGACGATCAGCAACCTCGAGCAGCAGCGGGTGCGCCAGTGCCTCTCCGCGCTGACCGACCTGCAACGCGAATCGGTGGTGCTGGCGTACTACAACGGCTACACGTACCCGGAGGTCGCGGAAGTGCTCGACACCGCGCCCGGCACGGTGAAGACCCGCATCCGCGACGGCCTGATCCGGCTGCGCGACTGTTTGGGGGTGGGGCAGTGACCGCCGAGTTGCACACGTTGACCGGGGCTTACGCCCTGAACGCCGTCCCGGCGGAAGAGGCCGCGGCGTTCGAACGGCACCTGCGGGGTTGTCCCGCGTGCGGCCAGGAGGTCCGGGAGCTCCAGGAGACCGCCGCGCGGCTGGGCAGGGCACTGGCCACCGCGCCACCGCCGAGGCTGCGGGAAACAACGCTCACGCGGGTCGCCCACACGCGTCAGTGGCCGCCCTCGATCGCGCGTCGCGGCGGGGTCGTGAAGACCCGGGTCGCCCTTTGGGGTGCCGCGGCGGCGGCCGTCGGAGCGCTGGTGTTCGGCCTGGTGACCACGAGCACCGGCCCCGCGCAACCGCAGCCGACCGGCGTGGACGCCGTGCTCGCCGCGCCCGACGCCTCGACGGTCAAGGGCGCCGAACGCGGGACGACCACGGTCGTGACCTCGCGGAGCCAGGGCAAGATCGTGGTACTGGCCGGTGAACTCCCGCCGTTGGCGGCTGGCAAGGCGTATCAGGTGTGGCTCATCGGGGCGAGCGGGGTGCACTCGGCCGGTCTGCTGGCGCCAGACGGTCCACATCGGACACAGCCGGTGCTCGCGGATCTGCCGGACGGGATCGACCGGGTCGGCATCACCGCGGAACCCGCCGGTGGCTCGCCCGCGCCGACGGTTCCGGCGGTCGTCATGGTGAATCTGTCTTAGCGCCGGTCAGCCGCTCGCAGGCCTGCCAGAGTTCCTGGCGCTGCGCGGCGGTTTCCCGGGTCTTGCCGAGGTAGTGCGTCGGGCGCTGGACGCGGTCGTGCCAGAACATGCCGTTGTACCGGCCCGGTTCCTCGGCGGCGGCGAGCCAAACGAACGTGTCCGCGCCCTGCCCCGGATTCCGCAGGAGCGGGCCGGTCAGTTTCCGGAACGTCGGCAAGGAGGTCGCGACCCCGGGAGTGTCCGCCCAGCCGGGGTGCGCGCTGTGCACGGTGACCCCGGAGCCGTCCAGCCGGTCCGCCCACAGTTCGGCGAGCACCACCTGCATCCGTTTGGTGCGCGCGTAGCCGGCGGCCGGTTTGTACTCGTCGCGGCGGTACTGAAGGTCGTCGGCGCGCAGCGGCTGGCCGTACATCCCACCGGAGCTGACCCAGATCACCCTCGCGCCGTCGGCGAGCTTCGGCCGGAGCGACGCGGTCAGCAGATGCGGGCCGAGCACGTGCGTGGCCAGCATGAGTTCGTTGCCCTCGGCCGTCTCCGTGCGTTCCGCGGGCATGACCCCGGCGTTGTGCACGAGGACGTCGACCTGGCCGTCGAGATTCTTGACGTAGTCGCGCACCGACGAGATCAGGCTGACGTCGCACCGGTCGACGATGATCCGCGCACCGGGAGCGGCGCGCTCGATCTCGGCACGGGCGGCGTCGCCGTCGCCGCGGATCGCGATGCGGACGGTCGCGCCCAGTTTCGCCAGGCCGATGGCCGTCGCCTTGCCCAGGCCCGCCTTCGCGCCGGTCACCACGGCGACCTTGCCCGCGAGCGCGTCCGGCGCGGGATCCGCGGGCCACCACTTGCGGCGCAGGAGGTAGCCGATGTTGCCGTAGCCGAGCAGGGTCCGGTCGAGCACGGTATCGGCGGCGCGGGTCACGGTGGACATGCGGATGCTCCTCCTCGGTCGTGGTACCCGTCTTCCCGGCGAGCCCGCGGCGGAAACCTCTTACCGGATGCGGGGCCCGGCCTTCGCGGAGAAACGGAACTCGATGGTCATCGGAAGCTCATCGAGATCCAGTGCCTGACACAGCCTCGGCAAGCCCTCTTCGGTGATCCTTTCGCGGATCGCGGCCAGATCGCCGTCCTGTTCGGCGCTCAGCACCACGGCCAGCACCGGCGCGTCCTGGGTGCCGCCGAGCGTGGCGTGCGCGGCGTGGACGCCGGGATAGGTCGCGACCTCCGCCGTGAAGGGTTCCACCGCGGTGCTCGCGGCCAGCGCGGTCCGGCCGGCGTCCTGCTCGAAACGCCAGGTGTGGGATTTGGGTTTGCGGACCGGCTGCGCGATCAGCCAGCGCAGGGCCAGCAGCCCGAGGATCACCGCGCCCCCGGCGACGGCGTACCAGACCCAGCCGGGTGGCATGGCGGTGCCGGGGACGAGCGTGGTGGCGGGATCCAGCAGTGGGATCCGGCCGAAATGGGTGCCGACGGCGAACCCGCCACCGGCGATCAGCACGAGCCCGGTCAGCACCAGCAGGGTGCGGTTCAGCCGGGCGGGACGGTTGAGGTCGGTCATGACGCGCTCCTGGTGGCCTTGACCCGGACCCGCACGGCGGGAACGGTGGCGGGACCGATCTGGGCGAGACGGTGCTCGATGGCGGCGCGGACGGCGTCGGCGAGCCCCGCGGTGTTCGTCCGCCCGGTGGTCACCACCGAGACGATCGCGCGCCGCTTCACCTTCAGCTTCGCCGCCGAGACACCGTCCACAGTGGAGGCCGCGGTACGCAGGGTCGACCGGTAGCTGCGCCGGGAGGCGCCCGAATCCGTGCCGCCTCCGAGCGGCAGCACGGTCGGCCTTCCCGGCACGATCGCGCTCACGAGGAGCAGCAGGCCGAGTAGCGCGACCACGCCACCGGCGATCGCCGGAAGGGGATCACTCCACCGGAGATCGTGCAGCGCGGACGCGACGGCGTCGTAGCTGATCCACGGTTTCTCCCCGACGATCGTCTGGACCGCGACGGCGGCGGCCAGCACACATCCGGCGAGTACCACGAGGGCGACCAGCACGGCAGGGACACTGCGGCGGGGGCGCCGTTTCATCGGACCCTCCTCGTCTCGGTCTCCCCGGAATGCAAGGCGGTGACGGTGATGTCGACCCGTGTGACGGCCAGGCCCGAAAGCCCGCCGACGCGGCGGATCAGATGCTCTCGCACGGCCTCGGTGGTGGCGCGCACCGAAAGCGGGTACTTCACCGAGAGCCGGACGTCCAAAGTGGTCGTCGAACCGGTGACGTGCGCGCTCACCTTGGCGCCCTGGTCGAGGTCTTCGCCGCCGACGGCGATCCCGAGTACCCGGGAGGCCGCGCCGCCGACCCCGTCGACCTCGGTGATCGCCCGCGCGGCGATCCGTTCGACGGCGCCGTCGGCCACGGTCAGCCCGCCGCGCCCGTCCGTTCCGGGCGCGGCGGCGGTCATGGTGGTCATGGCGATCAGCCCCTGTCGCGGCCCGCCAGGGCCGAAAGGTCGAGCTTGCCGTCGAGGAACCTGCCGACCAGCAGGCCGAGCGCGGCGAGCACGAGCACGACGAGGAAGGCGCCGAAGCCGCCGAACGCGCCGGCCACGCCGAGCACGAGACCGGTCAACAGGCCGAGTTGGGTGGCGTTCATGAACGTTCTCCTTGCTGTCTGGCGCGGACCGGCGCCGATGGTCACTGGACGCGGCCGGACTCGGCGTTGTCGTCGGCGTCGTCGTCGCCCGGGATGTGCACGTCGGACACGTTGATGTTGACCTCGACGACCTCGAGCCCGGTCATCTGCTCGACCGCGCCGATCACGTTGCGGCGCACCGACTTCGCCAGATCAGCGATCGCGACGCCGTACTCGACGACGATCTGCAGGTCGACCGCGGCCTGACGCTCGCCGACCTCGACGGAGACGCCCTGCCCGGCGGACGCGGTGGCGCCCGGGATGCGCTCGCGCAGCGCGTTGAACGCCCGCACGGCGCCGCCGCCCAGCGCGTGGACACCGGTGATCTCCCGGGTCGCGAGGCCCGCGACCTTCTGCACGACGGTGTCGGCGATCGTGGTCACGCCCTGCGAGGAGACGAGCGCGCTGTTCTCGGCGGGGGCGGTGGAGTTCGAGTTCGGCTTGGCGGTGGTGGCGGTGTTCGTCATCGCGATCTCCTCAATTCGGATTCCGTTGCCTGTGGTGGAAGTTCCTTACTTCCACACTCCATAGACCCAGCCGCGCGGTGATCGTCACGACCCGATCGTGTGGTCTGGATCTCATCGTCCGCGGGTATGTCTTTCGGCCTAGTCCCCGCGGCCGACGCCGACGTCCTTTTCCATCCCGTCGAGGGTCGTGCGCGCGGTCGGCGGCGGGGTTGGATCGTCCGGTGTCCCGAAGGCAGGAGTTACGAGTGAGCTGGAAATGCGTGATGGTGTCGATCGCGCTGGTCGCCGGATGTGCTGGTTGTACTACGTCGCAGGGAACTCCGGCGCCGGTGACCAAAGTGGACGAGCCGGAGCGCGACGCGGCGCTGACGTCGTTCTACCGGCAGACCCTGGACTGGCGCCCCTGTGACGCCCTCCAGTGCGCGAAGCTGACCGTGCCCGTGGACTACCGGCGGCCGGACGGGCCGAAGTTCACGCTGCCGGTGATCAAGGCCGCCGCGACCCGGCCGGAGGAGCGGATCGGCACGCTCGTCGCCGGCGCGGGTGGCCCCGGGCAGTCCGGGGTCGCCATGGTGAAGGACATCGCGGGCACGTGGCCCGCCCAGGTCCGGGCCCGGTTCGACCTGGTCGGCTTCGATCCGCGGGGGATCGGCGGCAGCGAACCGCGGCTCCGCTGCGACACCGAGGGGGAGCCGACGTCGAAGGCGCCCGAGGGCCTGCCGCTCATCGGTGCCGAGGTCCCGAGCACCCGGCAGTACACCGAGGCGTGCCTGAAGCACACCGGGGAGAACGTGCTGCGGCACCTGGGCACCGACGACGTCGTCAGCGACCTCGACGTCCTGCGGGTGGTCACCGGCCAGGAGAAACTGACCTATCTCGGCTACTCCTACGGCACGCGGATCGGGCAGCTGTACGCCGACCGGTTCCCGAAGAAGATCCGCGCCATGGTGCTCGACGGCGTCGACAACACCTATCTCGACTGGCGGGCCGACACCGTCGAGCAGGCGAAAAGCGTGGAAGACACCCTGCTGACCTATGCGAAACAATGTGCCACGAGGACCGGTAAACCGTGCCCCGGCCGCGACGAGACCGAAATCCTGGCCACCGTCGACCGGGTACTGGCCAAAGCGGACAAAGCGGGGGACGGAAGCGCTCTTCGTTCGGAGATCTCCGCGAAACTCACTTTTCCGGCGGACTGGCCGGAGCTGTCGGAAATCATCCTCGGGGCCGACGCTCCCTCTGACGGTTCGCCGGACGAGCCCGCCGACGAGCCGGAGCCCTCGACCGACACGACCGACGCGCTCACCGTCGTCAACTGCCTCGACCGGACCCATCCCACCGATCTGGCGGCCTACGAGGACGCCGCGCGAGAGCTTCGCCGCGTTTCCCGGCTCTCGTCCGGAACGGAAGCGCTCGGCTGTGCCTTCCTGCCCACCGGCGCGACGCCGTCCCGGACGGTCCGGGCGGACGGCGCGCCGCCGATCCTGCTCGTCGGGACCACGAAGGACGCCGCGACACCGTATGGCTGGGCGCGGCGGTTGCCGGAAAGCGTCAAATCCGCGGTGCTGCTGTCCAATGAGGACGTCGGGCACGCCGTCTACGGTGGCGGCTCGTCCTGTGTGGACGATGCGGTCAGCCGGTATCTGGTCGACTTGACGATTCCCGCCGCCCCGGCCCGCTGCACCACCGGTCCCGTGTGATGCTGGACGCGTGAAGATGCTCCACCGGCTGCTCGCCGAGGTACTCCTCGGCGGATTCGTCGCGGGCGTGACGGTCTTCCTCGCCGATCTGCTGCCGTCGTGGGGCTGGCCGGAGGTGTTCTCGCCGTCGGCGCCGGTGCTGGCCGCGGTGATCGCCTGCGCCGTCGTGCCGGTGCTGCTGCGCCGCCGGTTCACGGTGGCCGCGCTGCTCGCCGCGACCGTGCTGTTCGGCCTGTTCCCCGCGACCGGCGTCGCGCTCGCGGTCGTCGCGCATACGGCGGGGGCCCGGGGGCGGCGGTGGCCGGTGTTCGGCCTCGCCGCGCTGCTGCCCGCCGCCGTCGTGCTGCTCACCCAGCCCGCTTTCCGCTGGCAGTACGTCCTCGTGGTGATCGCCGTTTCGACGGTCTCGTGCCTCGTCCTGCCCGCGCTGGCCGGGGCGATGCAGGCGCAGCAGGCGCGGCTGGTGGCGGCGTTGCGCGACCGAGCCCGGCTGGAGGAACGCTCGCGGCTCGCCGAGGAGATGCACGACCAGCTCGGGCACCGGCTCAGCCTCATCACGATGTTCTCCGGCGCGCTGGAGGTCGCCGCCGAGGGCAAGGATCCCGAGCTGCGGCAGGCCGCCGGGCACGTCCGGTCGACGGCCAAGGTCGCGCTCGAAGAACTGCGGGAGTCGCTCGGCATCCTGCGGCCGGGAGGGGAGCCCGCCGAGCCCGCGGAAGCCACCGACGCCGCCGGTACGAAGGCCGACATCGAGGGCCTGGTGGCGTCGTCGCGCGACGCCGGCCTCGATGTGGCGTTCGACTGGCGCGGTTCCGACCTCGACGGCGTCCGGCCGCCGGTCCGCCGGGCCGTGCACCGCCTGGTGCGGGAGGCGCTGACCAACGTGCACAAGCATGCCGCCGGGGCTTCGGTGACCGTCGTCGTCGACCACGGGCCCGACCTGGTGAAGGTCGTGGTGCGCAACAGTGCCGAGCAGGTGGCGGCGGAGCGGCTGCCCGGCACCGGGCGTGGGCTGGGCGGCCTGCGTGAACGGGTCCGCCTCCTCGGCGGGACGTTCACGGCCGGGCCGGATCCGGAAGGCGGCTTCGCCGTCACGGCCGGCCTGCCGAAACGGGCGAACGCGCCACTCGCCGAAGAGACGGCTGAAGAGCGGCCGGGCCGGATCCAGGCCGGTCTGCTGCTGACGACCGGTCTGGCCGCCGTCGCCGCGTTGCTGCTGACCACGCTCGCCTTCGTGCCGCCACTCACGCCGGCCGACCACGAGGATCCGCTGACCAGCGTGAAGATCGGGATGACGCCGGAGGAGGTCGAGGCGTGGTTCGGCCCGAACGAACCCGCGGCGCACGCCGCCGCGGAGGGATACGAGCCGCCGATACCCGGCGACAGCTACTGCGTCTACGTCGCGGCCGCCGATCCGCCCGACGCGGCGACCGCCGCGATCTTCCGGTTCTGCTTCGGCGACCGGGGTTTGGTGGACAAGACCTGGTTCGAGGTCCCCGTACCGGAGGAGACGCCGTGATCCGGGTCCTGCTCGCCGACGACGAACCGCTGCTCCGCGCGGGCGCGCGGCTCCTGCTGAACCAGGCGGGAGACATCGAGGTCGTGGCCGAGGCCTCGGACGGCGCGGAGGCGATCGACGTCGTGCGGCGGATGCCCGTGGACGTGGCGCTGATGGACATCCGGATGCCCGGGACGGACGGGCTCGCCGCGGTCGAGGAGATCGCCCGTGAGGTGCGGGTCATCATGCTCACCACGTTCGGGGACGAGGCCTACGTGGCCCGCGCCCTGCGCGCGGGAGCGGCCGGCTTCCTGCTCAAGGACACCGATCCGGCGCAGCTCATCCAGGCGGTGCGGTCCGCGGCCGCCGGCGAGGCGGTGCTGTCACCCCGGATCGCGCAGCAGGTCATCGACCGGTTTCGCGACGCCGACGCGGCGGACGCCGACAACGCCGCACGGGCCCGGCGGAAGATCGAGGCGTTGACCGCCAGAGAACTCGAGGTCCTGGTGCGCGTGGGGCGGGGACTCGGCAACGCGGAGATCGCGGGGGAGCTGAGGCTGTCGAACGGCACGGTGAAGATCCACGTCAGCCGGATCCTCGCCAAGCTGGGCTGCGCGAACCGCGTCCAGGCCGCGATCCTCGCGCACGACGCGGGCATTCTGCGCGGTTGAACGAGCTCCCGTTCTCTGTTAGGAAAGGTTCCTAACTAACGGGAGGCGATGTGCGCGGACGTGGTCTTGCGGCGGCGACGGTGCTGGTGGTCCTGTGCGGTGGCTCGGCAGCCGTCGCGGACACGACGACGGCGGGATCCGGCGCGCGGAACATCATCTACATCCAGGGCGACGGTCTCGGCCTCGGCCAGCGGGATCTGCTGCGGCTGGCGCTCAAGGGCAAGAACGGCAGGCTCGCGATGGACGGGCTCGCGGCCACCGGTCTCGTGCGGACGGCTTCGGACGACCCCGGCGAGATCGTCACCGACTCCGCCGCGGCGGCCACCGCGCTCGCGACCGGGCACAAGACGCGCAACGGCGCGGTCGGCGTCGACGGCAACGGGCGTCCGCTGGAGACGATCCTCGAACGGGCGAAGCGGGCGGGGAAGTCGACCGGCCTGGTCACCACCGCGCAGGTGACGGGCGCGTCGCCGGCGGCCTTCGCGGCGCACGTGCCCAGCCGGGACTCGCAGAGCGACATCGCGAAGCAGTACATCGAGAACAGCCGTCCGGACGTTTTGCTCGGCGGCGGCGAGGACTGGTGGTATCCCCAGGGGAACCCCGGGCTCTGGCCGGACAAGCCGGGGGAGGAGAGCCGCAGCCCCTACGGCAACCTGGTCGAACGCGCGCAGCGGACCGGCTACACCTACGTGCGCGACGGCGACGAACTGCGGGCCACGCGGGCGAACCGGATCCTCGGCCTGTTCGCGAACGAGGACATGGTCGACTACGGCCCCGACGGCGTCGGGAAGTACGCGCCGCGGGTGCCGCTCCAGCAGATGGCACGCAAGGCGCTGGACACCCTCTCGAAGAACCCGCGCGGCTTCTTCCTGTTCCTGGAGGAAGAGGGGACCGACGGGATGTCGCACGAGAACAACGCGCACGGCGTGATCGACGCGGGCCGCGCGCTCGACGCCACCGTCGCCGAGGTCCTGCGGTTCGTCCGCACGCACCCCGACACGCTGGTGATCATCGGCGGCGATCACGAGACCGGCGGACTGAGCATCGAGAACTACGACGCCTCCGACACCGACCCGGACCAGGACGGTCCTTTCGACGTACCGGGTTCGAAGCTTCGGTTCACTGTGGACTGGACGACCCACGACCACACCGGCGCCGACACCCCGGTCACCGCCGAAGGCCCCGGCTCCACTCGCTTGGGCGGCACCGTCCAGAACACCGACGTCCACTGGGTGATGCGGCTGGCGAGCGGTCTCTGAGCCCGATGCGCGCTTCGGTTACGGTTCCTTCATGGACCTTGTGCGCCGCATCGACCGCGCCGCGGGTGAATTCCTGCTGTTCGCTCTGACCCCACCGCGTCTGGCCACCGCTCAGGAACGCGTCCAACAGATCGCCGACGCCACCATGGCCCGCTTGCGCCCGTTGAATCTCGACGGCCTGATCCTCTACGACATCGACGACGAAGCGGCCCGGAACCCCGCGCGGCGCCCGTTCCCGTTCGTACCGACCCACGACCCCGCGAACTATCTCGCGGACAACTTCACGAACTGGCGGACCCCCGTCATCGTCTACCGGGCGGTCGGGAAATACACGCCGTCGGAGCTGCGGACCTGGCTGGCGGCCCAGGATCCGGCGCGGGTGATGACGGTTCTCGTCGGCGCGTCGTCCAGCAAGATCGACACCATGACATCACTCGCGGATGCCCAAGCACTGCGGCGTGACGTCAACCCCGGCCTGTCGCTCGGCGGCGTCGCGATCCCGGAACGGCACAGCCGCCGGGACGACGAACATCTGCGACTGCTGGCGAAACAGGACGCCGGTTGCCGGTTCTTCGTGACCCAGGTGGTCTACGACGTCAACGCGGCGAAGAACCTCGTCTCCGACTACCACTACGAATGCGTCGCGCGCGGACGAGCACCCGTGCCGATCGTCTTCACCTTCTCGGTCTGCGGATCGTTGAAGACACTCGACTTCCTGCGGTGGCTGGGCGTCGACGTGCCGCGGTGGATCGAGAACGACCTCAAGCACGCCGCCGACACCCTCGAAGCGTCGTATCAGCTGGCCCTCGCGGCGGCTACCGAACTGATGACCTACTGCCGCGGCCTGGGCGTCCCGTTCGGCATCAACGTCGAAAGCGTGTCGATCAGGCGGGAAGAGATCGAGGCGTCCGTACGGCTCGCCGAACGACTTCGGGCGGAGATCAAGGGCTGAACCCCGAGACCCATGCCGGGTGGTGACCGTGGCGCCGGGCGGAGGGCTCGGCGCCACGGTCTCAGCTCAGCACTTCTTCGTGGAGCCGCCGTTGCTGAGGTACTTGTCGGAGAACCAGCCTTCGCGTTGTGTGCCCGCGACACGTCCCCACGTCCAGGTACTCACGCCGCCGACCGATTCACCGGAAGTCCAGCAGTGGTAGTAGATCAGCGTGTTGTCGCCTGCTTGTCCCAGTGCGGAGCAGTTGGTGTGCGGCCCGGACCGATAGCGCAGTACGGTCGTCGTCCGGCCGGAGCCGCTGTCCTTGTTCGAATGCGAGTGACTGCAGCTCAGGGTCTGAACCGGTTCGTTCCGCGTGCCCGCGGGTGCGGCCGTGGCCGTCCCGCTGACGTCGGCCAGTGTCGTCACGACCACGGCAGGCAAGGTGAGCAAGGCGCGGCGTAGCGATTTTCTCATCATTCTCTCTTTCGAATGGTCTTTTCCGATGTGAACGTATGTGCCGTCGTGAATGCGGTTTCCAGTGGATCGCATGGCCAGTTTCTGGCAGTCTCGACTGTGCCGCCATGTGTTCAACCACAACCGAAACATGCGGTGGAGCCGAGTCTGGGGATGACGTGCTGAAGGTTGTTTTCACCGCGGAAGACCTGCTGAAGGTCACTGTTGCGGACACTCCGGCTCCGCTGATGGAACTGGTCCTCGCGCTGATGACGCTGCAGCGCCACGACAATTGCCACGTTTTCGGTGGCTGGCGAAGACGGACGATACGTAATCTGCCAGTGCGTGCCGAGCCGCTACTGCAATTGCTGTCTCCCGCCGGTATCGGGCCGCTGTTCCTCGACCCGCCGAGTACCGGGCTGGACGATGGTTTGGCCCAGGTTCTCGCTACCGACCGAGCGGTGGTCGAGGCGGAGTTGCGGCGGATCTGCGCGAGCGGACGGCCGCGGACCGCCTGGATTCGACAGCTCGCCGTACGGGATCGCCACGCCTGGCGCATCCTCGAGCAGGCCATCACGGCAGCGCACAGGCACGTCTTGGCCGCGGAGTGGCCACGGCTCCGGTCTGCCTTCCACGCCGAAACCGCCTGGCGCACGCATTTCCTTGCCCGGCACGGGCTCGAGCGCACCCTCACCGGTCTGTCCACCGGGTTGCGGTGGCGCGGCATGAGCCTGGAAATCGATGCGCCCGGCGTTGACAGGGAAGTGACGTTGCGCGGTGAAGGCGTGGTGCTCCTGCCGTCACTGCTGTGGGCGGGCCGGGTTCTCGTGGCGCCGCAGCCTGCGGGGCCTGCGTTGGTCGTCTACCCGGCTCTCACTCCGCTTCCCTTGCACGACAACGACACGGTCGGCGATCCGCTCGCGGCACTGCTGGGCGGCACACGAGCGGATACCTTGCGTGCCCTGACGAAGCCACACACCACGACCGAACTCGCGCGCGCTCTGCATGTCTCCGTGCCTGCCGCTTCGGTGCAAGCCCGGACCCTGCGCGACGCCCGGCTGATCACCACCCATCGCGACGGCAAAGCCGTCCTGCATTGGTGCACGCCACTGGGCGTCAGTTTGATCGCCGCTCCGGCGGCCGAGCCGGTGGAGGCCGCCGGCCGGGTAGGCACTTGACCGTGCCGGGTCAGCCGTCCTTGTTTCCCGGCTGCGCGGCGAGGACTTTGGTGACGAAGTTCGCCAACTGTGCCCGCATTCCTTCCCGCGGAATACGCGAGTCTCCGGTCAGGTGCTCGACAAGGTCGGCTCGTGTGGCGGCGAGCAGGGCATGGGCGGTGAAGTCGCTGTCAGCCAGACCAGGGATCTGCTCCAGTACGTCTCGGAGCAGGCTGTGCCACCGCTCGTAGTGCTCGGCCCGGTACGGGCTGGTGCTTCCGCTTTCCTCCAGGGCCAGCGCGAGGCGCCGGTTGTCGAGTTTGAAGCACAGGACGGCATCGAGCAGGGCGGGCACGCGATCCCGCGGTGGGGTCGCGGGCCCCAGGGGAGGCGGGCCTGCCTCGACGGCCTCCCTGATCGGTTCGAGCCGTGCCTCGTACAGCGCACGGAGCAGGCCGGCGCGGTCCCCGAAAGCCCGGAAGAGCGTGCCCTTGCCGACGCCGGCCGCGGCCGCGACGTCGGCCATCGTGACGTCCTCGGGGCTCTCGTGGCGCGCGAAAAGTGAGTCGGCGGCCTTGAGCACGGCCTCCTGGTTGCGGGCGGCGTCCTTGCGGGACCTGGGCTCCGGCATGCTCCTCCTCGGCTTTACAAAGCGGACTCGGGGTCCGTATTGTTGGAACGGACCCGAGGTCCGGATTCTGTGAACTGGAGAATACCCATGCCCGCACCGGCTTCACCCACGGAGCTCTACCGCCACAGCCTGCGGCTGCTGCTCGACAAGGATATTTCCGCGTGGGTCGACCTATGGTCCGACGAGGGCACCATGGAGTTCCCGTTCGCGCCCGACGGCTGGCCCAAGCGTCTGGAAGGCAAGCAGGCCGTCGCCGCCTACATGCGCCACTATCCCGATCACGTCGAGCTGCACGACTTCCCCGGCCTGCGGATCCATCAGACGACCGATCCGGAGACCATCGTGGTCGAGATGCGCGGCGTCGGCCGCCTGGTGGAGACGGACGCCCCTTTCGACATGACGTACATCGCCGTCGTGACCGTCCATGAGGGGCGCATAACGTCCTACCGCGACTACTGGAACCCCCTCGCCGTCCAGGAATCCGGCGCCGACTTCATCGGGAGCAGCCGATGACCGCCGACGGAACCACTCTGGTCATCGGTGCCACCGGTACCACCGGAAGCCGCATCGCGGCCCGGCTGGCGGCCGCGGACCACCGCGTCAAAGCCGCCAGCCGCCGGGCCACACCGGTCTCCGGCGCCGAGCCGGTCGCCTTCGATTGGTACGACCCGACCACCCATGCGGCCGCCCTCGACGGCGCCGACCGCCTCTACCTCATACCGCCTTTGGGCGACTCCGACCCCGCGGCGACCATGCTTCCGTTTCTCCGGCAGGCCCGCACCGCCGGTGTGCGCCGCGCGGTGTTGCTGAGCTCCTCGGCCATCCCGGAGGGCGGCCCGGCGGTGGGAAAGGTGCACCAGGCCCTGCCCGGTCTCTTCGCTCAGTGGGCGGTACTGCGGCCCTCGTGGTTCATGCAGAACTTCACCGGCGCGCACGCGCACGCCCGCAGCATCCGTGACGAGGGCGTCATCTGGACCGCCGCCGAAAACGGCCGCGTCGGCTTCGTCGACGCGGCCGACATCGCGGCCGTCACCGTACGCGCGCTGACCGATGAGCAGGCCCCCAACACCGATCTCGTCCTGACCGGACCCGAGACACTCGGCCACGACGACATCGCCACGATCATCACAGAGGTCACCGGCCGCCCCGTCGTCCACCGCCGTCTGTCCTTCGAGCGGATGCGCGATCGCCTCACGGCGGAGGTGCCGGTGGAGTTCGCCGCAATGCTGGCCGGCATGGACCGTGCCATCGCCGAAGGGGCGGAAGACCGTGTCACCGGCAACGTCCAGCGGCTCACCGGTCGGCCCCCGTACACCTTTCAGGCCCACGTTGAGAGGGAGATGCGATACCGCACGCCAGGGTGTGGACAGGAGCCCGGCGGTCATGTTGGGTTGGGACCGGGCCGAACCTGACGTGGTCGGCTTTTTTCCGACCTGCGACGTCGAGGAGCGGTGCCCTGAGCCTGTCGGAGTACCTCCGCGAGAACTGGATCGACGTCGTGAACGACGCGATCCTGCACGTGGATCTCACTCTGGCGGCGATGGCGCTGGCCGTGCTGATCGGGATGACGATCGGCCTGCTCACCTACCGGCGGCGATGGCTCGGCGCGATGGCGACCACGACGACGGCGGCGTTCCTGACCGTTCCGTCGATCGCGTTGCTGGGCATCCTGATCGGCCCGTTCGGGCTGGGGTTGACGAATGTCCTGTGCGCGCTGGTGCTCTACGCGCTGCTGCCGATCACGCGCAACACGATCGTCGGGCTGCGTGGCGTCGATCCGGCGGTGGTGGACGCGGCGCGGGGGATGGGGTTCGGCCGCGTGCGGCTGCTGTTTCGCGTGCGGCTGCCCCTCGCCTGGCCGGTGATCCTTTCCGGCATCCGGGTTTCCACGCAGATCACGATCGGTATCGCGGCCATTGGCGCGTATGTCAAAGGCCCCGGCCTCGGCAACCAGATCTTCGACGGGCTCGGCCGGTTCGGCTCGGTCAACTCCCTGAACCAGGTGCTCACCGGAACGCTCGGGATCATGGTGCTGGCGCTGCTGTTCGACCTGGCCTTCGTGATGGTCGGGAAGCTGACCACACGACGACGTCCCCGTGTCCGCGGAACGGCGGCTTCGGTGACGTCGGGGGCGGCAGCCGGAACGGGCGGTGAAACGATCGAGCTGCGCGGCGTCGGCAAGCACTACCCCGGACGAGCGGTACCCGCGGTCGAAAACCTGACGATGCGCATCCCCGCCGGCGAAATCGTCGTGCTGACCGGTCCGTCGGGGTGCGGGAAGACGACGACCATGCGGATGATCAACCGGCTCGTCGAGCCCACCTCGGGCACCGTCACGATCGGCGGCACCGACGTCTCGGCGCTCGATCTCGACGTACACCGGCGCAACACCGGCTACGTCATCCAGCAGATCGGGCTCTTCCCGCATCTGCGAGTGGACGCCAACATCGGCGTGGTGCCGCGGCTGCTCGGCTGGACCCGGCGACGTATCGCCGGCCGTGTGCGCGAGCTGCTCGAGATCGTCGGCCTGACCCGCGCGCACGGCATCCGGTACCCGCGTGCGCTTTCGGGTGGTCAGCAACAGCGCGTCGGTGTGGCGCGGGCGATGGCGGCGGACCCGCCGGTGATGCTGATGGATGAGCCGTTCGGCTCCACCGACCCGATCACGCGAGCCCGGTTACAGGACGAATTCCTTCGCCTGCAACGGGAAGTGCGCAAGACGATCGTGTTCGTCACGCACGACTTCGAGGAGGCGCTCAAAATCGGCGACCGGATCGCTGTGCTACGGCCGCGGTCGGTGATCGCGCAGTACGACACGCCCCAGGCGATCCTCGCCGCGCCGGCGGACGATTACGTCGCGAGCTTCATCGGGCCGAAGCGGAACCTGAAGCGGCTCGCGCTGATCCGGGTGGGTGACCTGGGCCTCCGACAGGACGAAAGGCCGGACGGACGGCCTGCCGTCCGTCCCGACGCCACCCTGCGGGACGTGCTGGACGTGATGGTGCGGACCGGCAGCACCGCGGTCGTGGTCACCGAGGAGGGCGCCGCGCGGCCGTTGGGGGTGTGCGACGTGTCCAGCCTCGTCGCTGCGTTGGGACCCACCGACGAGGCGCCCCCGCCCGCGATCCCGGATACCGGCGCGGGTCCGGACACCACCGTGCCCGCGCGGCCTCGTCGGCGCCGGCTCGGGCTGCTGGTGCGCCCGGTCCTGCTGATCCTCGCCTTGCTGGCACTCTTCCTGATCGTGCGCGCGCAGCCGCTCGACTCGATCGAACAGCGTTTCCTCAACGCCGGCGAGATCTTCACCGAACTGGGCGCGCATCTGCGGCTCACCGGGATTTCGACGGCGTGCACCATCGCGATCGCCCTCCCGCTCGGCATCCTGCTCACCCGCGCCGGTGCCCGCTGGGCCGGGCCGATCGGGCTGGGGCTCGGCAATCTCGGCCAGGCGATCCCGTCGATCGGGCTGGTCGTGCTGCTCGCGCTCTGGATCGGCACGGGCACCGCGACGGCGGTGACGGCGCTCGTCGTCTACGCGACCTTGCCGGTGCTGCGCAACACGATCGTCGGACTCGACGGCGTCGACCCGACCCTCGTCGACGCCGCGCGAGGTATGGGCATGAGCAAGACGGCCGTCCTGTGGCGGATCGAGCTGCCGCTGGCGGTCCCGGTGATCCTCGCCGGGATCCGGACCGCGCTGGTGCTCACCGTCGCGAGCGCGACGCTGGCGACGTTCATCGGCGCCGGTGGTCTCGGCGGCGGGCTTGTCGCCGGGATCGGGCTGTATCGCCCGATGTTGAGCTTGACCTTCGGAATCATCGTCGCGGTGCTGGCGCTCTTCGTCGACTGGCTGGGGCTGGTCGCCGAGGAGATCCTGCACCCGCGAGGTAGCTAGCCCGACCGACTTCAAGGAGGACCCATCCATGCGGATGCTCCAGCGCACGACCGCCGCTGTACTCGCACTCGTCATGGCAGCGGCGCTCTCGGCCGGCTGCACGATCGGCAAGGACGAAACCGGCGCCCAGGTGGGTGCGGGCTCCATCAAGAAGATCGACGCGCTGAACGGCGCCAAGATCCGGGTCAGCTCCAAGGAGTTCGACGAGCAGCTGCTGCTCGGCCAGATCGCTCTCGTCGCACTGCAGGCGGCCGGGGCGAGCCCGGAGGACAAGACCAACATCACCGGTTCGAGCAACGTCCGCCAGGCGCTCACCGGCGGCGCGGTCGACCTGTACTGGGAGTACACCGGCACCGCCTGGATCAGCTACCTCAACCAGACGAAGCCGATCAGCGACCCACAGGCGCAGTACGACGCGGTCAAACAGGCCGACACCGCCAACGGCGTCACCTGGTGGGCGCGCTCGCCGGCCAACGACACCTACGCCCTCGCCGGAAACCCGGCGACACTGGCCCGGACCGGCGTGAAGACGCTGTCCGACTACGCGGCCCTGGTGAAGCGGGACCCGGCCGCGGCATCGACCTGTATGGGCCCGGAATTCAAAAGCCGGGACGACGGGTTTCCCGGCCTGGCGAAGGCCTACGGGTTCACTCTGCCCGACGCGCAGGTGCACCTGCTCAACGACGCCGTCGTCTACCCGAGCATCGGCAAGGGGGACCCGTGCGGTTTCGGCTCGGTCGCCTCCACCGACGGACGCGTGGCCGCACAGCAGCTCACCGTGCTCGAGGACGACAAGCACTTCTTCCCGACGTACAACCCCGCGATCACGATCGCCACTCCGCTCGCCCGGCAATACCCGCAGCTGGAGCAGGTCTTCACCCCGATCGCCGCGAAACTCGACACCGCGACGCTCACGGACCTGAACAAGAAGGTCAGCGTCGACGGCCAGAAGGCGGCCACGGTCGCCCGCGACTGGCTCAAGGCGGCGGGCTTCATCAGCTGAACGCGTCGGTGATCGTCGCCGGCGCCGAGGCGGAGGTGGGAACCCACCGGGTGTCAGTCCGTGGTGGTCGTCAGGCCGATCCGAAACGCTGGAAGCGCGCCGACGCCGGCGAATCACCAACGAGCGGACGATCCGAGTAGCTCTCACGGGGGACCCGGGCCTCCCTGCCGGGCCGCCGGTTCGCGGGCGCGGGTGACCAGGTAGCCGAAGAGGCTCGCGGTGAGGAACATGACCAGACCGTAGACAGCGGCGGCGACGTCCCTGGCGCCGTACACCGCGCCCGCGATCGCGTCGGCGACAACGGGCCAATCCGGAGCCAGATGCTTCCGGAAGTAGCCGAGCACGGCGTCGGCGAGCGCATTGAGCTCGTCTGAGCCCCCGTCGCGAATCAACCGCAACCAGCGGGGGATTGTGCCGTGGCGCGAGAGTTCGGCGATCTCGGCACGCAGCACCGGGAGAGGTGTGGCACGCAAGGCGTCCACTCCGTCTTCGATGGACGTAGCCGGCTGAGCTGGTGTCAGAAAATCCGGGCAGTACCCGTAAGAGTGGGACAGCGCTCATCAGTAGTACACCGTCGGTATCGAGAGTGCCGAGGGTCGTCTTGCGCCAGTGCCCGAAGAACGGTTCGCCCTCCGGACGGCGCAACCGGTAAAGGCTTGCCAGGATCTCCCACAGGGTTCCGCCACCTCGGACACCGTCAGCAGGGAGAGGTCCTCTTCGGTGAAGTGGATCGTCAGCATCCGAGTGGAGCCAGGGGGCGCTCTTTGCCGAGGTTGGCCGTGTGTCTTCGTCCGTGTTCGGGTGGAGCGGAATGTTCTCGACAGGTCTGCGAACTCCTGCGCATTTCCGCTTTGCCGAGTGGAATGCTCGCGGGCGGTGAAGGCGGGTAAATCGCCTTCACCGCCCACGAATTTCGGGCTAGCGGAGCTGAATCCCACCCTTTGCGACATTGCCCCGGTTCGTGCAGTCGGCGACGGAGCCGATGTACACGCTCTCCGCCACTGTCTTCCAGATTCCGTACGTGGTGGAACCGTTGCCACACTGCGCGACCGCTCGGTACTGCGAGATGCCAGCGGGCAGGCGCGAGCACTTGACGTGGAAGTTCACGCCGCTGGCACTGGTGTTGTAGGTGCAATCCTCGGTGACGGTGGCGCCGGCAACGCCGGGCAACACAGTCATCGCGCCGCCGACGAGCACGGCCAAGGTCAGCAGTGAGTTGCGAATTTTCATCGGTTTCCTTCCCCAGAAACGACTTCGCCGAAGTAAGCCCCCATGTCCATCGGTGGCATTACGCGAAGCCGCTCGATTGACATTACGTGCCGAAGCGTAGCAGGCGCGGATCATCTCGTGTCAAGGATTTCCTTGTTTCCCGCGCTGCCATGGACGAGGAAAACGAAATTGCGGGCGCCGTCGAATCGTTTAGTTCCAAATATCGTGATAAATGGCATGACGGAATAGGCCTCGCCCGATCGGAGTCGGGCGGCGATGGCTGTCGCCGGCTTGCTGTTTTCGAGCTCTCGGCCCGTTCGGCTTGGTCATATCGCTCGATAGGCCGAACTTCGGCCGTTTCGCTTTGGCGGGGGAGTGCTTGTGCTATAGGAAGCTCGGCCGATTCGTTGTCCGCCCAAGTCGGCCGGGAGCCTTAAGGGGCGGCCTCACACTCGGGCCCGGCCTCGAGGAAGACTGGGCCGAGGACGGCACAGCCCAGCGCGGACGGAACCTGGGCGACCGCGAGCGCGGCGGTGAGGCTCCGAAAGTCCGGGCGACGGCCAGGGCGGCGCGGCCGGTCCGTCGCTCGCGCAGGTTGACGAGGCTGATGTCGCCGAGGTCGTAGCCTTGTGTGCCCGCAAGGTCGGCGCGGCGCCGAGCGCGATGCCGACGGCGGCGTCGAGGACGGCCCAACGGTGCTCGCCACCGCGATCAGCAAGAACCGGCATCGCCGTTACGACCGTGACCGGAAGGTCGGTGTCGAGCAGACCCGCGTTGGGACCCGCCACCGCGGGCGTGACGAGTCCGCCGGTGACGAGGCCGAGCCGGCCGCTCACCCGAAAGAGTAGATTTCGACTCCCGCCCGGTTCGTGGGCCACTCCGAATACCTGGTTGAGAGCCGCCTCGAGTCGAGGCGTCGTCCGCAAGAACTGGAGTGGATCCGCGTGAGCAAGTTTCGCGTCGTAGGTATCGGTTTCACCGCGGCCGCCGCGTTGGCGTTGGCGGCGTGCAGCAGCAGCGACAAGGCCTCCTCAGGCGGCAGCAACAGCTCGATGGCCCCGTCCAGTTCGGCTCCGATGTCGAGTTCCGGTTCGTCGGGTTCGCCGGATGGGGTGACCACGAACGCCGACGTGTTCGGCCCGNNGGGTGACGCCAAGTTCACCGAGCTGGCGGGCAAGCCGGATCAGCTGGCGCCGATCCTGCAGTACCACGTTGTCGGCAAGCGTTACGACGCCAAGGGGCTCGCGACCGCCGGTTCGGTGGAGACGCTCAACACCGCGGGCGGTCCGGTGAAGATCGAGGGCTCCGGCGAGAACATGACCGTCAACGGCGCGAAGGTGCTGTGCGGCAACATCCCGACCAAGAACGCCACCGTCTTCGTCATCGACAAGGTGCTGACCCCGGGCACCAACAAGAACTGACGATTCGCCCGGGCCCTGTGCTTCCTTGCCGGTGGCCCGGTCACACCTCTGCCCACACGTTGGTTCTGGAGCGTGTGGCTCAACCGCGCGGCGGAAATCGGGCCTCCGCCGCCGGGGGCGCCGATGCGGCGGCGTCCCGGCCGGTCGCCGCCGTTTCCACTCCAGGGTCGCGGCGGCGATCGGTCTTCTCCGGCCCCTGACCAGGCCCGGTGTCATTCCATCGGATGAGGGGCCAAGCCGGGCGGGTTGCGGGCACGAAAGCACTGCGTCCGCGAAAACAACCTCGCCCGACCGGCGGGGTACGCCCGATGTCGTGCGTGTCAGGACACGGGCGGGAAGGAGATCGCTCGTGTTTGGCAAGCGTTATGCCGCATCGATGATCAACCGCAGTGCGGAGAACGAACAAGACCGCCGTCGTTTCCTGCGCGCGGCGGGGGTGGCGGGACTCGGCGTGGTCGGTACCGGCGCGATAGGGGGATTGTCCGGTGCGACGGCATCCGCCACGGCTGCCAGGCCGGCCGCGGCCGCCGCACAGGGCGAGGTCAGTGACGCCGCGGTCCTGAACTTCGCGCTCAACCTCGAATACCTCGAAGCTGAGTTCTACCTGCACGCCGTCACGGGTAAGGGACTCGCCGATTCTTCGACCACCGGGACCGGCACCCGCGGCGGCGTCACGGGTGGACGGGCGGTGAAATTCAAGACCAAAGCGGCCAAGCAGTACGCCCAGGAGATCGCCTCCGACGAGAAAGCCCACGTGGAGTTCCTTCGGGCCGCGCTCGGTTCCGCGGCGGTCAGCCGCCCGGCCATCGATCTGCAGTCCAGCTTCACCGCCGCCGCCCAGGCCGCCGGCCTGGTCAGGAAAGGCCAGAGCTTCGACGCGTTCGCGTGCGAGGAGAACTTCCTTCTCGCGGCCTATCTGTTCGAAGACGTCGGCGTCACCGCTTACAAGGGTGCCGCTCCGTTGATCACCAACAAGACCTACCTCGAAGCCGCCGCCGGCATCCTCGCCGTCGAGGCCTACCACGCGGCCAACGTCCGTACGGCGCTCTATCAGCACACCGGTGGCATTCTCGGACTCGGGCTGCTCGGCCGCGACCTCCGCGAAGCCAGCGTCAAACTTTCCAACGCACGCGACAGCCTCGACGGCACGACCGACCTCGACCAGGGAGTCGTGGACAGGAACGGCCGGGCGAACATCGTGCCCACCGACGGCAACGGCATCGCGTTCAGCCGGTCGCCCGGCCAGGTACTCAACATCGTCTACCTGACACCGAAGGCGACCACGTCCGGCGGCTTCTTCCCGAAGGGTGTCAACGGAGACGTCAACACCAGCGCCGCCAACGGCTGATCCGCCGACTTTCCCGGAGGGCCGGTGCGACCGCGCGCCGGCCCTCCGCCTGAACGGCGCGGCGCATTCTCTACGTACCCTCACTTATCGCGTGCGGGCTGGTCACGGCCACCGTCCACGGAGATGCTGGAGAGGTTCAGGTACGGCGTCGAAGGGAAGAATGTGCCGGCCGTCGTCTCGTCCGCGTCCGTGGTTCGCGACAGCATCGTGGCCTCCGTCCTGGTCCGGATGAGCGCGGCCGCCGACATCGCGCCTTACCTGCGAGGGCCGGCGCTCGCGGTGGTGGTCCGGCTGACCCGGGAGGTGGTGTCGCGATGCGTCGACGCGCTGGATCCCGGTGCGGATCTCAGCGGGGGAGCGGACGCGCTGCACCCTGTGCCCGGAGAACCGGCGGCGGTCAGGGCGGTGCTGGCCCGGGTGCTGGGCACGTTCGCCTGGGAGCGCCTCGCCGAGGTCATCGGCCCGCACGACACGCCTCCGCACGCGGTGTGCCGCGCGGTCGAGTCGTTGTTCGACTCGCTCGTCGAGCTGGGCCGGTCACACTGACGTAAGGGGCACCCGCGGTGGAGAAAGCGCTGGAGCAGGAGATCGCCAAGCCGTCGGCCTTCATCGTGGTCGAAGGTGAGCCTGGCTCCGGGCGGACGAGCCTCCTCGATCGGGTCGCACGGTCCGAAGGCCGGAACCGGACGGTGCTCGAAGCCCGCTGCGCGCGAGAGCGCGATCCCGTGCCGCTGGCGCCGGTACTCGACGCACTGGGAACCGCAGCGGGCGGATGGACGGGGATGGCCGACCGTCTGTCACCCCTCGCCGGGGTTCTTCACCCACTGCTTCCGGAGCTGAGACCCGTACTGCCGGATCCGCTCGAGTCCGATCGCCACTTGCTGCACCGCGCGCTTCGTGAGCTGCTGACCTTGCCCGAACGCACTCTTCTGATCGTCGACGACGCGGACGAGGCAGACGAGGAAACCCAGGAGTTCCTTCGCTACTTGGCGTCCAGGCCGTCCGAACGGCTGGTCGTCCTGACGAGCTCCGCGATCCGGTTGCGGCAACGCGAACCCCACGACTCGTGGTGGCCTCCCCGCGCCGGAGTGACAGCTCGGTTCACCCTGAGGCCGCTTCAGGTCGAAGACGTCGCGGCGATGACCGGTTCGCTGGAACTCGCCGAGCGGATCCACCGCCGGACCGACGGCGTGGCCGCCGCGGTCACAGCGGTCCTGGAATCGGTCTCCGGACTTGACGCGCAGGCCGCGGTGAAACTCTCGGAGAAGGTCGTCCCCAGTGCTTGGGCGGCGGAACTCGCCGCGAGGTACGCCGTGTTGGACGAAGGTGCCGCGGCGATCGTGGCCGCCGCGGTGATCCTCGGGCGACCGGCGTGCAGCAAGACACTCGCGGCCGTGGCCGGCTCGGACTGGGCCGGAATCGTCGACGACCTGCTTCAGGCGATGGCCGGGGGATTTCTGCGAGACCAGGGCAACGATCGTTATGCGGTGCGCAGCCCCTTGATCGCCGACGCGGTCCATGCCGCGGTCCCGGGCCCTCGGCGGTACCGTCTGCACTCCAACGCCGCGCGGTTCCTCGCCGGCTCGGATGAGCCGCAACCGGAAAGGATCGCCTACCACCACCGAGAGGCGGGCGAACTCGACGAGTGGGCCCGGCGGGTCGCGGAATCCGTGGACCTGGCAACCGCCGAGGGCCGGCCGGAGGACGCCGTGCGTCTGCTCGAGGCCGCGCTCGGGGACCCAGCCCTTTCCCGTGCGAACAGGGAGAACTTCGCCGTCCGCCTCAGCAGGGAGACGGCCTACGGGCTGATCGGCGAATCCACTCTTCGGCTACTGCGCACGGCGGCGCGCGACTGGCCGATGAGCAAGGCCGCCCGCGGCGAGATCCGGATCAACCTCGGTCGTGTCCTCATCAATCAGGCCGGGCAGGTCGACGCCGGCCGTTCGGAGATCGAGCTGGCCATCACGGATCTCGCCGACCGGCGCCCGCTTCTCGCTCGCGGATTGATCACCTTGGCGCTTCCTCACGTCGGGGCGGTTCCGGTCGAGGAGAACATGCGCTGGCTGGACGAGGCGGTGCGGGCCAGCAAGGGCACCCGTGACGTCGAACTGATCGCCGCGGTGACCGCGAACAGGGTTTCCGGGCGGATGCAGATCGCCGATCCCGGAGCTTGGCAGGACGTGGGGACGCTGCCGTCCTCGCCGCGGTCGGCCGAAGTGCGCAGGCAGGTCAGCCGGACCTACATCAACCTCGCCGACGCGGCCGCGTGGAACGGGTACTACCCCGTGGCGAGAACTTACCTGGCCACGGCCCGGAGGCTGATCCAAGACGAGGAACAACCCTACTTGGAGGCGCTCGCCGCCGGGACGGACCTTCGGCTCGATGTCGCGATGGGGATCTGGCCCGAGGTGGAGACCGGCGTCCGCGAGTTGCTGGAGCGGGTCGGGGAGAGCAGTTCGCTCGCGGCGGAACCCTTGCTCGCGCTGGGCTGGCACCGGCTGGGCAACGGACGTCGCAAGGAGGCCTCGCGGAACTTCGACGCCGCCTTCGCGCTCGCGGCCGGCAACGTGCCGCAGCAGGCTTCGGCGTTCGCCGGGCGGGTGACCGTGCTCCTCGCGGCCAAAGAACTTCCCACCGCCGCGCGTCTCGCGGAGAGCGGGCTCGAGACCATTCGCCGGAAGAACAACTGGATCTGGGCGGCCGAACTCCTGCCGTCCGCCGTACGGGTTCTCGTCACCTTGGAACAACACGAAGCGGCGACGCGGCTGGTGGACGAGTATCAGGAAGGGATCGCCGAGCGCGACGCGCCGCTCGCCCACGCCGCCGCCCTCTTCTGCCGAGGTCTGCTCGCCCGAAAACGACCGGGCGACGCGGCCGAATCGTTCGGCCGGGCGTCCCTGGCCTATCAGGCGTTGCCACGGCCTTATGCCGCCGCTGTCGCGAGCGAACTCGCGGGTGAGTGTCACGCCGAACTCGGTGACCACCGGAAACTGCTGGGAGCGCTGGCCTCCGCCGAAACCATTTACCGTTCTCTGAAATCCGCCGCGGATGCCCAGCGGTGCCGACGGCTTCTGGCGCGACACGACCCGACCACTCCGTCGAGGGGGCGTCGTGGATACGGGCAGTCCTTGTCGCCGCGCGAACTCGAGGTCGCGCGTCTTGCCGCGCAAAGCCTCAGTAACCGTGAGATCGCCGAACGGCTCTTCCTTTCCGCGAGGACGGTCGAAGTCCACATCGGCCGGGCGCTGGCCAAGCTGGATCTGCCGTCGCGTGCGGTGCTCACCGAGGACCTGCTGCGCGAGCAGCGGGCCTGACCGTCACGAAAAAGATGCCGATATCGCATCGTCGGGTTTTCGGCATTTCATGAGGTCCCTCATTCAATGACACTACGGCACTGATCATAAAAATGTGCGCTTTTAATTGAGTATCCGGCCGGGCGTAGTACCTATTGTTCTTCGCCGGTTGAGAACTCACTGTTGTCACAACGTGGTTGTGGTCACGTTCGCACTGTCTCCCCGGTGTCGATTCCCCTGCTTTCAGGAGTATTCAATGCGTGAGAGTCTCCGCCCTCGGTGGGCGTTAGCCATAGCGGGCCTGTCGCTCGCCGTCACCGCTTCGGTGTCGGCGCTGCCCGCGGTCGCCTCTCCGGTAGGGCCCGCCGTCCAGGCCTGGGTGCCGGACGCCATTCCGGGCTCCTATCTCGTCACTCTCAAGGCATCGACGGTGAACACCACCGATGCTCGCTCACTGGCGGCGGGGTACGGCGGGCAGGTCACGCGCACCTATGACTCCGCGCTGCGCGGTTTCGCCGGCCGGATGACCGAGGCGCAGGCCCGGCGGCTCGCGGCGGATCCCGCCGTCGCCTCGGTCGAGCCGGATTCCCTCGCGCGTGCCACGGACACCCAGCACGACCCGACCTGGGGCCTGGACCGGGTCGACCAGAAGGACCTGCCGCTCGACAAGAAGTACGACTACGCCAACAAAGGCGACGGTGCCACGGTCTACGTGCTCGACACCGGGACCGACTATCGCCAGTCGGAGTTCGGCGGCCGCGCGAGCAGTGGATACGACTTCGTGGACAACGACAGCGACGCCTCGGACTGCCAAGGCCACGGCACACACGTCTCGGGAACCGTCGGCAGCACGACCTACGGGGTCGCGAAAGGTGTGAAGATCGTCGCTGTCCGCGTGCTCGGCTGCAACGGCAGCGCGCCGTGGTCGACGATCGTGTCCGGTATCGACTGGGTCACCAAGAACGCGCAGAAACCCGCGGTGCTCACGATGAGCATCGGCGGTGGGGCGACCTCCACAGTGGACCAGGCGGTGCAAGGAGCGGTCCGGGCAGGCATCACCGTCACGGTCGCCGCGGGCAACGAGGGCCAGGACGCCTGCAACGTCTCGCCGGCCCGCACGCCCGAGGCGATCACGGTCGCCGCGAGCGACATCCAGGACAAGCGATCGATCTTCAACTCCTCCCAGTCCTCGAACTACGGGTCCTGCACCGACTTGTTCGGTCCGGGCAGCAACATCACGTCGACCCGCAACGGCGGCGGCACGCAGCAGATGAGCGGCACCTCCATGGCCACCCCGCATGTCGCGGGAGCGGCGGCGCTCTACCTCACCGCGAACCCGTCCGCCACTCCGGCACAGGTCACCAAGGCGCTGCTCGACAACGCCACGCCCGGCAAGATCTCCGACGCCAAGGGCTCGCCGAACAAGCTGCTGTACACCGGTTTCCTCGGCGGAACCCCGAATCCGCCGTCCTGCGCGGGCGGTACCAGCGCGGACGACGTCGCGATCCCCGACGCCGGCGACGCCGTGACCAGCACGGTGACCATCGGCTCCTGTGACGCCAAGGGCACTTCCGGAACTTCGGTGGCGGTGACGATCAAGCACCCGTACTCGGCCGATCTGAAGATCGACCTCGTGACGCCCAGCGGCAAGGTCGTCAACCTCAAGCAGGCCGGTGGCGTGAGCATGATCGACCTCTCCAAGACCTACACCGTCGACACGTCTGCCGAAAGCCGCACCGGTGACTGGAAGCTGCGTGTCCAGGACGTCTACCGGTTCGACACCGGCGTGATCGACAACTTCACCCTGACTTTCTGATTTCTCCCCTGTGAAAGGAAACACCGTGAAGAAGAAGAGAATCGTAGGCCTGCTGGCGCTGAGCGTGGCGGCCCTGTCGATCCCCGTCCTGAGTGGAACCGCCGGTGCCGCTCCCCAGCCGACCGCGTCGGCGGTCGCGCCCACCGGCGACGTCCGGATCCCCGACGGCGCCCACGCCCAGGGCATCGGCGGCGTACCCGCCTCGGTGAAGGACTACCCGTTCGCCATCGCGGCCTTGCGCGAAGGTGGCTCGCGGCCCAAGGGGCAGAGCTGCAGCGGTTCGGTCGTGGCACCGCGCAAGGTGATGGTCGCGGCACACTGCAAGGAACTGGCAGGCGAAAAGACAGTCCTTTATGGACTGGACGACCTGATGAGCACCGGCGGCACCCAGCTGAAGGTCGTCGACTACAAACTCCACCCGAAGTTCACCCAGCCCTGGTACGGATACGACGTCGCGATCATCACCACCGACGCGGACATCCCGGTCCCCGCGGGCGGTTACGCGAAGGTCGCCACCTCGGCCGACACCGGCCTCGAAACGCCGGGCAAGGACGGTTTCAGCCTCGGATACGGCAAGAAGACCCAGAACGACAGCCCGCCCGACGTCACGCTGCAGAAGCTGACCCTGCCGATCGTCGACCCGAACCAGTGCACCGGGGTCGAGAACGGCGTCGACCCGAAGACGATGATCTGCGCCGGGTACTCCGACGGCCGCAAGACCGTGCTTCCCGGTGACAGCGGTGGTCCGTTCATCGTCAACGGCGTGGTCGTCGGCATCACGTCGTGGAGCCGCAGCGACTTCCGGTGGTACAGCGTCTACAGTCGCCTGAACAACGAGATGGGGGACTGGGTCAAGCAGCAGATCGGCGATGTGCCCAGCGGTGACAAGTTCACCCTCGCGGCGTCCCCTGGCGCGGTGAAGACCGACCCCGGCAAGTACGTTTCGACGTCGATCACGAGCAAAGAAGGCAAGAACGGCAGCGAGAACGTCGAGCTGAGCGCGTCCGGATTGCCTGACGGTGCCAAGGCGACCTTCCAGCCTTCGTCCATCATGTCCGGCGACACCGCGAAGCTGACGATCGAGACCGCGGCGGGAACGCCGGAGCGGGACTACACGATCACCGTGTCCGGCAAGGGGACGACCGACACCGCGACCACCACGCTGACGCTGACCGTCGGCAAGGGCGGCAGCGAGCCGGGCGACCTCAAGGTCACGGTCAACCCCGGATCGGGGACCGCACGGGTGGGTCAGTTCGTGAACGCGACGGTCTCCGCGACCGGCGGCAGTGGTTCCATCACGCTGTCGGCGTCCGGCTCGGGGCTGCCGATCGCGCCGTTCTTCAACCCGCAGAGCATATCCAGCGGTGGCAGCTCGACGATGCAGATCTTCGCGCCGTTCCAACCCGGTACTTACCCGATCACTGTGACGGCGAAGGACGGCGCCGGCAAGACGTCGACCGCCACCTACACGCTCACCGTCCAGTGATCGGTCTTCCTACGGAGGTGACATCCCATGCGTAACCACCGGAAACTGCTGCTGACCCTGGGCGCGCTGACCCCGTTGCTGGCACTGGGCATCGGAAACGCCGTCGCGGCCGAGGCCGAAGGCGTTGTGGTCCAGGCGAAACAGCATTACGCCGACCAGTACATCGTCGTGCTGAAGGACGGCGTCGCGACCGCGCAAGCGTCGGCGACCTCGTTGACCGGACGTTTCGGCGGCGAGGTGCGGTCGACGTGGTCCGCGGCGTTGAACGGCTTCTCGGTGAAGAAGATGACCGAGCGGCAGGCGAAGCGGCTCGCGGCGGATCCGTCGGTCAAGGCCGTCTACCAGGACGGCACCGCCCGCGGCACCGAGACCCAGGCCAACCCCACGTGGGGCTTGGACCGCGTCGACCAGAAGTCCCTGCCGCTGGACAAGAAGTACACCTACAACAACAGCGGCGAGGGCGTCACCGCGTACGACCTCGACACGGGCATCAACCCCGACAATCCCGAGTACGAAGGCCGGGCCGGCATCGGGAAGGACTTCATGGGAGGTGACGGGAAGGACTGCAACGGGCACGGCAGTCACACCGCCGGCACCATCGCGAGCAAGACCTACGGTGTCGCCAAGAAGGTCAAGATCGTCGGCCTCCGGGTGCTGGGATGCAACAACACCGGTCCGGATTCGGGCATCATCGACGCCGTCGACTGGGTGACCGCGAACGCGCGGAAACCGGCCGTGGCGAACATGAGCCTCACGATGGACGCGCCCGGCGTGGGTGACGACGCGCTCAAGAAGTCGATCGCGTCCGGCGTCGTCTACGGCGTCGCGTCCGGCAACGCGTCGACGGATGCCTGCAACACCAGCCCCGCCCGGGTTCCCGAAGCCATCACGGTGAACGCCACGGATTCCAGCGACAACCGGTCGTCGTTCTCGAACTACGGTTCGTGCACGGACATCTTCGCGCCGGGCAGCAACATCACGTCGCTGAGCCCGAGCAGCGGCGGTTCGGCGGTGATGAGCGGGACGTCCATGGCGACGCCGCACGTCGTCGGTGCGGCCGCGCTCTACCTGGCGGCCAACCCGTCCGCGACGCCGAAGCAGGTGCGCGACGCCTTGGTGAACAACGCGTCCGACGGGGTGGTCAAGAACCCCGGCAGCGGCTCGCTGAACAAGCTGCTGAACGTGTCGTTCATCGGTGGCGGTGGCCCGGAACCGAAGTGCGGCACCAAGTCGAACACCACCCCGGTAGCGATCCCCGACGCCGGTGCCGCGGTGACGAGCTCGGTGACCCAGGAAGGATGTGATGGCAAGGCGTCCGCGTCGCTGCCGGTCAAGGTGGACATCAGCCACACCTACTCGGCCGACCTGGCGGTGAGTCTCATCGGGCCCAGCGGTGCCACCTACCGGTTGAAGAAGGCAGGAGGGGTGGGCAGCCCCGCCGGTGTGCACGAGACCTACACGGTCGACGCCTCCAACGAGAACGCCAACGGCACCTGGAAGCTGAGCGTCCAGGACGTCTTCAAGTTCGACACCGGTTCGATCGACGGATTCACCATCACTTTCTGACCAGGTGGGGTGAGAGGGGTGGGGCCGGTCGAGATGACCGGCCCCACCTCTGACCGAGCGGCCGAACTCGGCCATCAGCGCGAACGTCAGGACTGCGTGGTGGTGAAGCAGACCCGGTCGCTGTCGCCTTCTGTGCCCGGGCCGGCGAGCCCGCATCCCTGCACGCATCAAGTCGACGCGAAGGTCTTTCCTGCTGAGTCGCGATGGACGAAATGGTGGTGATCGGCCTCCACGCTGCATCCGAACGTGGATGGCGGCGGTGCGCGCGAGCGGGCTCGAGACCGCGGTCAGTGCGTCGTCGGTGCGGCTGTTGTTGACGAGGGTGAGCCGGACGACGGCGTCCTGCCCGGCCTGATAGTGGCCCTCGGGTGGTGGCATGACGTAGACGTTCAGCACGGACATTGGACCGGGTTCCAGATTGGATCCCAGTGTCTGCAACGGTTTGTCGACCGCGGGCTCGGGCGCGGGTGGAAGGTGGGCCGTGTCCTGTCCTGGTGCGGGACGGTCGCTGGAGGCGCACGCGCCGGTGGTGAGGGCGGCGGTGATCAGCACAGCGATGATGGTCGTCGTTCTCATGGGGCTCCCGTCGGTGTGGGGACGGTCAGGGTGGTTCCGGGCGTCGAAGAGCGTCACGCAGATCCACTGTGCCGAGGATGGGACGGTGGCTCATGGCTGTCGCTTCCTGAACACCCAGAGCGCGAGGATCACCAGCCCGGTGGTGACGTCACTGGTGGTGGTCCGCGGCGCGGGGAGCCCCACGTTGTAGCCGAGCACGGTGGGCGCGACGATCAGCCAGCCGCCCGCGGGCAGCCGTACCGGGGCGAGCGCGACACCGCGGACCGGGTCGACGAGGGACACGGTGCCGAGCAGGAGCAGGGCGCCGCCGACGAGACCGTCGTTCCAGTGGCCGTTGAACCCGGTGCCGGTGGCGGTGTGATCGAGCAGGAAGGGAGACAGCAACAGCCAGAGCCCGGCCAGGAAGGTAACCGCGTCGACGATGGCGGATTTGGTGCTGTACACACCTGGTTTCCCGAGTTTGTGGGGGCGTTCGCCGCTGTGCACTTTCATGTCAGGTCCGGACTCCTTTCCGGCCGTGTGGTTCCACCATGACCCGGAACGTGGCACGCCCACCTGACGATCACCTTGCGATCCCGCCGGGAAGACGCTGTTGCGGGGAACCGAGCAGTTCGCTCATGGCCTGCGAGTCCGGCCGGCACCGACCGTGAGCGCGGCCCGGCCTACGCCCCGATGGCTGGCCCTTGACCAGAGGCGCGTCCCTGCCCTCATTTCACCAGTCCGTCGAGTGCCGATCTTTCGGTCGTGATCGGTCCGTTGGAGGTGGACTGTGTGGGTTTTGGGACGTCAGATGCCCCGAAATCCACACGGTCGTGCGTGATCGGTCCGGTCACGGTGGGTCGGTCAGGAATGGATGAGGCTGGCTTTGGGGTGTCAGATGTCCCGAAATCCACACGGCCACCGTGGCTTGGCTGGCGCCGGGCATGCCGAGGGGCCCGTCGCCTGGGATGGCTGGCGGGCTCCTCGGGGCCTAGACGTAATACAGCGTGTTGCGCCGGGGTTTTCGGAGTGGGTCTCGGTATTGGGGTGGGATGAACTCCGGTAACCCGTCGGCCGCCATCCGCACTTCCCAATCACCGTGGTGGATCAGCCGGTGATGAAAACCGCACAGCAGCACGAGATTCCGGAGGTCGGTCGGCCCGCCGTCTGCCCAGTGATGAATGTGGTGGGCGTGGCAGTTCTTGGATTTCCGGTGGCAGCCGGGGAAGGCGCAACCGCCGTCGCGGATGTTCAACGCGCGTCTCTGGCCGGGTGTGACGAACCGTCTCAGGCGCCCCAGATCCAGCGGCTCGCCCGAGGCACCCATCACGACCGGCACCGCACGCGGTCCCGAGGCCGGACTTCAGTTCGTCGAGCACGAGGGTGATGACGCCGTTCGCCGGGTGCCCGTGTGGACCGGCGAGGTGTTCTTCCATCGCCGCCTTGACGATGCGGTTCCGTAGCGGAGAATCGAGTCCGAGGGAGGTTTCGAGCACCAGCTTTCCCGCGGTACGGCCCGCACGGCTTTCTTCGATGCCTTGTTTCAGGCCCTCGAGCGTCAACGGAAAAGCATGCGCCACATGGGGCGTGACCCTGCCGCTTTCGACGAGCAAACCCGCGCCGGTTCAAGTGAAGTGCACCGTGTGGCCGTAATCGCTGTCGAGGTCGAAACAGGCAACCGTCCCCGTATGGCGCTAGCTGCCGGCCACTCGAGCGTAGGCCGCACGGACGGCGTCGACCGCGGCGTCCTCGCCGACGCCGAGATCGTGGGCGAACGCCGCGAAGCGGGTCGCCCCTGCTGTCAGCAACGCCTCGGGCCGTGTGCGCTCGGCCGGTTCGGTGACGACGGTTCCCTTCGCGCGCGCCGTCGTCACGAGGTCCATGGTCTCCAGTTCGCGGTAGACCCGCGCGACCGTGCCGGACGCCAGTCCGAGGTCCCGTGCGAGCTGGCGGATCGGTGGCAGCCGGGTGCCCGAGGCCAGCGTCCCGCCCGCGATCATGCGCTCGATCTGGTCGTAGATCTGCCGCCACGGCGCGAGCCCGCTGGTGGTGTCGATGGTGACGCGCAGGGCCGTCATCGTCAGCTCGCGGCCGCGGCGACGCTGCGATGCGGCCCCGCGACCACGCGCAGGGCGATGAGCCCGAGCACGAACACGCCGACGGCGGCGGCGCTCATCTCGGCGTGGAACAGTGCCCCGGGAACCGCGATCGCCAGTCCTGTCGCCACGCGGGCGCTGCGGGCGCGTAACACGAGGTCGACGACAGGGTCGCCCGCGGCAGGCCGCCGGACCGCGAGCGCGACGATTCCGGCGGCGACGAGCCCACATCCGGCGACGACGGCGACGGCCTGCCACCGTCCATCGGTGGCGTAGTACGTCAGTCCGGAACCCGTCGTGAGCCCGAGCAGCACGAGCGCCCACGCGGGGATGACGTCGCGGACCCTGCGGTGCGCCAGCATCGCGCGCCGCCGCGTGGTTTTCGGCGGCCGGAACGCGAACAGCTCGCCGAAGAGCCCGCCGAGCAGCAGCGTCCACACAATCGTCCAGGGAGTGTCCTCGGCCAGCCCGATCACATCGCCCAGCACGGGCAACAGCACGAACAGGCACGGGTAAGCGATACGGCGGCGTTTCAGGTAACGCACCGCCTCTGCGACGTCCTCATCGGACGGACGATCGATCCCCCATCGGGTCAGCAACCGCCGACCGTGCTTCTCGCCGGGCCACAGGACGACGAGGAGCCCCAGCCCGAAAATCCCCATCACGATCGCGACGCCCAGCACGTTGTCCCACGCCATCGGACAACCTCCCTCTTGTGTCACATGCACGGTACAACTTGTGTCAAGGTCATGGGACAAGGCGTGGCTGATCCGGGCGCGACATTCGACAGGCCGGTACACCTGACCGGACCGGGCGAGGCCCAGGTCGCGACCTCGCCTCGGATCGGTACCGGGTTCGGTGAGCTGTTCTTGTGCTCCCTCGACACTGGTGATCGTCGGGGCCAGCCGAGAGTGTCGCGGGCGCGGGCGGTGTTCACCAGCGGTGATTCGGTGAGGGCGTCGTGCCGGCCGGGCGACATGCGCAGCAGCCCCAGCCGCCAGAACGGTGACCAGGGGGCGCTGCGCACGGCTGGGGGCAGGCATGGCTCGCCTTCGGTCACCGCGGCGAGGTCGTCGGCGTGGACCTGCTCAGCGGAGAAGGTTCGACGAATCACCACTGACCAAACCGGCCCACGGCATCTGCGGAAACGGACCGGCGTGGACAAATGCGGCAAAAAAACATGCCGTACCCCTGCGGGCTACTCGGCGACGACGGTGAACTGGGCGGTGCGGACCACGTTCTCGTGTTTGAAGTCCAGGAACAGCCGGTAGGTTCCCGGGCTGGGAACGTGGGCCTGGAAGGCGATCTCCGGGCCCGGCTGTGTCTCGCCGACGCCGGGGGCGCCGTCGGGGTGGACGTGGACGTATGCGAGGTCGCCCAGCCGCAGCGTGACAAGGTGCCCGTAGGCGCCGAGGTAGGGCTGCAGATCCGTGACCGGTTCACCGTCGCGGTGCACCGCGAGCACCAGCTGGTTGGTTTCCTCGGGCCGCAGGTCACCCTTGATGCCGACCTCGTAGCCGTCGACCTCGAAGACGGCGGCCTGCTCCGGCACCGGGCGCGGCTCGTAGGTGCCCGCCACGGCCAGGTCCGCGCCGAGCGTGAGTCCCTTGTCCGCGCCCTCCGGCCAGAAGTCCGTGAACACCCGGTACTCACCCGCCTCCGGCAGGTTCAGCCGGACCGTCCAAACACCGTCGCCCAGCTCGGCCGGGTGCAGGTGCCAGAACCCGGTGAGGTCCCGGCGGGCGACGATCAGATGGATCTTCTTCTCGTGGGTCTCGGCGAAGGCGGTCAGCGGAGCGCCGTCCTTCCCGAGAATCCGGAACCGGTAGTCGACCTCCTCCCCGGCCGTCAGCCGAAGTGTCTCCGGAACGAGGACGTAGCCGTCCTTGGCGATCTGCAACCCCTCCGCGACGGCGCCCGCGCCGCCGTGTCCGTGGTGGCCGTGTGCGTGGTGAGCGTGGTGCGTTCCCGTGTTCATCGTGATCCCCTTTCGCATACCCCAGGGGGGTGTCTTGCCCGATGTCAGGAACAGTGTCACCAACGCGATCGAAGTTCAATGTGTTTCAGCCCTCACTACCCCTAGGGGGTATTTGCGGCCTGAGCGTCGATCGGCTCTTGACTCATACCCCCAGTCCCTATATAAACAGTGAGCTGTATATACCCACCGGGGGTATCTGGGAGCTGCCTGAAAGGAGACGGACATGGGATTGTTCGCGATACGCGACTACCGGCGGCTGTTCAGCGCGCAGATCATCGCGTTGTTCGGCACCGGTTTGGCCACCGTCGCACTGGGGCTGCTCGCGTACGGGCTCGCGGGTCCGCGTGCCGGTGCGGTTCTCGCCACCGCGCTGACGATCAAGATGGTCGTCTACGTCGTCGTCGCACCGCTCGCGGCCGCCTACGTCGATCGGCTGCCGAGGCGCTTGTTCCTCACCGTCCTCGACGTGGTGCGCGCGCTGGTGGTGATCGCCTTGCCGTTCGTCACCGAGGTGTGGCAGATCTACGTCCTCATCGGCGTGCTCCAGACCGCGTCGGCGGCGTTCACCCCGACCTTTCAGGCGGTCATCCCCGACATCGTGACCAAGGAGGCCGACTACACCCGAGCCCTGTCGGCATCACAGGTGGCCTCCACCATGGAGAGCCTGTTGAGCCCCGTGCTCGCGGCTGTTGCGCTGACCTTCATGTCGTTCGACCTGCTGTTCCTCGGCACCTCCGTCGGGTTCGCGGTGTCCGCGCTGCTGGTGCTGTCCACGCGCATCCCCAACGCGCGCCCCAGTTCGCACACGAACGCCTGGGACCGGGTCATGTCGGGGATCCGCACTTTCGCGGCCACTCCGAGTCTGCGCGGTGTCATGGCACTGAACCTCGTGGTCGCCTCCGTCGGCTCCATCGTGGTCGTCAACACCGTGAACTACGTCCGCGACGTTCTCGACGGAACCCAATCCGACGTGGCCTGGATGCTGGCCGCGTCCGGTATGGGGACGCTGCTGGTCGCCGTCGTCCTCCCGCGTGTCCTGGACCGGGTGGCGGACCGGTCCGTGATGCTGACCGGTGCCGCGGTACTGGTGCTCGCGGCAGGCGCGGCGGTGACGATGTCCGCGGCGGGCGTCGCCGCGACACTTCCGACCGGGGTGATCTGGGTGGCGATCGGCGGCGGGATGGCGCTGATCATCACGCCGACCGGCCGAGTGCTTCGCCGGACGGTCGATCCCGCCGGCATTCCCGAGGTCTTCGCCGCCCAGTTCTCGCTGTCCCACCTGGCCTGGCTGGTCACCTATCCCATCGCGGGCTGGGTCGCCACGAACGCGGGCTTCACGACCGCGTGGACCGTGCTGGCGGGCCTGGCGGCGATCGGAGCCATCACGGCACTGGCGGTCTGGCCACGCATCGGGAAGGCCGAGGTCGGAGGCCGCGCCGCGGTCGCCACGCCGGAAGCCGCGAAGGCCGCGGAGGGCACGCTCGTGGCAGGGCAGTGCGCCTGCGTCCGCACTGTCTGAGGCCGCCGTCCCGGTAGTGCGAATTGTGGGGTAAGCAAAGGTGGCGTGGCGATACATCGGGTGCAGTGACCGATCTGGCCCGGCCGGCCTTCGGTGGACAGCCATGGTGCGTCCCGGCCTGGGCGCGAAAGGGGCACGACCATCGTCGGCTCAACGCACTGCGGCTGCTGCGTAAGCCGGCCTGGCGGCGGGCCGCCTCGTCCAGCGGAGGAAAGTCCTGATGGTCAGGCCTTGAGTTCTGGTGCCGTACAAGCCAGTCCGTGCGTTTCGGTGTGACAGAGCGGATCGTCGGCCAAGGTTGTCCAGATCTCCTGTGGGTCGAGGAATCGCCATGCCGGGTGGGTCCCGGTCGACTTGCTCGCGAGGACGGCTTGGACCGTGAGCGCGGCGACGACACCGCTCAAGCGGTACGGGTCGGTGGTCTGAAGCAGCCGCCAAGCCGGCGGGGTCTGGTGGTCGAGGTCGTGGCGTCGCACGAGGATCGTGTAGCGGGGTGCGTGCTCGGAGAGGTCTTCGGTCGCGGCCTTGGCGAGCTCTCCGGCCCAGGCCGTGGGGTCGTCGGGAGATTCGGCCCAGGCGGTGGCCAGCGTGGTCGGGATCCGTTCGGACACGTACACCGAGTAGCTCCGGTGTTCGCCGATGTCGTGGTGGCGCGCGAAATCCGCGGATTCGGTGGTCAGATACGGCAGGGCGTGCACGGCGGGGCCGAAGTGGGGCAGGCTGACATTCCATTGTGGACTCACCGATCCCTGGACGACTTCGCCGTCGCGCCAAGACGCCAGCGGTGCGCCGAAGTCGGGTCCGGTGGCCAGCAGGATGTCCTGTGCCGAGACCGGTGTGATCCGGACGGGGCCGCCGACGTGCAGGTCGATGCCAGTGCGCGCGGGGTCGTCGCCGAGCAGCCCCCGGGGCAGGATCGCGGTCAGGCCGGGCATGACACCGGCCGAGATGACGGCGAGCCGATCGGACGGCGGCAGGGCGTCGAGCCGTCGGAACAGAGGCTGATCTCCGGCGACGTCGACGTAGTGGGCGTCCGCGGCGCGGGCGGCGAGCGCGACGGTGTCGAGGACGCGGTACGAGGGCCCGGCGCAGTTGAGGACGACAGTGGCTCCGGCGCAGAACGTGGCCAGGGAACGGCTGTCGGTCAGATCGACGACGTGAGCGGAAGCGTTTTCGCCGAGCTCTTCGCACAACGCGGACGCGGAGCGAAGATTCCTGCCGCCGACACGGATCGGGTTGCCGTCGTGGGCGGCGAGCCGCCGGGCCGCGGTGGCGCCGACGGCGCCGTAGCCGCCGAGGATCGCGATGGTCATTGTCAGGACCTTTCCGAGCGGGGACGTCGACCGGCCAGGTGATTTCTGATAGTGATAGTCATTATCAGGACCTGGGTCGAGGGAGTGTGATCGTGTTCGATGTCATCGTGATCGGCGGCGGGGCCGCGGGGCTGAGCGCCGCGCAAGTACTGGGCAGGCAACGGCGTTCGACGCTGGTGCTCGACGCGGGGCAGCCGCGCAACGCTCCTTCCGACGGCGTGCACATGTTCCTGAGCCGGGACGGGTTCTCCCCGGCGGAGCTGCTGCGGGTCGGCCGCGATGAACTGTCCGGTTACGAGACGGTGAGGCTGGAGACCGCGCGGGTGGCGGCGGTTTCCGGGGAACTGGACGACTTCCGCGTGGAGCTGGCGGACGGCCGCGTCGAGCGGGCGCGGCGGCTCGTGCTCGCCACCGGGCAGGTGGACGAGCCCTGGGATATCCCGGGACTGGCCGAGCGGTTCGGCAAATGCGTGTTCCACTGCCCGTTCTGCCACGGTTACGAGACCACTGGCAAAACCCTCGCCGTACTCGGCCGTGACGTGCCGCAGGTGATGCTCGGGCTGTACGTCGCCGACCGGTTCGGCAGGGACGTCGTGGTCCTGACCGACGGCGCGCACGAGCTGCCCGCCGAAGCGCTGGCCCGGTTGGACAAGGCGGGGATCCCGGTGCGGACGGACCGCGTCGAGCGGGTCGCCGGTGAGCTGGACGCGGTGGAGGTCCATCTGGCCGGCGGTGAGGTGGTGCGGCGCGAGGCGCTGTTCCACCGGGCCCCGACGCGGCAGGGCGCGCCGTTCGCCGCCGACCTCGGTTGCGAAATCCTCGATGACGGCTGTGTCCGGGTCGACGAGTTCCAGGCCACCACGGTGCCCGGGGTGTCCGCGGCGGGAGACCTGGCGAGGCTGCCCGTGCTGCCCGACGCGTTGACGCTGGTCAGCCAGGCCGCCGCCGACGGCGTGCGCGCGGCGGTCTGGCTGGAGCAGGGCCTGTTCCGCGCCGGATTGGCCGGCACGGAACAGGCTTAGCGGCCCGCTCACGTCGAATGTGGCCGTGCGGCGCGGATCCGGGCGGCCACACTCGCGAGGGTCGGTGAGGCGAGGAAGTCACGGACGCTCACCGCGGTGCCGGTTTCGCGCGCGACGCGGGCCAGTGCACGCACGGCGAGCAGCGAGTCCCCGCCCATCGTGAAGAAGTTCCCGGCCCGGTCGACCTCCGCGACGTCGAGGATCTCTTGCCACAGCGCGGCGATCCGGCGTTCCACGTCGTCGCGCGGCGGCCCGGATTCCTCGGCCTCCGCCGTGTCGGACCGCGTATACCGGCCCAATACCAGGGTGTCCGGAGCCGGATCGGGATGTTCCCGGCCGGGCAGAGGTACGGGCGAGTCCCAGGCGCCCGGCTCGGCGAGTGTCCGGACGTGGTCGAGCAGTTCGGCGAACATGCCGGTGATGAGGCCGGGTTCGAAGATCTCCTCGACGTAGGAGAACACCGCGGTCATGGTGTCGTCGAGTTCGAACAGCCGGACTTCGAGCGCGACCTGCGGGGTGCGGAGCTGCTGATGGTGGTCGTGCATGTCGATCACCCCGAGCGGCCCGGCGTCCCCGGGCAGCCGCTGGCCCATCGCCGCGTCCATGCCGAGGGTGCTTTGGAAGACCACGGGCGCCACCGGCCGGTGTGTTCCGCGGTGCCTGCCCAGCTCACGGGACACCTCGACACCGCTGACGAGGTTGTGCGCGGCGGCGTCGCCGAACTGACGCTGGCACGCCAGCGCGAGGTCGGTGAAGGAAGCCGAAGCGTCCAGCTCGACGGGGATCAGCATGGTCGACGCGAACGCGCCGATGATGCGGTGCACGTCCTGATGCAGGGGCAACCGGTTGAGCTGCAAGGAGTTCAGCAGCATGACGCGATGCCCGGCGGCACGGGCGAGAACGCACGCGTAGGCGGTGAACACGGCCGCGGAAGGGGTGACGCCGTGCGCGGCGCACTGTGCTCGCACGGCGGCCCAGGTCGGCGCGTCCAGCGTCTGCTGCGTCGTGGCCATGAGATCGGGGCGCGCTTCGGCGGGGTCGAGACGCAGCGGCAGCGCGGGCGGCTGCCCGAAGCCGGAGAGCCGGTCGAACCACCAGTCGCGGTCGGCCTCCCACGCCGCGGTGCCGGGCAGCCGCCGAACCGACGTCACGTAGTCGCCGTAGTCGACCTCCAGGGGTGCGAGGGTGGCGTTCCAGTCGGCGACCAGCGAGAACAGGTCGCGATAGAACACGTTGGACGACCAGCCGTCGATGATGAGCAGGCTCACCGCGCAGTGCAGCCGTGCGTTGCCGTCGTCGAGCAGTGTCAGCCGGATGTCGATCCCCGGGCCGTCGCCGGGATTGGGGCCGTTCGTGCTCATCTCGTGCCGCAGGGAAGCCAGTGAGCGCGCGACGTCGTCGGCCGGGACGCCGCGAAGGTCGTTGACGACGAGGCCGGGCACGGTGGCCGGATCGTCGGCGGGAAGGATGCGCTGCCGTCCGTCGGGCAGCACACGGGCTCGCAGTGTCGGCTGGTGTACGACCAGCCTGCGCAACGCGTCCTGGAGTGCTTCCGGCGCGTCGTCGGGGTCCACTTCGGACAGTCCGATGTCGACGTAGTGGTGTGCCGAGGGGTAGGACAGTTCCCAACCGTCCTGCTGGCCGACGAAATACCCCTGCTGCAAGGGAAGCAGGGGGAACGGCTCGTCCGGGTCGGCGCGTTTGGCGACCTCCACGGGCAGCGCCCGGCCACCGCCGGTGGCGCGGCGGGCGATCAGCTCGGCGAGCTCGCTGAGTGTGATCTCGACGCGGATGTCGGACAGCGCGAGTACGACGCCGAGCTGCTTGCGGACCTGCGCGGACATGCGGACGGCGAGCACGGAATCGCCGCCGAGAGTGAGGAAACCCGCGTCGTGCGGTACCTCGGCAGGGTCGAGCCCGAGCAGCTCGCCCCAGATCTCGGCCAGTGGCTCCCGGTGGTCAAGGGTGGTGGTCATGAGAGTGCTCCAGGTTCCGAAGGGGTGGCGGCCAGCAGCGACTGGCCGAGGGTGCTGAGCGGGTGTTCGCGACGGGGCAGGTCCAGCAGCGGCCGCAGGCCCGCGTGGCGGAATTCGCCGAGCCATTCGTCGCGGGTGAGGAAGATCCGGTCGCTCCCGACGCGCAGATCCGCCGAGCCCGCCGCGGGACGACCGGCGGCCGGGGACATCAGGAACTGCATGGAGACCGCGGCCTGGAGGAGTTCACCGCAGGACTCGACGACGAGCAGCAACCCGCCCGGCCGCAGCCAGGACCGCGCCGTTTCGAGAACGGCACGGACGTCGACGGCGTTGTGCAGGACGTTCGCCGCGATCACGGCGTCGCAGGATTCCGGCTCGACCGAGTGCGTACCGGGGTCGTTGATGTCGAGTTCGCCGAACCGCACCCGATCGTCGTGCGCCAGGATCTTCTTCGCGGTGTCGAGGAAATAGCGGGACACGTCGGTGAACAGGTAGTCGAGGTCGCCGGTCAGTCCACTCAGGACAGGGATCGCCGTGGCCCCGACACCCGCGCCGAGTTCCAGGACGCGCGGCGTCGCAGGCGATGCCGTGCGAAGGACCTCCACGAGAGCGGCGTTGAGGTAGCCGTTGATCACGTTCTCGCGGTAGACGCCGTCCGCGGTCGCCGTGCTGTCGGTCCCGAACAGCACGGACTGCAGGGTGACTTCGTCGCGTAGCAGCTCGGGCAGCCGCGCCGCGGTGGCGTCGAAGAACCCGCTCACCTCGGCCGGATAACCCAGCCGCGCGCACAACCCGGCCAGTGGCGCGGGATGCGCGGGCGCCGGGGCGAGGTCACGCAGCACGGTGCCGTCGTCCGACGCGCGCAGCTTCCCGTGCCCGATCAGGGCGCGCAGCCAGCCGCGGACGATCCAGCGGTGCCGTTCGGCGACCCGCAGCCGCTGGAGGACCTGCTCGGGGCGGTGGCTGACGCCGGGGCGGAACAGGCCGGCCCGGCGAAGCGTGGCCGCCATGGTGTCCGTCGCCGCGTCGTCCAGCCCGCGCATCGCCTCGGGCAGGGCCGCGAGGTCGACGCCGTCGATGGCGGCCAGCCCGGCCTGGTGGCACGGTTCCGCGGCGATCACGTCGTGCTCGCCGGGTGCGGAGCGGGGGCGACCTCGACGGTGACACCGCGGGCGCCGGGCAGGTCGCGCAAACAGGCGCGGGCCGTGGCACGCAACCGCTGCAGGGTGAAGCGCCGCAAGGGTTCGTGGGAGTTCCCGCCGGGCAGCGCGGCGACTTCGGCGGCCGGGCGCCAAGCCGCCGACGCGGGGGACACCACCTCGAGCAGCCGGGGATCGTGGGCGGCCAGCGTCACGCGCGCGTCGTTCCGTGCCACCAGCGAGGCCAACCGGGCGGCCGTGATCGAGGATCCCGGCGCATCGGGGAGAGCGCCGTTGGGGATGTCCGGGATCCGGACGCCGGAGCCGTCGAGCACGGTGTCCAGCCGGTCGGCGACGTCCGGCCAGCGCAACGGGCGGGGATCGGCCGACGGAAAGGCCGGATCGACCGCGAGAACGCAGTCGAAGCGGTAGCGGGTCAGCTCCGAATCCGCGTCGAGGAGCTTGGGGAACGTCGCGATCCGGATCTCGCGCCCGGCGTCGGCACCGGCCTTGGCGGCGATCCGCGCCAGCGCGACAGGATCGAACAGCAGTTCCTCGTCCCGCTCCGCCCTGGCTTCGGCGCGGTCGGCCAGATCGGGGCCGGTGCCACGCCGCCGCTCGACCCACGTGCTGAACTCGGCGTGCAGCCCCGCGTGCCGGTTGTCGCCGATCACCACATACCCGCCCGGGGCCACCGTGCGTACGGCCGCGCGCACGACCGCGTCCAGATAGCCGGTGTCGGGGAAGCACTGGGTGACGGAGTTGAGTACCACGCAGTCGGGCCCGGCGGCGGGGAAGCCGGCGGCGGCCATCGCGGAGGACACCACGGGAGCGTCCGTTTCGTGGGCGGCCGCGCGCACGGTCCTCACGGTGCCCGGTACGGAGGGGAGCGGGCGGACGGAGTCGGCGACGACGTCGGTGCCGACATAGCCCTGGACGAGGGGAGCGAGCCGGTGCAGGAGCATGCCGGTGCCGCAACCCAGCTCCAGTATCCACTCCGGCCGCAGGCCCACGATGAGGTCGACGGTCCGCTCCACCCACTGTCGCATGTGGACGGTGGGCAGCGGTTCACCGGTGTCGGACGCCCGCCAGCCGCTGAGGTCGAGGTCCCCGGGGACGTCGCGGGGAGCGGCGTCATAGGTCAGCTGGTAGACCTCGCTCCAGTGCTCGAGGTATTCGGTGACGAGCGCGCCAGGCACCGGCGTCGTCGCGAGCAAGTGCGCGGCGGGATGGATCCGTACGCCCGAGTCCGTGGGCTCGGCATGGCCGATCCACGGATGGGTGCGCAGCTTCGCCGCCACCGTGGCGAAGAGTGTGGTGTCGGGCCTGGTCAATGGTTCGGGCACAGGGTGATTCCTCCTTCGTCGCGCGGGTTCACCGCGGTTTCGGCGAGCAGGCTGTCGTGCAGCCGAAGGACTCGGTCCGCGTAGCGGACGACGCGGGGGTCGTGGGTGGCGGCCAGGACGGCCATCCCGTCGGCGCGGTGACGGGCCAGCAGCCCGAGTACGGCCTCGGCGGTCTCGTCGTCGAGTGCCGACGTCGGTTCGTCGGCGAGCAGCATCCGCGGCCGGGTGGCGAGCGCGCGGGCGAGGACGGCACGTTGCCGCTGCCCGCCGGACAGCGCGCCGGGGCGGCGTCGTCCGGTCGCGGGGTCGAGCCCGACGGCGAGCAGGAGCTCTTCCGCCGCCGAACGGGCCTGGTGACGGGAGAATCCGCGCAGGACCCGGGCGGGGCGGGCGACCGCGGTGATCGCCCGGTGCGCGGGGTTGAGGGCGTCGAGCGGATCTTGCGCCAGGTACTGGATCGCGCGCAGCTGGTCCCGGTCACGGGTCCGGAGCGACGGCAGCGGACGGCCGTCCAAGGTGATCTGTCCGGTGTGGACCTCGTGAAGTCCCGCCAGCGCGCGTAACAACGTCGTCTTCCCGCTACCGGAAGCGCCGACGAGCACGACCAGTTCGCCACCGTGCACGGTGAAGGTCGCGTCACGGACCAGAGATACGGGCCGCTCGATGCCCACCGCGGACACCGTGAGGACGGCTTGGGTGGTCGGCGGTCGTGCGGGCGATGAAGGCAGGACGAGCGGCGGCGAGCCGAAGTCGATCACGCGATCGGCCAGCGCGGCCACGAACTCGCGGTCGTGCGAGATGATCAGGGTGGCGCCGGTACGTTCGTCGCGACGTCGGCGGACCACGTCGGCGACGCGGCGGACGGCGTCCGCGTCCAGCGCGCTGGTCGGCTCGTCGAGCAGCAGGAGCGGGGGACGACCGGCGATCGCCCTGGCGAGTGCGACCCGCTGTGCCTGCCCGCCGGAGAGCTGATGCGGCCGTTTCGTCCGGACCGCGGCGGGGTCCAGCCCAGCGGTGCGCAGCGCGTCGTCGACCTGGCTCCCGCCCGATTCGGAGACAAGGCGTTCGACCGTCCACAGAGGATTCAGCGTGCCCGCCGGGTCCTGGCCGAGAAGCCCGGTGGCCCGGCGTCGCCAGGCGGCCGACGAGCGGCCTGGCGACACCGGTGTCCCGGCCCACGTGATTTCGCCGCTCACCCTGTGCAGCCCGGGCGGCAGGACGTCGAGGATCGTCCGCAGCAGCGTCGTCTTCCCACTGCCGGAAGGGCCGGTCACGGCCACTACGGTGTTCGCGGGGACGTCCAGGCTGACGTCGCCGAGCACGGGATGACCCAGTCCGTTGTGGACGGTCAGGCCGCGCACGGTCAGCTCCGCTTGGGTCATGCCGTCACCGGTTCCCGGCGGCGTGCCCGCAGTGCCCACGTGACCAGGCAGGCCAGCGCCGCGAGCAGGAGCGCCGGCGTGGCCACGGCCGCGGGGTTGTCCGCGGCCCCTGGCAGGTTTTCGCGCAGCATCAGCGCCCAGTCCGGCTCTGGCGGCTGGGCACCGAACCCGAGCAGCGTCATCGTGCAGGCCAGTTGCAGCCCGAGCACGAACCGCAGCCCCGCCTCGGCCACGATCAGCCCGGCCATGGCCGGGGCCATCTCCCGCACCAGCAGCACTGCGGTGTTCTCGCCCCGGCCGCGGGCGGCGTCGGCCCAGCCTGCCGCACGGGTCCGTCGGGTGGTGTCGCGGACGATTTGCGTCGTCAGCGGCGCTCCGCCGCACACCGTGGCCACGACGACCGCGACCGGACCGGGTACGGCCACCGCGAGCACGAGCGCGACCAGCAGCAGTGGCAGCGCCACGAGGACATCGGCGAGTCCGGTGATCAGCCTCCCCGGCAGGCCGTCGTTCCAGCCCGCGACCAGTCCACCGGCGACACCCAGCACGCAGGTGATAGCCCCCGCCGCGGCCGCGAGCAGCACCAGGCCCGCCCCACCCGCCAGCGACCGCGACAGCACGTCCCGGCCCAGCACGTCGGTGCCCAGCAGATGGCCGAGCCCAGGCGGCGTGAACGGCGCACCCGAGACGGCCGCCGGATCCCGTGGTGCCAGCAGGCCTCCGGCGAGTGTGACGACCGCTAGCGCCGCCGCGGTGAACCAGCCGGTCTTCATCGCCGTTCCCGCCGGACATCGGCGGCCGTGGCCGCGAGATCCGCCAGCGCGGTGCCCGCGACGACGATCAGCGCACCGATCAACCCGACCGCCGCGACGACCGGCGTGTCCCGGCCCGCGACCGCGGTGACGAGCAATTCGCCCAGCCCCTGGTAGCCGAGCATGGTTTCGACGACGGCCGCCGCGGTGACGGTGCCGGCGGTCAGCGTCGCGGCCGCGCGGATCGCGGGGGACAGCACGAACGGCAGCACATGCCGGACGTGCAGTCGCAGGCCGGTGACGCCCCGCGCCACGGCGTCACGGACGTGGGGTGCCGCGCAGGCGTCCGCGACGGCGCCACCGAGCAGTCCGCCGCCCCAGGCCGCGGCAGGCAGGGCGAGTGCGAGCGACGGCAGCACCAGCAGATCCGGCCGGTCCAGCGGCGACCCGCCGGGCAACAGCAGGGACACCGGTGGCAGCCAGCCGAGCAGCGCGCTGAGGACGAGGACGAGGCCGGCGACCACGACGACCTGCGGGATCGACGAGACGGTCGTGCTCAGCGCGGCCCACCGCCGTGCCCAGCCGGGCCTGCTGCCGCCGATGGCCCAGCCGAGGGCGAACATGAGCGGCAGCGCGATCAGCACCGCCGCCGCCGTGAGCACGGCCGTGGCTTCGAGCCGGGGCAGCAGCAGATCGGCGACCGGCCGGTCGGTGACGAGTGAACGTCCCCAATCACCACGCAGGATCGCCGCGGTCCACTGTCCCCAGCGCTGCCACAGCGGCGCGTCCAAGCCGAGGGTTTCTCGCAGCTGCCGCAGGGTTTCCGCGTCCGCGCGGCTCCCGGTCCGGGTCTCGGCCGCGTCCGAAGGCAGGGCACTGACCGCGGCGAACACCACGGCCGAGACCACGATGGCGGTCGCGGCGGCCCGCACCAGCACGAGACTGCCCGTGCGGGCCGACGACGAACGAGCGCTCACGCGGTGATCCGCACCTGGTCGATGAACAGCCGCGCGAACCCGGGCCCGGTCGGCAAGCCGCCGACCCCGGGACGGGACAGGTCGAGTCCGTCCCCGACTCCCCATACGAGATAGCCACCTTCGTCCCGGAGTTTCCCTTGCAGGGAACCGAAAACCTGGATGCGTCGCGCTGTGTCGGGGTCGGCGAGCGCGGCGTCGAGGTCGCGTTCCCAGTCAGGGCGGTTCCACGCGGTCTCGTTGGTGGGCGAGGCCGCGCGCAGCGCGATGCGGGAGACGTCGAGGAAGCCGATCCCGCCGAGGTAGCTGACGTAGAAATCGGCCTGCGCGTAGGTCTTCGTCCAGAAACTCTCCGGGGGATCGACCTTCACGGTGACCTTGAGGCCGATCGGTGCGAGCTGCTGGGCGAGCAGTGTCGCGGTGGAGTCCATCCCGGGGTAGGCGGTCGTGGTGTGCAAAGTGACGTCCACACCGCCCTGGTATCCGGCTTCGGCCATCAGCGCGCGGGCCCGATCGAGATCACGAACCCGCTGGGGGAGCTGAGGACTGCTGGGATCGGCCGGGGTGAGCAGGTCGTTGCCGACCTTGCCGTACGCGCCGAACACGGTGTCGGTGAGCTGCTGCCGGTCGGTGGCGAGCTTGACGGCTTCGCGGACCTGGGGCTTGTCGAACGGTGCTCGGTCGAGCCGCATCACCACGGGATAGGTGGTGACCGCGGGACGGCGGACCACCTGCGTGCCGGCGCGTTCGGCCTGCGCGGCCGCGGCCGGGCTGACGCTGCCCGCGACGTCGGCCTGCCCCGAGCGGACCGCGTCCGCGCGGGCCCGCGGGTCGGCCAGCGCGCGGATCTCGATCCGTTTCGTCGGCGGTTTCGTTCCCCACCAGCCGTCGTTGCGTTCGAGGACGGCGTTGGCGGGATCACCGCCGGTCATCCGGTACGGACCGGACCCCGGCGCGGGCTTGGTGAAATCCGTCGTGCCCTCGGGCACCACGAAGGTCGCCGACTGCAGGGCTTCCGGCACCGCCGCGAACGCCGTCCGCGTGCGCAGTTCCAGCGTCGACGTGTCGATCGCGCGGGAGCCGTCCAGATCGAACATCGCCATCCGGCCGTAGTTCTCGGCCGCCTTGGCCTGCATCCGGCGCAGCGAGTACAACGCGTCGGCGGCGGTCACCTTCCGGCCGTCGCTGAACGTGGCGTCCGCGCGCAGGGTGATCTTCCACCGGGTCTGCGAGGAGTCCGGTTCCCACGCGGTGGCCAGGCGGGGCACCGTGGTGCCGTCAGGCCCCGCGACGGTGAGCACGTCGTAGAGCAGGGCGAACCGCAACGCGTCGGATTCGTTGCCGAGTCCGCCGTGCGGGTCGTTGCTCGCGGTGGCCGCCGAGCCGACCGCCGCGTAGCGCAGGAGACCCCCCGATGCCGGGGTGGCGTTGCCCGAGGTGCAGGCGGTGGCCGTCAGGGTGGCCGCGACCAGGAGGGCGATGCGGCGGGGAACGCGGGTCACGAGAGCGGCCTTTCGGGGTGGGAGAGTTCGTCGTTGATCAGCGCCGCGATCGCGGCGACCGTTTCGCCGCGCAGAAGGGCGTAGTGGTGCGCGTCCACTGTGGACGTCGTGGGTGGCCGGGTGAGGAGGGGTGTCCAGCCGAGGTCGGCGGGATCACCGGGGACGTCGTCGACGCCCATGCCGATACCGGAGTTGACCGGAGAGCGCTGCCCCGCCTTGACGATCAGGGTGCGGGTTTCCGGATCGCCGAGCCGCGGTGGCCGGTAGCCGGCCAGCCCCCGCAGGTGCCGCGCGAACACCTCGACGCGTGCGGCGGCGCTGGTGCCCGCGCGCAGCAATCCGTGCTCCCGCAACACAGTGTCCACTTCGGACTGGGTTGGCTCCTGGGCGGCGGCGAGTTCCGTGTCGAGGTAGCCCGCCAGCGATGCGAGGTAGCGGCGGCGGATCTCGGCGTCGCCGCCGGGGACATCGGTGATGTGACTCGGCTCGTTGGAATCCAGGAGCACCAGCAGTTCGGTGTGCTCCCCGGACTCGTGCAGCAGACAGGCCATCCGCTGGGCCAGGTCGCCGCCCATCGACCAGCCGCCCAGCAGATACGGGCCGATGGGCTGGTGGCGGCGGAGGACACCGAGATAGAGCGCGGCGAGCGCGTCCACGCTGTCGGGCGCGTCGCCACCGGACAGGCCGGGGTCGGTCAGGGCGACGACGGTGGTCTCCCTGTCGAGCAGCCGGGACAGCTCCGTGTAGCACAGCACGTCCCCGCCCGAGGGGTGTAGCAGGAACAGGGTCCGGCCGTCCGGAACGCCCTCCCGCAGCAGCAACGCGATGTCGGCGTCCTCCACCGGCGCCCGCGATCCGCCGGTCCACGACGCCGGATCGTCGGCGAGCCGCCTGACCCTGGCGACGTGGTCGGCGATCGCGGTGGCGACCTGCCCGGCCGGCACCACGGGGTCGAGGACATCCCACTGCAGCAGCAGCTCACCGCCCTCTTCGAGGACCTGGTGGTCGAGCAGGGTCTGCGGGGTCTGGCTCAATGCTGCGACCTTCCGGCCGATCCAACGCGGGTCGTGGTCGGCGCCGATGACCTCGGTCAGCCCGAGCGCGCTGGTGAACACGACGGGCACGGCGGCGACCTCGCCCTGTGCGCTGGACTTCTCCGCGAGCACGTCCAGCGCCGAGAACTCGCGGTGGTCGAGGTCGTCGAACAGCCGCCGCTGGGTGCGACGGGCCCGTTCGGCGAAGGTGCCGAGGTCCGCCTCCTCGGTCGCGTGCAGGACAAGGGAGGTGAAGTCGCCGACGACGTTCGGGACGTCCGGGTGGATGTCCGGCCGGTCGAACAGCGTGAGCATCACACTGAACGCGTCCCGGCCCGACCAGGCCGCGAGCACGTCGGTGTACACGGTGAGCAGAACGGCGGTGGGGGTGACGCGGTGCTCGGCGGCAATCCGCCGCAGCCGTTCCCAGCTCGTGGCGTCGAGCGTGGCGGCGTGCCGGACGAAACGGCCCGCGGCGGCTTCCTCGTCGACGGGGATGGGCGGTGCCTCGGGGATCGCCGTCAGCCGGGCCCGCCAGTACTCGGCGGCACGGACACCGTCCGCGCCGTCGCGTCGAGCTTCGAGCGCCCGGACGCAGTCGGCGGGGTGGATCCCGACCGGTTCGAGCACACGGGCCGGGTCGGTGTAGCAGGCGTGCAGGTCGCGATCGACGATCCACCAGCTCGCGGCGTCGCAGATCAGTACGTCCACGCCGAGGAACAAACGGGTCCGCCCGCCGGGCAGCAGGGCCGCTTGGACCGTGAACAACGGCCAGCGGTCGGCCGGTCCGGGTTTGCGACCGACGCGGTCGCGGATGGCCGAAAGGCGACGGTTTCTGTCCACTTCGGACAGTGCGCGCAGATCGTGGGTGCGGATCCGGTACCGCGGCAGGTCACGCAGCACCCGCGCCTGCCCCTGTGAGTCCACGATGGACCGCAGCATCGGGTGCCGGGCGATCACCTTGTTCCACGCGTCCTCGTAGCGCGCCAGGTCCAGCTCGGCACAGTCGTACTCGAGGAAGAAGTGACACGGCACGTCACCCCAGCGGTAGCCACCGTCGCGGCCGATCCAGTACGCGTGCTGGACCCGGGTCAGCGGAAAGGATCCGGGCTCGGCCGCGGTCGCGGGAATCGGAGTCCGGGGCGAAGGGGGAGTGACGTCGCGTGCTCGCAGCAGGTCCGCCAGCCCGGCCACGGTCGGGGCGGCGAGCAGATCGGCCAGCCGGAGCCGGACGCCGTGGTCCTGGGTGAGGGCGGCGAGCATGCCGGTCGCCAGCAGGGAATGGCCGCCCAGTGCGAAGAAATCCGCGTCCGGCGAGGTGATCGCGACGCCGAAGAGGTCGCTCCACAGCCGCGCGATCCGCTCCTGCAGCGGGTCGGCGAAAACACCGGCGTCACCCTGCTCACCCGGTGCGGTGTACGCCGCGGTGGCCATCCGTTCGGTGAGATCGGTGCGGGACACCGCGACGACCGGCGGCACGGATCCGGCGAGATACCGGTCGAGTACCAGGTCGAAGGCCCGGCCGCCGGTCGCGGCGTCGAGCGCGTCGCGCAGGGCCACTTCCCGGTCCGCGCCGCCGGGCCCGACGCTCCAGCCGTCCCAGACGACACTCGTCCAGCCGGTGTTGGCGGTCGCGAGCGCGTCGAGCGCGGCGTTGGCCGCCGCGTACGGGCCGGTGCCGATCCCGCCGACCAGCGTGGCGGCCGAGGACATCAGGACCACCAGGCCGGGCCGGGACGCTTCGGGTAGTGCGTCGATGGCCGCCTGGAGCGCCCGCGCACCACCGACCTTGCCCAGCAGCTGCGCGTTGACCTGGTCCGGTGTGGCGTCGCGAAGCGGAACTGCCCGGGTGGTGGCGGCCGCTCCGGCGGCGTGCACGATCACGTCGGGTTCGTGTTCGGCGAGCAGGCCGCGCCAACCGTCCACATCGGACGCGTCGAGCGTACGGGTGCGGATGTCGAGGCCGTCGGCCTTCAGCGCGTCGAGGGTCCGGGCCGCGTCGGGCACGTCGGAGGCCGGGCGCCGCGAGGTGATCACGACCGCGGCGCCACGGCGGGCGAGGCGTTCCGCGACGACGAGCCCGACGTCACCGAGCCCACCGGACACGACGGCTCGCCGCGGTTCCCGGACGGTCGTGGACGGCGGGGTGAGCGGCCAGACCTCGATGTCCCGTTGCCAGCGGACGCCGGATCGCCAGGCGATCTGCCCGCCGCGTTCGTCCGGCGACCGGACGAGATCCGCGAGCTCGTCCAGTATCGCTTTCGCCGCGAGGCCGGGGTCGGTGGCCGGAGGAAGATCGACCGTGCGCCACCGGATCCCGCGATGTTCCTGGGCCAGGACCCGGCTGAGCGCACGGGCCGCGGCGGCGCCGGGCGTCACCGTGTCGAGGCTTTCGACCCGGTCCGCGCCGAACGTGACCGCCAGCAGCTTCGGCACGGTCGTCCCGCTGAGCTTCCTCGCGAGTTCGGCGTGGGCCAGGACGACCTCGCTCACCTCCTGCCCGGGTGCGGTCAGCACGACGACGCCGTCGATGGGGGACCCCGGTTCGTGATCCTCCACTGTGGACATACCGAGTGCTTCGGCGATCGGTGACGGGGAATCGGCGGCCAGCAGGAAACGGCCTGCCGTCGTCGTACCGGAGAGCGGGGGAAGCTGACGCCACCGTGGCAGCCGGAGGAGCCCGGGAGCACGGGCAGGCGTCACCGGCTCGGCAGGTGGGTCGATCCAGAGCCGTCGGGGCTGGAAGGCGTACCCGGGCGCCGCGACCCGCGCACGCTGGCCGCGGCGTTGCGCGCTGAGCCCGATTTCCCCGCCGTGTGCCCACAAGCGCGCGACGGCGGCGCGAACGGATTCGGCTTCGAGGTCGACGCGGTCGTGGTCGAGCGTGATGGCCGAATCGAGCAGTGCCGGGTCGCCGTGCGCACGGGCCAGCGTCACCAGGCTGCTGCCCGGGCCGACCTGGACCAGCACGACAGGCGCCGGATCGAGCGCGACCCGCAGGGCCGGGGAGAACACGACGGGATCCCGCAGCTGCCGCGCCCAGTGTTCGGCCGTACCGAGTTCATCGGTGACCGTGGTACCGGTGAGCGTGCTGATCATCGGGATTTCCGGCGTTGTGGCGGCGAGGTTCGCCGCGGCGGCACGGACGGCGGGGATCGCGGGGTCGACGAGCCGGGAATGCAGTGCCGTGTCCACGCGCAGCCGCCGGCCCCGGATTCCCGCGGCGACCGCTTCGGCTTCCAGTGCCGTGATGGCGTCGGCCGGGCCGGACACCACGGATCCGGCGGGTCCGTTGAGCGCGGCGAGGTCGACATCCGGATGTGCCGCCAGCAGACCGGAGACGTCGGCGAGGTCCAGCGACAGCATCGCACCGCCGCCGGCGGCACGCGACACTTCGGTGCAGCGCACCGCCACCAGCCGGGCGGCGTCCGGCAGGGCGAGCCCTCCCGACACCACGGCGGCGGTGTACTCGCCGAGGCTGTGCCCCAGCACGACGTCCGGCCGGACGTCCCACGACTCCAGCAACCGCGCGGTGGCCAGCGACACCGCGAACAACGCGGGCAGCCCGACCGCCGCGTCCCGGACCCGGTCCTCACGACCGTCGAGCACGTGCCGGATGTCGTGTCCGGTCAGGGGAAGCAGCAGCTCGGCGCAGGTGTCGACGGTCCGGGCGAACACCGGTTCGCTCGCGTACAGAGCCGATCCCATGCCCGGGTACTGGCTGCCCGCTCCTGGGAAGGCGAAGATCACGCGGGGGCGGGAAGCGGGCACAGGCCGCGCTTCACGCAGGGCGGCCGCGGCGGCGTCGATCCGGGCGGGCGCGCAGACGACGGCGATGCGCCTGCTGTGCTGGGTCCGGCCCTCGTCCAGGGTGTACGCCAAGTCCGCGAGGTCGGCGGAGTCCTTGAGGCCGGGGAGGTGCTCACTCAAATCGTTGGCCGCCTGGCGGGCGGCGGCGTCGGTCTGCCCGGACACGACGAGGATCTGCGGCCGTTCGTCCGGTGTGGACGGTGGCCGCGCCGGTGCGGGGCCGAGCACGACGTGGCAGTTGGTCCCGCCGATACCGAAGGAGCTGACGCCCGCGAACTCCGCGTCCGCGGGCCACGGCCGGGCATCGCCGGAGAGCGCGAAGGCGGACCCCTCCAATCCGAGACGCGGGTTGACCGGTTCCGAATTCGGTGCCGGGGGCAGCACGCCGTGGGACCGCGCGAGCACGGTTTTGATCAGCGACGCGATCCCGGCGGCGGTGTTGGCGTGACCGATGTTCGCCTTGACCGAGCCGAGCCCGCACCACGGCCGGTCGGCCTGCCCGAACACGGTACGCAGGGCCGAGACCTCGATGGGGTCGCCGAGTGCCGTCGCGGTGCCGTGGCCCTCGACGTAACCGACCTGGCGTGGCGCGACGCCCGCGACCGTCTGCGCTTCCGCGATGACCCGGGCCTGACCACGCGGTGACGGCGCGGTGAATCCCGCCTTGACCGCCCCGTCGTTGTTGACCGCCGAGCCGTGCAGGACCGCGAGCACGGGGTCGCCGTCGGCCAGCGCGTCGGCCAGCCGCCGCAGCACGACCGCGCCGACGCCCTGGGTGTAGACGATTCCGGTGCCGTGCGCGCTGTAGGGCCGGACGACGCCGTCCGCGGCGTAGATCCCGTCCGGTACATGGAGATAGCCGTGTCCCTGCGGAACGATGAGCGAGACCCCGCCCGCGAGCGCGGTGTCGCATTCCTCGGCCAGCAGTGCCTGGGCCGCGGTGTGCACCGCGACCAGCGAGCTCGAACAGGTGCTGGTGATCGACATCGCGGGCCCGGTCAGGTTCAGCCGGTACGCGACCTGCAGGGGCAGGTAGTCGCCGTGGGTGGCCATCGCCGTGCGCAGACTCCCGACCGGGTCGGCTCCACCACCGGTCGGATCCCAGCGCCTGCCGAGATTGCTGGCCAGATAGGCGCTTTGCGACGCACCCGCGTAGACGCCGACGGTGCCCGCGCCGACGCCGCCGCCATGGCCCGCCTGCTCCAGCGCCTGCCAGGACATCTGAAGGAACAGCCGTTGCTGCGGGTCCATCAGCGCGGCTTCGGCGTCGGTGAGCCCGAACGGTTCGGGATCGAACAGGTCCTGGCCGTCGATGAGCCCGCCCACCGGGACGTAGCCGGGCGCGCTGGCCAGATCCTCGGGGACGCCGGCCGCGCGCAGTTCGTCCGGGCCGAACCGGGTGAGGCCGCTACGGCCGGCCAGAAGCAGGTCCCAGAACGCGGCGGCGTCGACCGCGCCGGGGAAACGGCAGGCGAGTCCGGTGATCGCGATCATCGGGCGACCCGCTCCGCCTGCTGCCGGGCGGCGCGGCGGCCACGCGGTGCCGGAGGCGCCTGTGTTTCGGCGGCAGGCGGGCTATGGTGTGGTGCCAGGAACGCCGCGAGCGCGCGGACGGAGGGGTGGCTGAACAGGTCGACCACGGTCAGCGTGTCGAATCCGTGCGCGACGAGCTGCCGGTGCGCCAGCACCAGGGTCAGGGAAGTGGCACCGAGCTCGAAGAACGCGGTCGTGGCGTCGACGCCGGAGCCGAGCAGGGACCGGAACACCCCCAGCACGGTTTCCTCCAGCTCAGGGCTGGCGGCAGCCGGTACTGCTTCTCGTCGCTCGGGTTCGGGTTGTGCCACCGTGGCACTCCCGGCGTCCTTTGTGGACGAGGGAAGGGCGAGGTTCAAGAGGCCGTCCGCGCTGAGCCGTTCCTCGAGGTCGATGCCGTGGCCCGAGGACGCCGCCCTGGTACGGCGGCTCCATTCCGCGGCCGAGGCCAGCGCATCGGCCGGGGTGAGCGTGCCGGAGGAGACGGTCAGCGACACCTCGAGCCCGAGGTCCGCCGCGCGCGTCAAGGCCTCGGTGAGCCAGTTCTGCGGGGTGACGGGTGCCTTTTCATCCACTGTGGACGGTTTCGTGGCGGCGGGGGTTTCGGTGCGCCGGTACGGGTTGGGCAGGGCGGCGTAATCGATCTTGCCGTTCGCTGTCACCGGGAACCCGTCCAGCACCGTGAACCGTGAAGGCACCATGAACTCGGGGACCCTGGTCCGCAGGTGTGCCGCGAGTTCCGCGGTGTCCGGGGTTCGCCCGTTGTCCGCGGGGACGAGGAAGGCGACCAGCCGCGGCCGGTCGTCGGGACCGGGAACGGACATCGCCACGGATTTGCGGACGCCGTCCGCGCGGTCGAGCACGGACTCGATCTCGCCGAGTTCGATACGGTGCCCGCGGATCTTGACCTGCCGGTCGACGCGGCCGAGGAACTCGATCGTGCCGTCGTGCCGCCACCGCCCGAGATCACCGGTCCGGTACAGCCTGCGGTCCAGCACCGGATGCCGCACGAACCGGTGCGCGGTCTGCTCCGGATCTCCGATGTAGCCCTGGGCAAGGCCGTCGCCGCCGATGTGCAGTTCGCCCGGCACACCGACCGGCACCGGCAGGCCTGCCGGGTCGAGGATGTCGAAGCTCTGCCCGCGCAGCGCACGGCCGTAGGGAATGCTGCGCCAGGCCGGGTCGACGTCGCCGATCGGATGGCAGATCGACCAGATCGACGCCTCGGTCGCGCCGCCGAGGCTGACGATCTCGACGTGCGGTGCGAGCGCGCGCAACCGGTCGGGCAGCGTCACGGGGATCCAGTCGGCGGAAAGGAAGACCAGCCGCAGCGACCGCAGCGCGCGGTCGGCGAGGCCGGGGTCGATCTCGGCGTATTCGACGAGCATTTCCAGCAGCGCGGGGGCGGTGTTCCACAGCGTCACGCGGTGCTGTGCCATGAGTTCGAGCCAGTGCCCGGGGTCGCGCTGGTGGTCGGCGCTCGGCAGGACGAGTGCTCCGCCGGCGCCGAGGACGCCGAACACGTCGTGCACGGACAGGTCGAAGCTGAACGCCGACAGGGCGAGCATCCGGTCGTCGCGGGTGAGGGGGAACCGGTCGACGAGGTCGTCGATCGTGGTGCGGGCCGCGCGGTGCTCGATGGCGACGCCCTTCGGCTTTCCCGTGGAACCGGAGGTGAAGATCACGTACGCGAGGTCGTCCGGCGCGGGACGGTTCGGCCGTTCGGCGGTGCCGGCCGTGGCGTCGAGGACGACGGGGTGGACGGTGACGGTGCCGGGCCAGCTCAGCTCGACGTCGTCGGTGACGAGCGCGTGGCCGATCCCTGCCTGGGCGCACACCGAGGCGACGCGCTCGGCGGGCCAGGCCGGTTCGACCGGGACGTAGCCCGCGCCGCTCGCGGACACCCCGAGCATCGCCACGATCTGGGCCGGGCCCTTGGGCGCCGACACCGCGACGAGGTCTCCCGGGCCGACGCCCGCCGTGGTGAGGCCATGCCCGATCGCCTCGGCCGCGCGGAGGAGTTCGCCGTGGCTGAACGCTGATTCGGCACCCAAGAGCGCCGGCGCGTCCGGAACCTCCCGAGCCGCGGCGCGCAGCGGGTCGTCCAGCAGCGGGCCCGCCTCGCCGAACGGTGCGGCGTCCAAGATGGCGTGCGGCGCGAAAGTGGGGATCCAGCCGAGCGTCGGGTCCGACCAGCGGTCCGGGTGATCGGCCAGCGTGCTCAGCAGCCGCAGATGTGCCTCGGCCATGCCGTCGACAAGGCCTTCGGGATAGGCGCCGTCGACGCTGTCCCAGCACACGCGAAGGCGGCCGCCCTCCTCGTAGACGATGTGGTCGAGCAGGACCTGAGGCGTCTGCGAGACGCCGAACACCTCGGTGCCGAGCCAGCCTGCCGGGTCGTCGCCGCCGGGTGAAAGGCCGAGCCCGCTGGTGAACACCACGGGATGCGCCGGCGCGCCGAGCGAGGCGGGACTCCGGCGGGCGGCCTGCATGCCGTCCACCTCGCGATTGTCCATATCGGACCAGAACTGCTCGTTGACCGCGCGCACGTAGGCGCCGAATCCGGATTCCGGTTCCCAGACAGGCATCTGCACGAGCACCGTCGAGGTGAAGTCGCCGACCACATGCGCCAGCTCGGGATCATCCGGCCGGTCGAACAGGGTGGTGTTGAGGCAGAAGGCCGCGGTGGCACCCCAACGGGTCAGGGTCAGTCCGTACGCGGCCAGCAGCAAAGCCGTCGGGCTGACCCCGTGCGACGAGGCCGTCTTCTTGACCGCCGCCCAGTGAGCGGCGTCCAGCTCGGTGGCGCGCCTGCTGAACCGGTGCGCGCCGATCGTGGCGACGTCCGTGGCTGTGGGCAGGGCAGGCCCCGGCGGCAGGGCGCGGTCGGCCCAGTAGCGGGCGGCGCGTTCGGTCTCCGGGCCGGGCGTGCGCGCGGCCCGGCGGCGCGCCAGCTCGGCGAACGTGGTGCCGGGTTCGGGTAGCGCGGCGCAGGGGTCGGCCACCAGGGCACCCCATTCCGTCATGATCTGCATCCAGCCCGCGAGATCGAGCGCCAGCACGTCCACCCCGACACACACCCGGGTGCGCTGACCGGGCAGTAGCACGACATGGAGGTCGAACAGCGGCCAGCAGCCGGTGGGCCGGGTCTGGTGGGACCACTCGGCGCGCAGCTCGTCGGCGACTCGCGCGGCGTCGGTGCCGGGCAGTGTCCTCAGGTCCGTCACCGGGATCCGGTAGGGCGGCACCTTGGCCAGCACCCGGCCGGTGGCGTCCGCGTCGACGACCATGCGCAGCGCGGAATGGCGCTCCACCAGTGTGTTCCAGGCGGCGCCCAGTACAGCGGCCTCGTCCTCGCCGGGCTGCGTGTCGCGCTCGAACTCCCGGTAGTAGAAGGTGGCCACGCCGCCGAGCGGGAACGCCGGATCGCGTCCCACCCAGTACGCGGTCTGGATGGGCGTGAGCGGGAAGGTCTCGTCGCGCGGCTCAGGATCGTCCTGCCGTGCCCGGTCACCGAGGGCGGTGGCGACGGAGCGGGCCGTGGCCTGGTCGAGGAAGTCGGTCAGCGCGAGAGTGACCCCGGTGGTGTCCAGCAGCAGCCGCCGCAACCGCACCGCGGTGAACGACTCCAAGCCCAGCGCCATCAGCGGGATGTCCGCGTCGACCGTCGCGGGCGCGATGTCGAGTGTTTCGGCGACCGCCTCGATCACGTCGTCGAGGGGGATTGCTGCCTCTGCCGGGACCGCGCTCACCCAGTTCTCCTTCACGGTCGAGGGAACGAAACGGCGGAAGCCGTCACGCGCTGTCCTTCATACACGAAAACGGCTATCGTTTTCATCTGACGGAGCAGTATTGCTCCGTGTGGACGAACACCCTGTGTGTCGAATGAAGGGGGACGCATGAATCGCGCGAAGTCGGCGGACCGGGCGTGGCGATGTCCCGCGCCGAACCCCGGTGCCCGGGTGCGGCTGCTGTGCTTCGCGCACGCGGGCGCCGCGGCGAGCGTATTCCGGCCGTGGACGGAACTGCTGCCACCGTGGATCGAACTGCACGCCGCCCAGCTCCCCGGCCGCGAGGACCGCTGGGGCGAACCGGCGCAGACGACGATGTCCGGTGTCGTCGCGGATCTCCTGCCCGGGCTGACCGCCTTGGCCGATCGGCCGACCGTCCTTTTCGGACACAGCCTCGGCGCGACCATCGCCTACGAAGCCGCCTACGCGCTGGGGTCCGCGGGGCATCTGGTCGTATCGGGCAAGGAGACGCCGTATCAACATCAGCGCGACAGCTTCCACACCGCGCCGGACGCCGAACTGGCCGCCGAGGTCGCGCGGCTGCGAGGTGCTCGGCCGACGTCGATGGCCGCGCTCGGCGGCGACTACCTGCTGCCCATCCTGCGCGCCGACTACGCCGTCAACGAGACCTATCTGCCGGTCATGGGACGGGAACGGTTGGCGTGTCCCATCACGGCCCTGACCGGTGTCGACGACGGCGAATTGACGTCCGCGCATGTGCACGCCTGGGCGGGGTACACCCGCGCCGAGTTCCGGGCGGTGTTCGTGCCCGGTGACCACTTCCACGTCTTCGACCATCCCGCGGCCACGATCGCCGCGATCACCACGGCCGCCGCCGCGCTCGCGGAAGGAACCGCATGACCGAGGACTTCTATCACCAGACCGCGGAGTACGTCGCCGTGCTGCTCCGGCAGGCATGGGCCGGCCTGGGCCCGGCGCTCGTCGACGTACTGTCCGGTGTGGACACCAGTGGCGGGCCGGTCGTCGACGTCGGCGCCGGGACCGGGCTCGGCACAGCCGTCCTCGCCGCCGCGCTGCCCGGCGCCGACATCATCGCCATCGAACCGAATCCGGCCCTGCGGACGGCGCTGCTCACCCGGTGCGTCGAAGACGACGACCTCGCCCGCCGCGTCACCATCCTCGGCGCCGACGTGCTCGCCGCGCCGCTTCCGGACCGGCTCTCCGTCGTCCTCGCGATGAACGTGCTCGGCCACTTCGACCCCGGGGAACGCCGCGCCTTGTGGGGAATGCTCGCCGACCGTCTCGCCCCTGGCGGACGGGCGATCCTCAACCTGCAGCCACCCACGACGGCTGTCACCATTCCCGCGACCCCCATGGCCCGCGTGCGCGTCGGCGACCGGGAGTACCTCGGTACCGCGGCCGCCGAACCCGCCGGCCCGGACGTCATCACCTGGACTATGACTTACCGGGTCGAGCAGCACGGAAGCTTCGTCACCGAGCTGACCGCGTCCGACCACTGGCACGTGATCACGACGGCGGCGTTGGCGGACGAGGTCGCCGAGTACGGTCTCCGGCTCATGGCCGCCGACCCGGAGCACGAGCTGTACGAGATCACCCGAATCTGACGTCTTGCCCGGTATCGCCATGGTGGCGAGTGCATGTGGTCCGGAACGAGGTGGATTGCGGTTGTCGGTGGTGAAAGAGCGGTCGGCGCGGCAGAAAGCACTGGTGCGTCGCTGCTGAAGTCCGAGAACCGTTTCCGATCCGCACAAGCCCTCTACGCGCAGCTACGCACGCGTGGGGTGACGATCGGGCTGTCGACGGTTTACCGAAACCTGCAGTCCATGGTCGAAACCGGCAAGGCTTGTCGGCCCCGCGGACAACTCGGTGTCGACCACGCTGACCCCGACGTTGTCGGTGAAGCCGGTCACCGATCCCGATGGCGACGCGGTCAAGTATTGCTTCCGCATCGCGACCGGCGCGGACGGCAAGTCCGGCGTCGTGGTCGAATCCGGCTGCCTGACCACTCCCACCTGGACAGTCCCCACCGGAATCCTGCGCGACGGTGTCGCCTGCACGTGGCGGGCCCTGACCTGCAGCGGATCCACCACAACCACGCCCACGTGGATCGGTCACCTCAAGGTCGACCAGCGCATCGGTGACCACGGCCCGTCCCCTGTGGAGTACAACTGGCCAACAGACTGAGCTGCCCGGGCCGCAGATTGGACGAAAATGTCAAAGAACAGCGCGGGCTACATCTTCCTGATAGTGCTGTGCGGAACAGGAGTCGTCTTCTGGGGCAACCAGGCTCCTTCGATCGGGGTTCCCTTGATCGGTGCCGCGATCGGCGCCCTGCTGGGCGCGGCATTTCGCTCGCGCAAGGCGAGAGATCGAGGCCAGTGAGGCGGCTGACCACTCGGTAAAGCTTGGGCCGGGAATGCAACCCCGCTCGGACGGGAACGACACTGGTCGGCCAGGCCATCAGAGTGGCGAATCTTCCTCAGCCCGGTTGTCCTTTACTGTCCAAGCGCGGGAGGCTGCACGCCAGCGGTTTCCTCTTGCTCGCGAATCCGCGTGCGTCGGGCGAGCCAGCGATGCCCGCTACCGTGAGCGAAGAGTTCGATCCTGACGACCAGGTCCCTGGCAGCATCGGGCCCTTGGTAGGGCGGAGCGTCCACCAGGAACAGTGCGGCCTCCCGCTCGATGTCGTAGCGCATGCGGTTGTCCTCGATCCAGTTCTCGTGGATCTGGAAGGTGGTGCGGACGCCGGTGGCCACCAGCACGATGGCGCCGAGCGCCGCGATCACTGTCCCGTCCAAGCGTGCGGTCGTGGTCACCGGAACCGCGGCCGCTGCGAGCACGGCGGTGATCTCGGTGAGGGCATAACGCTTGCGATTACGACGGCCCGCAGCCTGGTACCAGGCGATCCGATTCATGACCATGGCAGGAAGTTCCTGCCCATCCTTGCGAGACGAACCTCGGAAATGGTCAAGTCCATCTGTTCTCGGCAGCCTCTGACGACGCTTCGTTCCGATCACCGATCAACTCCTCGGCTCAACGACGTGGTGGTGCCACATCCTTCCGGAGCGTTGACAGCGCTGCTGCCATTCACGACCGGTTTCAGCCGACGCGCCGAGGGCTCGGTTCCGTCTCCGTGTCGCGGTCACCTGGTCCACTCTGCGCGGAACTGGATGAAGCGGGCGAGACGGACAAAGGGGCGATGAGTCGTCGGCGATGCTCCCAGCTGCCCGAGATCGCCCAGACGGGGGAAAGGATCACCGAGCCAAAGGACGCCGAGATCTCACGGCTCGGCTTGTGTGCATCCTGCGAGTGCCCCCGGCGCGGTTCCAACAAGTACCCCACGGTCCCAAAGGCCCACTGAGCTGCGAATCTCTGCCACGACCGTGATCGAGCGCCACCGGCGTAAGGCCCGGTGACCGGCATGACCAACTCGAATGGAGCGGCGACGTCAGGTCTGTGGCGTGACCCCGCTCTGGCCGTGCAGTGTGGCTGTACGGCATTGGTCGCACTCGGTGCCGCATATGCTTCCTATCGCCATGGGCGGGATTTCGCCGTGCGGTTCGGTGCTGACCACACCACCGCTGCTATCTGGCCGCTCATAGTCGACGGCCTCCTCATGATCGCCACCGTCGAGCTCTGGAAGCCGACGCGCGAACAGGCTGGAGGTCGCTGGGCGGCATGGGTGGCCTTCGCCTTCGGCATCTCGCTGTCGCTCTGCGCCAACATCGGCTCAGCACCTGAACTCAACATCCTCGGAGTCACTGTCGCGGCTTGCCCTCCGCTGGCTCTTCTCCTGGCTGTTGAACTGCTCAACCGCGCTCTGAAACGGCATCGGGCCGTTGCGACTGAGCAAATGAGTGAACCAGTAGAGGTTCAGTCCAGCAGGGGCGCCGACGCAATCCAGGATGGCTCGACAACCAGTCCGACGCCCACCGTCGAGGTAACCGCAGAAGAACGCATGTGGACGTACTACCTGGCTGCGCAGGAGGACGGGCGCACACCGACTGGTGCTGAACTAGACCGGGCCGCGGGCACCCACAACTACGGGCGTCGCATCTTGAGGAAATGGCGCGACGAAGGACTTCTTCGGAACACTGTTCCACGAAGGCCATCCTCTGAGAAGCCGGGCGGCGAGCTTCAGACTTCGTCGAACGCCATGTGAAGACCATGCAGGAAGGGTTTCGAGAAAGGGGGCCGAGGCCTCCTCGAACGTTTGCGCAAGTCTCTCGAACGTTTGGGGCAGAGGCCGGAATGACCGGGTGCTCCCTGCCAGCGCCGCAGACACTCGATCGGGTGAAGGCTGGCTTGTCCCGGTGCCGGAGCAAGGATCTGGGCCAGGGAAGGAGCGAGGGGTGGTTTCGAACCTCGTGGCGATCTTGTCGCCGCTCGAAGGGCCACCACGATGTCCGCCACCTCCAGCCCGCTCACCGCGCTTCAACGTCAGCTCGCTCACCCGAAGTCGAGCGCGCGCTTCGACACCGCTCTGCATTCCTGGTCAGCGCAAGATCCCGCCCTGGCGGACGCTGGTACTCACGAGCGGCTTTCGGAAGTCCTCTCCAGCCGTCACTACGCGCGCCACGACGAAGTGCTGTACGCGCTATTGCAGCGGGCCGCGCTCGCCGGCGGCGAAGGGATCGTCGCCGGGGAAGTCGTGCTGAACGCCATGTTGCCCGCGGTGCCCGGCATCGTCGGACGCGTCATCCGGGCGAGCCGGGCGGCGATCGGCACTTTCGGAGCTCGCCGAGGTGTCACGGGAGCCGGGGTCTCGGCGAACGAGTCGAACGCCGATGTCCAGGCCGCGGTCATCGGGCACTTGTGGGAGCAGATTCGCTGCTACCCACTTCGCCGTCGGCACCACGTCGCGGCCAACCTGGTCTTCGACACTCAGCGGGCCGCGCTCCGCGCACTCGGTGTCGACATCACGCAAGCCGCCGCCGAGGTCGTCGCCATGGACGACGTTGCGGGACGTCAGCCACTGGCCGAGACGCCGGCCGAGAAGGACGCGTCGGAGGAGTTGCTGGAGCTGCTGTCGTGGGCAGTTGAGCAGAGCTGGCTCGACGAGCAGGAAGCGGCGATCTTGACCGCTCGGTACTTCGGAGAGCAGATGGGCCGAGACGGAGTCGCAACCGACCGGCAGCTCGGAACGCTTTTCGGCGTGAGCCAGCCGACGGCGACGCGGAGGCGGAATCGAGCGCTGGACGCGTTGGCCGAGGCCGGTCGTCAGTGGCAGCGCTCCGGCTTGGGGTGAATCAAAGGTCGGTGGGCTGGGCGTGTCTTGAGCACCGCAACCCGCCCGACCTCAGGGAGCTTCCGTGACCGGACCCCGCGCCGACCTCGCCCCCGGCGAACTACTCATCGCCCACGCTCGCGTTCGAGCGAGGGACCTCGGGCGGCGACTCGAATCGACGATGGTCGATCGGCAGTTGTACGACGAGCTCCGGCGGTTCCTTGATGATGTCGGATTTCCGGCCTGCGACGCCCTCGAAGCGCTCGCCGATTCTGACGATCGAGAGCTACGCAAACGCCTGCACCAGGTGCTGGGAATCGAGGCGCCGTGACGAAGCAGGTGATCCCCGATGCTCAACTGGAGTCCGTTGCCCACACCGCGGCTCGGCGGATCGGCAGGGTGCTGGGCTGGTGCGTGATCGTCGCGAGCCCGCTGGCCGTGATCGTGGGCCTGGTGGTGCTGCGTCCGAGCGCACCGGCTCAACCACCGCAGTCTGTGCAGCTGCTCGACGCCAGCGAGCCGCAGGGCTGGGCGGAGATGTACGTCCGGTCGTGGCTCTCGGCCAACCGTGACGATTCCGCTGGACTGGAAGCTTTCTACCCGACGGGGATGAAGTCGACTCGCGCGGTCGGTACGCAGATCCCGGTCGACACCAGCACCTTGTCGGTCGTGTCGCCGCGACCGGGCGCATGGTCAGTGATGGTCGCGGCCAACATCTTGGTCCAGCAACCCGACGGCAAGCACCGAGCGAGGCTGGCCTGTGCCAACGCCAGTCTCGTCGGAAGTGCCGAAGGCTATGTCGCAACGTCGCTTCCGACGCCGGTCGCGTGTCCGCGGACACGCGCCGCGGTCGAACTCGATTACCCAGAGACCGCGGAGCTGAACGGGTCGGTTGGTCAATCCGTGCACGGCTTTCTGAGCGCCCACCTGGCCGGTCGAGGGGAGCTGAACCGCTACATCGCGCCGGAAACGAATATCGGCGCGATCGTTCCACCGCTGTATGCCGAGGTCCAGCTGCTGGAGCTGCGTACACACGAGCAGTTTGAGCCGGGCCAGGCGGCTCGGCCGCTGGATGGGACCGAGGTTCACGTGACCGCTCGGGCCTGGGGACATGACGCCCTGGGGAAGGTCACCACGATCGACTACGCCCTCACTCTCGTCGCGCGGGCGGGCCGTTGGGAAGTCAGCCGAATAGAACCCGCTCCACTTCTGGCCGGAGAATAGGAGGAGAAATGTCGACCATCGTGCTCGCAGCCGACGTCAAGACCTGGATCGACACCAACCTCGCCTGGGGAGACCAGGCCGTTCGCCGCCTGATCCTGCTCGCGGCCGTCGTGGGTGGCATCGGCCTGCTGATCGGGACGCGGGGCAACTTCACCCGTTCGATCAAGTACGGCGTGATCGCCGCGATCTTCCTCGGCATTCTGCTCAACCTCGATGGTGTTTCGGGCATGTTCGGCGCCTGGTTCACCAAATGACCGCCCAACGCGCACGCGGTGATGTCCTGATAGGACGGTCGTACACGAGATCGCGCCGGTTTCCGCGGATGTTCGGGCGGATGCCCGGCCGAGACGGCGGATACCTGCCCGGTGGTCCGTACACGCTCACCCAAGGTGTGGTCTTCCTCGTCCTCCTGCTGCTCGTCTGGAAGCTGCCGCTCTTGGACTGGCTCGGACCGGCGCGCTGGGGCGTGCCACTGTTCGCGATCGCGGTCCGCCGCGCGCGGATCGAGTCGCGGACGCCGGCCAGCTGGCTGCTCGGCCTCTTGTCGCATCTGCTCGCTCCGTCTTCGGGCATGCTGGCAGGCCGGTCGTATCGGCCGGAGCGGCCGGTGTCGTGTACGCCGCGTTTCCACCTGCACGGCGTGGATTTAGCTGTGGACAAGAAGCAACAGCCTGTGGATAACGCCGTACCGGAGTCGTCACTGCAGCGGCTGCTCGCCGGAGCCCGGTGATGGACAAGCAGATCCAAGACATCAGCGGCAACCTGGTGTTCTGCGCGGACGGGTCGGTCTGGGCCGTGTGGCGGGCATACCCACGCGAAAGCGCCCGCTCGACGGGAAGGCAGCTGCACGAGCTCTATACCCGCACCGTCACGTTCATGAAGTCCCTGCGGGACGAGGTGATGCTGGCGTCGTTGTGTGAACAGGTCCAGCCGTACGCGATCATCCGGCGCTGTCTCGGCGGTATCGACCTCGACGACAACCCGCACTGGGCGGAAACGGTGCACAACGCCTGGGACCAACTTGACGACCTCGACGTGCTCGGCCGTAGCTACTGGATCGCCAAACCTCTCGCCGGCAACGGCTGGCGCGGCGGAGGCCGCGCCCTGCTGCGAGCCTCAGGCGCGGCAGTGAGCGCGGCACTCGGCGTTCCGCCGCGCCCCGCCTCGCCTCAGGCCGTCGCTGAAGCACAGGAACTGGCGCGCATCATCGAGCACGAACTCGGCGGCGCGATCCCGCTTCGCCCCGCGACCGAAGCCGAACTGCTGTGGTGGTTGAGCCGCGCTCCGGTCCGGGGCGTACGCGAGCCTCAACTCGAACGCGCGTCGACCGTGCACAACACGGGTGTGACCCTGTCGCGTGGCCGGAGCCGTGCTCGGCTGGTGACGTTGCGCGGGACCGTGTTCGACGAAGGTGGTCGCAGCGACGAAGGCAAACGGCTGCGAAACCCGCTGCAGGTCTTGAACAAGCGGTTCCTCAAGTGCGTCACGCCGGACGACGACGGGCTCATCGAGAGCTATCAGGCCTTTCTCGTACTCGCGGAGATGCCCCGCGCTTTCAGCTTCCCCGGGCACGAGATCTTGTCGCGGCTGGCGAACATCGGTTTCGGAGTCGACTACGCCCTGCGCATCGCGGCAAAGACGAACGACGAGGCTCGCGCGGCCAACCGGCGCCGCACCCGTGACCTGATGAGCCAGGACGACGAACACGGCGGAGACACCGCGGGCGTCCCTGCCGACGTTCACTCCGCTCAGGAGGAGATCCAGCACAAGAACGCCCGCCTCGGCGCGAGCACCACCGAGATCGAACTCGAGGTCGGCGTCGTCGCGTGCGTGTGGGGTGACACCGCCGGCGAGTGCGACGCCCGGGCCAAAATGTTGCGGCAGATGTTCTTGGGCGGCGAGTACAAGTGGGAGCGGCCGCTCGGTGGACAGAAGCAGCTCTATCAGGCGCTGCTCCCTGGCTATCGGACGCCGCTCGTTGTGCGGGAATGCAGTCAGAATCTCCTCGCCAGCGACTGCGCGATGCTGCTCCCGATGTCGTCCGCCGAGTTCGGCGATCCGAGCGGCGCGTTGTTCGGCATGGTCCTGGACGGTGGAGCGATCACGCCGTTCCTGCTCGACCCGACGTACGGGCCCACCCACGACTCGTCCGGAGGTGTCGCGGTGATCGGCGAACTCGGCTCCGGGAAATCGGTCGTACTGAAGAACATCGCCGCTGTCGTGCGGCTGATGCTCGACGGTCGCGTGATCGTCATCGACCGCACCCGGAGCCGCGAATGGGAACCGGTCGCGAAAGCGCTCCCGGGCAACTGCCAGGTGGTCGACATCATCGATCCCACGCTCGACAGCGAGCGAGCGGCGAACGCCGAGCTTCGGCACTCCTGTGATCCCCTGCGGGTCTTCCGCGGCAAGACGAAGTCCAGCACCGGCATCGCCGAGACCTTCTTCGCGTCCTGGCTGGACCTGGAATCCAACTCGGCCGAACGTGACGCGCTCGGCCGGGCCCTCGACCAGGTCAGCGGCTCGCCGACCGCGTCCAGCAACGCCCTCATCGACGTCCTCACCGACCATGGCGCTGCGGATCCGGCGTCTCGAGGTCTCGCCGACCGGCTACGGCGCCTTCACCGCGATCCGATCACCCGGCCGATCTTCGATCCAGACCTTGAGCCCGTCGACGTGCTCGGTGCCGACATGGTGGTCTTCTGCACCAACGAAGTCCCGCTCCCGAACACCCTGGAGATGAGCAACGAGCGCATGGCCGCCCGCATTCCGCCAAGGAAGCTCTTCGGCCGTGCCTTCCATCTGCTAATCGCCGCGATCGCCAAGGAGATCTGCTTCGGAACCCAGCGGTGGGGCCAGTTCATCTGCGATGAGGCTTACAACGTCACCGGCACTCCCGAGGGACAGCAGATCGCCTTGGAGTTCGTCCGAGATGGGCGCAAGCACGGCGCCGACGCTGCCTTCGGCTCGCACTCCGAAAGCGACCTCGGTGACGAAGTCCTTCGCGGCCTGATCGCTGTCCGGATGCTCGGCCGGCACCGCGACAGCGGTCTCGCTCGACACGGGCTCGCGTGGCTCGGCGTCGATCCCGCTGACACCCGGTATCAGGAGATCGTCACCAAAGACCTCTCACCGCTCAATCCCGCGGGCGGCGAAGAAGAACGCCGAGCGCGCGCCGGGGAGTTCTTGGTCCGCGACCACGCCGGACGGGTCGGCAAGGTCAAGATTCTGACCCAGCCCTATCGGACGCTGCCTCAAGCCGTCCTCACGACGCCCACCGTCCGGCGCCCCTGAATCAAACCCGCTGGTACGCGCCATGTCTTGGACACCACCGGTGCGATCTCGGGAGACGTTCATGACGCTCAACGCGCGTGCCGCGAGAGCTCTCGCGTTCGCCACCATCATGCTTGTCCTACTGCTCGGCAACGCCGCACCAGCCACCGCTCAAGTCGTGCCGCTGCCACCGAACGAACCGCGGCCATGCCAGCCGTACCCGCTGTGTCTCGTCGTCCCCGATCCTCGCGCTCCGCAGCCGACTCCGCCGACCTTGGATCGCCCCGATCCGGATGCGCCGATCCTGCCCTTGCAGGACGACCCCGGGCACGCAGCCCACCTCAAGGGCATGTTCACCATCGACGACGGCTACGGCCGCGACCTGCGCAACTACGACCTCTTCGCCAACCTGCCCTGGCTGGTCAGCAATCCGATGCCGACGATCTGGCTCTGGCTGGCGAACATGGGCTTCGCCGTCGGCAAGTACGCGCTCGGCTTCTCGGTCTGGTTCACCGAATGGTCCATGACCGCCGGCGTCGTAGACTGGATCAAGGCACCCGCGCAGGACCTCGAGAAGATCTGGCAGACCACCGTCATCGGGGGCTTGAAGCTTCGAGAGCTGGTCCTGCTCGTCGCGACCTGTTACCTCGGGCTGCTGTTCATGCGCGGTCTCACCACCCGAGCGTGGCGCGAGACCGTGTCCACGATCGCGATCAACGTCCTAGCCATCGCGATCATCACCCATCCGGTCGACTTCCTCGTCGGCGAAGGGGGAGTGCTCAGTCTCAGCCGCGATCTCGGCGCCGACGTCAGCGCCGTGATCATGGGTAAGCACCCCGGCGGCACCGGAAACCCCGCGGCGCCGATCGGGCAAGCTCTCATCGACAACCTGCTCATCGCGCCCTGGGAGACCCTCAACTACGGGACGCCGGTCTCCGGCAAACAGGGCGCCGGGAGCTGCCAGTACTCGATCAAACAGATCCTCGACCAGGGCCCCTGGTCCGGCAAAGACAGCACGCCGGCCCGCGAGCTGGCCGGTTGCCCGAGCGAGTACGGCAAGTACAACGAGGTCGCCGACGGCGACCGCATGCTCGGTGCCTGGCTGTACGCCATTGCGATGATCCTGTTCGCGATCCTCACCATCTGCCTCAACGCGATCCAGATCCTTGCCCCGTACTTCTTGCTCTTCGAAGGCCTTCTGCTCAGCCTGGCCCTGATCGCGGCCCTGATCCCGACGCTGCAGCACCAGTTGGCCTACCGCATCAGCTCGATCGCCGGGACCATCGCCAAACTGCTGATGGGTATGTTCTTCATCGCCGTCATGACCGTTCTCCTGCGGGCCCTCATGCTCGCCGACCTCGGCCCGCAACTGGTCAAGTTCGCCGTCATCGACATCGTCGTGTTCTCCGGCTTCCTGTTCCGCAAAAGGCTCATGGGGAACATTCAGCGGATCCGGTCCAGCGTCAACTCTGGTGTCCAGCGACTCGGCAGGCCACGTAACGGACCGAAAGCCATGCCCTCACATCTCGTCGAGCCGGGACCGCACCGGATCAGCCGCACGATCAAGACCGGTGCCGGCGCCTTCACCGAAGCCATCGCCCCGGCGAACGACCTGAAGAACCGGCTGGTGACCGCGAGCAAACTGGGCGGGAAGGTCGGCAGCAAGGCCGTGTCCTTCACCCTGGGCGCCCCGGTGTCTTGGCCTGCCGCCGCGAACCGCGCACACACCGCCCTCACCGCCCGGGGCACCGCCGCAAAAGCTGCGCTTGGGCGCAAGGCGGGCGCGGTGAAGGCCTACGCGTCGACCTACGCTGGAAACATCGGGGCCGCCGCAAGCCCGCTGGTGAATGTCGCGACCACCGCGGCGTCGGTTCTCGGTAGCCGCCGTTCATCTGGCGAGTCGCCGGTTGCGCCTCAGCCCGCCACGACTTCGACCACTCCCGCCTTCACCGGGACCGACCTCGCGGCTCCCACTCCCGAAAGCACCGGACCGGGAAGGCCACGCAACCAGAGCCCGGACCCGACACCGCTGCCGCCGGGGATGCTGCCGATCACGCCGACGTGGTCGCAACGCTTGCGTACCCGGCTGAACGAGCACCGGTCATGAACCCGCTGCTCGCCCTCCAAGTCGCTGAGCACGTTCGCAACGAGGTCCGCGAACATCCGAAACGATGGGGCTGCCTCGCTCTCTTTCTCCTATTCGGGCCCGCCATCGCCTGCGTGCTCGTCGCCGTATTGATCATTGTCGTCATCGCCGGAGGAGACGGGTCAAGCTCGACGCCAGGACACGTGCCCGGCATCCCGGACGTCATGCTCACCGCCTACCAGCAGGCGGCGCAGCGCATCGGCGGCATCAGATCCGCCTGCGTCGGGATGCGCTGGTCGATCCTCGCAGGAGTCGCGGAAGCCGAATCCCGCCACGCGTCCGGCCGGACGATCGCGCCCAACGGGGACATCAGCCCACCGATCCTCGGCCCACCTCTCGACGGCAGCGGCGTTGGAGGCAACCGCACTCCTATCCGAAATCCCGACGGAACCTTCGCCCGCGCCGTCGGCCCATTCCAAGTCCTCACGACCACCTGGGCCGACGTCGAACAAGACGGCAACGACGACGGCGCCCGCAACCCGCACAACGCCTTCGACGCCGCTCTCGGCGCGGCTGTCTATCTCTGTGGAACCGGCCCCCGAGACCTGAAGGACCAAGGGCAGCTCCGGGCAGCGCTCCTCCGGTACAACGCCAGCCAGACCTACGTCGCCCAGGTCCTCGCCAACATCGAGCGCTACGACGCGGTCGAACTCCAACCCGCCGCCAACGCCTCCGGGGCAGCGAAAATCGTCATTGACGCCGCCATGTCACAGGTCGGCGTGCCGTACGCCTGGGGCGGAGGCACAGCCGCAGGACCGAGCCGCGGGACCCGGGACGGCGGCGTTGCGGACCGGCACGGCGACTACAACAAGATCGGCTTCGACTGCAGCGGTCTCGTCCTCTACGCGTACGCGAAGGTCGATATCGCCCTGCCGCACAACAGCAGGGCACAGTTCGATTCAGGGACACGTGTGCCGAAGGAAGCCGGGCTTCATTCTCTGCGTCCAGGCGACCTAGTGTTCTATAGTCCTGGCCTTATCCATCATGTGGGCATCTACGTCGGCGACAACAAGATGATCAATGCGCCCTATTCAGGTTCCGAAGTCCGAATAGACGAAATTGTTGTGGATGAATATGCAGGTGGTAGTCGCCTAATGCGCTAGCCGCGCATTTGGGCTTATCTCACCTTGCGCAGTTCATTGAGGCTAAGGTAGTGAATCGAACTGACATACGTCGGCTACTCTGCTGTCAACGATTCGTCGTCCAGCTGCTCCAGTAAGTCCTGTGCTGACGTGGCGGTCGGGACGACGACCTGTTCCCGTGCTAGACGTCGGATATCTTCACGGGCACTGCGCACGGCAGCGGCTATCGCGTCTTTGATGCGGATCGTCGCCCCTGAGGGATCGACGAACTCCTCACGGTCTACGCCGAACGTCAGGCATTCGATCAGGATCTCCAGGGCAGACCAGCGCGGCCAACCTCGTAGCTCACGAACCACACGAATAAGTAGAGGCACGGCCGGGACGGCGGCCGGATAGAGGCATCCGGCGTGATTGTTTCCAATGGCGAACAGCATCCTGTTGTAGGCATCCCGCCCTTCCTCTTGGTTGGAGGTGGCCACCAGGAGCCTGAACGCCGCGGGCACGGCATCGGATCGATACCATTGCTCGGAGGGCGGCATCGAATAGCCGCGCCAGTCGACCTCGTACACAGCCTGAAGGATCTTACCGCTAGCGGGATCGTGTGACACGTCCTATTGTCACACAGCGCGAATCGAGCCCGCCCACACGACCGCATCTGACGGCTGACCAAGACTGGCTGGCCAGTGCCGGCTGAAGTTGACTTGATAGGGGGACAAGACGACAGGGCCGAACCAGGCGTTACGGGCACCTCAGCCGCTGCTGGAAGTGGTCGGACCGGCAGGGCGATCGCTTGGCAGACGACGTCGCCTGCATGAAAACGTGGCCGTACGCGCATGCCTTGTTCATGAGTATTGGGCTGCTTGTACATCGAGGCGTTGCGGTCGACCCAGCGGGCGGCCGTACGCTCGCGGTTTTGTTGGCTGGTGACAGAGATGCTGGTCAGACCACATGGGCACGTCCTGTTCGGAATGCCGACTTGTTCCCCCATGGCCGTCAGGCCACCCAGGGAACCAGCGCGCCGAAGGCGCTCGATCTTCACCACGTGCTCAGCGAGCCCGCGCTGTGGTGGGTGACCACAGCGGTGGTCGCGATCCTGATCGCGGTCTTCGTCCTCCACCGACACTTACGTTCCCACCACCTCCGCTCCAGAGTCAGTTACGACCTTCTCCCGACCGCCACGTTCGACCCGTCGCTCCAGGGCGTCCTGGCGTTCGCGCACCAGCTCGGCCGGGTGCGCCCGGTGCACGGCTGGGTGCCGAAGTCCGCGGTCGGTGTCCGGGTGCGGTTCAGCACCGACGAGGTGTTCGGGAAGCTGACGATGAGCGTGGAGGGCCGGGAGTCGATCACCGGCGTGATCAACAAGCTGACCTACCCGGAAGTCGAGACCCGCCGCAACGCGGACGACCGAGGAGATGTCTCCCGGGGCGACGGACGAGGGCGAAATGACCTTCGTTCGGGCGGGGGAGCGCGATGAACGTCTTGCGAAAAATCTGGCCACGTCGAAGTGGGGAGACTTCTCCTGCCGTTGACGGAGCGCAGGTGCATGTGGCACGCGCCGAGCTGGTTCTCGCCCGTCCGGCCCGCCTTGCGCTCAAGGCACTACCGCTCCGCCCCGATGATCCGCTGCAGGCTCTGGCCAACGCGCTCGGCGACGTCCGGCCGGATCTCGGCGAGACGGTCGACATATGCCTCGACCTGATTCCGCTGACGCCCGCGCGGATCCGCCACCTCGCTCGTGAGACAGCCAAATCGGAAGGGACAGCAGGTCGGGCGCTCGTTGAGGCCGCAGGCGAAATTGTCGGTGAGTTCGTGCCGGCGGCGCGCGGCGCTCGCCGGCCTGCGGTACGAGCGGTTGCACCGGTGCCGAACAAGTTCGCCACGGACGAGCCGGTCTTCGCGGTCCAGCTGCTGATCCGCTGCCGGTCGGAGATCCCCGGCCGCGCTGAGGCGCATCTGCGCAGCGTGATCGGCGCCTTCGACGTCTACCGCGGCGACAACTACTGGCGAGCTCGAGCTGGTGGTGCTTCGCGCGGCCGCTCTGGAGGTGACGCCCGCGCTCGACGAGGACGTCCGCGCCCGTGCCGGTGAGATGCGAGCCGGCGTCACCGCCGCCGCCAAACGGCTCCGCGAGATCGTCGGCCTGCCCGGCGAACCCGTTCCCGACTCGGCAGGCTCGTCGCCCGCGCGACAGGCGCCGGACAGGACGTCACGCTGACCGTCAGCGGTGAACTGTCCGATTCCGACGCCCGTGTACCGGGTGGTGCGGGAGGGCCTGACATCGCCGCACAGCACGCGCCGGGGGCACCGGTCACCGTGGACGTCGTCGCCGACAGGCGCGGTACGACCGTCACGATCGAGAACCCGGCGCCGGGTTCGGCATCGCCGGGCTCCGGGAGATCGGGGAGGTCACCGCCGGAATAGAGATGAACGGTTCGTGCTGACGGTCGTGGTACGCGTTCTGCGGCCCGTCGTCCGGTGCGGCAATGGCCGCGGGTCTGGCGGCTCGTGCGCGTGCCGCTCGCTGCCGGTGGCGTGGTGCTCGCGCTCGGGCTGTATCTCCTCGCCGGTACCGACAACCGGCTCGAACCCGCCGTATATCAGCAGCTCCGCATCGGACAGTCCCAGGAGGACGTCGAGAACGTGTGCTCGGCGATCCCGCACCGGCGCCGCGTCCACCCGCCGCCGACTGCCGCCACTGCTGGGTGACCGTCCAGGCCGACGCCCGCCTCTTCTACCGGCTGTGTTTCGCCGATGGGCGGCTCGTCGTCAAGGAAACCGTGCCGCGGTCGGCGGTGTCCCGGTGATCCGTGTCCTTCTCTCGGACGACGAACCGTTGACCCGCGCCGGAATCGCCGCCGATCCGGAGATCGAGGTCGTCGCGCAAGCAGAAAACGGGCGTCAGGCCGTCGAACTGGCGGTCGCACACCGCCCCGAGGTCGCGTTGCTCGACATCGTCATGCCGGTTCTCGACGGCCTCGCCGCGGTCACCGAAATCACCCGCGCCGTCCCGGGCACCGGCGTGCTCATGCTCACCACCTTCTCCGCCGACGAGCAGATCGTCGCCGCGCTCGACGGCGGCGCCCGCGGTTTCCTGCACAAGACCGGCGGCCCGCGTGAACTGTGGCTGGCGTCCGCGCGATCGCCAGGGGCCGTGTCATTGTGCCGGACAGGGTATGGGCCGTGTCTTGGACGGCTCGAGCACCGGAAAGCTATCCCGCCGTTCGAATCTGGTGCCGGTGCCCTACGGCGAGTTAGGCTCTGCCGCCCTGCGTGAGGAGGTGGCGATGACTTCGACTGGGGTATGGCGCGACGTCTCGCCGTTGGTCGGGCGGAAAGACGAACTCGAGGTGCTCCGGCTCGCGGCCCGGCGGCGGCCCGCGGTGGTTCACATCGAGGGCGAGGCCGGAGTCGGAAAGAGCAGGCTGGTGCGGGAGCTGGTCGCTTCGGTCGACCAGTCCGACGTGACCGTGCTGGCGGGGAACTGCCAGCAGTTTCGGGAGCCGTTCATCCTCGGCGCGGTGCTGGAAGCGCTCCGGCGGTGCCGGGAGCCGCTCCGCCGCTGCACCGCGCTCAGCCCGGTGACGGCGGCACTGCGCGCGGCCGTTCCCGAACTCGCGGACGTCCTGCCCGAGCCACTGTCCGGCATGGGCGATCCGCTGTTCGACCGGCACCTGCTGTTCCGCGCGATCCGCGAGGTTCTCGCCGCGCTGGGACCTGCGCTGCTGGTGATCGAAGACCTGCATTGGGCCGACGACGGGACGCTGCAGCTGCTGCGATTCCTCATGGCCGACCCGCCGCCGGATTTGGCCGTCGTGGTGACCTACCGGCGTGAGGACGTGCCAGGTGGCATGCCGCTGGGCAGGGCGTACCGGCCGGCGGCGAACGCGGTGACCGAGCTGATCCGGCTGGATCCGCTGACCGTCAGCCAGGTACGGGCGTTGGCCGGTGCCGCGGTGGGGACCGACACGGTGAGTGCCGAGTTCGCCGCTGAGCTACACGAGTGCACGGCGGGCCTGCCGTTCGTGGTCGAGGAGGCTTTGCGGGCGATGAGCAGCGGCCCCGGCGGGCTGATCGCCAACAGTGCGGCCGTGCGGCGGCTTTCCGCCGAGGGCGAGGTGCCGGTGCTGCTGCTGGAGTCGGTCGCGGAGCGGTTGAGCGTGCTGTCACCGAACGCCAGGCGGTTCGTGCGTGCCGCCGCCGCACTCGCGGTGCCCGCGTCTTCCGAGCTCATCGGCGACGTCGCCGGCCTGCGAGGCGAGGACCTGCGCTCCGCCGCGGTCGAGGTACTGACGGGCTCGCTGCTCCATGATGTCGGTGACGGCACTCTCACGTTCCGGCACACGCTCGCCCGGCAGGCGGTGTATCACACGGTGAGTGTGTTCGACCGCCGCGATCTGCATGAACGCGCGGTGCTCACGCTGTCCGCGCTGGAGCGCCCGCCGCTGGTGCAGCTCGCCGAACACTGTCGTCTGGCCGGGCGGCACCCGGACTGGCTGCGCTACGGGGAGGCCGCCGCGGACCAGGCCTTGGTGGTGTCCGACGCGGCGGCGGCCATCCCGCTGTTGCGGCGTCTGCTGGCCGAGCCGTGGTTGTCGGGCACCGATGTCGACCGCCTCGGGGTCAAGTTGGGGGAGGTGTCCGCGCTCGGCCTCGACTCGGTAGGTCCCGCCTCGGCGCTGAAGACGCTGCTGGGTGACGACCGGCTGTCCGAGTCCGCCCGAGGTGAGGTGCGGATGCTGCTCGGCATGCTGTTGGCCAAGCAGAGGGACGGGGTGACCGAGGCGCGGGTACAGATGGAGCTGGCCGTGGACGAGCTGTCCGGGCGGCCCGATCTGGCCGCCAAGGCGATGAGCATGCTGGCCCAGCCGTTCATCGGGGACACTCCGCTGGATCAGGTCACTCCATGGCTGCACAAGGCTGATGCCGCGATCGCTGGATGCGATGACCCCGCGCCGCGGATGTCGTTGATGGCCAACGTGATCGGTTCGCTGGTCGCGATCGGTGACCCGTCGATGCACGAGCGTCTCGCTGCCGTCCCCAGCATCGGGCACACGTTGCCGGAGCGGCGTCAGCTCGCCCGGGCCAACAGCAATCTAGCGGACTCGATGACCTCCATCGGGTTGTTCGGCTCCGCACGGGAATACCTGCGCGCCGGGATCTCCGCGGCTGAGGAGACCGGCAGCCTTTACGTTCTCAGTGGTGTCCGAAGCACCGAGATCCGGCTCGACTGGTTCACCGGCGTGTGGGCGGGGCTTGACGTTCGCGCACGGTCGCTGCTGGCCGAATATCGTGAACTCGCCGCGATCTCGGACGAGCTGAACCTGGTTCTCGGCCTGTACGCCCTGGCCAGAGGTGAACGGGTGGCCGCGCGTGCTCACTTCGACGATACCGACGTCCGGTGTCCGCAGAACGCCATCACACCGGTGGCCCTGGGGTGCAGTGCGGGGCTGGTCCGGCTCGCGCTGCAGGATGACGACGCCGTCCTGGCCGGAGTGGAAGCGGATGCGGGAATGGCCCTGCTGCGCGGCAAGGGTGTGTGGGCGTGGGCGGGTGAGCTGGCGCCCGCGGCCGTGGACGCCTACCTGTTCGCCGGCCGGGTCCGGGACGCCGAGCTCGTCGTGCGCGATCTCTCGGAGGGACTCCAGGGTACGGTCGCGCCGTTGGCGACCGCCGCACTGGACACCTGCCGGGGCGCCTTGGCCGATGACGCCGGGCAGGACGGCGGGCAATTTCACCAGGCGGCCGCCCGCGCCTACGAGGACATGGGCGCGTCCTATCTGGCGACCGCTGCTTCGGAACGCGCCGAGGCCCACCGGCTGCGCGCCGGCGATGACGCCGCAGTCGAGGCGTTGAGCCAAACCGCCGAACGTTACGAGGCACTCGGCGCGACGCATGACGCCGCCCGATGCCGCCGCCTGCTGCGCGGCCTCGGTGTGCGCACGACCGCGCGCACCGGCCGCCGCGGCTACGGCACCGAGCTGTCGCCACGGGAAAAGGAAGTGGCCCGCCTGATGGCGGCCGGAGACACGAACAACGAGATCGCGGAAGTCCTGTTCTTGTCCATCCGCACAGTCGAGCAGCACGCTGCCCGGGTGCTGCGCAAGCTCGGCACAACTCGGCAGGGCCTGCGGAACACCGAACAACGCTGACGGGGCCCGGCTTTCGCCGGGCCCCGTCGATCATCGCGCCGGACTACGTCAGAGCGTCAAAGTCCACCGGTTGAGCGTTCCGGTGTCCTGCGGGCCGCCGTCGTAGACACTGAGGGTCCACTGGCCCGCGCGGGACTCGGCGGCCAGATTCACCGTGTAGGTCTTGATCAGGTCGTCGGTGTCTCCGCCGGTCCGGTTGTGCAGCAGGTACGAGCTGCCGTCCGGCGCGATCAGCGTCACCCGCAGGTCGCCGATGTAGGGGTGCGTGATGTTCACCGCGACGGTTGCCGAGGCCGACGCCGTGCCGGAGCAGGTGCTCGTGATGACGCTCCGCGTGGTGGAGAAGTCAGTGATCCGCCCCACCGTCGAGTTGGTTATCGCCTGGCATTCCCCACCGGTGCTTCCGACGACGACGCGGAACGAGGCCGAGCCTGTCCGGCCGGCGCTGTCACGCGCGGTCACGGTGACGTTCGCGGTGCCCACCGTGGTCGGCGTACCGGTGATCGAACCGGACGCCGAGTCGATGGACAGCCCGGACGGGAGCCCGGTGGCCGACCAGGTGTAGGGGGACGTACCGCCGCTGGCACTGTTGTCCACGCGGAAGGCTTGGCCCGCGGTCGCGGTCTGGTCTCCCGGGTTCGCCACGGAGACCTCGCCCGGCTGCTGGCCGTTGAGGTACGCGGAGTTCAGCAGAACGTTCGGCGAGCCGTTGACGCCGGTGAGCTTGCCGACCGAGGCGTTGTTCACCAGCGCGTCGCGAACCTGTGCCGGGGTCGCCGTCGGGTTCTGCGCCAGGTGAAGCGCGGCCACACCGGCGACGTGCGGCGAGGCCATCGAGGTACCGGACATGGTGGTCGTTCCGGTGTTGCTGGTGTGCGACGCGGACACGATGTCCGTGCCAGGGCCCCAGATGTCCAGACAGGTGCCGTAGTTGCTGTCCGAGCGGCGAGCGTCGGTGCGGGTGCTGTTGCCGACGGTCACCCCGTCGCGGATGTGCTGCGGGCTGTACTGGCAGGCGTCGTCGTTGGAGTTCCCGGCAGCCATCACCCACTGCACGCCACTGGCGATGACCGAGCGGACAGCGCTCTCCAGCGGCGGGTTGCTCGGGCATTGGCTACGGCAGCCGATGCTGTAGTTCAGCACCGCGGGTTTGGTCGCGTTGCGAGTGACCCAATTCGCGGCGGCGATGAGGTCGTCGTCATAGGCCGAACCACTGCAGTTGAGCACCCTCAGCGGCACGATCGTGGCCTTCTTCGCCACGCCGTAGCGGCTTCCCGCCGCGCTGCCGGCGACGTGCGTGCCATGACCGTGGCAGTCTTGCGGCGTGGAGTCGCCGTCGACGAAGTCGTACCCGGCCCCGATCCGGCCCGTGAAGTCCGTGTGGGCCGCGTTGATCCCGGAGTCCATCACGTAGATGTTCACGCCCTGCCCGCCGTTGGACGGGTAGGTGTAGGACCCGTTGAGCGGCAGGGAAGGCTGATCGATCCGGTCCAGACCCCAGTTCGCCGGGTTCGGCTGGGTGTCGAGCGCCACCATCTCCTGAACCTGCCGAACACTTTGGACCGCCGGGTCCGCGGCAAGGCGAGTGGCCTGCTGTGCCGACATCGCGGCCGAATAGCCGCCGACCACGGCGTCATACACGTGGCGCAGCTGACCGCCGTACCGCTGAGTCATCGCCGTCGCGCTCGCGGTGGAACTCGCCGCCGCGGACCCTTTGAGCACCACGATGTAGCGGCCGGGGACGGCGTCGGGGGAGTCCGCGTTGACGATCGTGGCGCTGGGGCTGGACGAAGCCGGGACCGACAGCGCGCACAGCGATCCCATCACGGCGACCGCGCACCCGATCGCTCTCGCTGATGTTGTCCACAACGACATGAGGTTTTCCTTTGCTCGCAGGGAATGCGGATCGCTCCGCAGCAACACCGTAAGAGCGGCGCGCGGACGTGGAACTACGTGAATTTCCCGCGAACGCCTACCCCGCAAGCAAACCGGTGCCGGGCACACAGCCGAGGCGCGGCCACGGATGCACACCACTATCGTTAAGACAGCCAACACGGATCATTCGGGCCGTGGCACACCAGGACCGGCGGCTCGCGTTTCACACCAGTTTCCCCACGCGTTGCTCATCCGCGGTATCGCGCAGGTCGCAGAGGAAACGAGCCCGGTGGTCGCGGAACAGGTACGACCGTTGGATTTGCAGCGTTCGGTGTCGAAGTCGCGTGATTTCCGGTGACCGGCGCGAACCGGCACTGGAGAACCCTGGAAGTGCCGATTCGGCCGGGTTGTGAGGCGCCGAGGCGATGTCCGTGGGGCCATGACTTCGCGGTGGCGGGAGCCCGGCAGGGCTGGTCGCAGGACTAGCGGGCGCCGGAATGGTTGTGCGAGGCCTGCCACGCGTTGGAGGGTAAAGGCGGTGATCGACACCGCCGTCGAGCGGCAGGTCATGGAAACCGGGGTGGACGAGTACGGGGTGCTCCTGGTCGCCCTGCTGCCGCCGGTTTCCGCCGGGATCGGCGTCGTCCAGCTTCGCTTAGGGCAGACGGTGGTTCCTGCCGAGTCGCGGTGGACGAAGTGGTGGTGAGCCGTTCGTGCGGTTGATGACCGCGGCTACGGGGCGGTCAGCGCCAAGCTGTCCGGTATCGCGTCGAAGGCTTCCTCGACGCGCTGGATGAGCGTGTTGATGCCGCCGGCTTTGGTGAAGTCGTGGTGGCCGCGGAGGGTGCGGATCCAGTTTTTGGCGCCGCAGCGCCAGGAGCTGAGAGCGAACTCGCCGAGGAGCCGGAGGCGGACGTCGTCGCGGCTGTCGATGCCGAGTTTGTCTTCGAGGATCTCGACGAGGGTTTCCTGGATCTGCATGGACAGCAGCACGCTGTGGTTCCGCAGTGCGGGTGTGCGGGCGGCGAGTCCGCGCGTGGGCAGGAAGCGGCGTGCCCAGTCTTCGCCGAGTCCTGACAATGCCGCGCTCAGGGACTCCCGCAGAACGGCGAGAACGGGTCCTTGGAGGTCACGGCCGCGAACCTCGGCGACGTAGGCTTCCCAGAGTTCGAGCTCCGAGGACAGGGCGGCGTCTTCTTTCGAGGCGTAGTTGGCGTAGAAGGTGCGTTTGGACACCTCCGCTTCGGCCGCCAGCGCGTCCACGGTGATCGCGTCGAAGCCCCTGTCCAGAAACAGCCGTAAGGCAGCGTCGGCCAGCGCGCGGCGCGTACGCAGCTTCTTGCGTTCGCGTAGCGGGAGCGTGCGGTCTATCGGAGTGGTCATCGCTGGTCAGCCTATCCGAACGTGCCTCGGAATCAAATGATACTGGAGAACAAGTGAAACTGAGTGTACTTTTGTACTGAGTTGCGGGAGGTGTGCGGATGACGATGTCGGCCCCGGTCGGGTCTGCGGTGGGGCACCGGGCAACGCTGGTGGTGTTGTTGTTCGGGTCCACGCTCGGGGTGATGGCCGGGTCGACGGTGATGCCGGTGCTGGAGATCATCCGGTCTGATCTCGGGGTCAGTGGCACCGCCGCGGGATTGATCATCACCGCGCACGGGTTGGCGATCGCGGTTTCCAGTCCGCTGGTGGGGTGGTTGATCGACCGGTTCGGAGTTCGTCCGGTGCTCTCGGGTGGGCTGGTGCTGTACGGGTTGGCCGGTGGGGCTGGGTTGGTCATCACTTCGTATCCGGCGCTGATCGCGAGCAGACTGGTCTTCGGCGTGGGGGCGGCGACGGTCTTCAGCGGGACGACGGTCGCGCTGCTGGCGCTGTATCGCGGTTCTGTGCGGGACCGGGTGATGGGGTGGCGGTCGACGACCACGAGCCTGGGCGGGCTGGTGTGGCCGCTGCTGGCGGGCGCGGTCGGTGGAATCTCGTGGCATGCGGCCTTCGCGGTGTACCTGGTCGGCGTCCCGCTCGGAGTGGCGACGGCACTTACATTGCCGAACTCCCGACCAGGCTCGACTGCGCGCGGTCAGAGTGGCTTCGGTGCTCTGCTGCGTGCTCGGCCGAGGTTGCTGGGGCTGTACGCGTTGATGATCACGTCGGCGCTGCTGATGTATGCGCTGGCGGTGTTCCTGCCGCAACGCCTGGCGCAGGTCGGTGTTACCGAGCCGTTCCTCGTATCGCTGTTCACCGTCGGGTCGGCGGCGGCCATGAGCGTGGTCGGGCTGGTGTACGCGCGAACTCGCGCTCGATGGGGCTACGACGCGCTGCTGCGCGCGGCGGCGGCGTCCTGGGTCGCCACCTTCCTCATCCTCGGGCTCGTCGACGCACCCGCGGCGATCGCGGTCGCGCCCGTGCTGTTCGGGCTGGGCAACGGCCTCGCCTTCCCAGCTTTGACCGTGCTGGTCGGCGAGGCCGCGCCACAAGAACTGCGCGGACAGACGGTGGCACTGTCGGCGACCGCGTCCTTCGCCGGACAATTCGTGTCGCCGCTGCTGTTCGGGCCGTTGATCGCCGCCACTACGATCACCACAGGTTCCTCGCCGCCGGTGGGCTCGCCGCCGTCGTGCTGCTCGCCCTGTTGGCCACGTCGCTGTCCGATCCGGCTGCAGCGCTGTGATCGACCTATCGCCAAGGCCGTCCGGGGAGGATGCCGGGCGAGCAGGCGACAGTACTGTTACGTGAGAGTGTCGTCGTGGTGGATCGAGCATCCGGCGCGGTGGGCGGCAGGTGAAGGGAACCGGTGTGGGCGAGCAGATGCAGATCGGCGAGGTGGCCGAGCGCACCGGGCTGTCGTTACGGACCATCCGCTATTACGAGGAAGTCGGCCTGGTGGTCCCCAGCGCTCGCAGCCAGGGCGGTTTCCGGCTCTACACCGACCCGGACGTGGACCGGCTGGAACTGATCAAGCGGATGAAGCCACTGGGATTCCAGCTGGAAGAGATGCGGGACCTGCTGGCCATCCTCGACCCTGCTCCGGGAAGTCCCGAGATCGAGGACCCGGCGGCTCGTCTGGCGGAGTTCGGTGAGACCGCAGAGAGAGCTTGTGTGGAGTTGCGCGCGAAGCTGGCCATCGCCGAGGAGTTCGCCGCCCTGCTGCGCTCGCACAACAACCCCACCGAAGAAACGTCACGGTAGGCCGGCTCGGTGATCGCCGGTCGCCCTCGTGGTGCCGTGCCGCTGAACGTGATCCCGCCCTCATTTCGTACCGGGGCCTTCGCGGCCGAGGATCTCTCCTCTAACGTAAGGTGAGAGTTGTCGACGGTGATGGCGCCATGCCCACCGTTCCAGCGGGTCGGCGACGCCCGACTCCCGCCCTTCGAGCCGAGGAGCCTTTCTTGCCGGCAGAGCAGGATGCCGTGATCGTTCCGGGTTAGTCCTCACCGTCGGGTGACACCGGTTACCGATGCGGGTGCGCGCCCATCTCCGCAAGATCTTTCAGCACGCCTGATGGCGTGAGTGTTTTCCGCGCGCCTGTGCGGCGCCCGAGTAAGTCAGGTTGCCTGTCTGTGTCGAGTCTCGTGTCTCAGGTGTCCACGCGTCTGCGCGGCACACGGCCCTCGTGGTTGTCGCCCAAGGTCGCCCGCACCGAAATCCTCGCCGGTCTGGTGGTCGCGCTCGCGCTGATCCCGGAAGCGATCTCGTTCTCCATCATCGCCGGCGTGGACCCGAGCGTCGGGCTGTTCGCCTCCTTCACCATGGCCGTGGTGATCTCGATCGT
>NZ_LQMT02000005.1:326194-483523 GCF_001620365.2 Amycolatopsis keratiniphila subsp. keratiniphila
CTGATGCGGTTCGTGCCGCGCAGTGTCATGGTCGGGTTCGTCAACGCGCTGGCGATCCTGATCTTCCTGGCGCAGGTCCCGGAGCTGATCGACGTGCCGTGGCCGGTCTATCCGTTGTTCTCGGGCGGGCTCGTGCTGATGGTGCTGTTCCCGAAGCTCACCAAGGTGATTCCCGCGCCGCTGGTGTCCATTGTGGCCTTGACCGCGCTGACCATCGCCGCAGGGATCGCGGTCCCGACCGTGGGGGACAAGGGATCGCTGCCGTCCTCGCTGCCGGTGCCAGGCATCCCCGGCGTCCCGTTCACCTTCGACACGCTCGCGCTGATCGCCCCCTACGCGCTCGCGTTCGCCCTGGTGGGGCTGATGGAATCGCTGATGACCGCGAAGCTGGTCGACGACATCACCGACACTCACTCCAACAAGACCCGTGAGGCCATCGGACAAGGCGTCGCCAACATCGTCACGGGCTTCTTCGGCGGCATGGGCGGCTGCGCGATGATCGGCCAGACCATGATCAACGTCAAGACCGCAGGCGCCCGGACCCGGCTTTCGACGTTCCTGGCCGGAACCTTCCTGATGATCCTGTGCATCGCCTTCGGCCCGCTGGTTTCGCAGATCCCGATGGCCGCGCTGGTCGCCGTCATGGTGCTCGTGGCCTTCAGCACGTTCGACTGGCACAGCATCGCTCCCGCCACGCTGAAGCGGATGCCGGCGGGCGAGATCATCGTCATGGTCGTCACCGTCGCCGTCGTGGTGGCCACCGACAACCTCGCCATCGGAGTGGTCGTCGGCTCGATCACCGCCATGGTGATCTTCGCCCGCCGGGTCGCGCATCTGGTCGACGTCACCGCCGTGGTCGATCCCGACGGCACCCAGGTCGTCTACGCCGTCACCGGAGAGCTGTTCTTCGCCTCCAGCAACGACTTGGTCTACCAGTTCGACTACGCGAACGACCCGGACAAGGTCGTCATCGACCTCACCGACGCCCACATCTGGGACGCCTCCACCGTCGCCGCCCTCGACGCGATCACCACCAAATACGCGTCACGGGGCAAAACCGTCGAGATCGTCGGACTGAACAAGCACAGCGCCCGCATGCACGGAAAGCTCTCCGGCGAACTCACCGGCAGCCACTGACACGGCTAGGCTGGTGCGCGAGGACCGGCGAAGCGGTTCGGCGACCCCACGTCCTCGGGCAACACTGTTGCTCATCCGCGCCGGAAACGTCGCTCTCACAGTCTTTCCTCATCCGCCGGACAGGCATTGAGTCGATACCGGACCAACCGGACATGTAACTGAATTTCCGGGCATCAGGTGGTGGGGCGGGCGGCGAGCAGTGTGATGAACCCCGTCAGCACCAGGATCGAGAGAGTTACGGCTCCGGTGTGGAATCCACCGAGGCCGCCGCCTGTCAGACTCCAGGCCATCGCGGCGGCCGCCGGGCCGATCGTGCTGCCGAGGGTGCGCCCGAGATTGGCGACACCGCCCGCCGTGCCGGTCTGGTCGGGTGGTGCCGCGGCGAGGATCAGCGCCATGATCGGCGAGTTGGCCAGCGCCATCCCGACCCCGATCACGACCATCCGCCAACTCAGACCGCCCACATCGGTTTCGCCGTCCAGGCTGAGCATGGTCAGCATTCCCGCCACCGTGATCGTCACGCCGACCGCCGCGACCGGCCGCGCCCCACACCGATCGGCCAGCACACCCGCCAGCGGCGACACGATCGAGGCGGTCGCGACGAAGACCAGCATCGCCACGCTCAGCACCTCCGATCCACGCCGCCAAACATCGGAGATCAGGAACGGCAGCGAGAACCCCACCAAACCGCCGGCCGAGGCCATCGTCATCAGGGATACCACCGGGAAGCCGAACGTCCGCCGCCACACCAAGGCGAGCACCGGACGGGAACTACGCAACCGGCACCACCACGCGGCGGCGGCGACGGCGACCACGGCGAGCCCGGCCCCGAGCCACCACCGGGCCGCGCTTTGTTCCACGGCCAGCAATCCCGCGGTGATCGCCATCCCGACCAAGGCGGCATCGGCCAGCAAGGACCGGTCGGGCATCGGCAGCGAGCGGCCCCCGAGTTCCGGATCGCGGGGGAGGACCAGGCGGCCGAGGCCGAGCAGCACCAGTAGTAGCGGCACCTTCGCCACGAACAGCCCACGCCATCCCGCGACCTCGGCGACCAGCCCGCCCAGCGGAGCGACCGCCATGCTGCCGATCATCATCACCGTGGCGATCACGCTCAACGCGCGGCCCCGCTGATCCTCCTGCACCGTCGCCGTCACCAACGGCAGATACACCGCCAGGTACACCGCCGCCGCTAATCCCTGCAGAGCCCTGTTCGTCAGCACGAGCCACCACCACGGCGCCACCGCCGACACCGCCCCGGTCACGCCGATCGCTGCGAGCGACAGCAGGAAGACCTGCTGTGGCGCGGCCCGGTCGACCCACCGTCCGGCCGGAATCGCCAACGCCGCCATCGGCAAGGCGTACGCCAGCAACACCCACGCCGTCGCTCCGGCACCGATACCGAACTCGGTGCCGACCAGGGGAAGGGCGAATCCGGCCAGGCTGACTTCGCTGCCCACGATCAACGATGCCACCGCCAGCAACCCCACCGCGCCCCAGCGGGTGCGCACACCGACGTCGGACGCTTTCCCGATCCCCAGCCCTGACCCCATGGTCACCAAAGTACAATCACCATAGCAAGTTTGTACAACGGTGATTGCACTTCGAGGAGTCATGGCTGATCACGACCGGGCAGTGCCACCCACGCGGGGGTGTGTTGCCAAACGCGAGTCGATCCTCAGCGCCGCGCGCACCGTGTTCGGTCGCGACGGCTACCTTCGCGCAAGTATCGAGACCATCGCCGGCGAGGCGGGGGTATCCACCCGCACGATCTACAACCACTTCGACGGCAAGGAGAACCTCTTCGCCATCGTGATTGAGGACAGCGCGCGTCAGGTGACCACCGCGCTCACCGAGCTCATGCAACGCCATCTCGACCAGGTGACGGACCTGCAGTCCGCTCTCGTCGACCTCGGCACTGACTGGGTCACGCCGCGGCGGGAGTTCGCGGACCACTTCGCCATGGTCCGCCATCTCGCCGCCGAAGCCGCCAGCCTTCCCGATGCCCTGCTCGCCACCTGGCACGACAACGGCCCCAGCCGGGCTGAAGATGCCCTCGCACGTCACTTCCAGCATCTGGCGGACCGCCGCCTGCTCCAGCTCGACAACGCGCAGCGCGCCGCGAACCACTACATCTGGCTCGTCCTCGGTGAAGTCAACAGCCGTACCCAGACCGGACTTCCGCCGCTGGGGGTTGCCGAAAAGAAGGAACTCATCGCCGCCGGAGTGCACGCCTTCCTCTACGGCTATTCGCCACGAAGCTCCGCTCCGGCGTGACACGAGTTCGGCTCGATCCTGATGCCGAGTATCGGCAGGAGGCGGACCCTGGGAGGGCGAATGGAACCGGACACCTTGACCGCTGCCGATCTCCGGACCCCAGAGGGGATGCCGTCACGACTCGCGGAACTGGCGATGATCCGTGAACGAGTGGCCGCCGGGCCGAGCTCCAAGGCCACTATCGCTCACCGTGAGAAGGGCAAGCTCACTGCTCGGCAGCGGTTGGAACTGCTGTTCGACGTGGGTTCGTTCCACGAGGTCGAGGCGTTGCGCCGGCACCGGGCCACCGGCTTCGGATTGGAGAACCGGCGTCCGTACACCGACGGAGTCGTCACAGGCTGGGGACTGGTGAACGGCCGTTCGGTGTTCGCATACGCCCACGACTTCCGCATCTTCGGCGGATCCCTCGGTGAGGCACACGCGGAGAAGATCCACAAGGTGATGGACATGGCCGAGTCCGCGGGTGCGCCGATCGTGGCGTTGTGCGACGGTGCGGGCGCGAGGATCCAGGAGGGGGTGGCCGCACTGGCGGGATACGGTGGCATCTTCCAGCGCAACGTCCGTCTTTCCGGTGTTGTCCCGCAGTTGAGCGTGATGGTGGGGCCGTGTGCTGGTGGGGCCGCGTACTCGCCGGCCTTGTCGGACTTCGTGTTCATGGTGCGAGGGCTCTCGCAGATGTTCATTACCGGACCCGATGTCGTGGCATCGGTGACTGGGGAGGCGGTAAGCCATGAGGAACTGGGCGGCGCGGACGCGCACGCGTCGCGGTCCGGGGTCGCCGCGTTCACGTACGACGACGAGGAGACGTGCCTGTCCGACGTCCGTTTCCTGTTGTCCATGTTGCCTTCGAACAACCGTGAGCTACCGCCGGCGGACGAGGCATCCGGCGATCCGGCCGATCGATGCGTGGACCGATTGCGCGATCTCGTCCCGACTGATCAGACCGTCGCCTACGATGTACGGGATGTCGTCGAGGAGATCGTGGACCACGGCGACTACTTCGAGGTACACGAAGTTTGGGCTCGCAATGTGGTGTGCGCGTTGGCCAGGCTGGGTGGGCAGGTCGTTGGCATCGTCGCGAACCAGCCGGCCCACCTGGCGGGTGCGCTCGACATCAACGCGTCGGAAAAGGCCGCTCGGTTCGTCCAGTTCTGCGACTCGTTCAACATCCCGCTCGTGTCCATTGTGGATGTACCGGGGTTCTTACCCGGTGTGGAGCAGGAACATCAAGGGATCATCCGACACGGTGCCAAGTTGCTGTACGCCTACTGCAACGCGACGGTGCCGCGCATCCAGCTCATTGTCCGCAAGGCTTACGGTGGTGCTTACATCGTCATGGACTCGCGTTCGGTGGGTGCCGATCTTTCGCTGGCCTGGCCGACGAACGAGATCGCGGTCATGGGCGCCCAGGGCGCGGCGGAGGTGATCTTCCGCAGGGAGATCGCAGCGGCCGCGGTCCCGGAGACGGTCCGTCAGATGCGGATCGCCGAGTATCGGGCGGAGCTGATGCATCCATACCACGCGGCGGAGCGCGGACTCGTGGACGACGTCATCGACCCGGCGCAAACGCGCGTGAAGCTGATCAGCGGGCTGCGAATGCTTCAGCGGAAGCATCGCCCGTTGCCTGCGCGCAAGCACGGGAACCAGCCGCAGTGATGCCGGATATCCGGGTGGTCAAGGGCAACCCCAGCGACCATGATGTCGCGGCGCTTGTCGCGACGCTGCTTCTGGTGGGGAGTGGTGCTCGGCAACCCCGGCCGCATCGGGCGCCGTGGCCGCGCGCCGCCGCCGAATATCTATCGCCGCGATCGTGGACCACCGCGGACGGCAGCGAATCCGTACGGTGACCGAGCAGCCCGCTCCGGCATGACGAGGGGGCGGGAGCACGGTGGACAACCGGCCGCTCAGCGGAGGAGTTTGTCCGGCGTGATCGGGAGATCCCTGACGCGCTTGCCGGTGGCATGGAATACGGCGTTGGCGACTGCTGGTGCGACGCCGATGGCGCACACTTCGCCCAAACCCTTGGCGCCGACGGGATGTGCGACGGTGTCGGGGATATCGATGAATAGGGGCGTGATCTCTCCGACGTCGGCGTTCACAGGCACGTGGTAATCCGTCAGGCCCGGATTGAGGAGTCTGTCCGAGTCCGGGTCCAAGTCCAAGGACTCCATGAGGGCTCCGCCGATGGCGAAGATGATCCCGCCTCGTGCCTGGCTGGTGGCGGTTTTGGTGTTCAGCACCCGCCCGCAGTCGAATACGCCGACGTGTCGAACGACTCTGACGCGAGGCAACCTGGTGTCGATCCGAACCTCGGTGAAGTGAGCCGCGAAGGCAGCGGCCGCGAACGGCGCTGTTTCGGCCGAACGGGGCGCGTACTCGCCGCGCATGCTGACCGTCGCGATGTTGTTGCGACGCAGAATTTTCGAGTACGGCTCGAGGCGGCATGGCTCCGTGAGCCCGACGAGCCCGCCCTCGCGGCATTCGACGGCATCCGCGTGCAGGCCATAGAAGGGCGAGCGGGGATCGTGGAGCGCGATCCGAAGGACCTCGTCGCGTACCTTCTCCGCAGCGATTCGTACCGCGCTGCCGGTGTTGCCTGACGTCATCGAACCGAAGGTCGGCGCACCGGCAGGAAGCCGGGTGTCTCCGCCGTGCACGCGGACGGCTTTCGGACGAACACCGACTACCGAGGCCGCGATCTGCGCCATGGTGGTGAGAGTCCCGCCGCCGATCTCCTGAGTCCCGGTGTACACGTCGACGGTGCCATCGGCGGTGAGCACGACCCGCGCCGATGCCGCTCTATGCCGCTCTTCGTGCACGCCGACGGCCATTCCGAAACCCACGAGGTCGTGACCGAGCCGCATGGATCCCGGCTCCGGGGTCCTGCGGTCCCAACCGAACGCGGCCGCACCGCGTTCGTAACACCGCAGTAGATGATTGGCGCTCCACGGTTTTCCCGTGTGCGGGTGAACGGAAGAGTGATTCCGACGGCGCAGTTCGAGTGGGTCGACGCGCAGTTGCGCGGCGAGTTCGTCCAGTGCGCACTCGACGGCGAACCGGCCTGGCGTGTCTCCTGGTGCGCGCATGACTGTGGATGTACCGACGTAGATTCTCCGTACCTGGGTCTGCGCGGCCAGGTGGGAGAACGCGTAGGGCACGAGTCCTGCTTGGATGGTCGGCTCCTGCCGGTCCACTGTGTGCGACGTGGTGTTGACGCTGTCATGGATGACCGCGGTCAGCCGGCCGTCACGACGTGCGCCCAGCCGGATGCGCTGCCAGGTCGCCGGCATGTGTCCGGTGGACGTGAACGCCTGCTTACGTGTGATGGTCAGCCGCACCGGCCTGCCGACTACGCGACTCGCTAGCGCGGCCAGCAGAGTGTGCGGCCACAGGAAGGTCTTGCCACCGAAAGCGCCGCCGACCACGGGTGCGATGACCCGGACGTCCTCGGGTGCCAGTCCGAACGCCGCCGCGACGGCGTCCCGGTGCAAGTGGACGGCCTGCGACGACTCGATCAGGGTGAGCTTGCCGTCCTCCCAGGAGGCGACGGTGGCCGAAGGTTCCATGGCGGCATGGGCTAGATGAGCCGTTCGGTATTCCACGTCGATCTGGTGGTCGGAGTGGGGCAGAGCCGTTTCGGCTTCACCCCGCCTGAACTCGACGGGGTAGCGGTCGGCGTACGGCCCGACAGGCCGGTGCGGGGTGCCGGCGCTCACTCGCCGCGGCTCGTACTCGACGACGACGCGCTCGGCTGCCTCCGCCGCCTGCTCGGCCGTGTCCGCTATGGCTAGCGCCACACATTGGCCGCCGAAATGGACTTGATCGTCTTCGAGTGGAAGGCGAGTGTCGCAGTAGTAGGGCACCGGCGGTCTGGCAATCCACGGCGGACGGTTGAGGTGGCTCAGCACAGCCAGCACGCCGTCACCGGTCTCCGCTTCGTTCGTTTGCAGGCTGCGAATACGTCCCGACGAGATGGTGCTGCCGAGCATGACGGCGTACGCCGCCCCTGCTGGCGCGACATCCCCTGTATAGGTGGCTCGTCCAGTCACTTTGGCCAGCGCCTCGATCCGGTCAACCTCGGCTCCGATCGGGTCGCGCCGATCCAGCTCGTGTCCGGTCGTCATGATCGACCACCGAGGTCGGACAGCGCGCGATGCACAACCCGCTGTACAAGCTCGACTTTGTACTCGTTGCGGGTGGAGATGTCGACGCCGTGCGTCGCGGCCTTGGACGCGGCAGAGATCGCCTCGTCGTCGAGGGTGCGGCCGACGAGAGCCTCCTCGGCCTTCGATGCGGCCCACGGCAGCGGAGCCACACCGCCGAGCACGATGCGAGCCGACCGCACCACGCCCTCGGCGACATCGAGGGCCACGGCGGCCGAGGCGACTGCGAACGTGAACGACGCCCGATCACGGAACTTGACGTAGCGAGAGCGCCGAGCGCGAGGGCTCGTGGTCAGTTCGATGCTCGTGAGAAGGTCGGTCGGGTGCAGTTCTGTGGGCCGTTCCGGTGTGGTTCCCGGCGGCCGGTGCAGTCCGCGGGCCGGGATGCGCCGGATGCCGTCCTTGCCTTCGACGACGACTATCGCGTCCAGGGCTGCCAATGCGACCGCTAGATCCGAGGGGTGGACTGCCAGGCACGTGCGGGATGCGCCGAAGATCGCTGATCGCCGACGATCTCCGTGTAACGCAGCACATCCGCTGCCTGGGGCTCGGCGATTGCAGGCGAACTCGGGCTGGCGGTAATACGGGCATCGCGTGTGCTGAAGCAGGTTGCCGCCGAATGTCGCCATGTTGCGTATCTGCGGTGACGCCCCGGACGACAGGGCTTGGATCAAGGCAGGGAAGCGTTCCCGGAGTCTGCGGTCCGCCACGTTGTTCCGGGTCGTGGCGCCAATGTGCGTCGTGCCGTCGTCGTGGTGCCGGATCCCGTGTAAGCCGATGCCCGCGATGTCGACCAGCTGCGACGATCTGATGACTGCGTCCCGCAGCAGGGTAAGCACGTCGGTGCCCCCGGCTATCACCCGTGCGTTCGGGTGTTTCGTGAGGACGTCGAGGGCTTCTCGTATGGTGCTGGGCTGATGCAGGGTGAACGGCCGCATCGCTTAGCGTGCTCCTTTTGCGTCGGCGATCGCCGCACGAATGCCCGGGTAGGCCGCGCACCGGCACAGGTTCCCGCTCATCTGCTCCGGAATCTCGTTGACGTCGACATCGGGGTTCTCGGACAGCAGACCCACAGCGGAGACGATCTGGCCCGGCGTGCAGAATCCACATTGGAAGGCATCGTGCCGGATGAACGCGGCCTGCATCGGGTGCGGCTGGTCGCCGTGCGCCAGCCCTTCCACTGTGGTGATCTGCTCGCCGTCGTGCCGGGCGGCGATGGTGAGGCAGGCCAAGACCCGCTGGTTGCCGAGCAGAATCGTGCAGGCTCCGCATGCACCCTGGTCGCACCCTCGTTTCGTTCCGGTGAGTCCCAGTTGCGCGCGAAGCACATCCAGCAGGCTCGCACGGGTGTCAACGGCGATCGTCCGCGGTTCACCGTTCACGACCAGCGTGACAGCACACGTGTCGGCGTGTCCGAGGGACGGTTCCTCGAGATCGATTGGTGTACCGCGGTTGCTCATCGGGGCGTTCCGACGTCCGGCTGTGACACTAGAGCAGGGTGTCGCAGCAAAGCTGTGATCGCTTCGCGATCGGCTGCGGAGTCCGGCTGAACGCCGGCGGGGAGCATAGGCACGGCAGCAGACGTACCGCTGCGCACTGTCGGCAGCCTTCGGGCGAGAGCTGTGAGGTTCTGTCCGGGGCCGGTCTGTATCAGCAGGCACGACCGCTCGGCCAGCAACGCGTCGAGGGTGGGGCCGAACAGGACTGGGAGAGCGGGCTGGGAGGACCAGAAGTCGGGGTCAGTGGCTGTCGCCTTGTCCAGCTCCTTGCCCGTGTAACAGGAGAGCACCGTGCGCGCCGGCTCGCGCAGCTTGGTCGCCCACGCCCTCTCCCCCACAGGAGCCGAGAGCATTGCGGGGCTGTGAAAGGGTTGTCGGGCCGGTGTCCGCTTACAAGTGATGTCCTCGCGGATCAGCCTTTCCCGCACAGCCTCCAGGGCGGCATCGGGCCCTGCGAGCAACAGCTGCCGTGGAGCGTTGATCGCTCCGATGGTGACCTGTTCGGTCAGATGGGATTCGATGCGATCTGCGCTGCACGCCACGCTGATCATCCCTCCCGCGGGTACGCCGCTGCAGCGGTCGATCAGTTCGTCGATGATCTGCAGACCGGTCTCGAAGTCGAAGACCCCGCCGAAGGTGGCGGCGGACAGTTCACCGACGCTGTGCCCCATCAGCACGTCAGGCCGGATTCCCAACTCGATCGCTTGTGTTCCGAGCGCACAGTTGACCGCGTACAACAAAGGTTGGGCGACCGATACATCGTCGAACTGCGCTGACGGTGTGCTCGCGAGCCATTCCCGCCGCAAGAATCGCCCGTGTCGTTCGAAGAACGAGAACGCGCGGTCCATCATCTCGGTGAAGGGCTGATAGTGGCCGTAGAGGCCTGCGGCCATCTGGACGTGCTGGGCACCTTGCCCAGGGAACATGAACACCACTGAGCGCCGAGGCGTCACGGTGCGCTCCGGGTCAGGAAGCGAGCTTCTCGTTGACGAACTCAAGGAGCTCTCCCGGTGTAGTGAACTGCGCGGCAAGGTCCTCGGGAATCGAGACGCCGTAACGGCGGCGCAATTCGGCTGACGTCTCGATGAGGGCCAGCGAGTCATAGCCGAGGTCCTCGAACGGCATCGTGCGGAGCTTCTCCCCGTAGGCGGCGAGATCGCTCTCCTCGCCCACGCTGGCGATGAGCACGTCCCTCAGATCGGTCAGGGTGATCGCGGTCATGTCGTACTCCTTGCGATGGAAACGTTTTCGAGATGCGGCCGTTCCACGACGAGTGCCGAGTTGAAACCGCCGTGGCCTCTGGCGAGGATGAGCACGGTGTTCACCTCGGCCACGCGCGGGGCCCTGGTCACCAGATCGATCTGGTAGTCCTCGGGTATCGCCGTCACGTAAATGGTCGGGGGGATGAGGTTTTCCTGGATCGCCAGGACCGCCCAGACGACGTCGATCGCGCCGGCTCCCGCCAGCGCCCGGCCGATCATCGTCTTCGGCGCCGACACCGGTACCCCGTTCGGACCGAACAGTTCTCGGATCGCGGTGGCTTCGTGCTCGTCGAGCCAGGGCAACCCCGCGGCGTCGGCGAGCACGAGGTCGATGTCGGCTGGGGTGCGTCCGGCGTCGGTAAGCGCGGTCTCCGCTGCGCGCCGGAGACCTGTGTGGCCTTCGCTGCTGTCGAAGGTCGCGCCGTGCCCTGCCACCCGGGCGTATGGCTGGTAGTTCGAGCGGGCCTTGGCTGTTTCCTCTGCTTCCAGCATGAGCAGGGCGCCGCCTTCGCAAGGCACATAGCCGTTGGCGCGCTCGTCGAAGGGCAGATACCCGTTCTCGGGGCGGAGGGCCTGGCTGAGCCTGCCGGACGCGCAGTGTGAGGTCCAGCCCCAAGGATCGAACGAGGATTCGACCCCGCCGACGATGCTGGCGGTCGCGCCCTGACGGACCGTGCGCCTGCCGTGGGCCACGGCGTCCAGCCCGCCGGACTGGTCGGACACGACCACTCCGCTGGGGCCCTTCAGCTTGTGCCGGATGGAGATCTGGCCCGTGTTGACGGCATAGAACCAGGCGAAGGCCTGATACACCGACACCGAGTCGGGTCCGCGGGTCCACAGCTTCTGCATCTCGCGGTGGGTGTAGTCGAATCCGCCCGTCGCGTTCGACGTGACCACGCCGACGGCGTGCTCGTCCAGTTCCGACAGGTCCAGTCCCGTGTCGGCGATCACTTGGTCGGAGGCCATCAGGGCGAACCGGGTGACCCGGTCGGTCTGGGCGAGCATCCTGCCGTTGAGGTGCTCGTCAGCGGAGAAACCCAGGACCTGGCCCGCCAAACTGGAGGAGAACCCGCTGGTGTCGAAGTGCTCGATCGGCTGAATGGCGGGAACGCCGAGGTAGGTCGCCTCGGTGAAGGTCTTGAGCGTGTTGCCCAGTGGTGACACGATCCCGATTCCGGTGATGACTACGGAGGTGTTCACCGAGTCCCTCCTTGCGGTTTGCCGAGGAGCATGGCGCTCTGGAAGCCGCCGAACCCGCTTCCTACGGTGAGTGCGACATCGACACGCTGTTCGCGTGCCACCAGCGGTACGTAGTCCAGATCGCAGTCCGGGTCGGGGGTGTGCAGGTTCGCGGTCGGCGGGACGATGCCATCCCTCATGGCCAGGGCACAGGTCGCGATCTCGATCGAGCCGATAGCGCCCAGTGAATGGCCGATCATGGACTTGATCGAGCTCACCGGGATCTCGTAGGCCCTCGGTCCGAGGCTCTTCTTGAAGGCGCTGGTCTCGTGCCGGTCGTTCTGCTTGGTGCCGGAACCGTGCGCGTTGATGTAATCGATGTCGTCGGGTCCGAGGCCTGCCTGGCGCATCGCGGCCCGGATCGCGATCGCCATGTCCTCTCCACCCGCGGGCAGCCCTGTCATGTGGTAGGCGTTGCTGCGAGTCGCGTACCCGCTGATCAGTGCGTAAACCTCGGCGCCGCGCCGCCTGGCGTGTTCCAGGCTCTCCAAGACGAGAACGGCGGCACCTTCAGCCAGTGCGAATCCGTTCCGATCCAAGTCGAACGGGCGGGAAGCCTGCTCGAAGTCGGTTTTGCGCGGGGTGGTAGCGAGGATCGCGTCCAACGAGGCAAGAGCCACAGGCGTAATGGGTGCCTCGGTGGCGCCCGTGATCACGACATCCGCGGACCCTTCGGCGATGAGTTGGTAGGCATAGCCGACCGAGTCGATGCCTGAGGTGCAGCCATTGGAGATCACCGCGACCGGGCCTTGGGCGCCGACCTCTCCGGCGACCTCCCGGGCGATGGAGCTGGGACTGAAATACTCGAAGGTCTGCCGGGACTGGTAGGACTGATCGACCAGCCAGTCCTTCCCGACGTCGGAGAGCACGACGTACTCCTCCTCGAGCCCGGCCGAGCAGCCCACGGCGGAGCCGATCGCCACTCCCAGTCGGTCGGGTGCGCTGTTGTCCCCGTCGAGGCCGCTGTCGGCGACCGCCTGCCGGGCACAGACGACCGCGAACTGGGCCGCTCGATCCATCCGCCTCTGATCACGGGCGGTCAGGCCGTGCGCCTCGGGGTCGAAGTCGCATTCCGCCGCCACATGCGACCTGAATGGCGACGGATCGAAGGCTGTGATGCGCCTGGTCGCTGTCAGTCCCGACGTGATCATGTCCCAAAAGGTTTCAGTACACGTCGAACCTGGTGCGAGGACGCTCAATCCGGTGATGGCGACGTTTCGGTCCACGACTCTCACCATCCAGGCGGGGATCGAGTCTGGATCGAGCGCGTTTCCAACTGCTCTTGGGCGCGCCTGCGGATGTCCCCGCGTTCGCGCGTTCGTCAAGTCCAGCCCGGCTCCAACCCGACTCCAAATCAATGTGCCTACATTGATTTGAGGTAGGCTGTGGTCAATCGCGATGGGACTCGACGATCGGAAGTCGTGCATGAGTGCGTCAAAGCCTGTGGGAGAGCTGGAACGTGGTGGGCCGGGAACGTCCTTAGCGGGCCCGGCCTTGCTGGTCCTGATGCTGTCCTGCGCCGCGGAGTTCATGGTCGTGCTCGACGCGTCGGTAGTGAACGTGGCGTTGCCGGCGATCAAATCGGGGTTGGGCTTCGGCCAGGCCGATCTGCAGTGGGTGGTGAACAGCTACGCGCTGGTCTTCGCGGGGTTCCTCCTGCTCGGGGGTCGGCTGGCCGACCTGTACGGGCGGAAGCGCGTGTTCATCAGCGGATTGGTGTTGTTCACCGCGGCGAGCGCGGTCGGCGGTATGGCAGGCAGCCCTGAACTGCTTGTGGCAGCGCGTGCTGTGCAGGCCCTCGGCGGGGCGCTGCTGGTGCCGGCGAGCCTGACGATCCTCACCACGACGTTTCCCGAAGGCGCGCTCCGCGTCCGCGCGCTCGCCATTTGGACGGCGCTGGCGTCGGCAGGTGGAGCTGCGGGCAGCCTGCTCGGCGGGGTGCTCACCGAGTACCTGTCGTGGCGCTGGACGCTGCTGATCAACGTGCCGCTGGGCGCCGTGGCGCTGGTGATCGCGGCCCGCGTCCTGGCCGCGGACCATCGTCTCCGTGGGCAGCCTGGGGATGACTCGGCCGACGAGCCCGGCAACGGACGTCGATTGGACGTCCTGGGTGCGGTTTCTGCCACGCTTGGTCTGACAGCACTGGCTTTCGCCCTCTCCGGTGCGGAAGACCGGGGGTGGGGGCATCCGCTGACATGGGGCGCCTTGCTGGTCGCCGCGGCAGGGCTCGTGGTCTTCGTCGCCGACGAGTTGTGGCTGTCCAAGGTGCCGCTGATCCCGTTGCGTCTGTTCCGGCTCCGCGCCGTCTCGCTCGGGAATACGGCGATGCTGCTGGCGGGAGCGTGCCTGATGCCGGTGTGGTACTTCCTCTCGCTCTATATGCAGGAAGTACTGCGTTTCTCTGCCATCATGACCGGTATCGGCTTCCTGCCCCATACGCTGATCACCGTCGCGGTCGGCGCCCAGCTTGCGCCCCGCCTTCTCGCGTGGTTCTCGCCCCGGGTGCTGATCGCGGCCGGTTCACTCGTCGCGGCCGCCGGGTTCTGGTGGCAAAGCCTGCTCGAGGTGGACAGCACCTACCTGTCCGGAATCCTCGGTCCGGCGATTGCCATCTCCGTCGGCGTCGGGCTGCTGAATACGCCCCTCACCACGGCTGTGACCTCCGGGGTCACTGACGACGATGCGGGTGCCGCGTCCGGGCTGATGAACACCACCAAACAGGTCGGTGGCGCGCTGGGATTGGCCGCGTTGGTGGCGGTCGCCGCTCAGGCCCACACCGGTGACCCGAGCGGTCAGGTGAACCCCGCGGAACTATCGAGCGGGTTCTCGTCGGTGTTCGTCATCATGGCGGGCATCATGATCGTCGTCGCCGTGCTGGCGTTGACTCTGCCGAAGCCCCGGGACTGACAGCGTGACCGGAGCCGCCGAGTCCGCCAGCCGTCAGAGGAGGTCCATCCGGCGGAACCACCAAGCGTGCGGCGGGCGTGCCACGAGCGACGGAGGGGGCGCCGGCAGCTCCGTCTCCCGCTTGCCGGGGCTCGCGATCACGATCACGACGATACGTTCGTCATCGATCCCGGCGACGGTGTCCGATGCGAACACCTCCACCCGCTTGACCTCGGGCCGCTCGCGAAGTGCCGGAAGCGCTTCGGAGCGAATCCAGTCGGCGAGTTCGGCACTGCGGCCCGAGGCCGCCTTCGTCTCCCACATCAGAGTGTCCATCAGTCGGCCTGGACCTCAGGTACGGGCGGGAAGTCGCCCGCCTCGACGATGTCCGACATGGACAGCCGGAAGCGTTCGCTGTACAGGTCGGGATTCGTGATCGATGGCGGCTCGGTGGACCGCCAGCAGAAGAGACACGTTGGGCATTGCCACACCTCCCACACTCCCGGCACAGGCGATGTGGCCAGCTGATGTGTTTCCTCGGATCGACAGCGAGGGCAGGTCATAGCGCCTCCTTGGACGCGGAGTCCGATGCGACCGAGCGGCCGCCGTTCCGGTGGTGCAGCTCCGTCAGCCGCGCGATCCAACTGTCGGTCTCGGCCGCGGGAACGACCGGCATGTGGTACCGGCCGCGCCGTTCCGGGGCCACCGGCGTCGTGGCGTCCAGCAGCACCTTGTGTGAGATTCCCGGCGGATCAGCACCGGGATCCAACGGAAGGACCGGCAAGTTCGGCAGGATCGCGACGTCGTGTGCGCCGTGCAGTTTCGTCGACAGTGCCCACATCACCTGAGGCAGGTCGAAGGGATCGATGTCCTCGTCGACGACGATGACGACCTTGCAGTACCCGAGGCCGTGCCGGGTGGTCATCGCTCGCATGCCGACGGCCTTGCCGAATCCGCCGTAGCGCTGTCGCGTCGAAATGATCGCGAGCAAGCCATGCGTGTACATCGCGTTCACCGCGACGACTTCGGGGTATTCCGCGCGGAGTTCCCGCAGGATCGGCAGGGAGGTGCTTGGCCCGAACATGTAGTCGATCTCGGTCCAGGGCCGGCCGAGGTAGAGGTGTTCGAACACGGGGTCGGTGCGGAAGGAGATCCGATCGACCCGGATGACCGGCATCCTCCTGCTGCCCGAGTAGTGGCCGGTGAACTCGCCGAAGGGGCCTTCCAGCTCACGTACGCCACCCAGCACGGCGCCCTCCAGCAGTACTTCGCATCCCCACGGGACGTCGATTCCGGTCGACGGCGCCGAGGTGATCGGGAAGGGCTTCTGCCGCAACGCCCCCGCCATCTCGTACTCGGACTGGTCGTAGGCGATCGGCATGGCGGCGACGAGCGACAGAACCGGGTCGTTGCCCAGCGCGATCGCGACCGGGAGGTCCTCGCCGCGTTCCTCGGCTCTGCGCAGCTGCAGGGCGAGGTCGTGCTGTGGATTGGGTTGCAGGCCCAGCCGATTACGACCGGTCACTTCCATCCGGTAGATACCGACGTTCTGTTTGCCGAAGTGATCCGGATCGTCCGGGTCACGGCTGACCACGACCGCTTTGTCGATGTAGAACCCGCCGTCGCCGGCGTTCAGCCGGAACAGAGGCAAGACCTCGAACAGGTCGACGTCCTCGCCGGACCGGCTGTTCGCGGCGAACGGTGGGGCGTCCAGACGCTCCACATCGACCGGGAATTCGTCCGACAACTTGGCGAGGTGCTCGATCTGGGCTTGGACGGATGTCTCAGGCGGAAGCCCGAGGGCCAGAGCGTGGTTGATCCATGATCCGTGGAGGTTCATGGCGATCTGCGGCCTGCGGAAGCCCGCCACATTCGTGAACAGCAGCCCCGGTGCGCCGTCACCGAGCCGGGAGACCGCCGCGGCGGCGGCCCCGAGGTCCGGCTCGGCGCTGACCTCCTCGTCCACGGTGACCAGCTGGCCGTGGTCTTGCAGGACTGCTAGGAACTCACGAAGATCCTGATACGCCATTGACTGACTCCTGTGGGCCGATGTGGGCAGCGCGTGGCCGGCTCGTGTGTGCCTCGGCGATTCCGTTCCACCTTCGGGCGTTCGGCGCCGGAATCCCGAGTTGGTCGAGAACTCGGGAGACGATGTGCTCGGTGATGTCGTCGACGGACGTCGGAGAGTTGTAGTACGCCGGCATGGGTGGAACCAACCGCACACCCTGGCGGGCGAGCGCCAGCATGTTCTCCAGATGTGTGACACTCAGCGGTGTTTCCCGAGGCACCAGCACGAGCGGGCGGTGTTCTTTGAGGGTTACATCCGCGGCTCGGGCGATCAGTCCGTCGGCGTAGCCGTATCGGATCCCTGCCAACGTCTTCATGCTGCACGGGATGACGACCATACCCGTGACCGGAAAGGAACCGCTGGAGATCGCGGCGCCCTGCTCGTCCTGACCGTAGGACACGTCGGCGAGCTCCCTGACCTCGCGCACCGACCACGGCGTCTCCAGCTCGATCGTGCTGCGAGCCCACCGACTGAGTACGAGGTGAGTTTCCACGTTGGGAACAGCACGCAACCGTTGCAACAGCAGCACGCCGAGCGCGGCGCCGGTGGCTCCGGTAATCCCGATCACCCAGCGCTGAGACGCCGTCAACGGAACCTGCGCGCCGGACGAGATTGGTGTGACCATGCCATGTCGAGCACTCCGGGGTCGTAGTGGATCGGACAGCGTGCGCCTGACTCGCGTAGGGGAGTATTCGGACTCGTCGTCCAGTGCCGGTCGAGCGGCGATCCAGTATCCGGTCCTTTGTGGATCGCGGCCTGCCGCGCGATTCCCGATAGAATGCCGGAACGGAGCGGAAAGTGGACGCGGGTTCGCGCGAGAACGCTCCCCTTGCATCAGGCCTACCCATGTGCGGCACCAGCCACGAGGGAGAGTCATGACCTATTCACCTGGGATACCAGCCAGCTTTGGAATGGCGGGAAAGACCGTTGTGGTGACCGGAGGTGCGACTGGCATCGGGGCGAAATACGCATCTGCGTTCGCCGCGGCCGGCGTCAACGTGGTCATCGTGGACCTGCCTTCCGCCGCGGCCGCAGGGCAAGCCGTCGCAGCAGAGATCGGGCAGTCCACAGGAGCCGAGGCAGTCTTCGCCGAGGCTGACGTGACCAGCGATCGTGACTTGGCGCGACTGGTCGAAAAGACCCAGAACGCCTTTGGGTCACTCGACATGCTGGTGAACAATGCCGCGATCTACGGCGGATTAGGTGCGAAACGCGGCCTTGAGGCACTCTCGGTCGAGGAATGGGACACCGTGCTCCGGGTTAACGCCCGCGGCACCTGGCAGGCGATCAAGGCGGCATCATCGGTCATGAAGGCCCAGGGAAGCGGCCGGATCGTCAACATTTCCTCGGTCGTGGCTCGTACCGGGGTCCCCGGTTTCGTGCACTACGTCGCAGCGAAGGCCGCTGTTGAGGGACTGACCAGGGCGGCGGCCCGCGAGCTTGGCAGGTACGGCATCACGGTGAACGCGGTGGCTCCTGGCCTGGTCGACGGCGAGGCGAGCCGAGAACTCAACCCCGACACCTATTTCGATGCTGTGGCACGGAGCCGCGCGCTCGTCAGCCCGCTGTATGCGGACGACCTCGTCGGAACGATTCTGTGGCTTTGCTCGTCCGCTGGCGGACGCGTCACCGGACAGACCATTGTGGTTGACGGCGGGGGACTATTCGTGTGAGCCCGCGACGGCTCGGGGCCGACGGTCGTGCACTGGCTCGAATCTGACTCCAGGCCCCCTCAAGGGCATCCAGTGACCGTAGGTGCCGCCACGTCGAACACGGCCCAACCCGTCTGGTGGCACCGTGCTCTTCACATCGGACCGAAGCCCTCCACAGCGTCGTCGCGGGCGCAGCCGTACCTCGGCAACTGGTCCGATCTGTCGGCAGACCTTCAGGAAGGAATGAGCGTGCGTCTTCTGGTCAGTCCCGAAAGTGTGCAAGAAGCGCTAGTCTGCGTCGAGGCCTCCGAACACCTCGACGTCGTCGATGTCAAGAAGCCCGACGAGGGCTCGCTGGGCGCGAACTATCCTTGGGTCATCAAGGAGATCCGGGCCGCGGTCCCGGATGACAAGCTCGTGTCAGCGACCCTGGGTGACGCACCGTACAAGCCCGGCACCATGGCGCAGGCCGCGCTGGGCGCCACGGTCGCCGGTGCCGACTACATCAAGGTCGGGCTCTACGGGATCAGCACCGTCGAGCAGGGCATCACGTTGATGCGCGGTGTAGTCCGCGCCGTCAAGGACTACCGGCCCGACGCGACTGTGGTGGCGGCGGGTTACGCCGACGCCTGGCGCATCGGTGCGGTCAACCCGCTGTCGATCCCTTACATCACCCGTGAATCCGAGGCCGACGGAGCCATGCTCGACACGGCCATCAAGGACGGATCGACTCTCTTCGACCACGTCGGTATCGAGGAGTGCGCCAGCTTCGTCGCGGACTCGCACAAATACAACGTGTTCGCGGCCCTGGCCGGCTCGATCAAGTCACAACACGTGGCCGACCTGGTCAAGATCGGCACCGACGTGGTGGGCGTGCGGGGCGCGGTGTGCTCTGGGTTCGATCGGAACAAGGGATCGATTCAGCCCGAGTTGGTGGCCGAGTTCAAGAAATCCATCGACGAGGCCGTGGCCGCCAACGCCACAACGGCGGCTTCGGCAGTGTGACCCTCAGGTGGCCGTGGGCCGCAACGCTCGCAGAGGGGCCGCCTGGGAACACCGGAAAGTCTGGGGTGCGCCGTGGTGGCCTTGCCGCCACGGCCACCACCGGAATGGCCAGCGCGGTGTTGTCTGCCCGACAACCCCGGCTGGCCTTCCGCGGTACTGGTTCGGCCCGGCGGATGTCGGAGCCGCGCCGATGATCGATGTGGTCAGCTCGTCAAACCGTGCGTCAACACGGGAGCGTCGTTGGACGTCAGGCCGGGCAATTCGGAGGTCTCACCGACGAGGATCGCGTGCTGGAGCCGGCTGAGCTCGTGAGACGGTTCGACACCCATATCGGCGTGAAGTGTCCGCCGTATCTCGTGATAAACGCCCAATGCCTCGCTCCGGCGGTTGCTCAGATACAGCGCCAGCATCAGCTGCAGATAGAACCCCTCGCGATAGGGGTGCTCCGCTGTCAGCGTCCGCAGTTCGCTGATGACCTCCTGATTCATGCCCCGTCGTATGTCCAGGCTGATCCGGAGCTCAAGTGCGTTGACGGTATCCTCACGCAGGTTCGTCGCGTAGGTAGCGAGCGTACGCCCTAATACGACGTCGACCAGCGGGGCATCTTCCACCAGGCTGAGCGCGGTGCGAACCGCCTTCAGGGCACGCATCGGGTCGGAATCTCTGCATACTCTGGCTTCGGTGACAAGTGTTCGGAATTGGTGCGCGTCGACCCTCGACTTGTCGAGCTTGAGGACGTAGCCAGGACTGTGGGTGACAACAAGGTCTCTACCCGTGACTGAGTCGGACACGGCGTCGAACAGCCTGCGCAAGTGATAAATATAAGTTTGGGTAGTGGTCATCGCGCTACGCGGAGGTTCATCACCCCATATCTCGTCGATAATGGTATTTATCGTTACCACCTCGCCCGCCCGCAGGGCCAATAATGCCAGAACCTGTCGGACTTTATGTGCCGACGGCGCCGTCGATCTATGTCCAAGCTCGATTCGTGCGGGCCTGAGAAGTTTTATGCAAAACTCTGCGGAAGGCAAAAGACTGCTCTCCATCCCCCGGTATTAGAAGACTAGGCCAATTCACCGGCTTTCGGAAGCCTGGGCAAACGCAATTCGATGCTATCGCATTGGATCGTGGAGGCAAGTTGGAAACTAACGTGATCTGCGTCTCCTGTGGTGGGATATGCCTACATTCCGTGGTCGCGTTGCGCTGTGTGGGGGATGTTTCTACTTGTTTGGAAGCGACCGGGGACGGCGGGGCGAGCGGTTTGAGGGAACTGCGGCCCGTAACTTCATGACGCTTGGCAAAGGGCCATATGCGTGACTGAGATGGCCGGCCCTCCGGGTCAGTCTCCCGTCTCGGAGGTGGTTCCATCGGGAAGCTTCGATGCGGGACATGGGATGTTAGGTTGTTGGGCCTAACGGCCCAACAACTCTCGATAACTACAGGTCGTCGCGACTAATGGTTTCGTGCTCCACCATTAGTGCGTCGCCAGTGCAGGCGAGCCGGGCACGGAGCGTGAGACTGTAGGCCAGAACAGGAGCTTCTCCCTTCGCGGTTTCCACCACAATGCAGTAGGCCTCGACGGAGAGGTGCGGATCCCCCTCACCGGCAACCGTCATCATCCCGATCCAATGCCGACGTTGGATCTTGTTCTCCTTGAGGCGCCCGGCCGCGTTCTTCGTCTCGGTTTCGATGGCCTTCCGGCCAAAGGAAGGTTCGGGACGTGCGTTGGTCTCGAAGACGCCGTCTTCGGCGAAGGACTGGGCCCACCCTTCGGCGTCACCCGCGTCCAGCTTGTGGAGGCGATCACTGTAGAACCTCTGCACGAGGTGGTAGTGCTGGTCGCTGGCAGGCCGGAAATCTTCTGTACTCATGATGGTTCCCTTCGAACGGCTACAGCCTCCGACGCTCCGCCGCTCACTTGAGTCAGGTTGGAGGCGCACTACAGCGACCGATAGGTAGGTGGTCACTGGCCGGGCGGCCACAAGGTTCTCACTCGAATCGGGCTCGAACCGGATTAGACCGCCGACTGCGACCGTGTTCGCGTGCCGCGCAGGTGGTCCTGTGCGTACCAGCGCGTTTCACGGTCGGCGTCGAGCGCGACGGTCGGGAACAACGAGGCGAGCCGCCTCGTCGACGTTTCGGGAGTTTCCTTGATCAGGACAGATTTGCTGCGTCCCGTCCACGAGCTGCTGGGAGTTCAGGCGCGGGAACGCGCGCATCAGGTCGCTTTCCTCGATGAACGTACCGCGCTCGAGTACGGCGAACTCGCCGATCGCACGGCACGGTTGGCCGGGCACCTCGCTGCGCTCGGTGTCGATAGGGGAGACCGGGTAGCGGTGCTGATGGGCAATCGGGTCGAGACGGCTGAAACCTACTTGGCAGTGCCCCGTTCCGGCGGGATCGCCGTCTGCCTCAACCCCGCGGCAACCGCGACGGAGGTGGAGTACGCGATCCGCGACAGCGGAGCGCGTGTCCTGGTGACCGACAACCCGGAAATGATCTGTTCGCTGCTCTGTCGGTGCCCGTTGTCGACTGTGGTCGTGGTCGACACCCTGGCTGCCTCATTGCCCGGCAACGCAACTCAGTGGCTCGACTACGCAGAACTGACCACCACAGCGCCTCCGCGGCCGGCTCCGGACCAGCTTGCGCTCGATGACGTTTCGTACATGCTCTACACATCCGGCACGACAGGGCGTCCCAAAGGCGTGCTGCTCAATCAGCGTGGGCTGTTGTGGGTCGTCGCGGCCGGATGGGTGCCGATCGTCGGGCTCAGCGCTGACGACAAGGTGCTGTGCGGCTTGCCGCTGTACCACTCATACGCGTTGGATCTATGTGTCTTAGGCACCATCGCCGTCGGTGCCACGACTCGCATCATGCGAGGCTTTTCCGTCATCGAGACGCGGCGTTGTCTGGCCGGAGACAACTACACTGTCCTGCCGGGTGTTCCCACCATGTTCGTCAACCTGGCTCGGATGGCCAACAAAGTGCCATCACCGCACCGGCTGCGTGTAGCAATCTCCGCAGGCGCGATCCTGGCGGCTTCGGCACACGCCGACTTCGAGCGAGCGCACGGCGTTCCCCTGCTGGACGGCTACGGGATCACAGAGACCTCCACCATGGTCACCCTGAACTGGCCAGACGGCGCGCGGCCGGCTGGCTCATGCGGGCTCCCGATCCCCGGCCTCTCCGTACGCTTGGCAGATCCGAAAACGGGACAAGACGTGCCTGTCGGAACGGACGGCGAAGTGTTGGTCCGTGGCCCCGGCGTGATGCAGGGATATCACGGCAAGCCCGCGGAAACGGCCAACGCGCTCGCCGGGGGCTGGTACCACACGGGCGACCTGGCGAAGGCCGACGCGTCAGGCTACCTGACGATAACGGGCCGCACCAAAGACCTGATTATCCGCGGCGGTGAGAACATCTCGCCGGCAGAGGTGGAGGAAGTCCTCATGACTGCCCCCGGCGTCCGTGACGCAGCTGTGGTCGGTAAGCCAGACGAGCGAGTGGGACAAGTACCTGTCGCCTTCATCGTCGGCGAGGGGCTCGACGAGGAGAAGGTACTCGCCCACTGCCGCGACCACCTGGCGTGGTTCAAGGTGCCGATCGAGCTCAACGTGGTCGGAGAGATCCCCAGGACCGGGTCGGGCAAGATCGTGCGGCATCGACTGGACACTACCGGTGGCACCGGCTCACCGGGCCAGGAGTAAGCGGTGGACCTCAGCCGATGGCGTCCGGGCGTGGGCTGATGAACAGGCCGACGATGCTCCACTGGGACCCTCGCCGCTGGGCTACCAGGGTGAACCGAAAGGTCCCGGTGGTGTCCTTGCCGTCGTTCGTCCCGGACTGACTCTGCGCGATGGTGACGATGGCCGTGTCGCCGAAGAGCCGGACGACTTGCTCACCGAGCGCGAACGAGGTGTTCACAACCGTCTTGGAGCTGTACCGCGTGACCCACTGGCCCTTGTCCCGGAGGTATCCCCGCGGCCCCACCGCGAGGAACCCGTCGTCGAGGAGCGATGCGAGCGCAGCAGCGTCACCAGCACGCTCGGCCGCGCTCCACGAAGCGATCAGGTCTTCCAAACTGCCCGGTACCGTCGTCATCGTTGACCTTCCCTGGTGAGTGTGGTCACGGGGTGATGTTCTGGTTGAGGTGAAAGAGATTCTCCGGATCCCAGCGACGCTTGACCTCTTGCAGCCGTCGCCGGGTCGTGGCGTCGTACACGTCCGCCGTCCTGTCCGGCTCGTCGTCACTGAGAAAGTTGACATAGCCACCTGAGGTGAATTCGGCCTTGAGTGCGGCGTGGCTCTCCCGTGCCCACGCGATCTGGCGAGCGTCGTCGGCTGGGTCGGTCCAGGCGGCGGCGATGTTGGCGACGATCGGGGCCTCGCGGTGGCAGAAGGCCGTGGCGTCAGCCGGCACCCGGGAAACCGCGCCGCCGAGGTAGATGAGCTCGAGTTGCGACATGGGGGAGCTCAGCTGACCTGCTCGCTCCAGAATGGCGTCGACGGCGCTGTCGCTGAGTTCGTCGAAATACCCGTTTTTAAAGTATGCGCGCGACGGCAATGCGGGACTGGGGAACGAGTATGCCTGGAGGGCCTTGTACGACAGATTGATCTTCGTGATCGCGAATGGTTCGCCGTAGGAGAGCACCGAGGACAGTTGTCGTTCACCCTCATGCAGGTCGCCGACCCAGCATGCGGCGATGCAGATCGCGGGTTTGCCGCGCATGTGCTGAGGCATCTCAGGAACAGCTGGGCACAGTCGCAGATAGCAGACCCAGGTCAGTTCGTCGGGGGCCTCAGCCATGTGCCGCGTCCACGCTCGGAGGATCTCGTGACCGTCGTCCAGTGAATGGTAGGCAGTGAGGAACCGCAGAGGGCCGACGCGGTGGAGTCCGAACTCGAACTCGGTCACAACACCGAAGTTGCCTCCACCGCCGCGCAGCGCCCAGAAGAGATCGGCATTGGTCTCGGCGTCGGCGACCACCGTCCGCCCGTCCGCTGTGACTACCTGCGCGGACAGCAAGTTGTCGATGGACAGCCCGTACATGCGGCTCAGCCAGCCGATGCCTCCGCCCAAGACCAAGCCCGCTAGGCCGGTGTGAGAGACGACTCCGGCGGGCGTCGCTAGCAGGTGCGCCTGGGTAGCAACGTCGAATGCTCCCAACAAGGCACCACCCTCCACGCGGGCGCGCTTGCGCCCCCCGTCGACGTCGACCGCCGACATTCGCGTGAGGTCGACGACCACGCCTCCGTCGCAGGTCGAGAAGCCCGCGACGCTGTGCCCACCTGCTCGTACGGCGAGTGGAAGTCCGCTTGTCCGGGCAAACGAGACGGCCGCGGTCACATCGTCGTTGTCAACGCATCGCGCGATGAACGCCGGACGTTTGTCGATGGTGCCGTTCCATACCCGTCGTGCCTGGTCGTAAGCATCATCGCCCGGCGAGATCAGCTGACCACGAAAAGACTTCCTCAACACGTCGATTCCATCGAAATTCGATGATCGCATGACGCTCGCTTTCCTTCGCCGGAGACACCTGACGGGCGCGCGGAGAAACCGGACCAGGGGTTCTCGTCGCACCTGCACACGATCGTCGCGCCTGAACTCGAGCGCTCGTCCAGAGGCGTTCGACTGGGCGTCACCCCGGGCAGAACGGTCGAGAGCCGCTCGAGAACCGTTCGACCGCGTGACCACAGACTTCGAGCGACCGCAGGCGAGCTGAGCGCGGTCGAGCACACAGCGGAGACCCGGACACTCTTGGGAAAGGTGGATCCAGTGAATGGTCAGCCCGTCGAGCGCCGTGTCGCGATCGTCACCGGAGGCACTTCCGGCATCGGTCTCGCGACTGTGCGAGCCCTCGCCGCGGACGGGATAGAGGTCGTGCTCTGCGGGCGCACCGAGGAACGCGTGTCGGCTACCGCCAAGGAGCTGCATTCCGAGGGCGTGAACGTCGCCGGCTACCCATGCGATGTCCGGGATCGTGACGCCGTCCAGACCTTCGTCGATACGGTGGCCGAACGGCACGGCGCCCCATCGGTGCTGGTCAACAACGCTGGGCGCGGTGGAGGTGGCCCGACCGCCCACATCGCCGACGACCTCTGGCTCGATGCGGTCGACACCAACCTCAACAGCGTCTTCTGGGTTACCCGCGCGGTGCTCAACGCGGGCGGCATGGCGGCCGACGGACGTATCGTCGCGATCGCGTCAACGGGAGGCAAGCAAGGCGTCCCCTTCGGCGCCCCCTACTCCGCCGCCAAGGCCGGTGTCATCGGATTCACCAAAGCGCTCGCCAAGGAACTCGCACCCACTGGGACGACCGTGAACGCCGTCTGCCCCGGCTACACCGAAACCCCCATGGCTGTAGACGTACGCGAGCAGTATGCGGCTATGCAGAACTCGACCCCGGACGCAGTCCTCGCCCAATTCGAGGCGAAGATTCCGTTGGGGCGGTACTCCACGCCCGACGAGGTGGCCGCCATGGTCCGGTACCTCGTCTCCCCGGAAGCCGCCTCGGTGACCGCACAGGCGCTGAACATTTGCGGTGGACTCGGGAGCTTCTAGCCCCGACTGCACGAGGGGTGACGATGGACGTCCCCGCCCCCGGATGACGAACCAGCACAAGGAGCAGATGTGACGAAGTTCCCCGACAACGAAGCCGCCCTGGAAGACCAGGCTTACTACCGCCCCGGCAGGCTACGGTTTTACGACATCGTGGTCCTACGGCTGTCGAACAGCCTGCTGTGGCGGTGTCCGACCAGTGAACTGCTGCGACACTACAACCGCAACGTCAGTGCAAAACACCTCGACGTGGGGCCCGGCAGTGGCTATTACCTCGATCACTGTCGCTTCCCGGAAACGCCGTCGGTTTCCTTGTTAGACCTCAACCCTTCGCCGCTCGAGTTCGTCTCGCGCCGAATTTCTCGATACATGCCACAGAAGATCGTCGCGGATATCTGCGAGCCGTTCGCCGAGTTCAAGGGCAGCTTCACCTCAGTTGCCCTGAACTATGTGATGCACTGCCTGCCTGACGAAGATGGCCGCAGGGAGGTCGCGTTCGCCAACATTCGCCGGTTCCTGGCGCCAGGCGGAGTCTTCTTCGGGTCCACAATCCTGGGCGATCGTGCGCCTCATTCCGTCATCTCTCGACGCATCAACGAAAAATACAATACAATGGGCGCCTTTTATAACAAGAACGACAGTGTCGAACGACTGAAAGAGCTCTTGAGCGCGGAGTTCGAGGACTACGAAGTCAAGCTCCGTGGCACGGTCGCGCTGTTCACGGCGACCGCCACCTAAGACGGTCTGCGACTGGATGGACTGTCCTGCCCTGTCGTCTTGCTGCAACCACGTCTGTCGCACCTACGCTAGAATCAGCCGAATGTCATACCGAGCCAACTGGACGCTTCGGGCGGTGGCGCGTAGAGCGAGAGGGTGCGATGACGGGGCGGTTCCGGGGTCGAGGCTCCCAGCATGAGCAGCGGCGCAGTGAGATCGCGGCAGCGGTGCTCGAGGTCGTGGCGGACTCCGGGCTGCCATCAGTGTCGCTGAGCACGGTCGCAGCGCGCGCCGGCGTTTCGCAGGGCCGGGTCCAGTACTATTTTCCGACCAAAGAGTCCCTTATAGAGGCCGCGTTCGATCACGCCAACGCGGCCAGTTCGGCGCGGATCGCCGCGAAACTCGGAGGATCGCCGGGATCGGCGTCACCGCGGCAAGCTTTGACAGTGGTGCTCACGGAACTGATTCCATACGATGCGCAGTCGCTCAATCACCTTCGCGTGCGCCAGTCATTCGCCGCGCTCGCGCTACACCACGAGGCAATTGCCGAACGCATGCGTAAGGAATACGAACAACTTCACGACGACAACATCGCCGATTTGCTCCGCCAAGACCAGCGCGCCGGCCATCTCTCCGTTGCCCAGGAACCGGGATCGGTTGCCCGCGGTCTGGTCGCGTTGGCAGAGGGCTTGGCCTACTACGTCCTTATTGGCGCCTGCTCTGCCCAAACAGCTAAGCAAAACGTCTTGGACGCACTCGATCGGCTCTACCGCTGAGTCGATTCGCGACGAATCTGCCCAGTTCGCTATGAGGAACAGGCGTGGGATGGGATGAGCGCCGCTTGTGTCACCGCATTTGAGTGTCGGTCTCGTGGTGGCTGCGGTATGCGCCTGGTGAGAGGCCGGTCGCGGCCTTGAAGGAGCGGTAGAAGCCGGACTCACTGTCGAAGCTGCATGCTGTGGTGATCGGGTCGTTCCGGGGTGCCGGCGAGCATCCGTTTGGGGCCTGTTCGATCCTGATCCGCCGGAGAATTCGGGTGACCTCGTCGGGTTGGAGCACGCGGTAGAGCGTTCGTCGCGACATCGCATAGGCCGACGCGATGGGCTCTGCGTCCCACCTGGAAGGTGCCGAGGCCTGTGGACCCGGCCGCGCCCGAATCAGCTTCAGGGCTCTGCCCCGTAAAGCAGTCCGGACCTAGGCGGTGGTCTTCCCGACGGTCCGTGCACAGACTGCGAGCACCGCGGCCATCAGGCACAAGGTCATGACGGCAGCCATCGGCAGAGCGCTCGTCTCACCGAACGCCCCGACGATCGGAGACGCTGCGGCGCCGATGAGGAACTGGCTGCTGCCCAGCAGCGCCGACGTCGCGCCGGGCGCGTCCCGGCCGAGGTTCTGTGCCGCGGTGATCACGGCGGGGAAGAACACGCCGAACGCCGTGATCGCGACGAACAGGCACGCCCACGTCACCACGACACCGGCCAGACCCGCGGCGGCCGCCAGCACCAGGACCGCCGTCGCGGTTCCCGCTGCTACCGAACCACCGACAAGCGGCACACGCAGACCGACACGGTCCGCGACCCGGCCGAACGCCACCGAGCCCAGCAGATTGCCGAGCGCGTTCACCCCGTAGACGACACTGGTGAGGGCCGCCGACATACCGAAGATCCCGGTGAACACGAACGACGTCCCGGCAATGTAGGCGAACACGGCCGCATTGCCGAACGCCAGGCCCAGGACCAAGCGCGTCAACGCGGCCCGGCGAACCAGACCAGCGATCCTGCCCAGCGTCACCGTCAGACCGCCGCGGCTGCGGCGCCGCGGTGGCAGCGATTCCGGAACCCATGCCGCGACACCCGCGACCAGCAGCGTGCCTAGCGCGGCCTGGACAACGAAAACCTCCCGCCAGGACGCGAACGCCAGTATCGCCCCGCCCAGCAGTGGCGCCAGGATCGGCGCGGCGGAACTGATCGCCCCCAGCGTCGCGAATCCCCGCGCCGACGCACGGTCGTCGTGGGTGTCGGTGATCACCGCGCGGGCCACGACCAGCCCGGCCGCACCCGTAGCCCCCTGCAGCACCCGTCCGCCGATAAAGATCTCCATAGTCGGGGCGAGCGCGCACGCCACCGAACACAGCGTGAACCCGGTGCCCCCGCCGAGCAGAACCCGGCGTCGCCCGAGCCGGTCCGACAGCGGCCCGAAGAGCAGTTGCCCGACGACCACGCCGGCCAGGAACCCGGCGAGTGACACCTGCGCCCGGCTCGGTGACGCGCCAAGGGAAACCGCGAGCGCGGGCAGGCCGGGGACGTACATGTCGGTGGCCAACGGCGCCGCCGCGGACAAACCCCCGAGAACCCCCAGCAGCCGCAACCGCCCCCGTTCGCGGACCGCGTTCCCGCTCACAACGGCGGCGCCGCACCGAGAGCCGGCTCGCCTTCCGGATCACTCTGGTGGTCGGCCGCGCGCAGCAGCAGGTCCGCGGCAATCCCGACCACCGTCAGCTCGGCGTCGGACAAGGTGCCGGCCAACGCCTGTGCCAGCCAGACGTTCCCGGCCCGGACATGGCCTTCGAGAGCGCCGAGCCCGGCCTCGGTGACCACGACACGCTGAGCTCGGCGATCGTCCTCGTCCGGAATCCGCCGGATCCGGTCCTCGTCGGCCAGCTGGTTCAGCACCCGGGTCAGCGACTGCGGTTGCACTCCCTCGATTCGCGCCAGTGTCGTGACGGTGAGGGGGCCGCTGTGCCGCAGATTCGCCAGCACCGACGCGGCCAACCGGGTCAGAGGCCGCTCGCCACCGCTCTGCGCGCGCAACCGGCCCGCCAACCGAGACACCGCCCACCGGGTCCGCTGCGCGACATCATCTGCGTCAACCATCATGCCAAGCTAACACTTAATATAAATACGAGAAAGAGCAACTTGAGATGGTGTGTATGAAGCTTATGCGTGCCGAGTGGCGACGTTCACGGTGACGCAGTAGCCGTCAGGCGGCCACTGCGGTGACGCTGCGTGTCACGCTACGTAGCAGCGTAGGTGTCGGTCGATTCACGTCGGCCCTTCTCGCCGGTGTAGGCACCGCCGACGCGTTCGTGTGTACCTGGGAACGGCCATCGGCGATCGAGGTGTTGCCTACGCAGGCGCTGACCGTGGTGGCGGTGCTTGGCCTGCGGAGGGTGCGCGACGACGAACACGCGACGGGTCGCGTCACCCTTCCCGAAACTCGGCCGGCCGGTGCACCGCTGTGCGCCGGTGCCGCTCGCGGATGTGCCGGGCAAGGTGGGCGGCGTCGTGGCCGACGAACCCGAGCAGCGCGGATCCGGCGGTGCGCTGCCATGGCAGGCCGAGAACGTACAGGCCGTCCACTGGTGTGAGGCCGCCGTCGTGGCGCAGGCGTCCGTCGTCGAGCGCGTCCGGAATGTGGATCCACGTGTGGTCTTGCCGGAAGCCGGTGGCCCATATGACCGCGTCGACGTCTGCGGAGCGTCCGTCGGCGAAGACGGCGGTGTGACCGTGTGCTTGGAGCAGCCGTGGCCGGAAGGTGACACCGTGCCGGGCCAGGGACTTGCGGTTGTGCCCGATGACGGTGCCTTCGCCGCGGCGCATCCAGCGGCCGCGGCGTGAGGTGGCGGGTGCGGTGATCAGGCCGGTGTGGGTCTGCCACCAGAACAGGTCGCGGCCCAGGATCCGTTGCGGGACAGAGGCGTTGCGCGTCCCGATCGTCAGGGTGATCGGCCCGGCCGCGGGTGCTGTGGCGAGTTCGGCGGCGATCTGGAAACCGGAGTTGCCGCCGCCGACGACCAGGACCCGCTTGCCCCGGAACGGTGCGGGATCACGGTAGGTACTGCTGTGGTACTGGAGAACCTCGAACGCGAACCCGGTCGCGCAGGCGGGGATCACAGGTTTCTGGAACGGCCCGGTGGCCACGACGACCTGGCGTGCCCGGAGTGGGCCGGTGGTAGTGGTGAGATCGAAGCTATGGCCTGCGCGGGTCATGGCGCTGACCGTGGTGCCGGATCGGACGGGAAGGCCGCCGGAGATGATCCCTGCCGCGTAGGCGGCGAGGTAGTCAGCCACCTGGTCTTTGCCTGGATAGGATTCCGGGTCCGCGGGAAAGGGAAGCCCGGGGAGTGCGGCGTAGCGGGCAGGTGTGAACAGCCGCAGCGATGTCCAGCGGTCGCGCCACGTGTGCCCCACGGCGTGGCCTTCGTCGAGGATCACGAAGTCGAGTCCGGTTTCGGCGAGTTCTCGTCCCATGGCGAGCCCGGCCTGGCCCCCGCCTACGACGGCGACGTCGTAGGTGTTCACGACGGGGAGGGTGCGGTGATGCCGTGCAGGATGAGGTCCGCGACGCGGACGAATGCCGCGAGGTCGTCTTCCGGTACGTCGCCGAGGATCACGCGTGCCGCGTCATGCCGGCTTGCGGCCATCCAGCGTGCCGTCGCGGCACCCTCGTCGGTCAGGGCCACCGACGTCGCCCGCCGGTCTCGAGGATGCGGGCGTCGGCGGACCAAGCCCGCGTCTTCGAGCTGGTCGACGAGTCCGGTGACGTGGCGGGGCGTGCACCGCAAGGCGTCGGCGAGGGCCCGCTGGACCAGTTCCCCGTCCCGGGCGAGCACATAGATCACTTCCGCGCGGCTGGGCGTGAGACCGCGCTCGGCCAGCGCGACCCGCATCGCCTCGCTCAGGCGCGCCGCCAGTTCGAAGGCCTTGTCGAACGCTCCGACCGGATCCTCAGCCATGCCACCCCTTCCCCAATTGATGTATAGCCTACATAGTGAAGTCAGTTCAGTAAATTGGAGGGATGGCAGTGAATCTCGACGATGCCGAGCTGCGGCGACGGTGGGATCGGTATGCGGGCCGCTATGACCGGGATATCGGTGTGATGGAACGGCTGCAGTTCGCCGGTGGCCGTGAGTGGGTGTGCGGGCAGGCGCGCGGTGAGGTCCTGGAGGTCGCGGTCGGCACCGGGCTCAACTTTCCCTGCTACCCGGCCGGGGTGCGGCTGACCGGTGTCGATCTCAGCCCCGCCATGCTGGAGCTCGCCGGAGTTCGTGCGAGGAAGCTGGGGCTTGAGGTCGATCTGCGGGAGGCCGACGCGCAAGCTCTGCCGTTTCCGGAGGCGTCCTTCGACACCGTGGTGTGCACGCTGGGGTTGTGCGGCGTCCCGGACGAGCGCGTCGCGGTCGCCGAGATGCACCGTGTCCTGCGCCCGGGCGGAATGCTGCTGCTGCTCGACCACGTCGGGAGCCACCACAGGGTGCTGAGGTTCGGGCAGTGGCTGCTGGAGAAGTTCACGGTCCGGATGATCGGCGACTACCAGACCCGTCGTCCGCTGCCGTTGCTCGCTCCGGCCGGATTCGAGGTGACGCGCAGCGAACGGCGCAAGCTCGGCACGGTGGAGCGGGTGGCGGCCGTCAAATGCCCTGGCCCGGCCAGCTGACCGTCACCAGGTCGCGGCCGGACGAGCCGAGATCCGGCGGCATGGCCGGGTCGACGCCGAGTGCACGCAGCGCGGCGGCCACCTCGGGTTCGGCGTCGGCGGGGAGGCACAGCCGCCTGCGGGTGATGTCGGTCAGTTCGGTGAAGGTGGCGTACTCGGCCTCCGGGTGGCGGCGCCACCGGACGGCGGTGGGTTCGATGCCGAGTTCGCTGAGCGTGGTCAGGAAGTCCTCGGCGGTAGGTCCCGTGGGACGGTCGATGCCGTGGAAGCGGCGCCACAGCGGGTTCAGTTCGATGAGCGGGTGCGCGGCGGCCACTTCGACGATCACCCGGCGCCGGGCGTGTCCGGTCAGGGCGTGCACGAAGGGCGCGAGGTCGGCGACGTTGTAGACGACGTTGCCGCACACCACGACGTCGGCGACCGGGGTCTCGTCCGCCAGCTCCGGCCACCGTCCGCACAGGACGGTCGCGGGCAGGCCCAGTCCGGCTGCCCGCGTGGCGAATCCGGCCAGCAGCGCCTCGTCCGCGTCGACCGCCGTCAACTCCAGCACCGGGGCCCGTCCGGCAAGGGGCAGGCTCGTCGCCCCGGCGGCCGCGCCGACATCGAGCACCGAACCCGGCTCGGCCAGGGCCGCGCGCGCGGCGCTGTGGGTGGCGCCGGTCGGTGCGGCGATCTGGGTGTCGGCGCGTCGTTCGAACACCTGGCGCGGCAGGACCCAGGGTGATTCCGGTGCTGCCGCGAGGATTTCGGGTGGGATGGCCCAGGACGCGAGCGCGTCCGCCCACCGCCGAAGTGCGGTCACGCTGGCGTTCCTTTCAGCTTTTCCTTGGCGGGAAGGAAGAACACGATCGTGAGGGCCAGAACGCCGCCGCTGACGGCCAGGAAGCCGAAGCTGGTCGCGGCGGTGACGATGCCGGACGCCAGCCCGCCGGTGGCGCCGGCGATCGCGATCGAGACGTCCACCAGGCCCTGGGTCTTGGCGCGGGAGGCGAGGGGAACGGTGTCGGTGATGATCGTTGTTCCGGCGACGAGCCCGAAGTTCCAGCCCAAGCCGAGCAGCGCCAGCGCGAGCGCGAGCAGCGGGACCGACTCGGCGGGCGCGACGGCGGCGAGGACCCCGGCGGCCAGGAGCGTGACACCGGAGGCCGCCGCGATCGCCAGCGTCCCGAACCGGTCCACGAGCATTCCCGTGACCGGTGACGGCAGATACATCGCGGCCACGTGGATCGCGATGACGAGCCCGGCGGCGGCGGTGCCGTGGCCGTGGTGCTGCATGTGGACCGGTGTCATCGTCATGATCGCCACCATGACGAGCTGGGTGAGCACCATGACCACCGCGCCGAATCTGACGCTGCCCGAACGCCGTGCCTCTGTCTCCGGCCTCGCGGCGGCGGTCGTCGGTCCCGAGCCGGCGAGCTCGCGGGCGAGCAACAGGGGATCGGGACGAAGCCAGAGCGCCAGCACCAGCGCGGCGGTCCCGTAGGCGGTCCCGGCCAGCAGGAACGGGCCCGCCAGATGCGGGATACCGAGCCCGTCGGCGAGCGCGCCCATGGGGGAGGCGAGGTTGGGTCCCACGACACCGCCGAGGGTGGTCGCGACCAGGACCGTCGACAGCGCCCGGCCGCGGCGGGCGGGGGTGGCGAGGTCCGCCCCGGCGTAGCGGGCCTGCAGGTTCGTCGCTGTTCCGGCGCCGTAGACGAACAGGGCCGCGAACAGCAGCACGGGGGAGTGGATTACGGCGGCGAGAACGACACCGGCGCTGCCGAGTGCCCCGGTCAGATATCCGGCGGCCAGGCCGGGACGACGGCCGCGGGCCTGGGACAGGCGGCCGACGGCGACGGCGGCGATCGCGGAACCGGCGGTGTAGAGGGCGCTGGGCAGACCGGCGAGCCCGGTGGTGCCGAGCATGTCCTGCGCCAGCAGCGCGCCGACGGTGATCCCGGCGGCCAGGCCGGCGCCGCTGAGAATTTGGGAGAGGAACAGGACGGTGAGGACCCGCCGTTGCGACCGACTGTCCTGTGTGGACTGTGGTGCGCTGGGAACGCTTGTGGTCATGAGGACTCTTTCAGTGAATGGTCGGTGACCGCCGTGGCCAGCGCGGTCACCGCCGTCTCGATGTCACCGGGTGTGCTCCAGCGGCCGAGGGACAGCCGCAGCGCCGCGAGTGCCCGCACAGGCTCGATCCCCATCGCGCTCAGCACAGGAGAAGGCGAGTGGATACCGCTGTGACAGGCGGATCCTGTGGAGGCGGCGAGGGCGGGCGCCGCGGCGAGGATCTCGTGCCCGGCGGCGCCGTCGACGCTGACGTTGAGCGTGTTCGGCAGACGGCCGCTGGCCGGGCCGTTGAGGTGGATCCGGCCGGGCAACGCGTCAGCGAGACGGCGGTGCAACTCGTCCCGCAGAGCGGCGATCCGGTCCGGCACCTTGTTCGCGAGATCATCGGCGGCCAGTTCGGCGGCGGCTCCGAGCGCGACCGCGAGGGCGACGTTCTCGGTGCCCGCCCGCAGCCCTCGTTCCTGTCCACCGCCGTAGACCACGGGCTCCAGCCGGACACCCTCGCGGACGAAGAGTGCGCCGATGCCCTTGGGCGCATACATCTTGTGGCCCACCACGGTGAACAGGTCCACACCCAGCTCGCCGACGTCGAGCGGGATCTTGCCGATCGCCTGCGCGGCATCGCAATGAAAGAGGGCCCCGCCCCGCCGGGCCAGGGCAGCCAGTTCACGGATCGGCTGCAGGGCACCGGTTTCGTTGTTCGCGGCCATCACCGAGACGAGCGTGGTCTCCTCGGTCATGGCGGCCGCGAGCCCCGCCGGGTCGACCCGGCCGTCCGTGTCGACCGGCAGCCGTGTGATCCGGGCTCCGTGCAGGCGTTCGAGCGCGTCGCAGGTCTGGAGGGTCGCGGGATGCTCGGTGACCTGGGTGATGACATGAGGATGTGGGCGACCGGAGGCCAGGACGGCACCGCGGACCGCAAGCAGGTTCGCTTCCGAACCGGACGCGGTGAACACGATCTCCCCAGCGCCCGCGCCGATCAGGCTCGCGACCTGCCTGCGCGCTTGTTCCAACGCCGCTTTCGGAGTGCCGGCGAAAGCATGCCCGCTCGACGGATTGCCGAAATACTCGGTGAGATACGGCAGCATCCGCTCGGCCACGCGTGGATCGACCGGGGTGGTGGCGTTGTAGTCGAGGTAGACAGGGCGGTCGTCCAGCCCGGGATGCGGCGGGAGTGGACCGGTCACGTGGCCGCTCCCGCGTCGACCGGGAGGTCCGCCAGGCGCCACTCCAGCATGCCGTCGTGGAGCCGGATCGCCCGGCGGCCACGGTCGTTGAGCAGGCGTACAGCGTCGTAGGCGAGGGCGCAGTATTCCCCGCGGCAGTACACGACGATCTCCGTCTCCTCCGGAAGTTCCCCGATGCGATCGGTGAGCTCGTCGACCGGGATGGAGATGGCGCCGGGAATATGACCGGCCAGATACTCCGCGGCCGGCCGCACATCGAGCACCACCACGTCACCGGCCGCGGCCCGCTCGACCAGCTGCTCACGGCTCATGTCGCCGCCCTCGTCCTTCCCGAGATAGGCATCCCGGGCCGGTGCGACGGCGACCTGGTGCGCCTCGGCGACCTTGCGTAGCAGCACGAACAGGCGGGCGACGTCTTCACCCGCCAAGCGGTAGTAGATCCGCACGCCATCCCGGCGGGTCGCGACGAACCCGGCCCGTTTGAGCGTCTGCAGGTGAGCCGACGCCGTAGTCAGGTTCAGCGCCGCCGCCTTCGCCAATGCCTCCACGGTGCGCTCGCCTTGAGACAAGAGATCGAGCAACTCCAACCGTTTCCCGCTGGCCAGAGCCTTCCCGCTGGCCGCGAAGGCGTCGTAGAGACCTGCCTTCGAGTCCGCCTTGATGTTGCCCACTGCGCATCCTCCAATAATCCATGGATTACTGTACATGAAGGTCTTGAAGTTGATCCGATCGTGTTCTCGATCGGCAGCGGCCTGCTCAACATGTCGATCAGCACCACCGTCACCTCCGGCGTCGACACGGCGGACGCCGGGGCCGCTTCGGGACTGATGAACACCACCAAGCAGGTCGGCGGGACGCTCGGCCTGGCCGTTTCGGTCACGGTCGCGGGCGGCCACGCCGCCACCCTCGAAGCGCTTTCTGTCGCCTACAACCGCGCGTTCGCGGTGATCGCGGCACTTATGGTGGTCGTGGCCGCATTCGCATGCACGCTGCCATCGCGGCGAGACGGCGTTATCCGATGGCCAACCGGCTGTGGTGGAGGCGGTAGAGCTGTTATCGAAAGGCCGCACTCCTGGGAGGTGTTGGCGAAGAGTTCCTGGAGTTCGTCCTTAAGCGCCTGCGCGATCGCGCTGCGGATATCACAACACGATCTGTCTTGGTCGCGCTTCGATCACGGGTGCCGCTCAAGGGAAACTATTGGCGACACTTCTCGATGGAACTACGAGGAGGTGTCCATGGCGCCGAGGCCGCGGTGGTGGCATACGTTGATGGAGGCTCGTCGTCAGGCATGTGTCGCCATCGATTTCTACAACCGGTCTGGAGACAAGCGCAGCTATCTCGACTTCGTCGTCCACATGCATCTCGCCTGGCAGAACCTGTTGCACGCCGACTTCTCGCGCCGAGGAGTCAACATCTACTACCGTGACGCTCGTGGCCGCTACGTCAAGGGCAAGGACGGCCAGCGGCGTTCATGGGAGCTTCAGCATTGCTTAAAGGAAGAGTTCGGCGACAGCGATCCTGTACGTGCGAACGTCGAGTTCTTCATAGGTTTGCGGAACAAGATCGAGCACAGGTTCGAGGCTGCGTTGCTGGTCGCCACAGCCGCTCACGTGCACGCTTTAGTGATTAACTTCGACGCTGAACTGGTTGGCCGGTTCGGTCACGAACACAGTCTCGCCGATGAGTTGCGCTTCCCGGTTTTCGTGCAGTCGTTCACCCCAGCCGGCATGGCGGAGCAGCGGAAGCTGCGACGTGGAATCTCGGCTGCTGCCAGAACGTACATCACGAACTTCGAGGGAGCACTCGATCAGTCGGTGCGGGACGACGAGCGCTTCGTCTACCGGATCCAGCTGTCGCCGATGAAAGGATCGACATCCGAGGCCGATCTAGCTGTGACGTTCGTACGCGAAGAGGAACTGACCGAGGCAGACCTGGTGCGGATCCGAGGGGAGGCGAAGACTGGAACGGTGGTGATCGCGGAGAAGCTGAGGGACGTCGCACTGATGGACGAATTGCTTCCGGCGCAGGCGACGCTAGCCATCGCGGCGCAGTTGCCATTTAAGTTCAACCAGAGCCACTTCACCACGCTGCGTAAGCAACATGGTGTCAGGCCCGAGAACGGTGAACCGCCTGAGAAGACCGAACGCAAGTACTGCATCTACAGCGCTCCGCACCGAAACTACTTGTACACGCCGGCTTATATCAGGAAATGCGTGTCGGAGCTGGATACGCCGGAGAAGTTCCGATCAGTTTTCGGCAAGGACCCGGACCCACGCGAAGACGACACGTCGGCATCCGGGCTGTCGTGAACGTGGTATGACGATAGGCGACGACTTCGGTGTTTAAGGAGTGGAGCGTTGGGGATCCGCCGTCTCCGATTGAGATCCATTGCTGACGTAGAGCCCGGCACGACGTGATACAGCCTGACACCTGGTTCGGCTGCGATGTCCGCGTTGATCTGCACGGATGGTCGAAATTCGACACTTCGCGTCACTGTTTGACACAGTGACGGAGGGGACTTTTAATCCTTAGGTCGGGTAGGAGTTACCGGTCGGAGAAGGCTTCATGTCAGATGGGTGGCTTCGTGCCGTGCAGGCTCCACTCTTGCCGCCTGAAGCCAGCGAGTGGTCTGTGCCTTCCACTCTCCATTTCCGGAGGATGCGGCGGCCGTAGTTGTGGGTTCCGGCTACGCGATCGAGGTCGGCGCCGGACGGTGTTCGTCCACGTTGCTGTTCGGATATGTAGTAGTTCCACATGCGCTGTTCAGCGTTCAGTTCAGGTGCGGAAGTAGGTGTGGGTGAAGCCTCGGCAACGTGGGTTGTGAGCGGGGGAGCGGCCTTCTGTTCGAGTGAGGCGTTGGTGGACGGCTCGGACGTGTTGGTGCGGTGGCGTTTGAGGGCGCGGTTTAGGAGTTCGACGGCCAGCAGCAGGGCAAGTGGTGGGCAAGCGGCGACGGCGATGCCGAAGGCGCTCGTCACGGGTGCCGAAGCGATGTTCGCGCAGAGCGACAGGGAGATGCCGAATAGGAAAGCGGACCAGGCTTGCCACCGGCTGGAGTTGTCGCGGCTCGGCTTCCAGAGTTCGACGGTTGCAGTGGTGAGGAGGCCATCGACGATGAGAGGCCAGATGGAGGCGGTCGTCGTGTCGGCGCCGAAACGGACGGCGAACTGGCGGCCGTGGACGTACGAAGCGTAGGTCGCGCCGAGGGCAACCAGGGCCGTACAGCCGCATTGAATCCAGAGGGCGAGGTCTTGGCGGACACTGTTCATGACGCGGCTCGACCACGGTCTCGGCGGAGGCGGTTGATCCTCAGTGTGGCGGAAAGCCGCAGCTCAGAAGGCTGGGAGGACGCGTGGTTGTTGTCCGTACCGCGTCCTCGATACGAACCCACGCTGCGAGAGATTTCGGATCAGCGAGCAGGAGCGCGGTAAGGCGACTGCAGGTCTAGGCGGAGCTAGTGGCGGCTTTCGGGTGGCGAGAAATCGTCGTCTGACTCGCAGCCGCACTTCGCTCTTCCTTGTCCGGATGCTTGCCTGAGCCTGGGGCAAGGTGACTTTCACTCGATCGGGTTGCGTACAGTCAAACTGGCTCGCACGCGCATCGAGTGGCTTCCGCAGGAGGTTCTTCTGGTGGGAAGCGTTGCTGGTTGTGACTGCGACCAAGTACGTGGACAGGTCTCCCGTTGGTGGCAGCCGGGCGAGACAAGGTCGCGATCGGTCTCGTCGACGGGATGGTCGCTCTGAGCTGATGTGCGGCCGCCGGGTGAATGCATTGGTGGAGCTGGGTGTCCTTCGGAGGCGTTTCCCGCGATGCTCTGCGAAAAGGTGGCAGTCTCGTCATCGTTCACGCAAGTCTCGTTCGGGCTCAGTCCGCGTGATGTTGCGACGTTCTGCTTGATTCGGCTCCATTGAGAGGCCTTATGGCCCCAAGTTTCCTGGAGGAGTTCTCGGTTCGCCTGAATGAATTGCCGGAGTCTGCGCGTGTTTCTCGCTGCCTCTTTGGTGAATCAGGACCCTCTTGTGCATTGTTCTGCTCATCGAGGTGCATGTCTGCGGAGACATGTCATTCTGGCGAGACTCGATGCGAGACCTCTCGAGACCTGCTCCACGGCAGGTCTCACTGTTGCATCGAGCGCCGGGCCATGGTCTCGGAGGGGCGATGGGGCAAGGTCGCGACAATGAACCGGCGACACCGCTTCCTGAGGTAGGGCGGCCGGATTGGTGCTATGATCAGCCAGGTCGACGTGGTAACGCCCGCAGATTTTCCGGCCACGTCGAGTGGGCTCATGGCTTCGAAGCCGAGCAGATTCGAATACGATTGGCGTCGGCCGTAACCGATCTCTTGAGGTGGGCCCGCGAAAACGTATCTAGCGAATCCGAAGAGGACCATGAGAACCCATGATCTCGCCTGACGAGTTGACTGTCGCCAATCTTGGCCTGGAACTGCCGGGCCGAGAGGCGCAGATCCCGGTGTCCGGTCCGTCGGGACTGTCGGACTACGCGGTGTCCCCGCTCGGCATGCCGACTGCCCTCTTGCGCGATGAAGTCCGTGTGGCGTTCTTGGCGAGGACATCTACGGAGGACCAGCAGGATCCCCGACAGTCCATCGTGCGGCAGCTCGGCAACTCGAAGGCCGCCATCCCTGAGTCCTGGGTGATCGTCGCCCACTTCTACGACGTCGAGTCTGGACGTATGGATCTCGCGGCCCGAGGCAAGGGCGAGAATTACGACAGGTTCGACATCCCGATCGCGCGCGACGGTGGCATCGCCGATCTGCTGGCCGAGTCGGCTGATCCGAAGCGCAGGTTCGATGTGGTGATCTGCGAGAACATCGCGCGGGTCGCTCGTCGGGCCTTTGAGGGGTTGTCGGTCGAGCGTGAGCTTGAGCGGAACGATGTGCCGCTGTTCGCTTCGAACGAGCCCATCACGGTGTCCGGGAGTCGTGCGCAGCGGATTCTGCAACGCCGGATCAATCAGTCCGTGGCCGAGTACGAGGTCCTGAACACGCTCGAACAATCTTGGGGCGGTCTGTGCACCCATGTTCGAGAAGGCTGGAACATCGGTAAGCCGAGTCATGGCTACAAGGCGAAGGTCTTCAAACACCCGAATCCGGTCAAGGCGGCCAAGGGCTACACGAAGACACGGCTCGAGCCCGATGGTTTGCGCGGCGAGACGGTCACGCAGATGGCGCTGTGGCGGTATTACGAAGGAGTCGGCTGTGACACGATCGCGGACCGGCTCAACGAGGATCTCGTCAAGTATCCGCCTCCCGTACCTCCTGGAGGGCGGCGGGCTCGCGGAGCGTGGAGCCGCTCCAGCGTCTACGGCATACTGCGGAACCCCAAGTACACGGGCTACCAGGTCTTCAACCGGCGAGCGACCCGATCCCGCCGAGGGAAGGTCAACGACCCCATCAAGTGGGTTTGGTCGCCGGCTCCCGCACACGAGCCGCTGATTCCGAAGTGGATGTACGACGCGATCAGCGCCGGTTGGAAGGGGAAGCAGGGTTCTCGCGATGCGGAGATCCCGAATACGAACCCAGCTGTCAAGAAGACCTACCGGTTCCGCGGGCACCTGTTCCACTCCTGTGGGCGGCGGATGGTCGGTGAGTCACGTCATGGACGGCCGTACTATCTCTGCAGGCCCAGCAACAACAACCGCGGCCGTTCTGATCGGTTCATCGAGCACGAAAAGGCCCTCTACCTGCGTGAGGACGCCTTGCTCGAGGCCGTCGCGAAATTCTTCGCCGAGCGAGTCTTCGGACCGGACCGAAGGTCGATCCTGGAGGCAGACCTGGCCGGTACCGACGATCGTGCGGAATCCGAGCGGGACTCCGGACGTCAGCGGGCCTTGCGAAGGCTCGCCGAGATCGCCAAACAGCAGGCGTCGATCCTCAAACAGGCACAGCAGGGGGATCCGGATGACCCGTTCACGATGGCTTTACGAGGCAGTTACAACGAACTGGCCGCCGAGGAGAAGCGCCTCCGAGTGAAGATCGCGGAACTGGATGAAACGGATGAGGCGGATAAAGGGCGGCGCGTCACCAGTGATGAGCTGTCCTTGATCGACGCGCTGCCTCACCTGGCGATGCATCTGGCCGCGGCGCCGGAGCGATACCTGAAGGCGCTCTTCGAGGCCGTCCAGCTCGCGATCGTGATCCACGACGACGGCGAACATGCGACAATGACGATCAAGCTCCCAGCAGACCAGCTGCCCGAGATCGCTCAGGCGGCGGAGAGGATCACCGAGCCCATGAATCCCCAAGAAGTCCCAGCCCAGCGGGCGGGATCTGCTCGTGGGGTAGTTGTTGGTGCCCCCGGTGAGATTCGAACTCACACTGGACGGGTTTTGAATCCGTTGCCTCTGCCAGTTGGGCTACGGGGGCGGTGCCCGGTGAACTTTACGGGATCACGGGAGTGCTCCTTCCGCCGGGCCCGGGAGTGTGACGACCGTCTGACGTGGTGAACGCCATCTAGCCGTCTGGATCGTTCCCGGTAGGCTTCAGGTTCGCGGACGGACCGCGAGCCGAACTGCCCGACGACCTTCAGGAGGACCCCGGTGACCGAGCAGGCTGCCGAGGCCAATGGTGCCGTCGCCGCACCCCAGCGGCGGGTGCTCGTGGCCGAAGACGAGGCCCTCATCCGTCTGGACCTCGTCGAGATGCTCCGCGAAGAGGGCTACGAGGTGGTCGGTGAGGCCGGGGACGGCGAGCAGGCCATCAACCTGGCCACCGAGTTGAAGCCCGACCTGGTGATCCTCGACGTCAAGATGCCGAAGCTCGATGGTATCGAGGCCGCTTCCAAGATCACCGGCGACCGGATCGCGCCGGTCGTCATCCTGACCGCGTTCAGCCAGCGCGACCTCGTCGAGCGGGCCAGGGACGCGGGCACGATGGCGTATCTGGTCAAGCCGTTCGCCAAACGCGACCTGGTGCCCGCCATCGAGCTGGCCGTGAGCCGGTTCGCCGAGCTGCAGGCGCTGGAATCCGAGGTCGCGGGCCTGACGGACCGGCTCGAGACGCGCAAGGTCATCGACCGTGCCAAGGGGCTGTTGATGAGCCGCCAGGGGCTCACCGAGCCGGACGCGTTCCGGTGGATACAGCGCACCGCGATGGACCGCCGGACGACGATGAAGGCGGTCGCCGAGGCCGTCGTCGAGAGCATCGGCTGACGAAGCCCGCGAGAGAACGCCGGCGACTACCCTGCACGGATAACCGGACGAGGGGGGCGCATGACGACGTTGCTGGTGCGGGTGTCGGGGGACGAGGAGCTGGACGCGGAGACGCGCAGGCTCCGGAGGGCCTTGCTGGAGCTGGACGTCCAGGACGTCCGCCTGCCCGAGGTCGTCGCACCCGACGGCGCGAAGGGCGCCGGAACCGACATCGGGGCGATGGTCGTCAGCCTGGGTGGCTCCGCGGTGCTGACCGCGCTGGTCACCGGGGTCTGCCAGGTGTTGCGGACCTGGGTGACCCGTGACAAGGACCGGCGCGTGGTGATCGAGGTCGGTGACCACAAGCTGGAGCTGACCGGAGGGAACGCCGAACAGCAGGCGCGCGCGATCGAAGCCTTCACGAAAACGCTGGAGCTGGAAGCGGACTGACGACATGGGCGTCCGCGACGCGCTTCTGATCGCCACCGGCACGTACAGCAACGGGCGGCTCGCCGGGCTGCGCTCGCCTGCCGCGGACGTCGTCGAGCTCGCCGGCGTGCTGGCCGATCCCGCGATCGGCTGGTTCGAGACCCGGCAGGTCGTCGACGCGCCGGCCCATCAGGCGATGCGCGCCATCGAGAGGTTCTTCCGCAACCGCGGCACCGACGATCTGCTGGTCCTGCACATCTCTTGCCACGGCGTGAAAGACGACGACGGCCTCCTGTACTTCGCTTGTGCGGACACGGATCCGGATCTGCTCGCGTCCACGTCGGTCCCGGCGGAGTTCCTGCACGCCCAGATGGGCCGGTGCCGCGCGAAGTCGATCGTGTTGTTGCTCGACTGCTGTTTCAGCGGGGCGTTCGTACCGGGGATGAAGGCGACCGCCGGAGTCGACGCGAAAGAACAGCTGTCCGGCTACGGACGCGCGGTGTTGATGGCCACCGGCCGCACGGAGTACGCGTGGGAGGGGAGCCGGCTCCGGGAGCTGGATCCGGAGCCTTCACGGTTCACCGAGGCCATCGTCCACGGTCTGCGTACCGGGGAAGCGGATCGCGACGGCGATGGCAGGGTGGCGGTGGACGAGCTGTACGAGCATGTCTACGAGCGCCTGCGGGAATCGGGGGCCAAGCAGACACCGCAATGGTCATCGGAACTGGTGCACCGCGTGTATCTGGCGAATCGCGCGATTTCGCTGCAGCCGGAGCGGGCGCCGAAATCCCGGACCCGCCCGCAGCGCCGTGCTCGCCGCGGACAGGACGTGTTGATCATGGTCGACGTCCCGCTGCGGGACGCGGTTCTGGGCGCCGTCGATACGGTGCAGGTCGAGACCCCGGTGACGTGCGAAGAATGTCTGGGGCTCGGCACCGCCGCGGATTCCGTCGTCGAGCGGTGTGCCGGATGCGGCGGGGACGGCCTCCGGGACGGGGAGGACTGCGGGACCTGCGACGGATTCGGGACGCTGATCCACGATCCCTGTCAGGTCTGTGCCGGCGACGGCCGGGTCCGCATGCGGAGGGGGCTGACGGTCAAGATCCCGCCTGGGGTGGCGACCGGTATGCGCATCCGGCTGTCCGAGCAGGGTGAAGTCGGGCTTGGTGGCGGACCTGCCGGTGATCTCTATGTCGAGATCAACCAACTGCCCGACGACCGGTTCGAACGGCGTGACACGGATTTGCACTGCACGACCAGGATCCCGGTCGCGATCGCGCGGAAGGGCGGGATCATCGACCTGGACACGTTCGACGGCACCAGAAAGGTCCGTATACCGCACGGGGTGAAGCGCGGCAGCCTCGTCCGGCTCGCCGGGCTCGGGGTTCCGCTGCTCCGCGCGTCCGGGAAGGTGGAGGACCGGGGCGACCTGATGGTCACCCTCGACTGGTGATCCGGCTCAACGCGCCGGGGGATCTTCGAGAATCCGGTCGTCCTGGTGCGCGCCGTAGAACCGGGCTTGTCGCGACATGATCTCGCGCATCGTGGTCTCTCGCGGGACGCCGTACACGACCTCCGGGAATTCCAAGGTGCGTTGGAGTTCCCAGAGTTCGTCGTGCCGGTCCGGGGAGAAGAGCGTGGCCGGGTTCCCGGCGGCGATCCAGCCGATGGGGAGCACCGCGCCTGGTTCCAGCCGGGAAGCGACGTGCAGCACGCTGTTGATCCGCAGCTCGGCGCCGGTGCCGGCGACCGAGCCGGGGAACAGCGACGCGCCGGTCGCCACGAACACCTCATCCTCGATGGTGGCGCCGTTGACGTGGGAGTGCGGACCGATCAGCACGGCGTCGCCGACGGTCACGGGATGCCGGGCGCGGCCGCGGATCAGCGCGTGCTCCATGATGACGACGTCCGACCCGACGCGTATTTCCCCGTCTTCCGCGGAGAGCACGGCACCGTGCAGGACCCGGGCGCGCTCGCCGAGAACCACCGCGCCGCTCAGCACCGCGGACGGCGCGACGTACGCCGATTCGGGAACCACGGGGCGTCGTCCTCGATGTTCGATCAGCATGGCCCCACGCTATCCGCGATCACGGTGTCGGTGATGTGGAAACCCCGACACCTCCCGTCGAGGCGTGGGTTTCCCGGACCTGGCCCGGCTCGAACGGGCCGCCACCCCCACCATGCGACGGGCAGGACGCACCCTTACCGGGTAGATGCGCCTTGGGCAGGCTCATCGTGATGATAGGCAGGAGCCACTGCGGCCATTCGACGACATTCGTCCAAGACCGGTGGCACGCGACCGTGCACCATCCTCGTATGAGTGAGAACGGTGTCGAGCATTCGCAGCGGATACACGTGGTGCGCGACGGTCCACGGGAGGCGCCGCCGCTGTTGCTCATCCACGGATCGGGGGCGTCGGGTGCCTTGTGGAGCCCGGTGGTCCCGGCCTTGGCCTGCCACCATCACGTCATCCGGGTCGATCTCCCGGGCTGTGGCCAATCCCCGCCTTCACCGCCTTACGACGTGCCCGCCCAGGCGAGCCGGGTGGCGGCGGTACTCGACGAACTAGGCCTCGGCGACGTCGCCGTCGTCGGGCACTCCAGCGGCGGCTACGTCGCCACGGCCCTCGCGGAACAGCGCCCCGGCCTGGTGCGCTCGGTCGCGCTGATCAGCTGCGGCCCGCATCCGAGCGCGCTGCTGCCCCAGCCGTTGATCCTCCGCATCCTGCTGAGCCCGCCGTTCGGCCCGCTGATCTGGCCGAGACGTTCGGATGCCTTGATTCGCAAGGGAATCGGGGCGACGGCCGCTCGCCCGGTGGAGGTACCCGACGAGGCGGTCGCCGATCTCAAACACATCTCCTATGGCACGTTCAGGACGATCTTGCGCCGCAACACCGAGTACATCGCCGAGCGCGGCGTGCCCGAGCGGCTCGCCGGCCTCGGCGTTCCGGTGCTGGCGGTCTTCGGTGGTGCCGACCCTCGCTGGGACCCGTCGTCGGCGCGCCGGTACGAGGCAGTGCCCGGCGCCCGGATCGAAATGCTGCCCGGCGTCGGACACCTTCCGATGTTCGAGGCGCCTGAGGCGATCAGCGAGCTGTTGCTGAGCTGGACGTCGCGGGAGCGGACGGCGAACACCCCGCCCACGGTCCCCGATCACTAGACTGGTCGTGTGCTGCCGACTGGAACACCGCCGGACTGGGAAGCGGTGGACATCGCGGTTCCGCGCCGGTCGAACCGGCTGCCGGGCGTCAGCATGGCCGGGTTCCGCCAGCGTTTCCCCGCCCCCGTGGACATCGCCATGGTCGCGCATCCCATGGTCACCGTGCTCATCGACCTGAGCGAGGGTGAAGGCATCGTCTCCGAGAGCCGCGGCCGTCGCGAGCGGGGCAGTGTCGTCATCGGGCTCATGCCCGGCGAGCTACGGGCGGGCGGCCGCGTGGGCGAATGTCTCCAGATCCGGCTGGAACCGGACGTGGCGGCCGCGGTGCTCGACGCGTCACCCGATCTCAACGGGACGATGGCGCCCCTGGCGGACGTCTGGGGCCGCGACGCCGGGCGGCTCGAAGACCGGTTACGGGCCACCGCGTCATGGGACGAACGGTTCGGGATCGCGGCCGAGGCCGTGGGCCGGCGGATACGCGTCCGCACGCCGGTCGAACCGGAAGTCGCCCACAGCTGGCGGCGGACGCTCACGAGCCGAGGGCGGATACAGGTCGACAGCCTGGCGGACGAGGTCGGCTGGGACCGCAAGCGCCTGTGGTCCCGCTTCCGGTCGCAGCTCGGAATCAGCCCCAAACGCGCCATCCGGCTGGTGCGGTTCGACAACGCCGCCCACCTCCTCGCCGCTGGTCACGCCGCCGCGGGCGTCGCCGCCGAGTGCGGCTACGCCGACCAATCCCACCTGAACCGTGAGGTCAAGGCGTTCACCGGGAACACGCCCTCGGCCGTGGCCGTGGCGCCGTGGCTCGCCATCGACGATGTCGCGTGGCCCGCGTCATCACCGGACCGGCCGGCGGTCGCCGACGCTCTCCGTGCTGGACGGCCAGGTCTGGATCAGCCATCGCTCGTGTCGATGGTCGAGATCCGGGAAGTCGGCGTTCACCGTAGGAGTGCCGGCACGGAAGGCGCGTAGCCGGAAAGGGCCGGGGACAGGGAGTTCGATGACGACGTCCGACGGCGAGCCGGTGACGGAGCCGAGGACGACGCGCCCGGTGTCCACCGTGAACGATCCTTCGAAACGATCTCCGTGAGGAGACGTGGGCAGGGCGGGTTCTGTCGCCCAGAGCTCGAATTCCACCACGACGTCCGCCATTTCACCCAAGGTGAAGAACCGGCATCCTCCGTGGCCGCAGACGGCGATGGCCCCGCGACTCCGTGGGGAAAGGTTCGTTGGCCGGGCTTCGGCCGATCGGCGGGCCGCTGGTCTCAGGTGTGGTCCGGGGCGAATCGGCCGTCTTCCCGGTACAGCCAATACCGGCGCAGCATGCGCAGCACCACGGAGACCTGCAGTGCGGTGATCCCGGGTAACGGCGCGAGATCCCTGGTGAGGAAGTCGGCCATTTCGTCCTCGTTCCGGAAGACGCCCTGATGGATGACCGAAGCGGTGCCGGCGACGATCGACACGTACCGCGCCGACGGATGCCGCGCCAGTTCCCCGGCCACGGCCTGGATGGCGCCCGGGGTGATGGTCAGCGCGATGACCGCTTCCAGTTCGTAGCCGAGCTGCGCGGGTTCCACCTCGACGCGGGGCCGGACGAGGCCGCGCCGCAACGTCGACTGGATCAGCCGGTAGGCGGTGGACTGGCTGAGGCCGAGGCTCCGGCCCGCTTCGGCCGCGGTGATCCGCCCGTTCCCGGCCAGCAGCGCGATGAGCCGTCGCTCGTCCGGGCCCACTTCGTCGGCGTCGAAGCCGTCCGGGACGATCTGTTCGCGGGACAAGATCCTTTGCTGGTCTTCGCTGAGCCGGTGCAGTCGCCAGGAGTCGGCCCTGGTCGGCGCCCGCAACACCAGCTCCGAATGGGTTCCCGCCACGCCGGGCACGCCGGGGATGCGCTCGGCGAGCAGTTCGCGCGCCTCGGCCCGGTCCGGCACGTGCACGGCGAGGTAGACGTCCGACCGGCCCGCCGTCTCCGCCGCGAGCTGGACCTCGGGAAACCGCGCGAGCGCCTTCGCCGCCGACCCGGACGCGCCCGGTTCGGTCGTGACCCAGACGTGCCGCGGGTTCCCGCGAGCCCTCGCCGTCCACTCGACCTGGCCGATCACCCGGAGAATCCGCTGTTCCTCGAGCCGGATCAGCCGCCGTCCCACCGTGCTCGCGGAGACGTCGAGCGCTTCGGCGAGTGTGGCGACCGAGGCGCGCGGGGCGATCTGGAGTGCCGCGATCAGGTCGAGGTCGGGTTCGGTCAGCATCTGCTGAATGTATCAGTCATATGGAGATCTCACCTGACTGATTCGTGCAGAATTCGAATCGAGTTGCACTATTCGGTCGCTTGAGTTTGTAATGAGCCTCCGATCAGGAAGGAGCCGCGCCGGTGAGTTCCAGCCAGGCCAGAACAACCTCACGTCCGATGAATCTCCTGCTGCGCGCGCTCGACGGCGTCGAGCGGCTCGGCAACAAGCTGCCGCATCCGTTCTGGCTGTTCGTCATCCTGAGCGGAGTGCTGGCACTGGCCAGCTGGGGGCTCAGTGCGGCCGGGGTGTCGGCGGTGAACCCGGCGACGGGCAAGACGGTCGAGGCGAAGAACCTGTTGTCCGCCGACGGCGTGCGGATGATGGTGACCGACGCGGTCAAGAGCTACACGTCGTTCCCGCCGCTCGGCACGATCCTCGTGGTGATGCTCGGCGTGGCGGTCGCCGAGCGGTCCGGTCTGCTGGCGGCCGTGCTCCGCTCCGGTGTTTCGAAGGTTTCGCCGCGGTGGGTGACCTTCGCGCTGGCGTTCACCGGAATGGTCTCCCACGTCGCGTCCGACGCGGCCTATGTGGTGCTGATCCCGTTGGGGGCCTTGGCTTTCCGTGCGGTGGGGCGGAGCCCGATCCTGGGTATCGTGGTCGCGTTCGTGTCCATCTCCGCCGGATACGACGCGAGCCCGCTGATCACGCCGACCGATGCCATCCTCTCCGGGCTGACCACGGCGGCGGCGCAGACGATCGATCCGGCCTATTCGGTCACCCCGCTGGCCAACTACTTCTTCTCGCTCGCCTCGTCGGTCGTGCTGGCCGCCGTGATCACGCTCGTGACCGAGAAGGTCCTCGCGCGGCGGGCCGAGGAGATGCCCGTCGACGCCGACGCCGAGGAGGACGATCTCGGTTCGCTGAAGCTCAGCCGTGAGGAACGACGGGGCCTGCTCGCCGCGCTGATCGCGCTGGCCGTCTTCGTGGTCGCCCTGGTGCTGGCGGTGCTGCCCGCGTCGTCGCCGTTGCGCGGCAAGGGCGGAAGCATCATCGAGTCCCCGTTGCTGACCTCCATCTCGATCTTCCTCGCGCTCGGCTTCCTGGCCGCGGGCTGGGCCTACGGCAAGGTCGCCGGGACGGTGACCAGCAGCCGTGACATCCCAGGGTTCATGGCGCACGGTTTCCGCGAGATGGCGCCGATCCTGGTGCTGTTCTTCGCCATTTCCCAGTTCCTCGCCTACTTCAAATGGACCGGAATCGGTGAGATCACCGCGATCAACGGCGCCGGTCTGCTCAAATCCGCCGGGGTCTCCGGGCCGGTCATCATGCTGGGCATCCTCGTCGTGGTGACCCTGGTGAACCTGATCGTCACCAGCGGTTCCGCCCAGTGGGCGCTGATCGGCCCGGTGTTCGTGCCGATGCTGATGCTGCTGGACATCCCGCCGGAGACGACGCAGGCGCTGTACCGCATCGCGGACTCGTGCACGAACGCGATCACCCCGATGAGCCCGTATTTCGTGATGGCGCTGGGTTTCCTGCAGCGCTACCGGCGCTCGGCGGGGATCGGCACGCTGTTCTCGATGACGGTCCCGCTCTCGTTCGCCCTGCTCGTGGTGTGGACGTTGCTGTTCTTCGTGTTCTGGGTGTTCGGCATCCCGCTCGGCCCCGGTGCCCCCGTTCGCTAGGAAGGGATTCTCTTGTCACACACGGATTGGTCCCGGCAGGCACTGCCCGCCATGCTCGACGATCTGCGGAGCATCGTCGAGCTGGAGACGCACAGCTACGACAAGCCGATGCTGGACAAAGGCCTCGACACCATCCGGGCGTGGGTCTTCGACCGGCTCGGCGCACCCGATACCGAGGCCCGGCACACCGACACGGTCCGGGGCGACGTGCTCGAACTGGGCTATGAGGGGACGGCGCCGGGCACGGTTCTGCTGCTGAGCCACTACGACACCGTCTGGCCGACGGGCACGCTCGCCGGGTGGCCGTACACCGACGAGGACGGCCGCGTCACCGGTCCGGGCGCGTTCGACATGAAACTCGGCCTGGTGCAATCGGTCTGGGCCCTGCGCGGACTCCGCGAACTCGGCCTGCCGCATCCGTCGGTCAGGTTCCTCTTCAACGGCGACGAGGAGATCGGCAGCCCCCACTCACGCCCGTACATCGAAGCGGCCAGTGACGGCGCGCTGGCCACCCTCGTCTTCGAGGCGTCGCTGGACGGCAAGCTGAAGACCGCGCGCAAGGGGGTCGGCCTGTTCGACGTGACCGCCACCGGTGTCGAGGCGCACGCCGGCCTGGACCCGTATGCGGGAGCGAGCGCGATCCACGCCCTCGCCGGGATCGTCGGGCAGGTGGCGGCCGCGGGCTCGCGTGAACTCGGGACCACGGTCAACGTCGGCACCATCTCCGGCGGCACCGGCCGGAACGTCACCGCGGGCGGCGCCGGCTGCGGCGTCGACGTCCGGGTCGCCGAACCGTCCGAAATGGACCGGATCGACAAGGTGTTCGCCGGGCTGGAAGCCGCCGATCCCCGCGTGACCATCTCGGTCGAAGGGGAGTGGAACCGGCCGCCGATGACCCCGAACGACCCGTCCCGGGCGCTGTTCGCGACCGCGCGGAAGGTGGCCGCCGAAGCGGGCTGGGAGCTGGAGGAGACCGCGGTGGGAGGGGCGAGCGACGGCAACTTCGTATCCGCGCTGGGCCGCCCGGTGCTCGACGGCCTCGGTGCCGTCGGAGGCGGAGCGCACGCACGCGACGAACACATCCTCGTGAAGCACATCCCGGAACGGACGGCGCTGGTGATCGGGCTGATCGCGGCACTCACCTGACGAGGGGGCGATCCGAGGTTTCGGTGACCGCCCGGCGTGGTAGCCCACAAGGTGTCAAGGCCCGCGCGGTTGGGGAGTGACACCATGACCGTTCCGATGGACAAGGGAGCCGTCGTCGCAGGCTATGACGGCTCCGAAGAAGCGCGGAAGGCCGTGCGCTGGGCGGCGGAGGAAGCCGCTGCCCGCGGCCACGGACTGGTCATCGCCCATGTCGTCGGGTTCCCGCCCGTGCCCGAAGCGCTCCCGGGTGGCGGGGCCTGGCCGCGACCGGGGTTCCTCGAAGCAGGCCAGGAAACAGCGCAACGGCACGCCGAGGCCATGCTCGGCGACATCGCGCGGGAATGCCGCCGGGCGTGGCCGGAGCTGACCGTTTCGACGCGGCTGTTGTCCGGCCGCGCGCCCGACGAGCTGGCCCGTGCCGCGGAGGACGCGGATCTGCTGGTGATCGGGTCGTCGGGGCTCACCGCGCTGCCCAGGCTCCTGGTCGGCTCGACGGCCAACGAACTCCTGCACGGCTACCACCGGCCCATCGTGGTCGTGCGTGCCGGCGACGAACCGGCGGTGGACGGCGACCGGAAGGTCGTGGTCGGCGTCGACGGATCCGAGACCAGCAAAGAGGCCATCGGGTTCGCCTACGACTTCGCCGACCGGCACGACCGCGCGCTGGTGGCCATGCACGTCTGGTCCGATCTCCCGCTCGAAGCGATGGCGGTGACTCCCACCGAGCACGACAGGGAGCTCATCGAGGAGCGCGGAAAGCCCGTGCTCGACGAAGCACTGGCCGGATATCGGGAACGGTATCCGGACGTCCCCGTCCAGCGCGTGATCGCGGTCGACCGGCCCGCTCACGCGCTGGCGGAGCAGGCCGAGGGCGCCGCGTTGCTCGTCGTCGGCAGTCACGGACGCGGGCCGCTACGCCGTGCACTGCTGGGCTCGGTCAGCCGCGCCATGGTCCACCACGCGCCGTGCCCGGTCGCCGTGGTCCGGCACCACAAGACAGCGTGACTACCCGGAGAAGCGCGGTTGAATCCCGCAGGACCGGGTGAACGACCAAATCCACGCTTCCCGGTGGCAAGGCCCGGGTGACGCTGCCGATCGCGTCGTCCCGTCCACAGAATCGGTCATGAAGTTCCTGCGCCGCCTCGTGACCCTCGCCGTGGCCCTGACCCTCATCTCCTCGCCGCCCGCCTTCGCGATCGGCACGCCGCAGCTGCTCATCGGACAGGACTTCCCGGATCCCGACATCGTCAAGACCGACTCCGGCTACTTCGCCTTCTCCACGAGCACCGGTGCGGTGAAAGTGCCCTACGCGCACGCTCCGGCGGCGGAAGGTCCGTGGCGGGTGGGCGGCGACGCCCTCGCGGCCGTACCGAAGTGGGCGAAACCCGACGGCGGCTTCTGGGCTCCCGACGTGACCAGGCTTTCCGACGGTACGTTCGTGCTCTACTTCTCCGCGGCGGTGGCTCCCGGCGGGGAGATGTGCATCGGCGTCGCGACCGCCGCGAAGGTCGAAGGGCCGTACACGCCTGCCGGGGACGGTCCGCTGATCTGTGTCCCCGGCGACGGCGGCGACATCGACCCGCAGACCTTCGTGGACTCGGACGGCACGCGCTACTTGCTCTACAAGAGCGACGGCGCGGCGGTCGGGCCCCCGGCCGCGATCTGGTCCCAGAAACTGCGCGCCGACGGACGGACACCGGACGGCCCGCGGATCGAGCTCCTGCGCGCCGACCTCGCGTCGGAGAACGCCGTCGTCGAGGCGCCGTCGGTGGTGAAGACGCCGAGCCGGTACGTGCTGTTCTACTCGGCCGACACCTTCCAGAGTTCCGGCTACCACACCGGATATGCCACCGCGCTCTCGCTGAGCGGGCCGTTCGTCAAAGCGGGCACGCCGTTCCTGTCCACCGATCTGCTCGGCGGCAAGGTCGACGCGCCGGGCGGCGCGGACGTCGTGGACGGACACATCCACTTCCACGGCTGGCTCGGAGGTGGCCGCACCGCCCGCGGGATGTACCAGCTGCCCATCGGATTCCCGAACGACGTTCCTCAGCTCGGCTGAAAGGGTTTCGTCGCCGTCGTTCGGGTATCCGAGGGGGAAGACCGACCGAAGGAGCACCGGCGATGACAGCCCAGCCGCCCGACCCGGAACCCGAGAAGACCCGCCGCGAACCGGGAGGCGGTGTCACGCCGGGCGACACGCCGCCCGACTCGGCACAGACGTCCGGACTCTCGCATCCGCAACCGATGCCGTCCAAGGCGATGCCGGTCGCGTGGCTGGTCCTCATCGGCGTGATCGTGGTCTTGGCGAGCGGGTTCGTCGTCGCGCTGGCGTTGGGGTGGCTCAAGCTGGGCTGAGCACGCTCGGCCGCTGCCGGGAGGTTGCGAAAGCCACTTTCGCAACCTTCAACGTTGCGAAAGTGGCTTTCGCAACCCTGCGCGCCGACGCGGTCGGGAACCGCTCAGCGCGCGGCGGCCAAGACCAGTTCGAGATAGTCGCGCGAAGCCTGCCGCCACGATTCCAGTTCCAGCTTTTCGTTCGCCGCGTGCATCTCGCCGGGATCGCCCGGGCCCCAGATCACGATCGGCGCGCCGCCGACGGACCCAGCCAAAGCCGAGGCGTCCGTGAAGTAAGTGGCCGCGGGTGCGGGAGTCTGGCCGGAGAGCAACTCCGGCAGACGCGGCGTCCGGACGGCGGGCAGGTCGAGATCCACCTCCGCGGTGATGGCCGGATCGAGCGAGGAAGCCCAGCCGATCACCGGCGCTCCACCGTCCACAGTGCGCACATCCAGGGTCAGAACCGCCGACGCGGGCACGATGTTCGTCGCGGTCCCGCCCTCGAAGGTGCCGACGTTGACGGTTTCCTCGCCCAGGTAGTCGTCGGCCGCCAACGGCAGGGAATCGAGCGCCCCGAGGGCCCGGTCGGCGAGCAACCGGATCGCGTTGCGGCCGAGCCGGGGCGTGGAGCCGTGGGCCGCCTTCCCTTGCGCGGCGAGCCGCAGCCAGGTGGCTCCGCGGTGCCCGAGCGAGACGCGGTTCCGGGTCGCCTCCGGCACCACGACGATCCGCGGCGTCAGCTCCAGCGAGGCCGACGCCTCGGCCGCGCCCCGGCAGCCGATCTCTTCGTCGCTGGTGATGAGGACCTGCGCCGGCGCACCGGCTTCCGCGGCGTTGCGCAACGCGGAGAGTGCGGCGACCAGCCCGCCCTTCATGTCGACGCTGCCGCGGCCGTGCAGGAACTCCTCGTCGACGTCCGCGGAGAAGGGGGCGCGGTCCCACAGCGCGGGGGAGCCGACGGGGACGGTGTCGATATGGCACACGAACAACGGTCCGTCGCCGGGTTCGGTGCCGACCAGCACCCAGGGGCGCCCGGCGGTGGAGCGTCGCAGCACGCGGACGCCTGGAGCGGCGGTGGCGTAGGAGACGGCCAGTTCCTGCGCGGCGGCCTGCGCGGCGCTGTCGCCGGAGGTGGTGTCCTGGCACACCAGACCGCGCAGCAGCGCGAGGGTTTCGTCGGTCATGCGGGGTACTCCTGGGTCGATTCGCGGACGACGAGCCGCATGGAGAGCACGTGGTCGGCGGGTTCGCGGCCGGCCGCGAGACGGGTGATCTCGTCGACCGCCTTGCGGGCCATCTGTTCCGTCGGCTGCGCGACGGTGGTCAGCCGCGGCGACGTCCACTCGCCGAGGGTGATCCCGTCGCAGCCGATCACCGAAAGGTCTCCCGGCACCGAGATCCCGGCGCGGCGGGCCGCTTCGAGCAGGCCGACCGCGGCGATGTCGCTGGCGGTGAACACGGCTGTCGGCGTCGCGCCGGTCCGCGCCATATGCGCGAAGAAGTTCATGCCGAACGCCGAGCTGAAGGCGCCGCGCACGATCATCGCTTCGTCCGCCGCGATCCCGTGCGACTTCAGCGCGGCCCGGTAGCCCGCCTCGCGCTGGTCGGCCGTGCGCAGCCCGGCCGGTCCGCCGACGTGGGCGATCCGCCGGTGGCCCTGGGAGAGCAGGTGGGTGGTCGCCTGGTAGGCGCCGCCGAAGCTGTTCGCGGTGACGTGCGCGATCCGCGGTCCGGCCGCTTCGACGTACTCGTCGAGGAAGACCACCGGGAAATCGCCTGCCAGGCGGCTGGTGAAGGCTTCGTTGGTGGTGTTCATTCCCAGGTAGATCAGCCCGCCCACGTCCTGCACGCGCATCAGGCGCTCGACGGCGGCGCGCTCCCGTGACGGCGAAGAGCCGGTGAGCGCGGTGAGCACGTCGACGCCGTCCGTCGCGGCGGCGTCGACCACGGCGTCCGCCAGCGTGGAGAAGTACGGGTTGTCCAGCGACGGGACCACCAGGCCGAGGCTGAGGCCGGTCACCTGTTTCCGCACGGGCGGATGCCCTTCGGCCGACAGCGCGGCGTCGATGCGCCGGGCCGTCTCGGAGGCGACGTTGAGCTCCCCCTTGACGTACCTCGACACCGTCGACACGGCCACTCCGGCCTCTCGGGCCACCTTCGCCAGCGACATCCGGCTCCTCCCCGTTGAGCGTTGACGGCGACTGCGACCGCATCTTATATTGGCGCCGTTGCGCTATGTTGCGCAACATACGCTAAGGCTTTTAGCTCGAAGGAGTCGTCGATGGTCAAGGTCCTGCTAGCCGGGGAGTCGTGGGTCAGTGCGACCATCGATCACAAGGGATACGACCCGTTCGCGCACACCCAGGTGGAGATCGGGTGCGAGCGGCTGCTGGCGGCGCTGGCGGCGGAAGGGGTCGAGGTGACTCATCTGCGTTCGCACGACGTGGCCGAGAAGTTCCCGCAGACGCTGGAAGAGCTCGACGCCTACGACGTCGTCCTGCTCTCCGACATCGGCGCCAACACGCTGCTGCTGCACCCGGACACGTTCACCCGCGGCCGTCCGACGCCGAACCGGCTCAAGCTGCTGCGCGAATGGGTCACGAACGGCGGCGGCCTGATGATGGCAGGCGGCTACCTGAGCTTCCAGGGTTTCGAGGGCAAGGCCAACTACCACCGGACGCCGATCGAGGAGATCCTCCCGGTCGACATCGACCCGTACGACGACCGCGTCGAGACGCCGGAGGGCGTGCGTGCCCAGGTCGTGCGGCCAGGGCACCCGGTGGTCTCCGGCCTCGACCAGGAGTGGCCGATCCTGCTGGGCTACCAGCACACCACGCTGAAGCCGGACGCGGAGCTGCTCGCCACCGTCGAAGGCGACGTCATGCTGGCCGCGCGCCAGGTCGGCCGCGGCCGGACCCTCGCGTTCACCTCGGACATCTCCCCGCACTGGGCTCCGGAGGAGTTCATGGCCTGGAACGGCTACGGCAAGCTCTTCGCGCAGGCGATGAGCTGGCTCGCCGGACGCGAAAACTGAGCCGCGCGCACTCGGGATCAAGGAGGATTCGATGAGTACGTCACCCACCGGCCGCGCGGCTTCGGTCGTCGTCCTGACGATCGCGACCGTCTTCGCCGGAATGCTCGGCCCCTTGCAGTCGCTCGTCAACGGACACCTCGGCACCGCGCTCGCCGACGGGCACGCCGCCGCGCTGGTGTCCTTCGGCACCGGCCTGGTGCTGATGCTGATCCTCGTGCTGGCACGCACCCGGACGCGCGACGCGTTCTTCCGGCTGCCCGGTCAGCTGATGCGCGGGGAGATCCCGCGGTGGAACTTCTTCGCCGGCCTGTGCGGCGCGGTGATCGTGCTCTCCGAGGGGGTCACGGTGGGCTTCCTCGGGGTGGCGATCTTCCAGACGTCGCTGATCTCCGGCATGGTCATCTCCGGTGTGGTGTGCGACCGCCTCGGCATCGGCGTCCCGTTCAAGCAGGCGATGAGCGCGCCGCGCGTGGCCGGGGCGATCCTGGCCATCTGCGCCACGGTGCTGGTGGTCTCCCCGAACTGGTCGGCACCGCACATGATCGCGCTGGCGATCATGCCGTTCGTCGGTGGCCTGCTCGCCGGCTGGCAGCCCGCGGGCAACTCCGAGGTCGGCCTGCTGTCCGGCTCGATGTTCGTTTCCATCACCTGGAACTTCCTCATCGGCTTCGTGGCGCTCGGGCTCGTGTACGTGGTGCGGATGGCGGTTTCGGGCGCCCACTTCACGTTGCCGGGCACCTGGTGGATGTACTTCGGCGGGCCGCTCGGCCTGATGTCGATCGCGTTGATGGCCTTGCTGGTGCGCGGGCTGGGACTTCTGTTGCTGGGGCTGGCTTCCACGGCCGGTCAGCTCATCGGGTCGCTGCTGCTCGAACTCGTCGCCCCCGCGGCGGGGTCCAGCCTGCACCTGGTCACCGTCATCGGTGCGGTCGTGGCACTGGCGGCCGCGGCGATCGCGATGATCCCGTCCCGGCACACGGCCGAACCGGCGGTCCTCGCCCAGCCCGCCGAGGTGCGCCGTGGCTGAGGTGCGCGGTGTTCTCGGCCCGGTCGCCGCGGCGGACCTCGGGCTGGTGCTGCCGCACGAGCACCTCTTCAACGATCTGTCCTCCGCGGTCGCCGAACCCTCGTACGCCTCCACGCGGCCGCTCGCCGAGGCGGAAGTGGGGCCGGGGTGGCAGTTCCTGCTCCGCCAGGATCCCTACTGTTGCGCCGACAACGTGGCGGCGAAGGACCGGGCGAGCGTCGTGCGCGAGGTGACCGCCTTCGCCGCGGCGGGCGGCGGCACGCTGGTCGACGCGACGGGCAGCGCCGCGATCGGCCGGGATCCGCTCGCCCTGGCGGCGGTGGCCGAGGCCACCGGGGTCACCGTCGTCATGGGCACCGGTGCGTACCTGGAGAAGTTCGAGGGGGAGCGCATCACCGCGGTCACCGTCGACGCGCAGACCGAGCGCATCCTCGCCGAACTGGACGAGGGTGTCGGCGAGACGGGGATCCGGGCCGGTGTCATCGGCGAGGTCGGTGTCTCGCCGTTCTTCACCGACGGGGAGCGGGCCTCCTTGCGGGCCGCGGCACTCGCGCAGGCGGAGCGGCCCTCCGTGGGGCTGAACATCCACATGCCGGGCTGGCAGCGCCGCGGGCACGAGGTGCTCGACCTCGTGCTGGAGGAATGCGGTGCGCTGCCGGGCAAAGTCGCGCTCGCGCACAGCGATCCGTCCGGTGAGGACCCGGGCTACCAGCGTGAGCTTCTCGAACGCGGCGTGCTGCTGGAGTTCGACATGATCGGCCTCGACATCTCGTTTCCCGGCGAAGGGGTCGCCCCGACGGTCTCCCAGACCGCACGCGCCGTGGCGAGGTGGGTGCACGAGGGCTTCGGCGACCAGATCATGCTGTCGCACGACCTGTTCCTCAAGCAGATGTGGACGCACAACGGCGGGAACGGGCTCGTGTTCGTGCCGACGATCTTCGCCGATCTGCTCGAAGCCGAAGGCGTGCCCGCCGAGGCCGTGGCCCGGCTGATGCGAGACGTCCCGGCCCGGTGGCTGACCGCATGAGCCGCGCGATTGCGGTGGTCGCGTCGCTCAACGTCGATCACATCGTCCACGCGCCGCGCATCCCGGAGCCGGGGGAGACCCTGATGGGGTTTTCGACGAGCCGGGAGCTGGGCGGGAAGGGCGGCAACCAAGCGGTCGCCGCCGCCCGGCTCGGCGCGGAAGTGGCCGTGATCGGCTGCGTCGGCCAGGACGAGGACGGCGACGAATACCTCGAAGCCCTGCTCGCCGAGGGCGCCGACGTGACCAACGTGCGTAGATCCGCGCTGCCCACCGGCCGCGCGGCGATCACCGTCGACGCGGAGGGCGTCAACTCGATCGTCGTGGTGTCCGGGGCGAACGCCGACATCCCGGCGGCCGCGGCCGAAGCGGCGATCAGCGGACTGCCTGGGCTTCGGGTGGTCGCGGGCCAGCTGGAGGCGGCCGCCGAAGCGACGGAACGCGCTTTCGCGGCCGCTCGCTCCCGTGGCGCGCTGACCGTGCTCAACACCGCTCCCGCCGGGGAGGCGGCCGAAAAACTGCTGCCGCTCAGCGATGTGGTGGTGGCGAACGAAATCGAGTTCCGGCAGCTCACCGGTCAGGATCCGTTCGACGGCAACGGTTTGCGGCGCGGGGGTGCCGAACTGTCCGCCGTGGGATGCCGGTGGGTGATCGTGACGCTGGGGGCCGCGGGCTGTGCCGTCCTCGACGCGTCGTCGTCCACGCATGTCCCGGCCGTCGCGGTACGGGCGGTGGACACCACCGCCGCGGGGGATTCGTTCGTCGGAGCACTCGCCGCCCGGCTCGCGGAAATCCCCGGTGAGCCGACGACCGCGGATGTGGTGGCGGCTTGCGGTTTCGCGGCGAAAGTGGCCGCGGTCGTGGTGACACGGCACGGAGCGCATCCTTCGCTGCCGACTTCGGCCGAGGTCGCCGGATTCTCTTGAGGGATAAGGCCGCAGACGTCGCGAAAGCCACTTTCCCAACCTTCAACGTTGCGAAAGTGGCTTTCGCAACGCATCACGTTCGACATACCCCCTCAACGTGCGAGAAGCGGAGTAGTCCCGGTTCGTCCTGACGACCATCCGCGCCACTCCTTCATGTGAACCGCCCGTTCTCGAACATCACACAGGGAGCGCTTGACGCCACCATCCGGATGACCCTGTCCGAGCGGCCGCAACCTGCGCGCGTGAAGATCCGCCGTGAGCAAAAGTTTGACACGGAGTGACTGTTAGCGTGCGGAGAGAAGTCGTGATCTTGGATGTGGGAGGCATGCGATGAACCGTCTTGTCGCCGCGGTGTTGAGCGCGGCATCCGTGGGAGCACTGCTGATCGTGCCGAGTCCGCCTGCTCTGGCGGCGGCGGGCGAGGTGGTGGTCTTTTCAACCGAATTCCAGCGCCTGGACAACTACCGGAATCCCGAAGGTTGTAACAAACTTCCTGTCGCCGCACACGTTCTGCTCAACCTGAGTTCGTCGGAAGTGGTCGTCCACGCGGATCCGCTCTGCCTGACACCGGGCATGGTGGTCGGCCAGGGGTTCGGCTCCCATGTCACACCGGGCAGCGGCTCCTTCTCGGTCAACCGTTGATCGAGAAGGTTCACGTGTCCATCGACGTTGTCGTGGTGGGAGTCGGCTACGTCGGGCTACCGCTGGCGGAAGCCGTCGCCGGGGCGGGGTTGTCGGTGATCGGATACGACACTTCGCCCCTGGTGGCCGCCGAGATCGCCGCGGGCAGGCCACATGTGCCCGACGTGTCCGCGAGCCGGTTACGGGCCATGCGCGCGAACGGCTTCACGGTGACGACCGACCCCGAAGTCCTCGGTGGCGCGGAGACGATCGTGCTGTGCGTGCCGACCGGGTTGACCACGGCGGGCGGACCGGATCTGGCCGCCGTGCGCCGCGCGGTGGAGACGGTCTCCGAACGTCTGGCGCCGGGCATGCTGGTGATCGTCGAGTCGACGAGCTTTCCGGGCACCACCGACGAGATCGTCCGGCCGATCCTGGAAAAGCACGGTCTGACGGCGGGAACCGATTTCTCGCTCGCCTATTCGCCCGAGCGGGTCGACCCCGGGAACACGCGGTTCGGCATCAGGAACACGCCGAAGGTGATCAGCGGGCACACCCCGTCCTGCGCGAAACGTTGTGCGGAGTTCTACGAGCGTTTCGTCGACACGGTGGTGATCGCGCGCGGCACCAGGGAAGCGGAGATGGCCAAGCTGCTGGAGAACACCTACCGGTACGTGAACATCGCGCTGGTCAACGAGATCGCCATCTTCTGCGACCGGATCGGCGTCGATGTCTGGGACGTGATGCACTGCGCGGCGACCAAACCGTTCGGCTTCACACCGTTCGCGCCGGGGCCGGGTGTCGGCGGGCACTGCATCCCGGTCGACCCCAAGTACCTGCTGGACAAGGCCGAGCGGGAAGGTGCCCTGCTCGGCGTGGTGCACGCCGCCCGGCTCGTGGACGACCGGATGCCGGAGCACGTGGTCGAACGCGTCACCCGGCTGCTCGCCGAACACGGAAAGCCGTTACGTGGCGCGAAAGTTCTGCTGCTCGGTGTGTCGTACAAGGCGGACGTGCCGGATACTCGCGAGTCCGCCGCGATCCGGATCGCTCTTCGGTTGCGAGGGCTCGGGGCGGACCTGTCCTACCACGATCCGGTGGCGGAGACCGTCCCCGAACTGGGGCCGCCGGTGGCCGATCTCGACGCGACGTTGCGCACCGCGGATGTCGCCGTCCTGCTGGTGGCGCATCGCGCCTACGACCACGGCCGCCTGGCCTCGACGGCCAGGTTGCTGTTCGACGTGACGGGACGGGTTCCCGGGAAGGAGGTCGTCCGGCTCTGAACGTTCTGCCTGGTCGAGAGCAGGGCAGGCACGCGTACCGCAATTCTTCCGATCTTTCGCGAAAAGGAGAGTGCACGAATGACCACGGCGATCAAGAACGACCGGCTCAAGAAGCGTTTCGAGAAGTGGGACGTCAACGGCAACGGCAGGATCGAGAAGTCCGACTTCGAGGCCGAGGCCAAGCGGATCATCAGTGCGTTCGGTGAGGACCAGACCTCGCCACAGGCGCGCGCGGTGCAGGACTCGTTCGTGACGATGTTCGAGTTCCTGGCGGACAAGGCGGGCGTCGGCCCGAACGGCTCGCTGAACGAGCAGCAGTTCACCCAGGTGATCGAAGCGCAGATCTTCCAGGAAGGCGACGCGGGATTCGCCAGGGTGGTCCGCCCGACCATTTCCGCGATCGTCGGCCTGTGCGACACCGACGGCGATGGCGAGGTCGACCAGCGGGAGTTCGCGAAGTGGTTGAAAGCCATCGGTGTCGAAGCTTCGGCCGTGGGCCCGGCGTTCCAGGCCATCGACGTGAACGGAAACGGGAAGCTGACCGTCGACGAACTCGTGCACGCGGTTCGCGACTACCACCTCGGAAAGAGTGACGTGCCGCTGCTGGGCAAGTGACCGCGCGGTGGTGAGTGGCTCGCCCGCGCCGGGGAGCCACTCACCACCGGCCCCCCGCACCGGGTCGTGAGTGGCGATTCGGGTCAGAGCCGACCCTGTCCTGGATACCTACTGGCGGTCTTGCGTGACTGGATGGACGACACACGTGATCAGACGGACGACACACGTGTCTGGACGGACGACTCGCGACGGAAGCTAACGGCCCCGGAAGCAGACCTCCCGCTCCGGCTTCAGGCCGATCCCCTCACCGGTGACCGGCAGCGCGGTGTGGATGAGAATGTTGTAGTGGTTGGGGAAATGGCAGCCGTCGAAGCCGAGTACGGTGCCGACGAGTTCGCCGCCGATCCACACTTCGTCGCCCCTGTCGATCACGCCGGCGCGGTCGATCTCGGCGAATCCGAGGAAGCCGACGTGGTCGATGCGTGCGCCCGGCTCCGTGTCGTCGTGGCTGGTCGTCACGAGTTCGTGCACCTCGCCGGCGCGGACGCACCGGCTGGCGAACGGTTCGAGACTCATGCCCCGGTCGTCACGCCGGTGCACCAGCACCTTCACCACCGTGCCGACGATCTCCCGCTTCGGCCCGTCTTCCCGCATCGTTCTCCCTCCGGTAACAATCGTCCACTATGGACAGCGCGGCCAGACCGTTGTCGCGCCAGGAACCGCCCTCGCGTACGGCGTCCTCGAACTCGCGAAGCAGCCCTTTGTACTCGTGCCACAGCGATTCCTTGAACTCCGGGTAGCCGTCCAGCAGGTCGGCGTGCAGGACCGTGCCGTCCGCCAGCCGGACCTCGACGTCCTTGACCTCCCCGGGGAACGACCAGTCGAGTTCGACGACCGCGCCGTCGAGCTCCAGCGTCGCCTGCCGGTCGATGCCGTCCGCGTCGCGGCTGATCCGGACGTCTCGCAGCGTCAGCGTGCCGAGGAACAACTGGACGAGGTCGAGGGCGTTCGGTCCGTTGTCCGCCACGCATCCGCCGCCGCATCGCGCCGCGTCGAGATACCAGCGATCCCCGCCGACGTGCTCTTCGATCCGCTCCAGGTAGCGCACGGTCACGGAATCGATCGGCGGCCCGCCCGCGATCTTCTCGCGCAACGCGCGCACGTTGCCGTTGTACCGCCGGTGGAACGCCGTGAACAGGGCGACATCCCGCCGCGCCGCCCGCTCCACGAGATCCTCGCCGTCGAGGAGGCTCGTGGCGATCGGCTTCTCCACGCACACGGGCAGACCCGCGTCCAGCACGTCCCGGCACACGGCGGCGTGCACGTCGTTCGGAGCCGTGACGATCACCGCGTCGAGCCCTCCGGCCGCGAGCATCTCCCGATGATCGCGGTAGCCGGGCACGGTGCTTTTCGCGAGTTCCGCGGAATCGAGATCGCAGACCGCGGCGAGGTCGAAGGACGGCGACCGCTCCACCGCGGAGAGGTAGAACCGCGAGATGACACCGAGGCCCACGACACCGACCCGGATCACCTCGCCGTCCTCTCCGCCGCGGCGCGGAGTTCCCGGTAGACCGCGTCGGCCACGGGCACGCCGTGCGCACGGTGGCGGGCCGCGCGCTCACCCTCGTGCCAGCCGGGGTAGACGACCGGGACCGCGGGATCGCGGGCAGGCCACTCCCGCACCGCCGTGAAGAGCGCGGAAGCGTCGGAGGCGAACCCGGTGCGCAGCACGTCCGGAGCGATCGCGAGCGTCAGCACCCCGATGTCGTCGTCGCGGTTCCCGTCGGCCGAAGTCGCGCCGAGCATCGCGCCGGGTACCAGCGCACCGAGTACCTCGACGAGCAGGCCGAGCCCGAATCCCTTGTAGGCGCCCGTTTCGGGACCGCCGCCCAGCCATTGCAGATGGGCTTCACCCCGGTCGAACGCGGCGGGATCGGTCACCGGGGAACCGTCGCCGTCGGCGAGCCAGCCCGGCGGGATCTCCCTGCCTTCGCGCGCCGCGGCCCGGATCCGGCCGGTCGGTACGACGGTGGTGCTCATGTCGAGGACGAACGGATGCGCGCCACCGGCGGGACAGGCCAGCGCGAGCGGGTTCGTGCCGAGCATCGCGGCCGTGCCGCCGGGCGGCGGGGCGATGCGCTGCCCGCCGCAGTTCGAAGCGACGAGGCCGATCATGCCGTGGGTGACGGCCCGCGCGGCGTGGTGCCCGGCGCAGCCGATATGGGTCGCCCCGCGCAGCGAGACCATGCCGATGCCGTGCCGGGAAGCCCTGGCACACGCCAGTTCCATGGCCTGCGACGCCGACCACAACCCGAGGGTGCGGCGGGCGTCGGCGAGGACGCACGCGCCGAGGTCGGTCTCGACGGCCATGTCCGCCTTCGGCTCTGCGCGCCCTTGATCGAGCAGAGGCAGGTACAGCCGGGTCAGGTTCACGAGGCCGTGCGAAGTCACCCCGGTGAGATCGCCGTGGCACAACGCGGTCGCGGCGATCGCCGCCCGGTCCTCGGGTATCCCGCGATCCACGAAGATCCCGACGACCAGGGAAAGAAGAACGCGATAGGGCACCAGCACGGTCATGCTCCTCCGTCGCGGGCGAACCGCACGACGATCTCGTGGACGAGATCGCCGAACCGGTCGAGTTCTCCGACATCGGCGTATTCCCCGCGCGAGTGCGCGTTGTTCGCTCCCAGCGAACCGGGACCGAGAACGGCCGTCTTGGCACCGGGTACGCCGGCGAGCCACAGGGCGTCGCAGGTGAACCCGGGTTCGTCGTCCGGCCAGCGGGGAACGAACGCGTCCAGCAGCGGGATGTCCTGCGCCGGCAAGACAGGCAGATCGCGTTTCAGCCAGCGCAGGCCGGTGATCCTCGCCGCGTCGGTCGCGGTGCGGGCGAACGCCGGGGACCGCCGGAACCTGGCTTCGAACGCGGTGAGGCCTGTCCTCAGCCCGTCCTCCAGCGCCGCGGCCATCTTCGCCGCCGCTTCCGGCGAGTCGTAAGGGATGTTGAGCAGAAGCTCGCCGCGGCCGTACACCCTGTTGTGCATCCGACCCGTGTGCAAGCCCGCGACGCAGACCTGGCCGTGCTTCGGCAAGTCGTCCGCGAGGTGCTGGGCGAGGAAACCGAGCAGGACCGTCGCGTTGTGCCCTCGGTGCGGCTCGTCGTCGATGGCGTCTTCGCCGTCCACTCGCACGCACGCGGTCATCGACGCCGAGCAGCGGGGGAGGTACCGCAGTCCGGTCGGCTCGCAGAAGATGTTGAGTTCACCGTGGAATCCCGCTTCGACGAGCGGCCGTGTGCCGAAGGTGCCCATCGCCCCGCCCTCTTCACCGGAGACGGCCTGGATGAGGACGCCGACGTCCCGGCCGACCGACGGCTCCGTCGCCAGCGCGGCCCGGACACCGGCCAGCAGGGCCACCGCGGGCCCCTTGGCGTCGATCGCGCCGCGGCCGACGAATCTGGTCCCGTCGAAACCGGCCGGTTCGAACGGGGCCACCGTGTCGAGGTGCACGTTGAACATGACGGCGGGAGCGGCTGGGCCGATCCGCAGCACGAGGCTCGGCTGGCAGGCGAGGAATCCGGGGCCGGTGTCGCGGAGCAGGAGGGGAACCCCCGGCCGGTCCAGCACCGACGGATCCGGTGCGGCGAATCGCAGGACGTCGAAACCGAGGCCGGCGGCGGCGTCGGCGTACGTCCGCATCGCGTCCCACAGGCGGACTTCACCCTTCGTTTCGAGTGGACCGGCCGTCGGGAGATCGAGCAGCTTCAGCAGCAGGCTCCGGTCCCCGGGCATCATCGGAGCAGCCCGGCCATCGCCCTGCCCGCGGCGACGAAGGTGTCCGCCGCGCCGTCGGCGAGCACCCCGTCTTCGTGCGGTGCGATCGCGAGATGCGGCTCCAGCGACCAGGCACCCTGGTATCCGTTGGCCCGCAAGAGTTTCACGCAGTCGGCGACCCGTGCGGTGCCCTGGCCGGGCAGGGTGAAGCCGCGCTCGTCGGCGTCCTTGACGTGCACGTGTTCGACAAGGGCGACGATGTCGGCGAGCAGATCGAACCCGTCGTAACCGTGGGCGACGCCGTTGCCGGTGTCGAACAACAGTTTCAGCGCCGGGCTCGCGACCTCGTCCAGCAGGTCGAGCATGCGCTCGGCCCGCGTGCCCGCCCAGCCCGAGCAGTTCTCGTGAAGCAGCGTCACCCCATGCCGCTCGGCCCGTTCGGCGAGCGCGGTGATCCTCTCGATGGCCAGCGCGCGCCAGGACGGATCGCTCAACCCGTCGTTCGGATAGGACATGATCCTCACGTAGCGCGTGCCGATCGCTCGTGCGCGTCCGGCGAGCACGTCGAGTTCCTCGAGGTCGTGCTCGAAATCGGTGCCGGCCGGACGGGACCAGCCACCGATCCGGGACGCCAGGCAGACCACGCGCACACCACGGTCCGACAAGGCGGTCGCGACGGCGTCGAACCGTTCGCCGGTGAGGTCGGCGACCGCCTCCCGGTCGACCGTGCGCAGCTCGATCGCCTTCCAGCCCAGTTCGTCGAGCACCGAGAGCTGCCCACCGATGTCGTACGCCGCCTCGTCCGTGATGCCGGCGAGCACCGGGTCATCCGGCATGGGTCGCCACCGCGTCGGGTTCCGGGCTGGTGACCGGTTCCGCGCAGATGTTCTTGGCCACCGACAGCAGCCGTACCACCTCGGTGGCGAAGGTGAAGCCCTGCGTCTGCTCCCCGTCCAGCTGGAACTTCCGGTAGGCGTCGAACATCCATTCCGTCATCGCGTCGTCCCGCAGTACGACGTGCTCGGACCGGCCGTTCGAACGCAGCGTCAACTGCGAGTGATGGTCCTCGCCGCTCACCGCGAAATGCCCGACCGCGCTGCCCTGCTCGAACTCGACGGTGACCCGCCGCTCGCGGACCGGGGAGGTCAGATCCGAGCGGATCTCCGTGTGGACACCCGAGTTGTGCCGGAGGCCGACGGCGGCCCCGCCCATCCGCGGGCCGATGTTGCCCTCGACCTCGAGATCGGTTCCCGACGCGTGGGTGACCCGTGCGGCGCCCGCGAGCCGCAGCGCGAGCGCGACCCCGTGCGGCAGTTCGACATCGAACGCGGTCGGGTGACCGGGCCGCACGAGCGACCGGCGGAACCTCGGCTTGTTCTGCACGACGTCGATCGACTTCGCGGAGCCGAACCGGCCACCGCGGAGGAGTTCGACCAGCCGTGCCGTGAGACTGCTGGCGAGCCAGGGTTCGACGACCTCGATATGCAGTTTGTACTTGCGGCGCAGGCGGACGATCCGGGCGAGGTCGTCGATGTCGGTGGTGAGGGGCTTCTCCACGATCATCTTGCGAAAGCCAAGGGCGGCGAGATCGGAGAGCACCGCCAGCCGCTGGGTCGGCGGCGTGCACACGTGCACGATCGTGTCGGCGGGGCAGAGCCCGTCGGCCGCGGCGCCGAGGGTCGGCGCGACCACCAGACCCGGCCGGGAGACGGCGATCTCCCTCGGTTCGCAGGCCACGACGGGATGGTCGCCGAAGAGCTTCGGGGTCCGTTCACGCAGTTTGGCCAAGACGGGGAGATGCAGACCCGCTCCTGCCCGGCCGAGTCCAACGACGAATGATCGCACTGGCGAGCCCGCTCCTCGAGTTTCGCAATCGGAAATCCATTTCGAAACTGACATCGCCAAGATCAACTGTCAACAGTTCGGCCACGGGTTGACCAGGAAGTGCGAACGTGGCGGACGGGCGGATTGCCTGTCCTACGCTCGGAAACGGTTCCTACACCACCGGAGGTGGGTACGCTGTCGGTGTCTTTCTTCAATCAATCGGCCACATTCGAGCGGACGTGGGCCGGCACCAGGCGACATATTCTCGACGTCATCGAAAATGGCAAGTATTCGCACGGTGCCAAGGTGGCCGAACTCGAGTCCGCGCTGGCCGCGTACACCGGTGCGAGGTTCGTCGTCGGGGTGAACAGCGGAACGGACGCGCTCGTCCTCCTGCTGCGGGCGGCGGGGCTGCTGCCCGGCGAAGAGGTGATCGTTCCCGCCTTCTCCTTCGGGGCGACGGCGACCTCGGTCGTGCTCGCGGGCGGCAGGCCGGTTTTCGCCGACATCGAGCCGGACGGGTACGGCGTCGATCCCGCCGCGGTGGCGGACGCCGCCGGGGAGCGCACCCGGTTCGTCATGCCGACGCATCTGTTCTCCCGGCTCGCCGACATCGACGGTGTCCTCCGCGTCGCGCGGCGCCTCGACCTCACGGTGGTGGAGGACAGCGCGGAGGCCATCGGCATGCGTCACCGCGGCACGCACGCCGGCCTGTTCGGCGCGGGCGGGGTGCTGTCGTTCTTCCCGACGAAGACGCTGGGCGCGCTCGGTGACGCCGGCGCCGTGCTCACCGACGACGCCCGGATCGCCGCGACCGCCGACGCGCTCCGCCATCACGGCCGCTTCGGCGCCACGATCGCCGACTTCCCCGCGATCTCGACGGCGACCGGCCTGCCCGGCGTGAACAGCAAGATGGACGACATCCAGGCCGCAGTGCTTCTCTCGAAGCTCACCACGCTCGACGGCGACATCGCCCGGCGCGCGGAATTGGCGTCCCGGTACGGCGAAGCGCTCACGGGTGTGGCGGGTGTGCGCAACGTGCCGGAGCACCGGCCGGACAGCGTGTTCTACGTCTACGTGGTCGAGGTCGACGCGAGGGACGATCTGGCGGCGTATCTGTCGGCGGTGGGTGTGGAGACCGAGATCTACTACCCGACCCCGCTTCATCTGCAACCCTGCTTCGACGGTCTCGGTTACCGGAAGGGTGAATTCCCGAACGCCGAGCGCGCCTGCCGTCACACGCTCGCGCTACCGCTGTATCCGGACATGCCCGCCGGAGACTGCAACCGGGTCTGCGACGCGATCCGCGACTTCTACCACGGGCGGCGAGGATGACCCTGCCGTTCTTCCCGACCGATCTCTTCGACGACGACCGTGCCGAACTGCTGGACATCGTCCATCGCGTCGGCCTCGCATCCGAGCAGAAATTCATCCTCGGCGAGCGCACGGCCCGCTTCGAAGCGGCCATCCGTGACTCGGTCGGCGCCGAGGACGCGGTCGCTTGCGGCAGCGGAACTTCGGCACTGACGCTGGTCTTGCGCGCGATGGACGTCGGAGCCGGGGACGAGGTGATCGTGCCCGCCTTCGGCTGCGCTCCGCTCGCGGCCGCGCCCGCCCTGCTCGGCGCGACGCCGGTGTTCGCCGACATCGACCCGTGGACCATGGTCGTCGATCCCGCCGCGGTCGCCCGCCTGGTCACGCCGCGCACCAAGGTGATCATGCCGGCGCACATGTTCTCGGTCATGGCGGACATGCCGGAGTTGCGCCGGATCGCCACCGAGGCCGGCGCGCGGTTGCTGGAGGATTCCGCGGTCGCCCAGGGCGGGACGCTCGCGGGCGTTCCCGCCGGGATGTGGGGCGACGCCGGCGTCTACTCGTTCGTGCAGGTCAAGACGTTCGGGATGCCGGGCGAGGGCGGCATGGTCGTCACCCGTGACACCGGGCTCGGCTCGGCGGTGCGGATGCTGCGCAACCACGGCCAGGACGGCAAGTCGAGGTTCGTGTATCACCGCGTCGGCTACAACAGCCGGTTCGACGAGATCATGGCGGAGTTCCAGCTGTACCGGCTCCCGACGTTGCCCCGGCGGCTGAGGCGCCGGGCACGGATCGGCGAGTACTACACCGGACGCTTCGCCGAGCTGGAGGGCTGCGGTGTGCTCGCACCGCCTCCGGCTCGTGATGGACGGTGCTACTACGTCTATTCGCTCCTCTGCGAGCGCAGGGACGAACTCCGTGAGTACCTCGCGGCGCGAGGGATCGGCTCGCACGTCTACTACCCGGCGCCGCTGCCGAGGCAACCCGCGTTCGCCCCCTTCGCCCGGCCTGGCGAGGCCTGGCCCGCGGCGGAGCTCGCCGCGCGGCGGACGCTGGCCATCCCGATCTACCCGCACCTGACGGACGGGCAGGTGGAACGCATCGCGGACGCGGTGTGCCGATTCGCGAAGGAGTCGTGATGCAGCAGGTTACCCGCACCCCCGCGCCCAGCGAGGTCGCCGACGAGTGGCGCAAACGCGCGGAACGGGCCGGGCTGACCCGGGTCATGCGTGCCTCCCAGCCCGCCGAACTCGCGGCCGGGACGACCGCCCGCACCATCCGGCTCGTCACGACGTTCCTGGAATCGCTCGGCGAGGTGGGATCCGCGCTGGAGATCGGCTGCGGGATGGGCAGGCTCACGCCGTCGATCGCGGCACACGCGCGTGCGCTGACGGCCATCGACATGACCCCGCGCATGCTCACGCTCGCCAGGGCGAACTGCGCGCATCTGTCCACTGTGGACTTCGTGCGGACGACCGTCCAGCGGCTGCCGTGGCAGGACAGGCGTTTCGACGTCGCCGTTTGCGTGTGGGTGCTGATGCACGTCCTGGACGAGGACGAGATCGCCGAAGCGTGCCGGGCGATCGCCGCGGCGGCACGGCATCTCGTCCTGATCGAGTACGAGGAGGCGGAGATCCCGGTCGGCCGGTTCTCGAGATTGCGGACCGTGGAGGAGTACTTGGCCCTGCTTCCCGGCGCCCGCCTGCTCGACCGGCGTGAGCTGGACTACGGCGGCGACCGGTCGTTCGCCGCGTTGATCGCCTTGGACGACCCGCGATGACCACCCTCGCCGTCTCCCGTGGCAAAGCGTATTTCAGGCTCGCGAAGCTCGACATCGTCGACTACTACCTCGGCGTGGTCGTGGTGTGGACGTTGCTGGCGCCGATGTCGAGGTTCGATCCGGGTGTCTTGGCGACCGTCGGGGTGTTCCTGCTCGGCGAGGTATTCGTGATCGCGGCGATGGTCGCGCTGGACGATCTCACGGGTTACCGGGACGGCAGCGACATCACGAACTACTCGCCGGACGACGCGCGGCGCAAGCGATACCGCAAGCCACTGGTGGCGGGGACGCTGAACGAGAACCAGGTGCTGCGGTTCGCGTGGGCGACCGGTGTCGTCGGTGCGGCACTGTGGCTCGCGGCCATCGCGATCGCCCCATACAGTCCTGTGTGGACGGTCGTGCTGATCGTGGTCACCTACTTCTTCTCGTTGCAGTACTCCTGGGGAGTGAAGCTCAGCTATCACGGCTTCCAGGAGTTCTTCATCGCGGCGCTCGGCTGGGCGCTGGTCCTCGCGCCGTACGGCCTCGCGACCGGCGAGTTCACCGGGTTCGCGCTCGCCCAGGCGCTGCTCTTCGGCCTGGGGCCGCTGCTGTTCGGCGTCTACTCCAACACCAACGACGTCGACGGCGATCGTCGCGTCGGCAGGCCGACGGTGGCCGCCCTGACTTCGGCACGGGGCAACATGTTCTTCGTCATCGGCGTGTCGGCGGCCGAACTCGTGCTGATCCTCGCCGTCCCCGCCCTCGGCGGCCCGTGGTGGTTCCCCCTCGCGCTGGTACCCACGATCGTGTCCCGCGGATGGCAGCTGTGGCTCGGTTTCGCGGTGGGGGACATCCTGCGGGCGCGCATGCTCGGCATCCGGATCCACCGGCTCACCGTGCTGACGCTCGTCCTGGTGAACCTGGTGGTGATCACGTGACCGATGTCGACGTGGCGATCGTGGGCGCGGGCGTCGCCGGGCTCACCACCGCGTACCAGCTGGGCAAGGCAGGCTGTGAGGCGCGGGTTTTCGAGGCGGCCGACGTGGTCGGCGGCCGGATGACCACCCTGCGCGAGGACGGCTACCTGATCGACACCTGCGCCGAGCAGATGGCCGAGCGGGGTTACGACGAGACCTGGCGGCTGCTGGCGGAACTGGGTGTCGGACCCACCGCGGCGCCCCCGATCGGGCGCGGCATCGCGATGTGGCGCGGCAGGGCCAGGCCCGGCGTCGCGCAGACGCGTGGATTGATCACCGGGGCCGGGTTGTCCCTCCGGGCGCGGCTGGACGCGGCACGGCTGATCAGGGGCGCGTTCGACACCGGACGGCCGGAGAGTTCGGCGTTGGGCGGCGCCACCGTCGCGGAGTTCGCCGCACCGCATCACCCGGACCTGATGAACTACCTGCTGCAACCGATCGTGTCCGGCTTCTTCGGCTGGGATCCGGCGCGGTCCGCCGTGGCCCCCTTGCTGGCGTTGCTCACCGCGGTGGGGCCACCGCCGACCTGGCGGGCGTATCGCGACGGGATGGACACCTTCGCCCGGGCCCTCGCCGCGAAAACGGACGTCACCACGGGGTTCCCCGTCGATCGGGTCGTCGACGACGGTGCCTCGGCGCGCGTTCTCAGCGGCACGCGGGAGATCAGCGCCCGCGCGGTCGTGCTGGCCGTCCCCGCCCCGGTGGCGGCCCGGCTCCATCCCGGGCACGATTCGGCCTTTCTCCGCGAGTGTTCGTTCACCCCGGTGGTCAAGGCGCACCTGCTGCTCGATCGCCCGCTCGGTGGCCCCGACTACGCCTTGATGGTGCCGGCCGCCGAGAACGGCACGGTGTCCACGGTCATCTTCGACCATTTGAAACATCCCGGCCGTGCGCCTGAGGGCCGCGGGCTGGTCACGCTCATGGCCCATCCGGCCGTGGTGCCGGAACTGCTGGACGCCTCCGACGAGGACGTGGCGAGCCGGCTGACCGGCGCCGCCGAGCCACTCGTCCCCGGTCTGCGGTCGGCGACCCGCCGCGCGATCGTCCGGCGGGTACGCCACGCGGCGCCCGAAGCGACACCTCGGGCGCTGGCCCTGCGCGCCGGGTTCGAGGCGGACCTCGGTCGTGGCGTCGTCGACTACGCGGGTGACTGGGTGTTCCTGAGCCCGTGCAGCGAGGCGGCCGTCCGCTCCGGCCTGCGGGCGGCGCGACGGCTGGCCGGTCGCGTCGTGCAGCCGGCGGAGGAGGGCGGAGGTCGATGAAGCCGCACGACATGGGCACGTTGTTCGACGAATGCGCGGGCGCCCGGACGTGGGTGTACCTCGACCGGCCGTTCGACATCGCCCCGGAGCGCGGGACGGCGTACCCGGTCGCCGGGCTCGCCAGGCTGGTGCGGGACGCGGCGGGATGGTTGGCCGAATCCGGGGTGGGGCCGGGGGACCGGGTGGCCATCGTCAAACGCGGCCACTGGGACTACGACCTGCTCGCCTGCGCCGCGGTACGGATCGGCGCCGTTCCGGCGAAGCTGTCCGGGGCGCTGCCGGACGACACCGTGCAGCTCCTGCTGCGGCGTCTCGGCCCGGCGGTGCTGGTGACCGACCGGCCTTCCCTGCGGGCGGACCGGATCCTGCGCGTCGAGGACTTCGCCCCCGCGCCGCCACCCGCGGTACACCGGAGGCACGCCGACGATCCGCTGCTCATCTGTCACACCTCGGGGACGACCGGGACGCCGAAGCTGGTGGTCCACACGACGCGGACGATCATCGACCGGCTGGCGCGGCCGGAGGCGGTCCGCTGGCCCGTCCTCGGTATCCGGCGGGACGACGTGCTGGCCAACGCCAGCGCGTACGCGCACGGCCGGACCTTCTGCTGGACGGCGTCTGCGTTGTGCCTCGCGCCGCGGGGGATCGTGGTCCTGGGCGACCCTTCCTCGGCGTCGTCGATGTTCGGCCGTCATCGGCCGACCGTCGTCGAAGCGCTCCCGTCGGCGTTCGTGCGCTGGCGGCCACTCGCGAACTCGCCGGAGAACCCGTTCCTCCGGGTGCGGAGGTTCGTCAGCACCTACGACGCCGTGCACCCACCGGTGATCCGGACGATGCTCCGCGCCAGCGGCCGGAAGTGTCCACTGTGGATGCAGGGCTGGGGCCAATCGGAGACGGGACCGCTGTCGTTCCGGTTCTTCACCAGGCGTACCGCGCACACCACCCGTGATCTCGGCAGGCCGTTGCCCGGCCTCGCCCGGCTGCGGGCCGTCGACCCGGAGACCGCCGAACCGGTGCCGCGGGGCACCGCCGGGCTGTTGCTGGCCCGCACGCGGGCGCGATGCGTGGCGTACGTGGGTGAACAGGACCGGTGGGAGGCCAAGGTGTACGGGCGGTGGTGGAACACCGGTGATCTCGGCGTGGTGGGCCGCGGTGGTGCGGTGACACTGCTCGATCGTGAGGTCGACAGCGTGCCGGGGATGAGCTGCCTCGCGGTGGAGGACGCCATCGAGGACCGGCTCCCGTCCATCGCCGAATGCGTGGTGCTCTCCGCGGCCGGGCGCGCGCCGATCCCGGTGGTCGTGACCGACGACGGGCTGGACGAGGACGACTGGCGGAAGGCGGTGCTCGGCCTGCCGCCGCTCGGGGAGCCCGTGGTGCTCCCGTGGGACGAGGTCCCCAGAACCGGGACGGGAAAGGTGCGGCGCCTGGAACTGCTGGCGCGGCTGACCGGCACGGCCGAAACGAACGGTTCGGGAAGGTGGACGTGAGCACGGCCTACGCATTCGACAACGACAGCGGGCACGCCGTCGAGCAGCATCGCTGTCTCTCCGAGGCGTACGACCCGGTCACCTTCGCGCGGCTGGCGGGAACCGGGGTCGGGGCGGGCTGGTCCTGTCTCGAGGTCGGCGCGGGTGGCAGCGGCGTGGCACAGTGGCTCGCCGCCAGGGTGGCACCGACCGGTACGGTGCTGGCGACCGACATCAAACCCCACCACATCGCCCCCGCGCCGGGATTGACCGTCCTTCGGCACGACATCGTCCACGATCCCTTGCCCCAGAAGGAGTTCGACCTCGTCCACACCCGGTTGGTGTTGCAGCATCTGCCGGAGCGGGAGGCCGTACTCCGCAAACTGGTCCGCGCGCTGAAGCCGGGCGGGTGGATGCAGATCGACGAGTTCGACATCTCCTACGGCCCGGTCCTGCTCGCGCCCGACGTGAGGGCCGCGAACCTTTACGAGACTTTCCTGGCGGCCAAGGAAAAGGCGTTCTTGATGGCGGGCGGGGACGGCACGTGGGGCCGTCGCGCAGCCGCGTCCATGGTCGCCGCGGGGCTGGTCGACGTCGATCCGGTGCCCGCGGTCTTCCCGTGGCGAGCCGGATCGCCGGGGCTGGAGTTGCTGATCCACCACACACATCACCTGCGTGACCGGTTGGTCGCCGCGGGGATGACCGACGGCGAGCTCGCCGAAGTGCGTGCGGTCATGCGGGATCCGGGGTTCCGAGCGTCTTCGTGTGTCGTGTACTCGGTGCGGGGCAGGCGTCCCGCATGATCACCGCGCTGGACACCGTGACGGTGGCGGGGCCACTCGATCTGCCGCTGGACGGCGAATTCGACGTGCAGGCCGCCTGCGGCATCATGCATGTGCACGGCCGGAGCCTCGGCGAGCCGACCAGGCTCGGTCTCGACTACGCGTCCATCCTCGCGGCCGAACTCGCGGCGCTGGGCGCCGTCTCGCTGAAGCTCGCGCGTGGCCGCGGAATCCCGCTGCGCGGTGTGTCCACTTCGCTGGCCCAGGCGGCGTTGCTGGCGATCTCGCAGTATCTCGCGGCGGCGACGACCGTGGACGAGCATCGGGAGCCGTGGGTCCCCGGCGGGCCGCCCTTCCGCGCGGCCGACGGTGTCTCGTTCGAGATCGAGACACTCGAACCGGCGGTCTGGGAACGGTTCTGGACGACGCTCGGAGTCGGCACACGCGCGATTTCGAGTGGCTGGCATCCGTTCCTGCACCGGTTCGCGACCGCGACCTGCCCGCTGCCATCGCAGTTGTGGGAAGCACTTGCCGCACGGCCGGTCGGCGAGCTCGAACAGATCGCCCTCCTGACGGGCATGACTCTGGTGCGGACGGCGGAGGAGCCGCTCGACCGGGCTCCCGCGTTCGTCGTGAGCGGCGAGGGCCGCGGCTACCGTCCGGTGCGGGCGGTGGAGCCGCTTCCGTTGTCCGGCTTGGTCGTACTCGAATCCTGTCGCCGGGTCCAGGGCCCGCTCGCGGGTCACCTGCTACGTCTTCTCGGCGCGACGGTGCTGAGGATCGAGCCGCCGGGCGGTGATCCGCTGCGGTGGGTTCCGCCGATCGCCGGCCACACGTCGGCCCGGTTCCGTGCGCTCAACGACGGCAAGGAGGTCGTCGAAATCGACCTGAGCACACCGGAGGGAAGGCGGCATCTGCTCGAACTCGCCGCCGGGGCCGATGTGTTCCTGCACAACTGGGCGCCGGGCAAGGCGGAGCGGTGGTCGTTGAGCGCGCTCGATCTCGCGCGTGCCCGGCCGGGGATCCTGTACGCGCACGCGTCGGGATGGGGAACCGAACTGGGGCCCCAACCGCCGGTGGGCACGGATTTCGTCGTCCAGGCCTATGCGGGGGTCCCGCCGACGCTGATGACGATCGTCGACGTGTTCGGCGGGATCGTGTGCGCGCACGGAATCGTGACGGGCCTGGCCCAAGGCGCGACGCGGGTCGAGTCGTCACTCCTGTCCGCGGCGTACCGGCTCAACGCGGGCGCCCGCCTTCGATGCGACCGGCCGCTGTCGGTGCCGGTGTGCGACGACCTCGCCGCACTCGCCGCGGATCCGCGATTTTCCCGCGCCCTCATCCATGCCGACTGCGCGCTTGTCGCGTCGCCGTGGGAATTCACGTCATGATCTGGAAGTCGGAGACCGGGATCGTCCTGCGTGACCTCGTTCCCGCCGGACTGCGCCGCGAATGGGTCCGATGTGGACACTGCCCGGACCGCGATCTGTATTCGTTGTTCCGTGACCAGGTGGGCGAGCATCCGCTTCGCACGGCGGTGATCGACGACGAAGGCGCGCTCGATTACACGACGCTGGACGTCGCAGTGCGGGCGATGGCCGCACGACTGTCGGCCGCCGGATGCGGCTCGGCGGATATCGTCGCGGTGAGGGAACCCGACGGACGGGCCGCGGTGGTCGCCGAACTCGCGATCCTCGCGCTCGGCGCCGTGGTCTTGCCCCTGCCGCGCGGGGCGGACGGTCTCCTCGAACGCGCCGGCGTCCGGTTCGTCATCGAAAGCGGGAGAGTGTCGGGCTCGTCGAAGCCGAGTCGCGTCGGCGACGTCGACCCGGATGCCCCGGCCCGGATCCTGGTGTCGTCCGGCTCGGAATCGGAACCGAAAATGGTCGCGTACTCGCACAACGCCTTCGCCGGGGGCCGGGCGAACTACGTCCGTGCCGTGCACGGCGGGACCGAGCTACCGCGAGATCTGGTCCTCGTCTCACTGACGTCGGGATTCGGTTCGTTCGGTGTCGCGGTGACCCTTTGCCGCCTCGGCGGCACGCTGATCTTGGCCAGCCGGTTCGAGGCGGGCGCGGCTCTCCGGCTCATCTCCGAGCACCGGCCGACCCATGTGTTCGGTGTGCCCGCGATGTGGCGGCGCATGGTCGAGCATCCCGCGGCCGTGGACACCTCCGGACTCGCGGCCATCGTGTCGAGCGGCGACACCCTGCCACCTTCGACGCGCGCCGCCTGCCGACGGCGGTTCGGCGTGGGGATGGTCGACATCTACGGCTCCTCGGACGGGGTCAACTGCCATACGACGATGCCGGAAAACGGCGTCGGCGTCCCGGATCCCGCGGTCTGCGAAGTGCGGCTCGTCGACGGCGAGATCTGCGCACGGGGCCCGATGACACCGCTGTGCTACGTGGGCGCGCCCGAACTGGACGCGGCGTACCGGCTCGACGGGGGCTGGGTGCGGACAGGGGACAACGGCCGGTTCGACGACGAGGGCAGGCTCCACGTCACCGGCAGGCGCAAACGCGTGGTGATCCGCGGCGGGTACACCATCAGCCCGGCCGAAGTGGAGCTCGCGCTGGGTGACCACCCCGCGATCAGCGAGGTCGCCTGTGTCCCGGTGCCGGACGGTGTTCTGGGGGAACGGCTCTGTGCGTGTGTTTCCGTCCTCAGTGGACGATCGCTGGGATTGCCCGAGCTGAAGGCTTTTCTTGCCGACCGGGGGGTGGCTGCCGCCAAGATGCCGGAGTTCTTGATCGCGCTTCCTGAGCTGCCGCTGGGGCGTACGGGGAAGGTGTGCCACCGTACGTTGACGGAGATCGCGGTGAGGCGAAGCGACCCCGCCAGCCCAACTGCGCGACCAAGATCAACGGAGAATTGGGGACGTTGAGTGCCCCCAATCTTCCGTTGATCAAGCTCCGAGAGCCGATAGACCGATCGACGATGTAGGAATTGGGACACTCAACGTCCCGATTCCTACATCGTCGACTTCCGGCGCGCCGAGCAACCAACTCGCGACGGTGGAGGATTTGGGACGTTCGACGTCCCAAATCCTCCACGCTCGCCCCGGTCGGGAACCCGCTTCAGCCCACCATCGGCACCGTGGATCGAAGGATCAGTGGATGGTCCGGTGGATCCACCCGGCGTAGGCGGGCACGCTCGTGTACAGGCCGGGGCCGTTGGCGCACGGCACGTCGTCGTCACCGGGGCCGGACGTGACGCCGATCAGCTCCCAGCGGCCGCCCCAGCCGCGCTGGACCTGCGGTCCGCCGGAGTCGCCCACGCACGCCATCGCGCCGCGCTTGCGGCTCACCGTGCACAGCCGGGTCGAGTCCGCGTAACCGGGCGAGCATTCGGACACGGCGCCGATGCGGGTGTCGAGTTGCTGGAGCCGTTCGGGGAACACGACCTTGTCCAGGTCGGCGGTGTCGACCGTGGTGCCGAAGCCCATCAAGCGGGTCGGTGTGCCGGGGCGGCCGGGACGGTCGGCGATGCGGATGGGCCGTTCGGAGACCGGGCGGTCCAGGCGTACCAGCGCGATGTCGTTCTTGTTCGGCGCGCCCGGTTGGTAGCCAGGGTGGCGGACCCAGCGGTCGATCGTGCGGACGGTGCCGCCGGAGGTCCGCCGTTCGCTGCCGATGCGCACGGTTCCCTCCGGCCTGGCCGGGTTGTTGTCCGGGTCGACGCAGTGTGCCGCGGTCACCACCCATTGCGGATGCACCAGCACGGCCCCGCAGACGCCCTTGGCGTTGTTCATTTCGGGCACGACCTCCGGGATCGAGGCCATGAATTCGTAGCGCTCGGTGGAGTTCTTGCCGTTCACCACCGCACCGGCGCTGCCGGGTACCGCGATCGCGCAGCACACTCCCGCCAGCGTGACAGCGGCGGCACGAACCAGATTGCGGCGCAGGGTCGCCACCTTCGACATGCTTTTCCTTTGTTCGACGACTTCGGATCGATCAAGTCCAGCCTTGTCGTCCAGCTCGCCCGTGACCATCGGGCAAGCCCCCGACCCGCGGTGGTGGTGGCCCGACGCCGGCCGGTAGCGCAGGTACCACCTATGTCATGAAAGGGTCGTTCAGGACGTTTTCCGTCCTGAACGACCCTTTCATGACATCCGCCACGGGTTGTGTGACCGCGGTGGCAGCTGTGGCTTCGGTCGAGGTGGTCGTGAGTGGCGTTTCGGGTTCTAACCCGAAACGCCACTCACGACCACCTCGACCGATCGGCGGAACCCGCGTGTGTGGCCGGGGCCGGTGCTAGCTTCTTGCCTGTGAGCGTTGATGGCGTCGAGCAGCGCCCGTCCGATTCTCCCTACGTGGAGCGGGTCTACCGTGCCGGGCAGGCCGCCGTCGGGCCGTCGCGCATGCGGTCCATCGCGAACTCGAACTGGGAGCTCGTGGTGTGGCGCGACCGGGGCGAGACGCATGTGGCGGTGCGCGGGCCCGAGACGAGCCCCACGGTGCTGGACCTGGGCCCGGGTGAGGGTGAGACGCTCGGCATCATCTTCCGGCACGGGGCGTACCTGGCGCCGATGCCGGTGCGGGGGCTGGTCGACACCGCGGTGCCGAGTCCCCACACCACGGCCCGTTCGTTCGTCCTGCAGGGCGAGGAGTGGGAGACCCCGGGCTACGACAACGCCGACGTCTTCGTCGATCGCCTGGTCCGTGCCGGATTGCTGATCCGCGATCCGCTCGTCACCGACGTGCTCCGCGGCGAAGTGCCCACTTTGGTCACACCGCGGTCGGTGCAGCGGCGGGTGGCCGCGGCGACCGGGCTGACCCAGGGCGCGATCCGGCAGATCGAGCGCGCCAGGCAGGCCGTGATGCTGCTGGGGCAGGGGTTGGCGGCGATCGAGGTCGTGCAGCGGGCCGGGTATCACGACCAGCCGCATCTGGCCCGTTCGCTGACGCGGTTCACCGGACGCACGGCCACTCAGCTCAGGCACGCTAGCGAGGACGAGGTGCTGTCGCTTCTGTACAAGACCGAGGTCGCGGTGCACCCGTAGGTTTCGTGGTGACACACAGACCTACTGGAGGAGAAGTCATGGCCATCTCGCAGATCTACGTCAACCTGCCGGTCTCCGACCTCGAGGCGAGCACGAAGCTGTACACCGCGATGGGCGGAACGGTGAACCCGGACTTCAGCGGTGACACCTCGGTGCAGGTGGCACTCGCCGACACGATCCTGGTGCAGCTGATGACGCGCGAAACGTTCGCGTCGTTCACCAAGCGGTCCATGACGGACGGTCCGATCGAGGTGATCAACGCGTTGGCCGCCGGGTCGCGCGAAGAGGTGGACGGCCTGGTCGACGCGGCACTGGCCGCGGGTGCCACCGAGCCGCGCGCGGCACAGGACATGGGCTGGCTGTACAACCGGGCCATCGACGACCTGGACGGCCACAGCTGGGAATTCCTGGCCTACGATCCGACCGCGATGGGCGACGGCCAGGAGTGACCACGGGCCTCACCGATCAGAAATCCTCCGCCGCGTCGTCGATTCAGGTGACCCCTCGCACCGGTGGAAGGATCGACGACCATGACCGACGCGGACGCGGCCACGTTCATCGAGGTGGCCCGCTCCGGTGATCCGGCGCGGTTCGCGCTCGTCACCGAACGCCACCGGCGTGAGCTGCAGGTGCATTGCTACCGGATGCTCGCGAACTACGAGGACGCCCAGGACATGACGCAGGAGACCTTCCTGCGGGCGTGGCACAAGCGGGAGTCGTTCAAGGGCCACGCCGCGCCGCGGACCTGGCTATACCGGATCGCGACGAACGTCTGCCTCGATTTCCTGGAGAAACGCGAGGACCGCACGCCGCAGGACTCCGAGGTGCTGTACCTGCAGCCGTACCCCGACCGGATGCTCCCCGAGGACCCGCAGGAATCGGTGGTGGCGCGGGAGACGATCGAACTGGCGTTCATCGTCGCCGTCCAGCATCTGCCGCCGCGGCAGCGGGCGGTGTTCATCCTGCGCGACGTCCTCGGCTGGCCGGCGTCGAAGGTGGCCGCCGCCCTCGGGTTGACCGTCGCATCGGTGACGAGCGCTTTGCAGCGGGCGCGCGTGACGATGCGCGGACGGCTGCCCGGCCGCCGTCTCGAGTGGCGGGGCGCGGAGCTGTCCAAGGACGAGCGTGGCGTGGTGAAGGCGTACATCGAGGCTCATGAGCGAAACGATCTCGACGGGCTGGCGGCCTTGCTGCGCGAAGACCTGCGCTTCGCGATGCTGCCCGAGGCGGGCACCACGACCACGACGGCCAAGGACGCGGTGGACGGCTGGGTCTCCGGTGGGCTCTTCCGGCGCGGCCACGACGACTGGCGCGGTATCGCCACCACGGTCAACCGCATGCCGGCCGCCGCGCTGTACCTGCGCACCCCCGGAGAGCCGGAGTACCGGCTGTTCGCCATCGCTGTCCTGCGCGTCGAAGACGGGAAGATCGCCGAGCTCACCGGATTCGACGCCACCGGCAAGCCGTGGCTGGGCCTGCCCGCGGCACTGTGACCGCCCCTGTGCCCTGGGTCCGGTATTCCTCGCGGGCAGGCCGTCGAAGGGGTTGCGAAAGCCACTTTCGCAACCTTCAACGTTGCGAAAGTGGCTTTCGCAACACATCGGGCCTGCCCCAGGTCTGCCTCAGCGCCTCGTCTCGTACCGGGTCAGGAGCACGCCGCCGGGAAACGTCCGCGTCTCCACCAGGGTCAGGTTCACCCAGCTGTCCAGCGCGGTGAAGAACGGCGTGCCGCCGCCCACCAGGACCGGCACGGTGACCAGCACGTATTCGTCGATCAGCCCGGCCCGCATGGCCGACCCGGCGAGCGTCGCGCCGGCGATGTCCATCGGGCCGGCGTCCTCGGCCTTGAGCCGGGTGATCTCGGTGACCGCGTCGGCAGTGACAAGGCGGGTGTTCCAGTCGACGGCGGCGGTCTTCGAGGAGAACACCACCTTCGGCATGTCCCGCCAGCGCTGGGCGTACTCGATCACGGCCGGTGTCGCGCCGGGCTGCCGATCGGCGGTCGGCCAGTGGGAACTCATCCCCTCCCACAGCTTGCGCCCGTACAGCGCCAGGTCCGTCGCCGCCACCCGGTCGGACCACCACTGGAACAGCTCGTCGCCCGGCGACGAGTCCGGTCCGTCGCCCCCGCTCCAGCCGAGGTCGCCGCCGGGCGCGGCGATGTAGCCGTCCACGGTCACGTTCATGCCAAAGCTCAGTTTCCGCACGTCAGCCTCCGGTGAGTCGATCTCACCCGTACAGACGGTCGCGGTGCGGAAAACTGATCGGTCTCGCCTCCGGCACCCCCATCTCGGTGTACGCGGCGTGCGCGGTCCGCCGGTGCCGCCGCGCGGCGACCGGATCACCGTCGGCGAACAGCGCGTCGGCGAGTCCGCTTTGGGCTCTCGCCAGTTCGTAGCGGCTGTCCGCCGCGGTCGCCGACTCGATCGCCTTCCGCAGGCAGCGGACGGCTTCGGCCGATCGCCCGGCGGTGAGCAGGGTGGCCGCCAGATCGGTGCTCGCGGTCAGCACGCCTTCCCGGCTGCCGATCTCCCTCGCCAGATCGATGGCCTGCCGGTGATGCGCCAACGCCTCGTCGAACCGTCCGGCGGCGACGAGCAGGACACCGAGATGGTTGAGCACCTTGCCCTCGTCGCCCCGGTTGTGCGTCTGCCTCGCCACGGCGAGCGCCTGCTCGTAACAGGCCCAGGCCTCGGTGTCCCTTCCCATGCGCCAGAACGTGGTGCCGAGGCCGTCGAGCGTCCGGCATTCACAGAGGTGGTCGCCGCTCGCCCTGGTCGCGTCGAGGGCCTGGGACAGGTTGTCGACGGCGGCGGAATGATCTCCCAGGTGCATCTCGGCGACGCCGATGTTGCACAACTGCCGGGCCCGGAACGACTCGTTGTCCGTCGCGACGGCGAATTCCAGTGCCCGCCGGAAACAGGGGAGGGCCGCCCGGTAATCACCGAGACCGGCCAGCAACAGGCCCACGTTCCCCGACAGGTTGAAGACGTAATCGGATGCACCGGCGGCGTCGAATTCGGAGATCGCGTCCTGCAGGACGGCGAGTGATTCGGCGGCGTCGCCCCGTTGCCAATGGATCATGGCCAGCCCGTTCAGCACGTGCCCTCGGGTGACACCGGAGGCGACCCTGGCGGCATTGCCGTACAGGGCGAGTGCGTCACTCACGCACACGCGGGCCTCGAAATAGCTCGTCATCACGCACGCGAGCCGGGTCACGTGCTCGTCGCGCCCCTCGCCCAGCGCCCAGCCGGATGCGACGACGAGGTTGACCCGTTCGGTGTCCAGCCATGCCATCGCCTCGTCCGCTCCGTCGAACACGAGGGCCTGCACCGCGGGGGTGGGCAGGTCCCGCCACCGGTCCGCCTCGTGCGGGTAACAGGTGACGAGTGCGGCGCGGGCGGTGGCCAGCTGGAAGTCGAGGAGCCTGCCGACCGCGGCCCGGCGCACCCGGGCCTGGACGCTCTCGCGGACGCGTTTCTCGGCGAAGACCCGCACCAGGTCGTGCAGTTCGAACCGGGACCCGCGGGCGGTGACCATGCTGGCCTCCACCAGATCGTCGAGCCTGCCGCGGACGACGCCGACCTCGACGCCGGCCAGCGCCGCCGCCGCGTGGTCGTCGAAATCGCGTCCCGGGTACATCGCGAGCAGGCCGAGCAGCGCCCGGTCCGGTTCGGCCAGTTCGTCGTACGACGTGCGCAACGCGACCTCGACCCCGTCGTCCAGCCGCAGCATGGTCCGCAGATCGGCGAGGCGGTCCCGGTGGTCGGCCATCGTCCACTCGTCCGAGGCGGCCAGCCGCCGGGTCACCAGTGCGAGGGCCAGCGGCAACCGGCCGACCAGCTCGATGATGTCGGCCGCTTCGCCCCGCTCCGCGTCGACGCGTTCGTCGCCGATTCCGTCGCGGAGCAACTCGACCGACTCCTCCGGCGTGAACACGTCGAGCGCCACGTGCCGGGCCGCGGTCAACTCGACCAGGCGGCGTCTGCTGGTGACCAGCACCAGGCAGGTCGGGATGCCGGGCAGCAGCGGCAGCACCTGGTCGACCGACGCGGCGTTGTCCAGCAGGATCAGCGCGCGCCGTCCCTCCAGCAGACGGCGGAACAGCGCGCTCCGGTCGGCGAGGCTGAGACAGCCGATCTCGCTGCCGGACGCCCCGAGCCGGCGCAGGAAACCTTCGAGCACCGCGGCCGGGTCGGCGGCGGGCCGGTCCGCGTCGAAGCCGCGCAGGTTCACCACCAGCCGCACGTCGGCGAACCGGCCCCGTTCGGCCAGCAGCCGCGCGGCCTCACCGGCGAACCGGGTCTTGCCGACCCCGGCCATTCCGGAGATCGCCCACACCCCGGCGTCGTCCGGCTCGGCCGCCAGCACCCGGCGCAGTTGCGCCTGCCTGCCGACGAATCCGCCGACCCCGGAGGGAAGGTGGTCGGCCACGCTGATCACGGCCGCCTCGGTGGCGTCTCCGGTGATCACCCGGTGCGCTTGCCGCCATTCCGCGGCGACGTCCATGCCGAGCAGTACGGCCGCGATGTCGACGACCAGCTCGACGTCCAGCCGTTTGCGTCCGGGCAGCAGGCAGCGGTACACGGTGTTGTAGGCGGGCAGGTCGGCCGTCCCGCGGGCCGTGCGCAGGCGCCGCACCCGCCGGTGCAGCTCCCGGTGCGTCAACCCCGCCCAGGCCAGCGCCTGCCTCAGCCGCTGGGAGAGCTCGTCGTACGACCGGGCTCCGACCGGGCTCGGCGGCTGCTCCTCCGTCACGGGAACCCCCTGGACACGTGAACCGAATGCCGGTCGACCTTAGTCGAGAGCAACGGCCGATGGGCCGGATCGGCGAACTCGGTGGCCGGTGAACTGCGTGTCCTATCGGGAGCTGCATCGGCGTGTCGTGCGAGGGCTGGGCCGAAGGCTCCCTTCGCCGCGTCTGATGCGACGAAGGGAGCCTTCACCACGCCTCCGGCACGGCCTTGGTGCCGAGGACCGTACGGTTCGAATCACCGGGGAAGACCCCGGCCGGCGGTCATCCCGGAGCGAGCCTGCTCACGCCCACTTGTAGCCGACACCCAAGAAGCCCGGCTGGACCTTCGCCCGTACCTTGGGCGTGGCGGCGAGGCCGAGGTAGCCGCCGCCCTTCTTCGGCGGTCCCGACCACCGCACGACGGCGGTGCCGCTGGTTCCGCATCCCGCGGTCTTCCAGGTCGCGACGCTCTTCTTCTTTTTGGTGCTCCAGTAGTGCCCCTGAACCTGGACGCAGATCCTGGTGTTGCTTCCGGCCTGCGCGGCCCACTTGTAGCGGCGGTGCTGCGGATTCTTCTTCGATTCCTGGCTGATCCAGGCACAGTCCGAAGTGGACACCTTCCAGCCGCTGTAACCGGCCGTGGCACCACGCCATCCACCGCAGGCGGTGGTGCCGGCTTCCGGCGCCTCTTCGGTCAACGTGACCTCGGCCGTGCCGTCATCGGCCATGGCCGGCGCGCTCTGCATGGCGAGCGCCATTCCCGCGACCACGAGGCCGGTCGTGACCCGTGTCGTCCATTTCTTCAAAATGCGTCTCTTTCTCGATTGTGCGCTCGGTCGGATATTTTCCATCAGCCGGTGATTCGGCTACGTCAGACGTTAACGGCGACGCGGGGAACCGGACAATGATCTTGAACGACGACCTTGATCGAGGTTGTTCGAAAACCGGGTCAACGCACCAGATCCCGGTCGGCGAGTGCCTGCACGCGGTCGAGGTCGGCGTCGATCTCCGCGGGAGGTGCCGCGTCCGGCAGCAGTTCCTCGATGTCGTGCAACGGCCGGTACCGCAGGCCGAGCACGCCCCACACCACCAGTACGGCACCGGAGACCACCATCAGCGCGGCGAAACCGCCGAGCAGGCCGGCGAGCGGTCCCGCGGTCAGGAACCCGAGCGGTTGCATGGCGGTCGCCAGCATGACGTTGATCGCGAGCACCCGGCCCTGCAGATGCTGGCCGACCTTCGTCTGGATGATCGACAGCCAGTGCGCGTTGCCGATGCTCATGCACGCCAGCCGTACGAACAGGCCGATCGCGACCACGAGCACCGAAGGCCACGCACCCATGAGCGCCACCCCGAGCCCGGAGCCGATGACGAACGCGATCATGCCGGTGGCCCGGCGCGCGGTGCCGCCCCAGGTGATCACGACGAGCGCGCCGACCGCCGCACCGATCCCGCCGACCGCGCTGACCACACCCAGTTCTCCCGTGGAGCCGATCGACAGGACCAGCGGGGTGAGCCCCACCCACATCACGGCGGTGAAGTAGTTGACCACCGCGAAATAGCCGATCATCACCAGCAGCGGTCTGCGGCGCAGCACGAACTTCCAGCCGCCGGTGACCGCCCGCGTGAACGGTTCGACCCGGGTGAAGGACATCCGGTCCGGGAACCGCACCAGCACCAGGGTGGTCACGCCGATCGCGAACGTGGCGACGTCGACCACGACGACCCCGGTCAGCCCGGACAGTCCCATGAGGACACCGCCGAGCACGGGTCCGAGTACGGTGCCGAGCCCGGCGCCCATGTCGGCGAGCGCGTTGGCCTGCGGCAGATACGGCTTCGGCACCAGCTGGGCGATCGCCGCCAGGTACGCGGGCCGGTGGAACGCCGACGCCACCGACATGACCCCGACTATCAGGCACACCGCCAGGAGATCCAGTTGTCCCAAGGCGACCAGCACGGCGAGCACGGCCATCGCCGCGCCGCTCGTCAGGTCACAGCACAGCATGATCCGCCTGCGGTCCACCCGGTCGGCGAGCGCGCCGCCGACCGGCGTCAGCAGCATGCTCGGCACGCGGGCGAGCAACACGACCAGCGCGAGGTCGATGACGCGCCCGCTGAGCTGGTACGCCCACACGCCGAGCGCGAACGCGCTCAGTTCGTTGCCGATCATCGACACGGCCTGGCCACCCGCCACGGTGTAGAACGCGCGCAGCCCGCGCCGGGTCGCGGCCGCGGCGACCGGGACGTCGTCCACTTCCGGCGGCAGATCACCGGCGGCCCAGCGGGACAGCCGTTCCCGCAGCAGTGCGGCGACCTCGGCGGCCTGGTGGCGAAGGAAGTAGTGCCCGGCCTTGGGCAGCACGGACAGTTCGACGCGGTCGGCGAACACGCCCCACTCCCGGTACCGCTCCTGGTACAGCTCGGTCGCCGGGTCGCTCGACCCGGCCACGCACAGGATCGGCGCCGCGAGCCGGGGCCGTTGCCCGGCGTCCGGGTCGAGCGCGCGGCCGAACCAGGCCTGCGCCTGCCCGGCGTCGTGCCGCAGCGCGTGCAGCATCGCCGCACTCGCGGCCTCGTCCATGTCGTCCAGCAGTCCGCCGGTGGCCCGCAGGGTGTCCCGGTAGAGCCGGTCCGCCACCCAGCGTTCGCGCGGGAACCGGCGCTGCAGCCAGGCCGAAAGCCTCCCCGGCAGGCGTGCGGCGGGGAAGCTGCCGGCGACGATCACCCCGGCGACGGCGCGGCCGTCGGCTTCGAGCCGGGCGGCGAGCGCGGTGGCCACCGCCGAGCCGACGCAGTGCCCGTACACCGCGACCGGACCCGTGACGGTCCGGCCGATCTCCTCGGCCAGCAGGTCCACGACCTCGTCGACGGTGCGGAACGCCTCGTCGGGCCGCGCCACGTCGTGGCCGGGCAGTTCGACGGCGAGCAGGTCGATCTCCGGTGCGGCGGCGGCGAGTTCGGTGGCCAAAGGCTGGAACACCGCGGCCGAGCCGCCGCCATAGGGCACGCAGACGAGCGTCAGGTCCGGCGTGCCCGTCCGGGTGGGGGAGAGCCGGTGCAGCAGGCGCCCGTCGTCGGTCTCCCGTCCGGCGTCGAGATGGGCGGCCAGTTCGCGGACGGTCGGGTGCAGGAACAGGTCGATGACCCGGAGCCGCTCGTCGATCAGCCGGACCGCGCGGACCGCGGTGAACGAATGGCCGCCGAGCGCGAAGAAATCGTCGTCGGCGCGGACCTCGGACACGTCGAGCACCTGCGCCCACACCTGTGCGACACGGTGCTCCGTCGGCGTTTCCGGCGCACGCGAACCCGTCACCGGCGCGGGAAGGGGCGCGGTGACCGGGCGGTACCCGGCACGGGCCGGACCGACCGCGGCGACCGGTTGGTCCACATCGGACAGCAACCCGGCCAGAAGTGCCTGGAAATCGGCGACGATCCCTTCGGCGGTGCCGACGTCGAACAGGTCGGCCCGGTAGGCGAGGCCGCCGAGATAGGTGTCACCGTCGTTGACCAGCACCAGGCTGAGGTCGAACTTCACCTGCTCGCCCGCGTCTCGGACGGCCGTCACCTCGACACCCGGGATGACGGGCGGTGTCGCGGGCTGGTCGAGGACGTTCAGCAACACCTGGAAGATCGGCGTCGCGCCAACGGATCGCTCCGGCCGCAGCCGCTCGATGATCCGTTCGAGCGGTGTCTCGGCGTGCGCGAACGCGCCGAGCACGGTCTCGCGGGACCGGCCGAGCAACTCCCGCACGGTCGGGTCGCCGCCGAGATCCGTGCGCAGCACGAGCGTGTTCACGAAACAGCCCACCGTCGACTCGACGTCCGGGTGATGCCGTCCGGACTCCGGCACGCCGACCGCGACGTCGTCGGTGCCGGCACGGCGGCCGAGCAGTTCCTGCCAGCAGGCAAGCAACACCATGAACGGTGTCACGCCGGTCTCGGCCGCGACCTGGCGCACGCGTGCGGTGAGCGCGGCGGGGAGGGCGAACCGGACGTGCCCGCCGGACCATTCGGCCACCAGCGGACGGGGCCGGTCGGTCGGCAACGTGAGCAGCGGCGGCAGCCCGGAAAGGCGGTCGCACCACCAGTCCAGGTCCTCGTCGCGCGCACGGGCGGCCAGCCAGGCGGCGTAATCCGCGTACTGGACGGGCAGGGTCGCGTCCGGTGCCGATCCCGCGAGCCTGGCGGCGTACGCGTCGGCGAGGTCCGTCCCGATGACGCCGCGCGACCAGTTGTCGGTCGCGATGTGGTGCACGGTGAGTGCGAGGACGTGCTCCTCGCCGTCGATCCGGAACAGCGAGGCCCGCAGCGGCGGCTCCCGGTCGAGCGCGAACGGCCGGGCCAGTTCCGCCCGGTACGCCGCGTCCACTTCGTCGGCGGCAATGTCCACAATGGACACCGGAACGCGGTCGGCGGGAACCGGTACGGCCATCGGGGTGCCGTCCCGCTCCTCGATGACGGTGCGCAGGACGGTGTGCCGGGCGGCGACGTCCCGCACCGCGAGCGCCATCGCCGCCGCGTCCAGCGGCCCACGCAGCCGCAGCACGAGATCGGCGTGATAAGCCGAACCGGGGCCGAGCAGTTCGAGGAACCACAGCCGCGCCTGCGCGGACGACAGCGGAGCGGGCGCTTCGGGGTCCGGCCGCACGGGGACGGGCGCGCCGCCGGAAACGCCGTCCGGATCGGCGGTCAGCACGGCGGCGAGGTCGGCCAGCACCGGATGCTCGAACACCGTGCGCACGGCGACGTCGCGGCGCAGCACCTCGCCGAGGCGCCCCGCGACACGCGCCGCGGCGAAGGAATGCCCGCCCGCGGCGAAGAAATCGTCGTCGGCGGAGAGACCGTCGACCCCGAGCACGTCGCCCCAGATCCGCGCCACGAGCCGTTCGGCCGGGGTCGCCACCGGCCGCCGGGCGGCGGGTGCACGCTCGGCCGCGTCGGGCAGTGCCGCCCGGTCGATCTTGCCGTTCGGGTTGAGCGGCAAGCGATCCAGGACCGTCAGCGAGGCGGGCACCAGGTAGTCCGGCAGGCGTTCCCGAAGCGTCCGGCGCACGGCCGTCACATCGAGCCCGGGCCCGACCAGCCAACCGGCCAGGCGCCGGTCGATGCCGGAGCCGACCGGCAGCACCACAGCCTCGGCGACACCGTCGATGTCGCGGAGGGCGGCGGTGACCTCGCCCAGTTCCACCCGGTGGCCGCGCACCTTCACCTGGTCGTCGGCCCGGCCGAGGAACTGCACGGTGCCGTCGGCACGGACCCGCAACAGATCGCCGCTGCGGAAGCAGCGCACGCCGGTGCCCAGCGGGTCGGGCACGAACCGGGCCGCGGTCTGCGTGTCGTCGCCGAGATAGCCGCGGGTGATCTGCGGCCCGCCGATCACCAGTTCGCCGGTCATACCGTCGGGCACGACCGCGCCGCGCGCGTCGGCGAGATGACCGACGACCCCGGGCAGCGGCGTGCCGAGCGGGACGTATCCGGTGCGCTCGTGCGGCGGGACGGTCGCCACGTCGCACGTCATCGAGATCATCGTGCTCTCGGTGTGCCCGTAGTGGCTCTGCACCCGCAGGCCGGGACGGGCCGCCTCGACACGCTCGACGAGCGACCACGGGCACGCCTCACCGGCGAGGATCAGCAGCCGATCCGGCAGCACGGCGGCCAGATCCCCGTGCCGGGCAAGGAGTTCCAGGTGACTGGGCACGCATTTGAGCACGTCGACCGGGTGCTCGGCCAGGTATCCGGCGAAGGATTCCGGGTCCATTGCGGTGTCCCGCTCGACCAGGTGGACCGTGCCGCCGGTGGTCAGCGCGCCGTACACGCAGGTGAGGCCGAAGTCGGCCGCCGGGGTGGAGACGACCGCGAACGACGCGCCCGCCACATCGCCGAGCCGGGGCAGCATGCCCGACAGGTAGTGCGCGACGTTGCGGTGCTCGACCGCGACCCCCTTCGGCGCGCCGGTCGAACCCGACGTGAAGATCACGTGGATCAGGTCGTGCCCCGCGACCGGGACGTCCGGCCGGGTCCCGGGCTGACCCTCGACCGCGTCGTCGACGGTCAGGACGGTGACCCCGGGAACGGTGGCGGCGAGGCCGGGTTCCGCGAGCAGGATCCGCGCGCCCGCGGTGGCGAGGATGGTCGCCACCCGCGCCTGGGGATAGGTGGTGTCCATCGGCAGGTACGCGCCGCCGGATTTCATGATGCCCAGCACCGCGCACGCCACGTCCGTGCCCTGCTCGAGCAGCAGCCCGACCGGCTCGTCGGCGCGCACGCCGAGCGCCCGCAGCCGGTGCGCGATCCGGTTGGCCCGGTCGTCGAGCTGCCGGTAGGTGAGCGAGCCGGTCGCGCCGACGACGGCGATCCGGTCCGGGAAGCGGTCGGCGGCCGCCTCGATCAGGGTGTGCACGGGGCGGAGTCCGGTCGGCTCCGGTGCGGGCCCCGCCAGCGCGGGGGAGGTGACGACCTCGACGGGTACCTCGGCCACCGGCCGGTCGAGGTCCGCGGTGATCCCGTCGACGAGCGTGACGAACCAGCGGGCGATCCGTTCCGCGGTACCCCGGTCGAACAGGTCGGTGCGGTAGGCGAGTCCGCCCGAATAGCCCTCGCCGGACCGGGAGAGCGCGAGGCTCAGGTCGAACTTGACGCCGCGCACCGGTGGTTCGGTGACCCGGGTGGTCAGTCCGGGGAGTTCGGGCGCCCGCGACGGTTCGTCGAGCACGTTGAGCATGACCTGGAAGATCGGCGACGCGTCGAGCCCGCGGCGGGGCGCGACCCGCTCCACGATCCGCTCGAACGCCACGCCCGTATGCGCGAACGCGTCGAGCACCGTTTCCCGGGCGGCGACGAGCAGTTCGCGGCCGGTGGCCGCCCCGGCGAGGTCGGTGCGCAGCACCAGCGTGTCGACGAAGCAGCCGACGACCCGTTCGGCGTCCGGGTGACGCCGCCCGGACTCGGGCACCCCCACCGGCACGTCGGTCGTCCCGGCCAGCCTGCCGAGCAGCGTCTGCCAGCACGCGAGGAACACCATGAACGGGGTGGCGCCGGTGGTGCGGCCGATCTCCCGCAGCCGCGCGGTGAGCGCGGCGGGCACCTCGATGGCGACCTCGGCGCCCTCGTCCCCGGCCACGGCCGGCCGGGGCCGGTCGGTCGGCAGCTCCAGCACCGGGGGCAGCCCGGCGAGCCGCTCGTGCCACCAGTCCAGGTCGGCCTCGGCGGTGTCCGGGCCGGAACCGTTCCACGCCACCAGATCCGCGTACTGGAGTGCCGGTGGCGGCGGTACGTCGCGGGCGCCGAGGCGGGCCGCGTAGCAGGCGGCGAGGTCGTCGAGCACGACCGCCGCCGACGGGGCGTCCATCGCGATGTGGTGGAACGTCAACGCCAGCACACGCCGGCCGGCGGTGACACGGAACAACACCGCCCGCATCGGCGGCAGGTCACCGAGCGCGAAGGGACGGATGGCCTCGGCGGCCACGGCGGCGTCCAGCTCCTCCGCGGTCACGTCCACAGTGGACACCGGGACGCCGGGACCCGCGCATCGCATCGGCTCGCCGTCGATTTCCCGGTACACGCCGCGGAGCACGTCGTGGCGGTCGGCGACGTCACGGACCGCGGCGAGGAGCGCGGTCTCGTCGGCCGGTCCGGTCAGTTCGAGCACGAGCGGCAGGTTGTAGGCATGGCCGCCGGGTTCGAAACGGGCCAGGAACCACAATCTGGCCTGCGCGGACGACAGCGGCACCGGCGATCCGTCGCGAGGGAGCCGGGGGATGGCAGGCTCCGCGGCGGGCCCGCCACCACGCAACGCGGCGGCGGCGCGGCCGGCGAGCAGTTCGCGCATACGTCGCTGCGCGGGAGTGATCAGTGAATCGGTCATGCCGTGCTCCCCGCCGGGACATCGATGGTGCCTTCGTCCGCCAGGGCGGTCATCGCGATCCGTTCCAGTTCCGTCGCGAAGTCCCGCAGCACCGGCCGGTCGAACAGGCACCGCACCGGGACGGGGAAACCGAGTGCCTCGCCGAGACGGCCGACGACCTTGGTCGCGGCGAGCGAATGTCCGCCGAGGCCGAAGAAGTCGTCCAGCGCGCCGACCCGTTCCCGGCCGAGCGCCTCGGCCCAGATCACCGCGACGAGTTCCTCGACCGCGGATTCCGGCTCGCTGTCCGGCTGCGCCGCCGCCGGAGCGGGCAGCGCGGCGCGGTCCACCTTTCCGGTCGCGGTGGCGGGGAACGCGTCGAGCGGTACCCAGCGGTGAGGCACCGCGTAGTCGGGCAACCGGCCGCGCAGCACGGCCGCCACCGCGTCCGTGTCTACAGTGGACGGCGTGAGGTAGCCGACGAGATGCGGTTCGCCTTCCCCGGTACGCACCACGACCACCGCGTCGGTCACTCCGGCGATGGTGCGCAGCACGTGCTCCACCTCGCCGAGTTCGACCCGGTTGCCGCGGATCTTCACCTGGTGGTCGGCGCGGCCGTGGAACTCCAGCGTGCCGTCGGCGCGCCAACGGACCAGGTCGCCGGTGCGGTAGGAACGGGCCCTGTGCAACGGATCGGTGCCGAAGGCGGCCGCGGTCTGCCCCGGGCGGTCCCGGTAGCCCGGTGTCACACCCGCGCCGCCGATGGACAACTCACCGACCGCGCCGGGAAGCGCGGTCTGGCCGAACGGGTCGACCACCGTGAGCAGGGTGCCGCCGAGCGGTCCGCCGATCGGTATCGGCCGGTCGGCCGCCAGATCGGTGATGGTCACCAGGTGGGTGGTCGCGGTGATGGTGGTCTCCGTGGGGCCGTAGCAGTTGCGCAGGCTCGCGACCCGGGCGGTGACCTGCCGCGCCAGCGCGACGTCGAGGGCTTCACCGCCGGAGAGCACGTGCAGCCCCGGCAGATCGGGAAGTCCGGCGGCGACGAGCATCCGCAAGGTGGTCGGTGTCGGGTTGAACCGGGTCGCGCCGGTCGAGACGAGCCGCCGGACCAGCGCGTGCCCGTCGACGGCAGTGTCCCGGTCGGCGATCGCGCAGTGCGCGCCCGCGGTCAGCGTCGTCCAGATCTCGCCGGTGGCCGTGTCGAACGCGAGCGGTGCGACCGCGAGCCACGTGTCGGACGGCCGGACGCCGGTGACTTCGCGGAAGGCGTGGACCAGCGCGGCGAGGTTCCGGTGCGTGACCGCGACGCCCTTCGGCCTGCCCGTCGAACCGGAGGTGTACAGGACGTAGGCGAGGTCGTCCTGGCCCGGCTCCCGCAGCGGGAGGGTGTTCGTGACGGGAGCGTCGAGATCCACGACGGTCAGGTGCGGCAGCGCGGCGCGGGCCGCGTCCAGCGCTTGGCCGCGGGCGGCGACGACGCGGATCCCGGCGTCGGCGGCGAGCGCCGCGATCCGGTCCGCGGGCCGGCCGGGGTCCAGCGGGAGATACGCGCCACCCGCCCGCCATACCGCGAGCAGCCCGGCGGGCAGGTATTCGTCGCGGGGCAGACATACGCCGACCACGTCACCGGTGGCGACACCCGCGGCGAGCAGACCGCGGGCGCCCTGTGCCGACCAGGTGGCCAGGTCCGCATAGGACAGCCGGCCGGTGGGCGATGACGTCGCCATCGCGCCGTGCCGCTGGGCGAGCACGTCGGTGACCACGGTCCGGGTGGCGGGCAACGGTTTCCCGGTTCCCCAGGCGCGCAGCGCGGCACGTTCAGCGTCGTTCAGGATGTCCAGTGTGGACAGTTCGGTGCCGGGATCGGCGGTGAGCCGCTCCAGGAGGGTGCCGTACCAGCGGGCCCAGCGTTCGACCGTGCCCCGCTCGAACAGGCCGGTGCGGAACACGAGCCTGCCCGTGTACCCGTCACCGGTTTCAGCGAGGTCCAGGTTCAGGTCGTAGAGCGCGGTGGCGACCGGTTGCGGCAGCACCGTCACGGCCAGGTCGCCGAGGGTCGCGGCCGCCTGCTCGTCGAGGACGTTCATCATCACCTGGCACACCGGGGTGCTCGCCGGATCCCGCTCCGGCGCGAGCCGCCGCACGACCTCGTCGAAGGGCACGTCGGCGTGCGCGAACGCGTCGAGCACCGCGTCGCGGGTGCTGGCCACGAGGTCGCGGCCCGAGCGGACGTCGGATCCCAGATCGGCACGGACGGCGACGGTGTCGACGAAGAAGCCGACCATTTCCGCCAGTTCGGCGGTGCGGCGGCCACTGTGCGGCACGGCGACGGCGAGGTCCCGCACCCCGGCCAGCTGGGCGAGCAGCAGTTGCCACGCCGCGAGCAGGACCGTGAACGGGGTGGTCCCGGCCGCGCTCGCCAGAGCCCGGACCCGTTCCGTGACGTCCGCGGGCAGCCGGACCGGGACCTCGTCGGCCGTCCGGTCCGCGACGGCGGGGCGGGGCCGGTCGGCGGGCAACCGCAACGCGGGCAGATCCGCGAGCCGTCGCTCCCACCAGTCGAGCCCGGCCGCGCGGTCCTGCTCGCGTTCCCGTGCGGCGTGGTCGGCGTACTGGACCGAGGGTGGCGGGCCGTCGGGTTCCGTGCGGTACCAGGTGTCCATTTCGGACAGCAGGATCCGCTGGGAGGTCGCGTCGGTGGCGATGTGGTGGCAGGTGAGGGCCAGCACGTGGTGCTCCGGTGCGAGCCGGAACAGGACCACGCGCAGCGGCGGAGCGGCGTCCAGGGCGAACGGCCGCCGGATCTCCGCCGTCACCGCCGCGGCCAGGTCGGGTTCACGGACGTCCACTGTGGACATCGGAACGGCGTCGACCGGACCGAGGAGTGCGACCGGCTCCCCGTCGATCTCGGTGAACCGGCTGCGCAGCACGTGATGACGCGCCGCGAGCGTGCGGACCGCACGGAACAGCCGCGGCCCGTCCACTTCGCCCAGGATCCGCAGCACGGTGGGGGAGTTGTAGGCGGCGCTGTCCGGGTCGAGCTTCGCCGCGAACCACAGCATGCGTTGCGACGGCGACAGCGGAGCGGGTGCGGCCGGATCTTCGCGGGCGACGAGCGGGCGGCCGGCTTCCTCGTCGATCTGTGCGGTGAAGTCGGCGAGCACCGGGTGGTCGAACAACGTGCGGACGGTGATCCGGCGTCCCAGCCCGGCGTGCAGGAGACCGACCACCCGGGTCGCCGCCAGCGACCGGCCGCCGAGGGCGAAGAAGTCGCTGTCCGGGCCGATTTCCCCGTCGAATTCGAGGCATTCCCGCCACACCCGCGCGACCGCCGCCTCGGCCTCCGACAGCGGCGCGACCGTGGCCGGACGGGCTACGGACACCGGCGGTAGCGCGCGCCGGTCGAGCTTTCCGTTGGGCAGCAAGGGGAGTGCGTCCAAGGTGCACCACGAACTCGGCACCATGTAGGCGGGCAGCAGCCACCGCAGCCGTCGCTCGACGGCCGCCGCGTCGACGGTCGCAGGAGTGAGGTAGCCGATCACGTGCGCGTCCACGCCGTCCGCGGCCACCGTCACGGCCGCGTCGTCCACATCGGACAGTCCACGCAGGACGGACTCGATCTCGCCCGGCTCGAACCGGTTGCCGCGCACCTTCACCTGGTCGTCGGCGCGGCCGAGGAACTCCAGTGTCGCGTCGGGGCGCCACCGGACCAGGTCGCCGGTGCGGTAACAGCGTTCGCCCGGCCGCACCGGGTCGGCGACGAACGCGGACCTGGTCAGCTCGGGCCGCGCCCGATAGCCGCTCGCCACGCCGGTGCCACCGATCCACAGCTCACCGATCGCACCGGGCGGCGCGAGCCTGCCCGCCTCGTCCATCACGTACAGCCGGGCGCCCGGCGTCGGCGAACCGATCGGGACCCGGTCGCGGTCGTGCTCGGTGACCCGGTGCGCGGTCGCCGCGACCGTGGTCTCCGTCGGGCCGTAGCCGTTCCACAGCTCGCCGACCAGCGGCCTGGCCCGCTCAGCGAGATCCGGGTCGAGCACCTCGCCGCCGAGCAGCAGCCGCAGCGCGGGGTCGCCGGTCCAGCCCGCGGCGAGCAGCATCCGCAGGCTCGTGGGGGTCAGATCGACGACCGTGACACCGCTCTCGGTGATCCTTCGCGCGAGTTCGTGGCCGTCGACGGCGGTGTCGCGGTCGGCGACGACACAGCGCGCGCCGGTGGTGAGCGGCCACCACAGTTCCTCGGCGGACACGTCGAAGGCGAGTGGCGCGACCGCGAGCATCGCGTCGTCCCGCGTCATACCCGGGAGGAGCCCCCGGGAACGGATGAACGCGTGCAGGTTCGCGTGGCTGATCTCGACGCCCTTGGGCCGCCCGGTCGATCCCGAGGTGTACAGCACGTAGGCGAGCGCGTCGCCGTCCGGCAGCACCGGTTCGAAGGGGGCCCCGTCGGCCCGGTCGGCACTGACCACGTGCAAGCCCGGCACGGCGTCGGCGACCTCCGCCGCCATCGGCTCGGCGCCGCCACGGGTGAGCACGACACGCAGTCCCGCCTCGTCGGCGAGCTGGGCCAGCCTGGCGACGGGTTGCCCGGTGTCGAGCGGCAGATACCCCGCACCCGCCCGCCACACGGCGAGCAGCGCGGCGGGCAGGAACTCGTCGCGCGGCAGGCACACCCCGACCGTGTCACCCGCCGTCACCCCGGACGTGGCGAGCACGCGCGCGATCCGGTCCGCGTGCCCCACCAGTTCCGCGTACGTCAGCTGCCCGCCCTCCGCCGACACCGCCACCGCGTCCGGTGTCCGCGACGCGGCGCGCCACACCGCGTCCGGCACGCCACTCACGTCGTCGGCGAGCAATGCGGGGCCGGTGCCCCACCTCGTCAGCTCGGCGAGTTCGCCGTCCGAGGCCACTGTCAGCTCGGAGAGCGCGGTGTCCGGTGTGGACACCGCTATGTGCAGAAAACGCAGCAGGGAACGGGAGAACCAGCGGGCGCGGTCGGGCGCGAGCCACGACGGGTCGTGCTCGACGATCAGCTCGGTGCCGTCGGCATGGGTGTTCACGAACACCGTCAGCGGGTTGTGGCTGCCACCGGTCGGCAGCTCGCCGAGCAGGTCGAGCCGCGTGTCCGGACCGTGGACCGACAGCGGGAGACCGTCCGGCTGCACCGCGATCGACACGGGTGTGAGTGGTACCCCGGCAGGCCGGTCGCCGCCCCACAGCCCGGCGAGTTCACCGCTGGGCAGCCCACGATGGTCGATGGCGCGCGCCGCCGTGGTCATGGCCGTGCGCAGCAGATCGCGGAACGACGTGCCCGGGTCGAGCCGCAACCGCACCGGCAGGACGTCGACCAGCGGCCCGACGGTGTGTTCGAGCTCGGGCCGGTCCCGGTGCGCGGCCGCCATCCCCAGCAGCACGTCCTGGCCCCGCACCAGTTCGCCGACCAGCAGTCCCAGTGCCGACAGGTACACCGCGAACGGCGTTACCCCGGTCGATTCGGCCAGTGCCCGCAACGCCGTTCCCAGCGACTCGGGCAACGGCGTGCTGATCCGTTCCCCGTCGAAGCGCCGCCGGCCGTGTGCGGTGCGGTCGAACAGGGCGTCCGGCGGGGTCGCGCCCGCCAGCTGTTCCGACCAGTATGCCGCCAGCCGGTCCCGTTCACCGGGCACCTGCGCGAGCGCGCGTTCCCGCGATGCCACCGCGCCTACCTGCGCGAAGGAAGCCGTGGGTGCGCCGGCGAGCTCCGCCATGAGCACGCCGATGGACGCACCGTCGGTGGCGATGTGGTCGGACACGACGACCAGATCGGCCACGTCGTCGGCGAGGCGGAGCAGCGTGAGCCGCAGGAGTGGCGTGTCGACGGTGAGGTCGAAAGCGTGCCGGGCGGCGGCCGCGGACAGTTCCCCGGCCCGGCGGTCCGCGTCGGCAAGTCCGCGCAGGTCGTGTACGTCCATGGGAACCCGCACGGGCGGGCCCACCACCATGACCGGTTCGCCGTCGTGGTCGCCGATCGTGCCGCGCAGCACCTCGTGCCGTGCGACGATCCCGTCCGCGGCGGCCTGCAGCGCGGGCACCGAAACCCGGCCGCGCAGCCGAAGCCGCCAGGCGACGGTCGTCGCGGTGCCGGTCGAGCCGAGCTGGGCGAGCGTCCACAGATCCCGCTGCGTGCCGGTCAAGGGAAAAGTCTCTGGGTTCTCCTCCAGCGGCAAGGAAGGCGCCGCGGCCGGGGCGTCCGCGAGCCGCCGCGCGACCGCCGCCACCGTGCCGTCGGAGAGGAATTCGGCCAGCGTCACCACCCGGCCGGTGTCTTCCCGCAGTCGCGCGACCGCGCGCGCCGCGGCCAGTGAATGCCCGCCCGACTCGGAAAACCGGTCGTGCGCACCGATCCCCGGCAGCCCGAACGCGTCCGCGACCGCCTCGGCGACCAGCCGCTCCGCCTCGGTGCCCGGCGCGACGTACTCGGTGTCCTCTCGGTCGAACACCCACGCCGCCAGCGCGGTCCGGTCCGCCTTCCCGGTGGTGCCGAGCGGGATCGCGTCGAGTACGGCGATCCGTGACGGCACCAGATGCGCGGGAAGCCGCGATCGCAGCCACCGCAACAGTTCCGGCTCGGACACCGGGTCACCGGCCGGTTCGGCGAACCCGACGAGCCTGCGTTCCCCGTGTTCGTCGGCTGGCGCGAGCACCACCGCGTTGCCGACGGCCGGGTGGGCGAGGAGCGCCGCCTGGACCTGTCCCGGTTCGATGCGGAAACCCCGCACCTTCACCTGATCGTCGGCGCGGCCGACGAAGTGGTGCACGCCCTCGCGGCATCGCACCAGGTCACCGGTGCGGTAGTGCCGGACACCGCCGGAGTCGACCACGAACTTCTCGGCGGTCAGCTCCGGCTGCCCCAGATATCCCCGGGTCACGAGCGTCCCGCTGACCCACAGCTCCCCGACCTCGTCGTCGCCGAGCACGCGACCGTCGGCGTCCCGCACCGAGAACGTGGCGCCGGGCAGCGGGGTGCCGATCGGCGGGTCGTCCGGTTCGTCCCGGCCGACCTCGTGGCACGAGCAGTTCACCGTCGCCTCGGTCGGGCCGTAGCAGTTCACGATCCGCCGCAGACCCTCGTTGGCGTAGAGGCGGTCGACGAGCGACCGGTGCAGTGCCTCGCCCGCGATCGCGACGGTCCGCACCGAACGCGGCAGCGGGGTGCGCGCCAGCACCGCCAGTACGGACGGCACACCCTGCACGAACGTCACCTCGTCCCGCGCGGCCAGCCCGGGCAGCGCGAGCAGGTTCTCGGCGAGCACCAGGCTCCCGCCGGTCACCAGGGGCGGGAAGATCTCGGCGACGGACGCGTCGAAGCACACCGACGCGGCGCCGAGCACGCCCCGCAGCTCGTCGTCGGTGTAGGTCGCCGCCGCCCACGCCAGCAACGCGAGCACGTTGCGATGCTCGACCTGGACACCTTTCGGCCTGCCGGTGGAGCCGGACGTGTAGATCACGTACGCGAGATCCGTGCCGGAACCCGGGACGGCGGGGGCGGTCGTGGGCGCGGAAGCGATGTCCTCGACGGCCAGCACCGGCACGTCGGCGCCCGCGAGCGCGGCCGGATCCGGTTCGTCCGCCACCACCAGCGACAGCCCGGAGTCCGCGACGACCGACGCGCCGTGCGCCGGGGGAGCGGCCGGGTCCAGCGGGACGTACGCGCAGCCCGCCTTCAGGATCCCCAGCAGGGTGGGTACCAGCCACCGGCCGCGGCGCAGGCAGACGCCGACGAGGTCACCGCGGGCCACCCCACGACGGAGCAGTGTGTGCGCGACGGTGTTCGCGATCTCGTCCAGCCGGGCGTAGCTCAGCCGCTCGTCACCCGCGACGAGCGCACAGCGGTGGGGTGTCCTTTTCGCCTGCTCCTCGAACGCCTCGTGTACCCGCAACCGCTGAATCCCCTCGTGACCCGGCCGGAGTTCGCCGACCTCGGCAGATTGAACTTCCGGGACGGCGTCCGGACCAGGAAACCCGACCGGAAACTGCGCGGACGGCAAGTTCCGGTCACGAAGGAACCATCGCGATGCCCATCGCCTCGTAGAGCGACTGCGCGCGTTCGCGGTACGGCCTGGCCTTGTCCGGAGCACCGACCTCGTCGTGGGCCGCGGCGATCCCGGTCAGCGCGCGGGCCTCCTCGTGCGGTTCGGAGGTGAGCCGCGCGAGCCCGGCGGCGCGCGTGTAGTGCGCGAGCGCGGCCTGCCGGTCGCCGCACGCCAGCGCGCTGTCCGCGAGCCCGTTGTGCACGAGGGTCTCCAACGGCTGGATGCCCGTCGCCACCGCGATCTCGAGCGCGGCCTCCTGGTGCAGGCGCGCCGTGGCCGCGTCGCCCTGCCGGAGGTGTACCAGCCCGAGATAGGCGAGTGCGTACCCTTCGGCCTCCCGGTGACCCTCGGCCCGGCTGACCGTCAGCGACCGGTCGAGGTGATCGCGGGCTTCCGTCCACCGGCCCAGCGCGCGGTACACGTCCCCGAGGTTGTGCAGCGCGATCGCCTCGCTCAGCCGGTCGCCGATGCTTTGGGCGTTGGTCAGGCACTGCCGGTAGCAGTCGAGCGCGGAGCCGAGGTCCCCGCGGCGTTCGTGGACGAAGCCGAGGTTGGACAGCGCGCGCCCCTCGTTGAGGCGGTCGCCGGTCTCCCGGGAAACCGCGACCGCCCTGCTCAAGTGGTCCGCCGCGTCGGTGTAGCGGCCCAGTTGCCCGTACACGGTGCCGAGGATGTTCAGCGCGCGGCCGGTGACGACCGGACTCCCGTCGACGTCGAGGCAGCGGGTCAGATGCGTCACCGCCTCGTCGAAATGGCCGAGCCTGGCGCAGATCGAGGCCAGGTCGACGAGTGCCTGCTGGATACCGATGGCGTCACCGGCTCGTTGCGCTTCGGCGAGCGCGAGACGGTGCAGTGTGCGTAACGCGCCGTAGTGACCGTGCACCCGCAGCACCTGCCACAGCACGGTCGAGAGGTCGCGGGCGTAGGTGTCGCCGTCGGCCGACGACTGCTCCGCGATGGCGATCAAGGTGGGCAGCTCCGCCGCCAGCCAGGTCGCCGCGTCTTCGGCGCCGGTGAAGTGGACGTTCTCGGCGATCGGGGTCAGCAATGGTCTTCGGTTGGGATCGCCCGCCCCCATCGACGCGGCCGCGTCGGCCGCCCAGGCCACATAGTGCTCGGCGAGGCGCCGCCGGGCCGCCGATCGCCGCTGGGCCGGTTCCTCCTCGGCGCGGCCCCGCGCGTAGTCGCGCACCAGGTCGTGGAATTCGAACCGGCCGTCCGTGCGGTGCGCGAGCAGCAGGTGGCTGTCGATGAGCGCGTCGAGGAGCCTGCCGGTCTCCGGCGGATCCGTGCCCAGCAGTGCCGCCGCGGCGGCGATGTCCCAGTGCGGGCCGGGGTGGAGCCCGAGCAGGCGCAGGCCCGAGGCGACGTCGCCGGGCAGCGCGTCGTAGGACCAGGACAGCACGGAGGGCAGGGAGGTGGTCTTCTCTTCGGTGGTCAGTGCGGCGAGCCGGTCCCCGGCCGACCGCATCGAGGACGCCACATTCGCCAGGTTCCGGTGATGCGCGAGCCGTTCGCCGACGATGCGCAGGGCGAGCGGCAGACCGCCGCATCCGGACACCATGTCGGCGAGCGCGGTGCGGTCGGCGAATCTTCGTCCGTTGCCCGCCAACCGGTCGAGCAAGGAGAACGACTCCTGTTCGGTCAGCAGCGGCACCGGCACCCGGTGCGCGTCGGCGCTGATCGTCAGCCCGTGCAGGGCCGCGCGGCTCGTCACCACCACCGCGCAACCCGCGTGGCCGGGCAGCAGCGGCCGGACCTGGTCCGCCGAGCGGGCGTTGTCCAGCACGATGAGCACCGAACGGCCGGCCAGCACACTGCGCAGCGACGCGGCCCGGTCGTCGAGATCGGCGGGCACGTCCGCCACCGGCACGCCGAGTGCCCGCAGGAACGACCGCAGCACCTCGCCCGGATCGGCGGGCGCCCCCGGCCCGTACCCACGCAGGTTCGCGAACAACTGCCCGTCGGGGAACTCCTGCTTGACCCGCTGCGCCCACTGCACGGCCAACGAGGTCTTGCCGACCCCGGCCATGCCTTCCAGCACCGCCACGACGACACCCGCGCCCGCCCTCTCGCCGCGGATGGCGTCGAGCGCGTCGATCTCCCGTTGCCGCCCGATGAACGACGTGATCCCCGAAGGCAGTTGCGCGGGCGCGGAAACGACGGGCGTTCTCGCAGGCGACACCGCGTCCGGGCAGTAGTGCCGCACGAACCGGCTCGCCTGCTCGCCCTGGAGACCCAGCCCCAGCGCCAGCGCCTCCACCGAATGGCGCCGCGGCCGGGCGACCCGGCCGCGCTCGATGTTGCTGATGCTCCGCACCGTCAACCCGGTGCGCTCCGCCAGCTCCTCTTGCGTGAGCCCGGCGTCCCGTCGTGACTCACCCAGCAGTGAACTCGCCCCACGGTCCATTTCGCGGATGTTAGAGCGGGTGTGACTCCGAAAAACGGTGCTTCGGCCACGACTTTGATCGAAATTGGTCGAAAACGGGCCATCGCCGCTCTCGACGGACGCTTCATACGGGTCTCTCGCGGGGTGTCCCCGGCGCGCTCGTGCCGGTGGACGGCCGGAACGAGGCCGTGGGGGACGGCTCCGCGGCTCGTTCGAAGTCGGCGCGAGCCTGACCGGACAAGCCGAGCCCGGCCGCGATGAGCCGGACCGTGTCGCGGCGAGGCCTGCCGACCCGGCCGTTTTCGAGGTCTCTGATCGCCCGGACACTGACGGTGGAGCGGGCGGCGAGAAGCCGCTGGGTCGTGCCGAGGCTGTGCCGATGGCTCCGCAGCAATCTGCCGAACCGGGCCGGCCCTTCGTCCGCCGGGCACTTCGCCTCCGGCGCGGGGCCGCCCTCGGTCACCCGCATGAGGTACCGGGGCAGGGCCGGTCCTGTGTGAACACCTTGAGTCACTGGCGTCCTCCGCTTCGCTCAGCGATGCCGCATCATCGTCGGCAGGCCGTGCGGGAGGGACAACCGGAAACTTCACCGAAGAAGTGCCGGTCCGCCGGGTGAGCCCGTTCGGCCCGGGTGCGCGGAACGGGCTCGACGGCGTTATCCGCAGCAGATGTTGTAGCCGTGGTTCCGCCAGAACATCGAGGGGCTCGGGTTGTCGAGAACCGGATCGCCGGTGCTGTCCGACGCGCTCTCGTGCCTGCCCGGCCGGTACTCGACATGCGTGTGCGCGGAGCCGGCGCCGCGGTACTCCTCGGTGCCGATCTGCTGGCCGCGGCCCACGAATTCACCGACCGCGAGCCCGTTCGACGGGTTGAGATGCAGGTAGATGATGGTGAAATCCTGATCACGGTTGTAGATCGCCAACGTGGACAGGCCTCCGCTGCCGTTGCTGCCTTCGGTCTTCCTGATCACGTGGCCCTGGGTCATCGAGAACACGGAAGCACCGAAGCCGCGGGCGAAGTCGATCCCTTCATGCCTGCCCGACGTGTTCACGTAACCGTCGAAATAGGAGCTGATACGGCCGGCGTCGCTGTGGTACAGCCCGGTTTCCAGCCAGTCGTTGCCCACAAGGCCGAGCAGGTGCCCGGCGTTTTCGTTGTACGTCGAGGTCAGGTTTCCTTTGGCGCCATGCGGGAACGAGTCGATCGGGCCCGTCCAGCCGTTCTTGAGGAACACAGTGACCACCGCGTCCCGCCTGTTCCACACCGAGGCCGCTCTGCCCTTCACGCACAGGCCTCTCCCGGCGCCCGCGCCGAGGAAGTGATAGCAGTCGGAACCCGTGCCGTAGTTGCCGACGGACGCGTCGAAATCGCTGACCGATCCCTGTTGATTGCTGTTGTAGTACAAGCAGAACTCGCCGTCTTCGCAGACGCCGTTCCGTGCCGTCGCGGCTTGCGCCAACGGGGTGACCACGAGAGTGCCGCTCAAAGCCAGTGCCACGCCGAACAGGATGACCATCAATCTTCTCAACGACGTTCCCTTTCTCGGTGAATGCGGCGAATCAGCCAGTGCGGACGGTACGGGCGGGATCGGTGCCAGGGAAGCCGTAACGGGGAAACTGCCGGTCGTCCGGTTTGCCGAGAGGTGAAGGAAAGGTGACGTGTTGCGAAAGCCACTTTCGCAACGTTGATGGTTGCGAAAGTGGCTTTCGCAACGTGAGCGGGAGGCCTGGCTTCGAGATGACGCCGGACACCGCTGACGAGGGATCCGACGCGCCGCGGCTTGCCTGCCGAGGTCGTCTGCCACAGGATGCGATGTCCCCAATGTGGCATTGGAGACGCTCAGTGTCCCCAATGCCACATTGGGGGCGCTGAGCCCCTCGACTCGAAGGCAGGCCGCCGTCGAACCAGACTGTCCTAAGTAGACCCCAAGAACGCCATCAGCGCTCAGGCTCTCGGTACTTCCGGCCGAACCGGACACCGTTGAACGTGTGGGTACAGCACGGACAGCTCGGCTCCAGATCGTCGGCACCCAGCTCGGGGGCGACGGCCCGCAGCCGGTTCTCGTCGTCCACGTAGAGGCCGCTGTAGTAACTGGCCTCCCCGATCCGCACGTAGTCGCTCCGTTCGTGCGGCTGCCGGGCGACGAGCCAGTGGATCGGGTCGGGGGAGTCGAGCCGGGCGGCGGCTTCGTCGCGCACCCCGTCCCAGTCCTCGCCGACCTTGCCGAGCAGGAACCGGAACAACGGCGTGTAGTCCAGTCCCCGGCGTGCCCGCCGCCCCATGGACCCGCGCGTCAGGTCGGAAGAGGTTTCGCTTTTCGCAGTGCGCTGGTGCCGGTAGTCCCCGCCGTGGTCGTGGTGAACGTTCCTGGCCCTGGTATTCACGCGACGGTACAGTGGCTCCTTCATCGCGCCTGCTTTCCTTGTCGAAGTCCTCGGCGACTTCAAGACTATCGCCGTCCCCGCGTCTTCTCGTTTTTTTGCCGCCCATACGAAGAATTAACGAGTTTCGCGGCCGGGTGAGGTTGTGGTGCGATTGGCCCTTGCGTTCGCGGCCCGCCAACGGCGTTCGTCCGGTGGATGGGAGGCCGACGTCAAAGGGGTGGGACTGACGCTTCGCAATCGATCGATTACCTAGTGCCAATAAGGACATAGGTGTCCGGACAACGGACGTGGACTAAGCGGACGGTGGCCTTGTTCCCGCTTTGGAGACGAGGGTTCTTCCTGCTGTTCGCCACGTGTTCGAGGCGGATATTTTCGGGAGTTGATCCGTTCAGGTGATACGCGGACACGTACTGATCACTCGTGTTAGCCTGCCGCTGGTTGCTCGCGAGGGTCTGGCGTTTCGGATGTGAAGTCCGCGTCATCTGGGGATGCGAATCAACTGTGGTGCAGCATTTCCTTCTTCGCTGCGGGTCGCCGTGGACCCGTGGGTATCGAGTGGTCCTGGGGGTCGGGTGAAAGCGATTCATGGTTTCGTCAAGACCATTGCCGGTGAGCGGAAACTTCGTCGCGGCCTGCGTAAAGAATTGGTCAAGGTCGGGGTCGACGGGCCGGTCGAAATGGCCGAACTCTGCCGCCGCATCGGGGAAAGCCGAGGTCGGCCGATCAAACTCGTCGCGTTCCCGATGGAGGTTCCCGGCCCGTGTGGAGCGTGGCTGAGCGCGTCTTCCGGCGACTACATCGTCTTCCAGTCGGAGACCACCCGGATACATCAAGAGCACATCATCGCGCATGAGCTGGGTCATATCCTGTCCGGACATCAGGCGGAACCGGACGAAGAGGAAATATGGTCCCGGTTCATGCCCGACCTCGATCCGGGGGTAATTCGGAGACTGTTGAAAAGAACGCAGTACGACTCGGCCAGGGAGCGGGAGGCCGAGACGATCGCCACCCTCCTGCTCGAACGTTCCCTGGTCTTCCACCTGCTCGACAGGCCGGGTTCGTCGCGGACCAGGCGGATGCGGCACGTCCTCGGTGAGGCTCGGGGCTGGCTGTGAGCCTGGCCAAGGAGTTCGTGATCGCGGCGCTGGTGTGGTTCTCCTTCCGGCTGGCGCGATCGCCGCGCGACCCGGCGATCTGGGCACTGGTCGGCTGCCTGGTGCTGCGGTTGCTGACCGCGCCCTCGACCATGGTGGCGCTGCACGAGTTCACCGGCGGGACACTCGACGTCGCCACCTTCCGCCTGGTCCAGACGGCCGCCCTCGACGCCAGCCTGTTCTGCCTGCTGGTCTTCTTCCTGCTGTCCGCGGGTGGCTCGCGGCGGCGGGTGGCCCTCGACGCCTGGCTCCTGATGCTGGTTTGCGCGGCCTTGGCGGTGGCCATGGTCGTGGTGCCGGCCGCGTCGCGCGAGCAGGCCTTCGGTGTCGGCGCGGCGCTGCCGTCGGTCGTGATGGAGCCGGGGGTGGCGCTCTTCTTCCTGGTCGACGCGGCATACGGCACCTATACGACGGTGCAGGCGGCGAGCTGGGCGCTGCGTGACGCCGTGGAAACCCCGCGCCGGGTCCGCTGGGGCCTGCGGATCGCCGCCTGCGGCCTGATCACGCTCGCGGTGACCTCGGTCGCGCGGTTCGGCACGATCCTGGTGCGCTGGTCCGGCGGCGACGTGCCGTCGTCCGTGCCGGTCGCGACGGCCGTGCTGGTCCACGTGGGAATCATCCTGTTCATGGCCGGGATCACCATGGTCGGGCTGCTCGCCGTGCTCGCCGCCGCCAGGCTCTGGCTGCGGCACCGGCGGCGGTACGAGGATCTGCGACCGCTGTGGGGGCACCTGCACGACGTGTTCCCCGGTGACGCGCTGTACGCCGGACAGCGCGGCGGATGGCTGGAAGAGCTCGCGTTCTGGCGGATGCATCGCAGGTACTGGCGAAGAGTCGTCGAGATCCGTGACGGACTGGTCCGGCTGAGCCCGTACCTGGCCGACTGCGGAGCCGTCGAAGGCAGGGAGCGGGTGTCGCCCGAGGTCTTCCGCGAGGCGCTGGCCCGGTTGCGGGCGGGGGAGCGGCCGAGCTCGCGCACCGCGGTGGCGGTGGCGCGCCCCGAGGGGCCGGACGTCGAGGCCGACGTCGGGGAGCTCGTCACGCTGTCGAAGACCCTGCGCGCCTGATCGTCCGTTTTTCCTCAGTTGTACGGAACCGGGAGGGATCCATTCACGTCAGTTGATGAAAGGGAGGTGGGCACCTATACTCCGGTACTCGGGGGGACCTGCACCGCCATATGGCAGCGCGGCACGGGTTCGTGAGGAACTCGGCGGTGTTCTTGGGAGGCAGCATGTCCCGGCAGGACGGACCAGGCCGGAGCCTGGCCGAAAAACTCGACCATCTGTTCGCGCACGTCACCCGGCGCAACGGCACCGAGTTCACGTACGAAGAGGTCGCGTCCGCGATCACCGCCGAGGGTGTGACGATCTCCCAGAGCTACGTCTGGCAGCTGCGCAAGGGAAAGAAGGACAACCCGACGCTCAAGCACCTGCAAGGACTGGCGGATTTCTTCGGTGTCCCGGTCACGTACTTCTTCAACGAGGACGTGAGCGACCGGGTGGACCGGCAGCTGGAGTACCTGCGCGCGGAACAGGCGCGGTTGCGTGAGCTGGCCGACACCGACGAGGTCCGCCTGATGGCCATGCGCGCGGGTGAGCTGACGACCGATCGCCGTGAACTGGTGAAGAACCTCCTCGACGTGGTCTGGCGGGATCAGCAGGCCATGCGGGAGCGTGGGTCCAAACAGGACTGACGCATCCAGCGGCACCGGTTGTGCCTGTCGTGCCTCGGTTTTCGCTTCGTCCACAGTGGTCATCCACTGAGGAAAACGGACTAACCTCTCATTTGTTCTCTTGGGTCGACACGATAGGGTGACGTCCTCTAGGCTCCTCGGCAAGAGTTCCTGCGTGGAACGGACGACGTCGGTCCGCCGCCGGACTCCACATTGCGGGTTTGCCATGGGGGCGACGAAGAATGCACGTGAAATCAGTGAGCAGAGTGGACGGCGACGTCCGTGCGAGGGCATATCCCCGCGCGGAGCTGCTGGTCCTGCGAGACTTCTTGACGGAATCCGAACAGGGGAACGCCGTCGCGGCGGTGGTCACCGGAACCGCCGCGAGCGGGAAAAGTGAACTCCTGCACGCATTCGGGCAACAATGCGCTGAAGCGGAAGCAACGGTGATGAGCGCGCTTTGCGTGGAAGCGGAGAAGGACCTCCCTTTCACCGCCCTGTTCCAGCTTTTCCGCGGTCCGGCACTGCCCGGAGACCTGCGCGCGAAGGCCGCGGACCTGCTGACGCGAGCCGAGCAGACCGGGCTGACCGGGCGGCCCAGCACACATCTGATGCTCGACCTGCTGGAGCTCGTGCGCGAGCTCGCCGCGCACCGCCCGGTCGTGGTCCTGGTCGACGACTTCCACCATGTGGACACCCCGTCGTTGCACTGGCTGATGTTCCTCATGCGCCGCATGCGCACGATGAAAGTGCTCATCGTGCTGACGGAGTCGTTGTCCGCCAAGCAGACCTTGCCCTTGCTGGGCGCCGAGTACCTCCGGCTCCCGCACTGCCGCCGGATCCGGCTGAAGCCGCTGGGCCGCGAAGAGGTGGCCCGGTTCGTCCCGCCCGGTCAGGACGACACCCTGGTGACGGGCCTGCACGAGCTCAGTGGCGGGAATCCGTTGCTGGCTCAGGCACTCCTCGAAGATCTCCGTGCCTCGGGCGTACCCCTCGCGCCCGAGACCCGGCCGATCCCCGGCGATCACTACTGCCAGGCGGTGGCGGCGTGTCTCCAGCGCGGCGACCAGGACACCCGGACCCTCGCCGGTGTCCTCGCGGTACTGGGTAAAGGGGAAACGGTCTGCCTCGTCGTCCGGGTGGCCGGGATGGACCAGCGCACCGCCGGTCGCGCGATCACCCTCCTGCACCAGGTCGGACTGCTCGACGCTGGCCGGTTCCGGCATCCGATGACGGTGACTGCGGTGCTGGCCGACGTCCCGGTCGCGGAACGCGCGCGACTGCACGAGCGCGCCGCGGTGCTCCTGCACCACGACGGCGCCGGCGCGCTCGAGGTGGCCCGTCACCTCGTCGCCGCCGACCGGGCCGAGCGGCCGTGGGCGGTGCCCGTGCTGCGCACCGCGGCCGAACTGGCCAAAGTGGACAACCAGACCTCGTTCGCGGTCCAATGCCTGAAACTGGCCTGCCGGTCGTGTGGCGACGAAGCACTCGAGGTCGAGATGGTGACCCAGCTCGCCGGTCTGGAATGGCGGAACAACCCGGCCATCGGCGCCGTGCACACCGACCATCTCTACGAGATCTTCCTCGCCGGGCACCTCCCGGTACGGGCCGCCGCCATCCTGGTGCGGTTCCTGCTGTGGCACGGCCGCACCGCGGAAGCGGGCGAGGTGCTCGACAAGCTCGCCGTCATGGAGCCGTCGGCCGACGACCGCACCGAGGCGGAACTGCGCATCACCCGGCTGTTCATCCTCTGTTCCTATCCCGTTCTGCGCGACAAGCTGCCTGCCCCGGCCGCGAAGGACCGCGTTCCCGCGCAATCCTTCGACCCCAACGTCCAGGCGGCGATGGCGCTGAGCCGGATCGTCACCAACGGCCCCGACGACGACGCGATCGCCTCGGCCGAGAACGTGCTGAAGAGCATCCAGCTCGGCGACACGATGGTCGAATCCGTGCGCAGCGCGCTGTTCGCGCTCATCTACGCCGACCGGCTGGACAAGGCGGTGCCGTGGTGCGAGCTGCTGCAGCAGGAGGCCGCCGACTGCGACGCGCCCAGCTGGCAGGCCGTGTTCGCCGCGGCCAGGGCGGAAATGGCGCTGCGCCAGGGAGATCTGGTGACGGCGGAGAAGCAGGCCAAGGCGGCCTTGACGTTCATCACGCCGCAGAGCTGGGGAGTGGCCGTCGGAGTCCCGCTGGCGACGCTGTGCCTCGCCGCCGTCGGGATGGGCAAATTCGAGGAGGCGGCCGCGCAGATCAACCAGCCGGTGCCCGCCTCGATGCTGCAAACCCGGTTCGGCCTGCACTACCTGCGCGCCCGCGGCAGGCTCTACCTGGAGACCGACCGCGTGCACGCCGCGCTCGGCGACTTCGTCCTGTGCGGGGAACTCAGCAAGAGCTGGGATTTCGACCTGCCGGTGCTGGTGCCCTGGCGCGGCGACACGGCCGAGGCGTACCTCCGGCTCGGCATGCCGGAGAAGGCCAAGTCCCTGCTGGACGAGCAGCTCGCGAAGCTTGCCGGCTCGACGTCGCATGTGCGAGGAATCTCGTTGCGGCTCAAGGCCAAGATCGCCGAACCGCAGAAGCGGCCGGAACTGCTGCGTGAAGCGGTGAAGATCTTCCAGGCGGGCGGTATCCGCCTCGAACTCGCCCGCGCGCTCGGCGATCTCAGCCGCGCGCACTACACGCTGGCCGAGTCGGGCCGCGCGCGCACGGTGGCCCGGCAGGCGTGGCATATCGCGAAGGGTTGCCACGCCGAAGTGATCTGCCGGGATCTGCGTCTCGACGGGACAGGCGACGAGGGAAGGCCGGCGTCCACCGCGGCGGAAGTCGCCGTGTCGGGCGTCGAACGCGAGCTGATCGAGTCGCTGAGCGAGGCCGAGCGACGGGTCGCCGGGCTCGCTTCCCTCGGCCACACGAACCGGGCGATCGCGAGCAAGCTCTACATCACGGTGAGCACGGTCGAGCAGCATCTCACCCGCGTCTACCGCAAGCTGGACGTCAACCGGCGCCGGGATCTCCCGTCGTGGCTCCAGGTTTCGGTCGTCAACAGCGCCTGACCGAAACGATAGGCAAGTTATGTCGTACCGTTCAGTCAGGTGTTGCGAAAGCCACTTTCGCAACGTTGAAGGTTGCGAAAGCCACTTTCACAACATCCGAAGCCGGCACGCCGACGGGCGAGCATGACACCTATGCCTTACCCCTGATCGTGATCGGCCCTGCAGGTCGATCTCCGGCTCGCGACACGACGAAGGTCTCCTTACCCGGCTTGGGTAAGGAGACCTTCGTCGTCCCGTCTACTTGACGGCGGTCACGGCCGCCATCGTGCCCGCCCACCAGTAGGTGCAGTCGGCCGGCGGCTTCAGGTCGCGGACGACCTCCACCCGGAACGAGCTGAAATGTTCGAGCAGAGCGCGCTGGTGCGCCCGGCTCAATGAGTCGATTTCGTTGGTGTAGTAGGAGAAGACGCCGCCGGGACGAAGATGGGCGGCGGCGTGCTCGAAGAATTCGGCCGCCAGCACGATGGCCTTCGGGCCCAGTGTCCTGGCGAATTCCCGTTCGTCGGTCGGATAGGTGTCGTACAGGATCGCGTCGTACTGGCCGAGGCCGCCGAGCACGTCCTGCCAGGCGCCGAGTTCCAGCCGGATATCGCGGTCCGGCCACTGTGAGCGCCATTTCTCGAACTCCGCCTTCACCTCGGAGTTGATTTCGATCAGGGTGTGCGACCGGACGCCCGCGTCCTGGACGTAGGTGGCCGAAATACCCATCCCGAAACCGACTTCGAGCAGATCCCCGCCGTTCGCCGCGGCGTTTTCCGCCAGCACCTTCATCAGCGGCCGTTCCCAGTTCTGCATCACCTGCTGTCCCTGGATGAGCAGCTGCGTCGGATCGCTGTAGTCCGCGGTGCTGTCCTGCCAGTTCTGGCGAATCAGCGGCCGGTGCGAGCCGTCGACGAATTCCTGCTGGATGGTGTCCAGGTGCTCCAGGTCGCTGGCGAACTCGAACACCGCGCGGCCGAGCAGGAGGTTGCGCTGGCCGGGCCCCTTCGCCCGGAGGAAGTCGTCCCTGACCGGGTCCACCGTTATCTTGAATTCCTTGAAGTTCCGTTGCATTCTGGTATATCTCCTACGGTCACGCGAGTTCCTTTCCACCCCACGGTATCGGTGATCTTGGTCCGGTAGCCGAAATGCAGGGGGTGACTTGACCACTGAACGGCACCGACGTCGGGAATAGGGGTTCGGAGAATAGGGGGTGAAGTTCTCCGCACGGATGGTTTCCCCGTGATAGGAACTCCACATGCCGGGGGAAACCAAGAACCAGGACACCGACGGCCGCGGCGCGCGCAGGCGCTCCCTCGTCTCGTTGATCGCCGACGTCACCGTGCCGGTCGTCGTCTACTACGCGCTGCTCGCCTTCGGGTGGAGCAGCGGCTCCGCCTTGGTGGCGGCCACGGTCGCCATCGGCGTCCTCGTACTCGCCGTCGCGGTCAAGGAACGCAAGGTCGACGGCTTCGGGGTGTTCGTGCTCGGCGTCTGCGCGGTGACCCTGCTGGTCTCCCTGGTGAGCGGGGACGAACGTCTGCTGCTGGCCAAGGATCCCTTCACCAGCGGCCTCGCCGGGATCGCCTTCCTCGGCAGCCTCGTCTTCGGGAAGCCGGTGACCTTCTTCATCTCCCGCCGGATCCGGGCGCTGACCCCGGCTCGGCGGCTGGGCTGGGACCGGCTGTACGTCGCGGAACCCGAGTTCCGCAAACTGCACCGCGTCTCCACCGCGGGCTGGGGCGCGGTCCTGGTCGCCGAGTCCGCCGCCCGGCTCGTCCTGATCTACCTGCTGCCCGCGTCGGTGATGGTCGGCCTGTCCACCGCGATCGAACTGACCGCGATCACCGGCGTGGTCGCCTGGACCGTCTGGTACCGGCGCCGCTCCGCCGGCCGCGGCCTGGAAAAATCGCTTCACACGGCGGATGTGGCGCCTGCGGCTGTCTAAAATGGACTAGGGGCGAATAGGGGAAAGTGAGGGGTTGGTCCCCGCCGGACCCCGTCGTACGTTTCGGTCGAGACAGTGTGGCCCCGATGACCAGGGAGATCCGCCACGATGACCGCAGCCGATTTCGCGCCCCCGCTGACCACTCTCTGCCCCGATTTCCCCTTCGCCTACGACGATTGGCTCGCGCATCCGGCCGGGCTCGGTGAGCTGCCGCCGGACCGCCTCGGCCAGGAGGTCGCCGTCGTCGGTGGCGGGATAGCGGGTGTGGTCGCGGCCTACGAACTGCTGCGCCTCGGCCTGAAACCGGTGGTCTACGAAGCGGGCCAGATCGGCGGGCGGATGCGCTCCATCCCCTTGGCGGGCAAGGACGGCGCGGTCGCGGAGATGGGCGCGATGCGGTTCCCGCCCTCGGCCACCACCCTGTACCGGTACATCGACGAGGTCGGCCTGGAGACCAAGCCGTTCGCGAACCCGTTGTCCCGCAGCACTTCCACCACGGTGATCAACCTCGACGGGGTGACCTACCGCGCGCGGACGCCGGCGGATCTCCCGTCGGTGTTCCACGAAGTCGACGACGCCTGGCACAAGGCCCTGCAGGAACTGGCCGATCTGTCCACCATGCGCGACGCCATCCGGATGCGCGACACCGCCATGGTGAAGGCGATCTGGAACCGGCTGCTGCCCGAACTCGACGACCAGTCCTTCTACGGTTTCCTGGCGCGGTCGACGGCGTTCGCCTCCTTCCGCCATCGCGAGATCTTCGGCCAGGTCGGCTTCGGCACCGGCGGCTGGGACACCGATTTCCCCAACTCCGTGCTGGAAATCCTCCGCGTCATCTACACCGGCGTCGAAGAGGGGCCGCGGCAGATCATCGGTGGCTGCCAGCAACTTCCTCGGCGGCTGTGGGAGCACGCACCCGCTTCGGCCCGCTTCTGGCCGGCCGGGACGTCGGTCGCGTCGCTGCACAATGGATCGCCGCGTCCCGCCGTCCTCGCGTTGCGCCCGGCTGCGGACGGGTTCGCCGTCGAGGACGCGAACGGTGACGTGCGGACCTATCCGGCCGTGGTCTTCACCGCGCAGCACCGGGTGCTGCTCACCAAGATCGCCGGGGTCCGCCCGCTGCTGCCCGCGAACGTGTGGACCGCGCTGGAACGCACGCACTACATGGGCGCTTCGAAGTTGTTCGTCCCGGTCGACCGGCCGTTCTGGCACGACGTCGATCCCCGCACCGGCGAGGAACTGATGGGGATGACCCTGACCGACCGGACCCCGCGCAGCGTCTACCTGTTCGACGACGGACCGGATTCGCCTGCCGCGCTGTGCCTTTCCTATACCTGGAACGACGATTCGCTCAAGTTCGCGACGCTCGGCCCGGCGGACCGGCTCGAACTCGCGCTCGACGCGCTCGCCGACATCTACCCGGGTGTCGACATCCGCTCCCACATCACCGGCGACCCGGTCACCGTCACCTGGGAGAACGAGCCGAACTTCCAAGGCGCGTTCAAGGCGAACCTGCCGGGGCAGTACCGCTATCAGCGCCGCCTGTTCACCCATTTCCGGCAGGACGATCTTCCCGCCGCCCAGCGCGGCCTGTTCCTCGCCGGCGACGACATCTCGTGGATGGGCGGCTTCGCCGAAGGGGCGGTCACCAGCGCGCTCAACGCGGTGTGGGGGACGCTGCGTCATCTCGGCGGGGCCACCGACCCGCGCAATCCCGGCCCCGGTGACGTCTTCGACCACATCGCGCCGATCGAACTGCCCGAGCCTTGAACGGGCCGAGGCCCGGTCCGGCGACTGGGGGGAGCCGACGGACCGGGCAGGCGAGACAGTGCTCAGCTCGCGTAGCTGGGGGTTCGCTGAGCCTGCCTGAGTACCTTGGCCCGGTAGACCCAGACCCCGGCGGTGCGGAAGATGACCATCGTCAGCGCCATGGTGACGAAGAAGGCGGAGACGCCGCCGGCGTCGATCCCGGTGTCCATCAGGAACTTGCCGAAGTCGGCCGCGAACGAGTGGCTGTGCTCGAGGGTGTAGACGAAGATGAGCCGTCCGACCAGGACGAACAGCCACAGTCCCAAGTAGACCCAGCCCGCCCTGGTGTAGACGGCGGATTTCTCCTGGTCCCACTCGACCTTCGTGCCCTTCAGCAATCCCCAGCCGATCAGGACGCCCGCCGCGATGCCGACCAGCCCGGCCATTGTGTTCGGCGTGGTCAGCTTGAGGTCGTAGAGGACCGCCCAGCCCACCAGCGCGCACGTGAAGAACGGCAGGATCAGGATGACCAGGTGGGCCTTGTGGCGACCGATGTGCGTGAACAGCACCAGCGCCAGCAGTACGCCGCTCAGGATGAGGGCGTTTCGCATGGCTTCACTCATCAGAACTCCTTCGAAAGACTCCCCATCCGGCAGTTCGATGCCGGTTGTCCCGAAATCTAGGGCGAACGGCCGGGACGATCATCGGCGTGCGGGTGGGAATCCGGTTGGAGATCGGCGTCCACCTCGAGGTGGAGTGCCGTGTGGCGCGGACCGGTGAGCGCAGGAGATGATGCAGGCATGGTCGAAGAAGTGCCCCCGGTCCGGATCGTGATCGCCGAAGACCAGGCGGCGGTACGCGAAGGACTGGCCCTCCTGGTGGGGACGGTCGCGGGGATCACCGTGGTCGGCCAGGCGCCCGACGGCGAGGTCGCCGTGCGGCTGGCCGGGGAACTGCGCCCGGACGTCGTCCTGATGGATCTCTCCATGCCCCGGTGCGACGGCGTCGAGGCGACCCGGCGGATCAAGGAACGGCATCCGGAGATCGAGGTCGTCGTGCTCACCACCTACGCCGACGACGACTGGGTGTTGCGCGCGTTGGAGGCCGGGGCGTTGGGATACCTGACGAAATCGGCCAACAAGCACGAAATCGGGCGCGCGGTGCACGCGGCCGCGGCGGGACAGGCCCTGCTCGATCCGCAGGTGCAGCGGCGGGTGCTCGGCGCCGCCCTGGCGCCCGCGCCGGCTTCGGCACCGCCACCGGAAGACGACGCGAAGCTCACCAAGCGGGAAGCCCATGTGCTGACGCTGATCGCGGCGGGTCGCAGCAACAAGGAGATCGCCGCGGAACTGTTCGTCAGCGAGACGACGGTCAAGAGCCATATCAACCGGATCTTCGCCAAAACGGGGAGCCGGGATCGCGCGCAGGCCGTCCGTTATGCCTACCAAGCGGGTTACGCGCGGGACTGACGCGGCGCTCCGCCGACGTTGCGAAAGCCACTTTCGCAACCTTCAACGTTGCGAAAGTGGCTTTCGCAACAACGCCAACGCGCTTCGGGGCCTACCCCGGGACCCGGGCCGTGACGTCCCAGAACCGGCCGTCCGGCCCGGTGACCAGCGTGCCGTCGACGAGTTCGATCCGTTCGCGCATCCCGGTCAGGCCGTAGCCCGGCGTGTGCCCGGGGTCCGGTGCGGCGGCGAGGGGATTGCGGACGTGCAGCCGGACCTCGTCCGGCGGGTACTCCAGTTCGACGCTCACCGCCTCGCCCGCGGCGTGCTTGGCCGCGTTCGTCAGCGCTTCCCGGCAGATCCGCAGCAGCGCGATCGTCTGTGCCGACGGGAGATCGCGGTGCTCGCCCAGCATGGTGAAATCCGCCGGGGTGTCGTGTTCCCGGCCGAAGGTCCGCACCAGTTCGGTCAGCGCGTCCGGCAGGGCGCGGACGTCCTCGCGCAGCGCCGCCACGGCGTCCCGGACGTCGCTGAGCCCTTGGTCGGCGAGACTGCGCGACAGTGCGAGCGAACGCAGGGCGCCTTCGGTGTCGTTCTCCTCCACCAGCAGTGTGTGCATCACCTCCAGCTGGACCCGCAGCGCACCGAGGGAATGGGCGACGACGTCGTGGATCTCGCGGGCGATGCGGGTGCGCTCGTCGAGCGTCGCCGCGCGCACGCCGCGGGTGTGCGCCAGCCGTTCCTGGTGCAGCAACCGTTCCGCCTGCGCGACCCTGGTCAGATGACCGCGTCGGGTGAATCCGACGAGGACCACGATGACGACCGCGCCGAGCGCGCCCAGCCAGGCCTCCGAAGGGCGGTGGCCGAGCAGGCTGGAGGCCACGATGGCGGCGGCGTCGAAGACCATCAGCGCGATGATCGCGACGGTGTCCGGCTCCAGCCGTGAAGCGAACGCGGCGAGGGTGATGCAGGTCATGATCACGGCGGTGCCGTCGGTGGCGGCGCCGGTACCGAACGCGGGGACCGCGCTCGCCGCGGCGAGCGGAAGCAGGGCGGCGCGGGGGAAGCGCTCGCTGATGCCGATCCACAGCAGCCAGCTCGCCGACGACACCGCGTAGAGCACCCACAGCCAGCCGGCGCCGTCCGGCACGGTCGCGGTCATCTGCGTGACGGCCAGCAGCGCCGTCCCGGCCGCGGGCGCGGCCCATCGCCAGCGACGTTCCTCGACCTCTTCGGACACTGCTTCGGTCATACGACGATCGTAGGGCCACGGCGCTTTTCCGCTCGCGGGCGATCAATCCGAGGGTGGAAATACCGTCACCGTTGGTAGGAGGTCGCTCTCTCGCGGTTGTTTCCGCAGGAAGCGTCCGGCTAGTGTTCGCCGAGGCGAAAGAAAGCGGTCTCTCCGACCCTCCGCCGAACAATTCCCATCCCTTTCGGAGGAATCCTGCGATGACCGCTCCAAGCGGCGATGCCGGGGACTGGGTCCGTGTTTTCCGGCCCGGAGGACCGTCGGTACCGCGTCTGATCTGCCTGCCCGACGCCGGTGCGGCCGCGAATGCGTTCTTCCCGCTTTCCGCCGCGCTCGCGCCGGGGATCGAGGTGCACGCGGTGCAATATCCGGGACGCCAGGATCGGGTCGCGGAACCGTGTGCCGAAGACATCGGGGAATTGGCCGACCGGGTCACCGGGGCGCTCGCGCTCTGGGAAGGCGCGCCGTTCGCGGTGTACGGCCACGGAATGGGCGCGGTCGTCGGTTTCGAGGTGGCCAGACGGCTGGAGCGGGCACTGACCGGGAGCCCGGTCGCGCTGATCGTGTCCGGCTGCCCGGCCCCGTCCCGGTCCGGCGCCGCCGGGCTCCACCTGCTTCCGGATCAGGACCTCGTGGCCGAGCTGTACTCGCAGCGCGACGCCGGTTCGCCTGGCGCGCGGGACGCGGAGCTGCTCAAGGCCACCTTCCCGGCCATCCGGGCCGACTTCCGGGCGCTGGCCGCCTACCGGCCCGAGCCCGCGCCGCCGCTGCGCTGCCCGGTCACGGTGCTCGTCGGTGACAGCGATCCGACGGTGTCGCTCGACGAGGCGCGCGCCTGGCACGAGTACACCACCGGCCCGTTCGACCTCCAGGTCTTCCCTGGTGGGCACGGTTTCCCGGAGGCGCGTCCCGAGGAGTTCGCCGAGGTGGTGACCGCCGCGGTCCGGCGGCGGTGAAGCGGCATCGTCGCCCGGCACCACCTGTACCATCGGCCGCACTCACGTGATCGAAGGCGGAACTCGCGTGATTCGCGGCGGAACACACGAGTGCGGCCTCCAATCACGCGAGTTACGTCCCTGATCACGCGAGTCACGCCTCCGCTCACGCCGCGCCCTGTTTTCCGAATTCCGTGAAGGCCTCCTTGAGGGACCCAGAGTCCCTCAAGAAGGCCTTCACGGAATTCGGACAAGGAGGTACAGAGGACACGGTTGCCACTCACGACCCGCTGTACCAAGCGTGACGTCCGGGGTCAGCGCTGCGGGCTGCCGCCGGGGATCTTGGCACCGCCGAGGCGGGCGGACAGTACGAGCGTCATCGCCATCAGGTTCGCGCCCAGCGAGAGCAGGATGGTGCCGCCGCCGGAGGTCAGCGTCGCGCCGGCGAAGTGCCCGATCACCCCGAGCACGCCGCGGACGAGCAGCAGGCCCACCCAGACGGCGAGGCCGACCACGCCGATCCGCTGGTAGACCTTGTCGCCGCGCCGCTGCAGCTGCGTCATCGCGCCCATCGCGGCGCCGCCCAGCAGCGAGACCAGCAGGCCCGCGCCAAGGAAGACGATGTCGGTCACGCTGATGGTGGTGTCCAGATGCCGCATCTGGATGACCCCGATGGCGACCAGGGTGAGCGGCCCGCCCCAGATCTCCACGTTCTCCAGCGGCTTCCAGCTCATGCGCTGGTAGATCACGTAGACGACGACGGCGATGGCGACCGCGATGTTGATCAGCGTGCTGGTGTCCACTGCGCACTCTCCTCGGCTGTGGGCGACCTGTTCGTTCGGTATCGATCACGAGCGTAGGAGCCGGGACCCGCCGCGGCGACCAACCACGGGTTGACGTCCGGGTGGAATTCCCCGGTCCACCCGAACCGGGGATCCGGCGATTAGGGGTGGGCACCGGTCGCTAGGGGTTGTTGGCGCTTCGAGGCCGATCCTACTGTCGGGTTCATCGGCCGGACCGCCGATTCCCGGCCCGATCGGCTCTCGCTTCCGAATCCCCTTTCCCGGAATTCGGAGCCGGATTTCGCCGACTGAAAGGTGTCTCACGTTGCATTCCTACCAAGTGGCCGTCGTCGGCGCCGGATACGTCGGGCTGACCACCGCGGCGTGTCTCGCCTCGCTCGGGCACCGGGTCCGATGCACCGATTCCGATCGCGGCAAATTGGCCCGGCTCAACCGCGGTGAGGTCGACATCCTGGAAAAGGGCCTTCCCGGTCTGGTCGCCGAGGGAATCGCCGCCGGACGGCTCGGTTTCGTCGAGTCGGCCGCGGAGGCCGTCGAGACCGCGGAGGCCGTGTTCCTTTGTGTACCCACTCCGATGGGCGAGGGCGGGATGGCCGATCTGTCGGCTGTCATCGACGTCGCGACCAAGGTCCGTGACGTGCTTTCGCCGGGTTGTGTATTGGTGAACAAGTCGACCGTGCCGGTCGGGACCGCGGCCAGGGTCGCCGCGCTGCTCGGCCGGGACGACGTCGCGGTGGTGAGCAATCCGGAGTTCCTCCGCGAGGGCACCGCCGTCCACGACTTCCTCAACCCGGACCGGATCGTCGTCGGTTCCGACACCCGCGGCCCGGCGGAACGGGTCGCGGCGCTCTACGCCCGGCTCGGCGCCCCGACGGTGCTGACCGACGCGGCGAGCGCGGAGATGGTCAAGTACGCCGCCAACTGTTTCCTCGCCACGAAACTGTCCTATGTGAACGCCATCGCCGAACTGTGCGAGCGGCTCGACGCCGACATCGGCGACGTCACCGAAGGCATGGGCTACGACCGCCGGATCGGCCCGACCTTCCTCTCGCCGGGTCCGGGCTGGGGCGGTTCCTGCCTGCCCAAGGACACCATGGCGCTCAAACAGGTCGCCGAGGTCGCGGGTTTCGAGTTCGGCCTGCTCGACGAGGTCATCTCCGGGAACGCGAAACAGGCGTCCCGGGTGGTCGAACGGATCGCCGTCGCCTGTGGACTCGACGCGGACGCGGACCTCGCCGGTCTGCGGATCGGCCTGCTCGGGCTGACCTTCAAGGCGGGCACCAACGACCTCCGGGATTCCCCGGCGCTCAGCGTCGCCCGGCTGCTGGCCGAGCGCGGCGCGGAGCTGACCGGATACGACCCCGGCCTCACCGGCGCCGAACCGCCGATCCCCGGCGTCCGGGTCGTCGACGACCCCTACTACATCGCGAAGGACGCGCACGCGCTCGTCCTGCTGACCGATTGGCCGCAGTTCCGTGCCCTCGACTGGCCGCGGATCGCCGGCCTGCTCGAAGGACCGGTCGTCGTCGACACCCGCAACCACCTCGACCCCGACGCGCTCAGCCGGTCCGGCATCGCCTGGCGCGGCTTCGGCAGGCCCCCGGTCGACCCGGTGCGCACGCCGTCCCTCGACCCCGTTCCCTGATCGTCCTCAAAGGACAGAAAAGAAAGGTGGACCCCATGCGGGTTTTGTGCACCGTGACCGGCTCGCAGGGCCACGCACGGGCGGTGCTGCCCTTGGCCAGGGCGGCGGCGAAGGCGGGCCACGAGGTGCTCGTCGTGACCCCGCCGGAACTGGCCGACGTCTTCGAACCCGGGCTGATGCGGATCGAACCGGTGCTCCCGGGGATGGTCGAGGCGATCGGGCGGATGGTCCAGGAACGCCAGGAGGCCGAAGCGGCCGGGACCCCGCGCCGGGTGCTGGACACGCGCGAACAGCTGATCGCCACCGCGAGCGGCCCGCACGTCACCACCGCCTACCAGAAGCTCTATCCACTGGCCAAGGAGTTCCAGCCCGACATCGTGCTGCGCGACGGCGCGGAGCTGTCCGGCGCGCTGGTCGCCGAGCAACTCGGCGTCCCCTACATCAGCGCGCCGTCGGGCGCGGGCAACCTGATCGACCCGGCGGGCCTGGTGGAGCCGCTGAACGAGCGTCGCCAGGAGCTGGGGCTCGCCACCGAACCCGACGCCGGGATGGTGCACCGCTACGGCCGGTTCGACTGCCTGCCCGCCGACACCTCGTTCGCCGCCTTCGATCTGCCGACGCCGTTCACCTACCGCCAGCCGTCGGAGGTGGCCACCGGCGAGGTGCTGCCGGCGGAGATCGCCGCGCTGCCCGCGGACCGGCCGCTGGTGCTCGCCTCGGTCGGCACCGCGCTGCCCATGCTCGGCGCGTTCAAGGCGTTCGGCATCGACCCGCCGGAGGAGATGGAAGACCCCGACGTCACAGTCCGCGCCCTGATCGAAGGACTGTCCAGTGTGGACTGTTCGGCGGTGGTGGCGACGGCCGGTTTCCCGATCGGCGACGTCCAGGTCGGCGACAACGTGCTCGTGGTCGAACGGATGCCGCAGCCGCTGCTGCTCGAATGCGCGCAGCTGTTCCTGACCCACGCCGGGTACAACAGCATCCGCGAGGCGCTGCGTGCCGGAGTCCCGATGGCCACGCTGCCGCAGTTCGGCGACCAGCCGCACAACGCGCGCCGCATCGAGGAGCTCGGGTTCGGCAAGCAGATCCCCGCCACCACACCGGAGGCGGTCGCCGAGACCTGCCGCGCGGTGCTGGCCGACGCCACGATCGCGGCCACCGTCGCACGGGCCCAGCGGCGGAGCCTGACCATGCCGGGCGTGGAATCCGCCGTGGCCCATCTCGAAAAGCTCGCCGGCCGGGCCGCGGGAACGGAGTAGCGCGGTGCAGATCGACCACTACGTCAGCCAGCTGCTGGACGTGCTTTCCACCCGCTCGGACGAGATCGCGTTGCGTTACGGCGACGAAGCGCTGACGTCGGCGGAATTCGCCGCGGCGATCACCGGTGCCGCCGCCGCGCTGCGCGACCGCGGGACCGGCGAAGGCGGGGTGGTGGCCCTGCTGACCGTGGGGAACAGCCCGGCGACACTGATCGGCCGGTACGCCGCCAACCTGATCGGCGCCACCGTGGTGCACCTGCGCGGGATCAACGCCGCCGATCCGCTGGACGAACTCCCGGTCGCCACGCAGGTCGAGATCGTCGACGACACCGGCACCACCGTCCTGCTCACCGACGCGGCGAACCTCGACCGGGCCAGGAAGATCCGCGACGCCATGGCGGAACCGGCGGCGCTGGCGGCTTTCGGGGACTTCGGCGACGACGTCGCCGACCTCACCGGGACCGCGAGCGAGGTCGAGCCGCGAGCCGAGGGCACCGCCGTGCTGACCTACACCAGCGGGACCACCGGCAGGCCCAAGGGCATCGGCCGCGGGTTCGGCGGACTGGGCGCGGTGGTCACCAAGGCCCGGCACATGACCGAACGCTGCACGATGCTGGTCACCACGCCGCTCAGCCATTCCGTCTCGTCCACAGTGGACGACGCGGTCGCCTCCGGCGGGATGATCGTCCTGCACGAGGGATTCGACGCCGGCGCCGTGCTCGAAGCCGTGGAACGCCACCGGGTCAACCGGGTCTACCTGGCCACCCCGCAGCTCTACGACCTGCTCGACCATCCGGCACTGGGCGCCACCGACCATTCCAGCCTGCGCGAGCTGTACTACGGCGGGAGCCCGGCCTCCCCGGTGCGGCTCTCCCGGGCCGCGGAGGTGTTCGGCGCGAAGTTGATCCAGATCTACGGCACCACCGAAAGCTGGGTGATCGCCGCGCTTTCGCCGGAAGAGCACCTGAAACCGGAACTGCTCACCACGGTCGGCAAGGCGGTCCCGTTCGTCCAGGTCGGGATCCGCGACCCGCACGTGCGGCACGAGCTGCCCGCCGGGAAGACCGGGGAGATCTGCGTCCGGTCGCCGATGATGATGGACGGCTACTGGAAGCGGCCCGACCTGACCTCGAAGGTCCTCATCGACGGCTGGCTGCACACCGGCGACGTCGGCTATCTCGACGAGAACGGCTACCTGTACCTGGTCGACCGGCTCGCCGACATGATCAAGACCAACGGCATCAAGGTGTATCCGGCCGAGGTCGAGAACGCGCTGCTGGCCCATCCGGACGTCGCGCAGGCCGCGGTGTTCGGGGTCGCCGACGAGGACAACGTCGAGTACATGCACGCGATCGCGGTGCCGCGCCGGGGCAGGGACGTGGATCCCGCCGACCTGGCCGCGCACGTCGCGCGGGTGCTGTCCCCGAGCCACGTACCGGCGGAGATCCGGCTCCGCGCCGAGCTTCCGCTGACCGACGCGGGGAAGCCGGACAAGCTCCGCCTCCGCGAAGAGGCGAAACCCGCCACCAAGTCCAGCCACGCCGAGCCAGAGAGCGAGTTGACGTCATGACCACCTACCTGGAGTCCTTCCAGCGCACCCTGCAAGGCGAAGTGCTGCAGAAACGCGACTTCCTGGAGATCGGGCGGCAGGCGGGCCGGTTCCCGGCGGCCAGCCGGTACGAGGAGGCCGAGGCGGTTGCCGAGATCAACGTCTGGTGCAGCAACGACTACCTCGGCATGGGCCAGCACCCGGACGTGCTCTCCGCGATGAAGGAGGCCGTCGAGCGGTTCGGCGCGGGGGCGGGTGGTTCGCGCAACATCGCGGGCACCAACCACTACCACGTGGCGCTGGAACGCGAACTGGCCGAACTGCACGGCAAAGAGGACGCGCTGCTGTTCACCTCCGGCTACACCGCCAACGACGGTTCGCTGACCGTGCTGGCGGGCCGTCCCGAGGACTGCATCGTGTTCTCCGACGAGAAGAACCACGCTTCGATCATCGACGGGTTGCGGCACAGCGGTGCGGAGAAGAAGATCTTCCGTCACAACGACGTCGCGCATCTGGCCGAGCTGCTCGCCGCCGCCCCGGCGGACCGGCCGAAGATGATCGTGTTCGAGTCGGTCTACTCGATGAACGGCGACATCGCGCCGCTGGCCGAATTCGCCGCGCTGGCGAAGCAGTACGACGCCATGACCTATGTGGACGAAGTGCACGCCGTCGGGATGTACGGGCCCGAAGGCGCCGGGATCGCCGCGCGCGAGGGGATCGCCGACGAGTTCACCGTCGTGATGGGCACGCTGGCCAAGGGTTTCGGCACCACCGGCGGGTACATCGCCGGGCCCGCCGCGCTGATCGACGCCGTGCGCACCCACTCGCGTTCGTTCATCTTCACCACCGCGCTGCCGCCCGCCGTGGCCGCCGGAGCGCTCGCCGCCGTGCGGCACCTGCGTTCGTCGGAGCGGGAGCGCGAGATCCTCGCCGACAACGCGCAGCTGCTGCACAAACTGCTCGCCGAACGCGGCATCCCGTTCCTTTCGGACGAGTCGCATATCGTGTCGATCCTGGTCGGGGACGACGCGCTGTGCAAGAAGGTGCACGAACTGCTGTTGCAGCGGCACGGGATCTACATCCAGTCGATCAACGCGCCGAGTGTCCCGTTCGGACAGGAGATCCTGCGCACGGCCCCGTCGGCGGTGCACACCGGCAGCGACGTGCAGAAAATGGTCGAGGCGCTGGACCAGATCTGGCTGGATCTCGGCCTGCCGCGCGGCTGAGAGGGGAGACCGGTGTCCTTGTCCCTCGCGGCCGTCCTCGCCGATTCGGCGGGCAGGCGGCCGGACCACCCCGCGCTCGTGTTCGACGGGGAACCGTTCTCCTACCGGGAACTCTGGGCCGGGGCGAAGAGGTACGCCTCCGCGCTCCGGGACCAGGGAGTCGCCGCCGGCGACCGGGTCGTGCTGCTCCTGCCGAACACGCCGGAGTTCCCGATGGTCTACTTCGGTGCGCTGGCGCTCGGCGCGGTCGTCGTGCCGGTGCACACGTTGCTCGTCGCGGAGGAGATCCACTACATCCTCAGCGATTGTGACGCCCGGGTGCTGATCTGCGGAGCCGCCCTGCTGGAGCAGGGCGGCGAGGCCGCGGACGCGGCCGGTGTCGAAGTCCTGACGATGCTGGAGGACTTCGACACCGGCCGCCTCCGCCTCGACGTCCTCGCCGGGGCGGCCGCCGAGATCGAGCGGTACGAACCGCGCGAACCCTCGGACCTCGCGCTGATCCTCTACACCTCGGGGACCACCGGCAAACCCAAGGGCGCGATGCTGACCCACCTGAGCATCGTGCTGAACGTCTCCACCACGATGCTGTCGCCGTTCGACTTCCACGCCGACGACGTGCTGCTCGGCTGCCTGCCGCTGTTCCACACCTTCGGCCAGATCTGCGGGATGGCGACCTGTTTCCGCGCCGGCGCGACGATGGTGCTGATGTCGCGGTTCGACGCGCGCGCCGCGCTGGAACTGATGGTGGAGCAGAACTGCTCGCTGTTCATGGGCGTGCCGACGATGTACGTCGCGTTGCTGGAGGCCGCTGAGGACGAGCCGCGGCGGCCCAAACTCGACCGGGCCTTCTCCGGTGGTTCGTCGCTGCCTGTGGCGCTGCTGGAGCGGTTCGAGGCCGTGTTCGACTGCCCGATCTACGAGGGATACGGCCTCACCGAGACCTCGCCCGTGGTGGCCTACAACCAGCGTGCGTGGCCGACCCGCGCGGGCACCGTCGGCAAACCGATCTGGGGCGTGGACGTCGCCATCGCGCGTGCCGAGACCGAAGACCGGATCGAGCCCGTGCCGCCGGGCGAGGTCGGCGAGATCGTCGTCCGGGGCCACAACGTGATGGCGGGCTACCTGAACCGCCCCGAGGCCACGGCGTCCGCGATCGTGGACGGCTGGTTCCGCAGCGGTGACCTTGGCTTCCTCGACGACGACGGCTATCTGTCCATTGTGGACCGCAAGAAGGACATGATCCTCCGTGGCGGCTACAACGTGTATCCGCGCGAGATCGAGGAAGTGCTGGCCAGGCATCCCGCGATCGCCCAGGTCGCGGTCGTCGGCGTGCCGGACGAGCGGTACGGCGAGGAGGTCTGTGCCGTCGTCGTGACGGCTCCCGGCCGGGAGCCCGGGCCGGAGCTGGCGGCGGAACTGGTGGCGTGGAGCAAGAAGCGCGTCGCGGCCTACAAGTATCCGCGCCGGGTGGAGTTCCTGGACGCGATGCCGCTCGGGCCCAGCGGCAAGATCCTCAAGCGGGAACTGGCGGACCTCCTCGGGCACTGACTCCTGTGCGGCCGGCGCCTCGGCTCGGCTGTGGGCTGAAGGCTCCCTTCGCCGCATCACACGCGGTGAAGGGAGCCTTCGCCCCAGTCGGATACGGGGCTGTGTGTTGCGAAAGCCACTTTCGGGACATCACACGTCGCGAAAGTGGCTTTCGCGACGTGCGCCCAGACCGCTCGCCGACGTTGCGAAAGCCACTTTCCCAACCTTCAACGTTGCGAAAGTGGCTTTCGCAACACGCCGCCGCCGCGCCGACCCCTGCCCGCGCCCCGCGCCCGACGGTGAACAGGGGGACGTAGGGGTGCGAAAGGGGTCCGTTCCCGCACTAGCTTCGGAATCCCATCCTCGAACCCGAAATGCGGACCATGCGAGACGAACTGATTCTGCGAACTCGACGTGTTCGGCCGGACTGGGCCACGGTGCTGGCCGCTTTCGACGCAACCCCGGACGGGGAGCGGCGGCGGGCGCTCGCCGCGCTGGTCGTCGCCGAGACCGAAGCGGTGCTGGAGGCGAAGCCGGGGTCGGGGACGGCCGCGCCCGGCACGCCCTTCGCCGAACTCGGGTTCGATTCCCTCGCGGCGGTGGAACTGCACCGGCGGATCTCCGCGGCCACCGCGCTGGAGCTGCCGGTGACGCTGGTCTTCGACCACCCGACGCCGTCGGCGCTCGCCGGTCATCTGCGTGATCTGCTCGCCGGTGAGGCCGTGGCCGAGATCGAGGGCTACCAGGCGATCGCCGACGACGAGCCGATCGCGATCGTCGGCATGGCCTGCCGTTATCCCGGTGGTATCGCTTCGCCGGAGGACCTCTGGCGGCTGGTCACCGAGGGTGGGGACGCGACGTCGGACTTCCCGGCCGACCGTGGCTGGGACGTGGAGTCGCTGTACGACCCCGACCCCGGGGTGCCCGGCAAGACCTACACCCGCCGAGGTGGTTTCCTCGACGGCGCGGGGGATTTTGACGCGGGCTTCTTCGGGATCTCGCCGCGTGAGGCGCTGGCGATGGATCCGCAGCAGCGGCTCCTGCTGGAGACGTCGTGGGAGGCCTTCGAGCGGGCGGGGATCGACCCCGCCACCTTGCGGGGGAGCGCGACCGGCGTGTTCGTCGGCGCCGAGACCCAGGAATACGGACCGCGTCTCGGTGGCGCGGAAGAAGGTCTCGAGGGCTATCTGCTGACCGGTAACGCGGCGAGTGTCGCGTCCGGCCGCGTCTCGTACGCCTTCGGGTTCGAGGGCCCGACGGTCACCGTGGACACCGCGTGCTCGTCGTCGCTGGTCGCCCTGCACCTGGCCGGGCAGGCACTGCGGCTGGGGGAGTGCCCGATCGCGGTGGCCGGCGGCGTCGCGGTGATGTCGAGCCCCGGCGGTTTCCTCGCCTTCAGTCGTCAGCGCGGGCTCGCGCCGGACGGGCGCTGCAAGCCGTTCTCCGCCGCTGCCGACGGCACCGGCTGGTCCGAAGGTGTCGGGATGCTGGTGCTGGAAAGGCTTTCCGACGCCCGGCGCAACGGGCACCGCGTCCTCGCCGTCGTCCGCGGCACCGCGATCAACTCCGACGGCGCCAGCAACGGCCTCACCGCGCCCAACGGCGCCGCGCAGCAGAAGGTGATCCGGCGCGCGCTGGCGAACGCCGGGCTCGCACCGTCCGAAGTGGACGCTGTCGAAGCGCACGGCACCGGTACCGTCCTCGGCGACCCGATCGAGGCGCAGGCACTGCTGGCGACCTACGGCCGCGACCGTGAGCGCCCGTTGCTCCTCGGCTCGGTCAAGTCGAACATCGGGCACACCCAGTCGGCCGCCGGGGTGGCCGGGGTGATCAAGATGGTGCAGGCGATGCGGCACGGTGTGCTGCCCAAGACCCTGCACGCCGACGAGCCCACCCCGAAGGTCGCCTGGTCGTCCGGCGCCGTCGAGTTGCTCGGCGGGGCCGCGGCTTGGCCGGAGACCGGTGCGCCTCGCCGTGCGGCGGTGTCGTCGTTCGGGATGAGTGGGACCAACGCGCACACCGTCCTCGAACAGGCCCCCGCCGAGGACGAGCCCGAGCCGGCGCCGGAAGCGTGGCCCACCTGGCTGTTCCCCGTCAGCGGCCGCGACGAGAAAGCCCTGCGCCGTCAGGCCGCCCGGCTGCGTGAAGACCTGCCGGACAGTGACCTCCCCGCCATCGCCGCCGCGCTCGCGACCACCCGGTCCGCCCTGGAGTGGCGGGCGGTGGTGACGGCCGCCGACCGCGCGGGACTGTTGGCCGGGTTGGACGCGTTGGCCACCGGTGAAGCTCTGCCGAGCCTGGTCCACGGGACGGCGCGGATCGGGATCGTCTTCAGCGGCCAGGGCAGCCAGCGCGCCGGGATGGGCCGCGAACTGCACCGCCGGTTCCCGGTGTTCGCCGCCGCCTTCGACGACGCCTGCGGGCATCTCGACCTGCAACTGGACCGGCCGCTGGCCGAGATCGTGTTCGCCGACGAGGGCACCGAGGAAGCCGGGCTGCTGCACCGCACCGAATACGCGCAGTGCGCGCTGTTCGCCGTCGAGGTCGCGCTGTTCCGGCTGTACGAGCACTGGGGCCTGCGCCCCGACTACGTCGCCGGGCACTCGATCGGCGAACTCGCCGCCGCGCACGTCTCCGGCATGCTCTCGCTCTCCGACGCCGCCGCGCTCGTCGCCGCGCGGGGACGCCTGATGCAGGACACGCGCGAGGGCGGCGCGATGCTCGCCGTGCAGGCGAGCGAGGACGAGATCCTGCCGCTGCTGGACGAACGCCTCGCGATCGCGGCCGTCAACGGCCCGCGGTCGGTGGTCGTCTCCGGCGACGAGGCCGCGGTCGAGGAGCTCGCCGCCGCGTTCGCCGGGCGCAAGACCAAACGGCTCAAGGTGAGCCATGCCTTCCACTCGCACCACATGGACGGGATGCTCGACGAATTCCGCCGGTTCGCCGAGATCCTCACCTTCCGGAAACCGGCGATCCCGCTGGTGTCCACTGTGTCCGGTGAGTTGCTCACCGAGGCGACGGCGCCGGAATACTGGGTGGAGCACGTGCGCCGCCCGGTGCGGTTCGCCGACGGCGTGCGGCGGCTGGACGAACTCGGCGTCGACGTGCTCCTGGAACTCGGCCCGGACGCGGTGCTGACGCCGATGGCCGCCGAAGTCCTCGACGGTGAGGGACCGGCGCTCGTGCCGAGCCTGCGCGGGTCGCGGCCGGAGGCGGAGGCGCTCGCCGCGTCGCTGGCCGAGCTGTGGGTCCGCGGCACCGAACTCGGCTGGCCTCAGGTGTTCGGTGTACACCCGAGGGCCGATTTGCCGACTTATGCCTTCGAACGGCAGCGGTACTGGCTGATCGACCAGGACGCCGCCGGGGATCCCGGCGCCTACGGCTTGGGCGACACCGGGCATCCGCTCCTCCGGGCCTCGGTCACCACGGCCGAAGACGGTGCCCTGCTGCTCTCCGGCAGGTTGTCCCAGCTCACCCAGCCCTGGCTCGCCGACCACGTCGTCGGTGGCGACGTGGTGCTGCCGGGTACCGCGCTGCTCGAATTGGCGCTGCGGGCCGCGGAACTCGCCGGCTCCGGCGGTGTCGAGGAACTGACCCTCGAAGTGCCGTTGGTGCTTTCCGAGGCGGGCGTTCAGGTTCAGGTGTCCGTCCGGGACAGCGGGCTCCTGATCTTCTTCCGTGACACCGAGGACGACGAGTGGACGCGCTGCGCTTCGGGCAGGCTCGGCGCCGCGGCACCCGCTCCCGACTTCGGGGCGTGGCCGCCCGCCGGTGAGCCCCTCGACCTTTCCGATCTTTACGACCGGCTCGCCGATTCCGGCCTCGATTACGGACCGGCGTTCCGCTGCCTGCGCGCCGCGTGGCGGTCCGGTGACGACCTCTACGCCGAGGTCGCCGCCGTACCGGAGACCCAGGGTGGGCTCGGTGTGCATCCGGCGCTGCTGGACGCGGCCCTGCATGTGCTCGAACTCGGCTCCGGGGGCGGTGGAGGCCCCGCGGCGCTGCCGTTCGCGTGGTCCGGCGTGACGTTGCACGCGCGCGGCGCCGACGTTCTGCGCGTCAAGCTCGAGAACCACGTCGCGGGTGCCGAAGCCGGGACGTACTCGGTCTCCCTGAAGGTGGCGGACGGCGCGGGCGAACCCGTCGCGTCGGTGGAGTCCCTGGCCCTGCGCCCTCTTTCCACCGCTCCTCGCGCGCAGGACGGCGCGCTTTACGGCGTCGACTGGATCCCGCTTCCCGGAACGTCGGGAGCCGCCGAATACCGGCTCTACCCGGACCTGACCGCCGTCGACGACGTGCCGCCGGTCGTCGCCGTCCGTCGCACCACTCTCGAAAGCGTGCTGGACCTCGTCCAGACGTGGCTCGCCGACGACCGGTTCGCCCCGGCCCGGCTGGCGCTGCTCACCGACGGCGCCGTCACCACTGAAAACCCCGATCCCGCCGCGGCCGCCGTGTGGGGGCTCGTGCGTTCCGCGCAGGCCGAACACCCGGACCGGCTCGTGCTGGCCGATGTCGCAGGGGAAGACGGCCTCGCCGCCGGACTGGCTTCCGGCGAACCCGAGTTCGCCGTCCGCGACGGCGTGGTGCTGGTCCCCAGGCTGACGCGTGTGCCGAGCCCGGCGCCGGCGTCGTTCACCACCGGCGGCACGGTGCTGATCACCGGCGGGACCGGCGGTCTCGCCGGGCTGCTGGCCCGGCACCTGGTCGAGCGGCACGAGGTACGCAGCCTGCTTCTCGTGAGCCGTCGCGGTGCCGCGGGCCCGCTCGTCGACGACCTCACCGCGCTGGGCGCCGACGTCACCGTCGCCGCCTGCGACATCGCCGACCGCGATGCCGTCGCGGCACTGCTCGCCGAGCATCCGGTGTCGGCGGTCGTCCACGCCGCCGGTGTGCTCGACGACGCGACCATCACCACGCTCGACCACGAGCGGCTGGCGGCCGTCCTGCGGCCGAAGGTCACCGGCGCGCTCGTCCTGGACGAACTCACCCGCGACCTCGACCTGTCGGCGTTCGTGCTGTTCTCTTCCTCCGCGGCCACCTTCGACGGGGCCGGACAGGCCAACTACGCGGCGGCCAACGCCTTCCTCGAAGCGCTCGCCCTCCGCCGCCGTGCGGAAGGCCTCCCCGGCGTCGCACTGGGCTGGGGCCTGTGGGCCACCGGGATGGGCGCACGGCTCGACGAGGCGGGGCTGCGCCGGATCGAGCGCTCCGGCCAGCGCGCACTGTCCGAAGTGGACGGACTCGCGCTGTTCGACGCCGCGCTGGCGGCGGACCGGCCGGTGCTGCTGCCGATGCGGATGGACCGTGCCGTGTTGCGCGCCCGCGCCACCGCCGAAGGACTTCCGGCCGTCCTCAGTGGACTCGTCCGGGTCACCCGCCCGGCGCCGTCGGCCGCACCGCGCGGACTGGACGAGGCTGCCCTGCTCGACCTCGTCCGCACGACGGTCGCGGCCGTCCTGGGGCACCCTGACGCCAACGCGACCGACCCGGACCGCGCGTTCACCGAGGTCGGTTTCGATTCGCTCGCCGCCGTGGAACTGCGCAACCGGCTGATCGCGGCCACCGGGCTGAAGATCGCGCCGACGCTGGTGTTCGACCACCCGAACCCGCGTGCGGTCGCGACCTTCCTCGCCGCCGGATCCGCTCCGGCTCGGGACGAGCCTGGTCCGGTCGAAGCCGACGAGCCGATCGCGATCATCGGCATGGCCTGCCGTTATCCGGGCGGGGTGAGCACACCCGACGACCTGTGGCGCCTGGTCGCCGACGGGAACGACGGCATCAGCCGGTTCCCCGAGAACCGCGGCTGGGACACCGACGGCGTCTACCACCCCGACCCCGACCACCGCGGCACGACCTACGTGCGTGAGGGCGGTTTCCTGCACGACGCCGGGCAGTTCGATCCGGGCTTCTTCGGGATCTCGCCGCGGGAAGCACTGGCGATGGACCCGCAGCAGCGGCTGCTGCTGGAGATCTCCCACGAAGCCGTCGAACGGGCCGGGATCGACCCGAAGTCCTTGCGTGGCAGTGGAACCGGCGTGTTCGCCGGGGTGATGTACCACGACTACGCGACCGGGCTGAACCGCGTGCCCGACGACGTCGAGGGTTACCTCGGCAACGGGACCTCGGCCAGCATCCACTCCGGCCGGGTCGCCTACACCTTCGGGCTGGAAGGCCCGGCGGTCACGATCGACACGGCCTGTTCGTCCTCGCTGGTGGCGCTGCATCTGGCCGCGCAGGCGTTGCGGCGCGGTGAGTGCTCGATGGCACTGGCGGGCGGGGTGACCGTGATGGCCACGCCCGAGGTCTTCGTGGACTTCAGCCGTCAGCGCGGTCTCGCTCCCGACGGCCGCTGCAAGTCCTTTTCGGACGACGCCGACGGCACGGTGTGGAGCGAAGGCGTCGGGATGCTCCTGGTGGAGCGCCTTTCCGACGCCCGCCGAAATGGCCATCGCGTCCTCGCGATCGTCCGGGGGAGCGCGGTCAACCAGGACGGCGCGTCGAACGGCCTCACCGCACCGAGCGGGCCGTCGCAGCAACGGGTGATCCGCCGGGCCTTGGCGGACGCCGGTCTCAAACCGTCCGAAGTGGACGCTGTGGAGGCGCACGGCACCGGGACGCCGCTGGGCGATCCCATCGAGGCGCAGGCGGTGCTCGCCACCTACGGCCAGGACCGCGACCGGCCGCTGTGGCTGGGTTCGCTGAAGTCGAACCTCGGTCACACGCAGGCCGCGGCGGGCGTCGGCGGGATCATCAAGATGGTGCAGGCGATGCACCATGGTGTGCTGCCCCGCACGCTCAACCTCGGCATGCCGACGACCAAGGTCGACTGGACGTCCGGGAACGTGACCCTGCTCAGTGAGCCCGTGGCCTGGCCGGAAAACGGTGGGCCCCGGCGTGCGGCGGTGTCGTCGTTCGGGATCAGCGGGACCAACGCGCACGTCGTCCTGGAGCAGGCGGAGCCGATCGAGCAGTCCACTTCGGACACGTCGCCGCTCGGTGGGGACGTGCTGCCGTTCGTCCTGTCCGGAAAGACGTCCGCCGCCTTGGCCGCGCAGGCGGACCGGCTCGCCGGGCACCTCGCCGACGACGTCTCCCTGCCAGCGGTAGCCCGCGCGCTCGCGGTGACCAGGTCCGCGCTGGACCACCGTGCCGTGGTGGTGGCCGGTGACCGCGCCGGGTTGATCGCCGGGCTTCGCGCGCTCGCCGACGCCGTCCCCGCGCCTCACGTGGTCGGTGGGGTCGCCGAGAACGGCAAGGCCGTCTTCGTCTTCCCCGGCCAGGGTTCGCAGTGGACCGGGATGGCGGTGGACCTGCTGGGATCGTCGGCAGTGTTCGCCGAGGCGATGGCCGACTGCGAGGCCGCACTGCTCTCCCATGTGGACTGGAAGCTGACGCACGTCCTGTCCGACGCGGCGGCGCTGGAACGGGTCGACGTCGTCCAGCCGGTGCTGTTCGCGGTGATGGTGTCGCTGGCCCGGCTCTGGCGCGCGTGCGGGATCGAACCCGCCGCCGTGGTCGGGCATTCGCAGGGCGAGATCGCGGCCGCGTATGTCGCGGGCGCGCTGTCGCTGGAAGACGCCGCACGCGTGGTCTGCCTGCGCAGCAAGGCGATCCTGGCGTTGTCCGGCCTGGGCGGGATGGTTTCGGTCGCGGCCTCCGAGGATCGCGTCCGGGAACTGCTGCCCGACGGTGTTTCCGTGGCCGTGGTGAACGGCCCGGCTTCCGTCGTCGTGTCCGGGGACGTCGCCGGGCTGGAGGCGCTGCTCAAGCGGTGTGAACTGCTCGACGTGCGGGCGAAGCGGGTCCCGGTGGACTACGCGTCGCACTCGGCTCACGTCGACGCGATCGAACAGGAGGTCGTGACGGCGCTGAGCGGAATCACACCGCGCGAGGCCGAACTTCCGATGTATTCGACCGTCACCGGTGAGCCGATCGGCACGAGCACGCTCGACGCGGCCTACTGGTTCCGCAACCTCCGGGCCACCGTCCGGTTCGACCAGGCGGTACGGCGTCTCGTCGCGGACGGGTTCCGGTTCTTCGTCGAGACGAGCCCGCATCCGGTGCTGGTCGCCGGGCTGACCGAACTCGTCGAAGAGGCCGCCGTGCCCGCCGTCGCGCTCGCGAGCCTTCGCCGTGACGAGGGTGGACCGACCCGGTTCGTCACCTCCTTGGCGGAGGCGCACGTCCACGGCCTCAGCCCCGACTGGGCCGCGTTGTTGCCCGAGGCGGGTTGGGTGGATCTGCCGCCCTATGCCTTCCAGCATCAGGAGTTCTGGCTCACCGATGCCGGGGAACCGGGCGACGCCGCCGGTTTCGGTCTCGGCGCCACCGGGCATCCGCTGCTCACCGCCGCGACCGCGCTGCCGGGTTCCGGCGGCCTGCTGCTCACCGGCCGGATCTCGACCGCCGCCCAGCCATGGCTGGTCGACCATGCGGTGCAGGGCACGGTGCTGCTGCCGGGTACGGCGTTCGTGGAGCTGGCGTTGCAGGCCGGAACCCACGCGGGCTGCGGCCGGATCGACGAGCTGACTCTCGAAGCCCCGCTGCCGCTTCCCGAGCAGGGCGGCGTCCGCGTCCAGGTCGTCCTGGGGTCCGAAGTGGACGGACGTCGCGAGGTCACCGTGCACTCCCAGGCCGAATCCGGTGACGACACCTGGGTGCGCCACGCGTCCGGCTTCCTGACTTCGGAGGAAACCCCAGGAGAGGGCCTGACCGAATGGCCGCCCGCCGGCGCGACGAGCGTCGACCTCGACGGCTTCTACGCCGACGCCGAGGCGCAGGGCTACGGCTACGGTCCGGCGTTCCAGGGGCTGCGAGCGGCCTGGACCCTGGGTTCCGACGTCTTCGCCGAGGTCGTCCTGCCCGACGCCGAGGGAGCGGACCGGTTCGGCCTGCATCCGGCGTTGCTCGACGCCGCCCTCCACGCCCTCGGTACCGTCCGGTCCGGAGACGGCGCGGAACTGCCGTTCGCGTGGACCGGGGTCACCGTGCACGCCGTCGGCGCCACCGCCCTGCGGGTCCGGCTCACTGCGGGGTCGGACACCGTCGCGGTGACGGCGGCGGACCCGGCGGGAGCGCCGGTCGCGACCATCGAAGGCCTCGTCACGCGGCCAGCCGCCCTGCCCGGATCCCGGCGTCCGGACTCGCTGTTCCGTGTCGACTGGGCTCCGGCGGCCACGCCGGAAGTCATCGGGACGCCGACCGTCACGGTCCTGTCCGACGGCGACCTGACCGCGCTCACCGAAGTCCCCGACGTGGTGCTGGTGCCGGTGGGAGCGGAGGCCGGGGGCCTCACCGAAAGCACGCATCGCACGACCGCCCGGGTGCTGGACCTGGTCCGGGCCTGGCTCGACGACGAGCGGTTCGCCGACGCGCGGCTGGTGCTGCACACCCGCGGCGCGGACGTCCGCGACCTGCCGGCCGCGGCGGCTTGGGGCCTGGTCCGGTCCGCGCAGGCCGAGAACCCCGACCGGATTGTCCTGCTCGATACCGACGCCGACCTTCCACCGGCATTGCTCGCCGAAGTGCTGGCCACCGGTGAGACACAGCTCGCGTGGCGCGACGGGGAACTGCTCGTGCCGAGGCTCGCCAAGGTCTCCACCGACGGCACGCTGACCCCGCCCGAAGGCCCCTGGGTGCTGGACGCGCCCCGTCGCGGCACGCTGGAAGAGCTCGCGCTCGTCCCGGCGCCCGCGGCCGCCCGGCCGCTCGCCGACGGCGAGGTCCGGATCCAGGTCAGGGCCGCCGGGATCAACTTCCGCGACGTGCTCATCACCCTCGACATGTATCCCGAGGACAACGCGGTGATGGGTAGCGAGGGCGCGGGCATCGTGACCGAAATCGGTCCTGGCGTCACCGGCCTGAAACCGGGCGACCGGGTGTTCGGCCTGTTCGACGGCGCGTTCGGCCCGGTCGCGATCGCCGACCGGCGGACGGTGACGGAAATGCCGTCGGACCGGACGTTCGCCGAAGCGGCCGCACTGCCGGTCGTCTTCCTCACCGCCTACTACGGGCTGGTCGACCTCGGCGGGCTCCGGCCGGGGGAGAAGGTGCTGATCCACGGGGCGACCGGCGGTGTCGGCATGGCCGCGGTCCAGCTGGCCCGCCACCTCGGCGCCGAGGTGTTCGCCACGGCCAGCCCCGGCAAGTGGGAAGTGCTGCGGGGCCTCGGTTTCGACGACGAGCACATCGCCTCCTCCCGCACGCTGGACTTCGAGGACCGGTTCGGCCGGATGGACGTCGTCCTGGACTCGCTCGCCAAGGAGTTCGTCGACGCGTCGCTGCGGCTGCTGGGCGACGGCGGGCGGTTCGTGGAGATGGGCAAGACCGACATTCGCGACGCGGACGAGGTCGCTGCCGCGCATCCCGGTGTCACGTATCGCGCGTTCGACCTGCTCGACGCGGGACGGCCGAGGATCGGCGAGATCCTGGCCGAGCTGCTGGAGCTGTTCGGTGCCGGGTCGCTCACCGTGCCCCGGCCGACGGTGTGGGACGCGCGCCGCGCGCCCGAGGTCTTCCGGTTCATGAGCCAGGCCAAGCACATCGGCAAGAACGTGCTCACCATTCCGTCCACAATGGACGAGAACGGGACGGTGCTGATCACCGGCGCCACCGGGACACTCGGCGCACTGGTCGCCCGGCATCTGGTCACCGTGCGAGGTGTCCGGCACCTGCTGCTCGTCGGCCGCCGGGGTCGTGCGGCGGCCGGGATGGCGGAACTCGAAGCGGAACTGACCGCGGCCGGGGCTTCGGTCACCATCGCCGCCTGCGACGCGGCCGACCGGACGGCGCTGGCCGCCCTGCTCGCCACCGTCCCGGCCGAGCATCCGCTGACCGGGGTCGTGCACGCCGCCGGTGTCCTGGACGACGGCCTCGTCGCCACGCTGACCCCCGAGCGGCTGGCGAAGGTGCTGCGGCCGAAGGTCGACGCCGCGGTCAACCTGCACGAACTGACCCGTGACGCGGATCTCGCCGAGTTCGTCCTGTTCTCCTCGGCCGCCGGCGCGTTCGGCGACGCCGGACAAGGCAACTACGCCGCCGCGAACAGCTTCCTCGACGCCCTCGCCCGGCACCGCCGTGCGCAGGGACTGCCCGCGGTCTCGCTCGCGTGGGGGTTCTGGGCTCAGTTGAGCGGGATGACCGGCCACCTGGGTGAAGCGGATCTCTCCCGGCTCAAGCGGTCCGGGATGAGTCCTCTGTCCACTGAGGACGGCCTGCTGCTGCTGGACGCCGCTCGTGCCGGATACGAACCGGCGCCGCTGCCGATGCACATCGACCTCGCCGCCTTGCGGGGCGAAGAGGTGCACCCGCTGCTGCGGGGATTGGTGAAGGCACCGGTCCGCCGGGCCGCCGCGGCTACCGGAGCCCAGACCGACGGCCTCGCCGACCGGTTGGCCGGACTCGCCCCCGCCGCCCGCGGCCGGGCCCTGCTGGACCTGATCCGCGCGAACGTCGCCGCGGTGCTCGGCTTCGGCTCGCCGGAGCAGGTCGGCGTCCGGCAGGCCTTCCGGGAGCTGGGGTTCGACTCGCTCAGCGCGGTCGAACTCCGCAACCGGCTCAACGCGGCGACCGGCCTCCGGCTGCCCGCCACCGTCGTGTTCGACCATCCGACGCCCACCGCGCTCGCCGAGATCCTCGGCGACCGGCTGGCACCAGCCGAGGACGCCGTTGACGACGAGGTCGCCCGCATCGGCGCGGTCCTCGCCTCGGTGCCCGCCGACCGGCTCCGCGAAGCCGGCGTGCTGGACCTGCTGACCCGGCTGGCCGACCCCGGCTACCGCCCCACCGAGTCGCCCGACGGCGCGGACATCGACGAGATGGACGCCGACCGCCTGATCGCACTCGCTTTCGACGCTTCCGACCCCGCCTGACGTGAAACACCCTGGAGCTGCGATGTCCACATCCGAGAACAAGGTCGTCGAGGCCCTGCGGGCGGCGCTGAAGGAAGCCGACCGCCTGCGCGGGGAGAACCGGCGCCTGACCGGCGAGCCCATCGCGATCATCGGCATGGCCTGCCGTTACCCGGGCGGGGTCCGCTCGCCGGAGGAACTGTGGGATCTGGTCGCCGGGGAACGCACCGGCCTCACCGGATTCCCGGCCGACCGCGGCTGGGACCTCGACGGGCTCTACGACCCCGAGCAGGGCAAACCGGGCAAGAGCTATGTCCGGGAAGGCGGTTTCCTGCACGACGCCGCCCGGTTCGACCCGGCGTTCTTCGGTATTTCGCCGCGGGAGGCGCTGGCGATGGACCCGCAGCAGCGGCTGCTGCTGGAGATCTCCTGGGAGGCGATCGAACGCGCGGGGATCGCGCCGGATTCCCTGCGGGGCAGCCGGACCGGCGTGTTCGCGGGCGTCATCCACAACGAGTACTCGGCCATCGCGGGCACGCCGCCCGCGGATCTCGAGCCGTACCTCGGCAACGGGAGTTTCGCGAGCATCGCCTCCGGGCGGGTTTCCTACACCTTCGGTCTCGAAGGCCCGGCGGTCACGGTCGACACGGCGTGTTCGTCGTCGCTGGTGGCGCTGCATCTGGCGGCGCAGGCGCTGAGGCAGGGCGAATGTTCGCTGGCCTTGGCGGGTGGGGTGACCGTGATGGCCAACCCGGCGGCGTTCGTGGACTTCAGCCGTCAGCGCGGACTCGCGGCGGACGGGCGGATCAAGGCGTTCGCCGAAGCCGCCGACGGCACCGCCTGGGGTGAGGGCGCGGGCATGCTGCTCGTCGAGCGGCTCTCCGACGCCCGGCGCAACGGGCACCGCGTCCTCGCCGTCGTGCGCGGATCCGCGGTGAACCAGGACGGCGCCTCGAACGGGCTCACCGCACCCAACGGACTTTCCCAGCAACGGGTCATCCGGCAGGCGCTCGCGAACGCGCGGCTCGCACCGTCCGATGTGGACGCCATGGAGGCGCATGGCACGGGCACCCGGCTCGGTGACCCGATCGAGGCACAGGCTTTGCTGGCCACCTACGGCCAGGATCGGACCACGCCGCTCTGGCTCGGCTCGGTGAAGTCCAACATCGGGCACAGCCAGGCCGCGGCCGGGGTCGCCTCGATCATCAAGCTCGTCGAGGCGATGCGGCACGGTGTGCTGCCGAAGACGCTGCACGTCGACGCGCCCACGTCCCATGTGGACTGGTCCGAAGGCGCGGTCTCGCTGCTGACCGCGGCCGAGCCGTGGCCGAAGACGGATCGACCCCGGCGGGCCGCGGTGTCCTCGTTCGGGATCAGCGGGACGAACGCCCACGTCGTCCTCGAACAGCCCACCGCGGAAGAGGAACCGCCGTCCACGCTCGCGGGGCCGGTGCCCTTCGTGCTGTCCGGCAAGACCGAAGCCGCCCTGCGCGAGCAGGTGGCACGCGTCCGGGAACTCGCACGGGATTCGGACGTCACCGCGGCCGACCTCGCGTTCTCGCTGGCCACCACGCGAACGGCGCTGGAACATCGGGCCGCCGTGGTCGGCACGCTGGACGACCTGCTCACCGCCACTTTGGTGGAAGGGCGGGCGACGGACGGCGGGACGGCGTTCCTGTTCACGGGCCAGGGCAGTCAGCGGCCCGGGATGGGCCGCGAGCTGGCCGAGCGTTTCCCGGTGTTCGCCGAAGCCTTCGACGACGTCTCTTCGCGGTTCGAGCGACCGATCGCGGAGCTGTCCGCCGAGGAGCTGAACCAGACGGCGAACACGCAGTGCGCGTTGTTCGCCTTCGAGGTGGCGCTCTTCCGTCTGGTCGAGAGCTGGGGCGTCCGGCCGGACTTCCTGGCGGGGCATTCCGTCGGGGAGATCGCGGCGGCTCATGTCGCGGGGGTGCTCTCTCTCGACGACGCGGTGACGTTGGTGTCGGCTCGTGGCCGCCTGATGCAGGCGTTGCCGACCGGTGGCGCGATGGTGGCGCTGCAGGCGACTGAAGCCGAAGTGGCACCGTTGCTGACCGATCGGGTGTCGCTGGCGGCGATCAACGGTCCGGAGTCGGTGGTCGTCTCGGGAGACGAGGACGCCGTCGCCGCGGTGGTGTCGCACTTCGAGGGCCGGAAGAACAAGCGCCTCGTGGTGAGCCACGCGTTCCATTCGCCCCTGATGGACCCGATGCTCGACGACTTCCGCGCGGTGGTGGAGGGGCTGACCTTCACCGAGCCACGGATCCCGATCGTGTCCGACGTGTCCAGTTCGGACTACTGGGTCCGGCACGTCCGTGACGCGGTGCGGTTCCACGATTCGATCGAATTCCTGAAAGCCGAGGGCGTCACCCGGTTCCTGGAGATCGGGCCCGACGCGGTCCTGACCGCCATGGCGAAGGAAAGCGCCGAGGACGCGGTCGTGCTTCCGGCATCACGGCGGGACCGCCCCGAGGTGACGACGCTGCTGACGGCGGTCGCCGGACTGCACGTCCACGGCGCCGACGTCGACTGGGCGCCGCTGTTCGCCGGTGCCCGGCGCGTCGATCTGCCCACTTATCCGTTCCAGTACGAGCACTTCTGGCTCGAATCCGGTGCCGCTCACCGCGACGTCTCCGCCGCCGGGCTGGACGCGTCGCCGCACGCCCTGCTCGCCGCCGCGGTCCGGCCGGCGGGCGAGGACGAGATCCTGCTGACGGGCAGGATCTCGCTGAGCACGCTGCCGTGGCTGGCCGACCACGTCGTCGGCGGAAACGTCCTGCTGCCCGGCACCGCGTTCGCGGAACTCGCGCTCGCGGCCGCCGACGAGGCCGGTTGCGAAGCCGTCGAGGAACTGAATCTGGAAGCGCCGCTGGTGCTGCACGGCAACGGCGGTGTCCAGCTGCAGGTCGCGGTCGGCGCCGCCGACGATCAGGGCAGGCGCTCGGTCACCGTGCACGCCCGGTCGGAGGACGACGACGTCTGGGTGCGGCACGCTTCCGGATACCTCGGTACGGCAGTGTCCACACAGGACGAGATGACCGAGTGGCCGCCCTCGGGTGCGGATCCGGTCGACCTCGAAGGCTTCTACCCGAACCTGGCAGCCGAAGGACTCGGCTACGGTCCTGCCTTCCAGGGTGTCCGTGCCGTCTGGACCCGCGACGGCGACGTGTTCGCCGAAGTCCAGGTGGACGACACTCCCGGCACTTTCGGGATCCACCCCGCGTTGTTCGACTCCGCCCTGCACGCCATCGGCGTCGGCGAGTCACGGGGGCTGGAGATCCCCTTCGCCTGGTCGGATCTCCGCCTGCACGCTGACGGCGCGACGGTGCTCCGAGTTCGCCTCAGCCCCGCGGGCGACGGTGCCGTCTCCGTTCTCGCGACCGACCCCGCCGGAGCTCCGGTGTTGTCGGTCGGCTCGCTCAGCCTGCGGGCTCCGGTCGCCGCGACCACTTCGCTTCCCCGCGACTCGCTGTTCCGCGTCACTTGGACGCCGGTGACGGTGCCCGCCGGTGCTGGGGAACCAACCGTTGAGTCCTTTGCGGACATGGACGACGTCCGGCATGCGACGGCGCACGCCCGGGAACTCGCCGTGGAGCCGGGCGAGACCCCCGTGGTCTTCCTGACCAGCGGCACGTTCACCGATCCGGCGCAGGCGGCGGTCTGGGGACTGGTGCGTTCGGCGCGGGAGGAGTACCGCGGCCGGTTCGTGCTCGTCGACGCCGACGACCCCGCCGCGCTCACGGACGGCCTGCTGGCCGGGATCGTGGCCTCCGGCGAGACCGAAGCCGTCGTGCGTGAGGGCGAGGTCCTTGTCCCGCGGCTCACCCCGGTGCGCGGGGGCGAAACCGGACCGGGCTGGGACCCGGAAGGCACGGTCCTGATCACCGGCGGCACCGGTGCGCTCGCCGCCGAACTCGCCCGGCACCTCGTCGCACGACGCGGGGTGCGGAACCTGATCCTCGCCGGCCGTCGCGGTCCCGCCGCGGAAGGCGCGAGCGAGCTGGCCGCCGAACTGGCGGACCTCGGCGCCCAGGCCCGGATCGTCGCCTGTGACGTGGCGGATCGCGACCAGCTGACGGCGTTGCTCGACGGCGTTCCGCTGACCGCGGTCGTCCACGCCGCGGGCGTCCTCGACGACGGCCTGCTCGCCGTCCTCACCCCGGACCGGTTCGAGACCGTCCTGAGGTCCAAAGTGGACTCCGCGCTCCTGCTGGACGAGCTGGCCGGTGACGCCCATCTCGTGTTCTTCTCCTCCGCGGCCGGGGTGCTCGGCAGCGCGGGGCAGGCCAACTACGCCGCCGCCAACGCCGCCCTCGACGCGGTGGCCGCGCGCCGCCGGGAACGCGGACTGCCCGCGACCTCGCTCGCGTGGGGGCTCTGGGAGACCGGCGACGGGATGGCGGGAGCGCTCGCCGGGACCGATCGCGCGCGGATGGCGGGCTCCGGGCTGCTGCCGCTCCCGGTCGGCGACGCCTTGACCCTGTTCGACTTCGCCGTGGGAGCCGGGGAAGCGCTGTTCGTACCGATGCGGCTCGACGTGCCCGCCCTGCGCACGAGCGTCACGGACGTCCCGCTCCTGCGGGCCTTCGCCGGAAAGTCCCGGCGAACCGCGTCGGCAGCCCCCGCCGCGCGGGAACTGCGTGACCGGCTGGCGTCGCTGCCCGTCGAGGAGCGTGACCGGGAACTGCTCGCGCTGGTACGCGGCCAGGTCGCCGACGTCCTCGGCCACCGGGACGCCGGCGCCGTCGAACCGGCCCGCCCGTTCCGGGAGCTGGGTTTCGACTCGCTGACCGCGGTGGAACTCCGCAACGGCCTCAACGCCACTTCCGGGCTCCGGCTGCCCGCGACCGCGGTGTTCGACCACCCCACCCCGAAGGCGCTCGCGGAGCTGCTCGCCGCTGAGCTGTTCGGCGCAGCCCCCGAAGCCCCGGTTCAGGGGCCCACGACGGCGGCCGACGAGCCGATCGCCATCATCGGCATGGCATGCCGTTACCCCGGCGGGGTCGCCTCGCCGGAGGATCTCTGGCGGCTGGTCGCGGAGGGCCGCGACGGTATCTCGCTCTTCCCGGCCGACCGCGGCTGGGACGTGGACGGCCTCTACGACCCGGACCCCGGCAAGGCGGGGAAGAGCTACGTGCGCGAGGGCGGATTCCTGCACGAGGCAGGCGATTTCGACGCCGGTTTCTTCGGGATCTCGCCGCGTGAGGCGCTGGGCATGGACCCGCAACAGCGGCTGCTGCTGGAGGTCTCGTGGGAGGCCTTCGAGCGGGCCGGGATCGACCCCGGCACGCTACGGGGCAGCGACACCGGCGTCTTCGCCGGGCAGATGTACCACGACTACCTCACCGGCGCCACGGTCGTTCCCGACGACGTCGAGGGCTACCTCGGCACCGGGAACTCCGGAAGCGTGCTGTCCGGGCGGGTTTCCTACACCTTCGGCCTCGAAGGTCCGGCCGTCACCGTCGACACCGCGTGTTCGTCGTCGCTGGTGGCGCTGCATCTGGCGGCACAGGCACTGCGGCGCGGCGAATGCTCGCTCGCGCTGGCCGGCGGGGTGACCGTGATGGCCACCCCGGAGACCTTCGTCGACTTCAGCCGTCAGCGAGGTTTGGCACCGGACGGCCGCTCGAAGTCCTTTTCGGACGGTGCGGACGGCACGTCCTGGTCCGAAGGTGTCGGCATGCTGCTCGTCGAGAGGCTCTCCGACGCCGAGCGCAACGGGCACCGGATCCTGGCCGTCGTCCGGGGTTCCGCGGTGAACCAGGACGGGGCGTCGAACGGGTTGACCGCGCCGAACGGGCCGTCGCAGCAGCGGGTGATCCGGCGGGCCTTGGCCGACGCGCGTCTGGAACCGTCCGAAGTGGACGCCGTCGAGGCACACGGGACCGGTACCACGCTGGGCGACCCGATCGAGGCCCAGGCACTGCTGGCGACCTACGGCCAGGACCGGGAGGACGCCGCGCTGTGGCTCGGGTCGATCAAGTCGAACATCGGGCACAGCCAGGCCGCCGCCGGGGTGGCCGGCGTGATCAAGATGATCGAGGCGATGCGTCACGGCGTGCTGCCGAAGACACTGCACGTCACCGAACCTTCGTCTCATGTGGACTGGACGGCGGGCGCGGTCTCCCTCCTGACCGAGTCGCGACCCTGGCCGGACGCCGGACGTCCCCGGCGTGCGGCGGTGTCGTCGTTCGGGATCAGCGGGACCAACGCGCACGTCGTCCTGGAGCAGGGGCCCGCTCCGGTGGAGGCCGCCGAATCCGGTGAAGGACCGGCGCCGTTCGTGCTCTCCGCCGGGAGTGAAGCGGCCCTGCACGACCAAGCGGCTCGGCTGCGGGACTTCCTCGCCGAGACGCCTGCCGCATTGGCCGACGTCGCCTTCTCGCTGGCCACCACTCGCGCTGCCCTGGAGTACCGGGCCGCAGTCGTGGCCGGAGACCGCGAAACCCTGCTGGCCGGGCTGGAAAACGTCGCCATCACCGGTCGCGCGACGGAGGGCCGGACGGCGTTCCTGTTCACCGGTCAGGGCAGTCAGCGGCTCGGGATGGGCGTTGAGCTGGCCGAGCGTTTCCCGGTGTTCGCCGAGGCTTATGACGAGGTGTGTTCCCGGTTCGAGCAGCCGCTCAGGGACTTGTCGGCTGACGAGTTGAACCAGACCGCGAACACGCAGTGTGCGCTGTTCGCTCTTGAGGTCGCGCTGTTCCGCCTGGTGGAAAGCTGGGGTGTCCGACCGGACTTCTTGGCCGGGCATTCTGTCGGCGAGATCGCGGCCGCCCACGTCGCGGGCGTGCTTTCCCTCGACGATGCCGCCAAGCTGGTGTCGGCGCGAGGCCGGTTGATGCAGGCCTTGCCCACCGGCGGCGCGATGGTGGCGCTGCAGGCGACGGAAGCCGAGGTGACACCGCTGCTGACCGAGCGGGTGTCGCTGGCGGCTATCAACGGTCCGGAGTCAGTGGTCGTTTCGGGTGAGGAGGACGCCGTCGCTGCGGTGGTCTCTCAGTTCGAGGGCCGCAAGAGCAAGCGGCTCACCGTGAGTCACGCGTTCCACTCGCCGTTGATGGAGCCGATGCTGGACGAGTTCCGCGCCGTCACCGACAGCCTGGTGTTCGCGGCGCCGAGGATTCCGATCGTGTCGGGTGGCCTGGCGGAGGTGTCCACTTCGGACTACTGGGTCCGCCATGTCCGTGACGCGGTGCGGTTCCACGATTCGGTCAAGTTCCTGGAAGCCGAGGGCGTCACGCGGTTCCTGGAGATCGGGCCCGACGGCGTCCTGACCGCGATGGCCAAGGAAAGCGCCGAGGACGCGGTCGTCGTTCCGGCACTCCGGCGCGACCGGCCGGAGGTGGAGACGCTGCTGACGGCGGTGGCCGGGCTGCACGCCCACGGCGTGAACGTCGATCTGACCGCTCTGCTCGATGGTGGAAAGCCCGTCGACCTGCCCACGTATGCCTTCCAGCACCGACGTTTCTGGCTGTCCTCAGCGGGCGGAGCGGCGGGCGACGTCACCGCGGCCGGGCTCGGCACCACCGACCACCCGCTGCTCGGCGCGGCCGCGGCACTGCCCGGTGACGGCGGATTCCTGCTCACTGGCCGGTTGTCCGGGCACACCCAGCCGTGGCTGGCCGAACACCGGGTCGGTGGCGTGGTCCTGCTGCCCGGCACCGCGTTCGTCGAGATCGCCCTGCGCGCGGGGGACGAGGCGGGCTGCGGTCACCTCGAAGACCTGACCCTCGAAGCGCCGCTCGTCCTGCCCGAACGCGGTGCGACCCAGCTGTCCGTGCTGGTCGGCGCGGCCGACGACACCGGTCGCCGGACCGTCGAGATCCACTCACGTCAGGAAGGCGAAGACGGCTGGCAGCGGCACGCGACCGGGCTGCTTTCGGCCGCCGGCGCCGTCGAACCGGCCGGGTTGACGACCTGGCCGCCGCAGAACGCCGAAGCCGTCCCGGTGGGTGACGTCTACGAGCGGCTCGCCGCCACCGGTCTCGAGTACGGTCCGGCGTTCTGTGGCCTCCGGGCGGCGTGGCGAGCGGGTGAAGACCTGTTCGCGGAGGTCGAACTCCCGGAGGACCAGCACGCCGACGCCGCCCGGTTCGGCGTGCATCCGGCGCTGCTCGACGCCGCGCTCCACACCCTCGGCCTCGCGGGCGGCGACGACGGCACTCGGCTTCCGTTCGCCTGGTCCGGGGTGCGCCTGCACGCCGCGGGCGCGACCCGGCTCCGTGTCCGGCTGCGGCCGTCCGGTCCCGACGGGTTCGAGGTCCTGGTCGCCGACGGCACCGGTCGCCCGGTCGTCTCAGCCGAAGAGTTGACGCTACGCGAGATCTACGCCTCGGCGCGCAAGGGACACGACTCGCTCTACCGGGTCGCCTGGCGTCCGGTCCCGCTCCCGGAGACCGGCGAAGCCCTGCCCGCGAAGTCCGTTTTCTCCGTGCCACGCGGCGGGGACACGGCCGAGCGTGTCCACGAGACGACGGCCGCCGTTCTCGAAGTCGTCCAGCGGTGGCTCGACGACGAACCGGACGGTCCGCTCGTCGTCCACACCCGGGGCGGGGTCACCGCGGGCGACGGCGAAGCGGTGACCGACCTCGCGCACGCCGCTGTCTGGGGACTGGTGCGCGCCGCGCAGTCGGAAAACCCCGGGCGGTTCGTACTGGTCGACGCCGAGACCGTGCCCGACGGCCGGATCCTGGCCATCGACGAGCCTCAGATCGCCTTGCGCGACGGCCGGGCTCTTGCACCGCGCCTGGCCACCACCGCCTCGTCCACGGAACTGACCCCGCCCGAGGGAGCCTGGCGGCTGGACACCACCGGCCGCGGCACCCTGGAGAACCTCGCCCTGGTGCCGTCGCCCGAAGCGGTCGCGCCGTTGGCCGAGGGCGAGGTCCGGATCGCGGTGCGGGCCGCCGGACTCAACTTCCGCGACGTCCTGATCGCGCTGGGCATGTACCCGGGCGCGGCCACCCTCGGTAGTGAAGGCGCGGGCGTGATCACCGAGATCGGTCCCGGTGTCACCGGCCTCGATGTCGGCGACCGCGTGTTCGGCCTGATGTCGAACGGGTTCGGCCCTCAGGTCGTCACCGATCACCGGACGCTGGCGAAGATGCCGGAGGACTGGTCGTTCGCCACGGCGGCCTCGGTCCCGATCGTGTTCCTCACCGCCTACTACGGGCTGTTCGACCTCGCGCGGCTCGAAGCGGGAGAGTCGATCCTGGTGCACGCGGCGGCGGGCGGCGTCGGCATGGCGGCGACCCAGCTGGCCCGCCACGCCGGGGCCGAGGTGTTCGGTACCGCCGGTCCGGGCAAGTGGGACATCTTGCGTGCCAACGGTTTCGACGACACCCACCTCTCCTCCTCCCGTGACCTCGGCTTCGAGGAGAAGTTCCGCGATGCCACCGGTGGACGCGGTGTCGACGTCGTCCTGAACTCGCTGGCCGGCGACTACGTCGACGCGTCACTGCGGCTGCTGGCCCCGGGTGGGCGATTCGCCGAGATGGGCAAGACCGACATCCGGGAACCGGGGGAGACCGGCGTCGAGTACCACCCCTTCGACGTGATCGACGCCGGACCCGAGCGCATCCACGAGATGCTCGCCGCGCTGCTGGAGCTGTTCGCGGCCGGGGCTCTGACGCCGTTGCCGGTCACCGCCTGGGACGTCCGGCGCGGCCTCGACGCGTTCCGTTTCCTCAGCCAGGCCAAGCACGTCGGCAAGAACGTCCTGACCATGCCCGCCGCCCTCGATCCCGACGGCACCGTGCTGGTCACCGGCGGAACGGGCGCCCTCGGCGCGCTCTTCGCCCGGCATCTGGTGCGCGAACGCGGCGTCCGGCGGCTGCTGCTGACCAGCAGGCGCGGCCACGACGCCCCGGGCGTACCCGAGCTGGTCGCCGAGCTCACCGAGGCGGGCGCGTCGGTGACGGTCGAGGCGTGTGACGCGGCGGATCGCGACGCGCTCGCCGCCGTCCTCGCCGGGATCCCGGCCGCGCATCCGCTGACCGGCGTGGTGCACACGGCGGGTGTTCTCGACGACGGCCTCGTCGGCTCGCTGACCCCGGAGCGGCTGGCGAAGGCGTTGCGGCCGAAGGTCGACGCGGCGCTGAACCTGCACGAACTGACCATTGGCGCGGATCTCGCCGAGTTCGTCGTCTTCTCTTCGGCGGCCGGAGTCTTCGGCAACGCCGGACAGGCGAACTACGCCGCCGCCAACGGCTTCCTGGACGCGCTCAGCGTCCGGCGCGCCGTGCACGGGCTGCCCGCGCGATCGCTGGCGTGGGGTCTGTGGGCCGAAACGGGCGGGATGGGCGGCACGCTCGGCGAGGCCGAGCTGGCCAGGATGGCCCAAAGCGGTACCGCCGCACTGTCCACACAGGACGGCCTGGAGCTCTTCGACGCCGCGGGTGCGCTGGCGGAACCGGTGCTGGTGCCGATGCGCCTGGACGTCGCCGCGATGGGCGCGGACGGTCTTCCGCCGTTGCTGCGCGGCCTCGCCCGCGGCCCGGTCCGCCGCGCCGCGTCCGCCGGGGCCACCGGTGACGCGGACTCGTTGCGGGACCGGCTCCTCGCCGTGCCCGCCGCCGACCGGGCGACCCTGCTGGTCGACCTCGTGCGCACCCATTCCGCGACCGTGCTCGGGCACACCGCGGCGGACGCGGTCGAGGCCACGCGGTCCTTCCAGGAGATCGGGTTCGACTCCCTGACCGCCGTCGAACTACGCAACCGGCTCACCGCCGCCACCGGGCTGCGGCTGCCGGCGACGCTGATCTTCGACTACCCGACCCCGGAAGCACTCGCCGCCCACATCGGCGAAGGCGTCCTGGGTGCGCAGGGCGGGCCCGAGACCGGGCAGGCGGCCGTGACGGCCGACGAGCCGATCGCGATCGTCGCGATGAGCTGCCGGTTCCCCGGCCACGCCGACACCCCCGAACGGCTCTGGGCCCTGCTGGCCGAGGGCCGGGACGCGCTGGGCGAGTTCCCCGCCGACCGTGGCTGGGACCTGGAGCGGCTGTTCGACACCGACCCGGACCGCCGGGGCACCTCCTACACCCGCCAAGGCGCCTTCCTCGAAACCGCCGGGGAGTTCGACGCGGGCTTCTTCGGGATCTCGCCGCGTGAGGCGCTGGCGATGGATCCGCAGCAGCGGCTCCTGTTGGAGACGTCGTGGGAGGCGTTCGAACGGGCCGGGATCGATCCGGCCACGTTGCGCGGCAGCCGCACCGGTGTGTTCGCCGGGGTGATGGACAACGAATACGTGTCCGGTTCGGCGGAGGTCCCCGACGGGGTCGAGGGCTACCTGGCCACCGGCACCTCGGCGAGTGTCGCCTCGGGCCGCGTTTCCTACACCTTCGGTCTCGAAGGCCCGGCGGTCACCGTCGACACGGCGTGTTCGTCGTCGCTGGTCGCACTGCATCTCGCGGCGCAAGCGTTGCGGCAGGGCGAATGCTCGCTGGCCCTGGCCGGCGGGGTGACCGTGATGGCCACGCCGGGTACGTTCGTCGAGTTCAGCCGTCAGCGCGGGCTGGCCGCCGACGGCCGCTGCAAGGCGTTCGCCGACGGCGCCGACGGCACGGGCTGGGGCGAAGGCGCCGGGATGCTGCTCGTGGAGCGGCTTTCCGACGCCCGCCGCAACGGGCATCCGGTGCTCGCGGTGCTGCGGGGCAGCGCGGTCAACCAGGACGGCGCGTCGAACGGCCTCACCGCGCCGAACGGTCCTTCGCAGCAGCGGGTGATCCGTCAGGCACTGGCGAACGCGCGGCTCGAACCGTCCGAAGTGGACGCCGTCGAAGCGCACGGAACCGGTACCACGCTGGGCGACCCGATCGAGGCGCAGGCACTGCTGGCGACCTACGGCCAGGATCGGGAACGGCCGTTGCTGCTCGGTTCGGTCAAGTCGAACATCGGGCACACGCAAGCGGCGGCGGGCGTCGCCGGCGTGATCAAGATGGTGCTCGCGATGCGGCACGGGACACTGCCGCGCACGCTGCACGTCGACACGCCGACTTCGCGGGTCGACTGGGCGGCCGGCCGGGTCACGCTCGCGACCGAGCCGACCCCGTGGCCGGAGACCGGTGGCCCGCGCCGGGCGGCGGTGTCGTCGTTCGGGATGAGCGGTACCAACGCGCACGTCGTCCTCGAACAGGCCGAAGCGGTCGAGACACGGGACGAAACCTCGCCTGGGCTGCTCGGTGACGTCTTCGCGTGGCCGCTGTCGGCGAAGGAACCCGAGGCCGTCGCCGCGCAGGCGGCACGGCTGAAGTCCTTCCTGACCGGCGAACGTCCGGTGGACGTGGCCTACTCGCTGGCGACCGCGCGGACCACATTGGAGCATCGCGCGGTCGTCGTCGGCGAAGACCCGATCGCCGGGTTGGCCGCGCTGGCCGCGGGCGAGCCGTCGGGTTCGGTGGTGACCGGGACCGCGACCAGCGGGAAGGCGGTGTTCGTCTTTCCCGGCCAGGGTTCGCAGTGGGCCGGGATGGCGGTCGAGTTGCTGGCGTCCGCACCCGTGTTCGCCGAGTCGATGGCCGAGTGCGAAACCGCGCTCCTGTCCTCTGTGGACTGGAAGCTGACCGAGGTGCTCTCGGACGCGACCGCGCTGGAGCGGGTCGACGTCGTGCAACCCGCCTTGTTCGCGGTGATGGTGTCGCTGGCCAGGCTGTGGCGTGCCAGTGGCATCGAGCCGGCCGCCGTCGTCGGGCACTCGCAGGGCGAGATCGCGGCGGCGTGCGTCGCCGGCGCGCTGTCGCTCGATGACGCGGCACGGGTGGTCTGCCTGCGCAGCAAGGCGATCACGGCGCTTTCGGGCCGGGGTGGCATGGTCTCCGTCGCCGCTCCCGAAGCCCGAGTCCGCGAGCTGCTGCCCGAGGGTGTGTCGCTCGCCGCGGTGAACGGTCCCGCGTCGGTGGTGGTGTCGGGTGACGTCGCCGGTCTGGACGCGCTCATGGCCGCTTGCGAGGCGAGCGGGCTGCGCGCGAAGCGGATCCCGGTGGACTACGCGTCGCATTCCGCGCACGTCGATGCCATCGAACAGGACGTCCTGGCCGCGCTCGACGGGATCGAGCCACGGGTGCCGGAGATCCCGTTCTACTCGACGGTGGCCGGGGAGCCGCTCGATCCGGTGATGGACGCGGCGTACTGGTTCCGGAACCTGCGCGGGACCGTCCACTTCGGACATACTGTCCGGCGGCTGCTCGACGACGGGTTCCGGTTCTTCGTCGAAGCGAGCCCGCATCCGGTCCTGGTCACCGGGATCGCCGACACCGCCGAGGACGCGGGAGAACGCGCCGTCGCCGTCGGCAGCCTGCGCCGGGACGAGGGAGGGCCGCTGCGGTTCCTCACCTCGCTGGCCGAAGCCCACGTCCACGGCCTCAGCCCGGACTGGACGGCGCTGGCCCCCGGAACCCGCGTCGACCTGCCGACCTACGCCTTCCAGCACGAGCACTACTGGCTGCGGACGCGGTCTTCGGCCGATCCCGGACAGGCCGGTCTGGACGACGGCGGGCATCCGCTGCTCGGGGCCGTCGTCCCGCTGGCGGGCAGCGACGGCCTGGTGGCGACCGGCCGGATCTCGGCGCGGAACCAGACCTGGCTGCCCGATCACGCCGTCGGCGGCACCCTGCTGCTGCCCGGCGCGGCGCTCGTGGATCTGGCGCTCACGGTGGGGGAGCGCACCGGCTGCGGCCGGATCGCCGAACTGACCATCGAGGCGCCGCTCGTCCTCGGGGAGTCCGGGAGCGCGCGGCTGCAGGTGACCGTCGGGGCGTCCGCTGACGACGGCACTCGCGAGGTCGCCGTGTACTCCCGGGACGAAACCGCTGGCACGGAGTGGATCCGGCACGCGACCGGTCTGCTCGCCGCGGACGGGGAAACCCCCGTGGCGGACCTGACCCAGTGGCCGCCCGCGGGAGCCGAAGCGATCTCCCTCGACGGCCATTACGAAGGCCTCGCGGAACTGGGCTACGGCTACGGTCCGGCGTTCCGCGGGCTGCGTGCCGCGTGGCGCCGGGGCGACGACGTGTTCGCCGAAGTCGCGCTCCCGGAAGACCGGTTCGCCGAGGCCGCCGCGTTCGGCCTGCACCCCGCGCTCCTCGACGCCGCCCTGCACGCGCTGGGCTTCGGGCTGCTCCCCGACGACGGGCAACTGCGACTTCCGTTCTCCTGGAACGAAGTCTCGCTGTCGGCCGTCGGCGCGCCGAGCCTGCGCGTCCGGCTTTCCCCCGCCGGGGAGGACGCGGTGACGGTGGACCTCGCCGACACCGCCGGGGCGCCGGTCGCCTCGATCGGCTCCGTGGTGTTCCTGCCGGTGGCCGAGGCTCAGCTCGCCGGTGCCCGGCGGGATCCGGCGGATTCGCTGTTCCAGGTCCAATGGACGGATCTGTCCACAAAGGACGTCATCGCACCGTCGGTCCTCGTGCTCGGCGAAGACTGCGCGGACCTCGCGGAGCTCGCCGCGGATCTCGACGCGGGCAGGCCGTCGCCCGACGTGGTGCTCACGACCTGCGCACCCGTCACCGGCGACCTCGCCGAGGGCGCGCACGCTGCCGCGAAGGACGCGCTGGCGCTCGTCCAGAACTGGCTTGCCGACGACCGGTTCTCCGGCGCCAGGCTGGTCTTCCGCACTTCGGGCGCGGTCTCGGTGGCCGCGGACGAACCGGTCACCGACCCGGCCAACGCGACGGTCTGGGGTCTCGTGCGCACGGCGCAGGAGGAGAATCCCGGCCGGTTCGGTCTTCTCGACACCGATGGCTCCGAGGCCGTCTTGGACGCGGCGCTGGCGCTCGACGAGCCCCAGCTCGCGCTGCGGGCCGGAACGGTGCTGGGCGCCCGGCTGGTCAAGGCGTCCGCCGACACCGCGCTCGTCCCGCCTTCGGGCAGCCGCGCGTGGACCGTCGACACCCTCGGCGGCGGCACTCTGGAGAACCTGGTGCTACGGGACCGGCCCGATCTGCTGGCGCCGCTCGCCGACGGGCAGGTCCGCATCGCCGTGCGGTCGGGCGGGCTCAACTTCCGGGACGTCGTGGTGGCCCTCGGGCTCGTCCCCGGGCAGGAAGGCATCGGTGGGGAAGGCGCGGGCGTGGTCACCGAGACCGGCCCCGGCGTCACCGATCTGGTGCCGGGCGACCGCGTGCTGGGCATGTTCGACGCGTCGTTCGGCCCGGTCGCCGTCGCCGACCGGAAGCTGATCGCGCCCGTTCCGGACGACTGGTCGTTCACCGAAGCCGCTTCGGCGCCCGTCGCGTTCCTGACTGCCTATGTCGGCCTGGCCGACCTCGGCGAGCTGCGGCCGGGGCAGACCGTGCTGATCCACGCCGCCGCCGGTGGGGTCGGTATGGCCGCGGTCCAGCTGGCCCGGCACTTCGGAGCCGAGATCTACGTGACCGCGAGCCCCGCGAAGTGGGACACGCTGCGGGCGATGGGCTTCGACGACGACCACATCGCGTCCAGCCGGACACTCGATTTCGAGGACAAGATCCGCGAAGCGACCGGTGGCCGCGGGGTCGACCTGGTGCTGGACTCGCTGGCTAGGGAGTTCGTCGACGCGTCGCTGCGGCTGGTGCGCGAAGGCGGGCGGTTCGTCGAGATGGGCAAGACCGACATCCGCGACGCGGACGAGGTCGCGGCCGCCCATCCCGGCGTCACCTACCGCGCCTTCGACCTGATCGACTCCGGGCACGACCGGATCCAGGAGATCCTCGGCGAACTCCTGGCGCTGGCGGGCAAGGACGTGGTGCGGCCGCTGCCGACCACCGCGTGGGACGTCCGGCGCGCCCCCGAGGCGTTCCGGTTCCTCAGCCAGGCCAAGCACACGGGCAAGATCGTGCTGGAACCGCCCGCCGTCCTCGACCCCGAGGGAACGGTGCTGATCACCGGCGGCACCGGCGTGCTGGGCGGCTTGTTCGCCCGGCATCTGGTGACCGCGCGCGGCGTCCGGCGTCTGCTGCTCACGAGCAGGCGCGGGCTCGACGCCGAGGGTGCGCGGGAATTGGTCGCGGACCTGACCGGGCTCGGGGCCACGGTGACCGTCGTGGCCTGCGACGTCGCCGATCGCGCCGCGGTCGCCGGACTGCTCGGCTCGGTCCCGCCGGAGCATCCGCTGACCGCCGTGGTGCACACCGCCGGCGTGCTCGACGACGGGCTGATCCCGGCGCTGACCCTGGAGCGGCTCGAAACCGTGTTCCGCCCCAAGGTCGACGCCGCGGTCCACCTGCACGAACTGACCCGCGACCTCGGACTGGCCGCGTTCGTGCTGTTCTCCTCGTCCGCGGCGACGTTCGGCGCCGCAGGGCAGGGGAACTACGCGGCGGCCAACGCCTTCCTCGACGCACTCGCCCAGCACCGCCGGGCCGAAGGGCTCGCCGGGCAGGCACTGGCGTGGGGTTTCTGGGCCGAGCGAAGTGCGATGACCGGCCATCTCGACGAGGCGGACGTGGCCAGGATGAAGCGATCCGGCGTCAGTCCACTGTCCTCTGTGGATGGTCTGGCGCTGTTCGACGCGGCGGGGGAACGGGACGTGGCGGCGCTGGTGCCCGTGCACCTGGACACCGCCGCGCTCCGAGGACAGGCCGAAGTGCCCGCCCTGCTGCGTGTTCTCGCGGGTGCTCCGGCCAAGCGGGTCGCGGGAGCGGCCGCCACGAGCGGACCGTCGCTCGCCCAGCGGCTGGCGGCACTGCCCGCCGCGGACCGGGAGCCGTTCCTGCTGGATCTGGTGCGCTCGCACGCCGCGGCCGCGCTCGGCCACGCGTCGGTCGCCAAGGTCGGGCCGGAGCTGGCCTTCCGTGACCTCGGCTTCGACTCACTGACCGCGGTCGAGCTGCGCAACCGGCTCGGCGCGGCGACCGGGCTGCGGCTGCCGTCCACGCTGGTCTTCGATCAGCCGAGTCCGGCCGCGCTCGCCCGGCACCTCCTGGCGGAACTGGGCGAACCGGCCGGCGCCGAGCCCGAGGTGGCGGTGCTGGCCGACCTCGACCGGCTGGAGACCGCACTGGCCGCGGCGGTCACCGACGACGAGACCGCGGACCGGATCACCGACCGGCTGCGCGCGGTACTCGCCCGGTGGACCGAGGCCCGCGGCCCGGCCGAGGACGAGGGTGACGGCGATCTGGCCGACGCCAGCGCCGACGAGCTGTTCGACATCTTGCACAAGGAATTCGGAAGGTCGTGACCCGTGTCGGGCGATGAGAAACTGCTGGAGAACCTGAAGTGGGCGACCGGCGAGCTGCGGCGCGCGCGGCGCAGGCTGGTCGAGCTGGAGGAGGCCGGGCACGAGCCGATCGCCGTCGTCGGGATGAGCTGCCGCTTCCCCGGCGGGGTCCGCTCGCCCGAACAGCTGTGGGACCTGGTCGCCTCCGGGACCGACGCGCTGTCGGAGTTCCCCGTCGACCGGGGCTGGGATCTGGGCGGGCTCTTCGATCCCGACCCCGACACGCCGGGCAAGACCTACGTCTCCGAAGGCGGATTCCTCTACGACGCCGGGGATTTCGACGCCGCGTTCTTCGGGATCTCACCGCGTGAGGCCCAGGCGATGGATCCGCAGCAGCGGCTGCTGCTCGAAGCGGCGTGGGAGGTGCTCGAACGCGCCGGGATCGACCCGGCGACCTTGCGCGGCAGCCGGACCGGCGTCTTCGCCGGCGTCATCCACAACGACTACACCGGCGTGCTCACCGACATCCCGCCGGAGCTGGAGCCCTATCTCGGCAACGGGAACTTCAGCAGCGTCGCCTCCGGCCGCATCGCCTACACCCTCGGCCTCGAGGGGCCGGCGGTCTCGGTCGACACGGCGTGCTCGTCTTCGCTGGTCGCGCTGCATCTCGCCGCGCAGTCTTTACGTCGGGAGGAATGCACGCTCGCCCTCGTCGGCGGGGTGAACGTGATGACCCATCCCGCCGCGTTCGTCGACTTCAGCCGTCAGCGCGGGCTCGCCGCAGACGGCCGCTGCAAGGCCTTCGCTGACGCTGCCGACGGCACCGGCTGGGGTGAAGGCGTCGGAATGCTTCTGGTGGAACGGCTTTCCGACGCCCAGCGCAACGGCCACCAGATCCTCGCGGTGCTGCGGGGCAGTGCCATCAACCAGGACGGTGCGTCGAACGGGCTCACCGCGCCGAACGGTCCCGCGCAGCAGCGGGTCATCCGCCAGGCACTCGCCGACGCCCGGCTCTCGCCGGGGCAGGTGGACGTCGTCGAGGGACACGGCACCGGCACCACCCTCGGCGACCCGATCGAGGCGCAGGCGCTGCTGGCGACCTACGGCCAGGGCCGGGAACGCCCGCTGCTGCTGGGTTCCCTCAAATCGAACATCGGGCATACGCAGGCCGCCGCCGGGGTCGGCGGGGTGATCAAGATGGTGCAGGCCATCCGGCACGGGATCGCGCCGCGCACGCTGCACGTCGACGCTCCGTCGTCGCATGTGGACTGGTCGGCGGGTGAGGTCTCGCTGCTGACCGGGGAACAACCGTGGCCGGAGACCGGGGAACCGCGCCGGGCCGGGGTCTCGTCGTTCGGGATCAGCGGTACCAACGCGCACGTGATCCTGGAGCAGGCGCCGGCCGTCGAAGCCGAGTCTCTTGTGGACACTCGCGTGCTCGACTCCGCGGCCTTGCCGTTCGTGCTTTCCGGTCGCAGTGAAGAGGCCTTGTCCGCCCAGGCGTCGAAGCTGGCCGCGTATCTGACTGGCGAGCCCGCGCCGACGGCCATCGCGCGAGCCCTCGCCGACACGCGGTCGTCGTTGCCGCACCGGGCGGTGGTGCTCGCCGAAGATCTCGGTGCACTGCTCGGCGGCCTGCGTTCCCTCAGTGAGGGCGAACCCACCGCACGGGTCGTGACCGGTACCGCCGAGCCGGGTAAGGCTGTGTTCGTGTTCCCGGGGCAGGGTTCGCAGTGGGTGGGGATGGCGGAGGACCTTGTGCTGGCTGCTCCGGTGTTCGCGGAGTCG
>NZ_LQMT02000050.1:0-2052 GCF_001620365.2 Amycolatopsis keratiniphila subsp. keratiniphila
CCGGAGGCGCAGGAGCGGTTCGAGGCCGAGCTGACCGAGATGATCGAGCAACTGCGCGGGGTGACCTCGATCGTCGGCTGGGTGCCGTTCAACGAAGGCTGGGGAGAATTCGACACCGCGCGCATCGCGAAGCTGGTGAAGGACCTCGACCCGACCAGGCAAGTCATCGCGAACAGCGGGGTGAACTGCTGTTTCTCCCGGCCGGACACCGGTGCGGGTGACGTCTACGACGACCACACCTACGTCGGGCCGGGGAGCCCCGCGGTGAAGGACCACAGGGTGATCGTCGACGGCGAGTACGGCGGGCTCGGCCTCGTCGTCGACGGGCATCGCTGGCCGGGTGAGCCGCAGGCCTACGAGATGACGCCGACCCCGGCACAGCTGACCAAGCGCTATGCCGAGGTCAGCGAGAACCTCGAACGGATCGTCGCCGGAACCGGCCTTTCCGGCGCGATCTACACACAGACCACCGACGTCGAGAACGAGGTCAACGGCCTGCTCACCTACGACCGGCGGGTGGTGAAGGCGGACGCGGGGATCGTCGCCGCCCGCAATCGCGCGGTCATCGAGACGGGTCAGTCCGGCCGGGCCTCCACCGGACCGCCGGAGTCACGGACCCGGACGGGCACTCCGAGCAGCTGAGAAGGCAGCTGCCCGGAGTCGTGACCGGGGGTCATCCACACGTCGATCGTGGGTGCCCCCTCGGCCTCGCCCTGTCCGATCCCGACCACTCCGGGGACGTCGTCGAGCCACCGTGACGCCGCCACGAGGGCGGCATCGACATCCGATACGTCTTCGGCCACTACGGATGCACCCTGATCCCGAGCGTGGCCTCGACCAGCGTGATCCGGTTGATCACGGTGACCACCGGCGAACCGGCGAACAGCAGGCCGACGGCGTTCTCGCTCAGATCCGCCACGAGGCTGCCCGAGTCGCCGCCCGCCGACATGTCGGTGGTGAGCAGCTGCTGTGCGAACCGGGCCACCCGGCCGCCGCCGTAGTTCACGTCGACGGTGGCGTTGATGTTCGTGATCCGCCCGGTGGTCCAGTTCGTGGTCCGGCCGGTCTTCTGCACCACGGTGCCGACCGCGGGGGCCACGTTGGTGCCCTTGAGGTCGCCGACCCAGAAGATCCGCCGGTCGAGGTCGTGGAACTGGCCCTCGGCGATGGCGGCGTCGACGAAGTTCAGCGGCACCGGCTGGCCGGCGGCGATGAACTTGATCGGCACGAAGCGGCTCAGCCTCGCGATGACGTCGGTGGGGACGACACCGCCGTCGAACGGGCCGGGCTGCAGGATGGGATCGCCGATGGCGGCGGCGTTGGAGTTCGCCAGCACGTGGTTGTTGCTCAGGATGTAGTACTTCGCCGGTTTGCCGGGCAGTGCCGTGGCGTCGTAGACCGCGGTGCCGTAGGTGCCGGCGGTGATCTTGAAGTGGCCGACGCTCAGCCCGCCGAACGCCGGGCGGAACCGCTTGGCGAGGGTGAACGGGCCGACCTGCTGGCGGGCGAGTTCGTCGGGACGGCTCAGCGCGGGCGACGGCACGTCGTCGAGTACCGACGGCGAGCCGTTCGCCTTCGGCGCCGCGATACTGCGACCCGCCTGGAGCACACCGACCTCCTGGACGTCGGTGGGCACCCCGGCCAGCGTCGACGGGACGAGGTCGTCCTCACGCAGCATCTCGTGCGGCATCTTCGTGTCGACGAGGACGGTGATCGCCTTCTCGCCGGTGTCCCTCCCACCGGACCATTTGGTGCCGAGCGCGACACCCACCACGTTCTGCCGGTTCAGCAACGCGTCCTCTTCCGCCGCCTGCACGCTCGCGAGGGAGAGGAAATCATCCGGGATCATGTTGTTTTCGATCATGTCTGCCACACTTTTCTGGTTGTCGGCGTTGACTCAAGTGCGGGACTCCCGACGAAAGAGTGTTCCCCTGTCCCCGGGGTGGCGCCATAGTGCAATCGGGTATGGCGCTTCACCCGGGAATGTCAGCGTTTCCCTTGTGTGGCAAGGGTTTGTGATCGAGCAACCGGCCATCGCGCGAGCGGTGGGGG
>NZ_LQMT02000050.1:2072-2960 GCF_001620365.2 Amycolatopsis keratiniphila subsp. keratiniphila
ATTCGGGGACTTTGGTCACCGAATACCCGGAAAAAGGAATCAGCCGATCGTGGCGTCGATCGCCTTGGTGATCGTCTCGTCTTCGGGTTCGGTGCGCGGGCGGAACCGGCCCACCACTTCACCGGACGGGGCGACGAGGAACTTCTCGAAGTTCCACTGGACGTCGCCGGCGGCGCCCTCCGCGTCGGCCGCCTTGGTCAGTTCGGCGTAGAGCGGGTGACGGCTTTCCCCGTTCACGTCCAGCTTTTCGAACAGCGGGAACGAAACGCCGTACGTCGTCGAGCAGAAGGTCTGGATCTCCTCCGCGGTGCCCGGCTCCTGGCCCGCGAACTGGTTGCACGGGAACCCGACGACGGAGAAACCCTTGTCCGCGTAGCGTTCCTGAAGCTTTTCCAGCCCGGTGTACTGCGGGGTCAGGCCGCATTTCGACGCCACGTTCACCACCAGCAGCGTCTTGCCTTCGAGCGCGCCGAGCGTGGTGTCCTCGCCCGCGAGCGTCTTCAGCGGAATGTCGTGGATCCCCATGGTGATGCCCCTTTCGTCATTTCCTCAGCAGGTCGCGCGCGTCGACGTGACCGAACGGCCCGTCGTCGCGCCGGAACGCGGCCGCGGTCTCCCGCGCGCGGTCGAGCGCACCGTCCCGGAGCAGTCCGGCGAGCGTGTCGAACCGTTCCGTGTGCACTTTCGCCCGCCGCCGTGCGTAGTCGGCGGCGGAGTCCTTGGTGACCATGAACGCCCAGTCGCTCGAAAGCGCCAGCATCGCTTCGGCCACGGCCTGATCGCGGACGGCGTCGCGCGTCGTGGTGTCCATTCCGGCGACGAGGTCGAGCATCCGGTCCTGCAGCGCGGTGTTGTCCCGCACCATGTCGGCGACCTGCTCGCCGTCCC
>NZ_LQMT02000050.1:3074-6591 GCF_001620365.2 Amycolatopsis keratiniphila subsp. keratiniphila
CGCGGCCGTGCTCGGCCTTGAGCGAACGCAGGCGGGCGACGACGGTGTCGACGAAGTCCTGGACGTGGCCGCCGAGGGTGGCCGTCGCCATCGCCGGGTCGTACGGCGCCTTGTCCGGCGGTTCGACGGTCTTGCCGGTCACCCGCGAGGGTTTGAGACCGACTTCGTGCGCCCAGGTGTGGAAGTCGCGATAGGCGGCATGGCCGGGATATCCGGCCTTCGGTGACCAGACGCGGTAAGTGACTTCGAGGTCGCGGCCGAAGCACACGACGTCGGAATCGCCGACCGTCCGGGCCGCCGAGGTGTCGCCGTGCAGCGACGGTCCGTCGACCATGAACCGCTGGACTCCCGCAGCGGCATATCCGGCCTCCATACCGGGCGCGTAGCCGCACTCGGGTGCCCAAATGCCTTCGGGACGCCGTCCGATCCGCAGCGCGGTGTCGGCCAGGCCGCCGCGCAGCATGAAGTCGCGGACCGCCGGGTCGAGCAGCGGCTGGAACGGATGCGCCAGCGGTCCGCCGAGCAGTTCGATCGTCCCGTTGTCCACAAAGGACCGCAGGATCGGGGAGAAACCTTGTCGCCAGCGGGTTTCGAGCTCTTCCGAGGCCTTGAGTGCCGTCCGGTACTCACTCGCCGCGAGCTCGCGCAGCAGCGGGTCGCCCCGCCATAGGGTGGACGCGTGCCAGGAGCGCAGCTGCCAATGGCCGAGCCAGTCGTGGAAGGCGTCGATGCAGTAAGGGTCGTCGAGCTGGGCGGCGAGGATCGGCGTCATGCCGAGGGTGAGGACGTCTTCGCGGCCCTCGTCGGCGAAGCGACGCAGGAGATCGACCATCGGCAGATAGGAATGCGCCCACGCTTGGTAGAGCCATTCCTCGCCGACCGGCCAGGATCCGTGATGCGGCAGCCACGGCAGATGGCTGTGCACTACCAGACAGAACGTGCCCTCGTACTCGCTCATGGGCGCACCGCCACGGCGACCAGGTCGAGGCTGGCGTCGAGGTCGTCACCATGGATCGCGAAGTCCGCGGCCTTGATGCCTTCGACGTCGGCCAGCAGTTCGGCGGGCCAGGTCGCCTGCCCGGGCAGCTGCCCCATGACGACGTCGAGCTGGGCGTCGATGATCGAGCCGCCGTACTTGGCGTCGAGCTTCGCAACGCCTTCGCCGTGGTGGAGTCCGTGCAGCGTCTCGACCTCGAACCCGGCGTCGCGCAGCAATTCGTCCAATTCGGACGGTGCGAGTTCCCTGGTGTGGAACGGGTTGAGCGGGGTGTCGCTGTCCGGGGTGAAGGTCAGCCGGTTGGGCGTGGTGACGATCAGCCGTCCGCCGGGGGAGAGTACGCGGCGGCATTCGGCGAGGAAGGCGCCCTGATCCCAGAGGTGCTCGATCACCTGGAAGTTGGCGACGACGTCGACCGAGGCGTCCCGCAGCGGCAGGAACACCAGGTTCGCCCTCGCCACGCCGATGCCGGGGTAGCGCCGGGCGACGTGCTCGGTGGTGGGGACGTCGTAGTCGAGGGCGAGCACCCGCTCGGCGACGGTGGCGATGAGCCCGGCGCCGTAACCCTCGCCGCAGCCTGCCTCCAGGACGGCCTTGCCTTCGCAGAGCGGCAGGAGCTTTTGATACGCGGCCTCGTGGCGCCGGAACCAGTAGTTCTCCTCGGCGATGCCCGGCACGGTGCGTTCACCGGTGAGGTGCAGCGCTTCGGCCCTGGTGGCTGGGGTGGTCACGCCGCGACCCTACCGGCCGGTCACTTCGGCCCGCGTGTCACGTTTCGCGGCGCCACGCAGTCCAGGAGGTATGCAACGGACATTCACCCGCGTACTGCTCGTCGTCTTCGGCCTCATCGAACTGCCCGTGGGGCTGTGGCCGCTGTTCAGCCCGGAGGGCTTCTACCGGGACTTCCCGGGGTTCCGCACCGGCTGGGTGGCGATGGACGGCCCCTTCAACGAACACCTGATCCAGGACTTCGGCGGCCTCAACCTCGCGCTCGCGGCCATGCTGATCGGCGCCGCCGTGATCGGGACGACCGCGGTGGCCAGGCTCGCCGCGCTCGCCACCTTCTGCTTCGGGCTTCCGCACTTCCTCTACCACCTGGGCCACGTCTCGCATTTCGAGCCGGTGGACCAGGTGCTGATCGTCGCGACGACGGCGCTGGGCGCGGTGCTCCCGGTGGTGCTGGCGCTGATCCCCTCGAAGCGGGTTACACCGGCGACACCGTGATGCCGATGGCACCCGGCCCGAGGTGGGCGCCGAGGATCATGCTGGCGTCCACCAGGGTGCTGTCGACCATATGCGGCAGCCGCGCCCGCAGCCGCCCGCCGATCTCGAGATCGCGTTCGTCCGGGCCGAACCGGGTGATGGCGACCTCCACCTCCTGATCGCCCGCGCATTCCACCGCGAGGTCGACGAGTTTGTTGAGCGCCCGCCGCTGGCCCGGCACCCGGGTCAGCGGGGCGACCTCGCCGTTCTTCAAGGTCAGCAGGGGTTTGATCGAGAACGCGGAGCCGAGGAACGCCTGCGCCGCGCCGATCCGTCCGCCGCGGCGCAGGAACTCCAGCGTGTCGACGTAGAGGATCTCCCGGCTGCCGCGGAAGCGGCGTTCGGCCGCGTCGATGACGCGGGTGGCCTGCCCGCCGGCGGCGGCGACCTTGGCCGCCGAGGTCGCCGCGAAACCGAGACTCATCCCGGTGGTCCCGCTGTCGAGGACGTGCACGGGGATGTTCACCTGCTGGGCGGCCTCGCGGGCGGCGTTCACCGTCTCCGACATCCGTCCCGAGATGTGGACGCTGACGATCGCGGACGCGCCCTTGCTCGCGGCGTCCTGGAACGCCCAGAAGAACGCGGCGACCTCGGGCGGTGCCGTCTTCACCGGCGTACCCGCCCGCAGATGGCCGATGACTTCCTCGCGGTCGTAGCGGTTCTCCTCGTCGAACTGCTCTCCGACCTGCAGTTGGACCTGAACGACGCCGATTCCCCAGCGTTCGGCGACCGGGACGGGGAGGCAGGCGGTCGAGTCCGTGATCACGGCGACAGGGCCGGGCATGGAACGCATGGTGGGGCAGGTTATCCCTTCACCATCTCCGCGAGTACCCCGGAATACGGCCGTTCGGGTTAGTCGGCCGGTTACACTCACTTCCGGGTGAATTACCTGGACGATGGTCCCACTAAAACGTGCATCCAGGTGAATGAGGTCACCTCGGCGGGCCTCGGCACTGAAATGGCCCTAATCTACCGGCCAGTAGAGCTGTTGCCCCGTGGCCGACGCCGGCCACTAACGGGAGGTCGAAGTAGACCCATGACGAACATCGTTGTCCTGGTCAAGCAGGTACCGGACACCTACTCGGAGCGGAAGCTCTCCGGTGCCGACAACACTCTTGACCGCGAATCCGCCGACGCCGTGCTCGACGAGATCAACGAGAAGGCCGTCGAAGAAGCACTGAAGATCAAGGAAGCCGGCGAGGGCGAGGTCACCGTCGTCTCGGTGGGTCCCGACCGCGCGACCGACGCGATCCGCAA
>NZ_LQMT02000051.1:0-17256 GCF_001620365.2 Amycolatopsis keratiniphila subsp. keratiniphila
GTAGGACACCGCCGGACTAACTTCAGGACAGGGTCCTGACCAGGGTCGAGAACCCCAACAGGTTCTCCCCGGTCAGGGCCCTGTCTCTTTTCATGTCCAGGCACGGACTAGAATGGTCCGTTGGCCCGCCTTGAGGTGGGCCGGTATCGAAACTTTTCAATAGTGGCAGGAGGCCAGGTGTCCGAGTTCGGTCGACGTGACTCAGATGATGGCGCGTCCGGCCGGTCGGGTCGCCGGGACGACAGTCCCCGCGGAGGCCGGTCTGACGCGCAGCGAGGTGACCGGCGCGGTTCCGCCGGCGGCAGGCAGGACCGGGGCGGCCGCGACGGCGGCTACCAGGGCCGCCCTCGGCGGGACGATCGCGGTGCGCGCGGTTCGGGCAGTTATCCCGCGCGCAGCGGCGAAGGCTCTCGCGACCAGCGGTCCGGGGGTCGTTTCGGCGGCCAGGGGCGCGACGACAACCGCCCGCGCTACAACAACGACCGGTCGGGTGGCCGCGACAACGACCGTCGCGGCGGCTACCGCTCGGACGATCATCGCGACAACCGGGGCGGCGGCTACCGCTCTGACGACCGTCGGGACAACCGCGGTGGTGACCGTGGCGGATACCGCTCCGACAACCGTGACAGCCGGGACAACCGCGGCGGCGATCGCGGTGGATACCGTGGCGGCAACGACCGCGGCGGGTACCGCTCGGACAGCCGGGGCAGTGACGACCGCGGTGGCTACCGGTCCGACGACCGTCGGGACAACCGGGGTGGCGATCGCGGCGGGTACCGTTCGTCCGACAGCCGTCCCGAGCGTCGCTACGACAACCGTTCGGACAGCCGCTCGGACAACCGTTCCGAGGGTCGCTACGAGAAGCGTTCCGACAGCCGCCCGGCCCGTTCCGGCTACGGCTCGGACAACCGCGGCCGGTCCGACGACCGCCCCTCCGGCAACCGCTACGAAGGACGTCCCCAAGGCAAGTCCTATGGCGACCGCGACGACCGGCGTCCGCAGGGCAAGTCCTACGGCGACCGTGACAACCGTGGCGGCGACCGGCGTCCCTCCTACCGCGACCGTGACGATCGCGGCGGTTCCCGTTCCGGCGGGTACAACGGTGACCGGCGCGGCTCCTCCTCGGGGGACCGCCGTCCCAGCGGCGGTGGCTACGAACGCAAGCCCTACGGCGACCGTCGCCCGTCCGGCGACCGGCCGGAGAAGCGGTACGACGACAAGCGTGGTGGGTTCGAGCGCAAGCGCGACGACCGTCCCCAGCGTGACCGTTCCGAGGGCCGCAAGGACTTCCGGTCCTCGCCGCGCACCGAAGACAGGCCGGTCGACGACGAGACCTTGGCGCGTGAGCTGCTCGAGGCGCCGGAGCTGCCCGAGGGCATCGAGTTCTCCGATCTCGACGAGGAGGTCCGGCGGGAGCTGCGCACCCTGCCCAAGGCGCTCGCCGAAACCGTCGGCAAGCACCTGGTCGCCGCTGGCGGGCTCGTCGACGAAGACCCCGAAGCCGCCATGGAGCACGCCAAGTACGCGAAGGCCAAGGCGTCACGGGTCCCGATCGTCCGTGAGGCGCTCGGCCTGGTCGCCTACCACGCGGGCAACTGGTCCGAGGCGCTGTCCGAGCTGCGGGCCGTCCGCCGGATGACCCGGACCGACGATCACATCGCGATCATCGCCGACGCGGAGCGTGCCATCGGCCGTCCGGAGCGGGCGCTCGACCTCGCGAAGGAGGTCGACAAGGAGCGCCTGAGCAAGGCGACCCAGATCGAGCTCGCGATCGTCGCCGCCGGTGCCCGGCGGGACCTCGGTCAGCTCGACGCCGCCGTCGTCTCCTTGCAGGGTGACGACCTCAAGGCGGAGAAGCGCGACCCGTGGAGCGCCCGGCTGTTCTACGCCTACGCCGACAACCTCGCCGCGGCCGACCGCAAGGACGAGGCGATCCGCTGGTTCCTGAACGCGGCGGAGGCCGACGAGGAGGACGAGACCGACGCCGCCGAGCGCGCCGCGGAGCTCACGAATGGCTGACGCCCTGTCGGCCGGGTACGACGCGGTCCTGTTCGACCTCGACGGCACGGTCTATCACGGCAGCAAGGTGGTCCCGGGCGCACCGGAAGCGCTCCGGACGCTCCGGGACCACGGCACGGCGGTCCGCTGGGTGACCAACAACGCCTCCAAGGCGCCCGCGGAGGTCTCCGCGCACCTGGAGGCACTCGGACTGCCCGCCACCCCCGAGGAAGTCCACACGAGCTCTCAGGCCGCCGCCGCCCTTCTGGGTGAGCGGCTGCCTCAGGGCGCGGTGGTCCTCGTCGTGGGCACGGACTCGCTGGCCGCCGAGGTCGAGTCCGTCGGCCTCAAGACGGTGCGCGAAGCCGGTCCGGACGTGGCCGCCGTGGTTCAGGGGCATTCCCCGGAGAACACGTGGGCCGCACTCGCGGAGGCGTGCCTCGCCATCCGTGCGGGCGCGTTGTGGGTGGCGACCAACGTCGACGCGACCCTGCCCAGCGAACGCGGTCTGCTGCCGGGCAACGGGTCGATGGTGGCCGCGTTGCGCCACGCCACCGGCGTCGAACCGCTGGTGGCGGGCAAGCCGGCGCCCGGGCTCTTCTCCACGGCGGCGCGGGACGCGGGCGCGGAGCGTGCCCTCGTCGTGGGCGACCGGCTGGACACCGACATCGAGGGCGCGGTCGCGGCCGGGATCGACGCGCTGTGCGTCCTGACCGGTGTCGCCGACGCGGCGTCCCTCATCGCGGCGAGGCCCGAGGAGCGTCCGCGCTACCTCGCGGCGGATCTGTCCGGGCTGAGCAGCCGGGCGGAGCTGCTCGAGATCGGGCCCAAGGACGGCTGGCGCGTCACCGCACAGGGTGACGTGCTCGAAGCCGAAGGTGAGGGCGACTCCCTCGACCTGTTGCGCGCGTTGTGCGCGGCGGCCTGGGAGTCGGGGATCACCGAGGTCCATGGTGTGGGCGACACCGCCCGCGCCGCGCTCGGCGAGCTGCGCCTCGGCTGACCAGCGCTGCTAACTTGGTGGGGTGCAAGACCACTTCCACCCCGTTCCGCGACCCCCGGTTCCCGGCCCGCCGCCGGTGCCGGGACCGCCGCCGGACCAGTTCGCGCAGCAGGACACGGATCCCCGGGCCGGCATCGACGAAGCCGTGGCCGGTCTCGACGACCTCACCGCGCTTCCGCTCTCGGAGCACGTCGACCGGTTCGAGGCCGTGCACACCGAGCTGACGGTGGCGCTGTCCACCATCGACAAGGTCTGACCGCGTGCCCAAACGCGCCCGCCTGGACGCGGAGCTCGTCCGGCGGGGTCTCGCCCGGTCCCGGGAGCAGGCGTCGACGCTGATCGCCGAGGGCAAGGTCACCGTGCGCGGGATGGTGGCCACCAAACCCGCGACCGGCGTCGAGTCCGGCGCGCCGATCGTGGTGCGCGACGGTGACGACCCCGGCTGGGCCTCCCGCGGTGCGCACAAACTCCTCGGCGCGCTCGAAGCCTTCACCCCGCAAGGTCTTTCCACCGAAGGAAAGCGCTGCCTCGACGCGGGCGCCTCGACCGGTGGCTTCACCGACGTCCTGCTGCGCAACGGCGCCGCCACCGTGATCGCCGCCGACGTCGGCCGCGGCCTGCTGGACTGGCGGCTGCGCACCGACGACCGCGTGGTCGTCCTCGACAAGACGAACGTCCGCAACCTGACCCCGGAGGACCTCGGCGGGCAGGTCGATCTCGTGGTCGGGGATCTCTCGTTCATCTCGCTCAAGCTCGTGCTGCCCGCGCTGGCCGCCTGCGCGCGGGACGGCGCGGATCTGGTGCCGATGGTGAAACCGCAGTTCGAGGTCGGCAAGGACCGGCTCGGCAGCGGCGGCGTCGTCCGTGACCCGGAGCTGCGGGTCGAATCGGTGCTCGGCGTGGTCGCCGAGGCAGAGAAGCTGGACCTGAGCCTGCGCGGCGTCGTGGCGAGCCCGCTCCCCGGGCCGTCCGGGAACGTCGAATACTTCGTCTGGCTTACCCGCGGGGCGGGGGAGACCGCCGGCACCGACGCCGAGCGGCTCGTCCGGACCGCAGTCCTGGAGGGACCCCAATGAGCGATCGCGAGGTGCTGCTCGTCGTGCACCCGGACCGGGACGCGACCCGGGACGCGGCACGCGAGGTGTCGGCCCGGTTCGCCAAGGCCGGTGTGCGGCTGCGGGTGCTCGACGAGGACGTCCGGGAGATGCTGGAGGCGGACGGCGGGATCGGCGCGCCCTGCACGGTCATGGCGCCGGAGCAGGATCCGGCCGCCGGCACGGAGCTGGTGTTCGTGCTCGGCGGCGACGGCACGCTGCTGCGGGCCGCGGAACTGGCCAGGCCGAACGGTGTCCCGGTGCTCGGCGTGAACCTCGGCCGCGTCGGCTTCCTGGCGGAGGCCGATTCGGACAAGCTCGCCGACACCGTCCAGCGCGCTGTGGACGGTGACTACCAGGTCGAAGAGCGGATGACCGTCGACGTCGTCGTCACCGTCGACGGCGAAGAGACCGTCAACACGTGGGCGCTCAACGAGGCCAGTGTCGAGAAGAGCTCGCGTGAGCGGGTGCTGGACGCGCTCATCGAGGTCGACGGAAGGCCCGTGTCGTCCTTCGGCTGCGACGGTGTCCTGTGCGCCACGCCGACCGGCTCGACGGCGTACGCGTTCTCGGCGGGCGGGCCGATCATCTGGCCGGACGTCCAGGCCCTGCTGGTGGTCCCGAGCAACGCGCACGCGATGTTCTCGCGGCCGCTGGTCGTCTCGCGGGACTCGGAGATCACCGTCGCCATCGATCCGGACGGCTCGCCCGCGGTCCTGACCTGCGACGGATCGCGGACCTTCGATCTTCCCGCCGGCGCGGCCGTGCGGGTCACCTGCGGCCGGGTGCCAGTGCGGCTGATCCGGTTGTGGGAAGGCCCGTTCACCGACCGGCTGGTGCACAAGTTCTCGCTGCCGATCAAGGGCTGGCGGGAGCGGCACGCCCGCTGACGGATGTCAGGAAAGGGTCGTTCAGGACAATTTCTGTCTTGAACGGCCCTTTCATGACGTGCCGGGTGCGGGAATGGTCGGGGTGGGCCGCTACGGTGGGCGTCGTGCTGGCCGAGATGCGCATCCAGGGCCTCGGAGTCATCGAGGACGCCCTGCTGGAACTGCACGCGGGCTTCACCGTCGTCACCGGTGAGACGGGTGCGGGCAAGACCATGGTCGTCAGCGGGTTGCACCTGCTCTCCGGCGGCCGAGCCGAAGTGTCCAAGGTGCGGACCGGAATGCTGAAGGCCTTCGTGGAAGGCCGCTTCGAGCTGGGCGGTGCCGAGGGCGCCACCCGGATCGTCACCGACGCCGGGGCGGAGGTCGACGAGGACGGCAGTGTCATCGCGCTGCGCGCGGTCTCGGTCGACGGCCGGTCCCGTGCCCACCTCGGCGGCCGTTCGGTGCCGGTCGGGGTGCTGGCCGACCTGTCCGAGCAGCTGATCGCGGTCCACGGGCAGAACGATCAGCTGCGGCTGCTGCGGCCCGCCGAGCAGCGTGCGGTGATCGACCGGTTCGCCGGTGAGGCCGTCACCGAGCCGCTCGAGCAGTACCGCGCGGTCCGGGACGAATGGCTCGCCGTCGTCGCCGAGCTGACCGAGCGCTCCACCCGCTCCCGCGAGATGGCCCAGCAGGCCGACCTGTTGCGCCACGGACTCGCCGAGATCGACGCCGTCGCGCCGGAGCCCGGCGAGGACACCGAGCTCACCGAGCAGATCAAGCGGCTCGCCGCGGTCGACGAACTGCGGTCCGCCGCGAGTGCCGCGCAGGCCGCCGTCTCGGGTTCGCCCGACGGCGACCCGGACGCGCCCGGAGCGGTCGGGCTGATCGGGGAGGCGAGCCGCCACCTGACCGGTTCCGAGGACGCCGTCCTGCGTGAGCTCGGTCCCCGGCTGGACGAGGCTTCGGTGCTGTTGTCCGAAGTGGGCACCGAGCTGGGCAGCTACCTCGAAACGCTCGACGCCGATCCCGCGTTGCTGGAGAAGGTGCTCGCGCGCCAGGCCGATCTGAAGCGGCTCACCCGTAAGTACGCGGCGGACGTGGACGGTGTGCTCGCCTGGGCCGACGACGCCCGCCGCCGGATGTCCACGATGGACACCTCCGAGGAGGCGCTGGCCGAGCTGGCCAAACGTCGCGACGAACTCGCCGTCACCCTGGCGGAACACGCGCTCACGTTGTCGGAAGCGCGGGTCGAGGCCGCCGCCGAACTCGCCGAGGCGATCACCGCCGAGATGTCCGGGCTCGCCATGGGGCAGGCCGAGATCGAAATCACCGTCGAGCGGCGCACGGTCGACGAGAGCGACGCGCACGCGGTGAAGGTGGACGGCAGGCTCGTGCACGCCGGGCCGGACGGCGTCGACGACGTCGAATTGCTGCTGCGGGCACACAACGGTGCTCCGCCGCTTCCGGTGCACAAGGCCGCTTCCGGCGGTGAGCTTTCCCGCGTGATGCTCGCGATCGAGGTCGTCCTCGCCCACGCGGACACCGTGCAGACACTGGTGTTCGACGAGGTCGACGCCGGGGTCGGCGGCCGCGCGGCGGTCGAGATCGGCAGGCGGCTCGCGCGGCTGGCGCGCAGCCACCAGGTCCTGGTGGTCACGCACCTGCCGCAGGTGGCCGCGTTCGCCGATCAGCATCTGGTGGTGGACAAGGGCACCAGCGGCGGGGTGACCCGCAGCGGGGTGCGCGTGCTCGAACAGTCGGAGCGCGTCGTCGAGCTCGCGCGCATGCTCGCCGGGATGGAAAGCACCGAGACCGGCCGGGCGCACGCGGAGGAACTGCTCGCCGTCGCCGAGGCCGACAAGAGCGCGCCGGACAAGCCCAAAGCCCGTCGCGGTGGGAAGCGAAAGAAGGCGAAGTAGTCCTGACTGTGCGAGTCCGTGAAGGCCTCCTTCCCTACCTTCCGGGTGGGGAAGGAGGCCTTCACCGCCGTCGGGCTTGAACCACTCAGGTGATGTTGCGAAAGCCACTTTCGCAACCTTCAACGTTGCGAAAGTGGCTTTCGCAACGTTCGCCACGGGACGCCGCGGCCGAACCGGTGTGGGTTAATCGGCGTGTTTCCATCGGCGTGGCGGACGCAGAAGGCCGCGCGGATTTGTCACTATCGGTCGCATGAAGCTCACCGGCTTGCTCTCGCGTAACCAAGAGACCCTCCCCGGGATCACCGGCGTCGCCAGGGTCGACAGGCGTACGCGTGAGCTGCTCCGCCGGCTGAGCCCGGGCGACATCGTCGTCCTCGACCAGCTCGACCTCGACCGGTCGACGGCCGATGCCTTGGTGGAGGCCGAAGTCGCGGCGGTGGTGAACGCTTCGCCGTCGATCTCCGGCCGGTTCCCCAACCTGGGCCCGGAGATCCTGCTCGAGGCCGGGATCCCGCTGGTCGATTCGGTCGGCGGCGAACTGCTGCGCAAGGTCAAGGACGGCACGAAACTCCGCCTGCACGAGGGCGTCGTCTACATCGGAGAGCGCCAGCTCGGTTCGGGTGTCCAGCAGACGCGGGAAAGCGTCGCGGACCAGATGATCGAGGCCAAGGCCGGGATGTCCACCCAGCTGGAGGCGTTCTCCGCGAACACGATCGAATTCCTCCGCCGGGAACGCAGCCTCATCCTCGACGGCGTCGGCGTCCCGGAGATCCGTGTCCCGCTGCGGGATCGGCACGCTCTCGTGGTCGCGGGCGGCAACGGGCACGCCGAAGACCTCAAGAAGCTGAAGAAGTACATCTCCGAGCACCGGCCGGTGCTGATCGGTGTCGACGCCGGGGCGGACACCTTGCGCGCGCAGGGTTATCAGCCGGACGTCATCGTCGGCGACCCGCACGGCATCGGCGCCGAGACACTGCGCAGCGGTGGCGAAGTCGTCGTCCCGGCCCAGCCGGACGGGCACGCGCCGGGTGTCGAGCGCATCCAGGACCTCGGGATCGGCGCGGTCACCTTCCCCGCGACGGGCAACGCCGAGGATCTGGCGCTGCTGCTGGCCGACGCGCACGAGGCGAGCCTGGTGGTCACCGTCGGTTTCCAGGCGACACTGCGGGAATTCCTCGACCACGGCCGGTCCGGATCGAACCCGTCGACGTTCCTCACCAGGCTCAAGCTCGGCACGAAACTGGTCGACGGCAAGGCGGTCGCGACCCTGCACCGCAGCCGGGTGTCCATCGGCGCCATCGTCCTGCTGGTCGTCGCGACCTTGGTGGCCGTCGCGGCCGCGCTGCTGGTGTCCGATGTGGGTTCGGTGTACCTCGACTGGATCCGCGACACCTGGAACTCGTTCATCGCCTGGGGCAAGGGACTCTTCACGTGATTTCACTGCGGTACCACATCGTTTCCATCGCCGCCTGCTTCCTGGCGCTCGCCATCGGCGTGGTGCTCGGATCGACGGCGCTGAACGGTTCCCTGCTTTCGGGTCTCGCCAGCCAGAAGGAGGATCTGGGTTCCCAGGTCGCGGATCTGGAGGCGCAGCGCAATTCGCTCAACGCCAGGCTCGGCGACGCGGACGCGTTCGCCGGCGCGATGGGGCCGAAGGTCGTCGCGGGGCAGCTGGACAAGCGTTCGGTGGTGCTGGTGACCACCGAGGACGCGAAGCCCGCGGACCGCGACGCGCTCAAGCAGCTCGTCGGGCAGGCCGGCGCCTCGGTCACCGGTGAGATCCAGCTGACCGAGGCGTTCTCCGACCCGATGCGGTCGGATCAGCTGCGTGACGTCGTGTCGCGTCTTCAGCCCGCCGGGGTCCAGTTCCCGACCGCGGGCGACCCCGGCACCCTCGCCGGCGCGCTGATCGGCTCCGTGGCGTTGCTGAACAAGGACAACGCGCAGCCGCAGTCCACCCCGGTGGAGCTGGCGGCCGCGCTCGGCGGGCTCACCGACGGCGGTTTCCTCAAGACCGGCGGGGATGTGAAGCCCGCACAGCTCGCGATCGTGCTCACCGGTTCCAAGTACACCGGGGACGGCGCCGGTGACCGTGCCTCCACCATCGCGCGGTTCGCGGCGCAGCTCGACCGTTCCGGTGCGGGTACCGTCCTGGCGGGTGACGCGGGATCCGCCGACGGCACCGGCGCGATCGGTGTCGTCCGTGCCGACACCTCGTCGACGTCCATCCTGTCCACTGTGGACAACGCGGAGACCGCGGCTGGACGGGTCACCACGATCATGGCCCTGCGGGAGCAGCTCGAAGGCGGTGCCGGGCGCTACGGCATCGCCGGCAACGCCCAGGCCCCGGCCCCCGGGATCGCCGCCGCCGGCAACTAGCCCCCTTTCGCGTTTAGTCCTCTGGATGCGGTACTTGCGTGTGCAAGGACCGCATCCAGAGGACTAAACGCGGTCCGTCAGAGGTCTTATCGGTCTGTAAGGCGAAGGGTCCGCTGTGGTGAAGGGGGCCTTTCGCCGCGTTGGATGGGGGGAAGGCCCCCTTCACCCGTGCGCTGTCGGCCTGGCTACCGCCGGGCGTAGTTGCCCGGCGACCGTGTCGCGAGGCACGGCAACCTCGCGTTACCCCTCGACAACGCGGGGCCAGAGGCGGGTTTTCGGGAGTGGGCGGGCGTAGGAACCGGCCCGGCTGGTGTTGAGGTCGAGCGCGACAAGGGATTCGGCGAGGCGGACGGCGGCGGCGACGCCGTCGATCACCGGGATGTCCAGCATCGCCGAGATCCGGCGATCGAGCCCCGTCATTCCCGCGCAGCCGAGGACCAGGACTTCCGCCCCCGCGTCGCGGGCGCGGCGGCCGGCGGTCAGCAGGGCCGATTCCGTCCGGTGTTCGTCGGTCAGTTCGAGGACGCCGAGCCCCGCACCGAGGACGCCGACACAGTTCTGCGCGACGCCCGCGGCGTGCAGGCTGTCCTCGATGAGCCCGCACGTCCGGTCCAATGTGGTCACGACGCCGTAGCGTCTTCCCAGCAGGCAGGCCAGATGCGCGGCTGCCTCGGTGATGTCGACGACCGGGACGTCGAGCAGTTCCCTCGCTCCTTCCCGTCCGTGCTCGCCGAAACCGGCCATCACGAGCGCGTCGAACGGTTCGTCCAGCCCGTTGAGAAGGTCGAGGACGGCCGCGGCGCTCAGGAAGCTGTCCAGCCAGCCCTCGGCGGATTCCGGGCCCCACAACGGTGTTCTGGCCAGGATCTCGGTGCCCGGGCTCGCGGCGGCGCGGGCACCCGCCTCGATCTCCTTGGTCATCGCCTCGGTGGTGTTGCAGTTGGTGACCAGGATCCGCATCACGCGACCCGCTGCTTACGCGACACCACGAAATAGAGGGCCGCGGCGGAAGCGGTGCCGATGAACCACGAGTACGGCGCGGCGGGGGCGAAGAACGGCACCAGCGCGATGATCGCGGACAACGCCGCCGTGGGCAGGAAGGTGACCATTGCCCGCGGGTTGAACCCGCGTTTGTAGTGGTACGGCGAATCGGGTCCGGCCACGAACAGCTTGTCCACGTCGATCCGGCCGCGTTTCACCAGGTAGTAGTCCACGATCATGATGCCGAACAGTGGGCCGAGGAAGGCCCCGAGGCCGCCGAGGAAGTAGTTGACCACGGCGGGCGACGAGTACAGCTTCCACGGCAGGACGCACAACGCCGCGACCGCGCTGATCATCCCGCCGATGGTGAAGGTGATCCGTTTCGGCCAGATATTGGCCAGGTCGTAGGCGGGGGAGACGAAGTTCGCGACGATGTTCACGCCCATGGTGGCGATCGCGAAGGTCAGCGCGCCGATGATCAGCACGGGCGTGTTGTCGATGCGGGCCAGCAGTTCGGCGGGGTCGGTGATGGCCTCGCCGAACACCTGGAGGCTGCCCGCGGTCACCAGCACCGACAGCAGCGCGAACGCCGTCGAGTTGATCGGTAGACCCCAGAAGTTGCCGCGCCGCACCGTCTTCTGGTTCGGGGCGAACCGGGAGAAGTCACAGAAGTTGAGCATCAGGGTGCCGTAGATGGACAGGATCAGCCCGACGGCTCCGAACCACTGCCGTACTTGCTCCCCTGTGGACAGTGCCTTCGGGTTACTGGTCAAGGAAATGTTCCAGTCGGCGGCGGCCAGGATCCACACGGCGAGTGCGATCATCACGACCCAGATGCCCGGACCGCACCAGTCCTGGAACTTGCGCACGGCCTCCATGCCGCGGGTGAGCACGAGCGCCTGTGCCAGCCACAGCGCGATGAAACAGATCCAGCCGAGCGCGTGCAGCCCGAGGAAACCCACCTCTGTCAACGGTTTCAGCCCCGGGTCGATCGCGAGGACGAGCAGTGTGATGGCCACGGAGGCGAGATAGGTCTGGATGCCGTACCAGAAGATCGCGATGATCGCGCGGATCAGCGCGGGCAGGTTCGCGCCGAAGGTGCCGAAGCTGATGCGGGCGACGACGGGGAAGGGGACGCCCGTCTTCTGGCCGATCCGGCCCATCAGGTTCATGCCGAAGTAGATGAGCACGAAACCGGTCAGCAGGGCGGTGAACACCTGCCACGCCGAGAGCCCGAGGACGAACAGGCCCGCCGCGAAGGTGTAGTTGCCGAGGTTGTGCACGTCCGACATCCACAGCGCGAAGATGTCGTAGACCTTCCAGCGGCGTTCTTTCGCCGGGGCGAGGTCTTCGTTCCAGAGCCGGGGATCGGCGTTCTCGGTGGTAGGCGCTTCGGACCGGGTTGCTGGGGCGGCGGTCATGCGGGCCTCCGATCGACGGGGAGTCCGGTCGATTTGGTATCCCAAAATTTGGCATCCCAAATATCACCCCGCGGTGGCCCGTCGTCAAGGTTTCTGCCGATAAACTCGGGTTACGAGCTGTTACGGCAGTGTTGAAGAGGGGGTCAGGTGGCCGAGGAAGGACAGCGTCAGCCGCTGGCCGCGACCCGCCAGCGGGTCCGCGACGAGCTGCGTGAACGTATCCTCGCCGGACGGCTGAAGCCGGGGGACAGGCTGGTCGAACGCGAACTCGCCGAGGATCTCGGCGTCTCGCGCGTTCCGGTGCGCGAAGCCATCCGCAGCCTGGAGGCCGAGGGGTTCCTTGCCGTCCAGTCGCCTCGCCGGATCGTCGTGCGCCAGCTGGCCAGGGCCGACGTCGAGGAGCTGTTCGACGTCCGTGAGGCGCTCGAAGGACTCGCCGCCGGGCTGGCCGCCGAGCGGGCGGGCAAAGCCGAACTCCGCACGCTCGAACGGCTGCTCACCGACGCCGCCCGCGCGACCGAGAGCGGCGACCCGGCCCGGATCACCCTGCTCAACACCCGCTTCCACGACCAGATCGTCGCGCTCGCCGGCAACGGCCTGCTGCACGAGATCCTCCGCCCGCTCGAAGGCAGGCTGCGCTGGCTGACCAGCCAGAACGAGCACTGGGGCGAACTGCTCGACGAGCATCGCCGCCTCTACGACGCGATCGCTTCGGGTGACGCCGACCGTGCGCGCGCCCACGCCGTCGAGCATGTGCGGGTCAACCGCGAAGTGACGTTGAAGACGCTGTTCCCCGAAGATGACGGAGAACGCTCCGCGGGCTGAAACGGACATGTCAGACTCGCGGGCATGATCACCGACGAACAACGGGCCGCCCGCACCGCGCGGGCGGTGGCCGCCGCGGTCTCCGCGGGCCGCGACCTCGGACTGTCCTTCGACGAGCCGGAAGTCTTGTACGACGTCTTCTCGGTCATCGTGCACTTGTCACCCTTGCCGGTGGTGGTGCGCGTGCCGACCGTGCTGCCGCGCACGACCACGCTCGAGACGCAGCTGATCGACCAGCGGCGTGAGCTGGCCGTCACCGGCTGGCTCGCGAGCCGCGGCCACCCTGTCGTCCCGCCGAGCCCGCTCGTACCCGCGGAACCCGTGCAGCTCGACGGTTTCTCGATGACGTTCTGGCAGTTCGTAGAGCACGACAAGGAAGCCGAGATCAGCCCTGAACGCGGGGCGGGGATCGTCGCCCGGTTGCACGCCGCCCTCCGCGAGTACGACGGCGACCTGGCCTTCATGGGCGGTCTGATCCCGTTCGTCCCCGACGGTCTCGACCAGCTCGCGGACCGCCCGGATCTGCTGGAACCGGCCGACCTGGACCGGGCTCGGCGCGAATGGGACGTCCTCCGGCCGTTGTTCGAGTCGGAAGCGGCGTTCACCCGGGCCTTCCCCGGCGCGACGGTTCAGCCGGTGCACGGTGACGCCCCCGGGTACAACCTGATCGCCACGCCGGACGGCGAACTCTGCTCGGACTTCGAACTCGTCAACCGTGCCCCGGTCGAACTGGATCTCCCGGCCATGGGAGCCGAGGGCGTCGCGGCCTACAACGCCGCCGCCGAGCAGCTCGGGCTGCGTGAGGCGGACGAACGAGTACTGAAGGCACTGGGCGCGTTGGCCATGCTTCAAGGGGTGGCCTGCTTGGCGATGGCGCCGGAGTTGCCGATGCTGCTGGAAGGTTTGAAGCCGATGATCGAACAGTGGCGGGAAACCCCGTTCGCCGGCGGGCTCACCTAGGCGACGAGCATCGAGGTCCAGGCCTCGGCGAATCCGGGGAAGGTCTTCCCGACCGTCCCCGGATTCTCCACCTCGACCCCTTCGACCTTCAGGCCGAGCACCGCGGCCGCCATCACCAACCGGTGATCGTCGTAGGTGTGGAACTTCCCGCCGTGCAGCGGAGCCGGTGTGATCCGCAGGCCGTCCTCGGTCTCGCGGACGTCGGCGCCGAGCGACGACAGTTCGGTGGCGAGCGCGGTCAGCCGGTCGGTCTCGTGGCCGCGCAGATGCGCCACCCCGGAGATGACCGACGGCCCCTCGGCGAGACACAGCAGCGCCGCGATGACCGGCGTCAGCTCGCCGACGTCGTGCAGATCCAGTTCGACGCCGGGGATCGTGCCGCCGCCGGTGACCGTCAGGCCCGCCGCGTCGAGTTCGGCGGTGGCGCCCAAGACGGGCGCCAGGCTGCGTAGCCAGTCCCCGGGCTGGGTCGTCCGCTGCGGCCAGCCCGCGATCCGTACCGTGCCGCCGGTCGCGATCGCGGCGGCGACGAACGGCGCCGCCGTCGAGAGGTCCGGCTCGACGATGTACTCGGGGCAGGAAAGCCGTGTCGGCGCGACGTGGAACTCGGTGCCCTCACGGTCCACAGTGGCCCCGAAGCGGCGCAGCATCTCGACCGTCATCGCGATATGCGGTTCGCTCGGCACCTGGCCGCCCACCAGGCGCACGGTGACACCCTGCTGGAACGACGGCCCGGCGAGCAGCAGCGCGGACAGGAACTGGCTCGACGCCGAGGAGTCCAGATCGACCCTGCCGCCCCGCAGACCGCCTTCGCCGTGGACGGTGAAGGGCGGCGCCTCGCGGCGGTCGTCGTCGATACGGGCGCCGAGGTCGCGCAACGCCTTCAGCAACGGCCCGATCGGACGGCGGCGGATGGCCTCGTCGCCGTCGAACAGCGCCGGGCCGGTGCCCAGCGCGGCGAGCGCGGGGGTGAACCGGGCGACCGTGCCCGCGTTGCCGAGTTCCACCCGGACGGTCTCGTCGGGATGGACACGGCCGGGGCCGAGCGGATGCACGAGGTAGCCGCCGATGCTGCCCTGCGAGTGGGCGCCGAGGGCGTAGATGGCGCCGAGCATGAGGCGCGCGTCCCGGGAGTCGAGCGGGGTCCGCACCCGCGTCGGCGCGCTGGCGAGCGCGGCGAGGACGTAGGCCCGGTTGGTGATCGACTTCGAACCGGGGACGCGTATGTCCGCGTCGAGCGGGCCTTCCGCGACCGGTGCGGTCCAGGTGTCGTGCGCGTCTGTCACGCCGCGAGGGTAGCGGTTTTCCACTCCATCGGACGCTTGCGGCGTGGCCGATGAGCGCTACGGCGGGCGTGCGATAAGGTGGAAGCCCGTGGGACTTCAGTCGCGGGCTACCAAGTATGTCTTTGTCACCGGAGGCGTTGCCTCCTCTCTGGGTAAGGGACTCACGGCTTCCAGCCTGGGTCAGCTCCTTACCGCACGTGGGCTCCGGGTCACGATGCAGAAGCTGGATCCGTACCTCAACGTCGATCCGGGCACGATGAACCCGTTCCAGCACGGTGAGGTGTTCGTCACCGACGACGGCGCCGAAACCGATCTGGACATCGGGCACTACGAGCGTTTTCTCGACCGGGCTCTCGACGGCAAGGCGAACGTCACCACCGGGCAGGTGTACTCCGAGGTCATCGCCAAGGAGCGCCGCGGTGAGTACCTCGGCGACACCGTGCAGGTCATCCCGCACATCACCGACGAGATCAAGGCGAGGATCACCGCCGCGGCGGGCGCCGACGAGGACGGGAACAGCCCGGACGTCGTGATCACCGAGGTCGGCGGCACCGTGGGCGACATCGAGTCGCTGCCGTTCCTGGAGGCCTGCCGTCAGGTCCGCCACGACGTCGGCCGCGACCAGTGCTTCTTCCTCCACGTCTCGCTGGTCCCGTACCTCGCCCCGTCGGGTGAGCTCAAGACCAAGCCGACCCAGCACTCGGTCGCCGCGCTGCGCAACATCGGTATCCAGCCCGACGCGCTCGTCTGCCGCGCCGACCGTGAGCTGCCGGAGGACCTCAAGCGCAAGATCGGCCTGATGTGCGACGTCGACACCGAGGCCGTCATCGCCTGCCCCGACGCGCCGTCGATCTACGACATCCCGAAGGTGCTGCACCGTGAGGCGCTCGACGCCTACGTGGTGCGCCGCCTCGGGCTGCCGTTCCGCGACGTCGACTGGACCGTGTGGGGCGACCTGCTCGACCGCGTGCACAACCCGTCGGAGACGGTGCGGGTCGCGGTCGTCGGCAAGTACATCGACCTGCCGGACGCGTACCTCTCGGTGACCGAGGCGCTGCGCGCGGGCGGGTTCGCCCACCGCGCCAAGGTGCAGATCGCCTGGGTCCCCTCGGACTCGTGCGAGACCCCGGCCGGTGCCGCGGCCGCGCTGTCCGATGTGGACGGTGTGCTGATCCCGGGCGGGTTCGGCATCCGCGGTATCGAGGGCAAGGTCGGAGCCATCGCCTACGCCCGCACCCACGGCGTGCCGCTGCTGGGCCTCTGCCTCGGCCTGCAGTGCATGGTGATCGACGCGGCGCGGAACCTGGCCGGGATCAAGGACGCGAACTCGGCCGAGTTCGAGGACGGCCCGAACCCGGTCATCTCCACGATGGCCGACCAGCGCGACGTCGTCGCGGGTGAGCGCGACATGGGCGGCACGATGCGTCTCGGCGCTTACGTCGCGAAGCTCAAGCCGGGCTCGCAGGTCGCGAAGGCGTACGGCAGCACCGAGGTCTCCGAGCGGCACCGTCACCGCTACGAGGTCAACAACGCCTACCGCAAGCGCCTTTCCGACGCCGGTCTGGTGTTCTCGGGCACCTCGCCCGACGACCACCTGGTCGAGTTCGTGGAGCTGCCCGCCGACAAGCACCCGTTCTTCGTCGGCACCCAGGCGCACCCGGAGCTCAAGAGCCGCCCGACCCGGCCGCACCCGCTGTTCAGCGCGTTCGTGAAGGCCGTCGTGGACCGCAAGGTCGCCGAGCGGCTGCCGGTCGAGCTGCCCGAGGCCCCGCAGACGGTGGCCCGGTGACCGAGCCCGGCAAGCACGAGTTCACCGTCGCGTCCACAAAGGACGTCCACATCGGACGCGTCGTGGGGCTCCGGGTCGACGAGGTCGTGATGCCCGGCGGCGGCACCGCCCGCCGGGAGGTCGTCGAGCACCTCGGCGCGGTCGCCGTCGTCGCGCTGGACGCGGACGGCATGGTGACGTTGATCCACCAGTACCGCCACCCGATCGGGCGGCGGCTGTGGGAGCTGCCCGCCGGACTGATCGACAAGGCGGGGGAGGACCCCGTCGGCGCGGCCAAACGTGAACTGGTCGAGGAGGTCGGGCTCAGCGCCGAACGCTGGGAGACCCTGGTCGACGTCGCGGCGTCGCCCGGCTTCACCGACGAGGTCGTCCGCGTCTACCTCGCCCGCGAACTGTCCGAAGTGGACAGGGAGGTCCTCGGTGACGAAGAGGCGGACCTCGTCATGCGGAAATTCCCGCTCGCCGAGGCGGTCCGGATGGCGCTGGCGGGTGAGCTGGTGAACGGGTCCACCGTCGGTGGTGTGCTCGCCGCGCACGCGGTGCTTTCGGGGGCGGCTTCGTCGCGGCCCGCGGACGCTCCTTGGGAGGACAGGCCGACGAAGTTCGCTTCGCGCGGTCTCTAGGTCCCTTCGCCCTTGCTGAAGTACATGAAGGCCCCCTTCCTTGCGCTAGACGCAGTGAAGGGGGCCTTCATGTACTTGGGGAGGTGTGAAGGTCGAGTTTCCTCGG
>NZ_LQMT02000051.1:17326-24476 GCF_001620365.2 Amycolatopsis keratiniphila subsp. keratiniphila
CAAGGAGGCCTTCACGGACAGAGGAGGCAGCGGGTCAGTCGCGGAGACGGCGGCCTTGCGCGTCGGTGCCGCCGTTCGCCAGCAGCACGATCCCGTCGACCATCGGCCAGACCACCCCGACGCCACAGGTGACCAGCACGACCGCCAGCTGGCCGAGGGCGAGGCCGACGTGCCCGGTGTAGAACCGCCCGATCCCGAACGGCAGCACGATCTGCAGCACCCCGGCGGCGATCTTCGACTTCGGCGAGTAGGGCAGCACCGCGGCGGGCCGCTGATAGACGGGCACGAACGGCGGCGGGTCGAACCGCGGCGCCAGGTACGTCGGGTGCGGCACGGGCAGGTCCTGGAACAGCGGCCGGAGCTCGCCGAGCGTCACGGCCTCGTACGCGGCGAGCACGCGGCCCTCGTACTCGTCCGGGGTGAGCCTGCCCTGGCTGTAGTGGTCGCCGAGCAGTCGCGCGGCCTCTTCACGCTCGGCGGTGCCGACGCGCATCTCCTCCGGGTCCGGTTGCTGGGACATGCTCCCAAGGTAGCCCGTTTCACAGCCGCGGCGCGGTCCTCGAATGCCACCGAGAAGTTCTTGATGGTCCTAGAGTGTCCGTGTGTCACGGGCCGGCGGTAGCGGAGTCGCCCAGGTGGTCGCCGCGTACCTCGACCATCTGGTGGTCGAGCGCGGAACCGCGAGGAACACCCTCGACAGCTACTCGCGTGACCTGCGCCGGTACACCGCGTACCTCGGCGACGCCGACATCGAGCGCTTCGCCGACGTGACCTCCGCGCACATCACCTCGTTCGGTGCGGCGCTGCGCGAGGGCGACGAGGAGCATCGCCCGCTGGCCGCGTCCTCGGCGGCCCGCGCGCTGGTCGCGGTGCGGGGGTTGCACAAGTTCGCGCACGCCGACGGCATCACCGAGCACGACCCGGCCCGCGAGGTCCGCCCGCCGGCCGCGGCCAAACGGCTGCCCAAGGCACTGCCGGTCGGCGACGTGCTGAAACTGCTCGAAACCCCGCCGCCCGAGGGTGAACGGCCGCTGCGGGACCGGGCGCTGCTGGAACTGCTCTACTCCACCGGCGCGCGGATCTCCGAGGCCGTCGGGCTCGACGTCGACGACATCGACGACGCCGAACGGACCGTGCTGCTCGACGGCAAGGGCGGCAAACAGCGCATCGTGCCGATCGGCCGTCCCGCGCTGGAAGCGGTGCACGCGTACCTCGTCCGCGCGCGGCCCGCCCTCGCCACCCACGGCCGGGGGACGCCCGCGATGTTCCTGAACGCCCGCGGCTCCAGGCTTTCCCGGCAGAGCGCGTGGCAGGTTCTCAAGGACACCGCCGAATCCGCGGGGATCACGGCGGGCGTTTCGCCGCACACGTTGCGCCATTCCTTCGCCACGCATCTGCTCGAAGGCGGCGCCGACGTCCGCGTCGTGCAGGAACTGCTCGGCCACGCTTCGGTGACCACCACCCAGGTGTACACGCTGGTCACGGTCAACACGCTCCGCGAGGTTTACGCGACAGCACATCCGCGGGCGCTCGGCTAATCGACCCGGTTGATCCCGGCGTGCCTCGTTGGCTCGACTCACGGATCGCGCATAGGCTGCCGAGGATCCTGCCGAAGAGGAGCTTTCGCGTTATGTCGACACCGAACGAGCCGGCGAAGCCGTCCGCGTCCGCCGGTTCGGCTGCCGCGAGCCTCAGCCAGGTGACCATCGCAACCCCCGCCGAACACGACGGCGACGAACCGTCGGAGGACACGATCTCTTCCCGCGGCCGCAAGGCCAAGCGCGCCAAAGAAGCCAAAGACGCCAAGCAGCAAGAACGCGACAACGACGGCATCGGGCCCACCGGCCGTCCGTATCGCGAGATCCCCGACCCGCCGCCGCTGGACCGGCACGGCCCCGCGCTGGTGATGGCCATGTGCAACCAGAAGGGCGGCGTCGGCAAGACCACCTCGACGATCAACCTCGGCGCGGCGCTGGCCGAATGCGGGCGCCGGGTGCTGCTGGTCGACTTCGATCCGCAGGGCGCGCTCTCGGTCGGCCTCGGCATTCAGCCGCACGAACTGGACCAGACGGTCTACAACGTCATCATGGAGCGCTCGGTCAGCATCACCGACGTCATCCGGAAGACCCGGGTGGATGGCGTCGACCTGCTGCCGAGCAACATCGACCTGTCCGCGGCCGAGGTCCAGTTGGTCGCAGAGGTAGGACGCGAACACACTTTGTTACGGGTCCTTCGTCCGGTCATGAACGACTACGACTATGTTCTTGTCGACTGCCAGCCCTCGCTAGGCCTGCTGACGGTGAACGCACTGACCGCCGCGGACGGTGTGATCATCCCGCTGGAGTGCGAGTTCTTCAGTCTGCGAGGCGTAGCGCTCCTGATCGACACCATCGAGAAGGTGCAGGAACGCCTCAACCCCAAACTGGACATCACCGGGATTCTCGCCACCATGTACGACCCGAGAACCCTGCACTCGAAGGAGGTCATGGCGAGAGTGGTGGAGGCATTCGGCGACACCGTGTTCGACACGGTGATCAACCGCACCGTGCGGTTCCCCGAGACGACGGTCGCGGGCGAGCCGATCACGACCTGGGCACCCAAATCAGCGGGCGCGGCGGCCTATCGCGCGCTGGCACGTGAGGTGATCGCTCGGTGAGCAGGCGAGCTTCCCTGCCCGGAGCGTCCGAACTTTTCAGGATCACCTCCAGCCCCGCCCTCGATCTCCCGCCCGCGCCCGAACAGCCCGCCCCCGCCAAGGGGAACGGCAACGGGAACGGCTCCGGGAACGAGACGGGCCACGCGCACAAGGAACAGCTGACCCGTGCCGCGCGCAGCGGTTCCGGGCGGACCAAGCACGACGCGAAGATCACCGTCTACGTCTCCGGCGACGAACTGCTGGCGATGGAGCAGGCCAGGCTGAACCTCCGGGCGAAGCACGGTCTCGTGCTCGATCGCGGCAGGCTGGTCCGCGAGGCGGTGGCCGTGCTGCTGGCCGACTTCGACGCGGCGGGCGAGGACTCGGTCCTCGTCCAGCGCCTGCGGGCGGGCAGCGAGGACGGGAAAGAGACCGAGAACTGATGGACGACCCGGCCGCGGCTGCTCCCAGCGGCTCAGAGCCGGTCGAGCGGACAGAGGCAGACGAGGCCCCCGCCGTGCACGAGACCGTGCACGGCGGGATGGTCCCCGAAGGACTGGCCAGTGAAGAGCTGAGCACGTCCAAGTTCAAGGTGCACCTGGAGAACTTCGAGGGCCCCTTCGACCTGCTGCTCCAGCTGATCTCGCAGCACCAGCTCGACGTCACCGAAGTCGCGTTGCACCGGGTCACGGACGATTTCATCGCCTACACCCGTGCGCTCGGCACGGAGTGGAACCTCGACGAGACGACCGAGTTCCTGGTCATCGCGGCGACCCTGCTCGACCTCAAGGCGGCGCGTCTGCTGCCCGCCGCCGAGGTGGAGAGCGAGGACGACCTCGCCCTGCTCGAAGCACGGGACCTGCTGTTCGCGCGCGTGCTGCAGTACCGGGCGTACAAGCAGGTCGCGGCGCTGTTCGGGGAACTGGAGGCCGGCGCACTGCGGCGCTATCCGCGCTCGGTCGCGCTCGAAGACCGGTTCATGGGACTGCTGCCCGAGGTGATGCTCGGCGTCGACGTCGGGAAGTTCTCCGAGATCGCGGTCGCGGTCTTCAAACCGAAGCCGCCGCCGACGGTGTCGATCGCGCATATCCACATGGGCCGGGTCTCGGTGCGCGAGCACGCCGCGCTGCTGCGGCTCAAGCTCGCGGAACGAGGCGAAGCGACCTTCGGCGAACTGGTCGAGGACTGCGAGCACACCGTCGAGATCGTGGCGCGGTTCCTCGCGCTGCTGGAGTTGTACCGGGAGTCCTCGGTCCAGTTCGAGCAGCTGGAGGCGCTCGCCGAACTGCACGTGCGCTGGACCGGCGGGTCCGTGGAGGAGGCGTCGGTGGCGGCCGAGCAGGACCGCGCCGCCGCCGAGGACGAGGAGTACGGGTGACCCCGGAGAACACCGAAGAGACAGAGACGACCGAAGACGCCCAGGCGGAGACTCCTGCCGTCGAAACGGAGCCGCCCGCCGACGAAGGTCTCGTCGCGGCCGGTGACGGCGACTATCCTGACGTCACCTCCGACGAGGCGCTCGAAGCGGCCCTCGAGGCGTTGCTCCTGGTCGTCGACTCGCCGATCAGCGAGGAATCGCTCGCCGAGACGGTCGCGCAGCCTGTGTCTCGGGTGACCGTGGCGCTGCGCACGATGGCGCAGAAGTTCACCGAGCGGACCAGCGGAATCGACCTGCGCCGAGTCGGCGAAGGGTGGCGGTTCTACACTAGGGACGTCTATGCCCCGTTCGTGGAGAAGCTTCTGCTCGACGGCCAGCGTTCCAAGCTGACGCGAGCCGCACTGGAGAGCCTCGCCGTGATCGCCTATCGGCAGCCGGTGACCAGGGCCAGGGTCGCCGCCGTCCGAGGGGTGAACGTGGACGGGGTGATCAGGACGCTGCTGGCGCGCGGCCTGATCGAGGAGATGGGGACCGACCCCGAAACCACTGGCACGCTGTACGTGACGACCGAGCTGTTCCTGGAGCGACTGGGCCTGTCGTCCCTGGCCGACCTTCCGCCCATCGCTCCGTTGCTACCCGAAGTGGACACCATCGATGACATCTGACCCGCATCCCGACGGCATTCGGCTGCAGAAGGTCCTTTCGCAGGCGGGCGTCGCCTCGCGGCGCGCTGCCGAGGACCTGATCGTGCGCGGTCGCGTGAGCGTGGACGGCAAGGTGGTCACCGAACTCGGCCGCCGGGTCGATCCGGACAACTCCGTGATCCACGTCGACGGCACCCGCGTCCAGGTCCGCGAGGACCTCGTCTACCTCCTGCTGAACAAGCCCAAGGGCGTGCACAGCACGATGAACGACGACCGCGGCCGTCCGTGCGTCGGCGACTACCTGCGCGGCCGGTACGAGGAGACGCCCGGCATCGTGCACGTCGGCAGGCTCGACGAGAACACCGAAGGCCTCCTGCTGCTCACCAACGACGGCGACCTCGGGCACCGGCTGATGCACCCGTCGTTCCGGGTGCTGAAGACCTACTTCGCCGAGGTCGAGGGCATCGTTCCGCGCGGGCTCGGCAAGGAACTGCGCGCGGGCTTCGAGCTGCCGGACGGCATCGTCAAGGTCGACCAGTTCCGCGTCAAGGACATGCTGGCCGGGCGCACCCAGATCGAGCTGGTCATCCACGAAGGACGCAAGCACATCGTGCGGCGGCTGATGGCGGCCACCGGGCACCCGGTGCGCAAACTGGTCCGGACCGCGCTGGGCGACGTCCAGCTCGGCGCCCAGCGGTCGGGTTCGATCCGGCGGCTGAACCGCGGCGAGGTCGGCTCGCTGTACCGCGCCGTCGATCTGTAACCAAGACTTTCCGCTCTACTGCACAGGTGATCACCGCGTTTAGCTCTCCCTGACGGGCTTTCAGCCGACGGGGAAGGGCTCAACCGTGAAAACAGTTGTGCTGGCAGGGATCTTGGCGGTCGCAGCGGCCGTGGTCACGGCACCGCAGGCCGCGGCGAAACCGCGGGCGAGTGAACCGGTCTACGACTTCGCCCAGGCCGTCCGCGAGACGGCCTGGGTGGACATCGGGCTCGACGGGGACGGCGACGGCCGTTCGGACCGGGTCGCCGCCGACATCATCCGCCCGAAGGAACCGGCGGCGCGGGGCAAGAAGGTCCCGGTCATCATGGACGCGAGCCCGTACTACTCGTGCTGCGGACGCGGCAACGAGAGCGAGCTCAAGACCTACGACTCGGCAGGAAGGCCGGTCGGGTTCCCGCTGTACTACGACAACTTCTTCGTCCCTCGCGGGTACGCCGTGGTCCTGGTGGATCTGGCCGGTACCAACAAATCCCGCGGCTGCACCGACATCGGCGGGCCTTCGGACGTCAATTCGGCGCGCAAGGTCGTCGACTGGCTGAACGGCCGGGCGAACGGCTACACGACGGCGACCGGTCCGGCCAGGACGAACGCGACGTGGTCGACGGGCGCGGTCGGCATGATCGGGAAGTCCTACGACGGCACGGTGGCCAACGGCGTCGCCGCGACCGGTGTCGACGGGCTCAAGACCATCGTGCCGATCGGCGCGATCAGCTCCTGGTACGACTACTACCGCTCCGACGGCGCGAACCTGCGCCAGGGCAGCCCGGCGGGGCTCGCGCAAACCGTGTCCCGGCGCAATGGCGGGCAGAACTGCAGCGCGGCGAACCAGAAGCTCACCGCGGGCGCGACCTCGAACGGCGACTACAACGCGTTCTGGCTCGACCGGGACTACGTGCAGAGCGCCTCGAAGGTGAAGGCCAGCGTGCTCGCTTCGCACGGCCTCGGCGACCTCAACGTCAAGACCATCAACTTCGGGCAGTGGTGGGAAGCGCTGAACGTCGAGCGCAAGATCTGGCTGACGCAGGCCGGTCACGTCGACCCGTTCGACTACCGCCGGTCGGCTTGGGTCGACACCCTGCACAAGTGGTTCGACCACTACCTGCTCGGTGTCGACAACGGCATCGAGAAGACCCCGGGCGCGAGTGTGGAACGCGAACCCGACGTCTGGGTGGACCAGCCGGCATGGCCCGCGGGCAGCGCCGTCACCCTGCGCCCCGCGTCCGGAACCACGCCGGGGGTCGGCACGCTCGGCAGCTCTCCTGGCACGGGAACGGCGTCGTTCACGGACTCCTCCGGTCAGTCTTCGAACAGCTGGGCCGCGAAGCCGACGGAGACTTCGAACGGGCGCGTGCTTTTCAGCACCGGCGCGCTGGCGAAGGACCTTCACGTGTCTGGAACGGCGAAGGTGACTGTGACCGCGACGCCGTCGACGTCCACTGCGCGGCTCTCGGCGATCCTGGTCGACTACGGCCCGGCGACCATCCGGAACTACACCGGACCGAAGGAAGGCATCAAGAACGAGCTGACCCAGTCGTGCTGGGGTTCGAGCGCTCCCGGCAACGACGCCTGCTATCTGGACACGAGCACCGACGCGGTCTCGGTGGGGCTGAACATCATCAGCCGTGGCTGGGCGGATCTGGCCAACCACGGTTCGCTGACGCAGGAATCGCCGCTGACGCCGGGGCAGCCGTACACGATGACGTTCCGGC
>NZ_LQMT02000052.1:0-2685 GCF_001620365.2 Amycolatopsis keratiniphila subsp. keratiniphila
ATCCAGTCACGCGAGTCACGTGCCTGATCACGCGATCTTGAGTCCCCTTTTCCCGTGCGTCGACAAACCGGCCGGTATGCTGAGTGTCCGCACGAGAAGGAGCCGGTCATGACACGAGCGACCACCCGGAAGGCCGAGGCAGGCGGCGAAGACCAGGCCGCCGTCCCGCGCCGTCTGCTGTCGCACGCCACGAAGCTCTTCGCCAAGAAGGGTTTCGACCGCACCTCCGTGCAGGAGATCGTCGAGGCGGCCGGGGTCACCAAGGGCGCGATGTACCACTACTTCGGCTCCAAGGACGACCTCCTTTACGAGATCTACGCCCGGGTGCTGCGCTCGCAGACCGAGCAACTCGAAAAGGTGGCCTCGAGCGAGGCGCCGCTGCGGGAGCGCCTGCGCTCCGCCGCCTCCGACGTCATCGTCAGCACGATCGACAACCTCGACGACAACACGATCTTCATGCAGTCCATGCATCAGCTCAGCGTGGAGAAGCAGAAGGCCGTCCGCGCGGAACGCCGCAAGTACCACGAGCGGTTCCGCACGCTGATCGAGGAAGGCCAGGAGTCCGGCGAATTCCGCGGGGACAAACCGGCCGACGTGATCGTCGACTTCTTCTTCGGCTCCGTGCACCACCTCGGTTCGTGGTACCGGCGTGGCGGCGCGCTCTCGGCCCGCCAGATCGGCGACCACTTCGCCGATCTCCTGCTGGCCGCGCTACGGCCCGAGTAGAGCCGTTCGGCGGGGTCCGACGGTTTCCGGACGAACCCCGCCGGGTGGATCAGGCGGGCAGGTCGATCAGCGGCGCGAGAGCCGCGCGATGCCGCCCAGGAGTGCCCAAGGCGATCTCGTCGCTCTTCGCACGCTTCAAGTACAGATGCGCGGGGTGCTCCCAGGTCATGCCGATCCCGCCGTGCAGCTGGATCGCCTCTTCGGCCGCGTGGACGGCGATGGGGGAGTTGCGGGCCTGCGCCACCGCGACCGCGATCGCGATGTCGTCGCCGGAGGCCAGGCAGTCGGCGGCGTACCGCGCGGTCGCCCTGGCGTTGACCAGATCGGTGTACAGGTTCGCCAGCCGGTGCTTCAGCGACTGGAAGGAGCCGACCTGACGGCCGAACTGGTAGCGCTCCTTGAGATAGCGCACCGTTTCGGTCAGCGCCCACTCGGCGATCCCGAGCTGTTCCGAGGCGAGCAGCCCCGCCGCGGTGACGAGTGCGGTGTCCAGCGCGGACGTCGCCGTCGAGGCGTCGGCGACGCGTTTCGCGGCCACGTTCTCCAAGGTCACGTCGGCGATGCGCCGGGTGAGATCGAGGGAGATCGCCTCGGTGACCGTCACACCCGCCGACGCCACGTCGACCGTGTACAGGCCGGGGCCGTCGGGTCCTGCCGCCGGGACGACGAGCAGTTCGGCCACCGAAGCGTCGACGACGCTGCGGACTTCGCCGCTGAGCGTGCCGTCGGCCGCCGCGGTGACCGCCGAGGGGAACTCGGCGCCGGGTGCGGTCGACAGCGGTACGGCCAGCGCGCCGATGAGCGTGCCCGCGGCCAGTTTCCCGAGCCGTTCGGTCACTTCCGCCTGCGACGTGTCGGTCGCCAGCAGGGCCGACGTCGCCAGGACGGCGCTGCCGAGATAGGGGACCGGGGCGACACTGCGCCCGAGCTCCTCCATCACGACGGCGACCTCCCGCGCCGAAGCGCCGTGCCCGCCCAGCGCCTCCGGGACGGCGAGACCCGCCGTGCCGAGGTCGGCGGCGAGCGTGCGCCACAGCTTCAGGTCGTACGGTTCCGCCGTCTCGGTCCTGGTGATCAGGGCCGCCGGTTCCGCGCGGTCCTTGAACAGGTCGCGGACGCTCGCGCGAAGGTCCTCTTCGACCTCGGTGTACAGCAGGTCGCTCATCGGGGCAGGTCCTTCCAGGCGACGTCCTTGTCGATCCGCGGCTCGGACGGCAGGCCCAGCACGCGTTCGGCGATGATGTTGCGCAGGACCTCCGAGGTGCCGCCCTCGATGGAGTTCCCCTTCGCGCGCAGATAGCGATAGCCGGCCTCGCGGCCGAGGAAGTTCACGCCGTCGGGACGGCGCATCGTCCAGTCGTCGTAGCGCAGACCCTCGTCGCCGAGCAGCTCGATCTCCAGCCCGGACGCGGCCTGGTTCAGCTCGGAGAACGCGACCTTGACCGCGGACCCCTCCGGCCCCGGCGCGCCCGCGGCGAGCTGCTGCCGCAGCCGCGAACTCACCAGGCGCAGGCTTTCGCCCTCCACCCACAGCTTCAGCAGCCTGTCGTGCAGTTCGGACGTGCGCAGCTCCGGGCGCTCCCGCCAGACTTCGGCGACGACGCCGACCATGCCGCCGTCACGCGGGAACTCGGTCCCGCCGATCGCGACCCGTTCGTTCATCAGCGTGGTCTGCGCGACCTTCCAGCCTTCACCGACCGCGCCGAGGCGGTGCGCGTCGGGAATACGGACCTCACTGAGGAAGACCTCGTTGAATTCGGCCTCCCCGGTGATCTGCCGCAGCGGCCGGACCTCGACGCCCGGCGCGGTCATGTCGCACAGGAAGTACGTCATGCCACGGTGTTTCGGCACGTCGGGATCGGTGCGGGTGACCAGGATGGCCCACTGCGACTTGTGCGCGCCCGACGTCCAGACCTTCTGTCCGGTGACCACCCAGTCGTCGCCGTCGCGCACCGCGCG
>NZ_LQMT02000052.1:2842-6351 GCF_001620365.2 Amycolatopsis keratiniphila subsp. keratiniphila
GGCGCGCCCGCCGCGGCGAGCTCCTTGTCGACAACGGACTGCAGGGAACGGGGCGCGTTCAGCCCGCCAAGGCCTTCGGGGAAGTGGATCCAGGCCAGCCCGGCGTCGAACCGCGCGTCGAGGAAGTCCTGGCGCGGCGTGCTTTCCGGCGGATACGCGGCCAGCAGCTCGGCCACGCGCCGTTTGAGATCGTCCACAGTGGTCACTTCGATGCCTCCACGCGGTACTTCTTCAGCTCACGGTGCGCCAGCGAGCGCTTGTGCACCTCGTCCGGCCCGTCGGCCAGGCGCAGCGTCCGCACTTGCGCCCACATCTCGGCGACCGGGAAGTCCTGGCTGACCCCGCCCGCGCCGAACAGCTGCACGGCCTTGTCGAGGATCCACTCGACGGTGATCGGGGTGGAGATCTTGATCGCCTGGATCTCGGTGTGCGCGCCCTGGTTGCCGACGGTGTCCATCAGCCAGGCGGTCTTGAGCACCAGCAGCCGCTGCTGCTCGATCTTCACCCGTGCTTCGGCGATCCAGTCCTGCACCACGCCCTGTTCGGCGATCGGCTTGCCGAAGGTCTCGCGCGAGAGCGCCCGGCGGCACATCAGTTCCAGCGCGCGTTCGGCCATGCCGATGGCGCGCATGCAGTGGTGGATCCGCCCCGGCCCGAGCCGTGCCTGCGCGATGGCGAACCCGTCGCCCTCGCCGGCGATGAGGTTCTCCGCCGGCACACGGACGTCCTCGAAGAGCACTTCGGCGTGGCCACCGTGGTCCCCGTCGGTGTAGCCGAACACGTGCATACCGCGTTTCACGGTCATGCCGGGAGTGTCGCGGGGGACCAGGATCATGCTCTGCTGCTTGTGCGCGGGCGCGTCCGGATCGGTCTTGCCCATCACGATGAAGATCTTGCAGTTCGGGTTCATCGCGCCCGAGATGTACCACTTGCGGCCGTTGATGACGTACTCGTCGCCGTCACGCCGGATGCTGGTGGCGATGTTGCGCGCGTCGGAAGAGGCGACGTCGGGTTCGGTCATCGCGAACGCGGACCGGATCTCGCCGTCCAGCAACGGTTGCAGCCACTGCTTCTTCTGCTGGTCGGTGCCGAACATGGTGAGCACTTCCATGTTCCCGGTGTCCGGCGCCGCGCAGTTCACCGCGGTCGGCGCGAGCCGGAGGCTGCGGCCGGTGATCTCGGCCAGCGGCGCGTACTGCAGGTTCGTCAGGCCCGCGCCGTGGTCACCGGGGAGGAAGAAGTTCCACAGCCCGCGTTTACGGGCCTCGGCCTTGAGTTCTTCGACGATCGGCGGCTGCGACCACTCGTTGTCGCGCTCGGCCAGCTGCCGCTCGAAGACGGCCTCGGCCGGGTAGATGTGCGAATCCATGAACTCGAGGAGCTTTCCCCGCAGTTCCTCGGTTTTCGCGTCGAAGGCGAAGTCCATCTCTATCCCTCTTCCTTGAGAGTCTCATTGCCGTGCGCGATCAACGGGACGACGCCCGAGCCGATGCCGTCGAACCCGGCGCCGACGGTCTGCCCCTTGCTGTAGCGGAGGTGGATGCCTTCCAGGATCACCGCGAGCTTGAAGAACGCGAAGCCCACGTACCAGTTGAGCCGGGAGACATCGCGGCCGGAGCGCTCGGCGTACCGCGCGATGACCTCGTCGTTGCTCGGGTAGCCCGGCGCCGAACTGGCGTTGGACACGAACTGCAGGGAGACCTTGTCGCGTTCCGCGTAGGCCACCAGCAGTGCGAGGTCGGTCAGCGGGTCGCCGAGGGTGGACATCTCCCAATCCAGCACCGCGGTGATCCGGTCGTCGCCGTTCACCAGCACGTTGTCCAGCCGGTAGTCGCCGTGGACGATCGACGGCTTCCCCGATTCCGGCACCGACGAGGCGAGCCGGTCGTGCAGTTCGTCGACGCCCGGCAGGTCGCGGCTGCGGTTGCCGTCGAGCTGCTTCTTCCAGCGCCGCAGCTGACGTTCGAGGAAGCCCTCGGGCCGGCCGAAATCGCCCAGCCCCACCGATTCCGGCTCGACGGCGTGCAGGGCGACCAGGGTGTCCACCAGCTCGTCCGCGATCGCCTTGGTGCGGGCGGGTCCCAGCGCGGCCAGCTCGGTGTCCGAACGGAAGGGCGTGCCCTCCACGAACTCCATCACGTAGAACCGCGAGCCGATGACGTCGGTGTCCTCACACAGCAGCACGGTTTCCGGCACCGGGACGGGCGTGCCGTGCAGGCCGGAGATCACCCGGAACTCGCGGCCCATGTCGTGCGCGGTCGGCAGGACGTGGCCCAGCGGCGGGCGGCGGACCACCCAGCGGGACCGGCCGTCACCCACGATGTAGGTGAGGTTCGACCGGCCCCCTTCCACGACCTGGCCGCTCAGGTCGCCCTGGACGAGCCCCGGCCGGTGCTCGTCCAGGTGGGCCTTGAGCCTGGCCAGGTCGAGGCCCGGCAGGTCGGACTGGTTCATGGTGCCTCCAGCGTCTCGCTTTCCGGTTACAGTACCGACCAGTCGGTATGTCGGGTAGGGCTGGTCCGGCGAGGTGCCGGAGGTCACGCTCTCAGGCGATCAGGCGGACGACCATTTCCGCGACGCACGCCGGTTTGGGCTCGCCGTCGATCTCGATCGTCCACCGCACGACGGCCTGCTTGCCGCCGGCGACGTCGGTGACCTCGACCAGCTCGGCACCCGCCCGGATCTTCGCGCCGACCTTGACCGGCTGGGGGAACCGGACCTTGTTCAGGCCGTAGTTGATGCCCATCTTGAGCCCGTCGACCCGGTAGAGCTTGCCGACGAAGCCCGAAATGAGCGACAACGTCAGGAAGCCGTGGGCGATGGGTGCCCCGAACGGGCCTTCGGCGGCCTTCTCGACGTCGACGTGGATCCACTGGTGGTCGTCGGTGGCGTCGGCGAACAGGTTCACCCGGTCCTGGGTGAGCGTCAGCCAGTCGCTGTAGCCGAAGTGCTCGCCGACGGCGTTCTCGAACTCCTGCAGGGAGGCGAATTCGCGCATGGCTCAGTCCTTCGGTCCGCCGGCGACGTAGATGACCTGGCCGGAGATGAATCCGGCGCCGTCGCTCACCAGGAACGACGCCAGGTTGGCGATGTCGTCGGGGGTGCCGACGCGCTGCACCGGGATCTGCGACGCGGCCGCCGCCTTGAAGTCCTCGAACGACATGCCGAGCCGCTCGGCGGTCGCCGCGGTCATGTCGGTGGCGATGAAGCCGGGGGCGATGGCGTTCGCGGTGACGTTGAACTTGCCCAGTTCGATCGCGAGGGTCTTGGTGAAGCCCTGCATGCCTGCCTTGGCGGCGGAGTAGTTGACCTGGCCGCGGTTGCCCAGCGCCGAGGTGCTGGACAGGTTGACGATACGGCCCCACTTCTCCTGCGTCTGGTACTTCTGCACCTCGCGGGTCATCAGGAACGAGCCCTTGAGGTGCACGCCCAGCACCGAGTCCCAGTCCTGTTCGGTCATCTTGAACAGCAGGTTGTCGCGGGTGATACCGGCGTTGTTGATCAGCACG
>NZ_LQMT02000052.1:6444-9874 GCF_001620365.2 Amycolatopsis keratiniphila subsp. keratiniphila
GCTCGACACCGGCCTCGTCGAGGTCCAGCAGGCCGACGGCGAATCCGTCGGAAGCGAGCCGCTTGGCCACGGCCGCTCCGATGCCGCGGCCGGCGCCGGTGACGATCGCTACACGGGAGGGGTGTTCGGTCACGGGTGTTCTCCTCGTCGTCGAGTGGAAGTGCCGTCGAGTCTGCCGTACTGAGCGGTCGGTTTGTAGAGATGTCAGGCCAGGAGTCTCGCTGTGATCGTAATCACGCGTGCCCGAACGGCCACTCCCGACGAGCTGAACGGAGGGTTCCGGCGCGACCAGGACAAGAACGCCTATCGGCCGCGGTATGTGCCCAGGCTCGAACGCCGTCGCCGGTAGTCGGCCAGCGCCCGGTCCACCAGCCGGGCGGCCGCGCCGGTGTACCGCTCAGGGGCCAGGAGCTCGTCCAGGTCCTCGCCGTCGAAGCAGGCGGCGAGGACCGGGTCGGCCAGCAGCGTGTCGCGGAGCGAACCGCCCGCGCGCGCCGCTTCGGTCATCCGTGCCTTCGCCGCGACGCGGCCCAGTGACGGCGTCAGGATCGCGGCGAGCCGCTCGGTCACCAAGAGGCCGCCGGTGCGGCCCAGGTTCTCCCGCATCCGGTCCGGGCGCACGACCAGCCCTTCCACCAGTTCGGCGGCGGTGGTGGCGGCGCCCCCGGTCAGCCGGAGGCAGTCCCGCAGCGGCAGCCATTCGGCGTGCCACGCACCGCCCGGTCGCTCGTCTTCGGCGAGCATGGCCTGTGCCAGGATCAGGGCGAGCGGCGGCACCTGCAGCGCGGCCGTGCGGATCAGCGTGGCGAGCACCGGGTTCTGTTTGTGCGGCATCGCCGAAGACACGCCCCGCGCGGCGCCCGTCGGTTCGGAGACCTCGCCGATTTCCGTGCGGGACAACGTTTGGACGTCGACGGCCAGCTTGCCGAGCGCTCCGGAGACCACCGCCAGCGCGGAGCCCAGTCCGGCCAGCGGGGCGCGCGCGGTGTGCCACGGCAGGACCGGTGTCGCGAGGCCCAGAGCGCGGGCGAACCCGTCGAGAAGGTCTTCGGGGTACCGCGCCGAACGCGCGGCCCCGAGCCTCAGGCGGGCGAACTCGACGTAACCGGCGAGCGTGCCCGCGGCGCCGCCGAGTTGGGCGGGGAGTGTGTCTCTCACCCGGCGAAGGCCGTCTTCGGCATCCGAGACCGACTGGAGCCAGCCCGCTGCTTTCAGCCCGAAGGTGACCGGCACCGCCTGCAACGCCAGGGTGCGGCCAGGCATGACCAGGTCCCGGTGCTCCTCCGCGAGCCTGGCCAGCCCTTCGGTCACCCGCTCCAGTTCGGCCAGGATCAGGCCGGTGGCCCGGTGCGCGAACAACATCGTGGCACTGTCGGCGATGTCCTGGCTGGTCGACCCGCGATGCACGTACTCGGCGGCCTCCGGATCGCGCTCGGCGACCGACGCGGTCAGATCGGCGACCAGCGCCACCACGGGATTCGCGGATTCGCGGCTCCGCCTCGCCAGGCTCACCGGGTCGACGGCCCGTGTCCGGGCGATCTCGCCGATCAGCTCCGCGGCCTCGCCGGGGACGACGCCGAGTTCGGCCTGGGCACGGGCCAAACCGGCCTCCGCGTCCAGCAGCGCCTGGAGCCAGGCTTCGTCCGACGTCGCCGCTTCCACCGGGGTGCCGGCCCGCACCGGGGAGAGCAAACCGGAGTCCTGGGCGCTCATCGCCCGCCCGTCACAGTGGTGAGAAGCCGGTCTGGCCGGTCGAGTCCGTTGCCCCGCCACGCCACATGCTGGTCGGGACGGATCAGTACCAGATCCCGTTCGTAGAGGTCGCGGGCCAGCGGGTCGGGCAGGTCGAGCACCTCGAGCGGGATGTTCCGCCGCGCCGCCTCGGTGCGCAGACCGACGGCGGGCGGTGCCTTCGGCCCCAGCCGGAGCAGGGTGAACCCGACCCCGAACCGGTCGAAGAGCGAACTGCCGGGTACGCGGATGTCGTCCAGCCACAGATGCGGCGCCCGGCCGCCCGGCACGCTGGTCGGGGTGTAGGTGCCGAACGAGTCCGCGGGCGGGGTGCCCCCGTCGTCGACGATCGGGGAACCGTCGTACCGGGCGCCGAGCTGGACACCGAGGGTGTCGAGCGTCCGGTCGCCGTAGTCCGCCAGCAGCCGTCCGAGCCGCAGGCGTTCCGCCCTGCCTTCGTCGGTGTCCTGCTCGACGCACCGCGGCCGCGTGACATTCGCCAGGCCGAGGTTGAGTTCCCGCGCGGCGCGGGTGTTGCGGATCGCGACCGGCCGCCGTTCGTGGTGGTAGGACGCGAGCAGCCCCGGCCCGCCCCAGCCCTGGACGGCGGCGGCCAGCTTCCAGGCCAGATTCGCCGCGTCGTCGAGTCCCGTGTTCATCCCGAACCCGCCGTTCGGGGTGAAGAGATGCGCCGCGTCTCCGGCCAGGAACACCCGCTCGGTGCCGAAGGTTTCCGCGACCAGTGCCATTCCCGAAGTCCACGGTCGCCTGCCGAGCACGGCGACCGGGACCGGCGCGCCCGCCGCCCGCTGTACCGCCGAGACGAGCGCGTCGTCGGGCGCCGAGTCCGGGTCGACGGAACTGGTGAGCAGGAAGAACTCGTCCTTGCCGTTGAGCGCGATGAGGTTCAGCACCAGATCGGTGTTCACCGCCCAATGACTCCACGCGCCGCCGTCGACGAGGAAATCCCGGTACAGCGTGGGGATCCGCAGATGCGCCGCGACCGTGCGGCCGCCGAGGATCTCCTGGTCGACCCGGTCCGCTCCGGCGTACCGGGCGCCGAGATGACCGCGGGTGAAGCCCCGGGCGCCGTCGCACCCCGCGACGTACCCCGCTCGCCAGTGCCGGATCCGGCCGCCGTCGTCTTCGGCAAGGAGGTCGACGCCGTCGTCGTCGGCGGCCAGCCCGGTCACCCGCCAGCCGAAGCACAGTTCGACGTTCGCCGCGGCACGGGCCCGGCGGTACAGCAGCCGCTCGACGTACATCTGGTTGGCACGGTGCATGGGCTCGGGCACCTGCGCAGTGCGGGGCGCCGACGCGACTTCGCGCATCAGGTCCCGCACGGCGGGCCGCCGGTTGCGGGCGAGCCGGAATCCGTTGTAGCGGGTGTAGAACGCGATATCCGGCGAGTGGTCCCAAGGCAGGCCCAGCTCGCGGACGGCACGGGCAAGACCGAGCCGGCGGTAGTGCTCCATGCTGCGGGCGCCGTGCGTGCTCCCGCGCGGCTGGTCCGAAGTGGACCCGGCGAGCTCGAACACCACCGACCGGACACCGTGGCGGTCGAGGAACAAGGCGAGCAACAGGCCCACCGGTCCGCCACCCACGATGGCGACCGGAGTCCTCGCCGGAGCGTTCATGGCCGTTTCCCTTCCGCTGGCGCTGGATCGGGGTGCGGGGTGGTCGTGAGTGTTTGGGTCGT
>NZ_LQMT02000052.1:9949-102311 GCF_001620365.2 Amycolatopsis keratiniphila subsp. keratiniphila
CGCCTCGTGAGTGTTTTGGGTCGTTAGAGCCAACCGTGTCCTGGTGACTCGCCGGTCCCGCTGGGTGCCGGCCTTGACCCGAGGGGTTGCGAAAGCCACTTTCGCAACGTTGAAGGTTGCGAAAGTGGCTTTCGCAACGCCGGCCGTGCACGCGACATCGCCACCCGCTAGATCACCTTGACGAACCCGGAATCCACCGCGAACTCCGCACCGGTGGTGTTGACGGAAAGGGGTGAGGCCAGCAACGCGACCAGGCGGGCGACCTCACCCGGGTCGGCGATCCGGCCGGTGGCCAGGCCCATCATCTCCGGGACGACCTCGGTCATCACGGTCTCGGGATCGGTCCCGGTCTTGGCCGCGAACAGATCCGCGACCCCGCCCTCCTCGGTCCACCACGCCGTGCGGACCGGCCCGGGGGAGACCACGTTCACCCGGATGCCCTGCGGCCCGAACTCCTCGGAGAGCACCTTGCTCACGTTGTTCAGCCCGGCCTTGGCCGCGCCGTAATCGACGTTGATGGACGAGGGTTGCCGCGCGTTGCACGACGAGATGTTGACGATCGAGCCGCCGCCGCGCTCGATCATCGGCGGCAGCGCGGCCCGGATGGCACGGACAGCGGAGAAGAGGTTGAACTCGAACATCTTGTGCCACTCCTCGTCCGTCGCGTCCAGGAACGACGAGCGCGGCAGGATCACCCCCGGTGGCGGCCCGCCCGCGTTGTTCACCAGGATGTCGAGGCCGCCGTAGAGGTCCACGGCCCGCGCCACCACTTCCGCCGGCGCGTCGGGATCCATCAGATCAGCCGCGACGTGGGTCAGTTCGGCTCCGGCGAGCAGGTCGAGCTCCGGGCTGCTCTTCCGGGACACCGCGACGACACGAGCGCCCTCTTCGCGCAGGGTCCGGGCGATCGCGAGCCCGATCCCCTTGGAAGCGCCGGTGACCACCGCGATCCGGCCGGTCAGCTGTAGATCCATGATTCTCCTGCTTCCTTCGGACGGGATGGGGAAAGGTTCGGTGACGCGATTTCGAGACCGGCCCTGGCCACCGCGTCGGCGTCGGTCAGGATCACCGAGTTGACGCCGGGCCGGATCCCCGCGGCCGTCACCCAATGGACGGTCTCGGTGGGCACACCGAAGGCGAACCGGCGGGCGTGCGGCCTGCCGCCGATGTCCACCAGCCGGTACGGGCGGCGGGTGACGGCGAGGCCGCCGGTCGGGTAGGAGCCGCCGCGGCTGATCGGGATCCGGTGGAGGCGGCATTCGCCCCGCGCCAGCAGGTTCCGCAGCAGCAGATCCTTGGTCCGCCGCAGGTCGGCCTCGGGCAGGCGGGCTTCGATCAAGGTGGTGGCGGCTTCGGTGACGTCGGGCGTTCTCGCCGAACTCGCGACGAACCGGCGGGCGTCCGGCGAGGCCCGCACGCACAGCCGTGGGCCGAGGACACTCAGCACACCGCTGTCGATCAACGCCGCCATCTCCTCGACTCGCCGCACGGGCGGGCCGATCGAGAGAAACGCGTTCAGCGGTGTGTACCAGCCTTGGAGGTCGTCGCGGTAGGAGTCGCCGGAGAGACCACCGTGATCGACCACGAGCCGGATCTCGTTCCGCAGATCCCGGAGCACGTCGAGCGCGGCCTTGAGCGGGCTGGACACATTGCCGCGCTTCGCTTCCGCGATGTCTTCGTCCAGATAGGACCGTAGCCGGCGCCGGAAACGGCCGGTGCCGGTGAGGTCGTCCTCCTGGATCGGATGCGCCACCCGGCGCCAATCCCATCGCTCCTCGAGCCCGAACTCGGCGAGTACCCGTTCTTCCCGGGCCGACGGTACCGGCGCCAGCGGATCCGCGAGCACCGGCGGTGACGACCGGTCGCCGGCCGCCGCGACGAAGGCGCGGATGAACTCCTCGGCCCTCGCCGGGGATTCGCGGTGCCGCACCAGCGTGCCGTAGAACACCGCGCGGACCTCGCGGTCGATGAGCGGCCAGACGTCCACGCGGAAGTCGGCGGGTTCCGCGCGACGGCGGAACCGTTCGATCACCTCCGCGGTGAGGAACAACGGTTCGTGCCTGCCGTAGGCGCCCTTCTGGTTCTCGCCGCGCGCGTGGTACGGGACGCCGCGCCGGGATCCCGCGATCAACCGCGGCTCCCGGCCGGACGGCCGGTAGACCAGGCCGTCGGCGGTGCGGACGAAACGTCCGCCCCTGCCCTCGGTGAGCAACGCCAGATAGTCGAAGAAGGACAGTCCCATTCCACTGAGGACGGTCGGTTCCCCCGGCCCGATCCCGTCGAGCCCGGCGCCGGCCGGATTGCCCGGTGCGAGGTAGCGAAGACCGTGCTTCTTGGCGAACCGCGCCATCGCCGTCTCTTCACGCGTCGGGAGCGTGTCCAAATGGCCCTGGGTGAGCACCACGGCGTCCTGGCCGTCGAGCACGGTTCCGCCGGACAGCCAGACGCGCTGCGAGCCGTCGCCGTCGTCCCGCAGATCGACGGCCTTCTCCGCGCACAGGACGATCCGCACCGAGGCGGGAGCGGTCCTGATGATCCGTCGCAGGGTCCAATGCAGGTAGGAGCCGTAGAACGCCCGGGACGGATAGGAATCCGGGCCGAGAAGTGCGGCCTCCCGGCGAACGCCGTCCGGGATCTCGTCGGACGACGGCGCGTCCGAGAGCGACTTCGCCCAGTCGTACAGGCTCGGGCCGCGCAGTACCGGGCCCGCCGCCTCGACGGTGTCGTCGAGGAACATGGTGATCTGGGCGGCCACGGTGTTCATCAGCAGTTTCGGGTCCTGGCGCCGGTGCCACACCAGACCGCCGTCGTGCACATGCGAGTCGAGTACGGTCACCACGAGTTCGTGACCGGCCGGTACCAGGACGGAAGCGTTGGCGCACAACCGTTCCAGTACGGAGAGTCCGCGAGGGCCGAGGCCGACGATGCAGATCCGCATACCGGCGTCACCGCGACCGGTCCGGCGCCGCGACCAGCAGGCTGGTCTCCAGCGCCAGCGGATGGACGGTCTCCAGCCGGAGTCCCGCACCGTCCAGAATGGACTCGTAGCTCGCGAGGGTCCGTTCCCGCCCGCCCGCCATCATGAGCAGGTGCAGATCCCACAGCAGCGGAAGGACCTCGGTCCCGGAATCGGGGATGACCCGCTCCAGGATCAGCACCCGCGCGGACTCGTCCGCCATGGCACGGCGGCAGTGCGTGAGCAGCGTGATGCATTCGCTGTCGTCCCAGTCCTGCAGGATCCGGGACAGCAGGTAGAAGTCGGCGCCTTCGGGTACGGCTTCGAAGATGTCACCCGCCACCGCTTCGCAGCGGTCCGCGCAGCCGCGCGCGACGAGCTGGTTCCTCGCCACCGGCAGCATGTGCTCCTTGTCCACCAGCACCCCGCGCAGATGGGGATGGGCTTCCAGCACGGTGGACAGGAGGTTCCCGCTGCCGCCGCCGAGGTCCGCGACCGTCTTGCCGCGTGAGAAATCGAACGCCTCGGGAACGTCGGCGAAGAAGGAGCTCCCGGCGTTCATGGCGTCGAGGAAGCGTTGCCCCGCACCGGGTACCTCGGCGAGGTACTCGTGAAGCGTGCGGTCGAACGCGTGCTCGAAACCGGAACGGCCCGTTCGCACCGCGGTGACGACCGAACCCCAGGCCTGGTGGAACTCCTCACCGTAGAGGCGGCACATCTCGCGCATCGAGCCCGGGGTGCCGGTGCGCAGGAGCCGGGAGATCGGGGTCAGGCGGTAGCCGGTCCGGTCGTCGCCGTCGAAGACGCCGATCGCGACGAGCAGCCGCATCAGCCTGAGCACCCCGTCGGGATCGGCTTGCGCCCGCGCGGCCAGGGAAGCGCTCGTGACGTGCCCCTCGGCGAGATGATCGGGCAGACCCAGCGCGACCGCCGCGTAGAGCGCCTGTGACCGCCAGGTCCCGGTGACGATGTCGACCACGGCGCGCGCGGCCGGCTCGTCCGTGTCGCTCACGGTCATCCGTTCGTTCCCTTCTGCCGGGCGGTGCCCGACGCGCCGATGAGGAGTTCCCGATGTCTTTCCCGGAGCTCGCGTTTGAGGACCTTTCCGGTGACCCCCACCGGTAGTTCGCTCCGCGAGCCGGCCACGACCACGGCGGCGAGCTCGGCGAGCCCGGCTCGCATGAGCGCGCTATTGCACGCGGCGCGGATCTCCTCGGCGCCGGGCGGATCGCCGTGCCCGAAGAGCACCACCGCGGCCGGCAGCGACCGGCCGGGGCGGGCGGGGTCGGCCACCGCGATCACCGCGGCGTCCAAGGCCTTCGTCTCGTTGAGCACGACCTCTTCCAAGGGCAGGCTGTACACCGGGCCGCCGCCGGTCTCGATGACGTCCGGCGTCCGGTCGAGGTGGTACCAGGTGCCGTTCTCGTCCTGGCGTACGACGTCGCCGGTGAGGAAGAAGTCGCCGCGGCGGGCCAGGTGGTTCAGCTTCTCGTCGTTCACGTAGCCCGGGGTGACGCTCGGTGTGCGCACCCCCAGCAGCCCGGCCCGGCCCGGCGGCAGGACCCGGCCCGCGTCGTCGAGGGCGGCGGCCTCGCGGACCACCCGCACCGGTTTGCCGATCGCCCGCGCGTACGAGGTGGAATCGGCGGTGTAGGCGTGTTTGAACAGCACCATGCCCATCTCGGACGAACCGAGACCGTCCACATAGGTCGATCCGGCGGTGACGGCGCCGTTCGCCCGCGTGTGACCGATCGCGACCAGCGGGCGGATATGGCGCTCGTGCGACGCGTCACCCATCCCCATCCAGGTGTGGACCGCACCTGCCGCTTCCGTCGTCAGCGCATCGATCGGCAGCTCCGCGAGCGTACCGGGGAAACCGAGCACGAGCGTGGGCTCGAACGCGTTCATCGCCTCCGCGACCGCTTCGCCCGAAGTCCCGTCGGCCAGCATGGTCGGCAGGCCGAGCATCAGCGCGAGGCTCAGGTAGCTGATGCCGGAGGAATGGCTGTGCGGCAGCGCGGTGAGCATCCGATCCGTGCGCAGGGACGGGAACTTCCAGAGCCGCTCCCGTTTGCCGACGGAGAACGTCCGGTGCGCGAAGGCCGTCGGCTTCGGGACACCGGTGGTGCCCGACGAGTGGGAGATCAGCACGAGATCGTCGTCCCGGTGCCGGTAGCGCTCCGGAACCGGGCCGTCCCCGCTCGCGCCGACGGTCGCTTCGTCGACGAACCGGATTCCGGAGACGGCCGGTGGGTCGAGGTCCGTGACCACGAGCGCGGTGTCCGTGCGGGCGAAGTAGTGGGCCGCGGTCCCGGGTGGCATCCGTGGATTGGTCAGCGTGGTGACCCCGCCGAGTGCGGTGATCGCGATGTGCTGTACGAAACCGGCGAGCCCGTCGGTCAGCTGGACACCGACGCGCGTTCCCGGGCCCACCCCTTCGCCGGCGTACCACCGTGCGCACCGCAGCACCCTGGCGCGCAGCCGGTCGAGGGAATGGCCAGTCGTCGTCCCGCCCTCGCGCCGGAAGAGCAGCGGCCGGTCGGGGTCGCGGGCGATTTCGCAGACGTGCCAGAAGAAATTGCCCGCGCCGAGATCGCGCCGGGTCGAGAGTTTCAGCCGGTCGGCCACGGACCGGTGTGTTCCCCGCAGGTACACGACGTCCTCCCGGCTCAAGACCTGCGGCCAAGGCCGCGCATGACGTGTTTCAGCTCGTCGAAGGAGTCGAGGTCCGGCACCGTCCAGCCGTCGAGGTCGTATTCGCGCAGGCACTGCTCGGCGAAGCCCTTGTAGCCGTCGACCTGTCCGCTTTCGGTCTGTGCCGCGAGGATCTCGGTGCGGATCGACTCGTGGTTCCCGGAGGAGTTGCGCTCGTACAGTTCGTGCCTGCTGCCGAATTCCGTGCCGATCGCGTCCCACAGCAGCTTCATCAGCTTCACCCGGCTGACCGCGTCGTGCCCGTTCGAGCCGCGGACGTACTTGTCCAGGTAGGGCCGGATCGCCGGATTCTTGAAGTCGTCCGCGCTCGAGTTCACGTAGATGAGGCCGCTGGCGACGTCCTGTTCGATGATCTCCTTGATGCGCGGGTAGCCGAGCGTCATGAACCAGCGGTACGCGAGGCCGTAGTCCTTCCTCGGCAGGAGCGAGCCGTCCCGCCACTCCCGCGGGTTCCTCGCCATCGCCTCGCTGAGGGCCCAGAACAGGTTCCGCCAGGCGAGGACCTCGCCCGCCCGCGCCTGCACGCCGCGGAAGTCCTTGGTCCCGGTCATCTCGATCGCCTTGAGCAGGAGACCGGCGATGAAGTCGATCTTCACCGCCAGCCGGACGCAGCTCTGGAAGGTCAGCCGCTCCAGCGAGCCCGACTCGGCGACGAATTCGTTGACCTTGCCGGCGTCGCCGTAGATGAACACGTTCTCCCACGGGATGAGCACCTTGTCCATCACGAAGATCGTGTCGTTCTCGTCGAACCGGCTGGACAGGGGATGGTCGTAGGGGCTGCCCATCACCGCCGCGGTGGCCGCGTAGGACGGGCGGCAGATGAGCTTGAGTCCCGGCGCCGTCATCGGCAGGGTCGCGATCAGCGCGAATTCGCGTTCCTTGATGGGCATGCCGTAATGCGAGATGAAGTTCAGGTTGGTGATCGCGGACCCGGTCGCGACGACCTTCGCGCCGCTGACGATCAGGCCGCTGTCGGTTTCCTTCTCCACGTGGACGAAGACGTCCTTCACCGCTTCGGACGGCAGGTGCCGGTCCACCGGCGGGTGCACGATCGCGTGGTCCCAGAACAGCACCTTCTCCTGGGACTCCCGGTACCAGCGGCGCGCGTTGTCCTGGAACGGCGAGTAGAAGTCGGCGTTGGCGCCGAGGGTGCCGAGGAAACTCGCCTTGTAGTCGGGACTCCGGCCCATCCAGCCGTAGGTGAGCCTCGCCCATTCCGCGATGGCTTCGCGATCGTCGAGCAGATCCTGCGGTGTCCGCGGGGTGCGGAAGAAACTGTGCGTGTATCCGCCGCTTCCGGTGTCCGTCGCCGTGGTCAGCACGTCCCGTTTGGCGGGATCGTGCAGCGCGTCGTAGAGCCGGGCGGTCATCAAGGCGGAATTGCGGAAGGCCGGATGTTTCGTGACATCGGCGACGCGATCGCCGTAGAGGTAGATTTCGCGGTCGTCCCGCAGGCTTTCCAGGTATTCCTCACCGTTCATCGGCCGGGCGACCGGGTGGCCGCCGTTCGCCGTCGCGGCGGTTTCCTGCTGCAGTGTCATCGGAGAATTCCTGTCCCGTCGGTGGTGGAGGCGAGCGCGGCGGAATGGCGCAGTTCGTGGAACGCTCCGCGGTGGAAAATGAGCGGAGGACCGCCCCGGATCTCGAAGTTCCGTACCTCGCCGAGATAGATCACGTGATCGCCGCCGTCGTAGGAGGCCCACGGCGCGCAGCTCAGATACGCGGCGCAGCCGGCGAGGCGGGCGGAATGCGGTAGCACGTCCCAGCGGATGTCGGGTGCCGGATCCGTTCCGTGGCCCGCGAAATGCCGGGCGATTCCTTGCTGCCACGACGAAAGAATGTTGATTTCGAAAGCGGCTCCCGCCAGTCGCCCGCACAACCGGCTGCGCCGGTTCAGGGAAACCATCACCAAGGGCGGTTCGAGGGAGATCGACGCGAACGCGTTCACCGTGGCGCCGTGGACGGTACCGTCATGGCGAACGGTCACCACGGTCACGCCGGTGGCGAACTGGCCCAGACAGTCCCTGAGCCCGCGGATCGCCCGTTTCACCGCCCACTTCCGGTTCGCCGGGGAAACGGCGTGCGGGGTTCTTGGCCGAACACCGGTGTCTCCTTCCTTGGCCGAACTGGTACGTGACCCATGCTCACGACGTCCGATGAAAAACCGAGCAAGGTCCGCTATAGCGCGGTCCGCGATTACTGGTATCCGGTTGACTAGCCCTGCGATTACTAGGAAAAACAGAGCACTATCTGCCGCGCGCGGCGCCTGCGAGGCTGGCCGAATCCCCGGACCGGACGACATCGGTCCGGCTTGTCGCGTCGATCACGACCCAAGGAGTGTTCTGGTGACCAAGCAAGTGCCGCGCGTCGAGGAACTGGGCGGCGGTTTCACCCCGAGGTTGTGGTGGACCCTGATCCTGCTCGCGGCGGCGGTGGCGCTCGACGTCGGCAGCGTGGCCGTGGTCAATCCGGCGTTGCCCGACATCGGGCGGGACCTGCGGATGGACGACGCCCTGCTCCAGTGGACGATGACCGGTTACGGGATCACGTTCGCGGGCTGCCTGCTGTTCGGCGGCAGGCTGGCCGACGTCTTCAGCAGGCGGCTCGTGCTGGCGGCGGGGATCGGGATCTTCGCGGTGGGCGCGCTCGCCCCGGTCGTCGTGCCCACCGCGGAGGTCCTGATCGCGGCGAGGGCGGCGCAGGGGCTGGGAGCGGCCCTGTCCGTGCCCGCGGCGATGGCGTTGCTGTTCCAGGTGTTCCCGCCGGGACGGCTGCGCAACCGCGCGCTGGGCGTCTACACCGCCGTCGGCGCGGCGAGTTTCGGGGTGGGCCTGGTGCTCGGTGGGGTGCTCACCAGCGCGTTCGGCTGGCACGCGGTGTTCGCCTTCAGCGCCGTGACGAGTGTGCTGGTCCTGCTCGGCATCCGGCCGCTGCTGCCGAGTTCCGCCGGCGACCGGCGCCCGGTCGACCTGCCAGGGGCGGCGATGGTCACCGCCGGGCTGCTGGCCGGCATCTTCGCGGTGACCAGGGCGGGCGAGGCCGGCCTCGCGGACACCGGCACGGTCGTGTCGGCGCTGCTGGCGATCCTCCTCCTCGCCGGTTTCGTGCTCTGGGAACGCCGGGCGCCGGAACCGCTGTTCTCGGTCGGCATCCTGCGCTCCCGGCCGGTCCGGGCGGCGACCCTCGCCGGCGGCCTGTTCTTCTTCGCGCTCAACGGGGTCCTGTTCTTCGCGCCGCTCTACATGCAGGGCATGCTCGGCTACACGCCGCTGCAGTCGGGGCTGGCGGTGCTCCCGATGAGCCTGCTCGTCGCCGTGTCGTCGAACGTCGCCGGTCGTCTCCTGTCGCGGTTCGGCCAGCGACGGGTCCTCGTCGTCGGCCTTCTCCTGCTGGCGGCGGGTGTCGCCCTCTGGCTCCGTACCCCGTTGGACGGCGACTACCTGGCGCATGTCCTGCCGGGGGTCGCGGTGATGGCCATCGGGCAGGGACTGGCCTACACCGCGCTCACCGCGGCGTCGCTCACCGGCGTCCCCGGCGAGCGGCACGGCGTCGCCGGCGCGTTCAACATCACCGCTCAGCAGATCGGCTCGAGCGTCGGTATCGCCGCGCTCGTGGCGTTCGCCTCGGCGCTCTCCGAATCGGGGGAGCAGGCCGAGCGCCTGTCCACCTACCACGCGGTCTACCTGGTCATCAGCTGCGTGGTGGTGGTGGGCGCGCTGGTCACCGCCGCCCTGTTCGGCCGCCGCGCCGACGACCGGGCGCCGGAGGTGAAGGCCCCGGCCGCCGGATGAACGGCGAGGACCGCCTGATCACCACAGTGCAGAAGAGCGAAGGGAGTCGAGTCACCGTGAGGATCGCTTTGCTGGGCCCGCTCGAGGTGGTTCACGACGGAAGGCCGATCGTGCCTTCGGCGCCGAAACAGCGGACGCTGCTGGCGCTTCTGTTGCTGAACGCCAACCGCGAGGTGAGCGTCGCCCAGTGCGCCGGAGAACTCGGCGACGGTGCGTCGAAGAACTGCTCGGTGTCGACCGTGCACACCCATATCCTGCAGCTGCGCAAGGCACTCGGCCCCGCGGCGGGACGGCTGCGCACCACCGGAGCCGGTCCCGACGCGGGCTATCTGTTCATCACGGAGCCGGGGGAGCTCGACGTCGACCGGTTCGACGAACTCGTGGCCGTCGCGCGGCTCCGGCGCGCGGACGGGAAGCCCGGCGAAGCGGCCAGGCTGATCACCGAGGCGCTGGATCTGTGGCACACCGAGGCACTCGTCGACGTCAAGACCGGGCCCGGCGCGCAGCGAGCACTGGTCGGGCTGCGGGCCAAGCGGATGGAGGCACTCGTGATCTGTGCCGAACTGGCGCTCCGGCTCGGGCGCCACCGCCAGGTGCTCGGCAAGCTCGCCGCACTGGTGCACCTGAATCCGGCGGACGAACGGCTCACCGCGCACCTGATGACGGCGCTCTACCGCAGCGGCAGGCAGGCCGACGCGCTGGCGGTGTACCAACGGTTCCTGACCACGGCCGAGACGGGATCCCGCGCGCTGAGCGAACTCCAGACGGCCATCCTGCTCGCCGACCCGGTGCTGGACGGTCCCACCGCGGATCTCCTCTCCGCCGGATAGCCGCCGCGGTCATCCGGCGGACAGCAGCGCGTTCCGGTCCCGGAGGTACTTCCCGTTGGTGGTGCGGGGGAGCGCGGGGAGGACGTGGTAGCGCGACGGTGTCTTCTCCGCCCCCAGGAACCTGCGGCACCACGACCCGAGGTGATCCGGGTCCAGCGCCGTCGTTCCCGCCACGTGGGCCTCGATGACGTCGGAGCCGAGCACGATCACGTCGGTGACCTCGCGGTGTGCCGCCAGCACCCGTTCGATCTCGAGCAGGTCCAGATCCCGGTGACCCCCGCCGGTGCGCCCGAGGAGCTGCAGCGAACCGGTGACCTGGTCCCGCCGCACCAGGTCACCGGTGGAGAGCCAGCCGCCGAACCACGGCTCGGCCTCGATGACGTACGGCGAACGTGCCAGATGGACCTCCAGCACACCGTCCGTGACGCGGGTCCGGATCCCCGGTACCGGCCTCCCGACACCGGACACCGCGAACCGGCCGGCGACGTCCATCGCGATGACGCCGGTTTCGGTGGTGCCGTAGGCCTGGCCGATGCTCACGCCGTGCCGGTCACGGAAGCGGTCGAAGACGTCGTGATGCAGAACGTCGCCGCTGGAGATCGCGGCACGCAGCGAGGTGAAGGATTCCACGGTGTCTTCGCCGAGCCTCGCGAAGTCCCGAGGTTCCCCGATGACGACGTCGGCGGTCCGCACGGCGGGCGACCGGGCGGGGAATAGCAGTGACGCCCCGTTGTCGAGGGTGTGCAGGACGCCGCCGACCAAGCCGAAGGAATGCGCGAGGGAATTCATCAACAGCACCCGTTCCCCCGGCCCGGGAACGCCGTCCACCGCCGCGATCCGCCCGAGTTCGGCGAGGAGCGACTCCGGCGTCCGGCCGACGAGTTTTCCCGCACCGGTGGTGCCCGAGGAGAGCTGAAGCAGGCAATGGCCGGTCGACGCGGGTTCGCCGTCCGGCAGCCGCCGCACCAGCACTTCGCATTCGTCGGTGAACGGACGGCTCCTGCGGTCGCTGCCGCCGAAGGTGACGAAGAACCGCGGCCGCCACCGGCCGAGCAGACAGGTCATCTCGGCGAGGCCGGTCTTCTGCTCGATCAGGGCGACTTGCGCGCCCAGTTCCCATAACGCGAACACGGACCACAGCTGGGTGAAACTGGGTGTCCCGTGCAGGGCGACCGTGGTGCCCGCCCCGATGCCGTGATGGCGGTACACGGTGGCGAGCCAGGCCACCGCCGCGCGAAGCTCGCCGCGGGTGACGGGACGTTCCCCGTACGCCCAGAGTTCGTCGTCGCCACCACGGCCGAGCAGGTCTTCTCCCCACCAGGATCGCGTTGTCATGCCCACCACCGTCCGAAGGCCGGTTCCGCCCGGTGTGCCGTCCGGGCGGAACCGGGGTTTCACTTTTCCAGGCAGAATTCGCCGACCGGCCAGCCGACGTGGCGCTGATCGGTGGCCAGGTGGCCCAGCACCTGGGTGCCCGGCGTGAGTTCGGTGACGTTGAGCACCGCACCGCCGGGGCCGAGGACCCGTACGTGCCAGTCGTCCTGGACGATCAGGTTGACGCCGACGCCCTCCTCGGAAACGGCCTTGATGCTCAGCAGCGGCCGGGATTCGAGTTTGATCCGCCCGACCACGATCCGGCGGGTCCGGCCGTCGGCGCCGACACCGAGCACGGTGCTCCCGGCCTTGAGCTCGCTCAGGTAGTTCGTCCTGTTGTCCTGTCCGAAGACGTAGGAGTGCAGCGCGCCGGCGTTGATCCGGAACGGCCGCGTCGGCATGTAGGGCAGTGGGTGGGTTTCGCTGCAGCACAGGATGAAGCCCTGCGAGTACGAGCCGACCAGCATGCCCTCGTCTTCGTCGAAATGGGTGCAGGTGTCGATGCAGACCCGGTCGCCGAGGCCGCAGTGCTCGATCGACTCGACGGTGAGTTTGGTCAGGCTCAGCTGCGGTGTCTTGTCCCGCAGGATCTCCATCAGGCCGAAGACGTCGTTGGCGTCGCGAGGCGCGAGCAGCACGCCTTCGGAGCCCTTTTCGAGGACGTCGACAATGATCTGTGCCTCTTCGAGATCGTCGGCCTGGCAGATCAGCTGTCCGGACGAACCGTCCGCGGCCGCGATGACGATTTCGAGCGGGATCTTCGTCGGATCGCGGAATTCCACCACCGTGTAAGGCAGTGAGCGCGCGGATTCGCAGGCCAGCTTCAGGGTGGCGTCATCGCGTACGTGCACCAGTGCGGCGATGTCGGTCTTCTCGTCGTACCAGGCGTTCTTGAGGGCGTTCAGCTCGGTTTCCCCGCCCACGGAGCGGAGGCGCACCAGGCCCTCGCCGTCACTGTCGCGGTCCGGCTTGACCAGAACGCGTTTGACGGTGGCGGGAAGGGTGTCGAGGAGCCGCACGTCGTCGTGCACCAAGGCGTCCACCCTCGCGTGCACGGCCGCGTCGACGACGGCTTCCCGCTGGGCATCGGGCACGGTACGGAGGTCGATCCAGGCGAACTTCACGGGGCACCCACCAGTTCCTTGCGCAGGGAGTCGGATATCCGGGGGCCGTGGATCACCCCGGCCAGTTCACGGACGGCGTGGCGTGGGTCGGGGCTTTCGAAGACCCGCCTGCCCACGGCCACGCCCTGGCAGCCCGCGGCCAGGGCCGAGGTGGCGAACTCGGCGAGGCCGCCTTCGACGGCGGCGCCGCCCGCGACCACGACCGGGATCGGGGAGCTCAGCACCACCTGCGCCATCCGCTCGGCGGGGGTGGCGAGCACCGTTTTGACGAGGTCCGCGCCGAGATCGGCCGCGATGCCGACCACATGCGCGAGCAACGCCGGATCACCCGGATCGCTGATCCGCGGGCCGCGGGGATAGATCATGGCCAGCAACGGCATGCCCCAGTCCGCGCAGGCCGCGGCGACGGCGCCGAGGTCGGCCAGTTGCGCGGCCTCGGTCTCGGAGCCGATGTTGACGTGCACGCTGACCGCGTCCGCGCCCAGCCGGATCGCTTCGTCGACGCCGCCCACGAGTACCTTGGCGTCGCGGTCGCTGGCGTGCGTGGTGCTGGCGGACAGGTGCACCACGAGGGAACAATCGCCCAGCGAGGCCGGGTCGACCATTCTCGCGCGTCCCTTGTGCACGACGATCGCGTCGCCGCCGCCGTCCGAGATGTCTTCTATCAAGCGATTGAAAGCCGCCGCGGTGCCGATCGGGCCATCGGATATCGAATGGTCGAGCGGCACGAAGAGATATCTGTTGTCGGCGCGCCGGGAAAGGCGCGCCATTCGTAGTGATTTCCCGGTGAGAAGAGTGACTGACATCTGCCCGCCTAGCGTGTCGTGTCCGAAGTACCTGCCTTTGGGCTCCAGGCTCCGCATCGGCATCCGAGCGGTGCGGGATTCTCCCTGCAGCCAGGCTGGCAGCGCACGCTGAAGAATCGGGCGAAAATCGGCGGAGGTCAGCCGCTCGGCGCGGGATCACGCTCCTCGTGCGCGCGCCTGGTACCGGCCGCCGCCGCGGCGAGCGTGTCGAGGGCGGCCTGGGACGGGCTGTCCTTGTCCGCGGTGTACGTCACCAGTTTCTGGTCGAGCACGCCGGGAATGGCGAGGGATTCGTAGTGCAGTTCGAGTCTGCCCACCAACGGGTGATCGAACTCCCGCAGACCGTGGCTCCGGTCCTGGACGTCGTGGTTCTCCCACCACTGCCGGAAATCCTCGCTCTTCAGGAACAGTTCCCCGACCAGCGCGACGATGCCGGGATCGTCCGGATAGCGGCCGACCGCCACCCGCAGGTGGGCCAGTTCCTGCCGGGCCATCTGTTCCCAGTCGACGTACAACTCCCGGGCGGCGGGATCGCAGAAACCGTGCCACACCATATTGCGCAACGGCGGGCGGCAGGCCTCGAAATCGGTGAGCAGCGCGACCGCGAGATCGTTCCAGGCGAGGACTTCCATCCGCCGCCCCACGACGAACGCGGGGGTGCTGGGATTGAGCAGCTCGAGCAGGCGGCGCACACTCGGCCGGACCTCCTCGTCGGAGGCCTCGCGCCGCGGGGCCGGCTCGGAGCGGGCGAGGGTGTACAGGTGGCTGCGTTCGTCTTCGTCCAGGCCCAATACCCGCGACAGCGCCTCCAGCACCGTGGGCGACGGCCGGCCGTCACGGCCCTGCTCCATCCGGACGTAGTAATCGACGCTGATCCCGGCGAGGTGGGCGATTTCCGTCCGGCGCAGTCCCGGGGTGCGCCGGCGGCCGACGGAGGTCAGTCCCACGTCCTCCGGCCGCAGCCGATCACGCCGGGACCGCAGGAAATCGCTGAGTTCCTTCCTTGCCTGCACCCACCCATTATGGCGGAACCGTCGCGGCCGACAACCTCGGTAAGCTGGTAATGCCATTACTAGGTTGAGGATTACCAGGCGCGAATACCAAAGAGGCCGCCGCGGGGGAAGCACGTGAAGCGGTCTTCGCGTACTTCCACCCAGGAGGGCGCGTTCAGGCCGGCCGAAGGTCCGGTACCTCGATGGTGGGCAGTTTGTCGGTTTTGAGAATGGCCTCGAACAGCCGTTTCGTCTGGGGACTGGGTTCCAGTCCCAGGTCTTCGGCGAGTGTGCGGCGGAGCCGGTGGAACACCATCACCGATTCCGCGCGCTGACCCGAACGGTAATGCGCCACCATCAGCTGGGCATGGATGTTCTCGTCCATGGGATGGGCGTTCACGAGCTGCCGCAGTTCGGCGATCACCGCGCGGTGTCTTCCCAGCCTGAGGTCGGCGTCGATACGCTCGCCGAGGACACTGAATCTGGTCTCCTTGATCTCCAGCCGGTACGCGGCGATCGAGGGGCCGGGGCGTACGTCGGCGAGAACCGGTTCTTCGCACAACCGCAGCGCGGAGTGGAAGAGCGTGGCGGCCCGGCGGACGTTCTCCCTGGCCAGTTCTTCCCGCGCCGTGGCGACCTGCCGGTCGAAGAGCTCCTTGTCGAGGCACTCCCGCGGCACCACCAGCTGGTATCCCTGGTGCCTCGTGCGCAGTTCGAGTGCCGCGTCCGGCGAGTCGGCGCTCGCCGGGATGGACCGGAGGATCTTGCGCAGCTGCAGGGTGTAGGTCTGCAGCGTCGACAACGCACTCTTGGGCGGATCCGTCGGCCACAATTCATCGATGCAGCAGTCCACCGAAACGACTTCGTTGGAATTAATCATGAACAATGCGGTAAGGTGTCGTAACTTGGGTGCCGTCGGCGTGTAGTCGACGCCATTCGCGCTCAGTGAGAGTCGGCCAAGTATACGCAAATCCATGGTACCCCCGTATGTGCAATCGGATATGATGCCCGCATGTCGAAAAAACCGGCCAAACATCCTATGTTTGATCCTAGCAGGAACCCTCTGGGCTGAACGGGTGTTCCCAAAGCCGGTGAAGCGCGGTCTTGTTGACGCTCGGCGACATGCGCGCGGCGGAATTCCCTGCCTGTTGGTCCATTCGCTCCCTCGTCAGCGGAGACGCGGCCTCGTTATGGATTCACCGAACGGCATCCACGGCGTTAATGTCAACGGCTTTTGAGGCGCCCTTTGGGGAATGCGCACCCGGACGGCGCCCGCGCCGTGAGATCCGTCTCCGGACACGCGAGATCCGCGCCGAATCACGTGAGTTCGGTGTCGCGTCACGCGGGTGCGCCCGCGACCCGGGCTCAAGACCGCGCGAAGTTCTCAAGTCGGGCATCGCGACCGCCGGTCATCTGTTCCGCCGTTTGCGCACGACCTTCGTCAGGCGCGGGACTCCTTCGATCAGCAGCGGGGCGGTGATCCCGCAACTGATGCCGATGAGGATCTCGGGCCAATGCGGCACGGGCACCGGGAGGAAGGCGAGCAGCAGGAAGAGAATCGCGAACCAGGCTTTCCATCGCTTTCGGAAGAACCAGAGGATCCGGGCCCGGATGGAAACGTGCACGGCGCCCGACCAGGCTTCCTCGAAGAGCCTCAGGAATATCCTGACGAAATTCGGGAGCATGCCCTGTGGGGCGGCGACCTCGATCATGACCCCTTCGAGGCTGCGTTGCCGATATGGGTCGTAGATGTCGAATCTGACGATTTCGCCGTCGATGGAGAAACAGGTGGCGAGTTCCATGTCCTCCGCGGTCCTGCTCAACCGTATTTCCACATTGGGATGATTCTTGAATTCTCGCACCCAGGCGTCGATACGTTCCGTGGAAATGGTCCGCATGGTTTCGCTCCGCCATTTCGCCGCCAGCGTCGGCGCGGCGAGCAGGATGCGGATCCGCACGCCGGCTTCGGCGCGCTCGCGAAGTGCGCGCACCGTTTCCTCGTACGGTGGCGTCACGAGCATCGGCAGGCAGATCTCGCTCCGTGCGGACCGGAGGAGGTCCAGATACGAGTGGAATACCGAGGAATCCTCCATCGGGCCCAGGACCTTGATGTAGGGCTCGAGGGTGACCCGCAACGTTAGCAACCGATCGGCGATGCCCTGGTCGCCAAGGCGGGTCGCGATCAGGTCTGCCAGCCGGGGAACGCGTCCGGTGACCGTCACGCCGTGAATGACGTTCCGGGTGAGCCATTTCCGGTGCAACAGGTCTTGAATCGCCAGTCGGGCCTCGGCTATGGATTCGAGCCCGGGATAATGGCGGACGATTTCCGCCAGATCCCGCTCCGGCCGGTCGTACCCCCGTGTCGCCATCACGACGGCCAGTATCGCGGCGGAGCGGGTCATCCCTGCTTGCTGAAGATCCTGGGCTATGCGCAGTTCGGACCGGTCGAGAGTTCCCACGAGGCCTCCTCCTGGTGGGCATACCCCTCACAGGATAGAGGCGGCCATTTCGGCTGTCTGCCCGCCAGGAGGATGAACCGGCTAGTTCCTTGAATTGTGTGTCTGTTCGATTCTTTCGGCAAGGCGGGAGGGCATGACGAAATGATCGTTGGAATAGTTGTGCGGAATCCGGTCGTAGGATTCCTCGCTCCCGCTGGAGGCGAACAGCATCAAATTGCAGATTCGGGCGCCGGGGTGCAGCAGGACGGCGTGGCGTAGATGGTTGACTATCTCCAGGGTGAGGACCGCGCCATTGCTGCTGCCGAAGCCGGGGCTGACCTGGCCGCAGAGCACCACGCCGACGCCGAGGCGGGCGTAATCGCTGGTGCCGTCGACGAGCCCGGCCAGCCTGCCCGAGAGCCCGATGCGTTCCATGGTCGGGGCGAGGACGACCTCACCGGGTTCCACCCGCAGGCGGCGCCGGTCGTCCAGGTCTTTCGGCACGAGATCCGGGTAGGTGCCGCGGTCGGCGATGTCGACCGCGCCGGTGGACACCAGGCTGAAGGCTTCTTCGCCCAGCCGCAGGCTGATCGCCGCGGGCCGGATCAGGGAGTCGTCGAAGGGCGTGACGGAAAGATCGCCCTCCAGCAGCGCCCTCCTGATCTCCCTGTCGGTCAGCACGCCGCGGTCGAATCGCCGGTTTCCGATGCGGAGCTTGGAGAGCCTGCCCGAGGAGGCGGGCTGGACCGTGGTCATGAGGAGACCCGCTCGGTGAAGGCGGCGACGACGGATTCGACGAGAAGACTGAATTCCTCTTCGCTCATTTCGCCGTTGGGCTGGTCGTCGGTCTGGCCGGGAAGGCAATAGACGACGGTTTTCGCCGACCGGTGGGGCCCCTGGAAGACCAGTGTCGCGGTGAGGCCGGCCTCGATCGGCCGGACGGTGTGCACGACTTCGGTGTCGCAGCTGTAAACCTGGCCGCGTCGTACATGCGGGGCTCGAAGCTTCCTGAGGCGAGCCTGTCCGTCGCGTCGCAATGCCGCGGGGTCGGCCGGATCGGCGCCGTACCAGTACCTGGTGTGGAGCTCGCCGCCTTCGTCGGTTTCGCCGTACTCGACCATGTGCATGCCTTCGCCGGCGACGACGGTCGAGGCGAATTCCCAGCGATGGCTGTGCGGATTGGATTCGCCGCGCGACGGCTCCGTGGACGCCGGCCAGACGTGGAGCCGGATCCTGAAGTCGGCGGAGGAGTGCAGCACCATCTTGGCGAAGCCGTTCGGGTGCCAGTAGGAGCGCTTGGCGGCTTCGCGTACGGCTTCCTCGTCGCCGAGGATCGCTTCCAGCCAGGCGAGGAAGGTGCCGGGATCGTCCTGGACCCGATGGGCCGCGCGGCGGAGCCAAGGCGGCCCCACGACGCCGTCGGCGGGCCGTGATCGCGTGACGGCCCGGACGAACGCGTGAGCTCCGGCCGAATCGGCCGGGCTGGACGACGGTGAGTTGTCGGTCATGGAGTCGTACCTGAAGTTCCTGGAGGGCTGAGCGGGGGTGCGGCTACGGCGAGTGCTGCCGAGCGAAGAGCCGTGACGGCGTCCAGGGTCTGCCAAATCGGCAGGTCCCCGCTTCCCCAAGCCCACAGACCCTGATCGGCGTCATAGCGCTCCCAAAGGGTTCCGAGCGCACGGTTGAGCCGGGGGAGTGGCAGGAGGGGGGCGGTGGCCAGCGCTTGGACGACCCAGGCGGAGGTGAAGTGTCGGATGATGATCCGGGCGGTTCCGTCACCGTCGGGACGAGGCTTTTCGAGGTCCTCGGCCACGCCGTCATCCGGATGGGTGTGGTCGACGAGCCATTGTGTGGCTTCGTCGGCCGCTTCTCGAACATCGTTGCGATCGTCGCGGTTCCGCAGCACGTCGCGCAGCACCACGATGGCTCGCGCGGTGTGCGCCACGGACGGCTCGGGTGCCACGAGCCCGGCTTCGTTCTTCTCCGGCCACAGCCGGAGGCCGTCGAATTCGAGCCTGGTGGCCAGGAGATCGTCGATCAGCCGATCGGTCAGCGGGGCGTCCGGCCGTAACCGCACCGCCGTCTGCAGGGTCGTCGCCAGCAGGTACGGGCGGGTGTTGCTGAACGGGTCCAGCGAATGCTCCAGGAGCCGCAGCCCGTCATCGGCGGAAAGCGTGGTGCCCACCCGGAACAGCGCGTCCACGACCGCCGCGGTGGTCTCGGGCCACCTGCCTTCCGGCCGCCCCCGCCAGCCGAATTCGGAGCGACGGCTGTGGAGGTTTTCGACGAGCGGATGTAGGTCGAGGTAGGTGTCACCTACCAACTGCATCGTGCTGATCCCGTACGCGGTGCTGAGCACGGTCGGAGGCGTCTTCTTCTGCAGGTTCTGCCGCCACCCCAGCGGTTTCCCGTGCTCGTCGCGGATCAGGCGCTCGGCGAGTTTGGCGCCGACGGTGTGGAACACCTGCAGCAGTGACCGCGAAGTGTCGACGACGCCCGCGTCGCCGACGGCGGGCGGGGTGTGCTCCTGCGGCGAACGGGCCGTCTCGACCAGGGTGAACAGTGCGTTCGCGGCGCGGAAGTGGTCGTCGAGCTGGCGGGCGTTATGTGTCGACGGCAGGTACTTGCCGGTCTCCCACTGGGTCAGGTTCGCCCTGGTCACCCCGATGATCCGGGCCGTTTCCGCCTGGGTTTCGCCCGCGGCCTTGCGCAGCCGCCGCAGTTCACGTCCGACACCCGACGCGGTAACGGTTTCCGCATCGGGGCTTACCGGCCGCCGTCCAGCCGATGTAGGCTTCATGTAGGCACTAGACACAGGCTTACCTACCTCTAGTAGGCAAAGTAGGGCGGTGACTGAACGTGCACACAACGGGGAGAGTACAGCAAGCGAATCGGACCGCGCTGGCGCGTTGGTCAATGTCTTGTCACGACGGGCAGGCGCTCGCGTCCGGGCCTGTTCTACCTGGTCCTGGGGTGCGCGATCCACCCGGCCGCGAGGCATGGGCCGAACAGGGCACGACCGAAGAGTGGATGCTGTCAGCCATCTGAATGTGACGCTGTGCATCCGTTTCGGTTCGCGTCGCCTGCGGGTCACACGAATGCCGGAGTAGGCGTCGTGTGCGCCGACCCGAATCAGTGCTTCGCCGCATCGGGGGTGAACCTCATGTCCCACCACGAGAACCACACGGCAGCGCCCCGATCTTGGTTCGATCGACTTCTCGAACGCTTCCACGAATGGCTCTTCGCGTCCGGCGAGGACGCGAGAGCCGCCGCTCGTGGCTGGCAGGTGACCCGGGTGCCGGACAGCAGGCGCCGTGTCTACCGCGATCCCCGCTGGGACACCGTGCACGCGTGCGAACCGTGCGGAGGCACGGGGTGGTGGCCCTACGAGGACGCCGTTTGCCCGGACTGCGCCGGTGCCGGTGTCGTCCGCTCCATTCCCGCGGCGGCCGCGGTCGCCGAGAAAACCGCCGGACGGACAGGAGGAAGGTCATGAGCCGTTGGCAGGAACCCCAGGCGATCGCCGAGCTGGCCAGGGAGATCACGGTGGTCAGGAGGCCCAACCCGGTCACCGCGCTTTACCACTGGCGCTACGAGATCTGCGCGCTGCTCGTCCTCCCGTACGCGCTGTTCTCGCTTTTCCAGGCGGCCGGCCCGATCTGGGGCGCGGTCGTGCTGTTCGGCGTCGCGAATTGGCTGTTCTACTGGAAATCGGCGCGGCGATTCCTTCGCGACCGGCTGCGCTCGGTCGTCGTGCAGCACCGGCTGCGGACCGGATTCGCCCGCGCCCGGGTGTGCACCCTCGACGGCAAGCTGCCGGTGATCCTGTGGACCAAGCCGCGTGGCGACGAGGTCGAGGTCACCGTGTTCTGCCCGGCGGGGGTCGGCTACGAGCGCATCGAGCAGAGGCGGGCCCTGCTGGCCGCGGCGTGCTTCGCCTCCGACGTCCACGTGTACCGCCACCACAAACGTGCGAACGTGGTGCATCTTTCGGTGTGCACCGCGAGGTTGCGCAAGGACGCCGCCGAGCTCACGCCCGCGCCACGATATGCCGGGCGGACGGACGGTGCCGCCATTCCCCTTCCGGTGCCCTTCGAAGGAATTCCTCGCGCAGCACGGCGATGAACTCTTCACCGCGCGCGTCCGCCAGCGGCCGCATCGGTCCCGAACGGGTGTGCGCGGTGAAGAACGTGTCCGCGTCGGGGTGGGCCATCGGGAACGACAAAGGCTCGTCCCGTTCGAGCGTGGCGCCCGCCAGCGCGGGGACGAGCCGTTCTTCCCACGAGCGGTCGCCTGCCGGGACGTGCTCCCGGAGCACCTCGGACAGCACCGTGAAGGCCCCGCCCGGTTCGGTGCTGTGCGGCCAGTAGACGACCGAAAGCACTCCGCCGGGACGTAGCGCCTCGGCCCAGGACCGGAGCGCCACGTCGGGTTCGGGCAGTTGCTGGAGGCCGAAGACCGAGACGATCGCGGCGGCCGAGCCCGCGTCGAGTTCCGAGGCGTCGCCCTCGCCGACGCGGACGAGTGGGTTGCCCGCGGCCCGGTTCCTGGCCCTCGCGGCCATCCCCGCGGACAGATCGATGCCGACGATCTCGCGGCCGGGCAGGTGCCCGGTGAGCACGTCGAGCTCCGGGAAGGTCCCGCAGCAAGGAACGAAGACGGGGCCGTCGGGCAGGTCCGAGGGGAGGGCCCGCACCGCCTCGGCGACCCAAGGCGCGAAACGGGGGACGTAATACGCCTCGTAACCGTCGGCGGCTTCGTCCCAGGCGCGGGCGAGGCGTCCGGCGGTCAGGACGCGATCTCCAGGGCTTCGGCCTGCTCGGTCACCGGTGCGGTGACCACGCGGGCGGGGATGAGCAGTGACGCCAGCGCGATCAGCCCGGTCAGCGCCATCGCGCGTTCGACCAGCCCGAGCGGGATCGCCCGCCACCAGGGCTCGCCGCCGTTCATCGAGACCACGATGGCCCCGAGGATCACGCCGAACCAGGCCAGGGCCGCCACCGCGAGCACCCGGGTCACGGCGCGGCGCGCGGGCGAGGAGGGGAAGACGGCTTTCGCCGCGAACCACACGGCCAGCGGCAGGCAGACGAAGGCGACGACGCTCGCGATCCGGTGCACCGTGCCGCCGGTGCTCGGCCCGATCGCCCAGTTGTTCTTGGGGAACGCCACGATCACCACGAGGCTCACCGTCCAGAGCGCGCAGAACACCGACGCCGCGGACAGGGCGGGAAGGTGTTTGCGGCGGATCAGCGCGCCGAAGCCGATCGCCGAGCCGAACGCGACCAGCAGGACCGCGACGTCGAAGATCCACTTGTTCTCGCTGAGCGCGTACTCGCTGATGGTGCGGCGGACCGGGCTGATGTCGCTGGTGGCGGGGAGGACCTGCAGCAACAGGATCAGCAGCGCTCCGCCGGCGACGGAGACCACGGCGGCCAGCAGGGCCAGCGGTGACCTGGCGGTGACCTGGGGCGTCGTCATGGTTGAAAGGTAACCGCCCATCCTGAAGGTTTTCTTAGGCCGACCTGTCGGAATCGACAGGAAAGTCCGATTGTACGGCGCGCGTACCGGTGATCGTTCCGGTACGGACGGTGAGATCGTTGGGCCGAAAGAGGTGTAGGCGACTTGTGGCGGGTCCCTCCGGCGGGGTCGCGGGTCTAGGGTCTCGCTACCGGTGACCTCACCCGGTCACCGGACTGTCCAAGGAGGTCAGTCTGTGGGGTATTCACCAAACCGGCGAAGAGCGGGATGGACCGCGGCGACCCTGGTACTCGCCGGGGCCTTCGTGGCACTTCCGTCGGCCACGACGGCGGGGGCCGCGGACAACGTGGTGCGAGCCGACAAGGCCGTGCCGCGTTCCTGTTTCGCCGCGCTGCAGAAGCCGGGTACGCCCGGCACCGATCGGCGCGAGTTCACGTCCACAGTAGACGGTCTGTTGCAGGCGCGCCTGGCGCCGCGCGGCGGCACCGAGGGCGACTGGGACCTCGCGGTCTTCGACAAGACCACCGGTGCCGTGGTCGCCGCGTCCGCCGCGTTGCGCAGCCACGAGCTCGCCGAAGGCTTCGTGAAGAAGGACCAGAAACTCGTCGTGCAGACCTGCCGGTACGACGGCCGGACGCGCGACGCGGTACTGGGGGTCGACTTCCTCTCGCTCACGCCGCAGGGGACCCCGACCGGTGCCGCGCCCGCGCCGCAGCGCGCCGAACTGGTCCGGGTCGAGACACCCGCCAAGCAGGACAAGGACAAGCTCCTCCGGCTCGGGCTGGACGTCACGGAGAAGGCCGACGCCACCGGTGTGCAGGTCGTCCTCGCCAACGACGCCGACCGCAAGACGCTGGCGGACAACGGCTTCAAGGCGAAGGTGATCGACGGCGACCTTTCGGCGCGGTCGATCCAGAACGCCAAGACCGACCGCGAGTACGCCGCGAAGACGCCGGGCTCCACCCTGCCGTCCGGGCGTACGAGCTACCGGCACCTCTACGACTACCAGTTCGAGGTCAAGGAACTGGCCCGCAAGAACCCCGGCCTGGTCACGGCGTTCACGCTGCCGCAGCCGACCTGGGAAGGCCGCGACGTCCTCGGCCTCGAGATCGCGACCGACGTCAAGAACATCGCCGACGGCAAACCCGTCAACTTCACCATGGGCGTGCACCACGCCCGTGAGTGGCCGGCGGGCGAGCACGCCATGGAATGGGCCCACGAACTGGTCAAGGGCTACACCGGCAACAACGCCGAGATCCGCGGCCTGGTCGGCCGGACGCGCAACATCATCGTGCCGATCGTCAACCCCGACGGCTTCGAAATCTCCCGCGAGGCCGAGCCCAGGGGCGACTTCTCGCGTTTCGACTACGAGATGAAGCGCAAGAACTGCAACGTCAACGACTCGCCCAAGGAGTTCGCGACGGGCGTCTGCAAGGCCAACCCCGGCGGCCGTGAACGCGGCACCGACCCGAACCGCAACTACGCGGGCTTCTGGGGCGGCGCCGGCGCGTCGACCCTGTGGCGCAGCGACACGTTCCGCGGTGCCGGCCCGTTCTCCGAGCCCGAGACGCAGAACGTCCGCTCGATCGTGTCGAACCGCCAGGTGACCAACCTGATCACGCTGCACACCTTCTCGAACCTGGTGCTGCGTGTCCCGGGTGTCGCCGCCGTCCGCCCGCCGCTCGACGAGCCGGCGTACAAGGCGCTCGGCGACAAGATGGCCTCGCGCAACGGATACACCAGCCAGCCCTCGTGGGCGCTCTACGACACGACCGGCTCGACCGAGGACTGGTCGTACTGGGCCACCGGTGGCTGGGGCTTCACCTTCGAGGTCGGTCCGAACGAGTTCCACCCGCCGTTCGCCGAGGGTGTCGTCGCCGAGTACACCGGTGTCGCCCCCGCCGCGGGCGCGGGCAAGGGCGGAAACCGTGCCGCGTTCATCGATATGCTGGCCAACACCGCCGACCCGGCGGCGCACTCGACGCTGATCGGTACGGCGCCGAAGGGCTACCAGCTGAAGCTGCACAAGACGTTCCAGACGCCGACCTCCCCGGTGGTGCAGCCGGACGGCTCGACGAAGCCGCCGATCTACGTGACCGACGACCTGAACTCGTCGCTGTCGTCGACCGGTGGCCGGTTCGCGTGGTCGATCAACCCGTCGACCCGCCCCTACGTCGCGGGCCGCTACGGCCGCGAGCCGCAGGGACCGGCGCAGCCCGCGATCCAGGCCGTGAACCCGGCCGGGGTCCCGGCGATCAACCAGAACTACCCGACGGACCCGACCTCGGAGAGCTTCACCTTCCGCGTGGACGGGCTCCCCAAGGTCGACAACGGGAAGTTCAGCGTCGACGTCAAGTGGGCGAGCCAGGACACCGACTGGGACCTGTACGTCTTCGACGCCGCGGGCAACATGGTGTCGTCGTCGGCGAACGGTTCGACCACGGAAGAGCACGCGATCCTGTACGACCCGCCCGCCGGGGAATACCGGGCCGTGCTGGTGAACTACTCGCAGGCGAATCCGTCCACTGTGGACGATTGGACCGGCGGTGTGTCGTTCCAGTCGCCGATCCCGCCGACCTACGGTCCGAAGGAGGCGTACCAGCTGACCTGTACGTCGCCGAAGGGCAAGCTCGTCGGGCTGACGGACGTGTACATCGACCGCGGCCAGACGGTCGACGTCGGTGAGGTGTGCACCCGGTCGGCGCGGGCCAAGAAGGAGCGCTCGGTCCGGTAGTTCCTCGCTTCACGCGCGTACGTTCGGTGCCGGCACCGGCGTGCTAGGAACGGTCCTTTCCTTGCGAATTTTGCAAGGAAAGGACCGTTCATTGCATCAGAGAGGGTCCGGAGCCGCGTTCGCCACACCGCTCCGCTACGGGATGTCGCGAAAGCCACTTTCGGGACGTCTGATGTCTCGAAAGTGGCTTTCGCGACATGGGAGCGCTGACAGGACTCAGCAGCGTTGCGAAAGCCACTTTCGCAACCTTCAACGTTGCGAAAGTGGCTTTCGCAACGTCGCTCCGCCGGCAAGCGGCCCGGAACATCAGACGGTGCCGGCCACCCGGTCCCGCACCACCCGCATGGTCGCCGCGTCCACAGTGGACGGCTCCGCCGCCAGCCAGCCGCCGATCTCGTGCAGGAACTGCTCCGGCGTCATCGGCGGCGCGGGGGAGGGATCGTCGAGATCCGTGGTGATCTCCCCGGTCCGGCTCGGGTACACGACCATCGCCCCGCGCAGCGTGACACCGGGCAGGACCCGCCGGAACTCGGCGAGGCTTTCGGTCAACCTGCTCCCGCCGCCGCGGAAGGCGCGGCCGTTGCGCAGCAGGCGGTCGTCGTCCCCGGTTTCGTAGTGTCCCGGCAGCCACAGTTTCGATTCCACGAGCACGAGCCGCTTCCCGCACAGCACCGCGTGGTCGACGTCGGCGAACACCGAGTCCGGCCACGAGAGGCCGTGGAAGATCCGCGCGCCGGGCAGCCGGGTCAGATAGCGCTCGAGCATGTCGGCGGTGAGGCGCTCGGCGAGTTCGTCGCTCTCGACGCCGGGGGTGCCGAACACGCGTTTCCCGCCGAATTCGGCGGCGAACCGGTTCTTGGCGCGGGAGGCGGCCAGATAGCCACGCGCGAGCCGTTGCACCAGCAGGGCGGTTCCGGCGGTCAGGAGCAGCCAGACGATCAGCGTGGGCGCCGAGAACCCGACGCCGGTCAGCACCGGCAGCAGGACCAGCACCATCCCGCCGACCGCCGCCACCACGGGGGTGTGCCCGGGGCCGCGACGGCGGCCGTGGCGCACGCGCTCGTCCTGTGCGGCGAACTCCCACCATTCGAGGTCGTCCGGATCGATCACGACCGGCTCGGGTTCGTAGCCCGGTTCTTCGCCGAAGCGGCGCCGCGGCCGCGGCCGGATCGGGGCGCGCACCGAGCGCCCGCCCGCGTCGTAGCCCGCGCGCCGCATCGGATCGCTGAGCGTGTCGTAGGCCTCGCGGACCAGCTGGAACGTGAGGGCGGACCCGCCGGTGTCCGGGTGATGCGACTTCGCCAGCCGCCGGTACGCGGTCTTGATCTCGTTGACCGAGGCGGCCTTGCCCACCCCGAGCACCTCGTAATAGTCGACGTCGGGCACGGGCGGTTCACCTCCAAAGGGCCGGGCCGCAACACTATTCGGCCGCCGCCGCCGGGTCGCAACCACCTCCGCGGCGCGTCGGGGTGACGTCGCGGGCATACTGTTTCGCTTGTGGCGGAACGAGGTCCGCCTCCGCCGCGTCCTGGATATCGTGGAGATCGACAGCACACGAGGAAGGATCGCGGTGGGAGAACCGGTCACGGGCACGGCCGCTGGGGTGCCGTTCACCGTCTTGCCGCCATCTGCCGAGGTCAGCGGACCCGCGCCGGTGGTCGTCGCCTGGCACATGATCGACGCGCCCCGCTCCGACGCGGCGTTCGCGGCCGCGTTGCCGCTGGCGGGGGCGCCGGCGTGGCGGGTGTATCTCGGAATGCCGTTGTGCGGCGCGAGAATGGTCGACGGCAGCATGGACGCGGTGGTGGAACGGGCCGTCCGGGACTCGGTGCTCGCCTATGCCGACCCGTTCGTCCGGCAGGCGGCGCTGGAATTCCCCGCCGCACTGGCTGAGCTGCGGGAACGCTTCGGGTTCGACACCTCGCGGATGGCCGTCGTAGGCGGTTCCCTCGGCGGTGCGGTGGCGCTCACGATCCTTGCCACGAGGGAGATCCCGGTGCGGGCCGCCGCGCTGGTCAACCCCGCCGTCCGGGCGCGGTCGCTGGTCGGCGTGGTGGAAACCATGCTGGAAAAGCCCTATTCGTGGACGGACGAAGCGAACCAAGCGGCGGATCAACTCGACTTCGTCGCACGATCGGGTGAAATCTCGGCCAGGGATACGCAGGTTCCGCTGCTGGTCGTCAGCGGAGAAGAGGATTTCCCGACGTTCCGCGCGGACGCCGACGAACTCGTCGACGCGTTGCGTGCCCGGTACTCCGTGGCCGACGACGTCCGGTTGCGCAGGCTCCCGGGCCTCGCTCACCCGCTCGCCGAAGACCCGGGCATCGAGCCCGCGCCGCAGTTGCCCATCGCGAAACTGGTGGACGACCAGGTCGCCGAGTGGCTGGTTCGCCACCTGGGCTGACGCGCGTCAGCAGGCCGGTGACGGCACCGACCGGGCCGGTCCGAATTCCAGGCGCAGCTTGTCGGTCTTGGGGATCACGAACGCGACGCCGGTCGAGGCCCGCCAGTTCGCCGGGAGGAAGACGTACTGGCCGCTGGACTGCAGCAGCAGCTTCAGCCCGGTGTACCGGTATTTGTAGGCCGATCCGGGGTCCGCGCATTTCACCTGCGCGACACCGTTCGCGGCGAGATTGAGGCTTTCCGCGCTGTACAGCGTCGCGGCCGGTCTGGCCGGGATCACCGTGGAGGCCTCGAAGGCGCGGCTCGTGCCGACGGCTCCCGAGTAGTCGCCGACCGCCCAGAAGAGGCCGATGCTCACCAGGACGTAACCGGTGACCAGCTCCGCGACACTCGACCGGGCGCTTCCGGTCCTGCGTGAGGTCCAGTGACGCCAGGAGAACAGCGCCATCAGGACCCGATCGCGAAGCCGACCCCCGGAACTCCGGGGCGGTCGCGAAAGGGTTCCGGGTCGAGCGCGATCGCCGTCGTCCCGGCCAGCAGCGCGAGGCCGAGGACACCGGCGACGGGGGAGCAGATCCGCAACAGTCGGGCCCAGGAAGCCTCGCCGAGGCGGATCTTCAGGAACCTGGTCAGGACGAGGAAGAGCAGGGCGGCGCCCGCGGCCGCGGTCAGGGGCAGGAGCACCCCGTCGACGCCGCGCCCGAAGATCTCGTCCGGTGTCTGGCCGAGCAGGGTGTAGTGCACGCGGAAGTAGCCGAAGTACGTCTGCGTGGAGACGAGCCCGAAGTAGTAGAGCAGCGCGGTGAGCAGGGTCGTGTTGGCCAGGACCGTGCCGACCAGCTTGAGCGCGTGTCCCGGGCCCGCCGCGGATTCGGGCTCCGGAGGCGCGGGGGCGCGCAGGCCCCGCCGTAGTGGCCGCCGGGTACTCATCCGCCCGTGGTTTCGCTCGGCGGCGTGCTTTCCGACTTCGGCGGCGCCGAGCTTTCCTCCGTGGTCCCGGTTTCGCAGGCCCTGGCGTGGATCTTGACCGTCTTGCCGGGATACACCGGATTCGGGCCGATACCGCGGATGCAGTTCCCCTCGCCCACGACCTCGACCGTTACCCCGCACCGCCGGGAGCTCTTGCAGAGGCGCTCGAGGTTCTGCTCGATCGCGCCTTTGGCGGTCTCGGGGTCGGTGCCAAGCAGGTCGCTGTTGTATCCGATCGGGCTCCCGGGCACGAGACCGGGCGGTGGAGAGTCCTTCGTCGGGATCGTCTCGGACGACGCCGTCGGGGCCGTCTCCGTGGTGATCCCGCTGTCGGTCGTCAGATCACCCGGTGCCGTGTCGCGGGGCGTGGCCGTCCCGCCGCAGGCCGTCGCGAACCCGAGAGCGGCGATCGCCATCGCCGTGCTGAACAGCCGTTTCATGGACCTCACCGTCCTTGAGGAAGACGCCCTTCTGGATAAGGACGCGGAACGAGTGGCCCCTGATACGTCCCGGCTTGGTCCATTCGGGCGTATTCCCCGGGTGGACCAGTGCACGACAACTTCGCCGCGTGGCCTTCCGACACGCCCGAAATTATGTTAAGAAACTTTACTAACTAACAGGGAGGCGCGTTTTGAGTTCATCCCCGCGGCCGGGGCTCGAGCGGAAGATCGGGCCGCTCCAGGCGACCGCCATCAACATGACCCAGATGTGCGGGATCGGCCCGTTCGTCACCATCCCCGCGATGGTGGTGACCCTCGGCGGTCCGCAGGCCATGTTCGGCTGGCTCATCGGCGCGGTCATCGCGCTGGCCGACGGCCTCATCTGGGCCGAACTCGGCGCCGCCCTCCCGGGCGCCGGGGGAACCTACGTCTACCTGCGCGAGGCGTTCGGCGTCCGCACCGGCAGGCTCATGCCGTTCCTCTTCGCCTGGAGCGCGGTGCTGTTCATTCCGCTGATCATGTCCACCGGCATCATCGGCCTGGTCCAGTACCTCGGGTACCTGGTGCCCGGCGTGGCCGACGACGGCGGGACGACGACGCTCGGCAAGGTGATCGGTCTCGGCATCATCGCCCTGATCGTGCTGGCGTTGTTCCGCAAGATCGGCGAGATCGGGAAGCTGACCACCGTCCTGTTCGGCATCATGCTGTTCGCCGCGCTCTCGGTGATCGTCGCGGCCTTCACGCATTTCGACGGCGCGCAAGCGTTCGCCTTCACCCCGGGCGCGTTCTCGTTCGGCGGCGGCGCGTTCTGGGCCGGGCTCGGCGCGGGCCTGATCATCGCCATCTACGACTACCTCGGCTACAACACCAGCGCCTACCTCGGCGGCGAGGTGCGTGACCCGGGCCGGACGCTGCCGCGCTCGATCATCCTGTCGATCCTCGGCATCATGAGCCTGTACTTCCTGCTGCAGCTCGGTGTCCTCGGCTCGATCCCGTTGGAAGAGCTGAAGAACGCCACTTCGGTCGCCTCCACCGTGCTCGAACAGGCGTGGGGCACGGGCGCGGCCAAGGTCATCACCGTGTTCATCGTGATCGCCGCGATCGGTTCGGTGTTCGCGGGCCTGCTCGGCGGATCGCGGGTCCCGTTCGAGGCCGCGCGCGACAAGGTGTTCCTGCCGGTCTTCGCCAGGCTGCACCCGAAACTGAACCTGCCGACCGCCGGTGTGCTGACGATGGGTGCCATCGCCGCGATCGGCTCGCTGTTCACCCTGACCGCGGTGATCAACGCGGCGGTGACGGTGCTGGTGCTCATCCAGTCGCTCGCGCAGGTCGCGGCGATCGTGGTGCTGCGGCGGCGACGGCCGGAGCTGGAGCGGCCGTACCGCCAATGGCTCTACCCGATCCCGACGATCATCGCGCTGCTCGGCTGGGTCTACATCTACTTCTCCGCGACCTGGCTCTCGATCGGGCTTTCGGTGGGCTGGATCGTGCTGGGCGTGGCCGCGTTCCTCGCCTACGCGAAGGCGGAACGCGTGTGGCCGTTCGGGCCCAAGGGGATTCAGGAATCGTTCGCGGGGGCGACAGAGGGGAACGGGAAGTGACGGGGGAAGAACTGATCCTGGGGATCGACTTCGGCGGGACGAAGGTCGCCATCGGGCTGGCGGACAGAGCCGGGAGCCTGCTGGTCACCCGCAGGCTCGACACCGACGCGCAAGCGGGCGCGGAGCAGGTGGTGAGCCGGGCGCTCGCCGCGGCGCGGAAACTGCTCGCCGACGAAGGCGCCGCGGACCGGCTCGTCGCGATCGGCGTCGTCAGCCCGGGCATCGTGCTGGAAGACCGGATCCTGCTCGCGCCGAACGTGCCGGGCTGGGAGGAACTGCGGCTGCGGGAACTCGTCGCGGCCGAGTTCGAGGGCGTCCCGATCGAAGTGGGCACCGACGCCAAGGCGGCGGCGCTCGCGGAATGGCGATGGGGGGCACTGGCGGACACCGATCCGGCGGTGTTCCTCTCGCTGGGGACCGGGATCGCCGCGGCGGTCCTGGTCGGCGGCCGGCTGCTGACCGGCGCCAACGGCGCTGCGGGAGAGATCGGGTACAACCTCCTCTCGCCGCAGGACACCGACGGGTTCGCCGGCGGAGCGGCGCCGCTGGAGGAAGCCGTCGGTGGGCGTGGGCTGGGCGGCCGGGCGAGTGTGCTGCTCGGCCGCCCGGTAACCGCGGGTGAGCTGTTCGGCCTCGCCAGGGAGAACGCGCAGGCGAAGGAACTCGTCGGCGCGGCACTCGACGAACTGTCGATGCACGTCGCGAATCTCGCCATCGCGCTCGATCCGCAGCGCATCGCCGTCGGCGGGGGACTGGTGCGCTCGGCCGACATCCTGCTGCCCGCCCTGCGCGAGCGGCTGGCGGGGGCCGTGCCGTTCCCGCCGGAACTGGTGTCGGCGAAATTCGACCAGGACGCGTCCCTGCTGGGCGCGATCGCGATCGCGCTGGACGCGTAGCGAGATCACCGACCGAAGCCGCCGGGCCTCCGCTAGATCCGATCTAGCGAAGGTCCGGCGGCTTTCTCGCGCCTGAGGGGTGAGGCGAGAGGAGGTCGGTCATGGACGTCAGTCCGCTGCGGGTCGCGGTGATCGTCGGCAGCACCCGCGAAGGGCGGGTGGGGGACTCCGTCGGCAAATGGTTCACCGGCCGGGCGGAACACCGGGAAGACCTCGTCATCGACGTGGTCGACCTGGTCGACTTCGACCTGCCCGCCGGGCTGCCGGAGCATCCGACGCCCGACATGAAGCGGTTCGCGCGGCTGGTCGACGAGGCGGAGGCGTTCGTCGTCGTCACCCCCGAGTACAACCGCAGTTTCCCGGCGTCGCTCAAGCAGGCGATCGACTGCGCCTACGACGAGTGGCGCGCGAAACCGGTCGGCTTCGTCTCCTACGGCTACCGCTCCCAGGGTCTCTACGCCGTGGAGCAGCTGCGCACGATCTTCACCGAGCTGCACACGGTGACCATGCGCGACACCGTGGCCTTCAACCTCCTCGACGGCACCCTCGACTCCGACGGGCAGGTACAGGCCGTGACCACCTTGCTCGACGCACTCGCCTGGTGGGGCCTCGCCCTGCGCGACGCGCGCGCCGCCCGTCCCTACGTCTGCTGAAAGCTTCTGAAAGGAAACGGAAAATGAGTGAACTGGCCATCGAAGCCTCGGGGCTGGTCAAGGTGTTCGGCGAGAACCGGGCGGTCGACGGGATCGACCTGAAGGTCCCCGCCGGCACCGTGTACGGCGTCCTAGGGCCGAACGGCGCCGGCAAGACCACCGCGGTGAAGATGCTCGCGACCCTGCTCCGCCCCGACGGCGGTGAAGCGCGCATCTTCGGCAAGGACGTCGTCCGCGACGCCGACGCGGTCCGGTCCATGGTGAGCCTGACCGGGCAGTACGCCTCGGTCGACGAAGACCTGACCGGCACCGAGAACCTGGTGCTGATCGGCAGGCTGACCGGGCACCGCAAACCGGCCGCCCGCGCACGGGCGGCGGAGCTGCTGGCGGCGTTCGGTCTCACCGAGGCCGCGGGACGGCAGGTGAAGAACTACTCCGGCGGGATGCGGCGGCGGATCGACATCGCCGCGAGCATCCTCAACACCCCGGACGTGCTCTTCCTCGACGAACCGACGACCGGTCTCGATCCCCGCAGCCGCAACCAGGTCTGGGACATCGTGCGCGCGATCGTGAAGCACGGCACCACCGTCCTGTTGACCACGCAGTACCTCGACGAGGCCGACCAGCTGGCTTCACGGATCGCGGTCATCGACCGCGGCAAGGTGATCGCCGAAGGCACCAAGGGCCAGCTGAAGGCGTCGGTCGGGGCGGGTGCCGTCCACGTCCGCCTGCGCGAGGCGGACCAGCGGCCCGCGGCCGAGGCGCTGCTCGTCAGCCACCTGGAGGCGCAGGTGCTCCTGGAGCCGGACCCGGTCGCGCTCACCGCACGGCTCACGGGCGAAAGCACCGAGCAGGGTGCCGCCGAGCACGCCGCGCGCGCACTGTCCGAACTCGCCCGCGCCGGCATCGTCGTCGACACGTTCTCCCTCGGCCAGCCGAGCCTCGACGAGGTCTTCCTGGCCCTCACCGACCGCACCGCCACCCCCGAGGAGAGTGCAGCTTGAGCACGGAGTTCAAGCCGCCATTCGAATCTTCGGTGACCGAAGAGCGCGCGCCGGCCATGCCCCGCTATCGGGGCGGCAGGGCGCCTGGTCACTCGGACAGAACGCTCATTTCCTACGTGCGCCCTGGCGACCCGATCGCGGACGCGCGCAAGACAAAGGAGGGGACAGCTTGAGCACCACGGCAGTCAAAGACAACGAACCGGTTCTCGCGGCACCGAAGGCGGAGGATCTCGCCGCCGTCCTGCTTTCGAAGAACCGCCCGCAGCGCCCCAGCGCGCTGTCGACATCGGTCACCTTCGGGTGGCGCGCGATGCTGAAGATCAAGCACGTGCCCGAGCAGCTGTTCGACGTCACGGCGTTCCCGATCATGATGACGCTGATGTTCACCTACCTGTTCGGCGGCGCGCTGTCCGATTCGCCGACGCAGTACCTGCAGTACCTGCTGCCGGGCATCATGGCGAGCAGCATCCTGATGATCACCATGTACACCGGGATCTCGGTCAACACCGACATCGAAAAGGGTGTCTTCGACCGGTTCCGCACGCTGCCGATCTGGCGGCCGTCGGCGATGGTCGGCTACCTGCTCGGCGACATGCTGCGCTACCTCATCGCCTCGCTGGTGATCCTCGGCGTCGGGCTGATCATGGGCTTCCGCCCCGCCGGTGGAGTCGGGGGCGTGGCCGCGGCGATCCTCCTGCTGCTGGCGTTCTCGTTCGCGTTCTCGTGGATCTGGACGATGTTCGGCCTGCTGCTGCGCAGCGAGAAGTCGGTGATGGGCGTCAGCATGATGGTGCTGTTCCCGCTGACCTTCCTCAGCAACATCTACGTCAATCCGGAGACGATGCCGGGCTGGTTGCAGGCCTTCGTCGACGTGAACCCGGTGACCCACGTGGTCGCGGCGGTCCGCTCGATGATGGACGGCAACTGGAACGGCGGCGAGATCAGCTGGGTGCTGATCGCCGGCGCGGTCATCCTCGCCATCTTCGGCACCTTGACGATGCGGCTCTACAACCGCAAGTGAAACCGGGGGTAGGTCCCCTGGCGGCTCACAGCCGCCAGGGGACTTTTTCCTCGGGTGCGTAACGGCACGACGAACCGGTGGTGACCGACGCGCGCAGATGCGCGGCCAGTGCCGGATGCTGCTCGTCGAGTTTGCGCAGGGTGTCCCGGATGCGGGCGGTCACCGTCTTGCGGGCGCGTTCGGCCTCGTCGCCGAGCCGCCGGGTGCGGCCGCCGAGCCCGGCCGCGGACCGCAGTTCGGCCAGCAGGGCGTCCCGTTCCCGGTCCAGCGCCGCGGCGTGCGCGTCCTGGCCCAGCCCGGTCGCGGTGTCGATCAGTTCGTCGAGTTCGTCCAGCCGCGCGCGGTACCGGGCCTTCGCCTCGTCGTCGAGGACGGCGTCCCCGCCGAGACTCTTCGCGGCGACGACCACCTCGCCTCCCTTCGGATCGAGCAAGCGGACGGCCGCCACCTCCGAACCCGGCCTGCCGAGCAGGAAATGCAGATCCCGCAGGCCTTTCGAGTCCGGAAGGTGGGCGGTGACGCCGTCGAAGCGCAAGGTCCACACGGCTTCGTCGCGGCGGAACTCGGCCGTCGGCGCCGCCGGGGTCCGCGCGCCCTCCCGCGCCCGCGTCACCCTGGCCACGACCTGTCGCATACCGAGCGCGGTGGCTTCTCTGTCCACTTCGGACAGCAGGGTCACCGCGGCCGTCGTGTCGCCGTCGAGGTTACGGCCGAGGAGGGCGATCCCCAGCCAGGACTTGGCTTCGGTCGCCCAGACCGTCGCCCGGAGACGATCCGCGGAGAGCACGGCACCGCGCAGCCGGTCCACCGCTTCGTTCCACCGTTCCTGCGCGAGATCGAGCCTGCCGAGCCAGAGGTCGACCGGGCCGGAGATTTCGCAGCCGTACAGGGAAACCAGCCACTCCCCGCTGGACGGAGCGAGGAGCGCGCGGGCCGCTTCACAGCGTTCGGGATCGCGTGAGACCGCCGCCGTATGCGCTTGACAGCGCAACCACAACGCTTCCAGGTCACGCGGGTACGGTTTCGCGTCGGCGGCGAGATCGGTGAGCCGGAGGGCCTCCCCGACGTCTTCGCGCTGGGCCGCGGTGATCGCCTCCATCATCCGGCCGTAGGCGTACCCGCCGCGGGAGATTTCGCGGTGCAACCCGGCGAGCTCGTCGAACCGTCCCTCCAGGCACCACCGGGCCCACTGCTGCAACTGGCTCAGGTCACCGAAATGGGGATGCTCGTCTCCTGCGTGGCACGACACCACCTGCTGGATGAACGCCTCGGCTTCGGAGAACCGGCCCTGGAGCGTGGCGATGATGCTCTGGTCGATCCGGGACGCCAGCTGCGAACTCGGCGCCCTCCCGGTAGCCGCCAGGGCCAGGAACTCCTGGTATTGCTCGAAATACCGGGGATCGCCCTGTTCGAGCAGCGCCACCCACTTGAACGACGCCGCGTAGTGCTCCAATTCCGGGTTCGAGGTGCGGCGGCCGACGAGGACCAGTTCGTCGGTGAGCCGCTCGCGTTCCGCGGCGCTGCCCGGCCCCCAGATCGCGTCGTGCCGGGCCCACAGACCGAACAACAGGGCGGAATCGTCCTGATCGTCGCGGGCGGTGATCATGATGTGCGCGGTCAGTTCCTGAGTCATCTCCTCGACGGTGACGTCCCGGCCGGGCTCGCGGACGCACAGCCGTCCGTGCGCTTCGGTGAGCACCTTGGCCGTCTCGTCGACCCGCAGGCCTTTGTGATCGGCGCGGACCAGGGTCAACGCGAGCCGGGCGAGGAGATCGTCGTCGTCGAGTTCACGGATGAGCACCGCGACGTCGTCGAGGACCTGCCTGCCCTCCTCCGTTTCCTGGTGGCGGGTCAGGTGCGCGCCCAGTTCGAGCGCGATGACCGCCTGCCGCCGCCGGTCTTCGACGATCTCCATCGCCCGCCGGTAGTGCGTGGTCGTCTCCTCGATCGCCATCCGGCCGGTCGCGTCGATCGCGGCGGCGAGCAGCAGGTCGACGGCCTCGTCCGGATCGAGTTCCCGGCCCGCGAGCAGCGCGTGCCGGGCCATGTCCGCGGGGAAGAGCCGGTCCGGCGACGACGGCGTCTCGCGGGCGGCCGCGACGACCGCGGCGTGGTGCTTGCGGCGGTCCGGTTCGGACAGGCTCGCGTACAGCGTCTCGCGGACGAGGTCGTGGGCGAAAGCGAACCGGCCCTGCCCGTGTACCACGACCAGCCGCGCCGCGACGGCCTGGTCGAGCAGCCGGTCCACCTGGGGCACGGGTGCCGACGCCACCCCCGCGAGCAGACGGCGGTGGAACTCCCTGCCGAGCACGGACGCGGTGGTCAGCAGAGCGAGGACCGGCTGGGGGAGCAGGGAAAGCCGCCTCTGCAGGGCGTCGGCCACGCCGGGGGCGATGGTCTCGGCGGAACCGCCGCTGTGCCACAGCCGCGCCGTCTGCTCGACGAAGAACGGATTCCCGCCGGTGCGGCGGTGGACCTCGGCGACCAGTGCCTCGTCGGGCTCCGCGCCCGCCGTCCTGGCCATGAGCGTGCCGACCTCGTCCGGTTCGAGGCCGGTGAGAGTGACCGAAGTGGCCTTCGCGAGCAACGGCAGCATGAGTGAGCGAAGCGGATGGTCGGTCGCTTCGACCTCGACATCCCGGTACGTGCCGATCAGCAGCAGCCGTTCGAACCAGGTGTGCTGGGCGGCGAACTCCAGCAGCCGCAGCGACGCGGCATCGGCCCAGTGCAGGTCGTCGAGCACCACGACGACCGGCTGGTCCTGTGAAGCGGCCACCAGCACACTCGTCACCGCGTCGTACAACCGGAACCCGTCCGCCGCGCCGTCGCCGCGCGCCTCGCCGAGCAGGACGTCCAACGCGCTGTCGGCCATCGCGGCCCAGCAGCGCTCGCCGACCGCGCGCCGCAGCCCGCGGACCACCTGCGTCCACGGCCAGTAGCCCGGAGAGCTCGCCGAGTCCCAGCAGGATCCGTTGAGCACGAGGGCGCCGAGCCGTTTCGCTTCCTCGGCGGCGCCGGTGACGAGCGTGGTCTTGCCGATTCCGGCCTCTCCGGTGACCAGCACCAGCCCGCCGTGGCTTTCGGTGGCGCGGGCGATCTCCGCGCGGAGCACTCCCGCGGGATGGTCACGTCCGATGAGCGCGGCTGACATGTCCGAATCCTCCCAGTAGGGTCCGACAATCTCACGACGCGCGCCCGCTGTCAGGCGTTACCCCCGGTCCGCGGTGACCGAGGGTGACCGACGTCTCCCGGTCTCCGGGAACCTTTGACGGGGAAGAACCGACTTTCTGGACGTGAGTAATCGAGTGGGACGGCGGGTGAACAGCCGTCGAAATTCCTGCCCTGACGGGCGGCGGCGGCCTGTTGTGCCAGGTCACGTGATCGCGGGCTGGAGTAGGGTGCAAAGTATGGGGAGCATTCGCTCGCGCGTGCTGGCTTGGATCGGCCGCCGTTACCTCGCGCGTCAGCAGAAGAACGGTTTCGACCTGTCCAAGATGTCGATCATCCCGGACAACGCGCTGCTGCCGCTCAAGCGCGACGGTCTCGACCCGGTGGCCGAGCTGGGCCGGATCCGCGCGGCGGAGCCGATCAGCAAGCTCGACCTGCCGTTCGGGATGAACGGCTGGCTGGTCACCGGCTACGACGAGGCCAAGGCCGTGCTTGGCAAGGTCGGCGAGTTCAGCAGCGACTTCACGAACCTGGTCGGGAACGCCGGCGTGACCGAGGACCAGAACCCGGGCGGGCTCGGGTTCGCCGATCCGCCGGTGCACACCCGGCTGCGGCGGCTGCTCACGCCGGAATTCACCATGCGGCGGCTCTCGCGCCTGACGCCGCGGATCGACGAGATCGTCGCCGAGCAGCTCGACGCGATGGAGAAGGCGGACGGCCCCGTCGATCTGTGGGAGGCCTTCGCGCTGCCGATCCCGTCGCTGACGATCTGTGAACTGCTGGGCGTCCCGTACGAGGATCGCGACGACTTCCAGCGGCTGAGCACCGCGCGGTTCGACCTCTTCGGCGGCGCGGGGGCGTCACTCGGCGCGATGACCGAGTCACTGTCCTATCTGGACGAGATCGTCAAGAAGCAGCGCGAGCAGCCGGGCGACGGCCTGCTCGGCATGCTCATCAAGGAGCACGGCGACGAGATCGACGACCGCGAGCTGGCGGGCCTCGCCGACGGCGTGCTCACCGGTGGACTGGAGACCACGGCGAGCATGCTCGCGCTCGGCGCGCTCGTGCTGCTCAAGGATCGCGAGCTGTTCGAGACCGTCCGCGGTGACGACGAGGCCGTCCACAAGTTCGTCGAGGAACTCCTGCGGTACCTGACCGTGGTGCAGATGGCCTTCCCCCGGTTCGCCAAGGAGGACATGGAGATCGCCGGCGTCCGGATCGCGAAGGGCGACATCGTGTTGGTGTCGCTCAGCGTCGCGAACCGCGACGGCGTCCTCGGCGAGGACATGGAGAAGTTCGACGCGACCCGTGAGCCGACGTCGCATCTCGCCTTCGGCTGGGGCATCCACCGCTGCATCGGTGCCGAACTGGCCAGGATGGAACTGCGCACGGCGTATCCCGCGCTGGTCCGCCGGTTCCCGGAGATGCGGCTGGCGGTCGAACCGGAAGAGGTCGGCTTCCGGAAGGTTTCCATCGTCTACGGCGTCGACGCGCTGCCCGTGCTGCTGGACTGATCCTCAGGCGACTCCTCTCGGGCGGAACTGGATGCTGATCCTCGGCCCGACCGGTTTGGCCGTCTTGGGGACGGCGTGTTCCCAGGTGCGCTGGCAGCTGCCGCCCATGACGATCAGGTCACCGTGGCCGAGGGCGTGGCGGACCGTCTCGCCTCCGCCACGCGGGCGCAGCGCCAGCTGCCGGGCGGCACCGACCGAGACGATCGCGACCATGGTGTCCTCGGTGCGGGAGCGGCCGGTGTCGTCGCCGTGCCAGGCGACACTGTCGCGACCGTCCCGGTAGAAGCACAGACCGGAGGTCACGAACGGCTCGCCGAGCTCTTGCGCGTAGTGCGCCGAAAGTGCCTCCCGTGCCTCCGTGAGGATCGGGTGGGGGAGCGGCATGCCTTCGCGGTAGTAGCTCAGCAGCCGGGGAACGGCGACGACACGGTCGTACATCTGCCGTCGTTCGGCGTGCCACGGCACGTCTTCGGCGAGCCGGGTGAACAGCTCGTCGGCGCCGGTGAGCCAGCCGGGCAGCACGTCGATCCAGGCGCCGCGGGTCAGCTCGGTGCGCCGGAGCCCATCCAGCGAGCCGAGCCCGAGCACCGCGCACTCGTCGAACAGCGAGGCTTGAAGGGCGGGGGTCATGGCATCCGAACCTACCCCGGTTCCGATCGTTTGTCGAACGGGTGTTCGAGTGGGTAAATGACCTGCTTCTGTCGGTGCGGTCGGGCACGATGGTCGGCATGATCCACACAGTGACGTCCGCGGACGGAACGCCGATCGCGTTCGAACGGCGCGGCGAGGGCCCGGCGCTGGTCGTCGTCGCGGGCGCGGGCAACGATCGGCACGGCGACGAACCGCTGGTCGCGGAGCTGACGGCAGAGTTCTCCGTGGTGACCTACGACCGCCGGGGCCGGGGCGACAGCGGCGACACCGCGCCGTACTCGGCCGAGCGTGAGATCGAGGACCTGGCCGCGGTCGTCGCCGCGCTCGGTGAGCCGGTGATCGTGCACGGCATCTCCTCCGGCGGCGCGCTGGCGCTCCTGGCGGCCGCGGCGGGCGTGCCGATGGAGCGGCTGTCCGTCTTCGAGCCGCCTTATCGCGGCGAGACGGAAGAAGTCCCCGAGGGGTACGCCGACGAGATGCGCGAGCTGGTCGCGGCGGACCGCTGGGACGACGCCGTCGCGCTGTTCACGATGTCCGCGGTCGGCACGCCGGCGGAGGCCGTCGCCGCGGCCAAGGCGACGCCGATGTGGGCGGAGCTGCGCTCGTTCGCGCCCACGCTCGTCTACGACGCCTTCGTGATGAGGGATTCCAAGGTGCCGGGCGAGTTGGCGTCGATCGCGACACCCGTGCTCGTGGTGAACAGCAACGGCAGCACCGACTGGCTGAAGGCCGCCGCTCTCGCCGCGGCGAAGACGGTCCCGGGGGCACGGCAGGTCGAGCTGGACGGGGAGTTCCACAGCGTCGCACCGGAGCGGCTCGTGCCGGAACTCAGCGCGTTCTACCGGGATCCTCGATGAGGCGCAGGTAGGCCTCGCCGCGCGGGGAGATCCGGTAGCCGACTTCGAGGCTGTGCGTCAGGCCCAGGTTCTTCAACTTGCGGATGTCGACCTTCAACGGTTCCTTCTCGCGGCCGAGGAGGTCGGCGAGGTCCTGCGCGCGGCGGCCGGGATTTTCGGCGATGAGCCGCAAGGTTTCGTGCGTCCACGGGCGGCGTCTGTCCAACTTGGACAAGCGTTTGCCGATGGCTTCGGCGTCCTTTTCGGACAGTTTGGCGTCCGCGCTGAGCGCTTGCCGGGGATCGGGACCGACGTAGCGCAGCCGGATCCGGTACACCGGGGCGTCCGCGGGGCCGCGGAGTGTCGCGCGGACGGCGTTCGCGGACTCCGCGCCCGAGCGGCGTGCCTCGGCCTCGGTGATGCCGTCCGGGTCGACGATCTCGACCGAGACGACCTCGATCACCCCGGCCTCCAGGCGCATGACGTCGCCGGGGCGGACGTTCTGTTTCGACCAGCGCCGGAAGGCCAGGTCGATCGTCCCGGCCGCCAGTCCTTCGAGGACCGTCAAGGAGAGGATCACCGTCGTTACCCAATCAGCGGGACGCCGGGGCGTCAACGTCTTGTCCGACGACGGTTCGTGCTCGTACAGTCGCAGCCTGGTCCTGGTCTGGACCATCACCGCCGCCCTGAGTGTGCAGGAGGCAGGATGCGGAGACGACTTCGGACCGCCGGGGTGGTCGCGACGGCCGTCCTCGGCCTGATCGCGTCGGCGATACCGGCGAACGCCCAGGTCGGAACGGGGCCGTGGACGGCGGAGAACCCGTCGTTCAACGTGCAGGAACGCGGATGCGGCCAGGTCGACGGGCTGAACTTCGAGCTGACCTGCTCCACCGGAAGCGGGGACCAACGGGCGGAACGACGCTACGTGACCTACACCGGCGGGACCCGGCAGTTCGAGGGTTCGTTCCGGATCACCAGCATGGCGGGCAGCCGGATCAGCCTGAAGCAGACCTTCCGCGACGCGCCGACCGCCGGACCGTACTTCATGCTCGCGGTCGAACGCGGCGGGCGGCTCTACGCCGTGCACGGCGGGGACACCCTGGGGAGCGGCGCGACCGTCGGGACGTCGGTGCGGGTCAACACCGTGCACCAGGTCGGGAGCACGCACAAGGTGTACATCAACGGTTCGCTGAAGCAGACCGTGAGCAGCAGCGGCGGGAGCTACTACGACAAGTTCGGCGCCTACCGGACGGCCAGTGGCGCCGGGCCGGTCAAGGTGACCTGGAGCGGGATCAAGTTCTGGCGGAAGTGAGCCGCCGCGTCGTTCGCTTGAAGTGCGTGAAGGCCCCCTTCCCTCGGCTCAGCCGAGGGAAGGGGGCCTTCACGCACTCGTAGCCGAATCCGCCTTAGTCCTTGCCGCTCACTAGGCTCGGGCCGCGGCGCCACGCGTCGAGGTCAGTCCATGCCTGGAGCGTCCGCCCGCTCTCGAACCGGCGGCGTTCCCCGGTGACCGGATCGGTGAACTCGAGGACTTTCGCCAGCAGCTGCAAGGGTTCGGTGAAGTCGTCGAGCGGGGTTTCGGTCAGCTCCGGGTAGAAGTCGTCGCCGAGGATCGGCAGCCCGAGGCCGCTCATGTGCAGCCTGAGCTGATGGGTGCGGCCGGTCGCGGGGATCAGGCGGTAGCGGCCGAGACCGTCGCGGTGCTCGATCAGCTCGACGCGGGTCTCGGCGTTGGGCGGCCCTTCGACCTCTTGCGCGGCGATGACCCCGCGTTCCTTGACGATGCGGCTGCGGATCTCGCGAGGCATCGTGACCGCCGGATCGTGGCGCGCGACCGCCTCGTATTCCTTGTGTACCAAGCGATCTCGGAACATCGTCTGGTACTTGCCGCGGACCTCGGGGGTGATCACGAACAGGATGAGCCCCGCGGTGACCCGGTCGAGCCGGTGCGCTGGCGTGAGCCGCGGGAGATCGAGGTCGCGGCGCAGTCGGACCAGCGCGGTCTGCAGGATGTGCCGTCCGCGTGGGATCGTCGCGAGGAAATGCGGTTTGTCGGCGATGAGGAAATGCTCGTCGCGGTGCAGGACCGAAACCTCGAACGGCACGTCGACCTCGTCGGGCAGGTCGCGATGGAACCAGATGAACGAGTCCGGCACGAACGGCGAATCGACGCCCAGCGGCCCGTCCAGCCCGACGATGCGCTCCTCGCGGAGCATCTCCTCGATCCGTTCGGGTGCGACGCGGGGGAGCCGCTCGACGAGGTGCTCGCGCAACGTCGTCCACGGCCCCTCGGCGGGCATCTTGAGCCTCGCGGGATCGAGCCCGTGACGGGGCGGGAGCGGCGGGCGGAGCTTGCGTCTCATCACCGCGCACTCTAGCCGCGCCCCTGGTCGGGGACGGCTGCCGTGGTGCCCCGCGGGTGCTCGCGCGTTGCGAAAGCCACTTTCGCGACGTTGAAGGTTGCGAAAGTGGCTTTCGCAACTCCCAGGAGTTATCCACAGTGGGGCTGGTGTGGCGAGTTGTCCACAGGCCGGCGAAAAGGTGCTGGTGCGCGATCGATCCCGGCCCGACGATCATGGGGTGAAGACCGGAGACTGGGCCCGTGACCCCGAAGGGCTCTATCAACACAGCCGTGGCGGCGTGGTCACCGTTGCCCGGCTCGGGGAACTCGGCGTTCCGTCCATGACCTGCTATCGACGGTGCCGCCCCGGGAAACCATGGCAGCGGCTGCTACCGGGTGTCGTCCTGTTGAGTTCCGGGACGCCGACGCGGCGGCAGTTGGTCGATGCCGCGCTCCTGTACGCGGGGCCGGACGCCGTGTTGACCGGAGCCGTCGCATGCCGGCGGCAGGGGCTGCGGGGTTTGCCGGACCAGCCCTTCGGCGTCCACCTGCTCGTGCCGCTCGAGCACAAGGTCGGCAGTTCCGGGCACGTGATCATCGAACGGACGACCCGGCTACCGCGGTCGATCACGATCGACGGAGTGCCGCTGGCGCCGTTGAACAGGGCGGTCCTCGACGTGTGTCGTCGGCTCGGCTCGAGGCGAGAAGTGTCCGCTCTGCTTGCCGAGGCGGTACAACGAGGTGTGAGCCTCGCGGAACTGTTCGCCGAACTCGACGCCGGGAGCAGCCGTGGCACGGCGATCCCGCGTGAGGCATTGCATCGGATCGCCGACGGGGCACGGTCTGCGGCGGAGGTCGACGCGATGAAGGTATGGCGGACGACCGGCTTGCCGGAACCCTTGTGGAATCACGAGTTGCGGGACGAGAACGGCGAATACATCGCCACCGCGGACGGCTACTTCGTGTCGGCCGGTCTGGCCTGGGAGATCGATTCGTATGAGTTCCACTTCGGCAAGCAGCAGTACGCCGCGACGGTGGCGAGAAATGCCAGGTACGCGGCCGCCGGCATCATGGTCCTGCAGACCTTGCCCAGCCGCTTGCGAACCGAGCCGGAGCGTGTCGCCGCGGAACTCGTCGCGGCTCATCGAGCCGCCATCGCCCGTAAGCAGGCCGCCTGACCGCCTACTCCGGCGTTGCGAAAGCCACTTTCGCAACCTTCAACGTTGCGAAAGTGGCTTTCGCAACGTCCGGATGGGCACCCGGGCGACCGGCGGGTCGGAGAGCCGGAGAGCCGGAGAGCCGGAGAGCGTCAGGAGTTCGGCTGGTCCCGGTACCGCGCGAGGTACCGCTCGGTCACCTCGGCTTCCGCGACCGCGGCTGCCTCCGCGCGGGTCCGGCGCCCGATACCCGGCGGGAAGCCGTTCTTGGCGAGCCGGTGCTCGATGCTCTCCTCCATGTAGGCCATCGAGTAGAAGTACGCCACGAGCGCGGCCATCAGCACGATCGCCAGCCGCAGGGTGAGCGGGCCGGGCAGGAGCAGCCACACCGCGCACAGCGGGGCGATCATCACCGTGCTGCGGGCGACGTGCCGCCAGCGCCAGCTCCCGGTGGTCGCGTCGTGGAGGATCCAGTCGTGGTAGCGCTCGGGCAGCCTGCCGCCGAGTGAGTACCACAGCCAGCGGAACACGTCCGGGCGTTTGCGGGGCATCGGGCGACTCCTTCCTTCGGTGCCCGCACAGTACACTAATCATTAGTACGCTAAACATTAGCGTCACCGCTAGGATCGACGGTATGAACTCGGAGGGGCCGGAGATGAAGTCGATCGATCTGGGCGAGGATCCGCTCGCGCTGGAGCGTCAGGTGTGTTTCGCGCTGTCGGTCGCGTCGCGCAGCGTCATCGCCATCTACCGGCCGCTACTGGAACCCCACGGGCTCACCCATCCGCAGTACCTGGTCATGCTGGCGCTGTGGGAGCGGGGCCCGCAGGCGGTCAAGGAGCTGAGCGTCGCCCTGCGCGCCGAACCCGCGACTTTGTCACCGCTGCTCAAGCGACTGGAGACGATCGGTTACGTCACCCGGCGGCGCAGCGCCGAGGACGAGCGGCTGCTCACGGTCGAGCTGACGGAATCCGGTCGCGCGTTGCGCGCGGAGGCGGAGAAGATCCCGTATCGCGTCGTGGAGAAGCTCGGAATGGAGGTCTCCGAGCTGGAGGCCCTGCACAAGGCGCTCACCCGGGTCATCGAAGCCACGGCTTGAACGAACCGAAACCGGGGTGTGACGAAATGGGGGTGTGAAGCCGCTCCGGGGTGGGTAATTCCCGTCACGCCAGCACACAGTGACAGGAAGATGAGGGACCGTGACCACCTCGACCCCCGCGCCCACGGAAGCAGGTCTGGAGCTCATGACCAGGCTGAACGCCTACCTGGAGGACGTGGCCGCGGCACTGGGGATACCGCGGGATTCGGGCACGGTCGACCTCACCGGTCCGGTCACCGCCCAGCTGAGGCTGAACTGGCGCCTCCCCGGTTTCCCCGAGCGCGACGTCGACCTGATGTGGCACGAGGAGCACGGCTGGTCGGCCGCGGTGGCGACGCATTCGGACGACGACCACCACGTCGTCGTCGCCTATCTCGGCGGCCGCACGGTGGCGTCGCATCCGCGCCTGGTCGCCAGGTTCGCCGAGACCCTGCGGACCGGCGACCACCAGGACTGCTGGCCCGGCCCGCCGGCGTTGCGCACCGCCGCCGGACCGTCCTCGCTCGCCAAGGAGCTAGCCGCCTGGGCCTGATCAGCCCGGCGGGGCGAGCACCACGTCGAGCGCGATCGTGATCTCCCTGCCGATCAGGAACCTCGGCGCGCGGAGCCCGATCGCCCGCCGGTCGAAGACGGCCCCGGCGAGCACCCGCCAGGTGCCGTCGCCGTTGTCCGCCGGCCCGGCCGCGGTCACCGTGAGGTGCATGAACGCCCAAGCCATCCGCCAGGACCGCATCCTCGAAGAAGCTCACGCCGGCAACGGCAACGTCCGCCTCATCTGCGACCTGTTCGGTCTCTCGGTCGTCGGCGCCTACCGCTACGCCGCCACCGTTGAGCACCCCGGTGTCAGGAGGCATCAAATCCACGAGCGATGAGCTGCCCGTTGCCACCACCGCACGCCCGCCTGCCGTACAAAATTTCTGGGGGACAACAACCATGGTGCTCAGGTGCCTGCCCATCGACGAACAGATCGAGTCGGCTGCCGATGAGATCGCGATCAGGCATATCGTTCCGGTCATGAACACGGACGACTGGTTGGCCGACAACCGGACCTCGTACGACACGGTCGCAGTCAGCTATGCCAACCAAGTCCGTGGTGCCCTCGCCGGTCACCAGTACCTTCGCGCGGCTCTGGAGGTGTTCGCCGACTGTGTGAGGGCCGGTGGAGGCGGGCCAGTAGCGGACGTCGGCTGCGGCCCCGGAGAAGTCACCGCCTACCTGCACGGGCTCGATGTCGACGCCTTCGGCATCGACCTTTCCCCAGGGATGATCGACGTGGCCCGGCACGAGCACCCCGGTCTGCGGTTCGAGGTGGGCTCGATGACAGACTTGGACCTCCCGGCCGCTTCGGTGGCCGGCCTGCTTGCCTGGCAGTCGTTGATCCACATCCCCGACGGCGATGTGCCGACAGTCTTCGCGCATTTCCACCGAGCGTTGCGTCCGGGCGGACCACTGCAACTCCTGTTTCACGTAGGCGACGGGTCGGAGTTGAAGACCGAGGGTTACGGCGGCCATCCGATGAAGCTCCATGTCCACCGCCGTCGGCCGGAAAGGGTCGCATCCTGGCTGCGTGAGGCCGGATTCGAGGTCGAGGCCCAGTGGCTGCTCGACCCGGACGAGCAATTTCCGCAAGCGATCTTTTTCGCACGTAGCCGTTCCTGACGACTGCATCCATCGCGTTATGGATCGGGCGGCAGGCTCGCCGACGCCGCCGCGGGATCCGGCGGGCTGGTGCTCGTCTCGGGGCCGCCCGGGATCGGCAAGACCCGGCTGGTCGAGGAGGCGACGGCCGCCGCGTCGTCGAGGCGCTGCCGTCGGTCGATTCGGCCGTGAAGACCGCTTTCGCCGAGACCGAGGGGGCTGGCGACGTCCAGGCGGCGCGGTTCAGGCTGGTGGCCGCGGCGGAACCGGCGGGGCTGGTTGTCGTCGTCGAAGACCTGCACTGGGCCGACGAGGCGTCGTTGCGGCTGTTGCGGCATCTGGCGGGGGAGTTGCGGCGCTCGAAGCTGGCCGTGGTCGCGACGCACCGGGACACCGGGCACACTCCCGCACTCGACGCGGCCCTGCCGGATCTCCTGCGCCGTCCGGGCGCGCGGAGCATCTCGCTGCCGCCGCTGGCCGAGTCCGATGCGCGGGCGCTGCTCACCGGGCTGGCCGAAGACGAAGTACGTGAGGCCTATCGCCGCTCCGGCGGGAACCCGCTCTATCTCGGCGCGATCGCGCGTTCGGCCGGAGGAGCGGAACTCGGCCACCTCGTGCGGAGCGCGGTGGCCGCCCTCGGGCCGGAGGTGCGGCGGCTGTTCGCCATCGCGGCGGTGCTCGGTGAGGACGTCGACGCGGGAAACGTTGCACGGCCGCGCTCGAAAGGCACGCCCGGCGTGAACCCGCGCTCGCCGGAACAGTGGCCGGGCATTGGTTGCGCTCGGCGACCGCGCCGGAGAAGACGGCCGAGTGGGCCGCGGAAGCGAACCGGGCACTGGCCGTCGACGAAGCCGCGCGCTTCCTCGCGATGGCGCTCGACGCCCGCGCCAAGGCCGGACTGTCCGAAGTGGACCGTGCCGGGCTGCTGCTCGATCTCGCCGTCGCCGAATACCGGACCGGCCGGTTCGCGCGAAGTCTCGACCATGCCCGGCGTGCCGCCGACGCGGGGCTGATCGCCCGTGCGGCGCTGGTGGTCCGAGACGTCGCGGCGCCGGATCTCCTGCCCGGTATCCGCGGGCACGCCTGCTGGCGCACGGTGCGTCGGTGGAAGCCGACTACGGCCGGTTCGCCGACGCGGAGAAGCTCGCCGACGAAGCCTTCGTGCTCGCCGAGGAATCAAGCGATCCGGAGGCGCTGGTCGACGCCGTCCGCGCCGGGATGAAGGTCGCTCCGGACAAGCTACCGAGGGCCGAACGGCTGCGGCTCGGCGCGCTCGCGGCCGAACTGGGCTCCCGCAGCCGGCAGCCGCTGGTTTCCTTGTGGGGTCACAAATGGCGGATCGACGCGGCCTTGGCGGACGGGCGGATGGCGCTCGTCGACGACGAACTCGTCGCGGTGACCACACTGGCGCGGCTGACGAGGCTTCCGCTGGTGCGCTGGCACGACCTGCGGCTGCGCAGTTCGGTGCTGGCGTTGCGCGGAGATCTGGCCGAGGCACGCGAACTCGATCTCGCGGCGGAGGAACTGGCGGACACCGAACTCGCGGACGACTTCTCCGCGAAAGGGATGTCGTACGCGTTTCGCATCCAGCTCGTACTTCTCACGGGCGATCCCGGCGAGCTGTCCGAGGACTACGCGGGTCTGCTGGACCGGGCGCCGCATCTGCCGGTCACCTTGGTCTCGCGGCCGTTGCTGAGCCTGCTCGCGGGCGACCTCGACGAGGCGAGGGTCCGCTACGAACAGCTGGTCCCGCTGGTGCGGAGCCCGGAATTCGCGCTGCACGCCACCGGCGCGCTGCCCAACCTCATACCGCTGGTCGAGGCCTTTCGAGACGAGCCTGGAACACCCCGCCAGGCTCAACGCCCTGCTGGGCCGCCACGACGAGGTGGCGCGGCTGTCCGAGCGGGCCATCGCGATCAACGAAGGCATCGGCGCGCGGCCCGGTGTCGCCCAAACGAGGTTGCTGCTCGCCGACGCGCTGAGCAACCGCCGGATCGCCGAGAAACCGGTGCTTTCCGAACGTACGGTGGAAAGCCACGTCCGGAGCATCCTCGCGAAACTGGGCCTGGCGAACCGGACCGAGGTCGTCGCGTGGGCGAGCAGGGAAGGCCTCAAGGACTGACGGTCAGCTTGCCCAGGATGCGCGCGACGACGGCGTCCAAGTTGTCGTCGAGGAAGAAGTGCCCGCCTGGGAACACTTCCAGCTCGAAGGAGCCGCTGGTGTGTTCGGCCCAGTTTTCGGCGTCCGGTATCTCCAGGACCGGGTCCGCGTCGCCCGCGAGCGCCACGATCGGGCAGCTCACGTCGGGGCCGGGCCGGTATCGATAGGTCTCGACGGCCTTGTAGTCACCGCGCAGCGCGGGCAACGCGAGCGCGCGGATGTCCGGGTCGTCGAAGATCGTGGGATCCGTGCCACCGAGACGGCTGACCTCCTTGAGGAAGGTGTCGTCGTCGGCGAGATGGTGCGCCCTTTCCTTCTGCACGTCCGGACCTCGGCGGGCCGAGACGAACAACGCCGTCGGCACGATGCCGCGCGCTTCGAGCCGCCGCGCGACCTCGAACGCGGCGATGGCGCCCATGCTGTGGCCGAAGAGGGCGAAGGGGCGCCGGAACGCGGCGACGACGTCCACCAGCTGCTCGGCGAGGACGTGCAGGTCGTCGATGACCGGCTCGCCCATCCGGTCCTGCCGTCCCGGGTACTGGGCGGTGTGCACCTCGACGGTGGGTGAGAGCGCGGCCGAAAACGAGCGGTACGCGCTCGCGGACCCGCCGGCGTGCGGGAAGGCGAGCAGCCGCATGCCGGCCGACGGCGCCGGATGGAAGCAGCGTGTCCAACTGCTCAGAGCACGTCCTGCCATCGGAAATCCCCCAATCCGTGCGGGAACGACCCGCACGACACTGGAATGTACGGGGGATTCGCGGAATGAGTCCATGCTTGTGCGGGGTTGTTCACGCTGGGAACACTGGACACCGGTGCTCGGCGGATGGGAGCGGATGTGGCGGAGGACCTGAAGATCAGGATCGGCGTGGGGCTGGGGACCGGGACGGCGCCGGGGGAGTTCGGTGCCGCGGTCGATCTGCTGGAGCGGGCGGGCGTCGATTCGCTCTGGCTGCCCGAGGCGGTGTACTCGCCCAGGATCGATCCGGTCGTCGGGCTGACGCACGCGCTCGCCCGCACCACGAAACTGAAGGTCGGCACCGGGGTGATGGTGTTGCCGGGCCGTGATCCGGTGCTGGTCGCCAAACAGCTCGCCTCCCTCGCCGCGCTGGCGCCGAAAAGGGTGCTCCCGGTCTTCGGCCTGAAACCCGCGCGTGCCGCGGAACTGCCCCTGTTCCCGGTGCCGCAAGGCCGCCGCGCCGCGGTGTTCGACGAGTCGTTGCTCCTGATCAGGGCCTTGCTGGAACAGGAGGAAGTGACCTTCGAGGGCGAGTTCTTCCGCGTCGAAGGCAAGGGCCTCGGCCTCACCCCGCTCAACCGGCTCGACCTGTGGCTCGGCGGGAAGGCACCCGGCGCGCTGCGGCGGGTCGGCAGGCTCGCGGACGGGTGGCTGGCCAGTTTCCTCACTCCGGAGGAAGCGCGGGCCGGCCGCGAGACGATCCAGGAGGCCGCCACCGAGGCGGGCCGGGAAATCGAGGCCGACCACTTCGGGATCAGTCTCCTGGTCGCGGAGGACGGGATCCCGGACGCGCTCGCTGCGTCGGTCGCGTCGCGATCCGGTGCGGACCCGGCCCGGCTGATCGCGGACGGCTGGAACGCCGCCCGCGACCTGATCGCCGAGCACGTCGACGCCGGGCTGAGCAAGTTCGTGCTGTACCCGGCCGGGCCGGAGCCGATCGAGCGGTTCGTGGAGAACTTCGTCGAGCACGCCGTCCCGCTGCAGAACTGAGTGGGTCACCGTGGTCGGTGAGTGGCGTTCGCGACGGCCGCTGAGGCCGCGGAGGCGGAAGCTCGCTGAGGCACGGTCGAGTGTGGAGGATTTGGGACGTTGAGTGTCCCAAATCCTCCACAGTCGAATCACCTGGCCGGTTCGGGTCGTCTGCTCGGCGTGCCAGGCGCTGACGATGTAGGAAATCGGGACGTTGAATGTCCCAAATCCCACATCGTCGAGGGACGCTCAGTGGGATGCCCCACCGGACCGATGCCTCAGTCGAACTTCAGCTCTTCGGTCCGCCGCGGCATCAGCAGCAGCGCGCCGACGCTGAGCACGGCGACCACCAGCATCGCCAGGAAGACGTGGTGCGTGGCGTCCGCGAGGGCGCCCCGCACGAACGTCGTCGTCGGGGTTTCCGGGCCGTTGCCCTCCAGGACGACACTGGTCGCGTCGACGCCGGACGGCAGACCGGTGACCCCGGCGGGCGGGTTGGCGAAGCGGTTCGCCAGGGTCGCGTTCGCGATCGCGCCGAAGATCGCCACGCCGACGGCGCTGCCCAGCGAGCGGCTGAACATGTTGGTCGCGGTGACGACGCCGCGGCGTTCCCAGCCGATGGTGGACTGCACGGCGATCAGCGTCGGGCTCGACGCCAGCCCCAGTCCCAGCCCGAGGACGAACGCGGCCGCGGCCGCCAGCCAGATCGACGACCCCGCGGCCAGGAACACCGTGAGCGCGGCGCCCGCGATGACCGCCCCGCTGCCGATCAGCGCGGTGTCCCGGAACCCGATCCGCATGTAGATCCGGCCCGCCAGCGACGCCGAGATCGGCCAGCCGACGGTCAGCGCGGCCAGCGCGAATCCGGCGACGAGCGCGCCGGTGCCGAGCACACCCTGCGAAAAGGTCGGCAAATACGACGTCAGGCCCATCAGCAGCATGCCGACCACGACGGCGACCAGGTTGCCGCCGATCAGCGTCCGTTTCGTGAAGATCCACAGCGGCAGCACCGGCTCTTCGGCCTTGCGTTCCACGAACACGAACGCCACCAGCAGCACCGCCGCGGCGGTGAAGATGCCCAGGCTCGGCGCGGACGCCCAGCCCCAGGCGACGCCGCCCTCCAGGAGACCGAGGATCAGCAGCGAGCAGCCGAGGGTGAGCAGCGTGGCGCCGAGGTAGTCGATGCGGTGCGAGCGGCGTTCGACGCGTTCGCTGAAGTTCCGGAACAGCATCCACGCCGCCAGCGCGCCGAGCGGCAGGTTGATGAAGAAGATCCAGCGCCAGTCGAGATACTCGGCGAACACCCCGCCCAGTGTCGGCCCGACCACCGACGAGATGGCCCACACGCTGGCGAGATAGCCCTGCACCCTCGCGCGTTCCTCGACGGTGTACATGTCGCCGACCATGGTCAGCGCGATCGGCTGGATGGCGCCCGCGCCGATGCCCTGCACCGCGCGGGCGGCGATCAGCACCGGCATGCTCCAGGCCGCGCCGCACAGCACCGAGCCCAGGAGGAACGCCGCGATCCCGAAGAACATCACCGGGCGCCTGCCGAGGACGTCGGCGAACTTGCCGTACAGCGGGACGGTGACCGCCTGGGTCAGCAGATAGATCGAGAACAGCCACGGGAACTGCGAGAACCCGCCCAGATCGGCGACCACCGAGGGCACCGCCGTGGCGATGATGGTCGAGTCCAGCGCGATCAGGCCGGAACACAGCATCACGGCGATCAGGACGGGGCCGCGTGCGGACCGGAAACCGACCCCTTCCTTCGCGGTGACCGGGGCCGGGGTGGTCATCTGTGACGGTCTCCTCAGGCTCATGAACGACGTCAACTACTTCGCATGGGTAAGCATTCCATGGAGACACCCGGTCATGGGACCGATTTTTTCCGTGAGCCATCCCGCAAAATGGATCGGATGAGCACCTGGATCCGCCCGATCGACCGCGGCTGGGTAGTCCGCGACACCGTCCCGGGACCCGACGTCGACGAGTTCGCCGACCCGGACCGCGTGGCCGCAGCCCTCGCCGGGGCCCGCGGTGACAGCCTGCTGGCGGTGCAGCATCCGGCCCGAACCCCGGCCGCGCTGGCGGGCGGGCTGTCGATCGAGGCCGCGTTGCCGCAGGCCAGGGCGACGTTCGAGCGGATCCGGGAGCGGCACTATCGCCCGGTGTCCTCGGTGGTCGCGCCGTATCGCATCGACGGGCCGGACGGGGTCGCGCTGGGCGTGCTCTGCCTCGTCGACCCCGCCGCCGTCCGGGACGACGGTGTCACCCGGGTCCGGCACACCGAGGACGTCTATCCGGACGTCGTCGCGGAACGGGCCGCGATGCTCGCCGGGCTCGGTGTCGCGACGAGCGCCGCGATGCTGGTCCCCGCGACCGGCGGCCGCGAGCTGACCGCGCTGATCGAACGAACCTGTCGCGGCCGGGTGCCCAGCCTGTCCACAGTGGACGGCGCGGGCCGCAAACACGAACTGTGGCTCACCGGTCCCGGTGAAGACCAGGACCGGCTCCTGGCGACCCTGGACGGCTTGGATCTTCTGGTCGCGGACGGCAACCACCGCGTCGCGGCCGCCGCGGCCTCCGGGCGCGGCGCGCTGCTGGCGCTGGTCACCGGCGGGCCGGGGCTGCGGATCGGGCCCATCCACCGGGTGCTCGCCGGCACCGGTGTCGACGCGGACACCCTGGTCCGGCGCTGGACGGAGGCGGGATACGACTTCCACCCCGGCCCGCCGGAGCCGCCGTCCGAGGCGGGCGAGGTGACCGTGGTGGTGGGGACGTCGGCATTCCGGGTGTCGCTCGGCAAGGCGGGTGGTGACCACGCGGTGGTCGAGCAGGAGCTGCTCCGCGGGGCACTCGGCGTCGATCCGGAAGGCCCGAACGTGCGCCCGTTGCTGCCCGGCGTGCCGGTGCCCGAAGACGCGGACGCGGTGCTGCTGCTGGCTCCGGTCCCGTACGCGGAGGTGCTCGCCGTGCACGCGGCCGGGGCGCGGATGCCGAGGAAGGCCACCTACTTCACACCGAAACCACGCAGCGGGCTCCTCCTGGCCGGGCTCTGACGTCGCGCTTTTGTCGGTGGCGCGGCTTAGGATCGCCTCGTGGAATTGCCCGTGATGCCGCCCGTCAAGCCGATGCTGGCCAAGGCCGTGCACGAACTGCCGCGCACGCCGGGGTTGCTGTACGAGCCGAAGTGGGACGGCTTCCGCTGCGTGGTCTTCCGCGACGGCGACGAGGTGGTGCTGGGCTCGCGCAACGACCGGTCGTTGACGAGGTACTTCCCCGAGCTGGTCGAGCTGCTCAAGGACGCGCTGCCCGAGCGCTGCGTCGTCGACGGCGAGATCGTGCTGGTCACCGAGGGCGGGCTCGATTTCGAGGCGCTCCAGCTGCGCCTGCATCCGGCGGCGTCCCGCGTGAAGAAGCTGGCGGAGGAGACGCCGTCCAGTTTCGTGGTGTTCGACCTGCTCGCCCTGGAAGACCGGGATCTCACGCCGGAACCGTTCGGGGAGCGGCGCAAGCTGCTCGAAAGCGTGGTCGACACGAAGTTCGCCCGGGTGCACCTCACCCCGCTGTCCGAGGATCCCGACGTCGCACAGGACTGGTTCACCCGCTTCGAGGGCGCGGGCTTCGACGGTGTGATGGCCAAACCCGCCGACGCGCCGTACGAGCAGGACAAGCGGGTGATGTGGAAGGTCAAGCACCAGCGCACCGCGGACTGCGTCGTCGCCGGTTTCCGGTGGCACAAGGACGGGGCCGGGGTCGGGTCGCTGCTGCTGGGCCTCTACGACGACGAGGGCGTCCTGAACCATGTGGGCGTGGCCAGCAGTTTCACCGCCGCGAGGCGCCGTGAGCTGGTGGAGGAGCTCGCGCCGCTGCGGGAGAACGCGCTCGAGGGCCATCCCTGGCGCGAGTGGGCCGCGGCCCACGAGGAGGCGGGCGGCCGGATGCCGGGTGCGGGCAGCCGGTGGGCGCCGAAGAAGGACCTGAGCTGGGAGCCGGTCCGCATCGAATGGGTCGCCGAGGTCCGCTACGAACACGTCGAGGGCACCCGGTTCCGGCACGGCGGGAGGCTCGTGCGCTTCCGTCCCGATCGCGAGCCTGCCTCGTGCACGTACGCGCAGCTCGAAGAGGTCCCGCCCGCCGAGCTGGCCACCTTGTTCACCGAGCTGGGGGAAGCATGAAAGCGGAGCCGGTCACGCTGGACCTCGACGGCGTCGAGTTCACGGTGTCCAATCCGGGCAAGGCCTACTTCCCGGAGCGCGGCGAGACCAAATTGGACCTCGTCGAGTACTACCGCGCGGTCTCGGTCCCGCTGCTGGCCCAGCTCGGGGACCGGCCCTTGCTGCTGGAACGCTATCCCGACGGCGCCGGCGGGAAGTCCTGGTTCCAGAAGCGGGTCCCGAAGAACGCGCCCGGCTGGCTCACCACGACGGTGGTGTCCACTCCGAACGGGACCACATCGGACGCACTGGTGGCGAAGGACCTGGCGCACGTCATCTGGGCGGTGAACCAAGGCTGCCTCGGTTTCCACGTCTGGCCGAACCGGGCCGACGCGCCGGACATCAGCGACCAGCTGCGCATCGATCTCGACCCGTCGCCGGGGATCGGGTTCCCCGAATTGCGGCATGGCGCAGTCCTCACGAAGGCGTTGCTGGAGGAGCTGGGCATCACGGCGCAGCTGAAGACCTCGGGCTCGCGCGGCCTGCATCTCTACGTGCCGCTGGAGCCGAAGTGGGACGGCTACGAGGTCCGCGCGGCCGCCGTCGCGCTCGCCCGCGAACTCGAACGCCGCCACCCGGACGAGATGACGGCGCAGTGGTGGAAGGAAGAACGCGGTTCCCGCGTGTTCGTCGACTTCAACCAGAACGCGCCGCACAAGACGGTGTTCGGCGCGTGGTGCGTGCGGCCGCGGGTCGGCGGGCAGGTGTCGACGCCGATCGGCTGGGACGAACTGGAGACCGTCGAGCCGGACAAGCTCACTCTGTCCACTGTGCCCGCTCGTCTCGCCGAACGCGGAGACCCTTGGGCGGCAACGGAACCACAGTCGATCGAACCGCTGCTGGAAATGTCCCGGAAGGACATGGCGAACGGGCTCATGGACGCGCCTTGGCCGCCTGTCTACCCGAAGATGCCGAACGAGCCGCCCCGGGTGGCGCCGAGCAGGGCGAAGAAAGAAAGCATTTAGTCCTCTGAATGAGGTCAGAGTGGCAGGTCGAAGGCGAGTTGCGTGTTCACGGCGGGTTGGGCCTTGCGGCTGGACCGGTGGCCGGGCAGCGTCGCGGCGCAGCGCGGGCACGGGGCGACGTCGGTGGTGGTGAGATCCACCGGCGTCCACAGCCGGGATTCCTTGTCCCCGCAGGCGGAACGCCGGTACCGGAGGTCTTCGGAGCGGGTCATCAGGTGCGCGGCGGGGGAGTCCTCCGGCAGCGCGCCGACCAGGTACCAGCGTCCGGCGGTGTTCGTCATGGAACTGTCCTCCCGATACAGGTGGTCCAGCTCGAGATTCCTTCCGGAAAACAGTGTCAAGCAGACGCGCCGCGATTCCCGGTATTTCGGCCTTCGGCGTGTCTGGCCCGCTTCAGTCCTGAATGAACCGCAGCACGCGCAGCATGCCGCGTTCGTCGACGCCCTCGGGATCGTCCGCGACACAGGCCTCGAGGCGTGCGGTGACGGCCTCGGTGTCGATGCCCGAACCGATCAGCACCAGTTCGCTCCGGCGCGGCAGGCCTGAAGGCCACGCCGACCGCTCCAGCTGGATGAACGAGCCCACCGTGTGCAGGCCGAACCGGGACCGCGCGCCGTTCGGGCCGAAGTCGAGGAAACCCTTGATCCGGTAGAGCCCGCCGGGGCGTTGTTCGAGGAAGTCCATCAGCCGTCGCGGGTCCAGCGGACGCTCGGTGGTGAAGGCGACGCTGTCGTACGCGGTGTGGAAATGGTGCTCGTGGTCGTGCTCCTCCTCGCGGAGGTCGTCGAACGACATCTGGCCCGCCCGTTCGCGCGGCCGGGCGTCGAAGAACAGGGTGGGGTCGATCCGGCCGTGGGAGGTCGCGATCACCGGTGTGCCCGGTGCGATCTCGTCGATCGTGCCGCGGAGTTTGGCCAGGGTCTCCTCGTCGGCCCGGTCGCTCTTGTTGAGCACGACCAGGTCGGCGAACCCGAGATGCTCGTCCAGTTCCGGATGCCGCTTCCTGGTCGACTCGAACTCGGCGGCGTCGACGAGTTCGACCAGGCCGCCGTAGGCGATGACGGGGTTCTCGCTGGCGATCATCAGGCGGATGAGGTCACGCGGTTCGGCGAGCCCGCTGGCTTCGATCACGATGACGTCGATCCCGGCCTCGGCCTCGGAAAGCTTCGCGAGCATGGCGTCGAGGCCGCTCGCGTCGACGGCGCAGCACAGGCAGCCGTTGCCGAACGACATCATGGTGTCGACCTGGCCGGCGACGGCCATCGCGTCGACCGCGATGCTGCCGAAGTCGTTGACCACGACCCCGATCCGCGCGCCCTGCCGATTGGCCAGCAGATGGTTGAGCAGGGTGGTCTTGCCGGAGCCGAGGAAGCCCGCGACCAGGATGACCGGAATCCGCCTGTCGACCACGATTTTCCTTTCCGCCGGAGGTCCCCGCACTCTAGCGACGGCGGAACCGGGCCAATACACCGGCACGGGGAAAGAGTAGAAGGGCTGGCGGGTGAATACGCTCGAAAGAGTGATTAATGACGATCATAAAGTGATCTTGGCCGCCTTTGATCATTTCGTTCGGAGAAATTCGGTGAATATCCCGCGAAGTCGTACTCAATTCCAAATATTGTCGTCGGCAAGCTTTCTACCTGGCTAAATGTCATCGCGGCCGAAGCATCTGCCATTTGGTGGATCGTGGCCGTCTTTCCGTGGGGTATCGTCTTTCGTCTGGTCCGGACCCGGCCAGCTCGCCGATCAGGTATGAGCCTCCGGGCATTTCCGAGTGCAGGAGGAATGGTGATCGTTCCCGCCGCCGGTGCCGGCGTCGAATTCGGAGAGTGGGAGGCCGAGGTGGCGACGGCGTCCATGCGAGTGACGGATATCCCTCGCTTGCCTCCGGAGGTGCGGCCGCGGGAACGGAGCGTCGATGTCGCGGAGGCCGAGGACTTCCTCCGGCTCTTTCACGCCGAAACGGACGCAGAGCAGGCGCGACTGCACGCGCGGCTCGATCGGGTCCGTGCCGAGATCGGCGCGACCGGCACCTACCGGCACACGACCGCCGAGCTCGAATTCGGCGCGCGCGTGGCCTGGCGGAACTCCGCCCGGTGCATCGGCAGGCTGTACTGGCAGGGGTTGAAGGTGCGAGACCGCCGCGACGTCGACGGCGCCGCCGCCATCGCCGACGAGTGCGTCACCCATTTGCGGGAGGCGACCAGGGGCGGCCGGATCCGCTCGACCATCACCGTGTTCGCACCGGACGGCCCGGCGGGGCCCGGCCCGAAGATCCACAACGATCAGCTCGTCCGGTACGCGGGCTACCGGCTCGGCGACGGCTCGGTGCTGGGCGATCCGCGCCACGCCGACTTCACCGAGACCGTCCGGGAGCACGGCTGGCGACCGCCGGAACGGAAGGGGTCCTTCGACGTCCTCCCGCTCCTCATCGAGACCGAGCCGGGGGAGCGGCGCCTGTTCCGGCTGCCCCAGGACGCCGTGCTGGAGGTCCCGTTGTCGCATCCCGACCACCGGTGGTTCGCCGGGCTCGGCCTGCGCTGGCACGCGGTACCGGCGATCAGCAACATGCGGCTGGTCATCGGCGGGATCACCTACCCGGCGGCGCCGTTCAACGGCTGGTACCTCGCCACCGAGGTCGGCGCGCGCAACCTCGCCGACGCCGACCGCTACGACCTGCTGCCGGTGATCGCCGACCTGATGGGCCTGTCGACGGAGTCGGAGCGCACCCTGTGGCGTGATCGCGCGCTGGTGGAACTGACGCTGGCCGTCCAGTACTCCTTCGACGCGGCGGGCGTGACCGTCGCCGACCACCACACCGAATCGCGGCGGTTCCTCACGCATATCGCCAAGGAGGAACGCGCGGGACGCCGTTGCCGGGCCGAGTGGAGCTGGATCGTCCCCCCGCTCTCCGGCGGGCAGACCGCCGTGTTCCACCGCTACTACGACGAACCCGACCCGGCCGCGAGGCCGGCGTTCCTGCCTCCCGGGTAGCGCTCCGACGGGTGAAGAGGTGAGCCGAATGCGGCGTGTCGATGGGCTGAACGGTGGCACGGGTTGCGGCCGCGCGGACAATGGTGACATGACCGCAGTGCTCGTCGTCCACGCCGGCAGATCCGGTGGGACAAGGGAGATCGCCGAGGTGATCGCCGCCGAGCTGCGGGAAGGCGGGCTGACGGCCGATCTGCTGGACGCGGCCGAAGTCGAGGACGTCGAGCCGTACGGCGCGGTGATCGTGGGCAGCGCGCTGTATCACCGGCGCTGGCGCCCCGAGGCGGTCCGCCTGCTCACCGAGCACGAAGAGGCGCTTCGGAACCGCCCCGTCTGGTTGTTCCACAGCGGGCCTTGCGGGCCGCTCGCCGCGGGCAAACGGGTGAGCCTGCCCGCCGGGGTCGCCCTGCTGGCCGCGAGGATCGACGCCGAACGCACGGCCACCTTCGGCGGGAAGCTCACCCCGGACACCGCGAGCGGCCTGTTCTGGAAGATCATGGCGGCGGGCCCGTGGGCAGGCGATTTCCGGGACTGGCCGTCGATCCGCGCCTGGGCCCGCGATGTCGGCCGCCGCGTGCGCATCCGGGTCACCCTCTGAGCGTTTGCAGGTGAACCCGCGACCGCGATCGACGTCGGCAGGGCGCTCGCTGGTAAAGCACGTCACGACGGCGGATCGGGCGCCCTGCCACCGCGATAGCGGGGCCTTCGGCCGGGCGGGTTCACGCGTATGGCACTTTCCGAGTACACCTCCGCTCCGCGGTCACTCTCTGAGGCACTGGTTTCGTCGGTGCGCTGTCGTAGGGTGGATCCATGGACAAGAAACAGTTCACCGCGAAGCTGCTCAAGAGCCCGGAGAAGGGCGGCTGGACGTACGTGATCATGCCCGGCTCCGCCGAGTTCTTCGGCACCAGGGGACTGGTCAAGGTACGCGGGACGATCGACGGGCACCCGTTCCGGAGTTCGTTCATGGCGCTGGGGGACGGCACCCACAAGCTGCCGGTGAAGGCCGACGTGCGCAAGGCGATCGGCAAAGAGGAGGGTGACACCGTCGACATCGTGCTGCTCGAAAGGCTCGAGGGCTGAGTTGGCCACCGCATGGAAGCCGTCCCCGGTCATCAAGATCTACGAGGCGCTCGGCGCGGTGGCCGACGGGCGGGTCGAGATCGACGGTGACACGGCACGCGTGACGTCGTCGGACAAGGCCAAGACCTACGACGTCCGCCACGATCCGGCCGCGGGATCGATCACGGCCAACGACAACGGGTCCTACTGGCAGGGATACCTCGGGTACCCGGGCATCGCGTATCTGATGGAGCGCGGCGTGCTCGCCTACGACGGCGGCCTCACCGCCGGGCTGGCCGGTGTGCCGTGGAAGGAACTCGCCACCCGGTACCGCAATGACTGGGCGAAGGTGGAGAAGCACGTTCGCGAAGACCTGTCCGAGAAGGGAGTGGATCTGGACCGGTTCGACGCCGGGCTCGCGGAGATTTCGAGCCGGCTGGAGGAATTGGCGCTCACCAAGCTTTCCCCGCGGCTGCGTCCGCCGAAGTGATCGAGGTGTTCTTCGCTTGACCTTGACTTAAGTCGAGGTCTTAGCGTGAGCCGGGTCAAGATCCCCGGGCACGTGAGGAGAACATCCCGATGGCTGTTTCGCTGGAACGGCGGGCGAACACGGTCCCGCCGCCGGACAAGGTTCCGGCCGAGGCCTGGCGGATGGCCTGGGTGATCGTGCTCGGCGCGTTCATGACCATGCTGGACACCACGGTCCTCGCGGTCGGGGCCGAGACGCTCACCCGCGAGCTCGGCGCCGGAATCGCTGCCGTGCAATGGGTTTTCACCGCGTACCTGGTCGCGCTGGCGGTCGCGTTGCCGTTGTGCGGCTGGCTCAGCCGCCGCTTCGGCGCGGGCCGGGTGTGGCTGGTGTCGCTGGCGGCGTTCACCGTGGCTTCGGTGCTGTGCGCGCTGGCCGGGAACGTCGGCTGGCTGATCGGGCTGCGGGTGCTGCAAGGCCTCGCCGCCGGTCTGTTGCTGCCCGCCGGGCAAACGGTGCTCGGCCAGGCGGTCGGTCCCGCCCGGCTCGGCCGTGTCATGGGGACGCTGGGCATCGTGATGAGCGTCGGCCCGACGTTCGGTCCGGTCCTCGGCGGGGTCCTGCTGCGCGGCCTCTCCTGGGAATGGCTGTTCCTGATCAACATCCCGGTCGGCGCGATCGCGCTGTTCCTCGGGCTGCGACTGGTGCCTCGCGGTGAGAAGGGCACGGCGACCCGGCCGGACTGGCTCGGCTTCGTCCTGGTGAGCGCGGGAATCCCGGCGTTGCTGTACGGGCTCACCACCTGGGGTGAGGGTGGCGAGGAATTCGGCGCGGGAGTGCTGGTGCCGCTCGTCGCCGGGGTCGTGCTGATGGCGCTGTTCGTCCGGCGGTCATGGGGCCGGGAGAACCCGGTCATGGACCTGACGTTGTTCTCCAGTCGCGTCTACACCGCTGCGGTCGCGCTGTCCTTCTTCGCCGCACCCGCGTTGTTCGGCGCGCTTTTCCTGCTGCCGCTGTACTTCCAGGTGCTGGGCGGGAGCGGGGTCGTCGAGACGGGGCTGCTGCTGATGGGGCTCGGACTCGGTTCTGCGATCGCGTTGCCGATCTCCGGCAAGCTCACCGACCGCTACGGCGCGGGCCTGGTCGCCGCCTGGGGGAGTGTCGCGACGCTCGCCACCACCGTCCCGTTCGCCATCGGCGGTTTCCCGCCCGACGGTGCCGTCGTGCAGATCCTGTTGCTGGCCAGGGGAATCGCCGTGGCCTTCCTGCTGATGCCCGCGACGACGGCCGGATACGCGGCCGTCACCAAGGACCAGTTGCCCGACGCCGCCGCGCAGATCAACATCGTCAGCCGGGTCGGCGGCGCCGCCGGGACCGCCCTGTTCGCCGTCGTGCTGGCGAATCTGTTGCCCGCGGGCGCGGATGCGGCCTTCCGCGCGACGTTCTGGTGGCTCACCGCCGCGGCCGCGGTCGCCGCCGTGCTGGGCGCGAGGCTCTGGTGGGTGACGCGCCGCGCGTGACCTCGTGAGTGGTGAGGACCGTTCTATTGAGAGGTAAGGCAAACGTGGCGTAGGTGGCCGGCGCGGATGAGCGACCGGGGCGAAGGCTCCCTTCACCGCATTAGACGCGGCGAAGGGAGCCTTCACCCCACCATCGACCCGCCCGCGACCACGACACCTTCGCCTTACCGCTCAAGAACCGTCCTTACCACTGACGAGGCCCAATGTCAGCCGCAGTGTTCGGACGGGCTGTCGTACTTGATCCCGCCCGCGGAACCGCCCCATTTCACGCATTTGCCCGCCGCGGCCGCCCGCACCGGACCGGCGAACCACGAGAACGAGCCCGAGTCGGTGATCCGGGCCGACCCCGACACCTCGAGGTAGGCCGACGTCGCGGTCGCGGTGCCCGCCGCCTCGCTCTTCATCGTGCTGACACAGTTCTGTCCGTTGGAAGCGTTGTAGGACAGGTAAACCGTGCCTGCCGTCCCGAGGGGCGCCGAGTCGATCACGCCGTAGCCGCCACCGCACACCGGAGCGCCGAGGGTCGTCTCGGTGACGGTCGAGAAGCGGATGGTCTCGTTGGCGTTGCCCGCCGGGCCCGCCTCGTACAGCACGCCGACGGAGCCCGACGAAAGCTGGACCATGTCGGAATACGCGGCATCACCGCTCCACACCAGGGTTCCGGCGGAGTTGCCCTGCCAGTTCGCGCCCTCGTCGAACGACGACCGCACGACGAGTTCCTTGCGGCGGTCGCAGACCGACGGCGCGGCGAACAGGATCCGGTTGTACTTGCCCGCCTTGTCGGTCGCGGTCATCCGCGCGGTCGAGGCCTGTACCACCGGCGTGATCAAGTCCTCCTCGAAGGTGAACTTGGTGGAGAAGCTCGCGCCACCATCGGAACTGATGGCGTAGGCACGGTTCTTCGCGCCACCACTCAAACACTTGTCGTCGTTATTGGCCTGGTTGCGCGCCGCGGCGTAGACCCGCCCGTCGAGCAGTTCGGTGACGCTGATCTCCTGCGGGTTGAGCCCGGCCGTCGTCGCCGGGGTGTCGGTGGCGCCGCGCTTCCAGGTGACCCCCTGGTCGTCGCTGTAGATGAGCGCGCCGCTGTTCTTGCCGTCGACGGTGTAGCTCATCCCGGCGACGATCCGGCCGGCGTGCGCGCCGCGCGTCAGCACGATGCCGTGCGACGGACCGGTCGCGAGCCAGCCCGGCGCGGTGGCGAACCCGAGCTGCGTGGTGAGCACCTTCGGCGCGGTCCACGTCTTGCCGTGGTCGTCGCTGATCGAGACACGCGGAATCCGGTTGCAGTCTGGGTTCTTGACGCATTCCATCACCGAGAGCAGCACGATCCGCCCGGTGGAGGGGATCACGATCGGCGTCGGGTTTCCTTTGGTGTCACCGAAACCTTCGATGACGATCTTCGGTGCGCTCCAGGTCTTCCCGTTGTCGGCGGAGCGTTTCACGACGAGATCGATGTCGCCGCGGTCGTTGCAGAAGCCGGCGCCGCCGTTGCGGCCTTCGGCGAACGCGAGCAGTTCGCCGTTGTTCGCCTTGACGATGGCGGGGATTCTGAAGCAGTCGTAACCTTCTGTTTTCTGTTTGTACACCACCGTGTTCCCTACGGCGGCGGTCGAGGCGAATGAGGTGACCGGGAAGGCGCCGACCGCCGCGATGGCGACGAGGGCCGCGAACAGGCCCTGAGCGACGCGAGAGATCTTCAAGGGATTGCTCCGTCCTGGATGGTTTCCGGGTGACGGGGCATCAGCGTCCATTTCGGTCGTACAAGGCGCGTACAACCGGTCTCGCGTTCTGTGTCAGGTGACGCAGAACGACGGTCCTTTTCCTGCCAAGCTCGATCCCGCCGACACGGGGCGAGATCGAGAGGGGGAGGGCGATGAAGGTGTTCGATCCGGAGGGGCGCGAATGGGCGGTCGATCGCCGGTTCGCCCCGTGGCGCCGGTGGGTCCAGCCGTTCGCTGGGCTCGCCGGCGGCTACCGGCACTACAAGCTCACCCCGGACTGGGGGCTCTACCTCGACGACGAACCCAAGGCTCGAGACGAGGTCGAAGACAACGGACCTCTGGACAAGGTGGCGACGGGCGCTTTCGGGCTGCTGGTCTTCTTGGAAGCACTCGTGCATGTCCCGATGTACTTGCTGCTGGGGCTCTTCTTGATGCCGTTCCTGGTGCTGGAATTGCTGTGCCAGGGTGTCGCGGGACTCGTCGCCATGGGCGTGCGCCGGTTCCGGAGGGCGCCGGTCCGCGTCGACGTCCTCGCCTGGCACAAGAAGCAGAGCGGTCTGGCTTCGCTGACGATTCTCAGGGTCCATGACGACCTGGCGGGGCCGCTGATCATCGAACTGGGCGCCCTGGTGCGCGACCGCGTGATGTTCGACCCCGGCGACCCGGCCGTGCGCGAAACGCTCACCCGGTTCGGGGCGCGGGTGGAACGCCATCGGACCCTGCTTCGCTGGAGAGCCGTGCACCGATGAGGGCGCTGCCGCACCGGCTCAGCGGTCGTCGGGGGCCAGCTGCCTGAGGTCGGTCAGGCTCCGGACGACCAGCCGCTGGCGGCCGGTGCTGAGCAGCCCGTCGGCGCGCAGGGCCCGCAGGGTCCGCGCGACGGCTTCCCGTGACGCGGACGCGAGTCCCGCGAGGTCGCGCTGGTTGATCCGCAGGGCGATCAGGGTGCCGTCGGCGACGGGCACGCCGTAACGCTCGGCGAGGTCGACGAGGATGGCGGCGATACGTTCGGCGGCGGTGCTGTCCCCGAATTCGGTGCGGCGCGAGTTGGCGTAGCGCAGGCGTGAGGTGATGATCCGGAGCAGGACCACGGAGATGCCGGGATGCTCGCGGAGCACGGAGTTGAACGCCCGTGAAGACAGCCACAGCCCGGTGACCGGCTCGACGGCGATCGCCGTCGCCGAGCGCAGGCTGCCGTCCATCGACGCCATCTCGCCGATGATGTCGCCCGGATCGCGCACGGCCAGCACGGCGTCGTAGCCGCCGGTGGACACCGACGTGATCTTGACCCGCCCGGTCATCAGGATCAGCACCCAGTCCGAGCGGTCACCCTCGCGGATGATCACCGTTCCCGCCGGGTACCGGCGCAGTTCGGCCTCGGCCCGCAGCGCCTTGCGCTGGCCGTCGTCGAGCAGCTCCCAGAGCCTGCCGGGGGTATCGTGCGGCTCCGCCGCGGGCTGAGTCATGCCTTCTCGTCGCCTCCGTGCGCGATCGTACGAGACGTCAGCCGGGGATCTCCTGGTACGCCTGGGAAAGGCGTTGGATCCCCTCGCGCAGCTGGGCGCCTGTCGCGGCGCTGACGTAGCTCAGGCGCAGATAGGGGCCCGGTGCCTCGGCCGCGAAGTACATCCTGCCGGGGGTGACCGCTACTCCCGCACGGAAAGCGGCACTGGTCAGCGCTACTTCGTCGACGAAGCCGGGGAGCGGCTGCCACAGGTGGTAGCCCCCGGTCGGGACCGGGACGGCCTGCCAGGACGGCAGGAACTCCCGCAGCGCCGAGACGGCCACGTCGCGGCGTTCCCGCAACGAGGCCGCGAGGGTCCGCAGGTGCCGGGCCCAGGCCGGAGAGCTCACCAGTTCGAGCGCGGTTTCCTGCAACGGCCGCGGCACGAAGAAGCTCTCGACGGCGTGGAGGCCGCGCAACCGTTCCAGCGCCGGGCCGCGGGCGGCCAGCGCGCTGATCCGCAGGCTCGGCGACGCCGGTTTCGTCAGCGAGCGGATGTGCACCACGACCCCGTCGGGATCGTCGGCCACCAGCGGCGGCGGGGGAGCCGGGCTGCCGGGATGCGCCATCAGGCGGGCGAAATCGTCCTCGATCACGAAAGCGCCCGCGTCACGGGCGATCCGCAGCACCTCGGCGCGGCGTTCGGCGCACAGCACCGCGCCGGTCGGGTTCTGGAACGCGGGCTGGCAGACGAACAACCGGGCCCCGGTGTCGCGGAAGGCGTCCGCGAGCAGTCCGGGCCGGACGCCGTCGCGGTCGATCGGCACCGGGACCGGCCGCAGCCCGGACGCCCGCGCGATGGCCAGCATCCCGGGGTACGTCGGGGATTCCACCAGCACCGGCGCGCCGGGGGCGCCGAGCGCGCGCAACGCCGTGGTCAGCGCGCTCTGCCCGCCCGAGGTGACCAGTACGTTCTCGACGTTCACCGGGCTGCCGATGTCGCGGGCGAACCAGGCCCGCAGTTCGGGCAGGCCGCAGATCGGCGGCCGCGTCCACGCGCCGGGACGACGGCCGGCGCGGGCCGACGCCGCCGCGAGTTCGCGTTCCGGCTGGAGGCTCGGGTGCGTGTACCCGCCGTTGAGGTCGATGACGCCCGACGGCGGATCGCTCAGCGCGGTGAGCACGCCACTCGCGTCGATCGCGCGGGTGCCGGACCGCGAGCTCAGCGCCACCTCCTGCCACGACACGTCACCGGACACCACCGCTTCACGAGGCGGCGGCGCGCGGAACACGCCTGCGCCGGGGCGGGTGATCACCAGTCCTTCGGCGGCCAGCGCGGCGATGGCGCGCGACACCGTCACGGGGCTCACCTTCAGCTCCCGGACCAGCTCCCGGCTCGAAGGGAGCTTTCCATCGACCGGATAGCGCTCCAAAGTGGACCGCAGCTGTACGACCAGGCTGGTGACACTGCTACCATCGGACATGAGACTGGATGATAGCGCTATCGCGGACCGGGCAGTAGCGGTCCGCTCCGGGACCGCGCTGGCGGCGCTGGGTGTCCTCGCCTTCTCGTTCACGTTCCCCGCCACCGTGTGGGCGCTCAAGGGCTTCGACCCGTGGACCGCCACCGGGCTGCGCAGTGTCCTGGCCGCGCTCGTCGCGGGCACCTGTCTCCGGGTCTTCCGGGTCCCGCTGCCGAGGCGCGACCAATGGCGGGGTCTGGCGGTGGTCTCCCTCGGCTGTGTCCTCGCCTTCCCGATCCTGACCACTCTCGCGCTCAAGACGTCGTCGACGGCGCATTCCGCGGTGGTGATCGGGCTGCTGCCGCTGGCCACCGCCGTCATCTCCTCGAAGCTGACCGGGAACCGGCCGTCCCGCCGGTTCTGGCTCGCCGCCGCGGTCGGCGCGAGCGCGGTCGTGGTGTTCACCGTCGCGCAGAGCGGCGGCGGACTGTCCACAGCGGACCTGTTCCTGTTCGGCGCGCTCGTGCTGTGCGCGTTCGGGTACGCCGAGGGCGGCAGGCTGGCCAGGGAGATGGCGGGCTGGCACGTGATCGCCTGGGCACTGGTGATGGCGCTGCCGGTCACCGGCGCGTTCGCCGTCTTCGGGCTCGCGACCGAGCCGCTGCACGTCACCGGCGAAGGGATCGTCGGCCTGCTGTACGTCGCGCTCATCTCGCAGTTCGGCGGGTTTTTCGCCTGGTACCGGGGAATGGCCGAGATCGGGGTCGCGCGGGCGAGCCAGTTGCAGCTCGCCCAGCCGCTGCTGACGCTGGTCTGGGCGGTCCTGCTGCTCGGTGAGCATCTCCCGGCCGCCGCGCCGGTGACCGCGCTGATCGTCGTCGCCTGCATCGTCGTGACCCAGCGGTCCCGCACCTAGATCGACGTCGCGAATCCGCCAGACCGCGGTGCCCGCACGGTGATGGGCTGGAGCACATGACCGCTTCGACCCTCGACACCTCCGCGCGGACCCCGCTGAAGGGATGGCTCGCCGTCCTCGCGGTGACGCTCGGGATCTTCTCCCTCGTCACCACGGAGATCCTGCCGATCGGCCTCCTGACCCCGATCGGCGAGGACTTCCGGATCACGCCGGGGACGGCGGGCCTGACCATGACCCTGCCGGGCTTCCTCGCCGCGCTCGCGGCCCCGGCGGTCACCGTCGCCGCCGGACGGCTCGACCGCAAGATCCTGCTGTGCGCGCTGATGGTGGTGCTGGCCCTGTCCGACGTCCTCGCCGCGACGGCGCACGCGTACTGGGCCGTGCTCGTCTCGCGAGTCCTGGTCGGGCTGGTGATCGGCGCCTTCTGGGCGATCGGATCCGGGCTCGCCGCCCGGCTCGTCGGTCCGGAACGCGCGGGCACGGCGACCGCGGTGATCTTCTCCGCCGTGCCGCTCGGCTCAGTACTGGGCGTGCCCGCGGGCACCTTCCTCGGCGAACTTTTCGGCTGGCGGGCCGCTTTCGCCGTGATGGCGGTGTTCACGGCCGGTGTCCTCGCCGCGCTGGCGTGGGCCTTGCCCCCACTGCCGTCGGCGGGCGCGACCCGGCTCGGTGTCCTGCGCGCGATGACCCGGCAGCGGGCGACCCGGCTCGGGCTGGCCGTCACGGTGCTGGTCGTGCTCGCCCATTTCGGGACCTACACCTACGTCACTCCACTCCTGCGCCAAGTGACGCAGGTGAGTCCGGAGCTGATCACCGTCTTCCTGTTCGTCTACGGCACCGCCGGGATCGCCGGCAACTTCGTGGCCGGTGCGGCGATCGCGCGCGACCTCCGGCTGACCTTCCTCACCGCGGCGGGCCTGATCGGCGTGGTGACCTGCGCGTTGCCATTCCTCGGCGACACGGAACCGGGCGCGCTCGTGCTGCTTGTGGTCTGGGGTTTCGCCTACGGTGCCGTGCCGGTCTGTTCGGGAACGTGGTTCGCGAGGGCGGCTCCGCAGGCGCCCGAGGCGGCGTCGGTGCTGTTCACCTCGTCGTTCCAGGCGACCCTTTCGGCGGGCGCGCTGCTCGGCGGGCTGGTCGTCGACGCGGTGTCCGTCCCGGCCGTGATGGTCACCGGCGGCGTGGTCGCGCTGCTCGCGGTCGCGGTCCTCAGCCGAGCACGGTCAGCGTGATCAGCGCGGTGGTCCCGACCAGCAGGGTGGAGAGCAGCCCGAGCACGAGGGCGCGGCCGCCGGTGCGGACGAGCGTGCCGATCCGGACCGCGCAGCCCAGCCCGAACAGCGCTCCGGCCAGCAGCAGGGTGCAGGCGATCTTGGCGACGTCGAGCGCGACGCCCGGCACGATCCCGGTGCTGCGCAGCGCGGCCATCGCCAGGAAGCCGAGGACGAACAGCGGCACGAGCGGCGGCCGCTTGCCGTCGACGGGACGCTTCCGTTCGTGCACGCCGACCGCGGCGACCATCGGCGCGAGCAGGACCACCCGGCTGAGCTTGATCACGATCGCGACCGCGATGGCGGCGCTGCCCGCGGGAGTGGCCGCGGCGACGACCTGCGCGACCTCGTGCACGCTGAGCCCGGCCCATTCGCCGACGCGGGCCGCGTCGAGCCGCAGCCAGCCGCCGATCAACGGGACCGCGGCGATGGCGAGCCCGCCGTAGAAGGTGACCAGCGCGACCGCGGTCGCGACGTCGGAGTCCTCGCGTTTCACCACGCCTTCCATGGCGGCGATGGCGGACGCGCCGCAGATCGAGAACCCGGTCGCGACCAGCATCGCCAGGCCACGCGGCACACCGAGGAGCCTGCCGAGGCCGATCGTGCCGAGGAACGTGATGCCGACCGTGAGCACGACGGCGAGCAGGGTCCCGGGGCCGAGCGCGAGGACCGAGGGAAGCGAGAGCTGGAGACCGAGCAGCACGACACCGGCGCGAAGCAGCTTCTTGGTGATCCCGGAGATGGCCTTCCGGGTCTCCTCCGACACCGACGACAGCGAGCCGGTGAGGATGCCGAGCACGACGGCGATGGTGAGCGCGCTGACGACCGGGAACGCGGTGCCGATCAGGTACGCGGCGGCCACCCCGGCGCCGGTGACGGCCAAGGCGGTGAGGTAGGGCTTCGTCGGTCTCGCGTGCGTGGTGCTCATGGTTCGAGCTTCGCCCGGCCAGGATGGCCTCGGTAGCCGGGAATACCGGGGGTAGGTCATACACTTGGGCTATGACCACACCCGATCTGGACTCCCTGCGCCTGCTCGTGCTCGTGGACGAGCTCGGCAGTATCGGGCAGGCCGCGGCCAGCCTCGGGATCGCGCAGCCGTCGGCGAGCAAACGACTGTCCACAGTCGAGCGACGGCTGGGACTGGTGCTGGTCGACCGTACGCGGCGCGGCTCCGCGCTCACCCCCGACGGCCGGGTCATCGCGGGCTGGGCGCACCGCGTGCTGTCCGAACTCGACGGTCTCCTCGACGGCGCCGAAGCGCTGCGCACGCAGCACGAGGCGCATCTGCGCGTCGCCGCGAGCATGACCTTGGCCGAGTATCTGGTGCCGGGCTGGATCGGCGAGCTCAAACGCGGCGACCCCGGGCTGTACCTCGGGCTGGAGGTCACCAACTCCGATCAGGCCGCCGAAATGGCGCGGGAGGGCAAGGTCGATCTCGGGTTCGTCGAGTCGCCCGGTTCGCTGCCCGGCCTCTCGTCCCGCCGGGTGGCGACCGACCGCCTGGTCCTCGTCGTGCCCGCGAGCCATCCGTGGGCGCGCAAACGCCGCCCGGTGACCGCGGCCGAGCTGGCGATCACGCCGCTCGTGGTCCGTGAACTCGGCTCCGGGACCAGGGAGACGGTGGACGCCGCCTTGCGCAAGGCCGGGGTCGGCCCGGCGAAACCGTTGCTGGAACTGGGTTCCGCATCCGCCGTCCGCAACGCGGTGATCGCGGGCGCCGGGCCGGCGGTGATCAGCGAGCTCGCCATCGCCCGCGATGTCGCCGACCGGCGGCTCGTCGCGGTCGCGGTGGACGGCGTCGACTTCGGCCGGGAGCTGCGTGCGGTGTGGCCGGCCGGGCGGCGGCTCGCCGGTCCGGCCGCGGAACTGCTGGGCATCGCCGTCCGTAATGCGAAATCCCGCTGATTCCCTTCATGTTTTCCGCGCGTGATACCGAATCTCTTGGCGCCTTGATACCGACGATAGGGCGAAGGGGAGTCGAATTCCGGAAATGGGTACGGACCACTGATTCCGGTGGTCCGACGAAAGCGGAATGGCGTACTCCGGGTAACAGGCCGGATGGCGTATCGGACGTTGGGACACCTGGTCGTTGACTGTTCTTTCCCGTGGGAGAACGGAAAACCGGTGTCCTGTGTGTATCCGGAACGCTAAATTCTCGCGACGGACTTCGCGTTTCGCAGGTCGGCGTACCGCCATCCGGTTCCTGTGACCGGAAACCCTACTGTCGAGTATTGACGTAAAGCCTCGCCTGCGTTTAAGTACGCCCGGTAACCAAGTCACTCTTCCGTGTGCCGGAGGCTTCCCGTGGGTAAGTCGATTCGTGGCGCCGATGCCTCAACGTTGACCGGTACGGCGGATCTGCTCATCGCGATGCACCCTCATCGCGTGCCGTCCGCGCGGTTCACGGCCGCGGCGACGCGGGCCGGTGCGCTCGGTGTCCTGGACCTGACCAGCGGAAACCGGGCTGCCCGCGAAGAACTCGACCTGGCCGAGTGCTGGCTCGCGACCGGCTTCGGCGTCCGTGTCGCGGGACCGGCCGAGCTTCCTCCCGCGGTGCACACGGTTCTGCTCGCCGCGGGCGCGCCGCAGTCCACTGTGGACTTCGGGAGCCGCCGGGTGCTCGTGGAAGTCACGAGCCGGGACGAAGCCGTGCGAGCGGTCGCCGCCGGTGCGGACGGTCTCGTCGCCCGAGGCCATGAGGCAGGCGGCAGGGTCGGTGAACTCGGCACCTTCGTGTTCCTGCAGCAGTTGCTGGCCGATCCGGCGATCGGCGTCCCGGTCTGGGCGTACGGCGGGATCGGCACGCACACCGCGGCCGCCGCCGTGGCCGGAGGCGCCGCCGGTGTCGTCCTCGACACGGCGTTCGCGCTGCTCCCCGAAGCGGAACTCCCGTCGGACGTCACGATGGCGCTGGAAGGCCTCGACGGTTCCGAGACCATTGTGGACGGTGGTGTCCGGCGGCTCCGCCGACGGCCGGTGGAAGCCGGTCAGGACGCCTTCCTGGCAGAGCGGTTCCGTGACCGCTGGGGAACCCTCCCGGCCGCGATCCAAGGCGTTCGCGCGTCGATCGCCGAGGGGCTCACCGCTTCCGGCGGCCCGTTGCCGCTCGCGCAGGGCCCGATGACCAGGGTGAGCGACCAGCCCGAATTCGCGCGGGCCGTCGCCGCCGGGGGAGCGCTGCCGTTCCTGGCCCTGGCGTTGTCCGGGCCCGGGCAGACCCGCGAGATGCTCGAAGCGACCAAGACGGCGTTGGGCGACGCGCCCTGGGGCGTCGGCGTGCTCGGGTTCGCCGCCGAGGACGTCCGGGCCGGGCAGCTCGAGGTGATCCGCGAGATCCGGCCGAGTCATGCCATCATCGCCGGTGGCCGTCCGGCGCAGGCGAAGGTGCTGGAGGACGCCGGGATCTCGACGTTCCTGCACGTCCCGTCGCCGGGATTGCTGCGCCAGTTCCTCGAAGCGGGCGCGCGCAAGTTCGTCTTCGAAGGTGCCGAATGCGGTGGGCATGTCGGGCCGAGGGCGAGTTTTCCCCTGTGGGAAGCGCAGATCGACGTTCTCCGCGACTACGCGGCCGAGGTCGAGGTGTACTTCGCCGGTGGAGTGCACGACGAGCGCTCGGCCGCGATGGTCACCGCCGCCGCGGCACCGCTGACCCGGCTCGGCGCGACGGTCGGCCTGCTGATGGGCACCGCGTACCTGTTCACCGAGGAGGCCGTGCGCGCGGGCGCCGTCCTGCCGTTGTTCCAGCGCCAGATCGTCGAAGCGACCCGCACCGACCTGCTGGAGACCGCGCCGGGACACGCGACACGGTGCGTGCGTTCGGCGTTCACCACCGAATACGCGGAACTCAAACGCGCGCTGAAGGACGTGCCCGACCGCGAGGCCTGGGAACGGCTGGAGAAGCTCAACGTCGGACGGCTTCGCCTGGCGAGCAAGGGAATCGAGCGGGTCGGGGACGCGCTCAGCCCGGTCGACGAGGGCCGCCAGCTCGCCGAGGGCATGTTCATGGCGGGCGCCGTCGCCGTGCTGCGGTCCGAGGTCACGACGATCGCCCGGGTGCACGAGGCCGTCGGCCCCGGGGCACAGGAGTTCCTCGCCGCCCGCGCCGCCGAACTGCTGAGCGTCCCGGACGACGAGCCCGTGCCGGAACCGCTCGACATCGCCATCGTGGGGATGGCCGGTGTCTTCCCGCAGGCCGGGGACCTAGCCGCGTTCTGGGCGAACATCCTGTCCGGAGCGGACTCGGTCACCGAGGTCCCGGCCCGGCGCTGGGATCCGGCGCTCTACTACGCGCCCGACGGCGACGGCGAGAAGACGCCGTCGCGCTGGGGCGGTTTCCTGCCGGAGATCCCGTTCGACCCGCTCGACCACGGCATCCCGCCCGCGTCGCTCGCGAGTATCGAACCCGTGCAGCTGCTGGCGCTGGAAGTGTCGCGGCGGGCGCTCGCCGACGCCGGATACGCCGAACGCGCCTTCGACCGGTCGCGCACGTCGGTGGTCTTCGGCGCGGAAGCCGGAAGCGACCTGTCCAACGCGATGACCTTGCGCACGGTGCTCCCGTCCTACCTCGGCGAACTCCCGGCCGGCCTCGATCGCCAGTTGCCGCGCCTCACCGAAGACTCGTTCCCCGGGGTGCTCGCCAACGTCATCGCCGGCCGGGTCGCGAACCGGCTCGACCTCGGCGGCGCGAACTACACGGTCGACGCGGCGTGCGCCTCGTCGCTGACCGCCGTCGACGTCGCCTGCAAGGAACTCGTCACCGGCACCAGCGACCTCGTCCTGTGCGGCGGCGCCGATCTGCACAACGGCATCAACGACTACCTGCTGTTCTCCTCGGTGCACGCGCTCTCGCCGTCCGGCCGATCGGCCACCTTCGACAGCGACGCGGACGGGATCGCGCTGGGCGAGGGCGTCGCGTGCGTGGTCCTGAAACGGCTGGCGGACGCGGAACGCGACGGCGACCGCGTCTACGCCGTCATCAAGGGCGTCGGCAGCGCCAGCGACGGCCGGGCGCTCGGGCTCACCGCACCCCGGCCCGAAGGCCAGCACAACGCGCTGACCAGGGCATACCGCAACGCCGGGATCTCGCCGGCGCGGGTCGGGCTCGTCGAAGCCCACGGCACCGGCACCGTCGTCGGCGACCGCACCGAACTCGCCACCCTGACCAAGGTGTTCGCCGAGGCCGGTGGCGAACCCGGCCGGTGTGCGCTCGGTTCGGTGAAATCCCAGATCGGGCACACGAAATGCGCCGCCGGGCTGGCCGGGTTGATCAAGGCGAGCCTCGCGCTTCACACCGGGGTCAAACCGCCGACGCTGCACCTGGAGATGCCGAATCCGGCCTGGGACCCGGCGACCAGCCCGTTCGCGTTCCACACCGAGGCTCGGCCGTGGGCCGAGACCGAACGCGTCGCCGGGGTGAGCGCGTTCGGATTCGGCGGCACGAACTTCCACGTCGTCCTCACCGCGCACGAAGGCGCCGTTCCGCCCGCGAAGACCCTCGACGAGTGGCCTGCCGAGCTCTTCCTGTTCGCGGGTGACAAGGACGCGCAGGATCTCCTGGCCGCCACAGAGCAAGGCTGGCGGCTGCGGGATCTGGCGCTCGCCGCGTCGCGCCGGGCGGAAAGCCGGGGCGGCCGGACGAGGTTCGCCATTCTGTCGTCCACTGTGGACGAATTGGCCGGGTTGCTCCGCCGGGCCATCGCGGGGGAGCGGGACGAGAAGGCGGGCATCTTCGGTGCCGACGACGCGCCGCTGGGCGAGATCGCGTTCCTCTTCCCGGGGCAGGGCAGCCAGCGCCCGGGGATGTTCGCGGAGCTGTTCGTCGCGTTCCCCGAACTGCGGCGCTATCTCGTGCGCGGCGGGAGCACCGTCGACGTCCTGTTCCCGCCCACCGCGTTCGACGAGGCCGGACGCGAGGCACAGCGTGCCCGGCTGACCGATACCCGGGCCGCGCAGCCCGCGCTCGGGATCGTCGGGCTAGCTGCGCACCACCTGCTGGGCACGGCCGGGGTCCGGCCTTCGATGGCGGCGGGGCACAGCTACGGCGAACTGGTCGCGCTGACCGTCGCCGGTGCGCTGAGTTCGGCTTCGCTGCTGGAACTCAGCCGGGCGCGGGCGGAGGCGATCCTCGGCGCGACCGGCACCGGCGACCCGGGAACGATGGCGGCCGTCGCCGCGAACGCCACCGACGTCGAAGCGGTGCTCGCCGCCGAGGGCCTGACCGGGACCGTGGTCACCGCCAACCGGAATTCGCCGGAGCAGACGGTGATCTCCGGGCCCACGGACGCCGTCGGCGTCGCGGTGGACCGCCTGCGCGTCCGCGGGTTCGGGGCGAAATCCCTTCCGGTCGCGTGCGCGTTCCACAGCCCGTTGGTCGCCCCGGCGGAGACGGAGTTCGCCCGCGTGCTCGGTACCGTCGCGGTCAGGGAACCGGAGATCCCGGTGTGGGCCAATCGGACCGCCGCGCCGTACCCGTCCACCCCGGACGGGATCCGCGCCAGACTGGCCACGCAGATCGGCGCGCCGGTGCGGTTCGCCGACCAGATCGAGGCCATGTACGCGGCAGGCGCCCGGACCTTCGTCGAAGCGGGCCCCGGCTCGGTCCTCACCCGGCTCGTCGGCGCCGTACTCGACGGCCGTCCACATCGGACGGTCGCTCTCGAAGGCGGCCGCCGCACCGGGATCCCCGGCTTCCTCGCCGTGTTGGCGAGGCTGGCGGTCGCCGGTGCGGACGTCCGCACCGGCCGGCTGTTCACCGGCCGTGCGTGCAGTGACGCGCTGTCCGCACGGCCGCCGAAGAAGGCGGGCTGGACCGTCGACGGGCACCTCGTCCGCACCGCCGACGGCGAGATCCCCGCCACCGCCCTGCACCCAGCCCAGCGAATCCCCACGGAGGCGATCGTGACTTCCCGGCCCGGCACCGACGGCGGTGAGGCGCTCATCTCGGAGTTCCTCCGCACCAGCCGCGAGATGATCGCCGCGCAACGGGACGTCCTGCTCGGTTACCTCGGCACCGATCCCGGTGTGCCGCCGCCCGCGCCCGTCGTCGTTCCTTCGGTACCCGAGCCCGTGCGCGTCGAGATCGCGCCCGAACGGTCGGTCTTCGACACCGTCGTCGAGGTGATCGGCGAGCGGACCGGCTATCCGGTGGACATGATCGAACCGGACCTGGACCTCGAAGCGGATCTGAGCGTCGATTCGATCAAACGGGCCGAGATCGCCGGAGAACTCGCGACCCGGCTGGGGCTGACCGACGGTGATCCCGAGGTCCTCGCCAAGGCCCGGACGGCGGCGGAACTCGCCGATCTGCTCGGCGGGGTTCCTTCCGGTGACCAGCGCGCCGAAGAGAGCGGCGCCGTCGTCGTGGCGCCGAAGCGTTATCTCATGCGGGAATTCGATCTCGCCGACGCCGCTCCCGCCGACGAGGAACTCGCCGGGCTCCGCTTCGCCGTCGTCGGTGAAGGCCAGGTGGCCGAGATGCTCACCGCCCGGCTCGCCGGATACGGCGCCGAAACCGAACTGGTCCAGGGCGTACCGGAGCGCGGCGCGGACGGCGTGTTCCACCTGTCACCGTCGTTCCCCGACGATTTCGCGCTGTACCAGGCGGTCTTGGCGCGCGGTCCGCGGTGGCTCATCGCGAACGGCCCCGCCGACGGTGCCCGCGGCTTCTTCCGGACCGTCGCCAGGGAGTACCCGGACACGGTCGCCCGCGTGGTCGAGCAGCATCCGGAATCCACTGTGGACGAACAGGTCGAGACCCTGCTCGCCGAGCTGTCCGCCGGAGACTGGGAGCCGGTCGTCGTCCGCCGCGGTGGCGCTCGGCGTGGTCTGCGGATGACCGAGGAAGGCCTCGGTCTGCTCGGCAGCACGGGCGCCGGCCCGGCCGGTGACGGGACGGCCGAGGCGGAAGCCCTCGGCCTGGACCGGGACTCGGTCGTCCTCCTGGTCGGCGGGGCGAAGGGCATCACCGCCCGGCTGGCCACCGCGCTGGCCTCGGCGTCGCGATGCCGTATCGAACTGTTCGGCCGCACCGCCGTGCCCATCGACGGTGAGGAACCGGAGATCGCGACGGCGACGACGACGGAAGAGCTGCGTGCCGCCCTGATCGGGAGCGGGCTGTCCAAACCGGCGGAGATCGAGCGGACCATCCGGCTCATCGAGTCCGAACGCGAGGTCCGCGGAACGCTGCGGCGGATCGGCGACCTCGGCAGCCCGGTGCGGTACCACTCGGTGGACATGCTCGACGCGGAGGCCGTGCACCGCGCGGTCAAGGAGATCCACGCCGAACACGGCAGGCTCGACGGTATCGTGTACGCGGCGGGCGTCATCGAGGACAAGCTGATCGCCGAGAAGGATCCGGCGTCCTTCGACCGGGTCTTCGCCACCAAGGTCGAAGGGGCGAGCACCCTGCTCGCGGCGGCGGGCGAACTGCCGGAGGCGCCGAAGTTCGCCGTCCTGTTCGGCAGTGTCGCCGCGACGCTGGGGAACCGCGGTCAAGCCGACTACGCGGCCGCGAACGACGCGCTGGAGGCGCTCGGCCACCGTTGGTCCACTGTGTACGGACGCCGTGGACTCACCGTCCATTGGGGACCCTGGGCGCCCACCGGGGTGAACAACGGGATGGTCACTCCGGAACTGATGCGGGACTACGCCCGGCGCGGGATCGAGCTGATCGACCCCGAGGAAGGCACCTTGAGCCTGCTGCGCGAACTGGCGTGGGGCGACGCGGCCCTCACGGCCGTCACCTACACCGCGTCGGGGTGGTGACCGGTGGCCGAAACCTCCCCGATCGCGATCGTCGGGATGTCGGTGCTGTTCCCGGGCGCCCCCGACCTCGACACCTACTGGCGCAACATCGTCGACGGCGTCGACGCGATCACCGAAGTCCCGGCCGACCGCTGGGATCCGGGTTTCTACCAGCCCGACGCCGAACCGCGGGCGGACCGGATCTACTGCCATCGCGGTGGTTTCGTCGGTGAACTGGCCGAAGTGGACGTCACCGGGTTCGGCGTGATGCCGTCGTCGGTCCCCGGTACCGAACCCGATCAGCTGATCGCGCTGCGGGTGGCCGCGCAGGCCATCGCCGACGCGGGCGGGGAGCACCGGCTGCCCGCCGACCGGCAGCGGACCGGCGTCATCCTCGGCCGCGGCGGCTATCTGACGCCCGGGCTGGTGCGGCTCGACCAGCGGGTCCGCACGGCCACCCAGGTCGTGCGCACCCTCGGCGAACTGATGCCCGAACTCGGTGGCGAGCGGCTGGAGGAACTCCGCCGGGCGTTCACCGACCGGCTCGGCCCCGAAGCCCCCGACGCAGCGATCGGGCTCGTGCCCAACCTCGCCGCCTCGCGGCTGGCGAACCGGCTCGACCTGCGCGGACCCGCGTACACGGTGGACGCCGCCTGCGCCTCCTCGCTCGTCGCCGTCGACCACGCCGTACGCGAACTGGTGAGCGGGCGATGCGACGTCGTGCTGGCCGGTGGCGTGCACCATTGCCACGACGTCACGTTCTGGAGCGTGTTCTCCCAGCTCGGCGCGTTGTCGCGGAGCCAGCGGATCCGGCCGTTCCACCGGGACGCGGACGGGGTGCTGATCGGCGAGGGCACCGGCATCGTCGTGCTCAAACGGCTCGCGGACGCCGAACGGGACGGCGACCGGGTCTACGCCGTGGTCACCGGGACCGGCGTGGCCAGCGACGGCCGGGCCGCCGGACTGTCCACTCCGGACACCGACGGCCAGGTCCGCGCGGTGCGGCAGGCCTGGTGCGCGGCGGGGATCGATCCCGCCACGATCGGCCTGCTCGAAGCCCACGGCACCGCCACCCCGGCGGGCGACGCGGCCGAACTGGCGACGATCGCGGAGGTCTTCGGGCGGGAGAGCGAGCCGACGGCGGTGCTCGGTTCGGTCAAGTCGATGATCGGGCACACCATGCCCGCGGCGGGGGTCGCCGGACTCGTCAAGGCCGCTTTGGCGGTGTACCACGGGGTTCTTCCGCCGACCCTGCACTGTGAGCACCCGCATCCGGCGCTGGCGGCGACCCGGTTCGAGACGCTCGGCACCGCGAAGGCCTGGGAGACCGACGACCGGCGGCCGGTGCGGCGGGCGGGGGTCAACGCGTTCGGCTTCGGCGGGATCAACGCCCACGTGGTCCTTGAGCAGGCCGCGACCCGGCCCGCCGTCGAGGTCTCCGAGCCGGAACGGGTCCTGCGGCTCTCGGCGCCGACCGTCGCCGAAATGGGCTGCTTGCTCGACCACGACGACGTCCTGAGCGAGTGTGACACCGGTCGCGGCCGGGTCCGGCTCGGGCTCGTCGACCCGACACCCAAACGGCTGAACCTGGCCAGGAAAGTGGTCGCGAAGGGCAGACCCTGGCGCGGCCGCAACGACCTCTGGTTCGTTCCGGAACCGCTGCTCGGCGTGGGCGGGGGCAAGCTCGCGTTCGTCTTCCCCGGGCTGGAGAACGAATTCGAGGCGCACGCCGGCGACATCGCCCGGCATTTCGGTATCCGCTGGGAAGCGCCGGACGTCACGATCGGCGACGTCGGCAGGCACGGCAAGGGTGTGTTCCAGCTGGGCAGGCTGCTCGACACGGCGTTGCGCGGGCTGCGTGTCACCCCGGACGCGCTCGCCGGGCACAGCCTGGGGGAGTGGACCGCGATGGCCGTCGCCGGGATCCATGCCGACACCGAGGTGGACGCGTTCCTGGCGGGCTTCGACCCCGACGCGCTCAAGGTGCCGGGTCTGGCCTTCGCGGTGATCGGCGCAGCGTCGTCCGTGGTCATCAGAGTCCTCAAAGGACAGTCCGAAGTGGTCCTGTCCCACGACAACGCGCCCAACCAGGCGATGATCTGCGGGCCGGAGGAGGCCGTCGACGGCTTCGTCCGGCGGTTCCGCGCGGACGGCGTGATCGCCCAGGTGCTGCCGTTCCGGTCCGGCTTCCACACCCCGATGCTCGCCCCGTATCTCGGCCCGATCCGCGAGGCCGCCGAGCGCTACACGCTGTATCCGGCGAAACTCCCGGTCTGGTCCGCCACGACCGGAAGGCCGTATCCGGAGGCCGCCGCGGAAGTACGCGACCTGTTCGTCCGGCATCTGCTGGAGCCGGTGCGGTTCCGCGGTCTCGTGGAGAACCTGTACGCGGCCGGCTTCCGCGCGTTCGTGCAGACGGGCGCCGGACAGCTCGGGTCGCTGATCGGGAACACCCTGCACGACCGCGAACATCTCGTCGTCGCCGCGCATTCCGCGCACCGGCCCGGTCTCCGGCAACTGCTGCGGACCGCGACGGCCTTGTGGGCCGACGGCGCCGATCCGGCGTTCGAACTGCTGCCGGGCCGGCGCGGCGCGAAACGCGGCCGGACGATCCGGCTCGACCTCGGCGGCGCGCTCGTGTCGCTCGACGAACGTGTCCGGCACGGGTTCCGCCCGTCGGGGGCCGGTGCGTCCACTTTGGACAGGATCGGGAAACGGAACCCGCTGGCAGCCGAATTCTCCGGGTTGCTGGCCGACACCGCCGGCCTGGCGGCCGAACTGTTCGCCGCCAGGCCGGCGCCCCGGATCCGGCCGTCGCGCACCGAACTCCGCGTCTCCGTCGAGACGATGCCGTATCTGCTCGACCACTGCTTCTTCAAACAGCCACCCGGCGCGGAACCCGCCGACTCGTGGCCGGTCGTACCCGCGACGACGGTGATCGGGCATTTGATGGACTTCGCCGAACAGGCCGCGCCGGGCCGTCGCGCGGTCGCACTGGAGGACGTCCGGCTGAACCAGTGGATCGCCGCGACCCCCGCGCTGGACGTGCCGGTGACCGTGGTGCCGCAAGGCCCCTCGCGAGCCGGTGTCTCCCTCGGCGACTACTCCAGGGCCGTCGTCGATCTGGACGCCGCGTTCCCCGCCGATCCGCCCGGGCCGTGGACGTTCCCGGCCGCCCGGGAACGGAGGCCGGACCTGCGCGCCGAGCAGCTCTACACCGAACGCTGGATGTTCCACGGGCCGAGGTTCCAGGGTGTCGAAGAACTGGTCGCGGTGGGGGATCGCCACGTACGGGGAGTGCTGCGAACCCCGGACGCGCCGGGGGCGCTGCTGGACAACGCCGGTCAGCTGCTCGGCTACTGGATCATGTCGCGGCTTCCCGCACGGACCACGGTGTTCCCGGTGGGGATGCGGCGGATCCGGTTCTACGGCGAGCATCCCTTACCCGGGGATCGGCTCGACTGCGTCGTCCGCATCGTGTCGGTGACCGACGCGGAACTCGAAGCGGACGTCCAGCTGAGCCGGGGCGGCCGGGTGTGGGCCGAGATCGAGGGCTGGCGCGATCGCCGGTTCGACAGCAACCCGGTGATCCGGGCGATGGACCGGCGTCCCGAACGCGCCACGCTGTCCGAGGAACGCCCCGGCGGCTGGGCGCTGGTCCGCGAGCAGTGGCCGGATCTGGCCACCCGCGAGCTGATCATGCGGAACGTGCTGGCGGGGCAGGAAAGACAGGCGTACGCAGGCCAGTCGCCGCGCCGGAGACGGACCTGGTTACTCGGCCGGATCGCGGCGAAGGACGCCGTCCGGTGTCTCTTGTGGACGGACGGCGCGGGCGACATCTTCCCCGCCGAGCTGCGCATCGGGAACGACTCGTCGGGGGCGCCGACCGTCTCGGGCGCCTATGGGAGAAGCCTGCCGGAGCTCACCGTCTCGATCGCCCACCGGGACGCGCTCGGCGTCGCCATCGCCCGGCGAGGGCCCTGCGGTATCGACATCGAAGCCGTCGAAGACCGGCCGGAGAGCACGGTCGCCGCGGCTCTCGGTCCGGCGGAACGGGCCCTGCTCGGCGAGCCGGAAGCGTTGTGGTTCACCAGGTTCTGGGCGGCCAAGGAGGCCGTTGCGAAACGGCTCCGCACCGGTCTGCGCGGTGATCCGCGCGCTTTCGCCGTCGTCGGCGCGGACGACGGTCGGCTCGTCGTGGCGGCGGGTGGTGCCCGGTATCCGGTGTGGCACACCACGATCACCACACCGGCGAAGGACTACGTCGTGGCTTGGACGGAGAACGAAGAATGACCACCGAAACCGTGGCGGCCGGGACCGTGCTGGCCGACCTCACCGTGATGCTGCGCGAACTGCTCGAGGAGTACGGGCTGGACGACGCCGAGATCGGCCGGGACACGAAGTTCCACGACGACCTCGAACTGGAGAGCATCGACCTCGTGACGCTGTCCGGGCGGCTGCGCGACCACTACGGCGACAAGGTCAACTTCGCCGAGTTCATCGCGGACCGCGAACTGGACGAGATCATCGCGCTGACCGTCGGCGAACTGGTCGACCACGTGGTCGCGTCCCTGGCGGGGAAGGCCTGAACATGGCGAAGGTCAAGGTCGGCGATCTCGACGTCCACGTCCAGCGGCTCGGTCCGCCGGACGGCGAGGCGCCGGTCGTGGTGTTCGTCCACGGCCTCCTCACAGACAGCCTGGCGAGCTACTACTTCACGCTCGGGCCCGCCTTCGCGGCGCAAGGCATCGACGTCGTCATGTACGACCTTCGCGGGCACGGTCGCACGACGCGGCCCGCCACCGGCTACCGGCTGGAGGAGTTCGTCGCCGATCTCGACGGCCTGCTCACCACGCTCGGGATCGACCGGCCGGTGCACGTGGCCGGGAACTCGTTCGGCGGCTCGATCGCCTTCGGGCTCGCGGCTTCGCGTCCCGAACGCGTCGCCAGCGTCGTCGCCATCGAAGCGGAGCCACCGGTGCGGGCGTGGATCGGGCACATGGCCGAGGGGCTCGCCGACGCGAAGAACCGGCTCGCGCACGACGAGGTGATCGGCTGGATCGCCGAGAACCACGGGGCGCACACCGCGAGGCTGTCGAAATCCGCGTACAGGATCCTCGCGGCCACCACGCTGGCGGAGGACATCCCGCTGAGCCGGACCATCGACGACGACCTCACTGCGGTCCGGTGCCCGGTGTTCGCGCTGTTCGGCGACCAGTCGGGACTCGCGGCGCAGGTGCCGGAGCTGGAGGCGAACCTCGCCCGCTGCCGCACCGTCGTGCTGCCGGACCAGGGACATTCGGTGCTCGTCGAGCGCACCGCGGAGACGTCGGAACTGATCCTGGGCTGGGTCCGCGAACACTCGTGCGAAACGGCGGCCTGAGTGGGCAGATTCCTCTTCGTCACCCCGCCGCTGACCGGGCATGTGAACCCCGCGGTCGGGGTCGCGGCCGCCCTCACCGCACGCGGGCACCGGGTCGCCTGGGCGGGGCGGCCGGAGGTCATCCGGCGGCTCGCCGGCGACGGTGCCGACGTGTTCCCGTGCGCCGTGCCGCGCCGCCTGCCCGAACGCGACGCGAGCCTCAAGGGACCGGCGGCGTTCCGGTTCCTGTGGGAGGAGTTCCTGATCCCGCTGGCCGAGGCGATGGCGCCCGGGGTCCGCGCCGCGATCGGCCGGTTCCGGCCACAGGTGGTGATCGCCGACCAGCAGGCCATCGCGGGCGGTCTCGTCGCCGACGGGCTCGGCCTGCCGTGGGTGACCTCCGCGACGACGTCCGCGGAACTGGTCGACCCGCTGGCCGGACTCCCCAAGGTGGCGGCCTGGCTCGACGACCTCCTCGACGGCCTGCGCGCGCGGATCGACGGCGGCCCCGCCGACCCCAGGATGTCGCCGCACGGCGTGCTCGCGTTCACCACGAGGGAACTGCTCGGCCCGGCCGCGCTGCCGAGCCGGGTCCGGCTGGTCGGGCCGTCCATCGGCGGGCGCGCGCCCACCGGCGGCTTCCCGTGGGAGCGGCTCGACCCTGCGGTGCCGACCGTGTTCGTCACCCTCGGCACCGCGAACGCCGACGCCGCCGGGGACTTCCTCCGCGCGGCCGCCAAGGGCCTCTCCGGGGTCGACGGGATCCGGACCGTCATCGCCGATCCCGGTGGTGCCGTGGGGCCGGTGGGGGAAACGGTGCTCGTGGTGCCACAGGTGCCTCAGATGGCGCTTCTGGCCCGCGCGGACGCCGTCGTCTGCCACGGCGGGCACAACACCGTCTGCGAAAGCCTGTGGCACGGGGTGCCGCTCGTGGTCGCGCCGATCCGGGACGACCAGCCGATCGTCGCCTGCCAGGTCGTCGACGCGGGCGCCGGTGTCCGGCTGCGGTTCGGCAAGGCGAAACCCGACCGGATCGCGGCCGCGGTGACCAGGGTGCTGGGCGATCCTGGCTACCGGTCGGCCGCCGAGAAGTTGGGCGCCTCGTTCCGGGAGGCGGGCGGGGCGGCCACGGCGGCGGACCACCTGGAGGCACTGCTCGGTGGCTGAAGGGGCCTTTCCCCGCATCGCACGCGGTGATGGGCGCCTTCACCACATCAGACGCGGGGATGGTCCCCTTCGGCCTCTTGAAAAGCGCGCGTGTAGGGACTCTCCTGGAGGGGTACCAGCCTTCAGAAGGTGTGTCCTCGTGCTGGGAGTCGCCATGACCGCCGTGAAGCCCTCTCCGCGACCGGAGGCCGTCCGCTTCGGCGGGCGGATCCGTGCCCCCAAGGGGAGTGTCTTCCTCAGCGTCGTCCGCACCACCGACCACAAGACGATCGGCGTGCTCTATCTGAGCACCTCGTTCGCGTTCTTCCTCATCGGCGGCTTCATGGCGCTGCTGATGCGCGGCGAGCTGGGCAGGCCGGGGATGCAGTTCCTGTCGCAGGAGCAGTACAACCAGCTGTTCACCATGCACGGCCTGATCATGCTGCTGCTGTACGCGACACCGAATCTCTTCGCCTTCGCCAACTACATCCTGCCGCTGCAGATCGGCTCCCCGGACGTCGCCTTCCCGCGGCTGAACGCGTTCTCCTACTGGCTCTACCTCTTCGGCGGGCTGATGGTGCTCAGCTCGTTCCTGACGCCGGGCGGCGCGCCCGACTTCGGGTGGACGATGTACACGCCGCTGTCCAACGCCGCGCACACGCCGGGCGTCGGCGCCGATCTGGTGATCATGGGTCTGATCGTGTCCGGGCTCGGGACGATCCTCGGCGCGGTCAACATGGTCACCACGATCCTCTGCCTGCGCGCGCCCGGGATGACCATGTGGCGGCTGCCGCTGTTCACCTGGAACATCCTGTTCACCACGATCCTGATCCTGGCGGTCTTCCCGATCCTCACCGCGGCGCTGTTCGGGCTGGAGGCGGACCGGCGGCTAGGTGCGCACGTCTTCGATCCGGCCAACGGCGGGGCGATCCTGTTCCAGCACCTGTTCTGGTTCTTCGGTCATCCCGAGGTGTACATCGTCGCGTTGCCGTATTTCGGCATCATCACCGAGATCGTCCCGGTGTTCAGCCGGAAACCGTTGTTCGGCTACAAACTCATGGTGTTCGCGACGATCGCGATCACCGCGCTGTCGTTCGCCGTGTGGGCGCACCACATGTTCGCCACCGGCGCGGTACTGCTGCCGTTCTTCTCCATCATGACCTTCCTGATCGCGGTGCCGACCGGGATCAAGTTCTTCAACTGGATCGGCACCATGTGGAAGGGGCAGCTCACCTTCGAATCACCGATGCTGTGGTCGATCGGGTTCATGGTGACGTTCCTGCTCGGCGGGCTGACCGGGATCATCCTCGCCGCGCCGCCGCTGGACTTCCACATCCACGACACCTATTTCGTGGTGGCGCATTTCCATTACGTGCTGTTCGGCACCATCGTGTTCGCCACCTTCGCCGGGATCTACTTCTGGTTCCCCAAGATGACCGGGCGGATGCTCGACGAGCGGCTCGCGAAGCTCCATTTCTGGACCACCTTCATCGGCTTCCACATGACGTTCCTCGTCCAGCACTGGCTCGGCAACGAAGGAATGCCGCGCCGCTACGCCGACTATTTGAGCTCGGACGGTTTCACCCTGCTGCACACCATTTCCACGATCGGCGCGTTCCTGCTGGGCGCGTCGGTGCTGCCGTTCATCTGGAACGTCGTCCGCAGCTACCGGTTCGGGGAGGTCGTCGAAGTCGACGACCCGTGGGGACACGGGAACTCCCTGGAGTGGGCGACGACCTGTCCGCCGCCCCGGCACAACTTCCTCGATCTGCCGAGGATCCGGTCGGAACGGCCGGCGTTCGAACTCCACTATCCGCACATGATCCCCAGGCTGCGCGCCGAGGGGCACACGACGCCGTTCCAGCGGCGTGACCGGCCCGCCCCGTCGGAGGTGGTGGCGGACAAGGCACTCAAGGACGACGCCTGAGCGAGGGAATGAGGTACCGCGCATGATTTCGATGGACGTCGAGGGGATGGCAGTCCTGGCCCCGGAAGCGGCACCGGTGATGTTGCTGCGGGAACGGGAGGGCGAACGTCGCTGGCTGGCGATCACGATCGGCGGCCCGGAGGCGAGCGCGGTGGCGCTCGCGCAGGAACGGATCCGGCTGCCCCGGCCCGGCACGATCGAACTGATCGGCCAGGTGGTCGAGTCGTTCGGGCACCGGGTCACCGGGGTGCAGGTCACCGCGCTGCGGGACGGCATCTTCTTCGCGGATCTGGTACTCGATTCCGGAATCCGCGTCTCCGCCCGGCCGAGTGACGCGGTCGCGATCGGCTTGCGGGCCGGGGTCGGGATCGAGGTGGCGGACGCGGTCCTGGAGGTCGCTTCGGTGCGGGTCGAGATCGTGGGGGCCGGGCCCGACGCGGAACTGCCGACGGTGCCGTCCGACCCGGTCGCGCAGGAACGGGAGGTCGAGGAGTTCCGGGCGGCGCTGGACAAGATCGCGCCCGAGGACTTCGGGGATCAGCCGCCCGCCGACTAGCCCTCCGGAAACGCTATGAACGGGACGTTCNNGGAACGTCCCGTTCATAGCACTCGTGAGGGGGTGGGAGGGCTACTGCTTCGCCAGGCCCGCTTCGATCGCTTCGATGATGCGCGGCCGCATCTCGGCGGCGCTGATGATCGCGTCCACCGAGCCGACCTTCACCGCGCGCTCGATGCTGTGCACGCCGTCGAACTCGGCCGCGACCGCGCCCAGCTTCTCGGCCCGCACCGACGCCTGGACCTCGGCCAGCTCCGCGGCCAGCGCGGCGCGTTCGGCACCCACAGCCCCGCTGAGCTTCTCGGTGAGCGACCGCACCCGCTGATCCGCCGCGGTCCGCGCGTTGACCTCACCGGCGAACACGACCGCCGCGGCGGGCGCCCCGCCGAGCACGGAGGCGAACGAGCCTTCCAGCGCCAGCACCGTCATGTTCGGGTTCAGCGCCTTCGAGAAGACCACGAACGCGCCGCCGTGGTACCGCGAGATCACGGTGAACACGATCGGGCCCTCGAAGTTGACGATCGCCCGGCCGATCTCCGCGCCGTACTCCAGCTGCAGCTTCCGCATCGACTCCGGCGAACCGTCGAAGCCGGACAGGTTCGCCAGCACCACCAGCGGCCGGTTGCCGCTGGCCGCGTTGATCGCCCGCGCCGCCTTCTTCGACGACCGCGGGAACAGCGTGCCCGCGGTGTAGGTGTCCGGGCCGTCGGTGGGCGGGAAGCCGCGGCGCGGCACCGAACGCGACTCGATGCCGAGCAGGCACACCGGCCGCCCGCCGAGGTGCACGTCCTGCACGGCCGCGGTCTCCGCGTCGGCCATCCCCGGCCAGCGCTCCAGCACCGGGTGGTCCTGGTCCGACAGCGCGCGCATCACGGTGCGGATGTCGAACGGCTTCTTGCGGTCGGGGTTGGCCTCCCGCGAGAAGATCTGGCCGACCGTGGTGAAGTCGCTGTCGACGGCCGCGTGCGGGAACGACGAGATGTCCCGGTCGATCGGGTCGTTCGTGACCGCCTTGCGCGGACCGGGCTCGCCCGGTGCCACGTACGTGTGGTCGTAGTGCGACATCAGCACGTCGCGTGCCGCGGCGAGGTTCGGCGCCCAGTACTGCGCCTGGCCGTTCGGGCCCATGACCCGGTCGTAGCCGCCGATGCCGAAGTTGTCCTCGGCCGAGACGCCACCGGAGAAGTCGAGGGACTGCTTACCGGTCAGCACCATCGCGGAATCCGGCGTCATCACCAGGATTCCCTTGGTGTGCATGAGCATCGTCGCTTCGGCGTTCCAGTACGGCTGGGCGCCGACGTTGATCCCCGCGACGACGATGTTGATCTCGCCGCCGTTCTGGGTGAAGTGCACGATCCGCTTGAGCGCGGCCGCGACCCAGTCCATGTTCTCGGTACCGGACTCCATCGAGATCCGGGCACCCGCCGAGAGCGCGTACCACTCCAACGGGACCCGCAGCCGCTCGGCGAGGTCCAGTGCCGCGATCACCCGCGAGCACTCCGGCTCCGACAGAGCGCCGAGCGCCTTCGTCGGGTCGCCCAGCAGCACCACGCGCTTGACGCCCTCCGGGTGCCGTTCGGTCGGCGTGGTGACCACACCGGCGACGATCGCGGCCTTGTTGCGGCCCTTCTTCCGGTCGACCGGGACGAGGGTGTTCGTGTCGTCCATGTCGTACTCGGTGAACGAACCGAGCATCTCGGTCAGCTCGTACGGGTACACGGTGTCGCGGCGACGGGCGCGCAACACGTTCTGGCGGTAGTCGTCGAGCGGGAGGATCGGCTCGGTGGTGGGCTCGGACAGCGACATCTGCACGCCGCCGCTCACGTCGTAGCCGATGCGCACGGCGACCTCTTTGACCTCGCCGGTCGCGCGGTCGCGCTGCCTGCCGAGGAACTGGACCTCTTCGAGTCCCGCGCCGGCCGTCGACGGCTGCACCCGCTGGGCGACCGTGTCCAGCTCCGCGCCGGTGAGCTCACTGGTCGGCCACACGTACAGCATGATCCGGTTGGTGTCGAAGCGCTTCTTCGGCGGAAGCTTCGCCTGTACCTCGCGGATCGCGTCGAGGCAGCCCGCCAGCGTGCCTTCGACCGCGGGCAGGGCCAGCAGCTTGCCGTCGTTGTCCCGCAACGGGGTCAGGTCGCGGACCTGGGCGAGCGCGACCAGCCGCTGATCCGACGGGTTCATCGGCGAGACGCACTTGAACAGGTACACGTCCTCGTCGCCCGACGGCAGGCGCGTGAGGTCGAAGTTCGCCAGCCGCTGCAACTGCATCCGCTGGGCGATCAGCGGGTGCAGGCCGCGGATCAGCCGCTCCTCGCTGAACCCGGTCGAGGACGGGCGGAAGGTGAAGTGGTGGTGCATCACCGCGCCGCCGTGCCCGGCGACGGTGGTGGTGATCCGCCGGATCCGGCTCGGCAGCGACTCGGCCGTGAGGACTTCGCGCAGCCCGGCGGCCATCGTGTCGTCGTCGGCCGACTCGTCGTCCCAGGTGAGGTACAGGTCCGCCTCGACGTCGGTGTCGGCGGGCAGCTGCGCGGCGAGGCCGGCGACCGCCTTGATCGCCCCGGGCAGCCCGGCGCGGTCGACGGCGGTGGTGACCATGTGGAACCGCTCGTTCGCGTCGGCGTAGTCGCCGGTGACGAAGGTGCAGCCGCCGACGGTCACCTGCTGGACATCGGTGAGCGCGCGGTTTCCGTAGTAGCGGCGGCTCAGTACCTCCAGCAGCGGGCTGTGATCGGTGCCGGGGCGGCCGATCCGCTGCCCGAGCAGGCGGACCAGCGGCTGTGCGCTGGCCAGCATGCTCGCGATCCGCTCGGCGCGGTCCGGCGAATCCGGGTGCAGGTCGAGGTGACGCAGGTGTTTGCGGACCTCGCTGTAGGCCTCGGCGCGGGTGCGGCGAAGCAACGGCTGGGCGAACCAGCGGAACACCACGCTGCGCGCCAGGTCGCCGACGACCGGGAAGCGGAGCTGGGTGGCGGCGATGAGCTGTTCCAGCGCCTTGCCGGCCGGTTCGCGCATCGACTCGAACGGCTGCGGCTCGGTGAGCCACTGCCGCAGCAGCGCGGTGACGACCGCGACGTCGGACGAGGTCCGCTGCTGGGCGAGGAAGATGCGGAAAACCGCCTCCTCCAGCTCCGGGGTCCGCTCCAGATCCTTGATGCCGTAGTGCGCCAGCACCTTCTTCAGCTTGTTCTGGAACGACTCCGACAGCCCGGCGCGTTCGACGTCGAGGCTCTGTAGGTAGGTGTGGAAGAACTCGCGGGAGCTGTGCACCCGGGTGTCCGTCTTGGTGTCTTCGCGCGCCGGTTTGTTGCGCATCAGCTCGGAGAGGTCGGCGAAAACGGTCAGCAGCTCGACCTCACCCTCCAGCGGGCGATCGCCGTTGCCGTCCAGTTCGACGCGGGCGGCCAGGTACGCGCTGAGCGTGCGGCGCTCGTCGTGCGGGTCGACGTCGAAGCCGAGCAGGAGGCTGCGCAGATCCTGCTGTCCCCGCGTGATCCGCTGTACCGCCGACGTGCCGTCCGGCTCCGCGGGCAGCTCGATCTCGACGCTGCCGGTGTCCTCGGCGACCTCTTCGCCTTCTTCGGCCACCGGTTCGAGCCGCAGCAGGGGAGCGCCGGTCTCGACCTGGCTGCCGACCGAGACGACGCACTCACGCAGCTTCGCGCGGAACGGCGCGCGGAGCACCGTCTCCATCTTCATGCTTTCCAGCACCAGCACGGGCGCGCCTGCCTCGACCTCGGCGCCGACCTCCAGCGGGGTAGCGACGACGAGCGCGGGCGCGGGGGAGCGGACGACGCCACCCTCGTCCCGGCTGATGCGGTGGGTGATGCCGTCGACCTCGACCAGGTGGATCGGGCCGTGGGTGCCGGTGACCAGGCGGAACCGGGTGCCGTTGACGGTGATCTGGCCGGTGTGCTCGTCGAACCGGTCGACCTCGACGTCGGCGGGGTGGATGTCGCCGCCGCCCGCCGAGACGCCGACGCGGAACCGGCGGTGGCCGATCCTGGCGACGCTCACGCGGTACGCGGCGCCGCGCAGTTTGAGGTCGAGCGGACGGCCGCTCTCGTGCTGGACCTGCGGGCGGCCGCCGTGCGCGGTGGAGAGGAGCCGTTGGCGCTCGACGGCTTCCTCGTCCTCGTACGCCTCGATGGCGGCGGCCGCGAGCGCGATCGCGGAATGGCGGTGGGTGACCAGCTTGCCCTCACCGCGGACGCGGTCGATCCAGCCGGTGTCGGCGCTGCCGTCGATCACCTCGGGCTGGTCGAGCAGGTCGAGGACGAAGCTCTTGTTGGTCGCGCCGCCCTCGATGATGACCGTGGTCTGCGCCATCGCGCGACGCAGGCGGCCGAGCGCCTCGTCACGGTCGCGGCCGTAGGCGATGATCTTCGCGATCATCGAGTCGAAGTCGGCCGGGATGGTGTCGCCTTCGCTGACCCCGGTGTCGACGCGGATACCGGGGCCGGCGGGCAGGTCCAGGCGGGCGATGCGGCCCGGGGACGGCGCGAAGTCGCGGTCCGGGTCTTCGGCGTTGAGCCGCGCCTCGACGGCGTGCCCGAACTCGACGGGCTGGACCCCTTCGAGCTTGCCGCCGGAAGCGACGTGCAGCTGGGCCTTGACCAGGTCCATGCCGGTGGTCAGCTCGGTGATCGGGTGCTCGACCTGGAGGCGGGTGTTCACCTCGAGGAACGCGAACAGCTTGTCGCCGGGGTGGTAGAGGAACTCGACCGTTCCGGCGCCGCGGTAATCGACCGCGAGCGCGAGCCGCTCGGCGGACCGCTTGAGCTCGTCGGCCTGCTCGGGGCTCAGCACCGGGGAGGCGGACTCCTCGATGATCTTCTGGTTGCGGCGCTGCACCGAACAGTCGCGGACGCCGAGCGCCCACGCGGTGCCCTGGCCGTCGGCGATGACCTGGACCTCGACGTGCCGGGCGCCGGTGACCAGGCGCTCCAGGAAGACGACGCCGCTGCCGAAGGCGCGCTCGGCCTCCAGGCTGGTGCGCTCGTAGGCGTCCTTGAGCTCGTCGGCGGAGGTGATGACGCGGATACCGCGACCGCCGCCGCCGGCGGTGGCCTTGAGCATCAGCGGATAGCCGATCTCGTCGGCGGCCTTGATGGCGGCGTCCAGATCGGAGACGGCGCCGCGGCTCCAGGGAGCGACGGGCACGCCGACCTCTTCGGCGATCAGCTTCGCGCCGATCTTGTCGCCGAGCTTGCGCATCGCGTCCGCGCTCGGACCGATGAAGGTGACGCCCAGCCGCTCACACAGCTCGGCGAAGGCCGGATCTTCGGCCACGAACCCCCAGCCGACCCAGGCCGCGTCGGCCCCGGTCTCGGTCAGCGCCCGCTCCAGCACGGCGAAGTCGAGATAGGGACGCGCCGACGCGGGCCCGAGGTTGTAGCTGATGTCGGCTTCCCGCACGAACGTCGCCGACCGGTCCGCGTCCGTGAAGAGCGCGACGGTCTCGATCCGCCGTCCGGTCTCCGCCGAAAGCTCGCGGACGGCGTGGATGAGCCGCATCGCGGCTTCTCCGCGGTTGACGATGGCGACACGACTGAACACCGACTGAGCCTCCCAAGTGAGCGGCACCGTCCCGCCGGATCACGCGCGGGACAGTCTCCTGATACCTGTCTAACAGCCTGCCTCTTACCGGCCGGTACGAGAATGTCGCCGGTGGCGCATGCCGGGGGCCGGGGATTGTAGGAACCCGCCAAAAAGTGTCGTGGAACACCTAGCGGTGGGGCCGGATGACGTCATGAAGTGGACAACTGGCGGCTGGGGTTGCCGGGTGGGGTCGCGAGGTGTCACCGGGTGTTCACGCCGGTTTCACCGGGGGTGCTTGGGGCTTGTGGTGGCTGTGCTTGACGGGGGGTCGTCGTTTTCGGCGACGGTGTGGGGTGGGGCGTAATCGTGGTGCTGCCGGGCGGCTCGGTTGGCTCGTGTGGAGGGTGCCGGGGCCTCGCCGGTATTCGGCAATGAAGATCGAGCCGTGGCCGTTTTCCGGCGACGGGTCAGAACGGTGGTGGTTCTTCGGCGCGGGGTTCGTGCAGCGGTGGAGGCGGCACACGGGGCCCTGTCATGATTTCCGT
>NZ_LQMT02000053.1:0-480 GCF_001620365.2 Amycolatopsis keratiniphila subsp. keratiniphila
TTCATGGATCTCCTCGGACTCCCCGCCGAACCCTGCTCCGGCGTTCTCGCCACGCACCGTAGTTGATGACGGAGTACATCGGTGTGGTCCATTCGCACCAGAGTAGGTCACGAATCGATTACGCTTATCGGCCTAATGGGTGTGCTTTCACTTCTTCCAGGTGACGGGGTCGTCCTGGTAGTCGCCTTCCCGGAAGACCACGCCGCCGACCTCCTCGCCGTCCTTGACGCCTTCGGTCTTGCAGGTCTCGTAGGTCGCACCCGCGGTCGTGAAGTTCTCCGGTGCGGACTCGCCTTTGCAGGCCGCGGTGCTGTTGGCCAGGATCACCTTGGTGCTCTTGCCGTTCGGGTCCACCGCGCGCACCGACACCGAAGTGTCCGAGAGGTCCGTGCCGGCGACGTTCTCGATCACCATCCGCACGTAGACCGGGAGCATTCCCTCGCCCTTGTTCTTGAACTCGGCGAGGTCTTCCTTCGGGCC